>CAVQCK010000006.1:0-251096 GCA_963710955.1 uncultured Actinomycetes bacterium | reverse complement strand
GATGCTGACGATGCGAAGGTCATCGCGCTCGGCGGCCATCTCCTCGAGGATGGGATGGACCACGCGGCACGGGCCGCACCATGGCGCCCAGAAGTCGACCAGCACCGGCTGCTCGGCGTCGAGCACCTCGGACTGGAACGTTCCGTCGGTCACGTCGGGGAGCTTCCCAGTCACTTCTTCTCTCCTGATCGCTCGTTGATCGAAAACGCTCTGGCGGGTTGCCCTCCGCCATTGCTATACAAAATATAGTAGCTGCCCGGTGGAGTGGGCTGACGGGGAGTTTCCCGGCGCGGAAGCATATGCCGATCGCAACCGCGTGGCCTCGGTCAACGCCCCCTGAGCCTCATCGCCGCAACGCGCCACGCGGCCTCGACGACGATCCCGCCGGTCATCTTCGACTCACCCACCCGGCGGTCCCGGAAGACGATGGGCACCTCGACCACCCGGAAGCCCGCCTGGATGGCGCGATACGTGGTCTCCACCTGAAACGCGTAGCCCACCGAGGCCAGCGACTCGAGGTCGATCGACTCGAGCACCTCGCGGCGGAAGACCTTGAAGCCGCCGGTGAGGTCCTGCACGTGGAGGCCGAGCGCGGTCCTGGCGTATGCGCTGCCCCACCGGCTGACCGCCTTCCTCCCCGCGCCCCAGTCGGTCACGCCGCCCCCGCGGACGTAGCGGGACCCGAGCACGAGGTCCGCGTCCTCGGCCGCCTCGAGCAGGCGCGGGAGGTCCTGCGGATCATGCGAGAAGTCTGCGTCCATCTGGGCGATCCGCTCCGCACCGCCCTCGAGCGCCATGCGGAAGCCCGCCACGTACGCCGGCCCCAGGCCCGCCTTGGCGGGCCGGTGCAGCACCGCGACGTCCTCGTGCGCCTCGGCGAGCCGGTCGGCGATCGCGCCGGTCCCGTCCGGCGAGGAGTCGTCGACGATCAGGACGCGCCGTGAGGACGGGAGGACGTCCCGGACGGCCTCGACGATCGCCTCGACGTTCGCCGATTCGTTGTAGGTGGGGATGACGAGCCAGACACGCGCGTTCTCCGACACGCCCGGATGCTATTCAGCGGGCCCGGTCGCCAATAAGTTTGAGGCATGAGAAACGCGGAGATCGCAGACGCGCTGACCGAGCTCGCCACCCTGTACGAGCTCGACGGGGCCATTCGGTACCGCGTCCTCGCGTATCGCGAGGCCGCGCGGGTGATCCGCCAGAGCCCCGTGTCGGTCGAGGAGCTGGCGCGGGCCGGCAGGGCGACCGAGCTCCCCGGTGTGGGCGAGACCCTCGAGGGCAAGATCGTGACCCTCCTCGACACGGGCGAGATCCCGTCGGCCGCCAAGCTCAAGCGCAAGTTCCCCGCGTCGCTGGTCGAGGTGACCAGGGTTCCGGGCGTCGGCGCGAAGACGGCGCGGCGCCTCTACGACGAGCTCGGCGTCGCCGACCTCGACGAGCTGCGCGTGGCGGCCGAGGGGCAGCAGATCCGCAAGATCAAGGGGCTTGGCCCGAAGGCCGAGGAGAACGTCCTGGCCTCGCTCGGGAAGCTCGCCGAAAGAGGGCCGACCGAGCGCCTGCTGCTGTCGGAGGTATTGCCGATCGCGGAGAAGATCGCCGCGGACCTTCGTGACCATCCGGCCAGCGAGGCCGTCGAGGTGGCCGGCTCGGCACGGCGTCGCGCCGAGACCTGCCACGACATCGACCTGATCGCGACCAGCAGCGACCCCGTCGCACTGTCGCAGGCGCTCGTGGACCACCCGCTCGTCGTCGCCGGAGGGTCACCACGTGAGAGCGGTGCGCATGTGACCACCCAGAACGGGGTCGCGATCGACCTGCGGATCGTCCCCCCCGACGCCTACGGGAACCTGCTCCAGCACTTCACCGGATCGGCGGAGCACAGCGTCGAGCTGCGGGAGCGCGCCGTCAAGATGGGCCTGTCTGTCTCCGAGCACGGGATCACCGACTCCGAGTCCGGCGAGGTCGCCCGCTACGCGACCGAGGCCGAAATCTACGGCCGGCTCGGGCTCGACTACATCGAGCCGGAGCTCAGGGAGGCCAACGGGGAGATCCAGGCGGCCGCCGAGGGAACGCTGCCGGAGCTGGTGGCGCTCGGCGACATCCGCGGCGACCTGCACTGCCACACCACGATCTCCGACGGGCGCAACTCGCTCGACGAGATGGCGGAGGCCGCCCGGGCCCGGGGCTACGCCTACCTGGCGGTCACCGACCACTCCGCGAGCCACGGTTTCGGCAACCACGTCACGCCGGAGCGCCTTAAGCAGCGGATCGAGGAGGTCCGGGAGCTGAACTCGGGCGTGCGGGGCTTCCGGGTGCTGGCGGGGTCGGAGGTGAACGTGATGCCCGACGGCTCGCTGGACTACGAGGACGACCTCCTCGCCGAGCTCGACTGGGTAATCGCCAGCGTCCACACCTCCTTCAAGATCTCCAAGCGGGAGATGACGAAGCGGATCGTGGCCGCGATCGAGAACCCGCTGGTCGACTGCATCGGCCACCTCACGGGCCGGCTCATCAACCGCCGCGAGCCCTACGACGTCGACGTCGAGAAGGTCGCCGAGGCCGCGGCACGCACTGGGACGATGCTGGAGATCAACGGCAACCCCAACCGCCGCGATCTCTCCGAGCGCCATGCCCGATTGGCCGCGGAGGCCGGGGTGACGATCTGCCTCAACACGGACGCCCACGGCACCGACACGCTCAGCAACATGGTCTACGCGCTGGCGACCGCCCGCCGCGCCTGGCTGACAGCCGACCAGGTCGCCAACACCCGGGCATGGCGGGAGTTCGCGCGTCTGCGAAAGCGCGCTCAGGCTGGTCGCAGCTGATCCCGGACCGGATCGAGGACCATCACAGGCACGTGCCGCCGGACGAGCTCGAGCGAGTGGGCCGTCGTCGACAGCTGATGGATGAGCGCACCCCAGAGCTTGGCCGCCTCGTCGCCCGTCGCCTCCCGCGCACGCACCTGGACCCGCTCTCCATCGACCTCCACCCAGGCATCGGCGTCCGACTGGAGGTTCAGGCACCATGCCGGCGTCCGGTCGCTGCCGAGGTTGAGCGCGCCCACGGCCCATCCGTCGCCGTGCCGCACGTAGGCGACCGCTGTCGATCGCTTCTGGCCGGACCTCCTCCCGACGGTCGTGAGTGAGAGGACCGGCTGGCCGCCCGCAAGGACGAAGGACCTGCGGATGCGCCCGCCGGCCATTCGCAGGACGAACGAATGGAGCCGACCCACGAGGGGCGCGAGCCAGCGAAATCGGCTCAGAAACCGTGCGAACCGAGCTGCGAGCATCGCCGCACGGTAGCCGGACACCGATCCGCGCGAGCCGGTAGCGCAATCTAGTTCGCTATGATAATTAGTGATGGTAACTAGTGAGCGAAAGGTGACGACGGAACGGGATCTGGGTGAGCTGGCCGCTCACCTTCGCCTCGTCATCACGAGGACCGCCAGGCGGCTTCGCCAGCAGGCCGGCACCGACCTCGGCCCATCGCAGATCTCCGCACTTGCCAGCATCGAGCGCCGCGGCCCTCTCACCCCCAGCGAGCTGGCCGAGATCGAGCGCATCCAGCGCCCCAGCGCGACGCGGATCGTCGCTCGGCTCGAAGAGGCAGAGCTCGTCGAGCGCGTGGCCGACCCCACGGACCGGCGCTCGTTCACAGTCGGCATCAACGCCGATGGGCGGGCGCTCATGAACAAGCTTCGGACGCGCAAGAACGCCTATCTGGCCAAGCGACTCCGCGGGCTGGACGAGGCCGACCTGGCGACCCTCGACCGGGCCGCCGAGATCCTCGAGGATCTCCTGGAGGGCGAGCGCCGGTGAGCGCCGCCCTGCGCCGATCCTTCACCTCCCTATCCGTCCCGAACTACCGGCGGTACTTCACGGGCCAGCTCGTCTCGCTGACCGGAAACTGGATGCAGATCGTCGCCGAGATGTGGCTGATCCTGTCGCTGACGGGCAGCGGGCTCGCGGTGGGAATCACGTCGGCCCTCCAGTTCCTCCCCTTTCTCCTCTTCGGGGCCTTCGGCGGCCTCCTCGCCGACCGCTTCCCCAAGCGCAATCTGCTGATCGTCACGCAGGTGCTGATGGCGGTCCCCGCCCTCGTCCTCTGGGGCATCACGGTGGGCGGTGCGATCGCGCCGTGGATGGTCTGGGCACTCGTCTTCGTGCGCGGCTCGGTGAACGCCGTCGACAACCCCACTCGGCAGAGCTTTGCCATGGAGATGGTCGGCCCCGACCGCGTCGTCAACGCTGTGAGCCTCAACAACGCGATCGTCCACTCGGCCCGCATCCTCGGACCCGCCGGCGCCGGCATCCTGATCGCGACCGTCGGCGTGGGCCCGTGCTTCCTGCTCAACGCGCTCTCGTTCGGGGCGATGATCGTCGCCCTCCGGGGCATGAACCCCACCGAGCTCCGCCCGGCGCCGGTCGCGGCCCGCGGGCGGGGCGCGGTCCGCGCGTCACTCGGATACGTGGCCCGCACTCCGGCGCTCGCGATCCCTCTCGCCATGATGGCCGTGGTCGGGACCCTGGGCTACAACTTCCAGGTCATCCTGCCGCTGCTCGCGCGCTTCAGCTTCGACGGCGGGGCGGCGACCTACACGGCACTGGCGGTCGCGATGGGCGCTGGTTCGGTCGCGGGAGCCCTCGTAGCCGGGGCTCGCGGAAGCGTCGGGCCGCGCCTGCTTATCGGAGCCGCCTTCGGCTTCGGGGTGGTCGCGCTACTCGCTGCCGTCGCGCCGTCGGTTCCGCTCGAGATGGCCGCGCTGATCCCGCTCGGCGCCGCCAGTGTGACCTTCGCGGCCGGCATCAACTCCTCGCTGCAGCTCGCCGCCGATCCCGCGATGCGCGGGAGGGTCATGGCGCTCTACTCGATCGTCTTCGTCGGCTCGACGCCGATCGGCGGGCCGATCGCCGGCTTCCTCAGCCAGTCGATCGACCCGAGGGCCGCCCTGGTGATGGCCGGCGCCGCCGGACTCGCGGCGGCCGTCGGCGCGCGCGCCGCGTTCAGCGAATGGCAGGAGGCGGAGGAGGAGGATGTCCTGTCGGAACGCGGTCACGTCCCAGCCCGGGCGTCCTGATCAGCTTCACCGGCGAGAAGGCTGAGCTCGGCTCCACATAGAAGCGCACGCCGTCACGCTCCTCGATCGCCGTGACCGCCCGCTCGCGCCCCCGCCACGCCAAGGCGTTGAGGATCGCGAACCCCGTGCCGACACCGGTCACCTGCGGCCAGAGAAATGCCAGCCCGCCGGCGACGATCGTGAAGAGGCCGATGGGCCACAGACGCTGGAAGGCGATCCGCCCGGCGCTCTCGGTGGGCAGGGAGGTCGACGTGTGGGCATCGGACAACGCGTGCCCCATGGCCTCCCCCGACCGGCGCGAGCCTCCGAGCGAGATCCCCGCGATGGCCGCGATCAGCCACCACACCCCGGAGAGGTAGACGACCGCGTAGTCGGCGTTCTGGTCCGCCGCGATCACGGTCACGAGGCCGAGCACCGAGGCCGCGCCCGCGATCAGCAGCACCGTGAGGCGGAGGAGATCGACGAAGAGCATCAGTCGCCAGCGCCCGCCGCCAATGCGCTCAGCACCTGGAGAAACCCCTCGGGCCCGTCGACGACCACATCCGCCCGCTCGGCGAGCTCGGGCGGAGCCTCGTCCGAGGCGACGCCGACGCAGGCAGCCGCGCGCAGCCGCCCCGCGTTCGCCATCTCCCTCAGTGCGGCGAACGCGTCGAGGTCGCCCCGGTCGTCGCCGCCGAACAGAGCGAGGTCGACCGAGCGCTCGCCCAGCAGGCGGTTGACCGCGGTGCCCTTGTCGATTTCGGCGACTGGCCTGATTTCGAGCACCTTGCGCCCCCAGTGGGGAACAAGGCCTGCGCTCTGCGCCTGACTGGCGATGCGCTCAGCGCCATCCCGCGCCACCTCCTCGTCGACGGCCTCGCGCCAGTGAAGCGCCTGGATCGGCCCCTTGTTCTCCAGCCGCAGCTGCGCCGTGCTCACCTCGTCGGCATCGAGGTCGAGCACGAAGTCGCGAGCGCGCCGGGCGCGGTCGGCGACGGCGGGGTCGAGCTCCGGGTCCTGCGCTCCGGGCGCCAGGAGCTCCAAGCCGTGGTTGCCCGAGTAGACGAGCTCCTCGACACCGACGATCCAACGCGCCTCGAGCGCCCGCCGGCCGGTTATGCATGCGACCAAGCCGAACCGGGCGGCCAGCTCACGCAGGACCTCCCGGGTCTCCTCGGGAACCGCCGCGTCCTCCGGGTCCGGGACGATCGGGGCGAGGGTCCCGTCGATGTCGCAGAGCACCGCGGACGCCCCCGGCTCGGCGCGAAGGGGCACGAGGAGCTCCGCGATCCGGGCCCTCACGCCCGGCGCGCCGCTCACCCGTCGGTGCCTGTCGCCTGCCTCATCGCCACTAGTATCGCCGCCCGTGGCGCGGGATCGCTTGGTGAAGCTGCTCGTGATCGGCACCCTCGGCGGCTTCTTCAGCGGCCTGTTCGGCGTCGGCGGAGGCACCGTCATCGTCCCGTTGCTGATCTTCTGGCTCGCCTTTGGCGAGCGGGAGGCGACCGGAACGAGCCTCGCCGCGATCGTGCTGATCGGCGCCTACGGCGCGATCGACCAGGCCATCTACGGGAACGTCAACCCCGGCTATGCCGCCCTCGTCGGAGTCCCCGCCCTGGCGGGGGTCGTCACCGGAGCGGCCGTCCAGCAGCGCATCCCCGAGCGAGCCGTGTCACTCCTGTTCGCGGTGCTCCTCGTGGCCACGGCCGCGGAGCTGATCTTCTGATGGAGTACGTCGCGGCCGGAGCGCTTGGGTTCCTCGGGGGCATGCTCGGCGGCCTCGTCGGGGTGGGCGGCGGCGTCCTCTTCGTCCCCGCGCTCGTCATCTTCCTCGACCAAACCCAGGTGAAGGCAGAGGCCACGTCCCTCCTTGCGATCGTGTTCGTCGCCGGGCTTGGCGCCTACCGCCAGTACGGGTACGGCAACGTCAGGGTCCGGGACGGCCTCGTCATGGGAGCCATGGGGGTGGTCGGCGTGGCCGGCGGGGTGGCGATCGCGAACACCGTGTCCGGCCGAACGCTGGAGTTGATGTTCGCGGCGCTCTGCCTCGTGATCGCCGCGCAGCTCGTGAGGCGGGTGTTGAAGTCGAGCCCGCCGGCGCCTACAGACCGTGCTCCAGGGCCCCCTTGACCGAGGCGTCGAGCGCGTTCAGCCGGTAGAGGGCCAGGGCCTCCGGCGAGTCGAAGCCGCGACCGGGACCGCCATCAGTTCCGTGGTGGGAGAGCACGCAGTTCAGGAGCGGCAGGCGGCGCTCCGCGGGGACGTCTTCCGCAGCGCCGGCGATGAGCTGGGCGCCGATCGCCAGATGGCCGAGCATCCTGCCCTCGTCGCTGAGCTCGAACCGTGCCCCGTAGGTGAACTCACGCGCCTTGCCGACGTCGTGGAGAAGCGCCGCGGCCATCAGCAGGTCCGAGTCGAGGCGCGGGTGCAGCTGGCAGAGGTCGCTGACCAGCGTTCCCACGGAGACGGTGTGCTCGAGCAGGCCGCCGAGGTAAGCGTGGTGGCCGGCGCGGGTGCACGGGGCGCGGCGGAAGTCGGCGGCGACCGGGCCGCCCAGCAGGAGGCGCTCGACCGGCCGCAGCAGCGCTGGATCGTGGATCTCGCGCGCGAGGTGCTCGAGGAAGCCCTCCAGCTCCTCGACCGAGCGGTAGGCCGCGGGCAGGAACTCCGCTGGGTCGTACGTCCCCGGCTCCAGGCGCTGGACGTCGTCGAGCTCGGCGACCATCTCGCCGCGGAAGCGCTCGACTCGCCCGCGTACGCGGATCGCGTCGCCGCTCTCGAACCGAAGCCCCATCCGGTCGGCCTCGCGAAACACCCTGGCCCGGAGGGTCCCGGTCGGGTCGCGGAGCTCGACGGACAGGTAGGAGCCCCCGTTTCGCGACGTCAGGCGGTCCTTCCGCAGGCAGCCGAAGCGACCCTCGAATCGGCTCCCCGGGCGCAGGTCGGCGATCCGCGGCGAACGCTGGCTTTCGGTCGCCGGAGCGACTGCGGCTTCCATGCTTCGATGGTGACCGCGGCGCCGGACGGCCCAACCCGCGCGCAGCCCCCGGATGAGCGAATAGGCTCGCAATCGTGGAACCGATCCTCTGGGAAGGCGATCCGCCAGAGCTCCGCTCGCCGACGCTGGTCTGTGCGTTCGCGGGCTGGAACGACGCCGCCAGCGCCGCCAGCACGGCCCTCGAGGCGGTCGCGGCCTCGCTGGATCCGGAGGTCACGGCGAGGATCGACCCCGAGGACTTCTACGACTTCCAGGTCAACCGGCCGACCATCCGGCTGGTCGAGGGGCAGACGCGCGAGATCGACTGGCCCGCGAACACTCTGCTCTCGGTGCGCGTGCCCACCGCGGAGCGAGATCTCGTCCTGCTGAGCGGGGTTGAGCCCAACCTCCGCTGGCGCACCTTCGCCGACTCGATCGTCTCCGCCGCCGAGCAGCTAGGCGTGGAGATGGTCGTCTCGCTGGGTGCCCTGATGGCGGACGTCGCGCACACCCGCCCGGTCCCGATCACGGGCCTGGCGTCCGACCCGGAGCTGGTCGAGCAGCTGGGAATGAGCCGCTCGAGCTACGAGGGGCCGACCGGGATCGTCGGAGTGGTCCACGACGCGTGCCGGCGCCACGGCATGACCTCGGCGAGCCTCTGGGCGGCTGTCCCCCACTACGTGGCGGCGGTGCCCAACCCGAAGGCGGCGCTCGCCCTGCTGCGCCGGCTCGAGGGACTGACGGGGATCGCGGTCGAAGCCTCGGAGCTGGAGGACGCCGCAGAGAGCTTCACCGAGCAGGTGGACCAGGCCGTCTCGGCCAATCCTGAGATCGAGGAGCTAGTCGCAAACCTCGAGGCCTCCCAGGAGGAGGACTACGAAGTCAGCACCCAGGACATGCCGTCAGCCGACGACCTGGCGCAGGACTTCCAGCGCTTCCTGCGCCAGCGCGGCCGCGACGAGAACTAGGCCTCGGACGCCGGGCAGATCAGCCGGTAGTCGCACCAGCTGCAGATCTCGTACGACGGGCGTGGCTCGAAGTCCTGGCCCTCGATGCCTCCGCCGACCTCGAGCACGGTGCGCTCGACCCGCTCCGCGTCGTCGGGCGCCGCCGGCACCTCGACTCGCTCGTCCGCCAGCACATACCAGTAGCTCCCGGTGTCGGCCTCGATCTCCCAGGCCGAGCGAGCTGCGAGGCGGTAGAGGGCCAGCTGGACGTCGGCCCCCTGGCCGGTCCGCTGCTCGCCCGTCTTGTAGTCGATGAGCTCATAGCCGCCGTCGGCGCGTTGGTCGACACGATCCACACGTCCGCGCAGCTGGTGGTCGCCGATGGCAAACGAGAAGCCGCGCTCGAGCCACACGGGCCGGGATGAGGCGCTTCGCTCGCGCTCGTGGTAGCGGGCGAGGGCCGCAACCGCCCGGTCGCGGTACTGAAGCTCGTCGTCGGAGGAGCCGAACCCGGTCCGCCGCCAGCCCGCCTCGAACAGGAACAGCAGCCGATCGAGGCTGCCCGGCGCCCCCGAGCCCGGGCGGGACTCGCCGTCGCCGAGCGCGTTCGCGCGCATGGCCTCGTTGTGGAACCGCTCCAGGACCTGATGGATGAGGATCCCGAAACGCTGGTTGATCGTCGGCTCCCTCGGGATCGCGAAGACGCGCGCGAACTTGTACTTGAGCGGACAGGTCCGGTAGAGGTCGATGTCGGAGGCCGAGAGCGCCAGCCCGTCGCCCCGCCGGGGGATGAACTGCTCGAGCGACGGCTCGCGGCGGGCGGCAACGAGCTCGCGGCGGGCGGTTGCGTCGCGCTCCTCGGCGACCACGTACTCGTCGAGCGCGGACGCCTCGAGCGCAGCCCGCTGCTCCGGAGAGGCGACGCGTCCCAGGAGCTCGTTGAGCGCCTGGATGGTCTCGGCCGCGGGCTCCGTGCCGGGGTGCTGGACCAGGGCGGCCAGCTTGATCAGCTCGAGGTAGCGCGCGACGGCCTGGGTCACGTCCTCGGCCGTGTCCAGGCGCATCTCCGAGAGCGCGGACCCGGCGCGCCACGACGACTCGAGCACCTCGTCGCGGAGCATGCGGTAGGTGGAGTGAAGGCCCTCCGCCGGGCCGAAGAGCTCCTCCTCGTGGATCTCCTCCTCGGCCTCGAGCGCGTCGCGCGCCGCCTCGTAGAAGGGCGACGGAGCGACCTGCCCGTCCGCGGTCTGCTCCGGCCATGACATCACCAAGGCCCTGCTCGCACGCGTCATCGACAGGTAGGCGAGGCGGGCACGTGCGGCCCTGGTCGCGTCCTCGCCCTCAGCTGCAGGCCCGACGGGGAGGAGGCTACGCGGCAGCCATCCCGCCGCCGAGTCGCGCGCCGGGAGCGCTCCGCGGTGGAGGCCGAGGACGTAGACGTGCTCGAACTCCAGCCCCTTGACCTGCTCCGGCTCGGCGAGGACGACCGAGCCCGCCGGGGCGGTCGCGGCGTCGTCGGGATCGAGCTCGCCCGCGTCGGCGACCGCGGTCAGGTGCCGGACGAAGTCGCGAACCGAGCCGCGGGGCTCCCGCCGGGTCCAGGCGGCCGCCAACTCGGACAGGCGGGAGAGGCTTTGGAGGCGCTCGGCGGCCTCGGGCGTCGCGACGAACAGCCGGTGGCGACGCAGGCCGATGCGCTCGATCAGCCGGCGGACGAAGACGTCGGCGCGCATTTCCTCCATCGCCGCGGAAGCCGAGCGCTGGAGCTTGAGGAAGGCCTTGATCCGGTCGCGAGCCTCCGGCGGCAGCTGTGGGCTCTCCAGGGCGGCGTCGAGCGCCGAGATCATGTCGAGCTTGCGCCGCCGGGCGATGGCGGTGCAGCGGGCGAGGTCGATCGAGCGCAGCTCAACCGGCGGGCGGGTGAGCGCCCGCACGACCGCGGCCGAATCCGTGGGGTCGGCCAGCATCCGCAGCCAGGCGAGCACGTCTCGCACCTCGGGGCGCTGGAACAGTGCCGCGTCGCCCGCGAACCGGAACGGGACCGCCCGCTCCTCGAGCGCGGCGGCCACCAGGCGCGCCTCCCGCCAGCCGGAACCGACGATCACGCAGACGGCCTCCGGCCGCAACTCCCCCGCGGCGAGCAGGTGCTCGATCTCCCGGGCCGCCGCCTGCGCCTCGGCGCGCTCGGTCGTCGAGCGCCAGAAGCGCACCACCGAATCCCCGTCATCACCCTGCTCCTCGCCCGCGGCTGGGCGATCGTCCCCGGCTAGGGCGGCGACCGCCCCCGCAACGCGCGCCACGTCCGGCCCGAACCTGAGCGGCCGTTCGAGGACGACGTGGGCCGCCTCCGGGTATCGCTCCATGAACGATGGGCCAGGGTCGACGACGGCTGCCGGGGGGCGCCGGATGGACTGCGCGGTGTCGCACGCGCAGACGACGTTCTGGTGCTCGGCCACCGCGTCGATGAGCGCACGGTGGGCAGCCCCGGCGTCCTCCAGCTCGTCGACCATCACGAATGGGAAGCGGGTGGAGACCTCGCGCCGCACGTCGGAGCGCTCGCGCAGCAGCCGCTCGAGCTCGATCACCAGGTCACCGCTGTCGAGGCTCCCGTTCTCGCGCAGGATCCGGTCATGGCTGGCGTAGAGCTCCGCGAACTCCCGCTCGCGGCGGGCGCGCTCCTTCTCCTGCGCGACCGCCGACTCCCGCTCGCGCTCCTCCGCCCAGTCGCGAAGCCTCCCGGGGCTGATCCCCTCGGCCTTCAGGGCGTCGATTCGCCGCAGCAGGCGCGCGAGCAGGCCCGCCGGGTTGCCGCGGATCTCATGGCGTCGCAGGGAGAGGTCGTCCAGGTGGTCGAGCAGCAGCGCCAGCCGATCCGCGAGGCGGACGGTGGCGAAGAAGGGATCGAGCCCCGCCTCCAAGGCATACTCGCTCAGCAGCCGCCCGGCGGCCGCCTCGTAGGTGGCGATCCAGAGCTCCTCGTAGGGCGGGTCCACCAGCGCGCCGGCGCGGTCCCGTAGCCGCGCCGCGCCCGCGCGGGAGCGGGTCAGGATGAGGACGTACTGCGGCTCCACGCCAGCGTCGGCCAAGCTCTCGAGCCGGCGCACGAGCGCCTCGCTGCGGCCGGACCCCGCCGGCCCGGAGACGAGGAGCGGACCCTCGCGGTGGCCGATGACCCGCGCCTGGAGCTTGGTCGGCTCTGGTCCGGGTCCCGGTGGGCTCTCTCCCTCCACCGAGCTAACGCTAGCGGCTGCACGAGGGCCTGCCGGGCACCGGGGCTAGCATGGTGGCGTGGCCCGCAGGCAGACTTCCGAAGCGGACGCGAGCGCTTCCGCTGCGGGCGATGTGATCGGCGCCGATTGGCTCGGCGCCTGCCGGCGGATGGTCGCCGCCCAGCGCGAGCTCTTCGCCGCGGAGCGGACCATCGCCGCCCGGACGGTGTATGACGGCGTCGGCGAGGGCGGGGATCACACGCTCGCGATCGACCGCCGCAGCGAGGACATCGTCTTCGCGGAGCTCGGACGGATGAACGAGGAGGGGCTCGAGTTCACGGCGATCTCCGAGGAGCGTGGCGAGGTGCGCTTCGGCGGGGCGAACCCGGGCGCGACGGTTGTGATCGACCCTCTCGACGGCTCGTTGAACGCCCGCCGCATGCTGCCGTCGTTCTCGCTCAGCATCGCGGTCGCGTCCGGGCGCACGATGGCCGACGTGGAGGTCGGCTACGTCTACGACTTCGGCACGGACGAGGAGTACTTCGCGCGCCGGGGCGACGGCGCCCAGGTGAACGAGGAGCCGCTGCGGGCCGAGGGCCCCGGGTTCGGGCTCGAGGTCGTGGGCGTCGAAGGAGCCAAGCCGGAGCGCCTGATCCCCGTGCTGGACGCCCTGCAGGGGAAGGCGTACCGGATGCGCTCGGTGGGCTCAATCGCGATCTCGCTCTGCAACGTGGGAGGCGGTCGCTTCGACGCGATGCTCACCGGCCGCGCCTCCCGCTCGGTGGACGCGGCGGCCGGCCAGCTGATCGCTCGCGAGGGCGGCGCCGTGGTCGCCTTCGCCGGCGAGGGCCTCGACGTGAGCCTGGACCTCGACGCCCGATACCACGTCGCCGCCGCCCTCGACTCCGAGATGCTCGCGACCGTCCTCGAGGCCCAGCGCTTCGCGGAGCCCGCCCCCGAGGCGGCGGGCTGACCGTGGACCGGTTCGTCGACTGGAGCCTGGCCCAGCGCGTCGCGGTCGGCGTGGCAGGCGGCGGGTCCGATCCCGGCTTCTTCTCCGGACCCGCGGTCGAATCCGCCTGCGACGAGGCGATCGGGCTGGTGCTCGAGTACACGCGCCTCACTCCCGCCCGTCCGATTCCCCGGCCCGAGGTCGTCGACCGGGCCGAGTGGGCACGGGTCGGCCTGCGAACGCTCAGCGACGTCTCGCACGAGTTCGAGGAGCGCATCGCCGGCGGGATGAAGGCGCCCGGGCCGTTGGGCGGCCTGGCGCGGTCGCTGGCCGGAGGCGCCGCGGGAGCCGAGGCTGGAGTGGCCGTCGGCTACGCGGCGCGCAAGGTCCTCGGGCAGTACGACATCCCGATCGTCGAATCCGACCGCCCGGAGCGGCTGCTGTTCGTCGGGCCCAACCTCGCCGGCACGCACCTCCAGCTCGGCGAGACGCCGGAGGTGTTCCTCAAGTGGATCGCGATCCACGAGACCACCCACGCGGTCCAGTTCACCTCGGTGCCGTGGCTCCGTAGCCACCTCGCCGGTCTCCTCCAGGAGCTCATCAACGGCGCCACGGCGCAGATGGACCGCGCGTCGCTTCAGGGCCTGGCCAAGCGGATGCTGACCAGCGACCCGCGCAAGACGATCCGCTCGCTCCTGCAGGGCGATCTCGCGCGGATGCTTGCGGGGCCCGAGCAGGCGCAGGTGCTGGACCGCCTGCAGGCGGCGATGTCCGTCATCGAGGGGCACGCGGAGCACGTGATGGACAAGGCGGGCGCCTCGACCGAGCCCGGCTACGCCCGACTACGGGATCGCCTCGACATGCGCCGAGCCCGCCGGGGTGGGCTCGGCGAGGTCATCTCGAGGCTGCTCGGCATGGAGCTCAAGCTCCGCCAGTACAAGCTGGGCAAGGCCTTCTGCGACGCGATCGTCGAGGAGTCCGGGATCGAGGGCCTCAACCGAGTTTGGTCCGCCCCCGAAGCCCTCCCGACCGCCGGGGAGCTCGAGCAGCCCTCACGGTGGCTCCAGCGGGTCGGCGGGCGATCGGCCGCGGCCGCGGCCTGAGCCCCTCGAAACTCTCGCTCCGAGCGCGTAACTCTCCGGCGGACAGGTGTACAAACACCTGTTCGCTTTGATAACCTCGAACAACCTTAGAAATAAGGAACTAGAGACGGAAAGGGAAAGATGGCAGCCAACGGCACCACCACCAAGACGACGCAGCGCAAGAGCGCGCCGCGTACGACTAAGACCACCACCACTACCAGCCGCACAGACGCCCAGAAGATCCGCGAGGGCCTGACCAAGGTCCGCAACGGCAGCGTCTCCTACGCACGGCAGACCGCCGAGCGGACCGTCGACGTCCCCGTCGGGGTCGTCCTCACTGTCGCTGACCGCGTCAATGAGGTCGTCGAGCCGTTCACGAAGCGCGAGACCGCCGAGCGCGAGCTGAAGAGCTTCCGCACCCAGGTCGAGCGCGAGCTGAACAAGCTCGAGCGCCGCGGGGCCACCTCCCGGCGCAAGGCTCGCACCCGTGCGCGCCAGACCCGGAACAGGCTCCAGCGCCAGGCCAAGCAGCGCCGGCGCCGGTTCGAGACCACGGTCAAGCAGAACCGCGCCCAGGTCGAGAAGGGCCTGAAGCAGGCGCAGACCACGGTTTCCGAGCGGGTCTCGACGCTCGTCTAGCACCCTTAGCCCGGGCCGCCTGAGAGGTGGCGTCCCGGAGGGATCTGCTCGCAGCAAACCTCGCGAGCAGAACAGCAACCTCTCCTCCCCGATCGACCGGCCATCGCGCCGGTCGATCGACGTTCGGGTGGCCCCCTGTCAGAATGAAGGCAGTGGCACTACCCACCAAGGAACAAATCACCGACGCACTCCAGGGCGTGATCGACCCCGAGCTGCGACGAAACATCGTCGAGCTCGGGATGGTGCGCTCCATCCAGATCGCGGATGACGGCCGCGTCGACGTCGTCGTCTCGCTCACGACCCCGGGCTGCCCGATCCGGTCTCACTTCCAGAACGCTGTGGCCGAGCGCGTGGGGGCGCTTGAGGGCGTCGCGCGCGTGGGCGTCACCTTCGATGTCCTGTCAAACGAGGAGAAGGGCAAGATCCAGCAGAGCCTGGGCCGGCAGCGGCTCCCCGAGGGAGCACTGGCCCAGGTGAAGAACGTCGTCTGCGTGGCGTCGGGGAAGGGCGGCGTCGGCAAGTCCACGATGACCGCGAACCTGGCGGCCGCGCTACAGGCCGAGGGTCACTCGGCGGGCGCGCTCGACTGCGACGTCTACGGCTACTCGATACCCCGCATGCTGGGCGTCAACAGCAAGCCCGAGGTGAACGCCGAGCGCAAGATCGTGCCGCTCACTGCTCCCTCCGGGGTGAAGGTGATGTCGATCGGCTTCTTCGTCGAGGAGAACGCCGCCGTGGTTTGGCGGGGCCCGATGCTCCACAAGGCGATCCAGCAGTTCCTCGAGGACGTTGACTGGGGCGAGCTCGACTACCTCCTGCTCGACCTCCCGCCCGGCACGGGCGACGTCTCGATGACGCTGGCACAGCTCCTACCCCAGGCGAAGATCCTGATCGTGACAACGCCCCAGCCCGCTGCCCAGAGCGTCGCTCGCCGCTCTGCCGAGATGGCCGACAAGGTTGACCTCGAGCTCCTCGGGGTGATCGAGAACATGTCTGCCTTCACCGGCCCCGACGGACAGCGCGTAACGATCTTCGGCGAGGGCGGCGGCCAGCTCCTCGCCGACGAGCTCGACGTCCCGCTGATCGGCAAGGTGCCGCTCTCGGAAGAGCTTCGCGAGGCCGCCGACGCCGGCTCGCAGCTGGTCCTCGAGCAGCCGAACGCGCCCGCCGCGCAGGCGATCCGCGACGCCGCGCGCGGCATCGTGGCCGCGACGCCGCAGGAGCTTCCGGTCATGCAGGCGCCGCCGCCGGCCGCGATGCCCGAGCCCGCCGCCGTCAGCGGGACCGCGCTGCCGGTCGTCCAGCGCTAACCCGGGGACCTACTCGGCGAGCGTCTCGCCGGAGCCGCCCAACTCTGCGGGGAAGTCCTTCAGCTTGGGAAGCCCGTCCTTCATTGGCAGCACAGTCGATTCGTAATTGACGTGCACCCCGGGCTCAAATGGAAACGTCGGGATGGTCGCCGCGTAGACGTCGACCAGACCCCACTCCGGATGCCGCGTCATCAGATGGCCGCCGCAGGCCTTGCACCACTGCCGGTAGCTCCGCTCGTTCAGGTGGTGCTCGCCGATCTGATCCTCGCCCTGGGTCACCTCGACCGCCTCGGGCTGCCAGAGCGTGAATGCGTTGACCGGGGAAGCGGACCAGCTCCTACAGGACTTGCAATGGCAGTAGCCGGCGCCTTCCGGGTCGCCCGTGACGGTGATCGTGACAGCGCCGCACCAGCAACGCCCTTCAAAGGTCTTCTCGTTTTCGCCCATGCGTTCTCCCTTCGCTCGAGTGAGGCGAACTTCGACGGAGGCTACAGCGCGCAGCTGGTCGCGGCTGGTCGCTAGGCGTTCGCGTAGTACTCGGCGTTGATCTGGATGTACTTGCCCCACTCGTCCGGGAGCTGGTCCTCGGCGAAGCAGGCGTCCACCGGGCAGGCCTCGACGCAGGCGTCGCAGTCGATGCACTCGTCGGGATCGATGAAGAGCTGCTTGGCGGCCTCGTAGTCCGGCTCGTCGGGAGTGGGATGGATGCAGTCGACGGGACAAACCTCGACACACGAGTTGTCCTTCTCTCCGATGCAGGGCTCGGCGATGACGTAGGCCACGGCTGGTGTTTCTCCCTCTTTGGGTGCCTCGGTAGGTGAATCCAGATCGTTCGCCCCGCGGGTCCTGCCGCGGGGGCGGAGCGACATTCTAGGCAAGTTCGCCTCATAGGCCCCGATAGGAAAAGTGACGATCCGTGCATGGGTGAGGCGGCTGGCGGTCTCAGGGGTACGGGTAGAGTCCGCGCCGTGATCCTCCTGACCGGGGCCAGTGGAACGGTCGGCAGGGCGCTTCTACCGCTGCTGCTGGGGGCCGGGCACGACGTGCGTGCCCTCGTTCGCGATCCGCGCGGCCTGGGGCGCCATCGCGTCGACGTGCAGATCGCCCTGGGCGACCTGGCGCGACTCGGCGACGGCCACCTCCAGCGCCAGGCGCTTCGCGGCGTGGACACGGTCATCCATCTGGCCGCCGCGATCCGCGACGAGCCCTACGCGCGGGTCGAGGAGCTGAACGGCCTGGCCACCAATCGGCTCCTGAGGGCTGCCGAGCGCGCCGGCGTCGAGCACTTCGTCTTCTTCTCGGCCATCGGCGCCAGCGACACTCAGCGCACGCGGTTCTTCCGCGCCAAGGCGCTGGCCGAGCAGGCGGTTGCGCAAGCTCCTCTGAGGACGACGATCTTCGCGCCCTCGATCGTCTACGACCCGGCCGACCGCTGGGTGCGGCTGATGAAGCGCCTCGCGCTCCTCCCCGCGCTGCCCATCTCGGGCTCCGGCAAAGCGGAGTTCGAGCCGATCTGGGCGCACGACGTGGCTCGCTGCGTGGTCTCCTCTCTCGATCGGACCGACGAGAAGGCCCGCTATGAGCTGGCGGGGCCGCAGGTCCTCACCTACGACCAGATCGCGCAGTCGGCCGCGCGTGCAACCGGGCGCGAGCGGCCGCTGATCCACGTCCCGCTCGGGTTCGTGCACCTGGCGCTCGTCACCCTGCGCCGAATCTTCGGGGAGGCGGTAGTCGCCACCTGGGAGGAGGCCGAGCTGATGGAGGTGCCGATGGTCAGCGCCCGCGGCACCGCGGACGCCGAAGGTTTGGGCGTGGAACCGCTGCCGCTGGATGCGGTGCTCGGAACCTAGGACTCGCCGAGGAGCCTCGCCTTCTCGCGCTCGAACTCCTGCTCGGTGAGGGCGCCCGACTTCCGCAGCTCGGCAAGCGTTTGGAGCTTCGCGATCCGATTGCCCTCACTGATGCCCGCCGCCGGAGCGACGTTCCCGAATCCGGATGCCGGCTGCGGCGCCGGAGTCGCGAAGCCCTCGAACGCCCCGGTGCTCACCGTCCCGCCGCCGCTCCCCAGGCTGGTCGCCGTCGCCATGGGTCGTTCGTCACGCGAGCCGAGGCTCGAGATCAGGCTCCAGAGGGCGAATAGCAGGACTGGCACTCCCATCAGCAGGAAGGTGATCCCAACGATCAGGCCGCCAAGCTTCCCGCCCTGGCCGAGCGAGTCGTCGCCGAGCGCCGTGATCAGCGAGACCGCCCCGGTGACCGTGAAGCCGATGCCCCAGGTGACCGAGAAGGTGGAGACCCGATGGGGCCGGTCCTTCGCCCACGACGGCGTCCCGCGGGCGGCGAACAGGCCGGCGCCGATCAGCGCGGCGAAGATGCCTGCCATCAGAAGGAGGATCGCGCTACCAGTGCCCGGCGGGCACGGATGGCGGATGACGTACGGCGTGTTGCCCGAGGCGCAGGTGCCGGTCTCGAGCAGCTTCACGAGCTTCACGTTGGCGAGGGCGATCCCGCCGCCAAACAGCCCGAGCCCGGAGATCGCCTTCAGGAGGTAGGCCATGCCGCTGGCGAGACCCTACCCCGGCCAGCCGCGGGCTCGCCGGCGTCAGCCGGACGGCACGCCCTCGGCGCTGCAGGACACCTCGAGGCCCGGGTTCGCGGTCCGCATCTCCATGAGGGTCCGCTGCATCTCCGTTGGCTCGATGCTGCCGGCATGTCCCTCGTACGGGTGGTCGAGGAACGAGACGAGCAAGAGGCCCGCAGCAACGATCGCGGCCACCCCCGCGATCATCCCGCACTGTACCGCGAGCCGCTCTCGGCGGTCCGCCATCGCCAGCTGGAGCACGATGGCCACGACTCCACCGAGGACGAGGACGAGCCATAGCGGGGTGGGGACGGATGGGGACGCCTCCTCGAGCCGTTGCTGGCGGCCGTCGGTTCTCGCGCGAGCCTCCTGCAGGACCTCCTGGAAGCCCGGCCGCGCCCGTGCCGACGCCAGGTCGAGGCGCGCGAAGAGGTCGCGGTAGGCGGCGATCCAGACATCTACCTGCGGCGAGCTGTGGCCGTCGCTCATCGCGGGCCACTCGGCACTGACGACCGAACGGCCGTAACAGACGAGGTCGGAGCGGAGCTGGTTGCGCTCGTCGGCGGGGAAGAACTCGGCCGTCCGGAACATCTCGAGAACAGCGTCCGCCTCGGAGGCGGCGCCGGACTTCGCGCCGTTGTAGGTCTGGAACGCGGCGAGAGTGATGAACGCGAGGAGCACGGCGAAGGCCGTCCCGAGCATGGTCAGCATCGGCGTTCCCCGGGCGGGCTCCCTCAGCACCGCCCCGGGGACGCGGCGGCGCACGGCAACCATGAGCAGCGCGGCGACCCCGGCCGCGGCGACGACGATGGCGAGCGCTACGAGCAGGTTCATCCCGGATCGCCGGGATCCCGGCGACTAGCGCCGCCGCGGCAGGGGCCCGTCCTCCTTCCAGCGCGACCCGGGCCGGCCGGGAAGGAGCAGGGCGATCAGGACCCCGGCAACGGAGAGCAGCAGCCCGAACGCGAGCCCAAGGCGCTCACCGTAGCCCTTGCGATCGGTGAGCCACGCCGCGGCGGCCGCGGAGAGGAGCCAGGCGAACAGCAGGTACAGCCCCTTGGCCCCGATGACAGCGATGACGGTCATACGCCCAGGTACGCCCTCTGGACCTCGGGGTCGTCCCGCAGCATCGCGGAGTCATCCTCCAGGGCGACGCGACCGGTCTCCAGCACGTAGCCGCGCGCCGCGATGTCCAGCGCGTATTTGGCGTTCTGCTCCACGAGCAGGATGGTCACGCCGTCACGGTTGATCTCGGCGATCGTCTCGTAGATGCGCTCGACCAGGATCGGCGCGAGACCCATCGACGGCTCGTCGAGCATCAAGAGCTTGGGCCGGGCCATCAGCGCCCGCCCGATCGCCAGCATCTGCTGCTCGCCGCCGGACATCATTCCCGCCTTCTGGCGCTCGCGCTCCTTGAGCCGGGGGAACAGCGAGTAGACGCGCTCGAGATCCTCGGCGATCCCATCCCCGCGCCGGCGGTGGGCGCCCAAATCGAGGTTCTCGCGAACGCTCATGCGCGGGAAGACATGCCGGCCCTCCGGCGCCATCGCGACGCCGCGGGCGACGATGGCCTCGGTGGGGGCGCGGGTGATCTCCTCGCCGGCGAACCTGATGGTGCCCGAGCTGGCCGGCGTGAGGCCCGAGATCGCGCGGAGCGTGGTGGACTTCCCCGCGCCGTTCGACCCGATCAGGGTCACCACCTTCCCCTCCTCCACGGTCAGCGAGACGCCCCGAAGCGCCTCGATCGTCCCGTAGTGGGCGTGGATGTCCTCCACCTCCAAGAGCGCCATCAGCCGTCGCCCTGCTCGTCCTGCTTGCCGAGGTAGGCCTCGATCACCCGGGAGTTGTGGCGGATCTCCGCCGGCGGGCCCTGGGCGATCTGCTCGCCGAGGTCGAGGACCGTGATGCGCTCGGAGATGCCCATGACGACGCGCATGTCGTGCTCGATGAGGAGGATCGTGAGCCCCAGGTCGTCGCGGAGCTTGCGCATGAAGTCGGTGAGCCGGTCCGACTCCTGCGGGTTCATTCCCGCGGTCGGCTCGTCGAGGAGCAGCAGCGTGGGTTCCGACGCAAGCGCGCGGGCGATCTCGACGCGCCGCTGGTCTCCGTAGGAGAGGTTGCCGGCGAGCTGGTCGAACACCGTGTGCTGAAGGCCGACGTAGTCGAGGATCTCCCCGGCTCGCTCCCGCGTGGCGCGCTCCTCGCGGCGGACGTGCGGCGGGCGGAAGATCGACCCCCAGACGCCTGCGCGCATACGGGCGTGGCGCCCCACCACCACGTTCTCGAGCGCCGTCATGGCACGGAAGAGCCGGATGTTCTGGAAGGTGCGCGCGACCCCCATGCCCGTGATGAGGTCGGGCCGCTTCGACGTGATGTCGCGGTCCCTGAAGTAGATGCGGCCGGCACTCGGCTTGTACAGCCCCGTCAACATGTTGAAGAGCGTTGTCTTGCCGGCACCGTTCGGCCCGATGATCGAGACGATCGAGCGCTCGGGTACGTCGATCGAGACGTCGTTGACCGCCACCAGCCCGCCGAACTCCTTCGATACCTGCTGGGCGCGCATGATGGGCGCCGCCTTGACGCCCGCCGCGGGTGCAGCCGGCGCGCTCTCGGCGGTGCTCACGTCGTCGGCTCCTGCAGCATGGACTCGCCGCGGTCGATGTCCTGCGTGAGCTCGAGTTTTCGGCGGCGCTCCGGAAACAGGCCCTGGGGCCGGAGGACCATCACGAGCACGAGCAGGAAGCCAAAGATCCCGAACGACAGGTCCGTGAGGCTGAAATTCAGCCCGAATGTGCCCGGGAGGCTGTTGAAGACGTCGGGGATGAAATAGAAGTTGATGTACGAGAGCAGCAGGGCCCCCAGCACGGCTCCCCAGATCGATCCCAGGCCGCCGACGATGATCATCGCGAGGACGAAGATCGAGAACGAGAAGGCGAACTGGCTGGCGTTCACCGTCGTGTAGTAGGCGCCCAGGAACGCCCCGGACATCCCGCCGAACGTGGCACCGATCGAGTAGGCAAGCAGCTTCGTCCGCACCGCCGGGATGCCCATCGACACGGCGGCGACCTCGTCCTCGCGGAGCGCCACCCAGGCGCGGCCCAGGCGCGAGTCCCG
The DNA here is from genome assembly GCA_963710955.1 of uncultured Actinomycetes bacterium. Lineage (GTDB taxonomy): Bacteria > Actinomycetota > Thermoleophilia > Solirubrobacterales > 70-9 > AC-56. Next base: position 229,226 of record CAVQCK010000006.1, on the reverse strand, counting down.
CAGCCGGATGTTCACGAACAGGACGAGCAGCAGGATCGCGAAGATCAGCCAGTACCACGCCCGCAGGTTCAGGAGCTGGAATTTCCCGATCCCAGGGAAGTACGGGAGGTCGAGAGCGGAGATCCCCTGATTCCCGGCGGTCAGCGTCATACCCGGGTCACCGGGGGTCCCGTTCCCACTGGTGAGGTGGATGTCCGTTCCGTTGACGGCCACCGTGCCGATGATCTCCCCAAACGCGAGCGTGACGATCGCGATGTAGTCCCCCCGCAGGCGCAGCGTGGGCAGCCCGATGATCACGCCGAAGACCGCGCAGATCAGCGCTGCGGCCAGCAGGACCAGCAGGAAGTTGAGGTGGATCCCCGGCACCGTCGGCAGCGCCGAGGTCAGCACATGGGTGTCGGCCTTGTAGAAGAAGCCCGACGCGAACCAACCCATGCAGTAGGCGCCGATCGCGTAGAAGGCCACGTACCCCAGATCCAGCAGTCCGGCGAAGCCGACGACGATGTTCAGGCCGAGCGCCATGACCACGAACGCGAGCGACTTGATCGTCGCGTCCATGAAGCCGCTCGTCGGCGCGAATGCGAACGGGAGCAGGATCCCGGCCACGATCAGGATCCCGGCCACCGCCATGGGCGTCCATGAAGGCAGCCGCTCCTCGACCGCCTCTCGCCACTCTCGCAGCTGCGCGACGAGCTCGCTCATGCCGAATCCCCTGCGGCGGCTTCGCCGCCTGTCACGCCAGTTTCGGTGCTAAAGCACCTCATCCCGCCTCCCGGGTCTCCTCCCCCAGCAGGCCGTGCGGCCGCAGGACCATGATCAGGATCAGATAGGCGAACACGACGGCGCCCGTCCATTCGGGCCCGAAGCGCGCGTCGGAGAACTGCTGGATGATGCCGATGATCAGGCCGCCGAGCACGGCGCCGCGCACGTTCCCGATGCCTCCCATCACGGCCGCGGTGAAGGCGATCAGGCCCGCCTCGAAGCCCTGGAAGTACCAGATCGTCGTCTGGTAGAGCGCATAGACGAGGCCGGCGGCCCCGGCGAGCATCCCGCCGAGCAGGAAGGTCAGCGAGATCGTGCGGTCCACGTTGATCCCCATGAGCCGGGCGGCCTCGGGGTCCTGCGCCGTCGCGCGCATCGCCCGTCCGGGCCTCGCGTGGGCGAGGAACCAGGTGAGCGCGACCACCAGCGGCACCGTGATGCCGACGGCCAGCACGTCCGCCCGATGGATGTCGACGCCGGAGATGCTGAACACGACGTCGTTCTGGTGCAGGAGGTCGCTGACGCCGATCGGCGATCCCCCGAGCCACAGCAGGCCCACGTTCTGGAGGATGAACGAGAAGCCGACGGCGGTTATCAGCGGGGCTAACTTCGGCGCGTTTCGCAGCGGGCGGTACCCGACCCGCTCGATCAGCACGTTAAGGCTCCCGCAGACCGCCATGCCCACGATGAGCGTGAGGATCAGGCCGAAGACGAGGCCGAGCGTCCCGGTGGCGAGTCCGAGGCCGATGGTCCCCCAGAAGCCGACGGTGGCGAACGAGCCGATCATGAAGACGTCGCCGTGGGCGAAGTTGATCAGCTCGATGATCCCGTAGACGAGCGTGTAGCCGATCGCGATCAGCGCCCAGATCATCCCGTTGGAGATGCCCTGGACGACCGTCTCGCCGAACTGCGAGAGGTTGTGGACGATGATCGGCTGGCCGTGCGCGATCCCGGCCTGGTAGCCCTGTGTCAGGTCCTTGATCGCGTAGTAGACGGGGAGGATCAGGAGCGCGACGATCAGTCCCCAGCCCCCGGCGGTCTGGCGGATCTTCGCGATCGCGCCCTTCGGCCCGGCCGGCAGGCTCACCGTCATCGACCTGGCTTCCAAGTGCGTGCCCTCCTCTCGGTGGTAAGGAGGGGGCGCCGCGGCGCCCCCTCCTCAACCGATCTACCTATGCCTTACTGAGATGCGACCGATGCGGGCGGCGTCAGTGTCTTTTCGAACACCGGGTTGCCGTCCGAGCCGACGCTGTACAGGCCGTACGAAGTCAGCGTCGTATCGCCGTTGGAGTCGAACCCGTAGGTCCCGAGAACCGAATGGCGATCCTTGGTCGCGAACAACGCGTCGAGGACCTTCTGCTTGTCGTTCCCGTCCGCGCCGAGGCCCGAGATGGTGTCCAACCCGAGCTTCATCGCTTCATATCCGTAGATGGCGTACGGGTCCGGATTGTCCGTCCCGTACGCCTTTGAGTAGGCGGCGAGGAAATCCTTTCCGCCCGGATAGCTCTTCAGGTCGAGCGTCGCAACCGTGCACTGGATCAACGGAGCGATGCTCGCCGGAACGCCGCCGTCCTTCTCGCCTGTGTACGAGCTCGTGCAGACGCCATCGCCGCCGAAGATCTTCGCGTTCGGCACTGCTGCGTTGACGTCCTTGGTGAGCTGCACCGCGCCGTTCGACACGATGCCGGCGAAGAAGAAGCAATCAGCTCCTTCGTTCTTCACCTGCTGTGCGTAGGTGCGGAAGTTCGCAGCCTTCGGGTCGATGCCCGTGTTGCTCGTGATGTCGACTCCGAACTGCTTCTTCTCCAGCTCGAGCAGAGCGGCGAGCCCGGCGCCGTAGGCCTCCTTGTCGTTGGCCACGGCGACCTTGGTGCAGCCGGCCTGCTTCATCGCCATCAGGTCGGCGGCCGACTGAATGGAGTCGCGCGGGACGATCCGCAGATACGTCCGGTTACCGGTTGGGTAGTACTTGTCCGGCTCGCCCGGCGCGCTACCCGGCTCGTTCGTCGTCAGGCCCACGTACGTGTTCGCGGGGCTGACCTGCGGGATCCCGGCGTTGTTCAGGATCGGGATCGAGACCTCGCTCGCCCCGGAGTTGAACTCGCCGATGTAGTACACGGTGTTCGGGTCGGCGGCGGCCTTGCGGGCGTTCGCGGCCGTCTGGCCCGGATCCCACTCGCCGGCCTGGGCCGTGGCGTCGTCCAGCGACGTGTACTTGACCGTGTAGTCGCCGGCCTTGTTGTTCGCCTGTGAGAGCGCGAGCTTGATGCCGTTGACCAGCGGCTTGGTCTGCGCTGTCGATGCGCCCGTCAGCGGCAGACTCGAATAGACGTCGACCGTTCCGCTTCCGCTTCCGCCGCTGGCGCTCGTGCTGCTGCTGCTGCTGCCTCCACAAGCACTGATCGCAGCGGTGGTTACGACCACCGCGCAAACGGCTAGAGCCTTCGTTAACACCCCATCCTCCTCTCGTGCCCGGCCCCCCATCACTGGCCGGATTCGCGGAGAATATCGCCGGTTCGGGCGGCGTGGCCGGGTACCCGAGACCAGCCCGGAAAGGAGTGGCGTGAATTCAGCCGAGACGAGATGGGCGACGTTCGACTGTTACGGGACGCTCGTCGACTGGAACCGCGGCATCGGCGACCAGCTCGAGCGGCTCTTCGGGGCGGATTCGCGGGAGGCCGCGCTCGCCCGCTACCACGAGCTGGAGCCGCAGATCGAGGCGGAGACGCCGGGGGCGCCCTACCGGGACGTCCTCGCCAGGGGGCTCGCCGGTGTGGCGGAGTCGCTGGGCCACGACCTCCCCGACGATGAGCGCGACGCCCTCGGGGCGTCCCTCCCCGAGTGGCCGGTCTTCCCGGAGGTCCCGGCGGCGCTCACCGACGCGCGGGGGCGCGGCTGGCGGCTCGTGATCCTCTCCAACACGGACCGCGAGTACATCGAGGAATCCATGCAGCGCATCGGCGTGCCGTTCGACCTCGCGATCGTCGCCTCCGAGATCGGCTCCTACAAGCCCGCGCACGGCCACTGGCGGGAGTTCCTGCGCCAGACCGGAGCCGACCCCTCTCGACATGTGCACGTCGGGGCGAGCCTGTACCACGACGTCGAGCCCTCCCGCGAGCTGCGGATTCCGTGCGTCTGGATCAACCGGCTCTCCGAGCCGGTCAGGGGAGAGCCCGCAGCGGAGCTGCCGGACCTGGCGCCGCTTCCGGACACGCTCGACCGGGTGCTCCCCGCCTGACGCTACGCCGCGATCGCCTCGGCGTCGGGCTCGACCGGCGCCGCCGACGGATCTCGGTGGATGGCGATGGCCGCGATCACGCCCGCCACGCCCACGAGCTCGGCCGGGGTGGGCACCTGCGCCAGAACCAGTAGGCCGATCACCGTCGCCGTGGCCGGCAGCAGCGAGACCATCAGCGCGTATGTGGGCCGTGGGAGGCGGCGCATCGCGAGCTGGTCGGTCACGTAGGGGATCACTGACGACGAGACACCCACCCCGATCCCCGCCAGGAGCGCGGTCGCGTCGGTGAAAGCCGGTGCGGCCTGCCAACCACCGATGGGCGTGATCGCGATCAGGGCGATCAGCATGGCCGCCCCGAGGCCGTCGATCCCGCCCATGTGCTCGTGGCGCGACGCGCGGTGCGCCAGGACGATGTACAGCGAGAAGAGCGCGGCGTTGGCGAACGCGAAGGCGATCCCCAGGGGCTGCGCGACCAACTGGACGTCGGTGAGGAGGTAGACCCCGGCGACCGCCAGAAGCAGCGCGCCGGCGTTGCGCGGGGTCCGTGCGCCGAGGGCCGCCAGGCCGACCACCGGGAGGAATTCGATCGCCGCGACAGTGCCGAGTGGCAGCCGGTCGATGGCGATGTAGAAGCACGCGTTCATGGCGGCCAGCACGACCCCCCACGCCACAAGCAGTTGCCTGCCGCCCCGGTCGAGGCGGGCGAACGTGCGCCACGGCCTGCGCCAGAGCGCGAAGATCAGCCCGGCCGACGCGATCCGCAGCCAGGCGACGCCGAGGACGTCGACCCTGGCGAACAGGAGGACGGCGAACGCGGGCCCGAGGTAGTGGAAGACCGCGCTCGTGACGAAGTACAGGTGGGGCGGCACGCGGTTGGCCATGGCTGAAGATTGCCTGGCAACTCCGCTCGTGTCCATGGGACGTCTGCGGTAGAGTCCCGCATATGCCTGCGAATCCACGGCCAGACACCACGATCGCAAACAATTCCGTTCTCGACGACACCGACCGCCGGATCGTCGCCGAGGTGCAGGCCGAAGGGCGGGTGACGATGGCCGAGCTCGGGCGTAGGGTCGGGCGCTCGGCCCCGGCCGTAACGGAGCGCCTGCAGCGCCTGGAGCAGCGCGGCGTGATCCGCGGGTACCACGCGGACGTGGATCCCCGTGCCCTCGGACTGTCGCTGGGCGCCGTGATCCGCATCCGCCCGGCGCCGGGCCAGCTGCAGAACGTGGCCGAGGCAGCCGTCGCGACCCCGGAGGTCGTCGAGTGCACCAGGATCACGGGCGAGGACTGCTACATCATGCGCGCCAACGTCCGCGACGTGGAGCACCTCGAGGAGGTCATCGACCGCTTCGCCATCCTCGGCCAGACGACGACCTCGATCGTCCAGTCGTCCCCGGTCCCCCCGCGCGGCCTGGCGCTGGAGTAGCAGCCTAAGCCGCACCCGTCCTACAAAGGGCACCGAGGAAAACTGGCTTGTGGGCCGGCTCGAACCTGTCGTTAGTCGGCCATATGCCGACAAACCACAGTCTCGCCCGGCAGCCGACGCCGAAGCTGGAGTTTGTTTCGCATACGGAAACAAAGTCCAGTCTCGGCGTCGCCGGCATCGACGGGCGGGATGGGGCCCTCCCTCGCTGCCTTGCTCGGCGCGCGGCCGAGCCCATCCAGCAAGAGAAGGGGCCCGGCTCTCGCCGGGCCCCTTCAACGCTTCCGCTCGAGGCGGTTGCTACATCATCCCGCCCATGTCGGGCATACCGGCGGGGGCGCCGCCGCCGTCCTTCTCGGGCGGCTCGGCCACGATCGCCTCCGTGGTGAGGATGTTCTTGGCGATCGAGGCCGCGTTCTGCAGCGCCGACCGCGTGACCATCGTCGGGTCGATCACGCCGGCCTTGACGAGGTCGCCGTAGTCGCCGCTGTCGGCGTTCAGGCCCTCGCCGGGCTTCAGGCCGCGGACCTTCTCGACGACGACGGAGCCCTCGAGGCCCGAGTTCTCCGCGATCTGGCGGAGCGGCTCCTCGAGCGAGCGGCGGATGATCTCCGCGCCCGTGCGCTCGTCGTTGTCGGTCAGATCGCTCGGGTCGATCGCACCCTGGGCATTCAGGAGCGCGACGCCGCCGCCGGGGACGATGCCCTCCTCGAGGGCGGCCCTTGTCGCCTGCAGCGCGTCCTCGACGCGATGCTTCTTCTCCTTCATCTCGGTCTCGGTTGCGGCGCCAACCTTGACGACCGCGACCCCGCCCGCGAGCTTCGCAAGCCGCTCCTGCAGCTTCTCGCGGTCGAAGTCCGAGTCCGTTGTCTCGATCTCGGAGCGGATCTGGTTGATCCGGCCCTCGATCTGCTTCTTCTCACCGGCACCGTCGATGACGGTCGACGTGTCCTTGGAGACAACGACGCGCCGGGCGTGGCCGAGCTGCGAGAGCTGGGTGTTCTCGAGCTTGAGGCCCATCTCCTCGGTGATCACCTCGCCGCCCGTGAGGATCGCGATGTCCTCGAGCATGCGCTTGCGCCGATCGCCGAACCCGGGCGCCTTGACGGCGACGCCGGTGAACGTGCCCCGGAGCTTGTTGACCACGAGCGTCGCGAGCGACTCGCCCTCGACGTCCTCGGAGACGATGACCAGCGGCTTGCCGCTCTGCATCACCTGCTCGAGGATGGGCAGCAGGTCACGCACGGAGCCGATCTTCTGGTTGGCGATGAGGATGTACGGGTCCTCGAGCACCGCCTCCATCCGCTCCTGGTCGGTGACCATGTACGGCGAGATGTAGCCCTTGTCGAACTGCATCCCCTCCGTGAATTCGAGCTCCATCCCGAAGGTCTGGCCCTCCTCGACGTTCACGACGCCGTCCTTGCCAACCTTGTCGATCGCGTCGGCGATGATGTTGCCGATCTCGTCATCGGCGGCCGAGATGGCCGCGACGCGGGCGATCTGCTCCTTGCCGGCGATGTCGTTGGACTGCTTTTCGCGCAGGTTCTCGACCACCTGGTCGACCGCGCTCTCGATCCCGCGGCGGAGTGCCAGCGGGTTCGCGCCGGCGGCCACGTTCTTCAGCCCATGGCGAACAATCGTCTGCGCGAGCAGGGTCGCCGTCGTGGTGCCGTCGCCCGCGACGTCGTTGGTCGCCGTGGCGACCTCGCGCACGAGCTGCGCGCCCTGGTTCTCGAACACGTCCTCGAGCTCGATCTCCCGGGCGATGGTCACGCCGTCGTTGGTGATGGTGGGCGCGCCGAACTTCTTGTCGAGGACGACGTACCGCCCCTTGGGGCCAAGGGTCACCTTGACCGCGTTTGCGACGCCGTCGACGCCGGCCTGCAATGCAGCCCGCGCCTCCGCGTCGTACTTGAGCTCCTTATGAGCCATGTCTCAAACTCCTTCGTTCTCGTTGTTCCTAGAGGACCTTTGCGAGGACGTCCGACTCGCGAAGCACGAGCAGGTCCTCACCGTCGACCTTGATCTCGGTGCCGCCGTACTTGCTGTAGAGGACCTCGTCGCCCTCGCTCACGTCGAGCGGGCGGCGCTCGCCGTCCTCGATCGGGCCGTCGCCGACGGCGATCACCTTGCCCTTCTGGGGCTTCTCCTGGGCGGTGTCGGGGAGGACGAGACCGCTTGCGGTCGTCGCCTCCTCCTCGATCGCCTGAACGATCAACCGATCGCTAAGGGGCTTTAGCTTCATCCGTTCATTACCTCCGTACTTTGCGGTTTGAAAGTTGCTTTCCCGCCTGCCTGGCACTCTACATATGAGAGTGCCAAAGCGCCTGAGTGAGTGTAGCCGCCTCCGCGCTGATCTCAAGCGCGAATCTGAGTCGACCTGACTCAGGTCAGCTGGCGGCCACGAGACGGCAGTCGAGCAGCCTCGCCAGCCCCTCGCCGCCGTTGCGCATCACCCAGTCGTGATTCCAGGCGAAGACGGGCGCCGCGAGCGGCGCGATCGCGTTCATCCACGGCTTCGTCGTGTGCACGTTCCACTCGTAGACGACAGCCGTCACAGGCTTCGAGCCATCGTGCGAGAACAGGCGCCAGCGCCCGGTGCCGGCGAGCTCGCCGCTGGCTTCGCCCTCGAGCAGGTAGGGCGGCTCCACCCGGGTGGTGGTCATCGTGAAGTCGAGGTCGTACGGGAGCTTCGAGCGCCAGCTGTAGCGCGACACCTGCCCCACTCCGTCGCCGTCGCCGTTGGCGACCTTCTCGGCCGCCGTCACCCCGCGCCACCACTGCGGCCAGTTCTCGGAGTCCCAGATCGCGTCCCACACGGGCTCACGCGGGGCCTCGAGGCACCAGGTGGTGAGGAAGCTGTACTCGGACATCGGCCGGACTCGGCTAGTTGCGGGACGACGGCGTCTCGCCGTTTCCCATGTGCGGTGCTACTCCTTCGACGACCTGAGAGAAACGGATCACCGTCACCGTGTCCTCGTGCTCGATGTCGCGGCCGTAGATCTGGCGCAGGAAGCCGGTGATCTCCTCGAGCCGACGGAACTCCGGGTTGTCGTGCTCGATGTCACGGGGCGAGAGGTCGCGGACCCGCTTCACGTCGACGTCGTCGATCACGGCCGAGAAGAGCTTCTGCCTGGGGCTGTGATGCTGGCCGACGGTGATCCAGACGATTTGCCCACGCTGGTATTTGCGCGACTTGTCGCCCAGCCTGATGGTCGCCGACTTTCGCCCGCGCTTGAGCTGGTCGACGAACGCCGGGGAGAAGAAATTGAGGGCGAATAGACCGCCCGTCATGGCGAGACCGGACCGCTGGCTGGTTGGGCACTCACGCCGCCAGACTAACGGTAATTAAAGGCCGCGACCTTTGGTCGCGGCAGCAGCATGTAAGGCGGCGAAGCCGCCGCAAGTGATTCCTGGAGAACCGCCCCCGATGACTTATTCCGAGAACCCTTCGGTACCGATCAGCGGCACGAACCGGCACGGTCCGATGACCTCGCGCTCGAGGCCCTCGCCGGTGGCGAGGTCCACGGTCTCGCCGAGACGCCGGAACACCGTGAGCATGTCGGCACGGCGACTGGCGACGGGAACCACCAGCCGGCCGCCGATCTCGAGCTGGGCGACCAGCGTCAGGGGCGGCCCGGGAGCGGCGGCGTGCACTGCGATGGCGTCGAATGGCGCGCGGTCGGGCAGGCCGGCGCTTCCGTCCGCGATCACGACCTCGATGTGGCCGATGCCGAGATCGCCGAGGGTGGCGCGGGCCCGATCGGCCAACTCGGGCACGCGCTCGATCGTGATGACCTCCGCGGCGAGGCGCGCCAGCACCGCGGCCGAGTAGCCGGAGCCCGTCCCGACCTCCAGCACCTTCTCGCCGCCCGTCAACTCCATCGCCTGGCAGATGGCGGCCACGATCCACGGCTGGGAGATGGTCTGGTCATGGCCAATCGGCAAGGCCGAGTCGGCATACGTCCGTCGTGCGTACGGCTCGGGCACGAAGCGCTCCCGCGGGATCGCCGCCATCGCCTCGAGGACCCGCTCGTCGCCGATGCCGCGCCGGCGAAGCTGCCGCTCGACCATGTTCGCTCGCTGGGATGCGAACTCGTCCGCGTCGGGCAGGCGCCGCACCGCTAGAAGATGTAGGCGCGCAGGCGGCGGGGCTCGACCACCGTGACCCTCCCGCGTCCGACCTGAACGACCCCCGCCCGCTCGAGTGTGGCGAGGAACCGGCTCACGCTCTCGCGCGAGGTGCCCGCCAGCTGCGCCAGATCCGCCTGTGTCATGCGGATCGTGATCCCGTGCCGGCCCTCCGAGGCGCTCTCCTCGGCGACGAGCTGCGTGAGGACGCCGGCCACCCGGCTCGGGACGGTCTGGAACGACTGGCGCGCCACGCGCTCGTTGGTCTCGCGCAGCCTGCGAGTCAGTGCCGCGATCAGCTTGACCGAGATATCAGGGTGGTCCGCGAGCAGCCGCCTGACGTCCCCGGCGGGAAGGGCCAGCAGCTCGGCGTCGGTGAGGGTCTCGACGCTGGCCGAGCGGGCCTCCCCGTCGAGCATGGCGAGCTCGCCGAAGATGTCGCCCGGTCCGAGCGTGGCCAGCGCGATCGCGCGGCCATCGGGATGCTCCCGAGTGACCCGCAGGTCGCCCGTCCGAACGAGGTAGCAGGCGTCGCTGTGATCGCCCTCGTGGAAGACCCGGACCCCGGCGGGGAACGACCTCGCGACCGATACGCGCGAAATCCGCTCCAGCTCCTCACGCGACAGCTCGGAGAAGAGCGGGACGCGCGACAGCAGATCGATCGATTCGCCTGGGCTCATCATTCCTCCGTCACGCTTCGATTATGCCGCGCCTGGGCTTGTCGGCTCCCTGACAGGACCCACACCAGTAGGTCCTCCGATTCGCATCCCCCTGGCCGCGCGAGGAGATCCGGGTGCCGCAGCGGGGACAGGGCTGCCCGGTGCGGCGGTAGATCGACCGCGGGGTCCGCCCGGTCTCGACGCCGTAGCGCATGAGGCCGCCGACCTCGATCACCACGCGCCCGAGGTCGCCGTCATCCAGATCCGCCAGACGGCGCCAGGGATCGATCCGGGCGGACCAGCACCCCTCGCACTTGTAGATGTTCCCGATGCCCGCCAGCACCCGCTGATCGAGGAGGACCTCGCCGATCTCGCGGGACTGGTCGGCTGCGCGGAGGGCCTTCACGCCCGCCGGGGAGTCGAAGTCGTGGGCCAGGACGTCGGGGCCGAGCGAGCGCAGTTGCGGATTGGACCGCAGCTCGGCGTCGGTTCGGAGGTCCAGTTGCGAGCCACCGAGCTCGGCGGCCTGCGCGCCGGGGACCGAGAGGACGACCCACGCGCGCGGATCGCTTGCGGATCCGCCCTCGGAGATCCGCCATGAGCCTCGCATCCCCAGGTGGGAGTGCAGAGCGAGCCCGCGATCGAAGTGGAGCAGGAGATGCTTTCCACGCGCCTCAGCGCTCTCCACCGTCGAGCCGCGAAGCTCGTCCACCCTGCGCCCTTGGCGGCGGAGTGGGCTACGCGCGTTGGGCACCGCTACATCGGTGATCTGCTTGCCGCCGAGCGCCTCCTGGAGGGCCCGCGCGGTTCGATGGATCGTGTCGCCCTCGGCCACATGCCCAGGCTAGATGCCCGAGGGATTTCTAATCCCGCGGTGCGTTCTTCGCGATCTCCCAAAGCCCCAGAGGACGTCGAACGCGGCGAGAGCGGCAAGCACGGAAAAAAGGAACACGACGAGAACGGCGAACCCAATCAACCAGGGTTTCGCCCGCTCTACGCTCATCCGCCCCCAGCCGCCCACGGCGGGACGTTCTGCCAGCTCGCCGGCCGCGGGTCGTCAGGCGTCGCCGGGCGTTCATCCCCGCGAGTCTCCGCGGTCGTCGGCTGCGACGGGGGGAGGCCAATTCGCGCGACGGACCAGCTCCCGTCGCCGTCGTCGCGGGGAACCCACTGGTGCGTTTCGCGGTCCGGACTCTCAGATGCGAGTCGGGCGCATTCAGCCTCCGCCTCAGCGCGGGTCATGTGAGAAGGGTACGCCCGGCGCCGGTGTCTCGTGGGAACGAGCCCGCTTCGACGCGATCTACGTCCGGAAACCGGACGTAGATCGCCGTGACCCGCGGTTTACCGGTGGCTACGCCGATGCGACCAGGCGGCGCGGCTGCCGGTGGAAGCCGGCTTCGATGAGGGTGTCCTCGAGGCCCGAGCCGATCACCGGCTCGCCGTCGAGCCGCTCGATCGCGAGCCGCGGCAGGACTCCGTCGTGCGCCGCGGACGCGAGCTCGCCGACCGCCTCCGCGAACGCGTCGCCGTCCAGGTTGTTCAGCCTCAGGATCCCCCGGCCGCCGCGCTCGACGAAGAGCAACGGGTCGCCGTCGCGCAGCAGGACGTAGGCGCCCGGCGTGCGGCTCGGACGGCGGCCGCCCTCGCGCTTGGGCCACGGGATGCCCGCGCCGTACGGATTGGCCGGGTCGGTCGCGGCGAGGACCGTGTAGGTGCCCTCCGGATGTGGCAGCGAGCGGAGGCGCTCGATCGCGCCTGGGAGCGCGAACTGAGCCCCGCCGAGCCCTTCCACGAAGTAGCCCCGACGGGCGGTGCCAAGCATCTCGAGGTTGGACATCTCGCCGTAGACGGTGGAGAAGCCGCCGGGGATGCCCTCGGCCAGGACCGTTTCCCGGGTGACGATCCCGTAGCGCTCCAGCATCAGCTCGGCCTGCGCTCGCCAGCGTGGCCCCGAGGCGGGGGCGTTCTCGAACAGCGCCGCGGTGAGCGACCACCGTCCCTGGACGGCGTTCGACGCCCCGGCCCGCCGCGCGGCGAATCGCCTGCCGCGCTGCGGCGCGCGCCGGACCGAGCGCAGGCGGCGGGCGCGCAGCGGCGCGAACGCGTCGTTGGTGACCTCACCCGCCCAGGCGAGGTCCCAGAGCGCGTTGTGCAGATCCTCCGGTGAGATGTCGAGCTCGTCGACCAGGTCGATCCAGAAGCAGGGCCTCCGGCCGAGCAGATCGCGAATGGCGTCGTGGGCCTCGCCCTTCGGCGCTTCGATCTTGGCATTGGACGGCGGCGGGCCTGCGAGCCGTACGTCCTCGCGGAAGTAGAGGGCCACCTTCCCGCCGCTGCGGCCGAGCGCCCCCGCGCCAACCCACACGACCTCGCCGCCGGTGGATAGATCGTCGAGCCAGGCGGGGCTGTAGGCGCCGAGGCGCCGGGGGAGCACGTCACGCTCCCAGACCTCCGGCGTGAGCGCGACCCCCTGGAGCGGGACCAGAGCCTCGCGCAGCCGGTCGGGGCCTGCGCCCGCCGGCCTGAAGGCGTCCACGTTCTGCCAGCTGGGCAGGAACCTGGCGAGCTCACGGGTCTCGACCGCCTCGGCCTCCGCTCGCAGGTGGGCCAGGCTCGCGCGGCGCAGGCGGCGCAGGACGTCCGCGTCGCACCACTCGCGCTCCGTCCCGCCCGGAAGGAGCTCGCCACGGACCAGGTCACCGGCCCGCTCGAGCTCGCGAAGCGCGGGCGAGGGGTCGGCCCCGTAGCGGCTGGCGGGCTCGTCGGTGGTGAAGGGCCCGTGGGTGCGTGCGTACCGGCGCATCAGCGCGACCATGGGGTCGTCCTTCGGGTCCAGCATCGCTTCGGGCAGACCGGGCGGCGGGGGCACGCCGAGCGCGTCGCGGTAGAGGGCGGCGTCCTCAGCCGCGATCCAGCGCTCCTCGCCGCCGATGCGAATGCGCGCGGCCCGGCGCTCGCGCTCGAGCTTCGTGAGCATCGAGGCGGCCGAGTAGCCCTCGACGACCCGCTCCTCCGCCTCCTCCGGCGTCAGGTCCCCAAGCCGGCGCAGGATCTGCTGAAGGGCGTCGCGGTCCTTCGCCCGCGCGGCCTCGACCTTGTGCTGAAGCGAGTCGATGACCTCGGCAAGCGCGTCAGGGTCGATCAGCTCGCGCAGTTCCTCCTGGCCCAGCAGCTCGCGCAGGAGCTCACGGTCCAGGGAGAGCGCCGCCGCGCGCCGCTCCGCGTTCGGTGTGTCGCCCTCGTACATGTACGTCGCGACGTAGTCGAAGAGGAGCGACGAGGCGAAGGGCGAAGCGGTGTCGGTTTCAACCTCGACCAGCGAGATCTTCCGCGACGAGAGGTCGCGAAGGAGGGCCTCCAGCCCGGGGAGATCCAGCACGTCGCGGAGGCACTCGCGGTAGGTCTCGAGGATCACCGGGAAGCGCGGGAAGTCCTTCGCGACCTCCAGCAGGTTCTGGGACTTCAGCCGTTGCTGCCACAGCGGCGTGCGCTTGCCCGGGTATGCGCGCGGGAGCAGGAGAGACCGCGCGGCGTTCTCCCGGAACCGCGCTCCGAACAGGGCCGAGCTCCCCAGCTCGCGGACCACGAGCTCCTCGATCTCGTCGGCCTCGAGCAGGACGAGGTCCGACGGCGGCGGCTCGTCCGCGTCGGGCATGTGCACGACGATCCCGTCGTCGGACCAGATGGCGTCGGCCTCCAGGTCGTGCTCGTCGCGGATCTTCGCCGAGAGCGCGAGCCCCCAGGCGGCGTGGACGCGGCCGCCCCAGGGCGAGAGCACGCACAGCCTCCAGTCGCCGATCTCGTCGCGGAACCGCTCCACGACGATCGTCTCGTCGGAGGGGACCACCCGGGTCGCGGCCTGCTGCTCGCGCAGGTAGGCGACCAGGTTCTGCGCCGCGCGGCGGTCGAGGTCGTATTCCTTCGCGAGCTTCTCGGGCTTCGCGCTCACCGCCTCGCGCGCGAAGGCGCCGATCGCCTTGCCCAGCTCGGCAGGCCTGCCGATGCCGTCGCCCTTCCAGAAGGGGACGGCTCCAGGGACACCGGGTGCTGGCGTGACCACCACGCGGTCACGGGTGATCTCGGCGATCCGCCAGGTGGTGGCTCCGAGCAGGAAGGTCTGGCCGGGCCGCGCCTCGTAGACCATCTCCTCGTCGAGCTCGCCCACGCGCCTGCCGTCCGGGAGATGGACGCCATAGAGGCCGCGGTCCGGGATCGTCCCCGCATTGGTCACCGCGAGCTGGCGCGCGCCGGGCCGGCCGCGGATGGTCCCCGCGGCGCGGTCCCAGACGATGCGCGGCCGCAGCTCGGCGAAGCGGTCCGACGGATAGCGGCCGTCCAGCATGTCCAGGACGTTCTCGAGCTGCTCGCGCGAGAGCTCGTGGAAGGGCTCGGAGTCGGTGACGAGCCGCTCGACCTCGTCCACCTCCCACTCGTCGTCGGCGCACATCGAAACCAGGTGCTGGGCGAGGACGTCAAGCGGGTTGCGGGGGATCACCGTCTCCTCGATCTCGCCCTCGCGCATCCGTCGCGCGACCACGGCGCACTCCAGGAGGTCGGCGCGGAACTTGGGGAAGATGCGGCCGATCGAGACCTCCTCGATGCTGTGCCCGGCGCGGCCGATGCGCTGGAGCCCGCGGGTGACGGACTTCGGCGACTCGACCTGGATCACGAGGTCTACTGCCCCCATGTCGATGCCCAGCTCGAGCGACGAGGTCGCCACGAGGCAGGGGAGCTGCCCAGACTTCAGGAGCTCCTCGACGATGACGCGCTCCTCGTGAGCGAGCGAGCCGTGATGCGCGCGTGCCACCTCAATCGGCGCTTCCACGGTCGACCCGGAGCCATTCCCGGAGTGCTCGGTGGCCGGGAGCTCCTGTTCGACCTGCTCGTTGGCGAGCTCGTTCAGCCGCTTCGCCAGGCGCTCCGCGCCGCGGCGGCTGTTGACGAAGATGATCGTCGAGTTGTGCTCCTGCACGAGCTTCAGCAGCTCCGGGTAGATCGCCGGCCAGATCGAGCGCGCCGTCGGCGCGGCGTCGAAGTTCGCGTCTCCCGGCGGCGGAAAGCCTGCATCGCCGCCGTCCTTCCGCTTCTCGATCGAGGCGTCGGGCTCGGTCATGTCCTCCACGGGAACGACGATCTCCAGGTCGAGCTCCTTGGGCTTGCCGGCGTCGGCGATCCGGCACTTGCGCTTCGGGCCGACCAGGAATTGGGCGACCAGCTCCAGCGGCCGCTGGGTCGCGGACAGGCCGATCCTCTGGGGATCGGGGCCGTCGTTCGAGGTCACGAGCTTCGAGAGGCGCTCCAGGGTCAGCGCCAGGTGGGCGCCGCGCTTCGACTGGGCGACGGCGTGGATCTCGTCAACGATCACGGCCTCGACGCCCGTCAGGATCTCCCTGACGGCCGAGGTCATCATCAGGTACAGCGACTCCGGCGTCGTGATCAGGATGTCCGGCGGCTTGCGGCGCATCGCCTGGCGGTCCTTCTGGGGCGTGTCGCCGGTGCGCAGCCCGACCGCGATGTCCACTCCGATGCCGGTCAGGGGCGCGCGCAGGTTGCGCTCGATGTCGTAGGAGAGCGCCTTGAGCGGGGAGACGTAGACGATCCGCACGCCGGAACCAAGGCCCGCCGCCTCCTCTGCTTCCAGGGAGCCGGAGGCGACCGTTCGTCCGGCTTTGCCGGACGCGGGGGCGGCGGGGTTCGGGGCAGTGCGGCGGGCAAGACGATCTATCCCCCAGAGGAAGGCCGCGAGGGTCTTCCCGGAGCCCGTCGGGGCGCAGATGAGCGTGTGATCGCCGGCGGCGATGTGGGGCCAGCCCTGTGCCTGAGCGGGCGTCGGCTTGGCGAACGAGCCCTCGAACCAGCGCCGCACGGGCTCGGAAAAGGGCTCCAGTGCCGATCTGCCAGTCGATTTCGGGTCAGTGGCCAACCCTCCGATCTTACGCGGGAGTCTGGCGGGAGGTCATAGGATCACCACGAGTGATCGAGAGCCCAGGGTGAGTACTTGTCGAGATCGCTTCGTTTGGCTCGCGCTGGCCGGCGTCATCGCCGCCGGGGCGATCGCCTCACCGGCGCTCGCGACCGCGAAGCCGCTGCGCGTCGTGCCGGCCAGGGCGAACCCGTCGGCCGACGGGACGCTCAGCCCCGTGGCGCGGCTCGCGCTGAGCCAGGGCTACCTCGTGCCTGACCAGCGCGCCTACGATCGGAGCAAGGCGAAGGCGGCCACGGCGAACCCGTCGCTCGCCCTGACGGCGCCGGTCTTCGCCAAGCGCGCGCCGAGCACGGTCAGCTCGTGGCTGGGCCTGTCCGACACCGACTTCGCGCCATCGGACTCCACGGGGGCCGTCGGCACCCAGAGGTTCGTCCAGCTCGTCAACTCGCAGTTCGGGATCTACGACAAGGGCGCCACGTCCCCAATGGCCTCGGGCTCCCTGAACACGCTCGCCGGTGTCTCGAGCGCCGACACGCTGTTCGACGTCCAGGTGATCTGGGACCCGACGACCAGCCGCTTCTACTACACGATGATCGACGAGATCTCGCAGACCGACAACGCCCTCACCTACGGCTACAGCAAGACGGCGTCGCCCTCCAGCGGATCGAGCTCGGACTGGTGCAGGTACTCGATCGACTTCGGCAGCCAGTTTCCCGATTACCCGAAGCTCGGCGACAGCAAGAAGTTCGCGCTGATCGGGGTCAACGTCTTCCAGGGGAGCTTCTTCACCGGCGCCGAGGCGCTCGCGATCACCAAGCCCTCGAGCGGGTCGGGTTGTCAGAGCTCGCCGAAGATCAAGAGCAAGGCACCGCTGATGAGGAACAACTCGACGTTTGCCTTCACGCCGGTCCCTGCGAACGAGATCGACACGAAGGGCAACGGCTGGATCGCCGCCATCCCCACCCCACTGCCGAGCAAGAAGATCTCGCTGTTCAAGGTCAAGAACGACAACGGCACGCCGAAGATCCAGACGACGGCCACGCAGCTCAAGGTCGGCTCCTACGACGAGCCGCCCAGCGCGCCGCAGAGCGGCAACAGCGTGAGGATCGACACCCTCGACGGCCGGCTCACGCAGTCGGTCGCGGCCGTCGACCCCTCACACAACGACAAGTTCACCCTCTGGACGCAGCACACGGTGTCGGGCGGTGCGGGGTCGAAGGTTCGCTGGTACGAGATCTACCCGTCGGACCCGAAACTGATCCAGAACGGCTCCGTCTCCAACAGCTCGAAGTACGTCTTCGACGGTGCGATCTCGCCGAACCGCGCCGTCAAGGGCTCCGACAAGTCGGGCGGCAAGAACATGGTGCTGAACTTCGTGACCTCGTCGGGCTCGAGCTTCCCGGCCATCAAGATGGTCTCGAAGAAGAGCGGCGGCAGCCAGTCGAGCCCGGTGACCGTCAAGCAGTCACCGGGGCCGATCGCGGGCTTCGACTGCGACAACTCGGGTGGAGGCGGTGCGCCGGACGAGACCAGCTCGCAGGTGTGTCGCTGGGGCGACTACGCGTCGGCGACCCCCGACCCCAGCAACAGCCAGAGGATTTGGAACGTGAGCGAGTGGGCTTCGGGCAACAAGCCCGCCTGCACCACGCCGCTCAACTGCCCTGCGACCTGGAGGACGCAGATCTTCATCGCCAGCCCCTAGCGAAGGGAAGTCGCATGCTCGGAAAGCCGTCGCGAAGGACCCGGAAGAAACTGGAGGAGCACGGCAAGCGCGCTCCCGCGGTGGTCGTCGAGATCGCCGAGAAGGGGATGGCCGTCACCTCAGGATCGGAACAGATCGTCGCCAACACGGAGGTGATGCTCAAGACCAAGCTCCGGGTGGAGCCCGCCGACGAGCCGCAGTTCGAGGTCGAGGAGAGGTTCCGCTTCCCGCAGCTGTCCATCCCGACGGTCGGCACCCGACTGGCCGTGATCTACGACCCGTCTGACCACGACAAGGTCATGATCGACCGCTCTCCGGAAGGCGTGGCGACCCAGTTCGCCAACGTGCCGGGGCTGCAGGGGACCGATCTCGAGGGCCTCATGGCGACGGTCCAGCAGGCCGAGTCGCAGACCCAGGATCCTCAGGAGCTGGCACGGATCCTCCAGCAGCAGCTCGGCACCAACGTCAACGTCCAGCAGCAGGGCTCGAGCGGCATGACCTTCGGCGCGCCGCCGGCCGGCTTCGGGACGCCCGCGCCGCAGGAGGAGGACCCCGTGGACAAGCTGGCGAAGCTGGCCGAGCTTCGCGAGAAGGGCATGCTCACGGACGCGGAGTTCGAGTCCCAGAAGGCGCGCATACTGGGCGAGAGCTAGTCGCTTCCGCGCCGAGCCTGTATGGCGCACGGCGCGGCCGCTGGAACTACAGTCCGTCGGGTCGTGACCTACCGCACGTGGGGAACGAGGAGGAGGAGACCGAAGGGCAGCGCCTTCCGGTTCGTCGTCGCTGCCGCGATCGCGGCACTGGCGGTGATGCTCCTCGCCCGGCCGCAGGACTCGGCGAACGCCGGCCCCATCTGCATCCCGGGCGGAACGACGGTCCCGGTCACCGCCGACGCGAAGGTCTCGTCCGTCCACCCGGGCAGGCACTACGGACACGCCGGCACCTGGAAGGTGGACTTTGCGCCCGGAAACGCGCGGAGCCTGTTCACCTTCGACCTGCCGGCGCTCCCGCTCCAGTGCACCGTCAGCCAGGCCGTCCTCAAGCTCAGGGGGACGTACTCCGGCACTCCCAAGCAGCCCGACATCTATCCGAGCGCCAACGTGAACGTGAGCATCGCGAAGGGCCGGTGGACCGAGGCGGGGGTCACCTGGCGCAACATGCCCGGCGGCAACGCGTGCGACGGAGGAGGCCAGGACTACGCGCGGACGAACCAGTGGGTCCTCACCGGGATCGTCCAGTCGGCATACCAGTGCCTGGGCAGCGGACGCCTCCCCGCATGGAACGGCCTCAAGGTGGTGGGCTGGAGCCCGCACGGCCGCGGCGCGAGCTGGGCGCTGGTCGTCGACTCACGGGAGAGCAAGCACCCGCCCGTGGTCGAGATCAGCTGGGGCTAGGCAGCTCGGCGCCCTACCAGGGCAGGCTGTCCGCGATCTCGGACAGCCGCGGCGCGGTCTTGTCGCGCTCCGAGAGCATCGGCTCCGAGATCGGCCACTCGACGCCGACGTCCGGGTCGTCCCAGGCGATGCCGGCCTCGGTCGCGGGGTCGTAGAGGCTCGACAGCTTGTAGGCGACGTCGGCCACGTCGCTCAGCACGCAGAACCCGTGGGCGAAGCCCACCGGCACGAGGAACTGCCGGTGCTTCTCGTCGTCGAGCTCGTATCCCTCCCACTGGCCGTAGGTGGGCGAGTCGCGGCGCAGGTCCACGGCCACGTCCCAGATGCGCCCGCGCATGCACCGCACCAGCTTCGCCTGGCCCGGGCTCGTTTGGAAGTGGAGGCCTCGGAGGATGTTCGCGCCCGAGCGGGAGTGGTTCTCCTGTGCCGTGGAGATGTCGGCGCCGAGGTCGCGCCACAGCTCGTCGCGGTAGGTCTCGACCAGGAATCCACGGTCGTCGCCGTGGACCTCGGGCTCGATGAGCACCAGCCCGCCGAGCTTCGTCTCGAGGCGCTTGGGCATCAGCCGAGAGCGCGCCCGTACTGGCGCTCGTAGTACTCGCGGTACTCGCCCGAGCGAATCGGGCTCCACCACCACTCGTTCTCGCGGTACCACTCGACGGTGCGCTCGAGGCCCTCGTCGAAGAGGACCTCCGGCGCCCAGCCGAGGGCCTTCGCGCGCTCCGACGCGAGGGAGTAGCGGCGGTCGTGTCCGAGGCGATCCTTGACGTACTCGATCAGGGACTCGTCGCGGCCGGCCAGCTCCAGGATCTTCTTGACGACCTCGATGTTGGGGAGCTCCTCCGGGCCGCCGAGGTTGTAGACCGTGCCGGGCTTTCCGAAATCCAGCACGGTGTCGATTCCGGAACACATGTCCTCGACGAAGATCCAGTTCCGCACCTGCATGCCGTCGCCGTAGACCGGAAGCGGGTCCCCGTTCAGCGCGTTTAGAACGCACAGCGGGATCAGCTTCTCCGGATGCTGTCGTGGGCCGTAGTTGTTGGACCCGCGCACGATCAGCGCATCGGAGCCATAGGTGTGGTGATAGGCGCCAACGATGAGGTCCCCGCCCGCCTTCGACGCCGAGTAAGGCGACGACGGCTCGATCGGCGACTGCTCCGTGAACGATCCGGACTCGATCGAGCCGTACACCTCGTCGGTCGAGACCTGGAGGTGGCGGATGCCGGCCGACCGCGCGGCCTCCAGCAGCACGAAGGCGCCGAAGACGTCCGTCTCGATGAACTCCCCCGGCGATTCGATCGAGCGGTCGACGTGCGACTCGGCGGCGAAGTTGACGATCGCATCACAGCCCTCGACGGCCTCGGCGACCCGCTCGATGTCGGCGATGTCGCCTTCGACAAACTCGACCTGGTCGGAGGGCAGCCCCTTGAGATTCTCCTGGCGGCCCGCGTAGGTGAGCTTGTCCAGCACCCGAACGGAGTCATCGGGGTGCGCCTCCAGGCGCTTGCGGACATAGCAGGAGCCGATGAAGCCGGCCCCGCCGGCGACGAGGACCCTCACGCCACTGCCTCCTGCTTCGCCGCCTCGCGCTCGGCCAGGTACTCCGCGAGGCCCTGGCGCCAGTGCGGCAGCCTGATCGGGTCGGGCCTCTCGGTCCCCAGCACCGAAAAGGCCGGGCGCGGCGCCGGGCGGGCGAGCATGTCGGTCGTCCCCGACATGACGTGGCACTCTACGCCCGCCTGGTCGAAGATCTCCTGGGCGAAGTCGTACCAGGAGCACCTGCCCTCGGCGGCCATGTGGTGGATCCCGAAGTCGTCGCGCTCCATGAGCTGGGCAAGCCCCTCGCCCAGGTGGCGTGTATAGGTGGGGGAGCCCACCTGGTCCGAGACGACCAGCACCTCGGGCCGCTCGCTGCCCAGACGCAGCATCGTCTCGACGAAGTTCTTGCCGCCGATCCCGAACAGCCACGAGGCGCGGACGATGAAGTGCCGCGGGTTGGAGACCGCGACGGAGGTCTCGCCGGCGAGCTTGGAGCGCCCGTAGGCCGAGATCGCGCCGGTGACGTCGGACTCCAGGTACGGCCGGCGCGATGAGCCGTCGAACACGTAATCGCTCGAGGGGTGAACGATCTTCGCGCCGACGCTCGCGGCGCCGGCCGCGAGGATGGCGGCTCCCTCGTCGTTGACGCGCATCGCACCGCGCTCGTCCGCCTCGGCCCCGTCCACGTCCGTGTACGCCGCGCAATTGACGACCACGTCCGGCCCGTGGAGCGAGATCGCCCGCTCGACCGAGGCGGAGTCGGTGATGTCAAGAGCGCTGTGGGCGAGCCCGACGACATCGTGGCCGCGCTCGCGTGCGGCGGCACTGAAGTCGCGCCCAAGCATGCCGCCCGCGCCCGCGACGAGCACCTTCAGGCTCTCGGACCGGCGCGGGTTCACGGGATCTTGATCTCCGCGTTGTCGCCGACGATCATGCGCAGGGTCTTTGGCAGCGAGGCGCCGCGACAGAGCGTGACGTTCCTGCCGAGCAGGCTCGCCTCCATTCGCGCGTCGAGATCGGTCACGCTTGACCCGGAGAGCAGGATCGAATGCTCGACCTCCGCGCGCTCGACCGTCACCCCGGCGTCGATCGACGTGTACGGGCCGATGTAGGCGTCGGTGATGCGGGAACCGGCGCCGATGATCGCGGGGCCTCGCACGACCGCGCGCTCGAGCTTCGCGCCCTTCTGGACGATCACCCGGCCCTCGACCTTCGAGTCCACGAGCTCACCCTCGACCGAGCGCTCGATGTCCTCGAGCACCAGGCGATTGGCCTCCAGCATGTCGTCGAGCTGGCCAGTGTCCTTCCACCAGCCCGTGACCGTGCGGCTCGCGACGGCCTTGCCGTTGTCGATCAGCCACTGGATCGCGTCGGTGATCTCGAGCTCCCCGCGTCCTGACGGCTCGATGGCCTTCGCGGCGTCGAAGATCTGGGGGCCGAAGAGATAGACGCCCACCAGCGCCAGGTCGGTCGGCGGCTCCTTTGGCTTCTCGATCAACCGCACGACCTCCTCGCCGTTCAGCTCCGCGACGCCGTAGTGCTCGGGGTCCGGGACGCGGGTCAGGAGGATGAGCGCGTCCGGCTCGGACTCGCGAAAGGCCTCGACGAGGTCGGTGATCCCGTCGCGGAGCAGGTTGTCGCCGAGATACATCACGAACGGCCCGTCCTGGAGGAAGTCCTCGGCGGTCAGCACCGCGTGGGCGAGGCCCAGCGGGGCCTCCTGCCGGATGTAGGTGATCCGGGCGCCGAACTGGGAGCCGTCGCCGGCGGCGGCCTCGATCTCGTCGCCCGTCTCCGGGGCGATGATGATCCCGATCTCCTCGACGCCCGCTGCCACGAGGGCCTCGATGCCGTAGAAGAGCACGGGCTTGTTCGCCACGGGCACGAGCTGCTTTGCGGAGGTATGCGTGATCGGGCGCAGGCGCGTGCCGGCACCGCCCGAGAGAATCAGACCCTTCAGGCTCTCCATGACCGCGGGAAGGCTAGTAGACCCCGCCCAGTTTCCGGTGATCCCACGTGGCGACTCGCACGGGCGCAAACCGGATCGCGACGCGTTTTCGAGCCTGGGCCCGGAGCGCCTCGGCGGCGGCATCGTCGACCTGAGCGCCCCCCGCGTACCGTGACGTCAGCGCCTTGGCCATCTCGAACACCGTGTCGAGGTCGCGGAGGATCTCCGCCTCCGCCTCGATCTCGACCCCGCGGAGCTCGGAGTACTCATGGCCCGTCTCGATCAGCAGGGTGGCCCGGGCGTCGCGCTCCAGGTTCTTGACCTTCTGCGACTTGGCGTAGGTGTAGATCCAGATCTCGCCGTCGCGCGGCACGTACCAGAGCGGCATCGAGTGCGGCCAGCCCCGCTGGCCCAGGCTGGAGACGACCACGACGCGCTCCGAGTCGATCAGCTCGCGCTGCTCTTCGGGGGACAGCTGGATCTCGGAGCGCCGGCTCATCATCCTTAGGCCGACCCCGCCGCCCCCGGACGCGAAGCGGAGGAGGCGGCGGGCATTAGTGTCAGCTTCTCCCACGGGCCCTCGCCCGCCATTGGCTGGGTGCGGCCCTCCTTCCAGTCCGGCTGCAGGTCGTCGTAGTGCGGGCTCGCCGGGTGGCCTGATTGGCCGGTGAACGCCTGCCACCGCGACTTCTCGGGGGCGGCCGGGTCGGCGACCATCCGCCAACACGGTGCCCAGATCGCGGTGAAGGGGTGATTGGGGTCCCAGCCCACCTGCGCGACGGTCTCCTGGCCGCCGCCCACCTCCAGCCGGCGGTTGAAGATCCGGGCGAAGAAGGGGTTGGCGGCGCCGAGCGCGTGCGGGAAGACCAGAGGATGCACGCGGCCCCAGCGCCATGCGTCCTGATCCGGCCCGAACTCGGACTCCAGGTCGTCCATCGCGCCGCGAAGCGCATCGAGGACCAGGCCGTCCCATGCGCGTCCGAGGAGCTCGTCGTCGCCCTCGTCCCAGAGGGCGAGCAGGTGCGCCTGCCAGCGCCATGGCGAGGTCACGTGGGCGACGAATCCGTTGTCCGCGCGGTCGAGCCACCGCTCGATCAGATCGCGGTCCGCGATCGCCGCCCGCGCGACCTCCTTTCCCAGCCGCAGCGTGAACGCCTGGTAGATCGTCGCGGCGATCGAGTCCGGGCCCATGTCGCCGTCCCAGGAGCGCAACCGCTCGATCGCCGAGAGCTCGCGCTGGTCGCGCGGGCTCAGCCGGACCAGGCGATGCACCGTCGCGAGGCCGGGGATGGACTGCATGTCCGTCTGAATCGACTCGAAGCTCTCCAGATCGTGCTCGGGGCGAGCCTGAAGCAGCTCCTCGATCCGTAGTGCCCGGTAGCCGTCCAGGTAGTCGCTCGTGATGTGGTGCGGGTAGTCCGCAGGAGCGACCCGGTTGTTGGCAGTGACGACGAATCCCGTCTCGGGGTCGTCGACCTGGGGCAGCTCCTCATAGGGAACCCAGCCCTCCCACTCGTACTCGCCCGACCAGCCGGGCTTCGGCAGATCGGGGCAATCGCCCTTTCGCAGCGGGATGCGGCCGACCGTCTTGTAGCCAATCGAACCGTGGCGATCCGCCCAGACCAGGTTCGACACGGGATGAGCGTGAGCCGCGAGCCCCTCGACCAGGCCGGGGCCGCCATCGAAGTCGAGGACCTCGAAGTTCGCCTCGGTGATCCCCGGGTAGTCGAGGGCGGAGAAGCGCAGCGCGAGTGGCTCCGCATCGTCGGCGCGCAGGGCCTCGTTGACGATCGGCCCATGCTCGGTCACGCGGATGGCAAGCCGATCGGGCCACGCCTGGCCCTTGACCGCGATCTCCTCGTTGATGACCTCGAGGGGCCGGCGCTCGCCATCGAACTCGTACTCGTCACCGTCGACTCGCTCGATGAAGAGGTCCATCACGTCGGCCATCACGTTCGTGAACGACCACGCGACGTCGTTGTTCTGGCCCATCGTCACGCCCGGGAGCCCTGGCAGGCTGGCGCCTCTGCAGAACCGGTCGCCCAGGTAGAGGCCCACCTGGTAGGTGATCCCGGGCATGCTCGGGGGTAGGTGCGGGTCACCCGCCATCAGCGGTCCTCCCGTCGCCGAGCGCTCTCCGCTGACCGCCCAGTTGTTCGAGCCCGTGGCCTCGACCGCCAGGCCGATGGTGTCGCGCACCTTCGCGATCTGCTCGGCGAGCGCGAGGCCGTCGCCACTCCAGCCCGCGCCGGGGGTGAGCACCACCGGATTCCCTTCCGGATAGCCGGGATCCAGGCGAGCGGCGATCTCGGGGCCGAGCTCGCGCGTCATCTCGGCGCGCAGGAGCTCCCGCTCCCAGTTGGTGGAGAGGCCGTAGGAGAGGAGCTTCGTCATCGTGAGCGCGTCGGCGGGCACGAACGCCTCGAAGCGCTGGCGAAGGACCTGGAATTCGGCCGGGAGCGGTCGATCGGCCGCGGCGACGTTGACGCCGGCGCAGTAGGCGTCCAACCGCGCGCGGATGTCCGGCGCGATCTCGGCGGCCTCGCGCTCGGCGACGCGTCGCAATCCGAGCGTCCGGGTGAATCGGTCGGTGACCAGGCCCGCGGTGCCGGCGATCTCCGCCAACCGCCCCGACCCGATCCGCCGGTAGAGATCCACCTGCCACAGGCGATCCTGCCCGTGGCAGAAGCCCTGGCCGAACCAGAGGTCGAGATCGGTGGCGGCGCGGACGTGCGGCACCCCCCAGCGGTCGCGCGAGATCTCGATCGCTCCCTCGATGCCGGCCACTCGGAGCTCGCCCGTGGTTCGGGGCAGGGGCCTGCGGAAGAGCTGGTACCAGAGGCCCGCCGTCGCGCCTCCCGCGAGCCCCCAGAACGCGGCGCCCGCGAGCGCGGCCCGCTTTGCGACGGTAGCGACCTTCAAATCTCTTGCGGCGGCTTCGCCGCCTTACCTGCCTGACTCGTCGCTGAACGCTCCTCGACCAACACACCTCCACTCTAGGAAACCTTGGGGGTGTCGGGCCGCCTAGTCGTGAATGCCGTCCGGGAGCCGGCCCTCGGCGTCGAGCTTCTCCAGGTGCGCCTGCATCACCAGCGCGGCGGCCGGGCGGAGCTCCTGCGGGACGTCGTCCCAGGCGGCATCGAGCAGACGCGGGCGCGAGCGCTCGCCGGCATCGAGTGCGGCGACCAGCTTGCGCTCACGGTCGAGCCGGTGGTCGATGTACTCGCTGATCTTCGCCGCGGGGTCCGTCACATAAGGCCCATGGCCGGGGCACAGGAGGTCGAGCTCGAGCCCCTGGAGCCGGTGGAGTGAATCGAGGTATGCCCTGAGCGAGCCGCCGTCCGGCGGCACGAACGTGGAGCCCTCACCGAGGATCAGATCGCCCGTGAAGCAGACCCGGGCCACCACGAAGCAGACGTGGTCCTCCGCGTGGCCGGGCGTGGCGACCACATCGAACGGGCCGGATTCGACGACGGGCGCATCGAGCAGCGGCACCGCGGCCGAGTGGTCGCCGTGCGAGTGGGTCAGGAGAACGCCGCCGAGCCCGCCGCGCCTCTCCGCCTCCTCCCGGAGCGCGGCGACATGGCCCGCGTCGCCGGGCCCCGGATCGATCACATAGGCGGGGTCCGAGCCCACGACGTAGCTGTTGGTGCCCTCAAGGGTCATGGCCCCGGGGTTCGGCGCCACGAAGCGCGCTATCTCGGGGTGTCCTGGGGCGGTGTCCATAACCGCGCCCAGGGCGCTACTTGCCGCTGACGGCCTGAAGAACCGCGTCGCGTGCGTCGTCGGGCTCGAGCACCACCAGGTCGCCGACGCCCTTCAGGACCTCGCGAACGAGCCAGTCGGTCGAGCCGTAGGGGAGCTCGACCACCACGGCTCCGTCGCTGAGCTCGTCCGTGACGGTCCGCTCCTCGCGCAGCCAACGGGCCCGGTCGGGCGAGACCCACACACGGGCCACGCCGGCGGTCCCGACCTCGCCGTGCACGAGCCATTCCTGCTCAGCGAGTCGCTCCTCCACCCCGTCGCGCGGCTCGAAGGACTCGTCGGTGACGCGCGCCTCCTTCATCCGGTCGAGGCGGAAGTGTCGGGTGTCGTCGCGGCCCAGGTCGTAGCACCCCAGATACCAGCCCTCGGGTCCACTCACGAGCTGGTAGGGCTCGACCTCGCGCTTGATGAACTCGTCCTCGTTCTCCTTGTAGTAGTGGAGCTCGAGAACCCGGCGCTTCTCGATCGCATCGTTCACGGCACGAACGACCTCGGAGTCGTCGCGGCCCGGCGCGATCTCGAGGCCCTCGTGCGAGGGGTCGTGGCCCAGGGCGGCGACGATCTTCTCCCTTGCCGTGGAGAGGCCGGCCTGCGGCAGGTGATCGCCGAAGAGGTCGATCGCGGCGACCAGCGCCTTCGCCTCCAGCGGCAGCAGGCGCGCCGGCCGCGCGAAGTTGTCGCCGTAGGTGTCGGGATCGACCTGGATCTCGTCGCCGTCGATCTCCGCATAGAGCACGTAGGTGCCGCCACCGAAGTTGACGACGTTCAGCACGTCGAGGTCTTCCGCCAGCTCCTCGCGTGAGACGTTGAGCTCGCCGAGCACGCGGTCGACCGGCAGGGTCTTCTCGTCGCGCGCCGCGCCGATCAGCGAGCCCGCGAGGGTCACCAGGCGGGCGAAGCGCTCCGGGCGGATCACGGCCTCCGAGCGCCCGTTCGACGAGCGCGGCCTGCCGTTGCCCTCGGCGATGGGCCGCTTGACCGTGTTCGCCACGTCGAAGTCGGCGCGATGCCGCTTTCGCAGGAGCTCCATGCGCTCGGCGGCGTCCTTCGCGAGGTCGGCCGGCTCCAGGAGCTGAGCGTTCTCCCGCCAGCCCAACACCCACGACACGAGCAGGCGCCCGGTGGCGTAATCGGTCTCGTAGATGAAGCCGCGGCCCGGCGCGTCGTCGGACTTCGTCGACTTGCGCACCTTTCCGTAGCCGCCGAAGTCCCGTTCGACGAGCCATGAGATTCGCTCCCGCAGGAACACCTTCGCCGATCCGGCCATCTCGCCCATCTGCCAGTCGGCGCGCGAGGCGTAATCGCGGCGGTCGAAGTCCTCACGCGGGGCGAAGTCGTGCTCGGCCTTGGTCGCGTAGGAGACCTTCCCGCGGATCCGCGACAGCCGGAAGACACGAATGTCGTCGCGCTCGTGGGAGTGGCCGATCAAATAGAACTGGCCGTTGCGGAAGACGAGGTGGTACGGGTCGACCTTGCGGTCGGAGACCTCGTCGCGCTGCATCGAGTAGTAGCTGAACTCGATCGTCTTGCGTCGCGAGATCGCCGTCTCGATCTTCGCCAGGCGCTGGGACATCTCGCGCCCGCCCCCGGACGGCGCGAGCTTGATGTCGATGGGCGTCGTGTCGGGTTCGACGAGCGGGCTCGGCCGTCCCCAGGAGACCTGCTGGAGCGCCAGGCGGAGTGGCTCGGCGTACGCGAACTCGCCGTCGAGGAGGACCAGCGCGGTCCGAAGCGCCGCAAGCTCACCGTCGGCGAATTCGATCGCCGGCAGGTAGTAGTTCTCGGGCGGCAGCGCGTACAGCTCGGCCTCGAAGAAGCCCTCCGCCGGCTTGTCCACCTGCAGCGAGATTCCGAGGCTCTCGAGCTCGGCGCGGTCGGCGTAGAAGCGCCGCGCGAACGCGTCGTCGTTCATCGAGCTGTAGCCCTCCACCTCCCGCTTGATCTCGAGGGCGGACACGGGCCTCCCCGTGGCCATCAGGAACGAGATCAGGGAGAGCTGGCGAATCAGCTTCTCGGTGTCCTTGGCCACGGCGCAAGAGGATAGTCGGGGCCTTCGCAGCTGGACAGGGCCCGTCCGCCTCCACCACAGGGGCTTTCCGCAAATTGGGCACCCGGCCGAAGACGGGCGATGCCGCCTGAGAGAATCGCAACGTGGAAGCCGCCGACGGCCAGCCGGTACCGATCCCGGTCAGCTCCCCGATCTGGAGCCAGTTCTTCCTCGTGGCCCCGCTTGTGCTGATCGGGACCCGCGAACCGGACGGCGGACACGACCTGGCGCCCAAGCACATGGCCATGCCGCTGGGCTGGCAGAACCACTTCGGCTTCATCTGCCATCCATCCCACGCCACCCAGCGCAACGCGGAGCGAACGGGCGAGTTCACCGTCAGCTATCCGCTCGCGGAGCAGATCGTCCAGGCCTCCCTCGGCGCAGCCCCGCGGACCGCGGAGGGCGCCAAGCCGAGTCTCGAGGCGATCCCGGTCTTCGAGGCCAGCAGCGTCGACGGCGTGCTCGTTCGCGACTCGCACGTCTGGCTTGAGTGCGAGCTCGAGCGCATCATCGAGGGGTTCGGGGAGAACACTCTCATCGCTGGCCGGGTCGTCGCCGCGGCCGTGTCCGAAGAGGCGATGCGAGCGTCGGACTCCGACGACGCGGAGGTCATCCGCCGGCGCCCGCTGCTCGCATACCTCCCTCCCGCCCGCTTCGCGTCCATCTCGGAGAGCTTCTCGTTTCCGTTTCCCCTCGACTTCCGCCTCTGAATGGCCGCCTCCCAGCTGCTCCAGTGGCTTCGCTCCCGAACCGCCGACATGGTCGAAGACGTGGAGCGCCTGGCCCGCGCCGAGTCGCCATCCCTCGACCCGTCCTCCCAACGCGAGCCGTTCCGCATCCTGTCGGAGCACCTCGGTGAGCTCGACTTCGAAGTGGAGCGCATTCCCGGGCGCAACGTCGGCGATCACCTACTGGCCCGCGAGGCCGGAGCCGCGGTGGACGGCCCTCGACAGCTCCTGCTCGGGCACATGGATACGGTCTGGCCCCGTGGAACGCTCGCGGCGATGCCGGTGCGCGAGGAGCACGGGCGGCTTCACGGGCCTGGCGTCTACGACATGAAGGCTGGGCTCGTCCAGATGCTGTTCGCGATGCGGGCGCTCCGCGAACAGGGACTCGTCCCGGCGATGCCCGTCGCCGTGTTCATCAACAGCGACGAGGAGATCGGCAGTCCGGAGTCGCGCGAGCACATCGAGCAGCTCTCGCGGGACTCGAGCCGCGCCTTCATCCTCGAGCCGTCCTTCGGCCCGGGCGGCCGGCTGAAGACGGTGCGCAAGGGCGCTGGCGACTTCGTGGTCACGGTGAAGGGGATCGCAAGTCACGCCGGCATCGAGCCCGGCAAGGGTGTGAGCGCGATCCTCGAGCTCTCCCACCAGGTCCAGCGTCTGTTCGGGCTGAACGACCCGGAGCGCGGGGTCACCGTGAACGTCGGGACGATCGACGGCGGCCTGCGGCCCAACGTCGTCGCGCCGGAGGCGACCGCGATGGTGGACGTACGTGTGAGGACGGATGCCGACGCCGAGCGCGTCGAGGCCGAGATTCGCGCGCTCGAGCCGGTTCAGGAAGGAGCCGAGCTTCGCATCGAGGGAGGCTTCGATCGACCGCCACTAGAGCGGACCCCTCGAAACAGGGCCCTGTGGGAGGAAGCCCGCGCCGCGGCTCGAGAGCTCGACATACCGCTCGAGGAGGCGGAGGTCGGAGGCGCCTCGGACGGCAACTTCACGAGCCGCCACACCGCCACGCTCGACGGCCTCGGCGGTGTGGGAGACGGGGCGCACGCGGAACACGAGCACGTTGTCGTCCAGTGCCTGCCGGAGCGGGCGGCGCTCCTATCCGCACTTCTGTGCAGATGAGCGATCACCCCGACAAGAGGGTCCTCGGCGGGAGCGTGGCGCGAATCGCCGACCTCGGCTCCGAGCCGCCGGCGACCGAGTCGCTGCCCCGCGAGGATTGGGCGACGGGCGACTACGTGGTGGGAGAGGTCCTCGATTCCGGCGAGCTTCCGTGCCGGATCGAGACCGCCTCCGGAAGGATCGCGAGAATCGCTCCGGGCGACCTGGCGCTTGGCGCGCTCGGCGTGCGCGCGGCGACGCTCGAGGCCGTCGGTCACTGGCGCGACGTCGGCGCGGACATGGTCATGCAGCAGCTGAGCGCCGCCTGCGTCTTCGGCGGCTGCACGTCGCTCTCCTCATGGACCCACCCGCTAGCGGATCTCCGCTACCTGGGGCACGCGATGCGCGACGGACGCAAGCTCACGATGAGCGAGTGCGCGGCGGCGGTCGCCTCGAGCGATCCGTCGCCGCTGACCGCCCCGGTGATCCTCATCATCGGCACCTCGATGAGCGCCGGAAAGACGATCGCCGGAATGGCGATCGTGCGCCGCCTCAAACGAATGGGGCTGCGCGTCGCAGGTACCAAGCTCACCGGCGTGGCTCGTCTCTCCGACACCCTCGCCTTTCAGGACGCGGGCGCCGACTTCACCGCGGATTTCGTCGACGCCGGGCTTCCCTCCACCGTTGTGGACCGGGAGGAGTTCGAAGGCGCCCTTCGGATTCTCCTCGGCAAGATCGCGGCGGCTGAGCCTGACGTGGTCATCGCCGAGGCGGGCGCGTCGCCGCTCGAGCCCTACAACGGTGATGCGGCGGTGGAGCTTCTCGGCGATGGGGTTCGCTGCACGGTGCTGGCGGCCAGTGATCCCTACGCCGTGGTCGGGGTCATGAACGCTTTTGCGACCGTGCCGGACGTCGTCTCGGGA
Source organism: uncultured Actinomycetes bacterium (assembly GCA_963710955.1). Taxonomy (GTDB): domain Bacteria; phylum Actinomycetota; class Thermoleophilia; order Solirubrobacterales; family 70-9; genus AC-56. Next base: position 197,940 of record CAVQCK010000006.1, on the reverse strand, counting down.
CGCGCCGCGAGCACGGACGCCGGCATCGAGCTCATCGAGAGGCTCGTCGGAATTCGCGCTCTGAATCCGCTCGACGAGGGAACGCTCGGGAAGCTCGACGAGCTGCTGCGCGAGCGGCTCGAGCTGGGCTGAGCGCCCGTCCTAAGCCGCGCGCGAGCGGAAGTAGGCCGCGGAGTCCAGCCCGCGATCGAAGCGCGACCACGCCTCGCCGTCGGCCAGGCCACGCTCGATCCGGTCGAAGCTCCCGAGCTTGCCGCCCAGGTTGTCGATCATGTGAACCAAGGTGGCCTCCCGGGTTGCAGGGAGAACGGGCGACCCGTTCTCGAGCGCCCCGTGGTGGGAGAGGACGATGTGGAAGAGCGCCTGGGCGAGCTCGGGGTCGAACCCCTCCAGCCGCTCCACCTCGCGACGGACCAGGTAGTAGCCGAGCGGGATCTCGCCCTGGAGCCGCCCGGCGTCGGTGAGGTCGATCGCCAGCGGATCGTCGTTGTAGGCCATCGTCTTCCCGATGTCGTGAAGGAGCGCCCCCGCGATCGCGATGTCGCGGTCGATGCCCGGGAAGGCCGCCGCCGACGCGCTCACGGCCTGCGCGACCGAGACGGTGTGGTCCAGCAGTCCGTGGCGATATGCCTGGTGGTAGTACTTGGCCGCCGGCGCCTCGCGGAAGCGAAGCCAAATCGGCGAGTCCGGGGCGAAGAAGCGGTCGAGCAGGGCGGCGAGCTGGGGGTTCTGGATCGTCCCCAGGAGCTCGCGAAGCTGCGCCTCGAGCCTCTCGACCGGGACGCTCGGCCCCTCGGCGAGATCGGACGGCTCGTACTCGCCGTCGCTGGCGGAACGGATCGTCTCGATCGTGATCTTGGGCCCGTACTGGGAATGGATCGCGAAGCGACCGGTGATGTGGATCGCGGAGCCGGGCTCGGCGATCTCGAAGCACTCGGGCACCTCGTCCCATGCCACCGCCTCGACGGCGCCGGTGCTGTCGCAGACGATCAGCCGCAGCCACTCGCCGCCGTTGCGGCGCTGGCGAAGCTCACGCTGGCGGACGCCGAAGACGCCGGCGATCGTCTGGCCGTCGGCGAGATCCCGCACCCAGGTGCGCTCCGGCCCGTGGCCGTTTTCCCTGCTCGCGACGCTCTCCGCCGCGCCGGCGATCACCGGCTGCTCAGTCAGTGAAACCTGTTCGCTCATCGTGCGCTCACAGTAGAGAGGGGGGCGGACGTGCCAAATCTCCCCCGCCTGCGGCGACTCGCGAGCTATCCGGTCTGCTCGGGCTCCTCGTCCCCCGGCCATGCGCCGGTGAACCGGTGGTAGGCGTGGCGGGAACCCCTCTCGACCAGTCCCCGGACAAGGGCGAAGATCGCGCCCTGGATCGTGAGGGCAAGCGCGAGCTTCCGCAGGCTGACGTCGCGGTCGCCGGGCTCCGGCGGCTTCTCGTCGTCGACGAGGCCCCATGCCACGTCGGCGACCTTCTTCGAGAGAAGACCGGCAATGAGCCCGGCCACGACGCTGAATGGGATGAACAGGAGCTTTCGCATCACGCCTGCCTCGGTTGACTCTTGGCCGGGGTCCGGGGCTCCATCGCGATCGTCTCTTCCTCGGGCACACCGCTCTCGAGCTCGCGGCCGCGCTCGATCTCCGCGTTCATCTCGGCGCCGAGAAGCACCGCCACGTTCGAGATCCAGAGCCAGATGAGGAAGATGATGACACCGGCGAGGCTCCCATAGGTCGCGTTGTAGGAGCCGAAGTTGGCCACGTAGGCCGCGAAGCCCGCCGACGCGGCGATCCACAACAGGACGGCGAGGATGCCGCCCGGCGTGATCCAGCGGAAGCCCGGATGGCGGACGTTCGGCGCGCCGTAGTAGAGGATCGCGAGCATCGTCATCACGATGAGCACGATCACCGGCCACTTCACGATGTTGAAGAGGGTGACGGCCGTGCCCTCGACGCCGAAGATCTTCCCGATGTCGGAGGCCAGCGGGCCGCTCACGACGACGGCGATGGCGCTCACGGCCACCAGCAGGAGGAGGACGAGCGTCATCCCGACCTGGAGCGGGCGGAGCTTCCAGAATGGGCGGCCCTCCTCCGTCTCGTAGATCACGTTCGACGCGCGCGAGAAGGCCCCGACGTACCCGGACGCCGACCAGAGCGCCGCGACCAGGCCGATCACGAGGGCCAGGCCCGCGGTCCCCTGGCTCGACGCGATCTCCTTGATCGCGCCGCTGACGATGTCCTGCGCGGGCCCGGGCCCGAGCTGGTTGATGTTGTCGAGGACGGCGCTGGTCGCGGAATCGCCCGCGAGGCCGAGGATCGAGACCAGGACGATCAGCGCCGGGAAGATCGAGAGGATCGCGTAATAGGTGAGTGCGGCCGCCCAGTCCGTGAGGTTGTCATCGCGGAACTCGGACACGGTCCGCTTGAGCACGCCCCACCAGGCGCGCCGTCTCAGCTGCGTTGGATGCTGCGGACCTTCCACCCCAGCAGGCGGATTCCCGCTGGGGGCGGAGGTCAAACCGCTAGCCCGCTAGCCCTGCGGGCGAACGTCCTTGGCGCACTCCGTCAGGCCGAGCGCCTTTGCCTGGGCGTCGGACTGAGCCTTGCCGGCGTTGAGCTTGGGTGCGATCTGCTGGAGCTTGCTCGTGTCGTTGGCCTTCGCCGCGTCGAGGAGCTGGTTGGCGAGGGCGATCTGGCCCTTGCCGGCGTTCAGATATGCCGTGTACTTCGCCTGCAGGTTGCTCGGAGGCGTGATCGCGTTCAACTTCGTGTAGGTGTCGTTGGCGATCGCGATGTCCTGCTCCAGGGTGGGGATCTGGTCCTGAATGGACGTCGTCGAGGTCGGAGCCTTGAGGGCCGCCACCTTGTCGTTGCTCTCCTTGCAGGCCGCGTTCGCCTGCGAGACGAACTCGTCCTGGCTCAGTGGAGCAGACCCGCTGACGCCGCTTGCGCCACTCGCGCCCGTGCTTGTGCTGCTCCCGCCGCCGCAACCTGCGAGGGCGAGGGCCCCGACCGCGATACATCCGCCGATCGCGGCAAGGCCGATCCGATTGACGATGTTCCTACGCACCAGTTGCTCCTTCCATATGCCCCAGACCCGATGAATCCCTGCACGGCGGAGTCACTGGTGCTGCGGGTTTGAGCCTGTTGGCTCGATTACAGGCGGCGCGAGCCTACCGACTCTGACTAGCCCTGCGGTGAGACCTGCTTGGCGCACTCATCGAGACCGAGCGCCTTCGCATCGGTGTTGCCCTGGTCAGTGCCCACCGAGAGCTTCTGGGCCAGGGTCTTGATCTGGCTCGTATCGCCCGACTTCGCCGCGCTCACGATCTGCTGGGCGGTCCCGATCTGGCTCTTTCCGTTCGCCAGATACGCGTCGTACTTGGACTGCAGGTCAGACGGCGGTGTGATCGCGGAAAGCTTGCCGTAGACCTCGTTGGCGATCGCAATCTGCTGCTCCGTGATTGTCGCGAGGTCGGTCAGGTTGGGATTCGACGGCAGCGCCGTCAGCGCCTCGATCTTGTCGTTTCCCTCCTTGCAGGCCGCGTTGGCCTGCGAGACGAAGTCGCTCTGGCTGAGCGGCGTCGACCCGGAGGCGCCGCTGGCGCCGCTCGCGCCGGTGGTGCTGGTGGTGCTGCTGCTGCCGCCGCATCCGGCGAAAGCGAGGGCTCCGACCGCGACGCATCCCGCGACCGCGGCAAGACCGATCCGATTGAAGATGCTTGTGCGCACTGATGCTCCTTCATCTGAGTGGGCGAGAGGGCGGGCAGGGTAGCAGCGGAATCGGGGCTCGCCGGTTGGCGGCGGGCACCGGTAAGGTCAAAACGTGCCGAGGCCGGAGACCATCTATGTGTTCGCGCTCGCGTGCGCGGGGCTGGTCCTGCTGCCCGGGCCGGCCTTCATCTTCATCGTCACTCGCGGTGTGGTTCACGGCCGTCGCGGCGGGCTGATCTCCACCCTCGGGGTCGAGACCGGCAACCTGGTGCAGGTGCTGGCCGCGACCGTCGGGCTCGCGGCGATCGTGGCGTCGTCGGCGGAGGCGTTCAGCGTGATCAAGTACTTGGGCGCGGCCTATCTGATCTTCCTCGGGATCCGCGCGCTCACCGGCCACGGCGGCGATACGGACCCGGCCATGACCCCGGCGCGCTCGCCGCGCCGGCTCTACGCCGACGGCGTGATCGTGGGTGCCCTCAACCCCAAGCTCGCGCTTTTCTTGCTCGCATTCCTGCCGCAGTTCATCGACCCGGCGATCGGGCCCGTCTGGGTCCAGACGCTCGTGCTCGGACTGATCTTCAACGTCATCGCCGCGATCGGCGACTCGCTGTTCGCCCTGGCCGCCGCGAGCGCCGGCGGGCGCCTGCGCAGGTGGCTTCACAGCCGGCGGCTCGCGCAGACCAGCGGCATCATCTATCTGGGGCTCGGTGCCGTCGCCGCGCTGAGCCACAGTCACACCACGAAGAGCTGACCCAGACGAGGAGGCAGGACGATGAGCGACCTCGCCGCGACCTTCGACGCGCATGTGCAGGCCGAGTTCCAGGACCTCGACCTCGAGGCCACGATGGCGACGATGGCGCCCGACCCCTACGTGCACCACGTGCCCACGATCACCGGCGGCAACGGGGCCGAGGGCGTGCGGGACTTCTACGGCCACCACTTCATCGGCCAGTGGCCCGACGACACCGAGACGCGGCAGATCTCGCGCACGATCGGCGAGCACCAGGTCGTCGACGAGCTGCTGATGACCTTCACGCACGACCGGGAGCTGGAGATCATGCTCCCGGGGATTCCGCCCACCGGGAGGCGGATAGAGATCCCGGTCGTCGTCGTGGTGGGCTTCGAGGACGGCAAGGTCCGCCACGAGCACATCTACTGGGATCAGGCGAGCGTCTTGGTCCAGGCCGGCCTGCTCGATCCGGCCGCCGTGCCGGTCACGGGGTCCAAGCAGGCCGAGGCGCTGCTCGACCAGGACAGGCCCAAGAACGAGATCCTCGGCTGACGGGCGCGATGAATCCATGCGCCGTGCCCGGTCTCTAGGTCAGGCAAACGAGCGAAACGGGAGGAGTAGGACGTTGGGAAAGTTCAAGGCAGTCATCACGATGTCCCTCGACGGCTACGTCGCGGGGCCGGACCAGAGCGAAGAGAAGCCACTGGGCGTCGGCGGGGAGGAGCTGCACGAGTGGATGTTTCCGCTCAAGGTCTGGCGCGAGTCGCACGGCGATGAGGGCGGCGAGGTCACCGCCAGCTCGCCGGTGGTCGAGGGGTGGTTCGACAACGTGGGCGCGGTGATCATGGGGCGGAACATGTTCGGCGGCGGGCCCGGCCCCTGGGGAGACGACCCCTGGAGGGGCTGGTGGGGAGACGATCCGCCGTACCACGTCCCCGTGTTCGTCCTCACGCACTACGAGCGCGAGCCGCTGGAGATGGAGGGCGGCACGACGTTCTACTTCGTCACCGACGGGATCGAGTCGGCCCTCGACCAGGCTCGCGAGGCAGCGGGAGAGGCGGACGTGCTGGGGATGGGCGGCGCCAAGGCGATCCAGCAGTACCTCTCCGCCGGGCTCCTCCACCAGCTGGAGATCTCGATCTCCCCGCCGCTCCTCGGGGGAGGGGAACGGCTCTTCGACAACCTCGACGGCGCCGACATCAAGCTCGAGCAGATTGGAGCGGTGGAGGGCGTGGGCGTGACTCACATGGGCTATCGGGTGGTCAAGGGCTGAGCGGAGGAAGGAGGAGGTGCGGCGGTTGGCCACCATGCCGTTGACGGGGGGCTGCCTTTGCGAGGGGGTGCGGTTCGAGGTCTCAGAGCCGCTTCACGGCGCCCTTTACTGCCACTGCACGCGGTGCCAGCGCCGCACGGGCACCGCGTTCTCGGTGAGCGCGCTGACGGTCCCGGGCTCGTTCAGCATCACGCGCGGAGAGGAACTGGTCCGGTCGTGGCAGCCAGTCGACGGCTGGGGAAAGGCCTTCTGCGGCGAATGCGGGAGCCACCTCTTCAGCACCGACCTGGAGAACCCGGACCTCGTCGCCGTCCGCATGGGTGCCCTGGACGAGGACCCGGGCACCCGGCCGAGCTTCCACCAGTTCGTCGACTACGCGGCGGCGTGGGACGTGCTGCCCGACGACGGACTGCCGCGATACGGCGAGCGGGTGCCAGCGGAGGTTCGGCGGGGCGAGTAGCCGGCCTCAGTCCGAGGCCAGCGCCCCGCGCATGGATCGCAGGGCCACGGCGAACACCTCGGGGTCGCGCGAGAGCTGGAACCCGTAGCTCGCCGCCGCCGCCAGTGCATTGAGCTGAAACGCGACGTCCCGCGGCTTCGTGTTCGGCGGCAGCTCGCCGGCGTCGATCGCGGTGGCGACCTCCCGCTCGAGAGCGCCGAACCAGCGCTTCATCGTCTGTGCCACGGCATCGCGGAGGGCTCCGGGGCGCGCGTCGTACTCCACCGTCGCGGTGGTGAGAAAGCAGCCTCCGGGCATGACTCCGCGCTCGTGATACGCAAGCCAGCTGTCGCAGAGTGCGAGCAGGCGGGGCAGCCCAGGGCGCTCGTCGGCGACCGGCCCCCACACCTCGTCGGTGAACTGCTCGACCGCCGCGTCCAGCGCCGCCAGCTGGAGCTCCTGCTTGCTGCCGAAGAGGCTGAAGACGCTGCTCTTGCGCATCCGGGCCTCATCGGCCAGGCCGCCGATCGTCAGGCCCTCGAGGCCCTCGACCGACGCGCGCTCAACGGCCGCCTGCGTGACCTCGGAGCGGGTCTCGGCGACTGCTGCTGCTGAGCGACGGGGCATCCCGATGATGATACCGTACGATCGTCCGATAAAGGAGGAACGCATGAAGGTGCGATGGCTGGGCTGGGCGGGAGTCGAGATCGAGGCGGACGGGGCCTCCGTCGTCATCGATCCGCTGGAGGACCCCGGCGCGACGTTCGCCGCCCTCGGTGACGGCGCCCGCGAGGTCCAGCTGCCGGCGCTGGTCGCGGCCGAGGCTCGGCGGACGGCGGTGGGCGGGATGCTCAGCCACCTGCACCGCGACCACGCCGACGCGGGAGCGCTTGCCGCCGCCCTGGCGCCGGGAGCGACCGTCCATGAGCCCAGCTGGCCCGGCGGGGAGGGGGCGGAGAACCTCGCCCTGGCGCAGGCGAACGCCGAGCTCGAACGCTCGGGGATCGCCCGGCGGCAGGTCGAGCAATGGGAGACGGCGGAGGCGGGCCCGTTTGCGATCACCGCACTGCCCGCGGTCGACGGCCTCGGCGACCCCCAGGTCTCGTGGCTCGTGGAGGCGGACGAGCAGCGCATCCTGCACCTGGGCGACACCATCTTCCACGGCTACTGGTGGCGGATGGCCCGCCGCCACGGGCCCTTCGACCTGGTCTTCGCGCCGGTCAACGGCCCGGTGATCGACTTTCCGCACCTACAGCCTCCGAGCGTCCTCGCCGCGGCGATGGAGCCCGAGCAGGCCGCGCTCGCGGGGGACCTGCTCGGTGCGCGGGCCGTCGTGCCGATGCACTACGACGGCTACGGGATCGACCCGTGGTACCGCCCGATCGACGACGCGGCGGGCAGGTTCCGGGCCGCAGCAGCGGGCCGCACCTACGCGGCCCGCGTGCTGAACCCCGGTGACAGCCTCGAGCTCGCCGACGTCCAGGCCGGCGAAGTGAGGCGCTAGCTCGCCGCCGACGCCGAATCGGTCGGAGCGGCGAGATCCTTGTTCTCGAGGACGAACTGGCTCGCGATGAAGGTCGCGCCCTGCGGGTCCTCGATCACGGTCATCCTCACCCAGGGGGCGTCGAACGGCGGTACGACGACCTTTGCACCCAGCCCGGGGGCCTTCGCCGCGATCTCATCGGCGTCGTCGACACCGAAGGTCACGCTCCAGTGCGCGGGCGTGTCCGGCTGATCGTCCGGGATCGGGTTGATCGAGGCAACGACGTCCTCAAAGCCCTCCGGGCCGCCGACCTCAGTGACCTGCTCGCGAAGCCCTGGGTTGCTCTCCTCGAGGTGGTCGCCGTAACCGGGCATCGTCCACATCTCGCCGCCGCCTCCGAGGTCCAGGGTCTTCCAGCCGAACACCGAGCCGTAGAAGGACTTGGCGCTCTCGGGGTCGCGCGTGTTCAGTCCGTTGAAGTTGAGCGAGCCGTGCTCGTTGACGACCTGGGCGCCCTTGTGCTCCTTCGCCTGCCAGACGCAGAACACGGCGCCTTCGGGGTCCATGAGCACAGCCATGCGACCGGCGTCCATCACGTCGAAGGGCTCCATCACGGCCGATCCCCCGGCCTCCTTGGCCTTCGCGGCGGCATCGTCCGCGCTCTCGACCCACACGTACGTGTTCCACATCGCGAGCGGCGGCGCCGCCTCGGGGATCGAGCCGACGGCGGCCACGTCACCGCCGCGGATGCGCGCGATGAAGTACTTGCCGGGTGAGTCCGGCGGCATCACGTCCTCGAACTCCCACCCGAAGAGCCCTCGATAGAAGTCGACCGCCGCCTCGGGATCAGGCTGGCTCGTGTCGATCCAGCACGGGACGCCTGGGATGTATCCGTCTCGCTCGGGCATCTGCTGCTCCTCTCCGATCGATTGGTTTCGCGGGCACCCTATGAATGATTTAGGCCAGGATGTGTCCTCAATTCGCGGGACCATGAAATTGCCATGACCGAGACCTCGAGCCGACTCCTGGAGATGCTGTCCCTGCTCCAGGGGCGCCGCGACTGGCCCGGGGGCGAGCTCGCCGATCGGCTCGAGGTGTCTGGCCGCACCATCCGGCGCGACGTCGAGCGGCTGCGCAGGCTCGGCTATCCCGTGGAGTCGCTGACCGGCCCGGCCGGTGGCTACCGGCTTCGCGCCGGCAGCGCGATGCCGCCCCTCCTGCTCGACGACGACGAGGCGATCGCCATCGCCGTGGGCCTTCGCACCGCCGCGCGCGCCTCGGTGGCGGGAATCGAGGAGACCGCCGTGCGCGCCCTCGTCAAGCTCGAGCAGGTGCTCCCCGCCCACCTGCGGCGGCGGGTCAGCGCACTTGGATCGGCGACCTTCACCCTCCCGGAGGGCGGGCCGACGGTGGATCCACAGCACCTGACCGTCATCGCCACCGCCTGCCGGGACTCGGAAAGCCTCCGCTTCGCCTATCGGCGGCGCGACGGCACGGAGAGCCGCCGCGAGGTCGAGCCGCATTCCGTCGTCAACCGCGGCCGGCGCTGGTACCTCGTCGCCTGGGATCGCAGCCGAGAGGACTGGCGCACGTTTCGCATCGACCGCCTTGCCCGCCCCTCCTCGACCGGCGTGCGTTTCGTGGGGCGAAAGCTCCCGGCCAGAAACGCGGGCGCCTACGTCGAGCGGAGCATCACCGCGGCGCCAAGCCGATACGGCGCCCGCGTCCTCCTCCGCGCCCCCGCCGAGGAGGTCAGCGAGCGCATCCCGGACCACTGGGGCACCGTCGAGCCGGTGAGCGCGAAATCGTGCGAGTTCAGAACCGGCGACGACGACCTGCGATGGCTGGCTGTCCGGATCGCGATGCTGCCCGTGGACTTCGAGGTCATCGAACCGCCGGAGCTGGTCGAGGAGCTGCGGGCCCTCGCCTCACGCCTCAAGCGCGCTGCCGGATAGGCCGGATGGCGAGGGGCAGAATCGAACTGCCGACACCACGATTTTCAGTCGTGTGCTCTACCAACTGAGCTACCTCGCCGGGGCGCTAAGGCTAGATGAATCGGGTCGGGCTATCGCGCCTGCTCGGCGGCCCGCATGGCCAGATCGACGGCCGCCTCCGGGTCCGGCGCCACCTCGATACCGGGGCCGGCCTCCATCGCGCCGGGCCCGCTCACCGTCCAGCTCTGAAGCGCGACCACTGTCCGGCCCAGCGCGCGCGCGAACGCAATCTCCGACAGCGTGCCCCACTCGCCACCGACCGCGATCACCGCATCGCCGGACGAGACGACCGCAAGGTTGCGCGCGTGGCCCACACCGGTTGCAACCACGTGCGTGCAGTACGGGTTCGCGTCGGCAGCCTCCGTCGAGGGCACCACGCCGATCACCGTTCCGCCGGCCGACGCCGCCCCCTGGGACGCACCCTCCATGACACCGCCGAGGCCGCCGCACACGACGACGGCCCCCGAGCGGGCCAGGAGCTCGCCGACCGCGAACGCCAGCTCCTCCACCTCCGGATCGGGTGTGCCCTTTCCGATCACCGAGATCTGCGCGGGGCGGGTCATCGGATCTCCTGGCTGAGTCTCGCCAGCATTCCAGCCATCAGCTCCAGCGCCCCCTGCTTGTGCAGGGGCTCATTGAGGTTGCCGCACTTCGGGCTCTGCACGCAGGACGGGCACCCGCTCGCGCACGGGCACTCCCCCACCAGCGTCGCCGCGTCGGCGAGCAGCCGGTCGAACTTCTCGAACCCGCGGCGCGCCAGGCCCACCCCGCCCGGGTGGCCGTCGTAGATGAAGATCGTCGGCCGGCCCGTCTGGAAGTGGACGTTCGTGGACAAGCCGCCGATGTCCCACCGGTCGCACATCGCCAGCAGCGGCAGCACGGCGATCTGGCAGTGCTCGGTCGCGTGAAGCGCTCCCAATTGCACTTCTGGCGGCAGCGACTGCGGGCCGGCCAGCTCGTCCGGGAGGACGTACCAGAGCGCCTGGGTCGGGAAGTTCGTCTCGGGGAGGTCCAAGGCCACCATGTCGATCACCTCGTGGTCGGTGAGGCTCTTGCGCTGGAACGCCATCACCTGCTCGGTGACCGACACTTCGCCGAAGTTGAGCTCCACGCCCGCGACGTCGCGCCGCTCGCCCACCTCCTCGATGAACACCTCCGTGTCCTTCTTGGGTTGTGTGTAGAAGTCGCCGTCGAAGGCGTCGACCGCCGCCCGGCGTGCCTCGATGTCGAGCTCGCGGACCTCGTAGGAGCGGCCCATATGGAGATAGACGGCCCCGGGGTGGACGGTGGTGAACGCGCGCTCGGCCTCGACCGCCCCCAACAGCTCGCCCGAATCCCGCTCCACGATGGCGATCGAGTCGGGCGAGGCCGAGCGCAGGGATATGTCGGCAGCCGGGAAGTGCGGTCCGCGCGGCAGATAGCGGCCCTCGCGTCCCCGCCGCAGCTCGCCCAGCCCCACCAGGGTCTCGGCGCGCTCGCGCCAGCGCGGGCCGAGGAACTCGGTGTCGGACTCGCTGAGCGGGATCTCGTAGGCGGCGGCGAGCATGTGGGCGAGCTGGATGCGGTCGTTCTCGTGATCGAGGATCGCCGCCTCCACCGGACGCCCCAGGAACTCGTCCGGGTGGCGGCAGAAGAACTGGTCTAGGGCGTCCTCACCGGCGATATAGAGAGCAAGCCCCTCGCTCCGCCGGCCCGCGCGCCCCCACATCTGCCGCAGGCTCGCGACGGTGCCCGGGAACGTCACGCAGATCGCCGCGTCCAGGTAGCCGATGTCGATGCCGAGCTCGAGCGCGTCCGTCGCGACCACGGCGAGCAGGTCGCCCCCGGCGAGCCGCGCCTCGATCTCCCGGCGCTGCTGGGGTGTGTAGCCGGCCCGGTATGGGGCGATCCGCTCGGCGAGCTGCGGGCGACCCAGCTCCTCGAGCCGCATGCGCGTGAAGCGCTGGATCAGCTCGATCCCCCGGCGGCTGCGCAGGAAGCAGATCGTCCTCATCCCCTCGCCCACGAGGTCGGCGAGGAGCTCAGCGGCCTCCGAGAGAACCGAACGGCGGGTCATCGAGCGCGGGTCGATCACCGGTGGGTTCCACATCCCGATTCGCCGCGGGGCGCGCGGGGCGCCGTCGGAGTCCACCAGGCGGAACGGCTCCCCGACGAGGCCCTCGGCGAGCTCGAGTGGGTTGGCGATGGTGGCGGACGCGAGCACGAAGCGCGGCTCGGCGCCGTAGCGGCGCGCAACCCTGCGTAGGCGCCGGAGCACGTTCGCCACGTGGGAGCCGAACACGCCGCGGTAGGTGTGCGCCTCGTCCACCACCACCCAGCCGAGGTTCGCGATGAAATCGCCCCAGCTCTTGTGGTGGGGCAGGATCCCGATGTGGAGCATGTCCGGGTTGGTGAGGATGAGGTTGGAGCGGCGGCGGATCTGCGGACGGTCGTCGCGCGGCGTGTCGCCGTCGTAGATCGCGTGCCGGAGCTGCCGTAGACCGAGCTCGGAGAGCTTGCGCGCCTGGTCCTGAGCCAGCGCCTTGGTCGGGTAGAGGTAGAGCGCCCGGCGGCGGTCGTCCCGGGCGAGCTCGTCGAGCACCGGGAGGTTGAAAGAGAGCGATTTGCCGGACGCGGTACCGCTGGTGACGACGACGTTTCCCTCCCGCGCCGCCTCGATTGCCTCGAGCTGATGGGAGTAGAGCGCCGAGATCCCGGAGCCGAGGAGCGCCGCGTTGAGCTCCGGGGCGATCCAGCCGGGTATCTCGACCATCCTCGGCTCCGCCCCGGCCTCGAGGCTCTCGGCCACGAGGCGCCCGTTGGCGCGCCCCGGCTCGATCGCGCGGGCCCAACCCGCCTCGGCGGTGGCGCTAGCGTCCATCGGCGATCGCCGCCGCGACCCGCATGGCATCCAGCGCCGACCGGTCGTGGAGCCTCACGACCTCCGCGCCCGACGCGACCGCCAGCGTCGTTGCCGCCGCGGTGGCCCACTCGCGTTCCGCGGCGGGTGCCCGGTCCTCCCACGAGCCGGCCAGGAGCGCGCCCAGGAAGTCCTTCCTCGAGAGGGCCACGAACAGGGGACGCCCGAGGCGGCGCAGCTCGCCGATGCGGGCGAGGATCTCCACGTCGGCACGGACGGAGAGGTCGAAGTCGAAACCCGGATCCAGGGCGATCTGCTCCTCCGCAATGCCCCGCGCGAGTGCGCTCTCGAGGCGCTCGGCGAACCACCCGATCAGGTAGGCGACCGGGTCGGCGTGCTCCAGCGGCACGCGGTCGACGCGCGGCGGGCCCTCGATGTGCATGAGGACGTAGCCGCAGCCGCGTTGGCCCACCACCTCGAGCAGCTCGGGGTCGGCGCCGCCGGAGATGTCGTTGATCGCCACGGCCCCCGCGTTCAGCGCCCGCTCGGCGACCTCCGCCCGAAACGTGTCGGCGCTGACCGGCACGCCGGCATCCCTGACCAGGCCCTCGATCGCGGGCACGAGACGGGCTGCCTCCTCCTCGACGGGCACCGGCTCTCCCGCCCTGGCCGCCACCGCACCGACATCGAGCAGGTCGAAGCCCTCGGCCACCAGTCCGCGGCCGTCCTGGACCGCGCGACCCGGGGTCTCGCTGCGAGCGCCCTCGAAGAAGGAGTCGTCGGTGACGTTCACGATCCCGGCCGCGAGCGGCGGCGGGAACTCAAGCACGCGGTCGGCCAGGCGCCAGCGGGTCACCGCCACCTAACTTAGGGCAGCCGCGGCCCTGTACGGTCCGCGGCCGTGGCCCTTCGCTGCGTCTACACCGACCTCGACGGAACCCTCCTCGGCCACCACGGCTCGCTGTTTCGCGACTCGGAGGGAGAGTTCTCGCTTGCTGCAGGCGCGGATGCTCGAGGCTTGCCACCGGGTCGGAGCCGAGGTCGTGATCATGTCGGGCCGCCGCGAGGCGCAGGTGATGGCCGACGCCCGCCTCCTCGGCCAGACGTCCTACATCTACGAGGCCGGTTGCGGCGTCTTCATCGACGGCGAGCGGACCTTCCTGACGGGCGACTGGGTCCCGGACGACGACGGCACGCCGGCGGAGAGAATGCTCGCCGAGGGCATCCCCGACCTCCTCTTCGAGCGCTTTCCGGGCAGGCTCGAGTGGCACCGCCCCTGGCACCACGACCGCAAGCTCTCCCACCTGTTCCGGGGGAAGGTCGACGTGGAGGAGGCGAACGCCCTGCTGGCCGAGCGCGGCCACGAGGACCTCCGCTTTCTGGACAACGGCGCGATCTTCCGGCCGGTCGAGGGCCTCGACGAGGTGGCCCACGCGTACCACCTGGTCCCCGGGGGGGCGAGCAAGGCGAAGGCGGTCGGCTTTCACATGCGGGCGCGCGCCTACGCACCCGATGAGTGCATCGCCGTCGGGGACTCGCTCGAGGACCTGGACTCGGCCGAGTTCGTGGGCCGGTTCTTCGTCGTCGCGAACGGCCCCGAGCGCGATCCTGCGCTGCGCGAGGCGATCGGGGGGCGCTCGAACGTCACCGTGACCGAAGGGAGAAACGGCGACGGCGTGTACGAGGCCGTCGTCTCGACGCTCGCCGAGCGCCGCTAGGCCGCAGCGGGGCTTTCGTCGTCCCCGCTGGCGAACGGGAGCGCGTAGAAGCCGGCCACCGCTCCGCAGATGGCGAGCGCCAGGTACGGGGAGACGACGGCGAGGATCGTCGCGGCCAGGTATGGCAGCAGGCCGGCGACGCCGCGGCTGATGATCGAGCGGCGGGTTGCCGGATCGATTGGCTCGGCCATCAGGTGGTCCTTCCGAAAGAGGATGGTCCGGTTCGTGGCCGCGAAGACGATGGACATCAAGAGGAACGACCCGGCATAGATCGCCGCCGCGAGCCCCTCGCCCTGCGATTCCTTCAGGTAGGCCGCCATGAGTGCGGTGGTGAAGGGCAGCAGGCCAACGGTCAGCAGGAGGAGCAGGTTGAGGACCAGGATTTCGTGATCCACCGCCTTGAGCCGGCGGATCATCGCGTGGTGGTTGATCCAGATGATCCCGATCGTGAGGAAGGAGACCGCGTAGGCGACGTAGCTGGGCCACTGTGCCCCGAGCTCATCGGCCAGGTTGCCGCCCACCGGCGGGACGTGGATGTCGAGCACGAGCAGCGTGATCGCGATTGCGAACACGCCGTCCGAGAACGCCTCGAGGCGGGTCGGGCTCATGCCGAGGGGTTCGCCGGGCCGGCGAGGGCTCCTGTCGCGGCCCATAATCGAGGGCGAACTTGACGCTGCTCGAACGGGTGCGAAAGCTCTGTCTCGTCCTCCCGGAGGCCTTCGAGATCGAGGCCTGGGAGCACCCCACCTTTCGCGTGGGCCGCGGCCGCGGGAAGATGTTCTGCATCGCCGCCGAGGACGGGTCCTCGGTCAGGGTGAAGGCCGACCCGATCGAGCGCGAGGCCCTGCTCGAGCAGGGCGATCCGTTCTACCTGCCCGCCTACGTTGGCACGAAGGGCTGGGTCGGGGTCCAGCTCGACGACCGCACCGACTGGGTGGAGGTCGCCGAGCTGATCGCGACCAGCTACTGCCTGATCGCCCCGAAGCGGCTCGCGGACACGGTGACCGAGCCTCCCTCGCTCGGTTCCTGAATCGGCCTAGTTCTTGACGACCTTCTCGTCGAAGCTGATCGCGACCAGCTAGCGGGTGAGTTGTTCGAGCAGCTGAACGACGTGGACGTACGGGCGGCCGGTGGCCCGCTCCATGCCGATCTCGCAGGTGCGGTTGGTGGAGACGTGGGCGTCGAAGGTGCGCCCCTTGACCTCGGCCGCCTCCTCCTGCGTCGCCGATGCGGTGAGCTCCGGGTGCAGGAACCCGCGGTCGCCCGCGAAGCCGCAGCAGGCCGCGGAGGGCGGAACGAAGACGTCATCCGACAGCTCGACCATCAGCTTCCGCAGCCGCCGATCGAGCCCCAGGTGGCGCCCGGAGCACGTCGGGTGGACCGCGACTGCGCCGGCCTTCGACACGTTCAGATTCGGCAGCAGCCGGTCGCGCGCCCAGTCGGTCGCGTCGACGACCTCGAGCTTGCGGTGCCGCTCAGCGTTCTCCTCGGTCAGCGCATCGTCGAGCTCGCTCGTGATCCCGTGGGTGCAGGAGCTCGCGTCGATCACGACGGTGAGCTCACCCTCGTCGGTCCAGCGCCAGAGCCTGTCGACCATCTTGTTCGCCATCCAGGCATGACCTTCGCCGTAGCCCTTGGAGCCCCAGGGAACGGCGCAGCAGTTCCCGGCCACGTCCGCCGGGATCCACACCGGCACGCCCGCCCGGGCCGAGACGGCGACCATGGCCTCGACGACGCTCATCTCCGGGCCGCCGCCGTTGGCCTGCCTCGACGTGCCGAACATCCGGTTGATGCACGACGGCACGTAGACGGCCGCCGCCCCATCGCGGGCCGTTTCGGGCAGGCGCGGGGAAGCCGCCCTCGGCATCCCCGGCCCCCACTCCGGCATCAGCTCGGAGCTGACGAAGCGGCGCTGCGCCCTCGTCACGGCGCGGAGCGGGCCGTCGCCGAGCGCCCTCGACACACCGCTCCCGGTCCGGAGGGCCATTCGCGCCGCGCGCTCGACCCCGGCCCACCGCTTTGCGGCCTTCAGCGCGGAGCGCTCCGCCTTCTCGTCGTGCTCGCGGTTGCGGAAGTCCTTGATCAGCTTGCCCGTGTCGATCCCCACCGGGCAGGAGAGCAGGCAGCTCCCGTCCGCAGCGCAGGTCTCGATCCCGTCGTACTCGTACTGCTCCATCAGCACCTGCTGGAGGCGCGAGCCCTGCGGCTGCCGGGCCATCTCACGGCGGAGCACGATCCGCTGGCGCGGCGTGGTGGTGAGCAGCCGGCTCGGGCACACGGGCTCGCAGAAGCCGCACTCGACGCAGGTGTCGGCGACCTGCTCGATCGGGGGATTCGCCTTCAGGTTCTGCAGGTGCGCCTCGGGATCGCGGTTGAGGATCACGCCCGGACCGAGCACGCCGTCGGGATCCGCCAGTTGCTTGATGCGCCACATGAACTCGGTTGCCTTGGGGCCCCACTCCCGCTCGACGTAGGGGGCCATGTTGATCCCCGTGCCGTGCTCGGCCTTGAGCGAGCCGTCGTACTTGTCGACGATCAGGTCCACGAGGTCGTTCATGAACGCCTCGTATCGCTCCCGGTCCTCAGCCAGCGCGAAGTTGGGGGTGAGCATGAAATGGAGGTTCCCGGCGGAGGTGTGGCCCGCGACACCAGGGAGGAACCCGTGCTTGCCGAGGAGCCCCTGGATGTCGGTGGCCGACTCCGCGATGCGCTCCGGCGGCACGCACACGTCCTCGACGATCAGCACGGTGCCCGGCGGACGCAGGCGACCGACGATCCCGTGCAGGCCCTCGCGGGTCCGCCAGTACATCTCCGTGAGCTCCTCGTCGCGCGTGAAGTCGGGCCCGCGGATCGTCTCCCTGCCGGCGAGGGCCTCCAGGGCCTGCTTCTCCATGCCGTCGAGGTCGGCCGGATCGTCGGAGCGGTACTCGATCAGGAGCGCCGCGGACTCGGGCGGGAGCTCGCGCCAGTACTCCGGCGTGCCTGGAATCGAGTAGCTCGCCGCGATGAGAGCCGGGGCGACCATCATCTCAACGGCCGTCGCGCCGGCGGCCACCAGGTCCGGGACCGGCTCGACGGTCTTGTGGATGTCGGCGAAGTGGACCCAGGTCGTCGTCGTATGAGGTAGCAGCGGCACCGTGTCGAACACCGCCTCGGCGATGAACGCGAGGGTGCCTTCGGAGCCAACCGCGAGGCGGCGGAAGATCTCGAGCGGCGTATCCGCGTCGAGGAACGCGCACAGGCGGTAGCCCATCGTGTTCTTGATCTGGAACTTGCGCCGAATGCGCTCGGCGAGCTCGGTGTCGGCCCGGATCTCGTCGCGGATCTCGGCGAGGCCCCGGGCGAGCTCGGGCTCGAGCGCGGCGAAGCGCTCCTCGGCTCCCAGCGCTGCCGTGTCAATCGTCGTCCCGGACGGCAGCACGAGGGTGAGAGAACGCAGGGTCGAGTAGGAGTCCTGCGTCACGCCGCAACGCATCCCGCCGGAGTTGTTCGCGACGACTCCGCCGACGGTGGCAAAGTCCGTGCTCGCCGGGTCCGGGCCGAGGCGGCGGCTGTGCGGCAGCAGGACGCGGTTCGCGTGGCCCAGAGCCGTCCCCGGCCGCACCCTCGCCGCGGCGCCGTCCTCCTCGACCTTCACGCCGGTGAAGTGGCGACGGACGTCGACGAGGATCCCGTCGCTCTGGCCCTGGCCGTTGAGGCTGGTGCCGCCGGAGCGGAGCGTGACGGGGATGCCCTGCTCGCGGCCGAAGCGCAGCACCTTCGCGACGTCGGCGGCGTCGCGCGCCTCCACCACGGCCTTCGGGAAGAGGCGGTAGGGGCTCGCGTCAGAGGCGTAGCGGATCAGGTCCAACGCCCGGCTGCGGACGCGATCGGCCCCGAGGAGCGACTCCAGCTGGGAGAGGAGTGGCTGCGGCGTCCCCGACGCGATCCAGTCGGGGGCGGGGCCGGTGTCCGGGTGGGTCGACTCGGGGGCGATGCGCTGGACGTCTGGCTGCAGGAGAGCCATGGATGGTGGCGAGGAGCTTTAGCTCCGAGACTGGCTGGTGCCGTTTTTCATTGGTTGTGGGGCTAGAAGAGGGCCATTCCCGGCTCGACGCCCACCTCGATCAGCTCGGGCTCGCTCGACGGGATCGCCGTCTCGAGCTCGGAGCGGAGCTCGTCGAGGCCGCCGACCGTCCGCGCGTTCACCCCGTAGCCGGAGGCGATCGCCGCGGTGTTGAGCGCCGGCAGGTCGAGGCCGGGCGCGCCGGTCACCTGCTCGGTGCCGGCGAACCATTTGAGGATCGCGTACTCCTCGTTCCGGAGCACGAGGAAGGTGACCGGCACCTTGTAGGCCGCCGCCGACCAGAACGCGGTCACCGCGTACTGCACCGAGCCCTCCCCCATCACGCAGACGACGGGACGGTCGGGCTGGGCGAGCTGGACGCCGACCGACGCCGCGAGGCCGAACCCCAGTCCGCCACCGGCGCCGAAGAAGTAGCTGCCCGGGCGGGAGAGCCGCAGCTGGTTGCGGAGCGCCATCGTGCTCGAGGGCGACTCGAGCACCACGATGCCGTCGTCGGGGAGGGCCTGGCCGAGCGCCGCGTGCACCGTGGAGGGGCTCAGCGGGTCGGACTCCGGCGGCGCCTGGGGCTCGCCGAGCGGCTCTGGCGCCTCGCGGTCCGATTCCGGGACGGCCTCGAGCAGCGCCTCGGTCGTGAGCTTGACGTCGGCGACGATCGCATCGCCCATCGGCGCCCGCGCGGCCTCGTCCGGGTCGCTCGTGATCGCCACGAGCTCGGTGCCCTCCGGAAGCAGCGGCCCCGGGATGTTCGGGTAGTACGGGAAGACCGAGGTGCCGAGGGTGAGCACCAGGTCGTTGCCCTCGAGCATCTGGCCGAGCGGGCCGATCGCGGGCGGCAGGGTGCCGCGGAAGTTCGGATGCCCCTCCGGGAAGCCGATCCGGCCGCCGCCCGGTGCCGGGGTGGCCCACACCGGCAGGCGCTGGCGCTCGGCGAGGGCGACCGCGGCGTCCCAGGCCCCGCTTGCGTCGACGTCGGGACCGGCAACCATCGCCGGGTTCTTCGCCTTCGCGAGGCGATCCGCCAGCGACCCGATCAGCTCCGGATCGGCCATCGCCCGGCCGCTCACCGAGCGCGCGATTGCGCGGGCGACGTCGCCGTCGTCCACCTCGGCGGTCCAGTCGTCCATCGGGATCGAGACGAATGAGGGGCCTTTCGGCGGCAGCGTGGAGACGTGGACGGCACGCGCCAGAGCCAGTGGCACGTCCTCGGCGCGTGGCGGCTCGTAGCCCCACTTCACGAAGGGGTCAGGAACCCGAATGGCGTCGCGGTTGGTGAGGTTGGCCTGCAGCGTGATCATGGCCCTGACCTGCTGGCCCGCGGTGATCACGAGCGGCGATTTGTTCGCCTGCGCGTTGAACATCGCGCCCACCGCGTTTCCCACTCCCGGAGCGGTGTGCAGGTTCACGAGGGTCGGCTTGCCCGATGCCTGCGCGTAGCCGTCCGCCATCCCGACCACCACCGCCTCCTGCAGCCCGAGCACGTACTCGAAGTCGTCCGGGTAGGAGTGCAGCATCGGCAGCTCGGTCGAGCCCGGGTTGCCGAACATGGTCGTCATCCCGCGGGCGCGGAAGAGGTCGAAGGCAGCTTCGCGTACGGTCGTCACGGTCCCGGCAACCTATCCGAGGCGAGCTACTTCGGGGGGATGTCGCGGCACTGTCGCAGGGTCGTGGGGTTGGTGCCCTGCGACAGAAGGGTGATCGCCTGGCGCATCTCGTTGGGTTGCACCAGCGTGCCCACTCCGAACGGTCGGTCGAGCACGGCGAGGACCGAGATAATCACGGTGAGCAGCACCGTCAAGCTCGTCAGAGCGATGACGCGACCGCGCGGGTCATCGGTGTAGTGGAGCGAGATCAGGAAGACGAGCAGGAAGACGCCGACGTAGATCACCACCCAAAGAGCGTTGGGGATCCTCGGCTCGGTGAAGAACAGGAGCTGCTGTCGCGACTTGCTCGCGTCGGTGATGAAGCCGACGGCGCGCCCGTAGGCCGAGCTCTCATGCGGGGTGTCGAGCGGCAGGTTGCGCACATCCGTAGCGAACCCGATCGCCCCACGCGAGCGCGGTCGGGTCCTCGGTCGAGTTACCGTCCTCCATCGACGGCCAGTCGTCGGCGACGATCGAGCGCATGTAGCAGACGATGTTGTGCCGAACCCTCTGCCTGACCTCGGGGGAGTAGACGCCCAACGAGTCATAGAGCGCGACCAGCGAGGTCGACTCGGCCTCCGCCTGGTTGCGGGAATCGGAATAGTGGCCGACCGCAAAGACCACGAGCAGACCCAAGAGCAGCCCGTAGGCCGAGCTGACAAAGCCCAGGACGACGCGGTAGTCAGGGGGCTCGTCGCCGTCGCCCGTCTTCCTGGTGCGATGGATCAGCACCGCCAACCCGATCGCGGAGGCGATCACAGCCCAGAGAATCAGGAGCCGGACGATCATGGCTAGTCGAGGCGGGGCGCAGCGGCGGGGCCGCGGATCCTCACCAAGAGGCGGTCGGTCAACCGAGGCACGAAGCCGCTGAGGCCCAGGACCCGCACGACCGGCGGGGCGTAGACCGCCCGGGAGTCGCTCTCGACGCCTTCGACGATCGCGTCGACCAGCTCGGAGACCGGCCGCTCCTCGTCGTTGCTGCGCCAGGCCGGCAGGCGCTCGCGCTGGTGGGCCAGGATCGTGGTGCCGTACTCACCGGGGTACACGGTGGTGACCGAGATTCCGCTGCCGGCGAGCTCGTGACGCAGCGCCTCGGCGAAGCCGCGGTCGAACGCCTTGGTCCCGCCGTAGACGGCGCCCCACGGAAAGGAGCGCAGGCCCGCGGCCGACGACAGGACGACGATGTGGCCGCCGCTCCCGCCGAGCATGTGGGGAAGCGCCGCCTTCACCGTGTACATCGTCCCGAGCACGTTGACCTGGACCATCGACTCGGCCTCCGCCAGCTCCTGCTCGGCGAAGGGCCCGTAGTGCAGGACGCCCGCGTTCACCACGAGCAGATCGATGCCCTCGAGCCGCTTGGCGAGCCGGTCGATCGCCTTGCTCGTCTGGCCCCACTTCGACACGTCGGCCGCCGCGGTCACATGGGGGCCGTCCGGGCTCTCCGGCAGCTCGGCCGAGAGCTCGTCGAGGCCCTCCTTACCGCGCGCCATCAGGCCGAGGCGGGCGCCGCGATCCGCCAGCTCGATGCTGAGCGCCTTACCGATCCCTCTCGACGCCCCCGTGACGATGGCCTTCGTGCCCCGCTGGATCCGCACGCCGTGATCCTCTCACGGGAGCCGCCACTAGTATCGGTCGCGATGCCGCAGGAGCACGCAACGGTCGCCGAGGAGGAGTACCTCCAGATCATTTTCTGGCTCGAGGAGGCGGGACTGCCGATGACGGGGGCCAACATCGCGCGCGCGATGCAGCTCTCGGCGCCGACGGTCCACGAGATGATCGGCCGGCTCGAGCGCGACGGCTACGTCGAGCGGCGCGAGGACAAGTCGCTCACCTTCACCGAGAGCGGACGCGACCACGCACAGGCGATCGTGCGTCGCCACCGGCTGATCGAGCGCTTCCTCACCGACGTTCTCGGCATCCCGTGGGACGAGGTGCACGAAGAGGCCGAGCGGCTCGAGCACGCGATGTCGCCGGTCCTGGAGACGCGGATGCTCGCGGCGATCGGCGACGCGAAGACCTGCCCCCACGGCCATCCCCTCGTGGAGGGCGTCCGGGAGGAGGGAGCGCTACTGGCGGACGTGGAGCCGGGGGCGGCGGTCCACGTGCTTCGGTTCGAGAACGAGGCCGAGGAGCTTCTTCACTACCTGAAGAAGGCCGGCATGCGCCCTGGACTCGACGGAACCCTCGAGAGCTCCACCGACGACGAGGTCGTCCTGAGCTCGGGCGACGGCGCGCACGTGGTCTCGCGCAGCGTTGCGGAGACCGTCTCGGTCCGCGCGGATCCGTCCCCGCCGCCGCGGGCTCCGCTGCCGGAGCAGCTCGAGCTCTCGAGCGACCGGTACGGCCGCTAGCGCGGCGCGCCTACGCGTCCAGCTCGCCGCAGATCTGGCGAAGCCGTCGGTAGAGCGCCTGGTCCTGCGCCCGGATCCCGTACTGCCGGCGCCGCACCAATGCCTCATGCTCGCGGACGGCGGACGCCAGCGCCGAGAAGCGTCGCTGCGCGATGTTGCGCTCGCTTACCGGATCCAGCTTTCGATTGCCTTCGACAACGGTGACTGGAGTCATGGGTGAGTCACCTCCTCGGAAATAGTCCCAAACGGCCGAGCCAGGTTAGGCACGGCGGCTAAGCGGCATGTAACGGCCGGGTAAAAGATTCCCGCGGTCTGCTCGCGACGCCTATGGACCGAGGGCCAACCTTGCGGCCCACCGTTTATCCCGTCGCTCAGGCGAGGCTTGCGGCGCGCACCCGCTCGAGAGCCCGGGCGATGCGGGCGACCCCCTCGCCGATCTGGTCGGGGGGAACGCTCGCGAAGGAGAGCCGCAGGCTCGAGCGGCCGCCGTCGAGCATGAAGTCGGGCCCGGCGATGAACGCGACGCCCTCCTCCTTCGCGGCGTCCTTGAGCTCGGTCGTGTCGACGTCCCCCTCCAACGTCAGCCAGAGGAAGTAGCCGCCGCCCGGCTCGACGAAGTCGGCCTCGGGCACCTGCTCGCGGAGAGCGGCGACCAACGTGTCGCGGCGCTCCTTCAGGGCGCCCTTCACGAAGGCGATGTTCTCGTCCAGGCCGCCGGAGCGGCAGAGCTCGTAGACCACTGCCTCGGCCAGCATGTTCGGCGAGATGTAAAGCTCGTTGGCCCGCTTGGCGAGCTTGGCGATCTCGTCCGTGGGGCCGGCCAGGTAGCCGACGCGCACACCCGGGCTGACGGTCTTCGAGAACGAGGACGCGTGGACCACCCGCCCGCCGTCGCCGGGCGCGAGCATCGTCGGCGGCGGGTCCTCATCGAACGGCAGCTCCCGGTACGGGTCGTCCTCGAGGATCAGGAAGCCGTGCTCGGCGGCGAGCTCGACCAGCCGCTCGCGCTTGGCCCCGGACAGCGTGCACCCGGCCGGGTTGTGGAAGTTCGGGATCACGTGGACGAGCTTCACGGGCGCCTCGGAGACGATCCGCTCGACCTCCTCGACGTCGACGCCGTCGGCCTCGAGCGGCACGCCGACCCGGTCGGCGCCAAGCCGCTCCAGGAGCAGCAGCGTGCGGTCGTACGACGGCTGCTCGACGACGACCCGGTCGCCCGGGCCGATGAGATGCTGGAACAGCATCGCCCCCGCCTCGAGCGAGCCGTTGGTGACCATCACCTGGGCCGGGTCGGCGAGGCCGTGGCGCTCGGCGATCCATTCGCAAAGGCCCGGATGCCCGATCCCGGTGCCGTAGGACAGTGCCCGCTTCCAGTCGTCCGTGAGCGCGCGCTGCGCCGCCTCACGGACCGCATCGACCGGAAGGATGTCGGCGCTAGGAGCGCCGCGAGCGAAGCTGATCACCTCGGAGGCCATGAGCCGCCCGAGTATAGGTCGAGAGGAGGGCGGCTAGGCGTTGGCGGACTGCAACGCCTCGACGGCCAGCTGCGCCGTCTCGGTCGGCGAGCGGCCGACGCGCACTCCACGAGCCTCGAGGGCCTCCTTCTTGGCCTCGGCCGTGCCGGAGGAGCCGGAGATGATCGCCCCCGCGTGGCCCATCTGCTTGCCGGGCGGCGCCGTGAAGCCGGCGATGTAGGCGACGACGGGCTTGGAGACCTGCTCGGCGATGAAGTCGGCGGCGCGCTCCTCGGCGTCGCCGCCGATCTCGCCGACCATCACGATCAGCTCGGTCTCGTCGTCCGCCTCGTACAGCGTGAGGATGTCGATGAAGTCGGAGCCGACGATCGGGTCGCCGCCGATGCCGACGATGGAGGAGTTGCCCACCCCCGCCTGCTTCAGCTCGTTGCCGATCTGGTAGGTGAGCGTGCCCGACTTCGACACCACGCCGATCGAGCCGGGGTCGAAGAACTGGGCGGGGATGATCCCCACGTTCGACTTCCCGGGCGAGAGCACGCCGGGGCAGTTCGGCCCGATGAGCCGGACGCCGGCTGCCTTCGCCTTCCAGTAGGTGCGCAGCATGTCGAGGACCGGGATGCCCTCGGTGATCGCGATGACGGTGTCGACGCCGGCATCGATCGCCTCGTCGATCGCCGGCGCCGCGAATCGCGCCGGGACGAAGATCATCGAAGTGTTGGCGCCCTGCTCGTCGACCGCCTCTTTGATCTCGTTGTAGACCGGGATCCCCTCGACGTCCTGCCCGCCCTTGCCGGGCGTGACGCCGGCCACCACGTCGGTGCCGTAGCTGCGGTTGCGCAGCCCGTGGAACGACCCCTCGCGGCCTGTGAGGCCGGAGATGACGAGCTTCGTGTCCTGGTCGACGATGATCGACATCAGCTGGATATCTCCACGACCCGCTCGGCGGCGCCGAGCATCGTCTTCTCCACGTGCAGGTTCTCCAGGTCGGCGTCCGCGAGCAGCCCCAGCCCCTCCTCCGAGTTCGTCCCGTCGAGACGGACCACCATGGGCGCGTCGATGTCGATCCGCCTGGAGGCCTCGATGATCCCCTTGGCGATCTCGTCGCACCGGGTGATCCCGCCGAAGATGTTGAAGAGGATCGCGTTCACGTTCTCGTCGGAGGTGATGACCTCGAGCGCGTCGACGATCGCGTCCGCCTTCGAGCCGCCGCCGGCATCCAGGAAGTTCGCCGGCTTGCCGCCCGCCTGAGCGACCACGTCGAGGGTGGACATGCACAGGCCGGCGCCGTTGCCCAGGATCCCGATGTTGCCGCCGAGCTTGACGTAGGTGAGGCCCTTCTCCTCGGCCATCCGCTCCTGCGGGTCCTCGGCGGACAGGTCGCGGAGCTCGGCCAGCTCCTCGTGCCGGTACATCGCGTTGCCATCGATCGTGATCTTCGAGTCGAGCGCGACCACCTCGCGATCGGCGGTGACGATCATCGGGTTGACCTCGATCAGGGTCGCGTCCTCGGCGAGCGCCGTGTCGTGGAGCTTCACCATGAGCTCAGCGACGCCGTCGGTGACGTCCTCGTCGATGCGGGCGTCGATCGCCATCTGCCTCGCTGTGTCAGTGGTGAACTCCTCGCCGGGCTCGATGTGGCGCTGGATCAGCGCCGCCGGGTCGGTCTCGGCGACCTCCTCGACGTCCATCCCGCCCATGCGCGAGAGGATCGCCAGGAGCTTCTTCTCGGAGCGGTCGAGGATGATCGACGCGTAGTACTCGGCGTCGATCTTCGAGGCCTGCTCCACCCACACCTCGTGGACCGTGAAGCCGCGGATGTCCATGCCGAGAATTGCCTCAGCGTGCTTCAGGGCCTCCTCGCGGTCGTTCGCGATCTTGATCCCGCCGGCCTTGCCGCGCTTGCCGATCCGCACCTGAGCCTTGATCACACACGGATAGCCGAGCTCCTCGGCGGCCTCGACCGCCGCGGGCACCGTGTCTGCCTGGCGCCCCTCAGGCACGGGGACGCCGTGCTCGGCGAACAGCTTCTTGCCCTGATACTCGAGGAGGTCCATGGGGGGGTGCGGCAGCCTATCCGAAGCCCGAGCCGGGGCCAGAGATTCGCCACTTGGCATACTCCCCGCGGCTCATGCCGCTGCCAAAGCTCAAAGACATCACCTGGGTGACCACCGACTGCTACGGGACCCTGATCGATTGGGAGAAGGGAATTCTCGAGTCATTCCGCAGGGAAGCCGACCGGGACGGGTTCAGCTTCGAGGAGGAGCCCTTCATGAACCGGTTCTTCGAGGTCCAGGCGGAGATCATCCGTGGCTCGTACGAGCTGTACGCCGAGGTGCTCCGCCGCGCGGCCGTCAAGACCGCCAAGGAGATCGGCTGGGAGCTCGAGCCCTCCCGGGCGCAGTTCCTCCCGGACAGCGTCCCCCAGTGGGCACCGTTCCGCGAGGCGAACGCGGCGATGGATCGCCTCGCCAAGCGCTACGAGGTCGGGATCATCTCCAACATCGACGACAAGCTGCTGGGCGTCTCGCGGCGCCACCTGCGCACCGAACTCGACCTGGTGGTCACCGCACAGCAGGTCCGCAGCTACAAGCCCGATCCGGCGCACTTCAAGGAGGGCGCGCGGCGGATCGGTGGCAAGAAGGGCTGGCTGCACATCGCGAGCGGCTACGAGACCGACGTCGCGCCGGCCCTGAAGATGAACGTGCCCGTGATCTGGGTCAACCGCAGCGGCGAGAAGCTCGAGGGCCGCAAGGCGCCCTCCGCGACGGTCAAGACCCTTCGCGACGCTGCGAAGCGGCTTGGCGCCGGCGCCTGAGGGCCTCCCGGGCGATCCCGCCGACCGCGCGATGGTCGCGCGGGCGCACGAGCGATTCGCCGCGGAGCGCCGGCGGGCCAAACATCAGGCACGCGGTCACGGGCGCGAGGGCGCGCTTCCCAACCTGATCATCATCGGCGGGCTCAAGTGCGGAACGACGAGCCTGCACCACTACCTCAACCTCCATCCGGAGGTCGCGATGTCGCGGCCCAAGGAGCTGAACTTCTTCGTCACCGAGCTCAACTGGCCGCTTGGCCGCGACTGGTACGCGGGCCACTTCGACCCATCGGCGCGGATCAGGGGCGAGAGCTCTCCGCACTACACGAACCGGCCGAGCTTCAACGGCGTGGCCGGGCGCATGCGCGAGCTGCTCGGCTCCGACGTCCGCCTGATCTACGTCGTCCGCGACCCGATCGACCGAATGCTCTCCCACTACCTGCACAACGTCGGCGGCGGGTACGAGGACCGATCGCTGGTCGATGCGCTCTCCGACTCGGAGTCCAGCTACGTCGCCCGTAGCCGTTACTTCTTCCAGGCGGAGCCCTACCTCGAGGAGTTCGGAACCGAGAGCATTCAGATCGTCGGCCGCGAGGAGCTGAAGGGCGACCGACCGGGCACCATGCGCCGCACCTTCGAGTTCCTGGGCGTGGACCCGAATTTCACTTCGGAGCAGTTCGAGCGCGAGTGGGAGACCGGCGTGGCGAAGAGCGGCAGCCGGTTCCGGATCATGGACAGGGCCGTCCGGCTTCCGGGCCTGCGAGCGATCGACCGCAACTTCGACCGGCTGCCCGAGTCGCTCAGGTGGCTGGCCGAGCGGGTCGTCCACGACCCCGACCGCGGCGAGGTCCCCAAGCCCGAGGTGCCCGACTCGCTTCGCCAGCAGCTGGCGGAGCTGTTCCGCGACGACACGGCGAGGCTGGAGCAGCTCGCCGGGCGAAGCTTCGGCTGGCTGTCCTAGGCGCTACTCCGGGTCGGGGCGCACCAGCACCAGGTCCGCGACCGGGATGATCTCGTCCACGGGGAGGTCGGCGCGCGAGGCGTGCTCGCGGATCGCCTCCGGGCTCGTCGCCTGGTAGATGCACACGGTCCCGACGCTGCCCTCGCCCTCTTCAAGGACGTAGCTGCGGATCCACCGGATGTCGTCGGCCATCTGCTCGTCGCCGACCTGGCGCGAGCGCTCCGCCGCCTGCTCGAGGTCGCCGCCAGATCGCCAGCCGCTGCGTCGCAGGATCGCGTACGTATTCATCAATTCCCTTCGGTCGCTTGCGCGGCGACCGTACACCTAAGCTCTTGGAGATGCGCGTTTCCGTTTCGGCTGACGAGCGGGTGGGGATCGCGGACGCGGTGGTCGAGGAGCTGCGCAAGCGCGGGCACGAGCCGATCCCCCACGGGGCGCTCAACGACTCCGAGCGCGACGACTGGGCGTGGGCGAGCGAGAGCGCGGCGCGCGACGTCGCCGAGGGCCGGGCCGAGCAGGGGATCGTCTGCTGCTGGACCGGCACCGGCGCATCGATCGCGGCCAACAAGGTCGCCGGCATACGCGCGGCGCTGTGCGTAGACGCCCAGACCGCCGAGGGCGCCCGCCGCTGGAACGACGCGAACGTGCTCGCGCTCAGCCTCCGCGCGACCTCCGAAGCGGAGCTCGCGGAGATCCTCGACGCTTGGTTTTCCGCAGAGCCAAGCGCCGACCGGGGCGACCGCTCGAACGTCGAGCACCTCGCCGAGCTGGACGGCTAGATTCCCGCGCGCGATGCGCCGCCTGATTCCCGACCCGGGACCGACCACCGTCCCGGAGCAGGTCATCCAGCTGGACCTGATCTCGAGCGCCCCGGAGGACCGCCCGTACCTGGTCACCAACTTCGCGGTGACGGTCGACGGCAAGGCGACCCTGCACGGCCGCTCCGGCAAGATCGGCAGCGACCGGACACCGAGATGCTGGTCTGCCTCCGCACCCGCGTGGACGCGGTGATGATCGGCGCGCGGGACGATGCGCGCCGAGCGCTACGGGCGCGCCGATCGCCGACCCCGGCAAGCGTGGCCGGCGCGAGCGGCGCGGCTTCTCCCAGGACCCGCTGCTCGTGATCGTGAGCGGCCGGCTGGACCTGCCCTGGGACGCGCCGGTCTTCGCGGACCGAGGAGCCCGCGTCCTGATCTTCAGCGCGTCCGACGCCGAGCCGCCGGAGACCGTGGCCGAGGTCAGGGTGGTGCGTCACGAGGGGAGCGTCGACCTGGCCAAGGCGCTCGGCTATCTGCGAACCGAGCGCGGCGTCCGCGCTGTCCTCTGCGAGGGCGGCCCGCGCCTCCACGCCCAGCTCATCGACGCGGCCCTCGTGGACGAGCTCTTCGTCACCCACGCCCCAAAGCTCGCGGGCGGCGACGGGCCGGGCCTCGCGGTCGGCCTGCCCGAGCTGGAGCGACCGCTCGAGGTCGTCTGGCTTTTGGAGGAGGACGGCGAGCTCTTCGCCCGCTATCGCGTGCCCCGCGACGGAGCTTAGGCCGGCGGGATCCGGCCCTCCGCCTCGACCCGCTCCTCGCCACGCCGGAGCATCCGCAGGGCCAGGATGGTCCCGCCGAGGGTCGCGGCCAGGCCGAAGCTCACCTGCACGCTGAGGATCCCCTCGCGCGTCCAGTAGACGTCCCGCAGGTCCAGCAGCAGGGCGGCCTCGTCGAACGTCAGTCCGATCCCGGCTCCGAACGGGATCGCAAGCCGCGTCTCGAGCTTGGAGCTCTCGGTGAGCAGCGCGAGCGCCCCGGAGCCGAAGGCGATCAGGATGCCCGGAACGAAGTGATGGATGTGACGGCCGCCGAGGCGGACGTTGCCGGCCGGCCACCAGCCGCCGCGAATGCCCGCCGTCGAAAGCCGGATCAGGGCGAAGGCGGAGACGAATCCGGTGAGCATGTTGAAGAGCACCTTCTCCGTGCGAGAAGTCGCCTCGTATCCCTCGACGAGGACCGCGACGGCGTCCTGCGTCGCCCGGCCCGTCGCCTCGAGGGGGCGTTCCGGGCCGTCCGGGAGAATCGCCGGCACGGCCGCGGGCTGGATCCTGCGTCTGGCCAGCCGCGCGATCTCGGTCGCGATCACCGTGCCGGCAGTGCCAACGGCGACCGTGGCCAGCCCGAGGGTCAGCCGATCGGCGCGGCGAGCGCTCTTCCGGCGCATGAATCGGGGGAGGCGGCTGCGTCTCACGCGCCAATCATCGCGGGAACGAGGGCCCGAAGCGACCGGGAGCTAGAGGCGGACGAGGTTCGGGGCGGTGATGCCCCGCGTGACGCCCGCGGAAGTCGAGCACGAGCTGCGCCTCGCGAACCACGCGCTCGTGGTCCACCTCGGGGTGGGCGGTGATGATGCAGGCGATGTCGGCCGCGGGGAGCTCGGCGTCCAGATCGACGGACTTCAGGCCGAGCTCGGACAGCTCCGGGACATGCGGGTCGTGGTAGGCGATGTCGGCGCCGAGGTCGCGAAGCAGGCGGATGATCTTGAGGGCCGGCGCCTCGCGGAGGTCGCCGACGCCGCCCTTGTAGGCGACGCCCAGCAGCAGCACCCGCGAGCCCCGCACCGGCTTCGACGCGTCGTTGAGCGTCCGCTCGATCTTCTCGACGCAGAAGTGCGGCTGGGCCTGGTTCAGCTTCCCCGCCAGCTCGACGAACTCGGTGTAGAAGTCGTGCTCGCGGGCCTTGAACGCGAGGTAGAACGGGTCGATCGGCAGGCAGTGGCCGCCCATGCCGGGACCCGGGTCGAAGCGCATGAAGCCGAACGGCTTCGTCGCCGGCCGCGTCGACGACCTCCCAGACGTCGATGTCCATCCGGTCGCAGAGCTGCGCGAGCTCGTTGACGAGCGCGATGTTGACCGAGCGGAAGATGTTCTCGAGCAGCTTCGTGAGCTCCGCAACCTCCGGCGAGGAGACCTCGACGACCTCGTCGCAGATCAGCCCGTAGAGCTCGGCCGCCCGGCGCCGGCACTCGTCGGTGAGGCCGCCAACGACCTTCGGCGTGGTCCGAACCGTGTGGTCGGTCCGCCCGGGATCGATCCGCTCGGGCGAATAGGCGAGGTTGAACTCGCGCCCGGCGGCGAGGCCCGACTCCTCGAGGATCGGGAGCAGCCGCTCGCGCGTCGTGCCCGGATAGGTGGTCGACTCCAGCACGACCAGGCGCCCCTCGTGGAGGACGCGCGAGAGCTGGGTTGCCGCGTCGACCAGATAGGAGAGGTCCGGCTCGCGATGGTTGGCAAGCGGAGTCGGGACGCAGATGACCACCGCGTCGCACGCGGCGAGGTTCCGGTACTCGTCGGTGGCGGTGAAGCGCTCGGCGATCCCCCGGAGCTGGTCGGAGGGCACGTCCTCGATGTCGGACTCGCTGCGGCGCAGGCGCTCGACGCGCCTTGGGTCGGTGTCCACGCCCACGACGTCGCACCCCGCCTCCGCGAACGCGACGGCGAGGGGCAGCCCCACGTATCCGAGCCCGACGATCCCTACCTTCATGGCCGCTCAGTGTAGGTATCGCGAAGCCAGCTCACGGCCGCCGCGGGCTCTGGCGCAAGCCGAGCGTCGGAAAGCTGACGGATCAGGCGCCCGTTTGCTCCGCCCGGCTCGCGCCCGGCTTGCTCCACGGCGGCCACGGGTGTGCCGAGCTTGGTCGCGACCAGCACGGCGGCCAGCGAGGCGCTCGAGTCCGATGCGACCAGCACCGCATCCGGCCCGCCGTCGCTCAGCGCCTCCTCGAACTCACGGAGCTCCCGCGCGATCGCCCCGATCTCATCGGGGCCCGACGCCGGCTCCGGATCGTCCGGCCGGCGCTCCAGGACGATGTCCCCGCCGTTCAGCCCGCCCGCAAGCGCGACGGCTCCCTCGCCATTCCCGACCAGAAGGACCCTCACGCCCGAAGCCTTACGGATTTTGCGCCGAGTGGCGAGGACCCTGGGCCTCGCGGGTAGATAGATTTCGGTCTCGATGAGCAGGATTCTCGTCCCGCTGAACCTCGGTGTCGGAGCGACCCGCCACCTGATCTGGTACCTGAGCTACCAGATCACCGGCGAGGCTCGCGGCCGCGACTAGGACCCCACCCACCACGAAGGGATCGACGATGGACGGGCTGATGATGGATCGCCCGCTGCTCGTCAAGCAGATCGCGGAGCGTGCGGCGACCGTCTTCGGGCAGCGCGAGGTGGTCGCGCGAACCCAGGACGGCGTGGAGCGGACCACCTACGCGCAGGTCGTCGAGCGCGCCCGCCGGCTCGCCAGCGCCCTCACCGAGCTGGGAGTCCAGCCTGGCGACCGCGTCGCGTCCTTCGCCTGGAACTCGATTCGCCATCTCGAGCTCTACCTCGCGGTGCCGTCGATGGGCGCGGTCCTCCACACGCTGAACGTCCGGCTGTTCGAGAAGGACCTTCGGTACATCACGACCCACGCGGACGATCGGATCGTGTTCGTCGATGCCTCGCTTGCCGGGGCGATGCCGGCTTTCGAGGCGACCGAGCGCGAGGTCGTGATGCCCGACGGCCCCGGAGAGCGCGACGGTGCGCTCGACTACGAGGAGCTGATCGCGGGCGGCGATCCGGCTTTCGAGTTCGACGAGTTCGACGAGAACACGGCGGCCGCCATGTGCTACACGAGCGGCACCACCGGGCGGCCGAAGGGCGTCCTGTACTCGCACCGCTCGATCGTGCTCCACGCGCTGGGCGCCGGGCTGGCGGACTCGATGGGGCTCCGCGAGGCCGACTCGGTGATGCCTGTCGTGCCGATGTTCCACGCGATGGCCTGGGGGATCCCCTACCTGGCGGCCATGGTGGGAGCGCGGCAGGTGCTCCCGGGGCCCGATCTGACCCCCGGCGGGCTGGCGGAGCTGATCCAGAGCGAGCGGGTCACCTGGACCGCCGGGGTGCCGACGATCTGGAACGGCATGCTCGAGCTCGACCCGCCCCCCGACCTGAGCAGCCTGCGGGAGCTCAAGGCGGGCGGGTCCGCAGTCCCCGAATCGATGATCCGGGGCTTCGCCGAGCGCTTTGGGATCCCGCTCGTCCAGGGCTGGGGCATGACGGAGACGAGCCCCCTGGCGGCGACGTCGAGGCCGCCGGGCGACGTCGAGCTCTCCGACGACGAGGAATACGCGCTGCGCGCCATGCAGGGCCGCGTCCTCCCCCTGATCGAGTTCCGCATCGATGCCGAGAGCGGCGGCGAGCTCCAGGTCCGCGGCCCGTGGATCGCCCGCGCCTACTACGAGGACCCGGACTCGGGCGAGAAGTTCACCGACGACGGCTGGCTGCGCACCGGCGACGTCGCCGAGCTCGAGCGCGACGCCTACGTCAAGCTCGTCGATCGCACCAAGGACCTGGTCAAGTCGGGCGGAGAGTGGATCTCCTCGGTGGAGCTCGAGAACGCTGTGATGGCCCACCCGGACGTGATCGAGGCCGCCGTGATCGCGGTCCCCGACGAGCGCTGGGGCGAGCGCCCGTGCGCGTGCATCGTCCTCCGATCCGGTGCCGACGGCGGACGCCGACGGCATGCGCGAGCACCTCGGTCAGCGAGTCGCGAAGTGGTGGATCCCCGAGCGGATCGAGTTCATCGACGAGGTTCCGAAGACCTCCGTCGGCAAGTTCGACAAGAAGGTCCTCCGCGCCCGCTTCGCCGAAGCAGCCCGCCCGCTAGACGCATGTTCCGGGACATCCTCGTGGCGATCGACGGCTCGGAAACGGCCCAGCGCGCGCTCGAGGCCGCCGCCGAGCTCGCCGAGGCGCTGAATTCGCGGCTCACGATCATCGCCGTCGCGCCGCAGGTGCCCCCCTATGCCTACCGGGCGGGCATCGACGTCGGAGCGCTCGAGGAGGAGGCGAGCAACGAGACCGAGAAGATCCTCCGCGAAGCCGTGGAATCGCTGCCCGAGGGTTGCCGGTCACCACGGTCATGAAGCACGGCCACGCCGGCGAACGGATCGTCGAGCAGCTCCGCAGCGGTCAGCACGACCTGCTCGCGATGGGCTCGCGCGGCCGCGGACGTGTGGCCACGAGCCTGTTCGGGAGCGTCGGCGCGCTACGTGCATTACCACTCGCGGATCGCGATGCTCGTGATCCACCCGGAGGACTAGCTGCAGGAGGTGGCTAGCCGCCCGCGAGCGCGTCACCGTCGGAATCGGTGTCCCCGGGACCGCGATGGACCTGCATGATCATCAACGCCGTCGCATGGCGGTCGGAGGAGGGACGCCCGGCCAGCCGAGGCGCCGCCTCGGCTTGCAGCTGCCGCGCCCGCTCGACGACCGTCGCAAGGAGCGCCGCGACCTCCTCGTAGGCCTCGTCGTCCAAGTCGAGCCACGTCGCGTCGATGTCGGTCGTCGCCCGGTAGAAGTGCTCGAGCGCGCCGCGGACCGGGGCCGTCCTCACGAGCTCGATGGACCCGGTCTCCTCGAGGATCTTCACGTGGTAGGCGACGTTCCCGAGGGGCTCCCCGAGCTCCCTGGCGAGCTCGCTGGGACTGGCCACCCGGGCGTTGAGGATGTCCAGCACGCGCATGCGCACGGGATGTCCGAGTGCCTTGATCAGGCGCTGGTCGACGTCCGCTTCCATGCTCTCCACGGTCATGCCGGGTCGCTACCCGACGCCGGCCGGGTTCGCTTCCTCGTCGGCGAACGCCTCGTAGCGGAGCAGCCTCCCGGACCGGAACGTCAGGAGCCACTCCAACGGCTGTTGGACCTCGATGTCGCTCCCGCGTCCCCGCGTGTGGATGACGCCGGTCACGAGAACGCGCTCGTCGTCCAGCTCCCTGACGTCGTCGACCTCGAGCCGCCACATCTCGAACTGGCCCTCGACCTCCGCCACACGCTCCCGAATGCCGGAATAGCCGTGGTACGGGGCTGCGCGCGTCGACGAGATCGGGCTCAGGAGCTCGACATCGCGATCGACCAGCTCAGGGTCGATCGCGTGCTCGCCGGAGTTCCAGCGCTCGAACAACCGCTTCGCCAGCCCTACGTTGTCGCCGTCCATGGACATTCGCCCTCCGCACAAGCTTATTGGCCAGTTGGCCAAACTCGAGGTGACGGCGCGCACGGTACGCCCGACGCGCCGGGCTTACCGTGTTGGCGCGAGGGCATCGATGAGACTTCCCGATAGCGCCCAGACGTCCCGGCCGTGGCGGATCCACGAACTCACCCGGGACTTCCGGATCGAGGACGTATGGGCGCTACCGACGCCGGGGGGTCCGGAGGACTTCCCGCGGCTGGTCCGGATCGCGGCCTCGTTCGACCCGTCGCGAAGCTCGTTCGGGGCCGTTCGAGCGCTCTTCGCCATCCGGTGGAAGCTTGGGGAGCTGCTCGGGTGGGACCGTCCGGACGCCGGCCTCGGCTCACGGGTGCCGACGCTCCGGGACCGCCTACCGGCGGATCTGCGGGAGACCGCGTCGCGCCCGGAGTTCGACGCCCTTCCGTTCAGCCCGCTCTACGTGACCGACGACGAGATGGCCGCGGAGATCGCCAACCGGACCGTCCACGGCGTCATGCACATTGGCTGGGTCCCCGAGGCACCGGCGCCTACCGGGGGCAGATGGCGGTCTACGTGAAGCCCAACGGCCTCCTCGGGGAGGGCTACCTCGCCGCGATCAAGCCGTTCCGGCACCTGATCGTCTACCCGGCGATGCTCCGCGACATCGGGCGGAAGTGGGAAGGAGGCCGGAGTGACCGAGGTGGGCCGTGAAGGACTCGAACCTTCAACCTTGGGCTTAAGAGGCCCCTGCTCTACCAATTGAGCTAACGGCCCGGGGGCGCAGGATGGTAGCGGGAGGCTCGTGGCCCGCGCGGGCGCTCGGGAGGCGAGCTACGGGGTGGGGTGGCTGGGGGTGGTGCCGACCCCGCCGAACGGGTTCTGGAGCGGGTTCGGCGTCGTCGTCGAGCCGCCGGCCTGCTGCTTCGCCTGCTGCTTGGCCTGCTGCTGCTGCTTCTGGACCTGGAGGCCCTGCTTGCGGGCCTGCGACAGCTGGGTTTCGAGCTGCTTGCGCTGGCTCTTGGGCGCCAGGGAGATGGCCTTGTCCCGGGACTGGTCGCCGCCCGAGATGTCCCCGGTCAGGTATTGGAAGAACGCGAGCTGGCCGTAGGACTGCTGGCTCGGCTTGGCCTGAGCGATTGCGGTCTGGGTCTTGATCGCCCCGGGGCCGTCATTGAGGATCACGTAGACGTTGACCATGTTGTAGGCCGTGTTCAGGTCCGGGTTGCCCTTGTTGACCTTCAGGTATTTGCTCCAGGCGTCGGCGGCGTCCCCGAGGTTGGTGTGCGCGTCGTTGGTGACCGTGAACTGGCCGGTCGTCTGGTCCTGGCTCACGCCCGACTTCCCGAGCAGGTACTCGTTGTTGGCGACGGTCAGTAGGGCCTGGGTGTCCTTCGGGTTCTTCGCGAGCTTCTGCGTTCGCCTTGTCGATGTGGTCCTGGTAGATGCCGGCCGTCGAGCCGGCGCTGTTGCTGCTGTTGCTGATGCCGAGCGCGTCGAAGATCCCGCCCGGGCCGCCGCCGACCCCGATCCCGAAGCCGAGGAAGCCGACCAGGAACAGCAGGGCGAGCATCGCGAACGACACCTGCACGAGGTGCCTGCGCTTTCCGCGAAGGTCAAAGAGCATGGGCGTTGAGCCTAGCTTGCGGGGGTTCCCGGAGGCTCCGGCTCAGTGGGACTGCTCGTATCGCTCGCGCTACGGGGCGTTCCCATCATTCGGGCCAGGATGAGCGAGAGCTCGAAGAGGATGAGGAGCGGGCGCCGCCTCGATCAGCATCGTCACCGGGTCGGTCCCCGGCAGGAGCATGGCGATGACGATCAGGATCAGGTAGGCGTACCGGCGGTTCTGGGAGAGCTGCTTGGGCGTCACGATGCCGAGCCTCGTCACGGCGACCACGCCCATCGGGATCTGGAAGACGAGCCCGAGCGCGAGCAGGGTCGTCAGCAGGAACCCGTAGTAGTCGCTCGCCCGGACCTGAACGTTGAACTCGGTCTGGTTGAAGTTCAGGAGGAACTTCGCCGCCGCGGGCACGACGACGAAGTATGAGAAGACGACCCCGGCGATGAAGAGGACCGGGACCAGGATCAGGAACGGCAGGATGAGGCGCTTCTCGGTCGGCTTGAGAGCCGGAAGGAGGAACGCGTACAGCTCGTACAGGATCACCGGGAGCGCGATCAGGATGCCCGCGTAGATCGAGACCTTCAGGGTGCTCATGAAGGGCTCGGCGACCCCGAAGGTGATCGGCTTCAGGTCCTGGCCGTTGACGGTCTTCGGGCAGCGGGTGGTTGGCGATCTCCAGCAGCAGGTGGTTCTGCCAGAAGCACAGCCCGCACGCCACGACGAGCACCGCCGCCGAGATGATGATGCGGTTGCGCAGCTCATCGAGATGCTCGACGAGCGTCAGCTGGTCCTCGAACTTCGCCGCCCTTACACGGGCCACGGCTCAGGATCTCTGGTTGGTGACGACCTCGCCCTCGACGGGCTCATCGGCATCCTGCGAGCCCTCGATGGCGGCGGGCTTCGACGACTTCTCATCCTCGTCGTCATCGTCGTCGTCCGCCTTGCCCGAGATCGATCCCCTGAACTCGCGAATGCCCTTGCCCATCGAGCGCCCCAGCTCCGGCAAGCGCTTCGGCCCGAAGATCACGAGCGCGATGATGAGGACGACGATCAACTCAAGTGGTCCAACGTTTGGCATCACTCGGGATGGTACCGACGAACGGGCCCCGGCACCTAAAGCCAAACGCGCGGCACGCTCCCTGTCAGACAGGTCTGCCTCGGCCAGATATACGCTGCCGCGCATGATCCTGTCCGACAGGACGATCCGCGAAGAGCTCGAGGGCGGCGGGATCGTGATCGAGCCGCTCGCGGGCGACGCGATTCAGCCGTCGTCCGTCGATCTTCACGTCGACCGCTACTTCCGGGTCTTCCGCAACGACACGACGCCGTACATCGACCCGAAGGAGCCGCAGGACGACCTGACCGAGTTCGTCGAGGTCGACGACGGGAAGGCGTTCATCCTCCACCCCGGGGAGTTCGTCCTCGGGTCCACGCGCGAGCGGGTTGCGCTGGGAGACGACCTGGTCGCGCGGCTGGAGGGAAAGTGAGCTCGCTCGGCCGCCTCGGGCTGCTCATCCACTCGACGGCCGGCTTCGTCGATGCCGGGTTTGACGGGCATCTCACGCTCGAGCTCTCGAACGTCGCGAACCTTCCGATCGCGATCTATCCCGGGATGAAGATCGGCCAGATCTCGTTCCTGCGGATGAGCACCGCCGCCGAGCACCCCTACGGAAGCGACGCCACACGGTCGAAATACCAGGGCCAGCGCGGCCCGACCCCCTCGCGCTACTACCTGAACTTCCGCGAGGACGAGTAGCTCCGGCGTCCTTGTGAACCGCCCGCACGCGGCCCGCGTAGTGCAGGTCGGGGCGTTCATCCCCGATCCAGACCGCAACTAGCGGGTATCCCGCATGTTGGTGGGGTGTACTACCTAAAGCATCTGAGTGGTCCAGCCGATAGACCTTTCGAATGGGAGACCGGGAGACAGCCAAGGGAAGCGACCTCGACCGAGGGCTCGAGCCGAGCGTCTTCGAGGCTCCTGTCTCCCCCGGCCAGCGGCGACGCCGCGGCGATCTCCACATCTGCCCCGAGTGCGGGTCCGACCTCGTCTATCCCACCGACTGGGCGCCGGCGAGCGACCGGCACTGGCAGGTTGCCCTACGGTGCCCCGAGTGTGAGTGGAACGGCGGCGGCCGCTACAGCCAGGACGTCGTCGACCGGCTCGACGAGGAGCTCGACCACGGCACCGAGGCGGTCCTCGACGATCTCAACATCCTGGTCCGGGCCAACATGGAGGACCAGATCGATCGCTTCGTCGCCGCCCTGAACGGCGACAAAATCCTCCCCGAAGACTTCTAGGCCGCGACTTCGTCGCAGTAGCGCTCGACCACGCCGTCCGCGACGAGGTCGAGGAGTTGGCGCTGC
This sequence comes from uncultured Actinomycetes bacterium, assembly GCA_963710955.1. GTDB lineage: Bacteria > Actinomycetota > Thermoleophilia > Solirubrobacterales > 70-9 > AC-56. Next base: position 159,466 of record CAVQCK010000006.1, on the reverse strand, counting down.
TCGGCGCGGCAGCCCGGAGGTGACCAGGGCGTGCTTGGCCGTCTCGACCCTCTTCCCCGGGCGTCCGCCCCCGGACGCGCTCGAGCGCGCCGGTCGCCGCAACCCGGTCGCAGACGTCCACGGCGCCGTCCGCGTCCAACTCCCGCAGGTCGATCTTCGCCAGTGAGGAATCCTCCTCCCGGGCCAGGATCAGCGGAAGCGTGACGGTCCCGTCGAGGAGGTCGGTGCCGCGCGCCTTGCCGGTGCGCTCCGGGGGGCCGGTGACGTCGAGCACGTCGTCGAGGAGCTGGAAGGCCAGGCCGATCTCGCGGCCGAAGGTCTGCAGCGCCCGCTCCAGCGACAGGTCCGGCTCGGCGGAGTTCGCCGCCAGCTCACCGCCCTTGCCGGCGCGGCCGATCTGGCAGGCGCACTCGAAGAGCCGCGCGGTCTTCAGCCCGCACCGGTCCAGGTAGCGCTCGGCCGAGATCGAGATGTCGAAGGCGTCCCGCCGCTGGGCCAGCTCGCCGAGGGCGAGCGCCACGGAGGCGCCGGAGAGGAGCTCCACCTGCCGCTCGCTGCCGTCGTGGCCGAGCTCGGCGAAGGCCCGGGAGAAGAGCAGGTCGCCGACCGCGAGCGCGCGGTCGCGGCCGGACTGGGCCACCACCGTGGGCCGGCCGCGCCGCAGCGGAGCGGCATCGAGGACATCGTCGTGCACCAGGGTCGCCATGTGGACGAGCTCGATCGCGGCGGCCGCGCGGATCGCCGGCTCGCCGGCTCCCGGGCCGGCGCAGAGCAGCACGAGCATCGGGCGCAGGCGCTTGCCGCCGGCCGCGAGGGTCGCGCCCGCGTCCGCCGCCAGGTCATCGCCGTGTCCCTCCACCAGGAGGCGCAGGCGCTCCTCGACCGCCTCCATGCGCATCGGCAGCCAGGCGTCGGCGGCGTCGAGCACCATCGTCACCGGCGGTGGGACCGCCGTGCGGTTCAACTCGAGCCTCCCTTGTGATCCATCGCTTCGGTCCCTCCCAGGCGGTGGGGTATCAGGCGCTCACGGCGCCTGCGTGGATAGTGATGATGCCGCCCGCGAGCACGAAGTAGCGGATTCGGCCGAAGCCCGCCGCGTCCATCCGCCCCGCGAGCCCGTGTGGCGACGGGAAGCGCTTCACGGATTCCGGCAGGTACGCATACGCGCTTCGGTCCCCGGCGAGCGTCCCGAGCATCGGGACGAGGCGGTCGAACCACAGCGAGAAGAAGCCCGACAGCGGCGGCCGCTGCGGCTGGGTGATCTCCAGGATCACCAGGCGCCCGCCCGGGCGCAGGACCCGGGCGAGCTCGCCGAGCCCACGGTCGAGGTCCTCCAGGTTGCGGGCCCCGAAGCCGATCGTGGCGGCGTCGAACGACCCGTCCTCGTACGGAAGCTCGAGCGCGTCCGCCCATTCGAAGCGCACGTTCGCGGCGCCCCGCTCGGCCGCCTTGCGGGCGGCTGCCTCGAGCATGCGCTCGGAGAAGTCGCAGCCGACGACGGTCCCCTCCGGGCCGACCCGATGGCTCAGCTCGAGCGCCAGGTCCCCGGTGCCGCAGCAGACGTCGAGCGCTGCGCCGCCGGGCTCGAGCTCGGCGAGCTCGGCGGCTCGCTGGCGCCAGCGGTGGTGCATGCCCGCGGTCATCGCGGTGTTCATCAGGTCGTAGACGCCCGCGATGCGGTCGAACATCGTCCGCACCTCGCCGGCGAACTCGCCGGACTCGCGATTGGGAAGTGGCGTGGAGGTGGTGGCCATGACCGCGCTGGGCACGTGCAGCAGCCTGGCTACTTCAGATAGGAGAGGAAATCGGCGACCTCGTTGAGCTTCTTCGGGCCGAGGCTCTTGAAGGAGGGCATGATGCTCGGCCCCGCCACCAGCGAGCGCAGGATCGCCGCGCGCGGGATGCGCGACCCGATGTGCGTCAGATCGGGCGCCAGGGTGCCGTTGCCGCTGTCGCCGATCTTGTGGCACGCCAGGCAGGCCGACTGCGCGACCACGAGCTTGCCCGCCTCGTATTGGGGTGGGACTTTCAAATCCACCGTTGTCGGCGGCCCCGCGTTCGCGCCCTTGTAGGTCAGGTAGGCCATGACGACGATCGTGAGGCTCATCGCGGTCATGGCGACCGGTCTGCGTTCCGGCCTGCGCTCCGAGTTGCGGTCGTAGAACGGGAGCAGGAACAGCAGGATCATGGCGATCGTCGGGATGCCGATCGTCGCCAGCGGCACCAGGTACGGGGGCTTCAGGACCCGCAGCACCTCGAAGAGGAAGAAGAAGTACCAGTCCGGTCGTGGGGTGTAGGTGGTGGTCGTCGGGTCGGCCTTCGGGCCCTGCTCGGCGCCCAGCACGAGCGAGAGCAGGACGATCACCAGCACCACGATCAGCGCCATCGTGGAGTCCTTCATCACCGCGTACGGGAAGAAGGGCTTGCCCTGCTTCTTCAGCTGCTCGTATTCGCGGAGGTACTGCTCCTTCTCAGCGCGGTTCAAACCCGCTCCTCCTTCGCGATCGCGCGATTGCGCTTGGGATGCATCCACGGCGGAGCGGTCGTCCCGAGCTTGACGACGAGATACAGGTGCGCGCCGATCAGGGCGATGATCAGCCCCGGAACGAGCAGCATGTGGATCGCGTAGAACCGCGACAGGGTCACGGCGTTGAAGTCCGCGCCGGCGCGTAAGAAGTCGCTGAGGTACGGCCCGATGAACGGCCCGGTGCCGTTGATGTTCACCCCCACGACCGTGGCCCAGAAGGACCGCTGGTCGAACGGCAGGAGGTAGCCCGTGAAGCCCATGACCATCGTGAGGATCAGGAGGGTCACGCCGATGATCCAGTTCAGCTCCCGCGGGTACTTGTAGGCGCCGAAGACGAAGGTCCGCGCCATGTGGAGGTAGATCAGGATGATCATCACGCTGGCGCCCCACTTGTGCATCCCGCGGACGAACTCGCCGAGGAAGACGTCGTTCGTGAGGTGGGTCACCGAGCCGTAGGCCTGGGTGGGCGATGGGTCGTAGTACATCGCCAGGAAGACGCCGGTCACCGCCTGCACGACGAACGCGAAGAGGGTGGCCGAGCCGAGCGTGTAGAACCAGTTGGTCCCCTTCGGGACCTTCCGGTAGAGCATCCCGGTGAGGAAGCTGGTGGCGCCCGTGCGCTCGTCGAGCCAGCCGACGAGATCGGCCGGCGCCTCCTTGGCGCGGTCGGTGGGAGTGCCGCCGTTCGCGCCGTTGGTGCCGTTGGTGCCCGGCTTCTGCGGCTTCTTGAGCGGGGGCGGGATGAGGACGTCGGGGAACTTCATCGCGATCCGCCTATGGCGCCGGCGCCGTGTCCGGGCGCGGCGGATAGATGTAGTTCCAGACCCCGCCGGTGAACTCGCCGGGGTCCCTGGCCCGCACGGGCTGGAGCTGCGACGTGACGCTATAGCGGGGGCCGATCTGGACCTGGCCCCTCTGCACCCGAGTCTGGAAGCGGTCGAGCGGCCGCACCGGAGGGCCGCCGATGACCTTGCCCTGGAAGTCGTAGACGCCGCCGTGGCACGGACAGACGAAGCTCTCCGCCGCGGAGACGTAGTTGACCGGGCAGCCCAGGTGGGCGCAGCGGGTGGAGATCGCGACGAAGCTGTTCGGGCTCTCGTCGTACTTCTCGGATCCCCGTCGCACGAAGGCCGTCGTCTTACCGGCCTCGCCGATGCCCTCAACGATCGTGAAGACCACCGGCTTATATGTCGTGTCCGTGAAGCGGCTGATGGGCCCGACGCTCTCCCAGATCTCCTTCGGCTTCTCGAAGATCGGTGCGAGCGCGAAGCCCACGGCCGGCAGCACGATGATCGCCCCGGCGATCCCGCCCACCGCCTGCCCGGCGACGGTAAACGCACGACGGCGGTTCATGGACTCGCCCTCGAAGTAGCCGGCTGGGTGTGGCTTCGGCTGAGAACCGTCGCCCGCTGGCCCGTTGGTCTTGTCGGCGGCGTCGGCCAAATTCAGGCTTAAATGAGTGCTCGCGCGCCTTGCGCGCACCGTCCCCTTTTAGTGGGGCCGGAAGCCTATCGACTCGGCGGCCCCACCCAGTCGCTCGACGAGCCCGGCCTTCTCGGCAACCGAGGCGGCGCCCGCCCAAAGAGCCTGCGAGGCGCCGGGATCCCCGTCGCGGAGAGCCCGCTTGGCATCGTCGTGTCCGGGCGGAGGGCCGGTCGCGACCGTGATCGCCGAGGCCAGCCACAGGGCCCCGGACCCGTCCTCGGGGTCAGGCGACCCGTGGTTGGCGGCGTGAAGCTGCGCGGCCAGCGAGATCAGGTCGGAGAGCTCCCTCACGGCCTCCAGGTCGCCGAGCCCGGCGAGCCGCTCCAGGCCCCGGGCGTACAGGTAGTCGCCAGCGAGCAGGGCCAAGTCGTCGTCGGCGCCGTTGACCACCCGAGCGTCGGCGTAGTGCAGGAGGTAGCCCTCGCGGATCGACTCGAAGAGGATCGCGTACTCGGTGGGAGCCTCCGCCGCCCGCGGCCCACCGGCGACCAGCATCCCCAGCCCCGGAACCTCGCCGTCCGGGTCGCGGACGTGCGGCGAGATCACGGACCCCTCGCCGCGGAGCTGGATTGCGAGCTCATTGAGCGCTTCCCGGGGCTCTGCCACGGCGCGAGACTACTGGCCGGCGGCCAATCCGAGGACCGCGACGAGGGGGTTCAGCCGCGCAGTCCTACGACCGACGCGTGCACCGCACCATCGGTCCCGGTGACCCACATCATCGGCCCGGCCCGGAGGATCTGCGCGTCGCCCGGCTGCGCAGGTTCGCGGAACTCGATCTCGAGGTCCACCGACTCCGGCTCGCCGGTCTGCGCGAACAGCTCCTCCACCGGCTCCCAGTAGGCGGCGTTGTTGACGTGGCCGGCCATGTCCGTGTCGCTCGCTCGGAACCGCCATGGTGCAGCCGCCGGGTCGGCGGGCGGGTCCGGGTGGCCGAGCCGGAAGTTCGCCTTGCGCGAGCCGGCGCTCTCGCCGTAGACGGCCTGGAACTCTTTGCCCAGCCTCAGTGGCCGCAGCGTCTCGGGGTCCACGTGGATCCACATGGCGACCGCCTCCACCGCGCCGCCGCCGCCCGAGACGCTGGTGCGCCGCTCCGCCGCCAGGCGCCCGGTCGCGCTGCAGAACGTCCGCACCGAAATCGGCTCGCCGAAGCGCGGGAAGGCCTCCACCTTCATCCGGGCCCGGCGGACGACCCAGGCGCCGCGGTCGGCGAGCCCGGCGTCCACGACGTCGCCGAAGGCGATGTCCTGGAGCCAGCGCGCAATCGCGTCCAGGCGAACGCGGCCCGACCTCGTGGCGTCCGCCAGCCCCGGACCGACCTCGCGCTCGAACACGCGCCCCCGGGCCGGCGGAGGCACCAGCTCGGTGAGCGGCGCGGCCGGATCCTCACTCACGCGAACGCCGCCTCGAAGGCCTCGAAGGCCGCCTCGACGGTCCGGTCGATGGCCGCCTCGTCGTGGGCGAGCGAGACGAACCACGCCTCGAACTGCGACGCGGGCGGGTAGACACCGCGGTCGAGCAGGGCGCGGCAGAAGCGACCGTAGGCATCCAGGTCGCAGGCCGACGCGCCCTCGAAGTCCCGCACCGGCGAGGAGCTGAAGAACGGGGTCACGAGGCCGCACACCGAGACGACCTGGATCGGGCGGTCCCCGGCGGCGTCCCGCAGGCCGCTCGCGAGGCGTTCGGTGAGGGCAACGAGCCGCTCGTAGGCGCCCGCGTCGAGCTCGCGCAGCGTGGCGAGCCCCGCCGCGACCGCGAGCGGGTTTCCCGAGAGGGTTCCCGCCTGGTAGACGTCGCCCGCCGGCGCCACGCGCTCCATCAGCTCGCGGCGGCCTCCGTAGGCCGCGGCCGGCAGGCCGCCGCCCAGCACCTTGCCCATGATCGTCAGGTCGGCCTCCACCCCGAGCGCCTCCTGGGCGCCGCCCCTGGCGACCCGGAACCCGCTGATCACCTCGTCCAGGATCAGGAGCGCCCCCGCCCCGTGCACGGACTGGCGCAGCGACTCCAGGAACCCGTCCTCAGGGGGAACGACCCCCATGTTCGCGGGCACCGGCTCGGCGATGACGGCGGCGGGGGCGTGCTCGGCGACGGCGGCCGCCACCGCCTCGGAGTCGTTCCACGGCACGACGACCGTGTCGGCGGCCTGCGCGCGGGTCACCCCGGGGCTGGCGGGGATCCCCTGCGTGGCGAGGCCCGAGCCGGCCTCGGCCAGCAGGCCGTCGACGTGGCCGTGGTAGGCACCGGCGAACTTGACGATGGTGTCGCGGCCGGTCACGGCCCTGGCGAGGCGGATCGCGCTCATCGACGCCTCGGTCCCGGAGCTGACCATCCGCAACATCTCCACCGAGCCGAAGCGGTCCACGACCTCGCCGGCGAGCTCCACCTCGCCCTCGGTCGGCGCGCCGTAGCTGGTGCCCCGCCGCGCGGCCTCGGTGACCGCCGCGACGACGCTCGGGTGTGCGTGACCCAGGATCAGCGGGCCCCAGGAGCACACCCAGTCGACGTATCGGTTGCCGTCGACGTCGACCAGCTCTGCACCCTCGCCCCGGTCGACGAAGATCGGGTGGTCCCGGCCGATGGAGCGCATAGCGCGCACCGGCGAGTTGACGCCGCCGGGCATCAGCTCGAGCGCCCGGCGATACAGCTCGGCTGACCGGTCGCCGCCGCCCGTCAACTGCTCAGCGGTTGAGCGACTTAGGAATACCTGAACGGCACCAGCCAGTTTCGGGGCTAAAGCCCCTCAGCTCAGACACCCGCGTGTTCGCGTTCCCACGCGGCGTAGTCGTCGGTGAAGTAGTGCAGGCGGATCTTCTTGAACTCGGTCGACGAGTAGAGGACCGCGCGGTCCTCGCCGTGGAGATCGTGCTCGTCGGCGATGTGGTCGAGGACCGCGTCGCACTCCTCCTTGGAGCGACCGTGCGCCATCGTGAACACGGAATACGGCCAGTCCGCGTAGGTGGGGCGCTGGTAGCAGTGGGAGATCCCGCGAACGGCCGCCATCTTGCCGCCGACCTCGAGGATCTTTGCCTCGGGCACCCGCCACACCCCCATCCCGTTGGCGGAGAAGCCCGCTCGCCTGTGGAAGAGGATCGCGGCGACCCGGCGGAGCAGCTTCCGGTCGACCATTCCCTCGAGGTGCCCGAGGAAGTCCTCGACGCTCATCCCGACCTCGCGGGCCGCGGCGTCGTAGGGCCGGTCGACCACGGACATCGGCCCCTGAAGGGCGCGGATGACGGCCACGTCGGTGTCGTCGTAGGGCTGGCGCTCGAGCTCGCGCGGCGGAGCGGCGTCGATCGACGCGGCGAGCGCGTCGGTCCCCTGCTCCATCTCGAGGTTCATGTTGATCTTGAAGAGGGTGAGTGTCGGCAGCTGGCGGATCGACTCCGCGCCGGTCTCGGCCTGCAGGACCTCGAGCGTGCCTTCCAGGCCGAGCGCGGAGTCCGGCGGCGTCGCGATCGTGAACCAGAGGTTGAACTCGTGGGTGCGGAGGTAGTTGTGGGAGACCCCCGGATGGGAGTTGATGATCTTGGCGGCGCGATGGGGGTTCTCCGAGTCCACCTTCGCGGCCACGAGCATCGAGTCGTACCCGAGCGCCCGGGTGTCGAAGATCGGCGTGATCTCGCGGATGATCCGCTCGTCCAGGAGGCGCTGGGTCCGCTGCTTGACCTCGTCCAGCGGCATGCCGGCGTCGCTCGCGAGCCGTGCGAAAGGCTCGGCGTCGAGCGCGAAGCTCGACTGGAGGAGGTTCATCAGCTGCTTGTCGCCGTCGTCCAGCGGGACGGCGGCGCCGCCCTTGCGCGAGCGAACCTTCGGGCGCGGCTCGGAGCGGGCTGCGCCCGCTGGGGTCACAGCCAAGCCGCTGCGTCCTTCGCGTAGTAGGTGAGGACGAGGTCCGCTCCGGCCCGGCGGATCGAGGTCAGCGTCTCGAGCACGGCGCGCTCCTCGTCGATCCAACCGTTCTGTGCGGCGGCCTTCAGGGCCGAGTACTCGCCGGAGACGTGGAACGCAGCCACCGGGGCGTCGGTGGCGTCCTTGACACGCCGGATCACGTCCAGGTACGGCGTCGCCGGCTTGACCATCACCACGTCCGCCCCCTCGGCCAGGTCGAGCTCAGCCTCCCGAACCCCCTCGAGGGCGTTGGCCGGGTCCATCTGGTACCCGCGCCTGTCGCCGAACTCGGGCGTGGACTCCGCGGCCTCGCGGAAGGGCCCGTAGTAGGCGGAGGCGTACTTGGCGCTGTAGGCCATGATCGCGACGTCGGAGTGGCCCTCCTCATCGAGCTGGGAGCGGATGACGCCCACGCGGCCATCCATCATGTCGCTGGGGGCGACCACGTCCGCGCCGGCATCGGCGTGGGAGATCGCGGTCTTCGCGAGCAGCTCCAGCGTGACGTCGTTGTCCACCTCGCCGTCGCGGACGATGCCGCAGTGCCCGTGCGAGGTGTACTCGCACATGCACACGTCGGTGATCACGAGAAGATCGGGGTGGGCCTCCTTCAACGCGCGGACGGCGAGCTGGACGACCCCCTCGGGGTCGTAGGCGCCCGAGCCGGCCTCGTCCTTCTCGGTCGGGATCCCGAACAGGATCACCGCGCCGACCCCGGCCGCCTGGATCTCCGTCGCCTCGGCGACGAGCTCGGTGATCGACAACCGCTCGACGCCCGGCATCGACGGCACCTCCTCGCGCACGCTCTCACCGGCGACGACGAACAGCGGCTGCACGAGGTGCTGGGCGGAGATATCGGTCTCGCGCACCAGGTCGCGCAGCGCCTTCGTGCGCCGCATGCGCCGCATGCGGGTGGCGGGAAAGCTCACACGGCTGATTCTAGGAGCCGGTGAGTGCGAGCGCGGGTGGGTGGGCCCGAACGGCGCGGGTCGGTCCCGCCCGCTCCGTGGCGCAATCGTGTTCTGGGCTGGGTAGGGCAGCGGTCCGCGGCCTTCACGTTGCCGGCCTCCCTACCTGCCCGTTTTTCGTCTCGCGCCTACGCGAAGCGCCGCAGCGCGATCCTGGCCAGCACCGCGTAGGCGGCGCCCAGGATCGCCAGGTGAAGGATCGGCATTCCGAGACTCGGACCGGAGGCGTCGAGCGCTCCCGACATCGCGTCGAGGGCGGCGTCGAAGGGGAACAGGGCGCGCACGACCTTGATCACGTCGAAGAGCGCCGGGCTCACGGTCCCGGACTCGACGAGCGAAATGAAGGCGATCGGCAGCGAGATCATGAACGCCAGCAGGGAGCTCGCCCGGACCTCGCGCGCGGCCGCGCCGATGGCGGCGCCGAACGCCGCGAAGCCCAGGCCGCCCGCCGCGATCGCCAGGAGGATCAGGCCGAAGCGGCTCCAGTCGATGTGGACGAACAGCGACAGGCCGCCGAGCATGACGAGAGTCACCAGGATCGACAGGACCACTCCCAGCGTGACCTTCTCGCCGAGAAGAGCCCACTTGCTCACCAGTCCCCGAGTCAGGCGCGCGAAGGCGTTCTCCTCCCGCTCGAGGGCCAGCGATCCCGCCACCAGGAGGACCGTCACGAACATCAACGTCACCGTCGCGGCCACCGAGATCGCGAAGGCATCGAGGCTGGGCGGAGATCCCGAGACGACCTCCTTGTCCACGTTGATCGGGTGGGCGATCGAGGAGAGGAGCGGCGTCGCGAGGTTGAGGTTCTGCCGGGCGAGGCGCGCGAAGTTGATCACCCGCGCAAGCTCGGCGGCTGACGGGCTGTTCTTCGGCAGCTCCGGCTGGATCGACTGGAGGATCTTCTGCGTGTTCTCGAGCCCGAGGATGTCGAGCGTCTGGCCGAGGAGGCTGAGGTGCCCGCCGCGGAGCAGGAGGGTGAGATAGGTCGCGGAGAGGCGGGTGACCTTCTTCGAGAGCTTCAGGTTCGCCTGGTTGATGAGCGTGTCGATGCGGTCGTTGACCAGGCTCGCCTTGACCGGGTCCTCCTCGTTGACCAGCACCTTCACGGTGGGCTGAGAGGGGTTCAGCGAGGCCAGCGACTCGAGGTCGCTGATGAAGTCCTTGGGCAGGATGAGAGCCGCGAGGACGTCGCCCGACTGCACCATCTGGCGCGCCTGCTCCTCGCTCGAGACGTCGATGCAGTCGATCCGCGAGCAGAGCTCCCCGCGGGCGCTGGTGACGTCCAGCTGCTGCCCGTTGATCACGAGCGGCGTCCCCGCCGGAATCTCGTTCAGGAACGCCACCCGGGGCGTCTCCGGGCCGCGCGAGAGCGCGAACCCGATCAGCACGGCGATCGCGATCGGATAGACGATCAGCAGGACCGTCAGCAGCGGCGAGCGGCGCAGGATCTGAAGGTCCTTGATGAAGAGCCAGCGCATCGCTCAACCGCCCCGGCCCATCAGTGGCCTCGCTCGCGGAGGAAGGCGACAAAGGCCCCTTCGAAGTCGCGCGCCCCGGACTCCGGCACGGCGGCGTGGAGCTCCGGTGGCGTGCCGTCGAAGAGGTTCTCGCCGTCGGCGAGAACCAGCAGGCGCCGGCCGTAGCGCTCGGCCTCGGCGAGGTCGTGGGTGGAGAAGATGACCGTCGTCCCGCCGCCGGCCAGGCCGAGGACGAACTCCCAGAGCCGCTCCCGCTGGCGTGGGTCCAACCCGGCGCTGGGCTCGTCCAGGAGGAGCACCGCCGGCCGGGCCAGAAGCCCGATCGCGATGTTGATGCGCTGCTGGTTGCCCCCGGAAAGGGTCCCCGCCTGGTCGTCCCGGCGGTCCTCGAGGGCCGTCTGCGCCAGCATCTCCTCGACCGACGCGTCCGGATCGGCCACCTTCTCGAGCCGCGCGAACAGGCGGAGGTTCTCGGCGACGGTGAGCCGCCGGTAGAGCGCCGCTTGCTGGGGAACCCAGCCGATCTCACCCGGTGGCCGGCTCACCGATCCGGCGTCGGGACGCCGGATTCCGGCGAGGATCGACAGAAGAGTCGTCTTCCCGGCGCCGTTCGGGCCGATGACGGCGAGGAGCTCGCCACGGTGGGCGGCGAAGCTCACGCCCCGCAGGGCTTCGCGGTCGCCGAAGGCCTTGGCGAGCCCGCGCGTCTCGATGACGGCGTCGCCGCCTGCCTCCTGCCCGGTCACGCCGGGAAAGCTAGTGGACGTGATCCGTCGCCCCTCCGGACCCGCGCTGCGCCACCTATGGGCGTGCGCCACTTCGTACATCCGGCGGCGGGAATTTCACCGCTTTGACCGACACAACTATGCACGCCCCGCAGGGTTTAATTGGGCGAGGGTCAGGAAGGCATCAGTGATCTCAACAGGAACTCGAGGCAGGCGCGCAAAGCACCCCTTCGCTCAAGCGGAGTCGGGCCTCGTTCGGCGGGCAAGTGCTTGGGCGCCGGGCGACCGGCCCCGAGAGATGGCGCTCTCGGATCTGGAGCACGCCGAGGGGGTGCGCTGGGTGGACATCCACCACGAGGCGCTTCGTAGCGCCCGGTCGCTGGGGACCCTGAACCGGGTCTGCGACGGTGCGCTGACCCAACGGATGGCGCGCGACCTGGCGACGCCTCGCCGCTTCCCCGCCGCCGGAACGTATGGGTCCACCTCGATCCGAATGACGGCTGCATTCCTGGTGCGCCACCTCCAATTGGACGTGCCCGACGCGGACGCCGGCGGCCCGGTTGGATCGGTACTGAAGCCGGTGCAGCTCCTGGTCGGCGACGGCTGGCTGCTGAGCGCCTGGCTGCCGTCGCGACTCTTCCGCGGGTCCAGCGACGCCCTCGGCGCCGACTGCGACTCCGACGACCCGGACCGCTTGCACCTGGCCGTGGCGTCGAGCTGGCCCGACAGCGCCTGCGCCACCGCCCACGACCTCGCCGATCTCATGCGGCGCGAGCTCGAGGTCGCGTCCGGCCACCGGTCGCGCGCCGTCTGACACCCGGAACATCGGTCGACGCTACCGGCCGGCCACTCAGCGCTTAGGCTCCGCGCGTGCGCGTCCTCTTCATCGGCGACATCGTCGGCAGCCCCGGACGGGCCGGGCTCGCCCACGTGATGCCGGAGATCCGCGACCGCCACGCCCCCGACCTCGTCATCGCCAACGGCGAGAACTCCGCGGGTGGGCTGGGCATCACAGAGAAGACGGCGAACGACCTGTTCGCGGCCGGGGTCGACGTGATCACGACCGGCAATCACGTCTACCGCCACCGGGGCGCGTACGAGTTCCTCGACCGCAATGACCGCGTGATCCGGCCGGCGAACTACATGACCGGCAACCCCGGCCGCGGCTCCACCGTCGTGAGCGTCGGGGATCGTCGGGTCGGCGTCGTGAACCTGAGCGGGTCGGTCCAGCTCAAGGTCGCTCGATCCCCCTTCCCGGAGGCCGACGCGATCGTCGAGCGCCTCGCGGGCGAGGCGGATGCCCTCATCGTGGACTTCCACGCCGAGGTGACCAGCGAAAAGATCGCGATGGGCTGGCACCTGGACGGGCGGGTCGCCGCCGTCCTCGGCACTCACACCCATGTCCCGACCGCGGACGCCCGGGTGCTGCCGGGCGGCACGGCGTTCATCACCGACGTCGGGATGACCGGGTCCCGTGCCGGGGTGATCGGGGTGCGGCGGGAGCAGGCGCTCGAGTCCTTCCGGACCCAGATGCCGGTGAAGTTCGACACCGCTGACGAGGACGTCTGGGTCAACGGCGTGGTTGTGGACGTCCGCGACGACGGGCTCGCGAACTCGATCGAGCAGGTACTGGTCCCGGCCGCCTAGGCCGGGACGTCGCGCACGGGGCCTCCGTACATCGGCAGCTCGATCCCGGGCCCCTCGCGCATCATCTGCTCCCACATGCGGGAGACCCCCGCCGTGCCGAAGCGCCGGACCCGCTCCACGGCCTCCAGATCCAGAACATCGGTGAGCATCTCCTCGCCGGCGCCTGAGGCCACCCGCACCAGCCCCTCCGGGTCGGCAATCAGGCTGCGGCCGATTCCCGCCGGCGACGCAGCATTCAGCGACACCACGTAGAGCTGGTTGAAGATCGCATTGGCGCGTGCCATCACCAGCTCCTGCTCACGGTCGCTGGTGGTGGTCAGGTTGACCTGCAGGATGAGCTCGGCGCCCATCCACGCGAGCTGGCGGAACGTCTCAGGGAAGCTCCCGTCGTAACAGATCGCAAGGCCCACCCGCCCGACCTCCGGGATGTCGAAGGTCACGAACTCCTCGCCCGGCGCGCAGGTCTCGTGGGGTTGCCAGGGGAAGACCTTTCGATAGCTCGCGACGAGCTCCCCGTCCGGCGCAAGGACCAGGGCGGTGTTGTGGACCCGGCCGTCGGAGGCCAGCTCGTAGACCGTCCCCGGGACCAGCCAGATCTCCGACTCGGCGGCGATCCGCCCGAGCGCTTGGGTCAGCGGACCGGGGACCTCGACGGCCACCTCCCTGGCGTAGCCGGAGTGCTCCTCGAGGATCGACGGCGGCGCCGAGAGGTGGAGCTCCGGAAGCACGGCGAGCTGAGCGTGCGGCACGGTCGCCCTCAGGGACCGGACGCGGCGCGAGAGCAGGCCGAGAGTTGCCTCGGGATCACCGGGGACGGGTGCGCTCTGGAGCGCCGCGAGGGAGAGCGCACGCACGTCGTCAGCCGTTGATCACGCGGCGCCGCCGCAGCCGGCGGCGATCGCGGTCACGATCCAGATACGCGGACCTGTCTTCCCCCGGCTCATTCGTTGAACCTAGTTCGAAGAATAACTCCCTGAGCTCCGGACGCGCAACCCTGCCTGGGATGGCCGTAGCGCCGAATACGATTCGGACATGCGGCGAAAGGACCAGGCTGAGCGACGGCGCCAGCTCGAGGTGGCTGCGCGGCAGGTGCTGCTCGAGCGGGGCGCGGTCGGCGTGCGGGTGAAGGACGTCGCCGAGCGGGCGGGTCTCGCCCCCAGCTCGGTCCTCTACTACTACCCGAGCCTCGACGAGCTCCTGATCGAGGTGTCGCGCGGCGCGATCGAGCGTTTTGCCGAGCGCCGCGCCGCGGCGGTGCGCCGGGTGAACGGTCACACGGCCCAGCTCCGGCTCGCGATCCACCTCGGGGTTCCATCCGGCCCCGACGACACAGAGAGCCGCCTGCTGTATGAGCTGGACGCCTTCACCGGCTCGAGCCCCGCCTTCGGGATCCTCACCGCGTCGTACTTCGACCGCCAGGCACTCCTCTATGAGTCGGTCCTCGCGGCGGGTGCCACAGCGGGCGAGTTCGAGCTCGCGACCGCGGCGCTGACCATCGCGCGCGGTCTGGTGGCGCTCGAGGACGGCATCGGGCTTCAGGTGGTGATCGGCCACCCGGCGATCGACAGCGTCGCGGCGGAAGCGGTCCTCGTTCGCTATGCGGAGATGGCCACCGGAGTCCGGCTGGCCGACGTCGAGCCGCCTCAGCCGGCCGCCGAATAGCATCGAGTGCCGTGAGCGATGCACCGACCCCATCGCTTGGCCCCCGCTTCACGAGAGCCCTCGAGCTCGCCTACGAGCTCCACGCCGGCCAGACGCGCAAGGGCTCGGACGTCCCCTACTTCGGGCACCTGCTCGGGGTGACCTCGATCGTGATCGAAACGGGCTCCTCGGAGGACGAGGCGATCGCCGCGCTGCTCCACGACGCCGCCGAGGACCAGGGCGGGCGCGAGACGCTCGCCCGCATCCGGTCGGAGTTCGGCGACGACGTGGCCGAGATCGTCGAGTCCTGCAGCGACAGCCTCGGTGACCCGAAGCCGCCGTGGCGGGAGCGGAAGCGCGCCTACCTCGAGCACCTCGAGGAGGCGAGCGAGCCGGCGCTCAAGGTCTCGCTCGCCGACAAGCTCCACAACGCCAGGACCATCGTGGTCGACTACCGCGACGTTGGCGAGGAGCTCTGGGAGCGCTTCAACGCCGACCGCGACCCGGTGCTCGAGTACTACCGCGCGCTCGCCGCGATCTTCTCGCGGCTCACCCCGGGCGCGCTCGCGACCGAGCTCGCGGTCACCGTCGGTGAGCTCGACGCCCTAGTCGCCGCGGTCAGCCCGACGAGCAGCAGCCCGAAGAACCAGGGGATGTAGAGGTAGAACCAGTGCTCCGCAGTGATCTCGACCGCGATCATCACCGCCGCGGCCAGGGCCGCGACCTGGGGCAGGGACCGCCGACGCGGTAGGAACGCAACCGCGAGGGCGAGGGCGACCGCGAAGACCTTGAAGGCGGTCTGGAGCCATTCGAGGGAGTGGTCCTGTCCCCAGACGCTGAAGGGCGAGGTGCGGTCGAGCTGGCTCTTCACCGTCCGGTCGTAGAAGGTCCCGAGTCCCGGATCGATCGCCGGCAGAGCCAGCATCGCGCCGATGACGACAGCCAGGCTGAGGCAGAAGATCCCCACGGGCCGCCACCGGCGGAGCAGTGACTTCGACCCATCTCCCCTCGTCAGCAGCCCCCGGTCCCCGGCGGCGAACAGCGGCACCAGGGGAAGCGGCGCGAATTTCGTGGCGATCGAGAGGCCGAGCAGCGCGGCCCGCTTCACCGGCGACGCGAAGACGACGAGTGCCCAGACCAGGAGGGCCGCCACCAGCGCGTCGTTCGAGTTGGACTGCAGCGCGTAGTCGGTGAACGGGTACGCGGCCCAGGCGAATCCCAGGACGACCCCGAGGCGCGTGCCGTCCGGCCCCGGGCGCAGGCGCCTCCCGACCGCGAACAGCCCGCCCACGGTCGCCAGGTCAAAGGCGATCGCCGCGGCATGGGCGGCCGGCAGGTTGTCCCAGTGGCCGCTCCAGGGAAGCACGAGCTCGAACGGGACGTAGGCGTAGTAGTTGAACGGCCCGTAGGTGTCGCCGAAGACGTTGTCGGAGGGGAAGTTGTTCCAGATCGCCTGCCCGTGAACCAGGTGGTCAGCGCCGATCACGCCGGCGTAGCCGACGTCGATGACCCCGGAGTCGGCGATGTTGAGGGCGATGCGAAAGCCGAGCAGAAAGGCGCCGCCGATCGCGAGCCAGGCCGTGGGCGTCGACGGCCGCAGCCCCTCCCCGGCGCCCCGGAAGCCGACCCAGATCATTCGCGCCAGGAGGTAGAGGAGCGGCGGGTAGGTGAGCGGGACGCTCACCCCGATGTTGCCCTGGTTGAAGTAGATCTCCGAGATCCCGAACGACAGCAGGACGAGCAGGTCCAGGTGCACCATCCGCCACTTGCGGCGGAAGTCGAGCAGGGCGAAGAAGAAGATCGCCGCCAGCGGGATCCAGACGTAGGGGGCGTTCAGCTTGTGGCCGAACTGGTCCGGGTACCCGCGCGCCATCTGCCATGCGATCTGGTAGCCGGTCCAGGTTTCGGTGATCCGCCCAGTGGCGTCGTCGACGATCACCTGGACCCGCTCGGTCCCGCCCGCGTAGAAATCCACCTGCCACGTCCCCGGCTTCGCCGTGGGGGTCGCGTCCAAGGGGCCCCAGCGCTCTCGCTCGGCGGCGACCTGCGGGTCAGTGCGGGCGATCGTGATCGCCCGCGCCTGGGAGAGACGATGATCGGACTCGTCCGAGGTCGTCGTCGTTCCGCTCCCCGTCGACGCCGCCTTGGAGCCCGGGGTCGATCCGGCGGCCGAGGTCCCCTGCGCCCGGGCGGCGCCGGGGAGGCCGATGAGGAACGCGGCGGCCACCAGCGCCGCGGCCACGAGCCCCCGCCGAGGGAGCGGAATCAGCGCTCGTCCACCCCGAAGGTCCACAGCTTGTTGCCGAGGAAGTTGAAGGGCATCGCCCCGGCGACCGCGACCGCCTGGGCGGGCAACTCGGGCGCCGACGCGACGTCAACGAGCAGGTACAGCAAAACGATGTTGACGCCCAGCGCCAGCACGCTGACCGTGAAGAACCGCACCGCCTGGAAGCCGGCGTGGCCCTCGGTGGCCTGGAAAGTCCAGTGCCGATTGAGCAGGAAGTTGTTGGAGACCGCGACGCAGAACGAGAGCACGGCGGCGGCTATGTGATGGATCCCGAGGGCCTCCGTCAGCACGGCGAAGACGATGAGGTTGATGACGTACCCGCTCCCGCCGACGACGCCGAACTTGAACACCTGCACCCAGTTCTCGGGCTTCTTGGTGCCCAGGTGGATTCGGCGGAAGATGCCCCACGTCCAGTCGGCAGCCCGGGAGCTCGCGTCGCGGGCCCGTCCGCGCCGGCGCGCGGGAGCGGGCTCGACAGCCTGGCCGCCCGGGCCCTCCGGGGTCATCGGGCGGCACCCGCGACGTCGGCCACGCGGACCTCGGGGCCGCCACCGATTCCGAAGTGATCGCAGACCAGCCCGGCCACGTCCCGAAGCGTCCACTGCTCGCGGGTGTCGCCTACTCCGGGCTCGAGCCCGCAGAGAAGAAGCGGGCCCAGCGAGTCCCCGGCGAGGAGCGCGCCGTGGCTCCCGCCGCCGACATGGCTCGTGCCGCCCCAGTCGACGCACTCGTAGCCAGTCTCGAGCGAGACGACCACGTCGCCCGCATTAGGCGCGTTCAGGGTCGACCACAGCCGGGCGAGCCCGTCCGGGTAGTCGGCGCTCGCGATCCGGCCGTCGCGAGGCTCGAGCCCCAGCACGGCGAGATCGCCCTCCAGATCCCATCCGTCCCCGCGGAGGTCTGTCTCCTGGGTCCCCGGCTGGAATCGGAGCTCGGAACCGTCGCGCTCGACGATCGCCTCGGGGGCCAGGCCGTTCGCCTCGTCGAGGCGGGTGACGAGGTCGACCCCCTCGAGCTCCCGCAGCCGGTCGCGGACGCCGGCGAGGACCTGCTCGCGCCTCGGCGACTCGGCCAGCGCGTACACGGCCGCCGCGCGGGCGGTTGGGCTGACGGCCAGCTCGGCGAGCTCCGGGCGCTCCGCGTTCGGCGCCAGCACCGGCCAGTCGGCGCCGAGCGCGGCCGCAACGGGCAGCTCATGGTCGACGTCCGTCTGCGCGTGGTCGGCCATCAGGATCACGGCGTGGGACTCGAGGAAGGCGTCCATGCCCCCGCCCGCGTCCACGAGCTCGCCGAAGCTATGGTCCGCGTGGGCGATCGAGTTGCCCATCGCCCCCACCCCGTGAGTGTGAGTGTGGTGGTCGTTGTCGGGGAGCGAGAAGAGGAGGAAGTCGTAGCCGTCGTCGGCGATCAGCTCGCGGCCGACGCACGCGGTGTACGCGTCGCGGGTCCCCGGGCGCAGCGTCGGCTTGCACGGCACCTTCCGCGACGCATACAGCTCACCGTAGAAGAGCTCGTCCGGCCCCCACACCGCGTGCCGAAAGTCCGCCGCCACCGCGACCCGGCGCATCAGGCCCTCGAGGCCCAACTCGTGACGGCGGCGCCCGCGATAGATGAGGAACGGCGTGCAGGCCGTCCTCACGCGCGCGTCGCCGAGCCGCTCGAAGATCGTCTCCACCTCGTGCGAGAGGTGGGCCATGTTCATGTTGTAGACGGTGTCGTAGAGCGTCCGAAAGAGGCCGAAGGTCCGCGTCGCCTCCCAGGAGGACCCGTACTCCACGTAGCGCCGCTCGGCGCGGTGGTACCAGTTCATGCCACTGATGTGGTGGTGCTGCGGGCCGGAGCCGGTCGCGATCTCCGAGCACGCCACCGGGGTCACCGACGGGAAGGCCGAGACGCAGTCGCCGATCAGGGTCCCGCGGTCCAGCAGGGCCGCGAAGTTGGGCGCCAGGTCCTCGGCGCACGCCCGCAGGAGCATGTCCGTGCGGAGCGAGTCGACGACGATCAGGCAGAGCTTTCGCGACGAGGGCATGGCTGGAGTGTGACGTGCGGGGAGGGCGGGCTCACCGAAGCGAGCGCAGCCCCTCGTGCTTGCGCTGGGCGCGACGCTGGCGGGCCGAGGCGAGCCAGAGCAGGAGCACCAGGAGGAGCAGCCCGAACGGCTCCCAGACCAACGCCGTGATCACCGCCAGCACGAGAGCCGCGCCGGCGACGATCAGCCCGATGGACGAAGCGCCCTTCACGCGCGCCTGGGCGCCCGCCACCACCGCGCTCACGACCCCGTAGGACACGACCGCGAGGATCGCGCCGAGCGGGACGCCGATGATGGCCGGGTGGTCCCGGTTCGACATCGAGATCGCGAACAGCACCGCGCCGGCGATGGCGGCGCCGATCGCGAGCGCCACGCCGATCGCGTCCCGTCGCCCGGAGGCGCCGGCAAAGGTCCCGACCGCGATCGAGAGCCCGACGCCCTGGCAGATGGCGAGGAAGAGGCTCATGGGCGCAGAGAGGCTAGCGCCTCCACCGCCCGGCGACCCGTGGCAACCGGCCCTTCCGGATCAGCCGAAGCGGGCGCCGCGGTGACAGCCCGCGAGCCGGACTTGGAGCGGTCCGTCCGTGGTGACCTGAAGCTTCGCGTCGCAGCCGAGCTTGGCCCGCTTCGGATGCACGACCACGCGCGAGAGGTTCTCAACATCCAGGTGGAGCACGTCCGCGCGCTTCGTCCGCGGCGCCTTCCCCCAGGACTTGGACTGCTCCGTGTAGGGCATCGCCTGCTCGTTGCCGCCGGTCAGAACGCCCACGGTGTGGCTCGTTGCCTTCGCCGGCGCGTCTCCCCTGCCGAAACCCTCCGAGCGTGCGTCGACCCTTCCGAGGGGAGCCGAGCCGCCGGCGTTCCGGAGACTGAGCCCGGAGAGCCAGTAGGCGTGATTGGCGACGGTGCCGTCCTTGCGGAAGTCCATGGTCGGGTTGACCACGTACGTGACGTGAGCCGGGTTGCGCTTCACCGCGTGCTCGCCGAGGAACTTCGCCACCGGCGCATACTCGTCGTTGACGGCGAGGGCGAAGTGGTCGGCGCCGGTGAACAGGTCGAAGACGTAGCGGTATCCCAGCTGGTCGAAGGTGTTCGCCTGCCTGACCGCGCCGGCCACGGGCACAAGCTCGTCCTCGGTTCCGTCCCAGATCATGAACGGGACGTTGCGGACGGATGCGAGCATCCGGTTCGTGTTGCTCCCGGCGCCTCCGGGCTCCGGGTCCGCGGGTGGCACCCAGATCCCCAGCCCGGGCGGGCCGACGACCGGGTTGGCGCGGGCGAAGAGGTCCGGGTACTGCGTCGCGAACTTGTAGGTGCCGTAGCCGCCCATCGAGTACCCGGAGATCGACGTCCACGACGGGTCGAGCCGGTAGTGCTTCGCGACGTCGGCCCAGACCTCGAACGTGTCCGCCCCTGCCTGGCCGTAGTACCAGCCGTCGGGGCCGCGTCCCTCCGGCGTGATCACGATCGAGCCGGGGCCGCGGTCGCCGATCTGGGACTGGTTGCGCGTGTCGCCGAACTGGTTGTAGTTGGCGCCGAGTGAGTGCAGGAGGAGCGTCAGCCCGTAACCGTCCGATGGCGCCGGCTTGCGCGGCACGTAGATCGCGTAGGGCTGCAGCCTGCCCCGGATCTCTCCCAGGCAGTCGGTCGCGGAGCCGCAGGTCTTGGAGTAATCGGTCCCCTGCTCGGATTCGAAGTGGCTCGCGAGGATCCTGTCCATCGGGCCGCTGGTGGGCACGCCGGTCGGCTTGCCGCGCATGTCGTCCGTCACGCCTCGGGCGAGCTTGCCGAAGTCGACCTCGGCGTGGAACGGCGCCAGGTCGCCCTTTGCCAGGTCGTTGCCCTGATCGTGGTCCCGCCACCACGCGGGATCGGTGAAGACCGGGCCGGGCGGGAACGGGTGCTGCCATGGCTCGGAGAACCGGAAGGCGACGTTGAAGAACGCGGGGGGCTTCGCGAGCCCGCCGGCGCCTCCCGGCTTGGTCGCGGTCGCCGCGGCGCCCGGAATGAGGTAACCGTGCGACTTGGAGTCCCATAGCCCCACGCCGGCCGCCATGCGGACGGTCCGCTTTCCGGGGTTCCAGGCCCGGTGCGAGACCTTCACCTGGATCTGGCGCCGGGGCTTGCTGATCGAGACCTTGGGCGCGGGGCCCTTGGCGCGCTTGCCGCTTGCCCCGCGGACCAGCTCGGCGTGACGGCCGTGCACGGTCAGGAAGAGCTGTGCGGGCTCGCTCACGTTCGCCCCGTCCGGCACCTCGTGCGGCTGCTTCGAGTTGCCGATGGCGATCGTCGTCGCGGCCAAGGACGGCTTCTTCATCGTGTTCAGCGTGATTCGGAAGGCAGTGGCATGCGACAGCGGCTTGACCCGGAACTCAACGAGGTCTGCGGCGTTGCCGGCGTAGGACGCGTCCGTGGGGTACGTGTAGGTGCCGTTCGGCGCGGAGAAGGAGTCGCCGCTCGTCCGCGGGTCGGTCGGGTCGGGGGTGGGCGCCTTCGCCCCGTTGTCGTCGTACAGGTAGTCCTGATAGAGGAACTCCCCGCGCCGGTAGGCGCTCGCCCCGGAGATGAGGATCGGCTTCGCGTGCCAGACGCCCTGGTTCTCCAGCTGGGGCGCCTTCGCCGGCTTGCGATAGAGCATCGAGGGGCCCGGACGCGGCCCGGGGCCGCGGTACAGCGAGCGCTTTCCCGCCCACGCGGCGCTCGGCGCCAGTGCGGCGGCACCGATCAGCACGACGACGACCCCTACCCGAGCCCTCACGGTGCCCGAATCTAGTCGCGAAACGTGCGCCATGCGCCGGTTGTCGGCGTCCTTCCGGCACACTTCACCGATGCCCGAACCGCAGGACCGACCCTCGGAGCAAGCCGCCGCGCCACCTCCAGCCCACCGCCGCGCGCACCAGACGGCGCGCGACCTCGAGCGCTACGCGGGCCTGTTCGCCCAGCGCACCCGCGTGATGCGCTCGTCGGCGATGCGCGACCTGATGGCGATCACGGCCCGCCCGGAGGTGATCTCCCTCGCCGGCGGATTGCCCGACACGTCGACCTTCCCACCGGAGACATTCGCTGCGCAGATGACGAAGATCGCGCAGGAGTCCTCGGCCGAGGCGCTCCAATACGGCCCGACCGAGGGCTTCGCCGGGACCAAGGCGGCGATCGGGCGTGTGATGGCGGCCGAGGGGATGTCCCCCGACCCGGACGACATCATCGTCACCACCGGGGGCCAGCAGGCTCTCGACCTGATCGCCAAGACGCTGGTGGACCCGGGCGACGTGGTGATCTGCGAGGCGCCCACTTACCCGGGCGCCGTGCCGGTCTTCTGCTCGTACGAGGCGGAGACGCACCAGATTCCGGTGGACGACGACGGCATGCGGGTCGAGGAGCTCGAGGCGCTGATCGACCGCCTCGACTCGGAGGGTCGAAAGCCCAAGTTCATCTACTCGGTGCCGAGCTTCCAGAACCCCGCGGGCGTGACGCTCTCGCTGGAGCGCCGGCGCCGGCTCGTCGAGATCGCCCGCAGCCGGGAGGTCCTCGTGGTCGAGGACAGCCCATACGGACTGCTGCGTTTCGAGGGCGACCCGCAGCCGCCGCTGTACCAGCTCGATGGGGGCGACTACGTCATCTACGTCGGAACGTTCTCGAAGATCCTCTCGCCCGGGATCCGCCTCGGATGGGCCGTCGCGCCGCCTCCGGTGATGGAGAAGATCGTCCTCGGGAAGCAGGCGACCGACCTCTGCACCTCGACCCTCAGCCAGTACTTCGCGCTCGAGTACTTCGCGGAGGACCCCTGGCGGGCTTACGTCGACAGCCTCTGCGACATCTACCGCGCCCGGCGCGACGCGATGCTCGAGGCGCTCGAGCGCCACTTCCCTCCCCAGGCGACGTGGACCCGGCCGGGCGGCGGGCTCTTCGTCTGGGCGACGCTCCCGGACTACATCGACACCTCCGACCTGCTGGCGAAGGCGCTGCGCGAGAACGTGGCCTTCGTGCCCGGGGCCGCCGCCTATGTCGACGGGCGGCAGGGAAGCAACTCCATGCGGCTGAACTTCTCCGGGTCCGACGCCGACGAGATCCGCGAGGGCATCCGGCGGATCGGCGCCGTCGTCGGCGAGCAGGTCGGGCTCTACGAGACGATCACGGCCGAGCACCGGATTCCGGCGGCGCCCCGGCCCTCCGAGCCAGGGGACGTCGTCCCGCTTCGGCGCCCCCGCCGGGAGACCTGATCGCGGCATGAAGGTCGCCGTGCTGAAGGGAGGAAGCTCGCTGGAGCGTCAGGTGTCGCTGCGCTCGGGAGCGCGAGTCGAGGACGCGCTCGCCTCGCTCGGCCACGAGGTAGTACCCATCGACGCCGACGCGGACCTTGTCCGGTCGCTCAAGGACGAGCGGCCCGACGTTGCCTTCATCGCCCTGCACGGGCCCGGCGGCGAGGACGGGACGCCACAGGAGCTGCTCGAGATCCTCGGCATCCCGTACACCGGCCCGGGCGTTGCCTCGTGCATCCGCTGCATGGACAAGGTCCTTTCCAAGCACCTCCTCCGCGCGGCCGGGATCCCGACCCCCGACTGGGTTGCCTTCAACGCGACCGCGTTCCGCGAGCTCGGCGCCGCCGACGCCCTCGAGGAGATCGAGGGTCGCCTCGGATTTCCGCTCGTCGTAAAGCCCGCGGCCCAGGGCTCCGCCCTCGGAGTCCGGTTCGCAGCGTCGCGTGACGACGTCCCGGAGGCCCTGGTCGCCGCATTCAGCTACGACGATCGGGTCCTGCTCGAGCGACACGTTTCCGGGCGGGAGCTGGCCGTCTCCCTGCTCGACGGCGAGGCGCTCCCGATCGTCGAGGTCCGGGCGAAGGAGGAGGACCGCTTCAACTACGAGGCGCGCTACGAGATCGGGCGGACCGAGTACATCTGCCCGGCCGACCTGCCGGAGGAGGTGGCAGCGAGCGTCCGCGAGGTCGCTTCCCGGGCCTACGAGACGCTCGGCTGCACCGGGTTCGCACGCGTCGACCTCATGCTCGGCGAGGACGGGCGACCGGAGGTGCTCGAGGCGAACGCGATTCCCGGCCTTACGGATACGAGCCTCCTGCCGATGGCCGCCCACTCCGCCGGCCTCGAGTTCGAGGACCTCGTCGCGCGGATCGTCGAGCTCGCCCTCGAGGGCGATGACCGGCTCGCCCGGCCCCGCGGCGCCTAGGCCCGCTCGACCATCCCCACCATCAACTCGACGGCGTCCTCGTTCGCCAGGCCCTGCTCGCGGACCAGCGACTGCCAGGTGGAGAGTGCGAGGGCGTGCCGGATTGCCGCCTCGACGCGCGCCCTTCTCTTGCCCCGCAGCCCGCGACCGCGCATCAGGATCCCGGCGATCTGGTCGAAGAACGCCAGCCGCGCCTGAGTCTGCACGGACAGGCTCTCGACCAGCGGCGAGTCGCGGATGACCCGCGACATCATGTCCTCCGTCTCGTCCCACCAGCGGTAGACGCCCGCCAGCGCCTCACGAAGCCGGTCGGCGGGATCGGCGATCTCCACCCATCGCGACGGGTCCGGCGGCGGGTGGAGGGACATGTAATGGCCAGAGCAAGCCTGGAACAGGCTCGGCTCGTCGGGGAAGTGGCGATAGACGGTCGCGCGCTGCACCCCCGCCTCCTCGGCGATCGCGCTCACGGTCGTTCGGGCGGGCCCGAGCGTCCCGTGCAACTTCACGGCCGCCTCGGTGATCGCCTGCCGCGTCTGCTGCTCCTGCTCGGCGCGCAGGCGCTTGCGGTAGCGCCGCGTTTCGGCTGTATTGGCTTCGGTGGACATCAGTGTTCAATCAATATTGACAGATCGGGTCGATGTGTGCTAGGTTCGCCGCACAGTCGTGTTCAACGAAATGAGGGGAGACTCAAGGATGACCATCGACCGACAGACGCTGACCAGGTTCGACGCCTCGCAGGGCCCGCGCAACGTGGGGCCGACTGGCGGCCGGCTAGTCGACCTCGGCTCGATCGGCGCGAGGATGATGGCCTGGACCGAGGAGACGGGTGGCGGCTTCTCGCTCGTCGAGCACCCGATGCCGCCGCGGCACCTGGCGGCGCCGCTCCACAAGCACTCGCGGGAGGACGAGTACAGCTACGTCGTCGAGGGCCGGATGGGCGCCATCCTCGGCGACGACGTCGTGTACGCGGAGGTTGGCGACTTTGTCTTCAAGCCGCGCGAGCAGTGGCATACGTTCTGGAACGCCGGCGACGAGCCCTGCCGCATCCTGGAGATCATCGCGCCGGGCGGCTTCGAGCACTTCTTCGACGAGCTCGGGGATCTCGTTGCCGCGGGCTCGCCCGACCCCGCCGCTTTCGAGGAGCTCAGCTCCCGCTACGGGCTCGAGATGCGGCCCGAGACCGTTCCCGTCATCTGCGAGGAGCACGGCCTCACGCATCCGATGTTCGAGGCGATGGCGGCTTAGAAGAGGGGGAGCCGCGGAGGCTAGGAGTCCTCGCCCTTGGCGAAGTCCTCGGGCGTGACCTGGTCGAGGAAGTCCTTGAACTTCTCGACCACCTCCTCGGTGTCCTCGACCTCGTGCTCGAACTCGATCGAGGACTCGTCGATCACGTCGTCGGCCGCGAAGATCGGCGCCGAGGTTCGGACCGCGAGGGCGATGGCGTCCGAGGGGCGCGAGTCGATCTCGAGCTCGGAGCCGTTTACGGAAACCGTGATCGACGCGTAGAAGGTGTTGTCGCGGAGCTCGGTCACCGAAACCCGCTCGCACTTCGCGTCGAGCTGCTCGAGCAGGTCCGACAGCAGGTCGTGCGTCATCGGGCGGGGAGTGGACGCGCCCTGAAGCTTCATCAGGATGGCCGCCGCCTCCGGATGCCCGATCCAGATCGGGAGGAACCGGTTGCCGTCGACGGTCTTCAGCAGCACGATCGGCTGTTTGCCGACCATGTCGAAGCTCACGCCGTAGATCTGCATCTGTTGCAAGTCGATTCTCCGAGCCCTCGCTGGCCTGCCGGGATTATAGGTGTGGGTCTGGGGTCGCCATCCTGCCTGGATTTGGCCTGGGGCGGCTCAGCGACGATAATCAGGGGCGGATGTCCGAAGCGCGTCAGCAGGCCTACATCGAGGCCCCCGTCGAGATCGTCTGGGACCTCATCGCCGACGTCGACCGCCATCCCGAATGGTGGCCCCGCGTCCTCTCGGTCGAATGCGACGGACTGGAGCCGGGCTGCAACTACCGGCAGGTCACCCAGACCCCGATGGGCAAGGACGAGATGAACCTCCACGTCGACTCCATGGACGATTGCAGGAACCTCGTGATCCGTTGCGTCAACACCGGCACCTTCGTCCGCTGGACCCTCGCCGAGGCCCAGGACGGCACCTTCGTCGACGCCACCTTCGGGATGGAGCCCTTCAAGCTCCAGTACCGCATGTTCGACTGGACCGTCGGCCGTCGCTTCTTCCGCAACTGGCTCGAGGAGTCCCTCGAGGCGATGCAGCGCGTCGCCTCCGAGCGGACGGAGCAAGGCGCGCCTCAGTCCGCGAAAACCGAGCCTGACTAGGACGCAGGGAGGCCCCCGAAGGGAGTGCACTTGAATCGTGCATGACCGAGGCGGCCGACCGAGGACAACGTCAGGCGAAGGTTTGCAGCGGCCTGATGGGCGATCCTGGACTCGAACCAGGGACCTCCTCCTTATCAGAGAGGCGCTCTGACCGACTGAGCTAATCGCCCCGCGCCGCTCATTCTAGAAAGAGCGCGGGTAGCCTGGCGAGGCGCGTGCCTCGCCGCCCCGACATGCCGCCGCTACACCGGTCGTCGCTGGCCGACGACCCGATCGAGCAGTTCGGGGCGTGGTACGAGCAGGCGGCGGCCGAGGAGTCCCTCGTCGACGCGATGGCGCTGGCCACGGTGGACGCCGACGGGGCGCCAGACGCGCGGATGGTGCTGCTCAAGGGCTTCGGCCCGGACGGCTTCCGCTTCTTCACGAACCTCGGATCGGCGAAGGCGGGCCAACTCGAGGCCACGCCGAGGGCGGCGCTGATCCTCTACTGGCGGGAGCTCGACCGGCAGGTGAGGATCCGGGGCGGCGTCGAGAAGCTGCCGGCGTCCGACGACGACGCGTACTTCTCAAGCCGGGCGCGGGAGGCGCGGATCGGCGCGTGGGCGTCGCCCCAGAGCCAGCCGATCGCCGATCGCGAGACGCTCGACGCGCTCGTCACGGAGGCGGGCGACGGATTCACCGGCGAGGAGATTCCCCGGCCCGACTTCTGGGGCGGGTTCCTGGTGCGGCCCGCGCGGATCGAGTTCTGGCAGGGCCAGGCTGCCCGCCTGCACGATCGCTTCGTCTACACCCGCGCGGCGGAGGGGTGGGCGATCCAGCGGCTGGCGCCCTGACGCGCGCCTAGTCGCGATGGGTCGCGCGCGCGAACGCGTGCAGCTCGTCCAGGTCGTCGAACCGCATCTCGACGCGAATCCCGCGGCGGGCGGCCCGAACGCGGACGCCTGTGCCCAGCGCCTGCTCGAGCGTCTCCTCTGCGCGGGAGAG
This sequence comes from uncultured Actinomycetes bacterium, assembly GCA_963710955.1. GTDB lineage: Bacteria > Actinomycetota > Thermoleophilia > Solirubrobacterales > 70-9 > AC-56. The sequence goes on along the minus strand of CAVQCK010000006.1, from coordinate 132,291 downwards.
CGCGGCCTCCTGGTCCGGGTGGGGCACGAGCTTCGGGGCCGGTCTCGCGGAGCCCTTCGCGTGACGCTCGGTCTCGCGGACCGACCAACCGCGCATTGCGGCCTCTCGCGCCAGGCTGCGCCGAGCCTCGTTGCCCTGCGCCTGGAGGATCGCGCGGCCGTGGCCCTCGCTGAGCTCGCCCGAAGCGAGGAGATCGAGCACCTCGTCGGGCAGGTCGAGCAGGCGGATGAGGTTGGAGATCGCCGAGCGGCTACGGCCGAGGCGGCGGGCCAGCTCCTCCTTCGAGAGGCCCAGGTCCTCGACCAGCGCGGCACACGCGCGTCCCTCGTCGATCGGGTTGAGGTCCTCGCGGGCGACGTTCTCGATCAGCGCGGTCTGGAGTCGCTCCGCCTCGGCCTCGTCGCGGACGATCGCCGGCACGGTCTGCACGCCGGCCTCGCGGGCCGCGCGCCACCGGCGCTCGCCTGCGATGAGCTCGTAGCGGCCGTCGCGGAGCGGTCGCACGATCAGGGGCTGGACGATCCCCGCGTCGGCGATCGAGGCCGCGAGGCTCGTGATCGAGGCCGGGTCGAACCGGGTCCGCGGCTGCTCCGGGTTCGGCCGGATCAGCTCGAGCGGGAGGTCCCTGAGCTCGGGCCCCTCCACGGACGTCTCCGGGATGATCGCGGCGAGGCCCCGCCCGATCCCTCTCCTGGTCAACCCTCGACCTCCACTTGAGACTCATCCATCGGGCGTCGTTCCACCGAGACCAGGTCCGCTCGCTCGCGCTCTGCGAGCTCGGCCGCCAGCTCCCGGTACGCCACAGACCCCTGGGACGTCGGCGCGTGCTCCACGACGGGAATGCCGAAGCTCGGCGCCTCGGCCACTCGGATGTTGCGTGGGATCACGGTGCGAAGAACAAGGCCTGAGAAGTGTCCGCGGAGCTCGCGCTCGACGTCCTGCGCAAGCCTCGTGCGATCGTCGTGCATGGTGATGACCATGCCGGTCAGAACGAGGCCGGGATTCATCTCGCGCCGAATCAGGTCGAGGGTTTCCAGGAACTGGACGAGGCCCTCTAGGGCCAGGTACTCGGCCTGCACCGGCACCACGACCCGGTCCGCGGCGACCAGGGCGTTGACGGTGACGGGGCCGAGCGCGGGCGGGCAGTCGAGCAGCGTGAGCGCGAAGCGCTCACGGACGGGGCCGAGCGTTTCGCGAAGGGTGCGTTCGGACCCCTCGATGCGGGGCAGCTCGATCGACGCGCCGGCCAGGTCGCGATTGGCCGGGACGATCCAGAGGTTGTCCGGGCCCGCGGGTCGCGCCGCCTCGGCGACGGAGCGCTCTCCCATCAGGCACTCGTAGCTGGAGGGACTCAGGTCACGGCCCAGGCCGAGGGCTACCGTCGCGTTGCACTGCGGATCGAGGTCGCAGACGAGCACCTGGTTGCCCGCCTGGGCGGCGCAGGCGGCGATGTTGACGGCCGTCGTCGTCTTGCCGACGCCGCCCTTCTGGTTCGCCACTGCGTAAACCGATCCCATCGGCGCACGACCTTACCGAGTGGCCCAGCGCGCAAACCTACGTTCCGAGAGGCCGCTTCTTCGCCATCCCGGGCCTGCGCGGCAGTTCGGGCGGCGTGGGGCCGGTCTTGCGCAGGACGTGGATGTGCCGGTTGCGCGAGCCGGCGTAGGGGCCGACCCACCTGACGTCCGCACGGCTCATCCCAATGCGCTCGGCGACGCGGTCCATCTCCGCCTCCTCGTCAGGATCGCGCCTGCCCTTCCAGGCGACCAGGACGCCCCCCTCGACGAGGAGCGGCGACGCCAACTCGGCAAGGGTCGCGAGGCGCCCGACGGCGCGGGCCGTCACCGCGTCGTACGCCCCGCGTCCGCCGGCGGGAGGCTCGGAACCGGCCCACTCCTCGGCCCGCCGGCACACGACCCTGGCATTGCTCAGCGCGGCGGCCTCGATGGCGCGCTGGATGAACTCGCACTTGCGGGCGGTGGCCTCGATCAGGTCGATCCGCGCGGCCGGCAGCGCGGCCGCGAGCGGCAGTCCGGGAAACCCGGCCCCCGCCCCCACATCGGCGATCTGACCGGCGCCCCGCAGGGCCTCAACCTCGAGGCCGCTCAGGGAGTCGGCGATGTGGACGCGCCACGCGTCCTCGGGGTCGCGGACGCTGCTCGGCGCCGACGGATCGCCCGAGACCTGCTCGACGATGGCCTCGAGGGCAGCGCGCGCTGAGGGGTTGAGGTCGTCGGGGCCCGCGACGGGGCTGGTCAATCGCTCAGCAGCGGGGCGACCACTACGCAGCGCTCGGGCTCGTCGCCCTCGCTGAAGGTCTCGATCCCGGCGCGTTCCTTCAGGTGCTGATGCACGACGCGGCGCTCGCTCGCGGTCATCGGCTCGAGCTCGATTTCGTTGCCCGTCTTGACCGCGCGATCGGCGGCGCGATCAGCCTGGCGCTCGACCGCGTCGCGGCGGCGCTCGCGATATCCGGCTGCATCCACCGTCACCCGCTTGCGGTCCGGGCGGCCCTGGAAGGCTGCCCGGTAGCAGAGGAGCTGAACCGCGTCGATCGTCTGGCCGCGGCGGCCGATGAGAAGGCCCAGGTCCTCTCCGTCGACCCGGCCGATGATCTCGTCTTCCTCCTCGGACACCTCGACGCTGCCGTCGACGTCGAGCTCGCCCACGATGCGCTCGAGAACCGCGCGCACGCGCTCGACGGGCTCGTCGGCGAGGCCCTGGTCTTCCTCGGCGGCCATGGCGCGAGTCTAGTCGCGAGCCGCTCCCGGTGGCGGTGAGATGCCCCACGTGAAAGAGCCGGGCGAACTCGCCCGGCTCTCACGTACTGACGGATACAGATGGGGCTATCGGCCGGAGGTCGTTGCCTGCGGCGTCGCGCGGCGCAGCAGGTCCTCCGCGCTCTCCTGCACGTCCTCGAAGCGGCGCTCGGCGTCGCGGCGCGCCGTCTTCACCTGGCGCTCGGCGTCACGACGGTTACGCCGAAACGTCCGCAGCGCCTGATCGCGCTGGCGCTTGATGGTCCGCTCCGCCCGCTTGCGCGCGGTCGCACCACGGCGCTCGAACTTACGCAGGTTGGTCGTGGCGCGGCGCTGGATCTTCTGCGCCTCGCGGCGCGCCTCCGTCTGACTCCGGAGAGGCTTGAGAGTGCCCGCGACCTTTTCGCCGCCCGAAACGACGGCGCCGACGGCCGTGTCCGCGACACGCTCCGCCTCGAGCGCGACCACCTTCAGGCGGCTCTGCTGCGCACGGGCGCGGGTCTCGGCGGCCTTCTTGGCCGACCGGCGTCGCTTCGCCTCGTTCTGCTTCCGCGTGGCCGCTGCCTTCTGGGCGGCGACCCGCCTCTCGGTTTCGGTCCGCGTAGCCATTGGTTTCACCTTTCTCGCTTGCGTCTTTATTACGGATAACCCCGCTTACCCGCTCAGGGGGCGGGAAACCGTCGATCGCTTACGCAGGCGTGAAGGCTGCCCTATCGGCGCTTGCGCTTCTTCTTGCGCGGCGGGGGCGGAGGAGCCTTGGTTTCCTTGATCTCCTCAGGAGTCGCAGGGGCCGGCGCGGGCATGACCCGGTTGACGATCCACTGCTGGCCGAGGCTGAAGAGGTTGGTCGTGATCCAGTAGACGGCGAGCCCCGCCGGCGCGTTGATGATGAACGGGACGATGATCAACGGGAAGAGCAGCATCAGGTAGCGCTGCGCGGGACTGGCCGTGGGGCTCGTCGCCGTGGTCAGCAGCACGCTCGCGGCCGTTGTGGTCACGAAGAGGACGATCAGGACGATCAGCTCGGCGCCCTGCGGCGCCGCGATCACCGACTTCACGAACAGGAAGCCGGGCGGTGGGCTGGCCATCACGTCGGCCTGGAACGTGGAACCGCGCAGCAGCTGGTAGATCGCGATGAAGAACGGGATCTGGAGGATGAACGGGAGGCATGAGGAGAAGGGGTTGACGCCCTCCTTCTTGTAGAGCTCCATCGTCTCCCGCTGGAAGCGCTGCGGGTCGTCCTTGTACTTCTCCTTGAGCGCCTGGATCTTCGGCGCGACGAGCTGCATGCGCCGCATCGAGCGAATGCCGCGCAGGGAGAGCGGCAGGACCGCGATCCGCACGGTGAAGGTGAGCGCGATGATCGCGCCGCCCCAACTGAGGCCGACGTTGTTGTGGAAGAACGTGATCACCGAGTCGGCGACGTTGATCAGCGGCTGCAGGATGTTCGCGAGCGGGAGGATCACGCTGGGGCCTCCCCCCGGTGGCGCTTGAACAGCGTCTGGTTCTCCACCGGGTCGTAGCCACCGTGGCTGAACGGGTTGCAGCGCAGGAGCCGCCAGCCGGCCAGTACGAGGCCGCGCAGCAGGCCGAACTCGCGCACGGCGTCGATCGCGTACGCCGAGCAGGTCGGGTGGTACTTGCAGCGCCGGGGCAGGGCGGGCGAGATGAATCGCTGGTATGCCCTGATCGGCGCCAGGATGACGCCTGAGAGGAAGCGTTTCACGTCAAACGCTCCCCTTGGCAAGGCCGGCCTCCGACATGAGCGCGCCCAGCGCTTCCGCGACGCCTTTGGCCCCCTCGCGCTCGAGGAGCCCCGCCACATCCGGTCGCGCGACCAGCACGAAGTCGTGCCCCGGAACCTCGGGGGCCAGCGACCAGAAACCGTCTCTGAGGGCGCGCTTCACGGCATTTCTCTCTACGGCGCCGCCGACCTTGCGGCTCACGGAGATCCCCAGGCGGATGTCCTCCTCCCCGGTCTCACCCGTCCCTCGCGGAAAGGTGTAGAGGACGAGGAAGCGGTTGGCGTGCGACTGGCCCTCGCGATAAACGCGATCGAAGTCGCCGCTGCGTGACAAGCGCCCGCGCTTGCGCCGCCCGCCCGGCGAGCCGGCGCTCACGGCGTGAGCCGCTTGCGACCCTTGCGGCGCCTGCGCTTGAGGACCTGCCGGCCGCCGCGGGTGCGCATGCGGGCGCGGAACCCGTGAGTGCGGGCGCGCTTTCGCTTCTTGGGTTGATACGTCCGCTTCACGACCGGCGAGGCAGTATAGGCGGTGCTTCGTCGGTCCCCGGGCGTGAGACTGGATAGGGGTCTCGCCTTTTTCGCGCAGGATGCGGGCTCGCCTTCGGAGGCGGCGCGGAGGCCCGCAAACGCGGTTCTATGATCGCCGGCCGATGCCCGAAGACACCCTCCACGACGATCTCGGCTCGATCTGGGTACGCGTCACGGAGGACCTTCGAGCGAGCCTTCCCGCCTCGACCTACGACCTGTGGCTCGCGCCCTTGCGCCCGGTGTCGGCGGAGGGCACGGCCATTCGGCTCGCCGCCCCGCGCTCGATCCGCGCCTGGGTCGACCGCCGGTACCGTGGCACGCTGGAGACGGCCCTCCGGGCCCAGGAATGCGGCCTCAAGCACATCCTGATCGTGGAGGAGGGGGCGGAATCGACCACCCCAGGGTCCACTCAGGGGATGGAGGCCGTCGAATCCCTCGACCTCGACCCGAGGCACACGTTCGAGCGCTTCGTGATCGGCTCCGGCAACCGCCTGGCCCACGCGGCCGCGCTCGCGGTGGCGGAGCTCCCGGGGGAGGCCTACAACCCGCTCTTCATCCACGGCCCCCCGGGCCTCGGGAAGACCCATTTACTCGGCGCGATCGCTGACTACCTGCGACGCCGGCGACCCGAGCTCACGGTCCACTACACCACCGCCGAACGGTTCACGACCGAGTTCGTGACCTCGCTGCGGAAGGACGGACCGGAGCTCTTCAAACTCCGCTACCGCAAGCTCGACGCGCTGCTCATCGACGACGTCCAGGCCCTCGAGGGCAAGGAGCACACCCAGGAGGAGTTCGTCCACACCTTCAACGCCCTTCACAGCACCGGCAAGCAGATCGTTCTCACCAGCGACCGGCCGCCCGAGGCGATCAGCCGCCTCGCAGAGCGCCTTCGCGACCGCTTCGAGTGGGGGCTCCGCGTCGCGATCGGCCCACCCGACCTTCGCACCCGGACCGCCCTGCTCTGGCTCATGAGCGGCGAGGTTCCAATCGAGATCACCGACCCGGCCGTCCTGCGCGACATCGCTGGGATCGCCGCCGGCAACGTACGGCGGCTCGAGGGAGCCCTCACCCGGATCGCCGCGCTCTCATCGGTCCTCGGCGAACCCGTGAACCGAGCTCTCATTCGCAAGGCCCTCGACGACCCCGTAGCCGGCGATGACGCCTCCGGCGGGCCCTGTGACCCGGAGCCGGGGTCGCCCTCGGTCCCGGCGATCCAGGGCGCCGTCTGCTCGATCCTTGGGATCTCACAGCAGGCGATGCTCTCTCCCTCCCGTGCGTCCGAGGTCTCCCGCGCAAGGCAGATCGCCATGTACCTCTCACGCGAGCTGACCGACCTGTCGCTCGCAGAGATCGCGCGTCAGTTCGACCGCGACCACACGACGATTCTTCACGCCGTCCGCGTCGTCTCGGCCCGCGCTGCGGGCGACGCCGAGGTGGCTGACACCATCCACCGTGCACGAGAGCTCCTCGGTGCACACGAGCCGGCACCACTGCCGCCTCCTCAACGTCTCACCAATCGTCCACCCATCCCGTCCACAGACGAAACCCCGCAGGTGAAGCCATGACCGTCAGTTCTCCACAGCCATCCACCACACTCAATACATCTGAATCAGATAGGAAGATGCAAGGTGTGTCGATGAAACTCTCACTTTCACGCGAAAAACTCCTCGCCGGCCTCCAGGTCGTGAGTAGGGCCGTTTCGACGCGCTCCACGCTGCCGTCACTCGGCGGTATCCAACTCGACGCCGCGGGCTCGACCCTCACGCTGCGCGCCACCGACATGGAGCTCGGGCTGACGATGGTGCTCTCGGAGGTGCAGGTCGAAAGCGAGGGAATGGTCCTGCTCCCGGGTCGTCTGCTCGGCGACGTCGTCCGCAGCCTTCCTCCCGGCGACGTGACTCTGGCGCTCCGCCCGGAACAGCGCGATGTGGAGCTGATCGCCTCCGCGGCGCGTTTCCACCTGCGCACGCTGTCCGCTGAGGACTTCCCCCGCCTCCCGGAGCTCGCCGAAGACGCCGCGACCCTGCCCTCCGGCCCACTGGCGGCGACGATCGACCGCGTCGCCCGCGCCGCCTCTCGCGACGAGGTGCGCCCGATCCTGACGGGCGTCCTCTTCCAGGCCGACGAATCGAAGCTGACCATGGTCGCGACCGACTCCTATCGCCTGAGCGTCAAGCACACCGAGCTCGAGGCCCCGCTCAGCGCTGGCATCGAGGCGAACGTCCCGGCCCGCGCGCTGCGGGAGCTCGCCCGGATCGTCGGCCAGGACGGCGGCGAGGAGGTCGCTCTGTCGCTGGCTCGCAACCAGGCGGTGTTCCGGTCAGGCGACGTGGTGCTTTCCTCGAGGCTGATCGAGGGCCAGTTCCCGAGCTGGCGCCAGCTGATTCCCGAGTCGTTCGAGCACGAGGTGCGCCTCCCGCGCACCGAGTTGCTCGAGGTTTCGCGGCGGATCAGCCAGCTCGCGCAGCGCAACGCTCCCCTGCGCTTCGCCTTCGCCGAGGGTGAGCTCACCATTGCCGCGGAGACCCCGGAAGTGGGCGACGCGCGGGAGGCGATCCCGGCGCCCTACTCGGGCGAGCCGCTCGAGATCGCCTTCAACCCGCAATTCGTGATCGAGGGCATCGAGAGCGTGGACGGCGAGGAGCTGGTGATGAAGCTCAGCTCGCCGCTTCGCCCGGGCCTGCTCGAGCCGATCGACAGCGAGGACTTCAGCTACCTCGTGATGCCGATCCGGCTCAACGTCTAGGAGCGAACCATGCTGGTGACGCGGATTCGCGTCCTCGGCTTTCGCAACCTCCGCGCCCAGGAGGTCGAGCTCGGGCCGCGGATCTCGCTGCTCTGGGGCGCCAACGGGTCCGGCAAGACCAACCTTCTCGAGGCGCTCTACATGGCTCTGGCCGGTCGGTCGTGCCGGACCCGCACCGAGCGAGAGACGATCGCCTTCGGGGAGCCTATGGCTCGAGTTGAGGTCGAGCTCGACGACACGGGTGAGAATTCCACCTTCCTGTGGTCGCTCGCCCGCGGAGGCGACCGCCGCCACCTGGTCGACGGGGCCCCGATGGGCCCGGAGCTCGCTCACCGGCGACCGCCGGTCGCCGTGTTCCTCCCCGACCGCCTCAGCCTGGTCAAGGGGCCGCCCGCGGACCGCCGAGCGCACGTGGACGGCCTGCTCACCGCGCTATGGCCGGCGCGCGCGGAGGCGAGGCGTCGCTATGGCCGGGCGCTCGCCCAGCGAAACGCGCTGCTCGGCCGCATCCGCGCCGGGATCGCGACCGAGGACTCGCTCGAGGCGTGGGATCTCGAGCTCGCCGCCGCCGGGATCGACCTCATGGAGGCGCGCCGCGACGCCGTCGAATTGCTGGCTCCCGAGTTCGCGAGCGCGGCCAAGGACCTGGGCCTCCCCGGCGAGGGCTCACTGCGGTACCGGCCACGCTCCGACGCGAGCACCCGCGACGCGCTGGCCGGCGAGCTCGCCGAGCGGCGTAGCGCTGACGTGGAGCGCGGCTACTCGCAGCACGGTCCCCACCTGGACGAGCTCGAGATCGTGGTCGACGGGCGAGCGATCCGGCGCTACGGCTCCCAGGGCGAACAGCGAGCCGCCCTCCTCTCCCTGCTCTTCGCCGAGCGCCGAGCGCTCCTCGAAGCTCGGCGCAACCCGCCGCTGCTCCTGCTCGACGACGTGATGAGCGAGCTCGATCCGGATCGCAGGGAGCTCCTGTCGGCCCGGCTCGCCGAGGGCCCGGGCCAGACCCTCATCACCGCCACGGAGGGAGCGCACCTGCCCGCGAAGGCAGAGCGCACTGAGATCGCGATGCGATCGGGCGCCGCGGCGCGCGAGGTGGGTGGAGCGGAGCCGGCGTCCCAGGCGTTCGCGGCATGAGGCACCGGCGAGCGCCGCGCCGGCTGGGGTCGGCGCTGCGCCCGGCACGCGGCCGAGCGCGCCCGAAGACGCTGCTCGCGGCCGTCCAGGAGGCGTGGCCCGACATCGCCGGGGAGGCGATCGCCACCGAGTCTGCGGCCGTCGCGGAGCGCGACGGAGTGATCACGGTCGCCTGCCGTTCCGCGACCTGGGCCCAGGAGCTCGACCTGCTTCAGTCAGAGCTTCTTGAGCGGCTCAACGGAGCCCTGGCGGAGTGGGACGAGGGGGGCGAAAAACCACGGATCACGGCCCTTCGTTTCACCGCTGACGCCGCCCGCCACGAAAGTTGACCCGTTCAGCGCCTTTTATGCACAGTTTGCAGGTATTTTGAGCGTCCTCCGCAGGCTTTCCGGCGGCCTCTCCTGGTATCCTTATGTGAACTTGGAAGTACACCCCGAACCGCCCGGCGTGCCCTCCTGGCGGCGGACTGGACGGTCGGGGTTTCTCTTGCCTCCAGGGATTTCAGCCAGGCCATCGAACCGAGAGGACTGAGTGGCAAGTCAAGCCGGAACCGGCGGCAAGCCGAAGCCAGCCGCCAACGAGACGCAGCGAAAGAACGAAGCCCCGACCGCCAAGCCCGGCACGCGCGGCCGCGCGGCGAGCGACGGGTACAGCGCCAAGGACATCACCGTCCTCGAAGGACTCGAAGCCGTCCGCCTGCGTCCCGGGATGTACATCGGGTCAACCGGCCCACGAGGGTTGCACCACCTCGTCTACGAGGTGGTCGACAACTCGGTTGACGAGGCGATCGCCGGCTACTGCGACCAGGTCAGCGTCACCCTGCATCCGGACAACAGCGTCACCGTCGCGGATGACGGGCGCGGCATCCCCGTCGAGGAGCACGAGAAGGAGAAGCGCCCGGCGGCCGAGGTCGTGATGACGACGCTGCACGCCGGCGGCAAGTTCGGCGATGGCGGTGGCTACAAGGTCTCGGGCGGCCTTCACGGCGTCGGAGTGTCCGTCGTCAACGCCCTCTCGGAGCGGCTTCACCTCGAGGTTCGGCGCGATGGCCACGTCTGGGAGCAGGACTACGAGCGCGGTGCGCCTCAGGGCGATCTGAAGCGCGGCTCCAAGACCAACGAGACCGGGACGACGATCACGTTCCTCCCCGATGGCGAGGTGTTCGAGGACGTGGTCCTCGACTACCAGACGCTGGTTGAGCGGCTCCGAGAGACGGCCTTCCTGACCCGGAACCTGCGCATCGAGCTCGTCGACGAACGAGGCGGAGGCCAGAGGGAGACCTTCCAGTACGAGGGCGGCATCGTCGACTTCGTCGCCCACCTCAACGAGAACAAGGACGTGCTGCACCGCAAGGCCGTCTACTTCGACAACGACACCGACGACGGTCAGGTCGAGGTCGCGATGCAGTGGAACTCGTCCTACCAGGAGTCCATCTTCACCTTCGCGAACAACATCAACACCCACGAGGGCGGCTCGCATCTCTCCGGCTTCCGCTCGGCGCTCACCCGCACCCTGAACGCCTACGCGCGCGAGAAGGGCCTCCTGAAGGAGAAGGACGCCAATCTGAGCGGCGAGGACGTCCGCGAGGGCCTCACCGCGGTCATCTCGGTGAAGCTCCGCGATCCGCAGTTCGAGGGCCAGACGAAGACCAAGCTCGGGAACCCGCCGGTCGAGGGCCTCGTCAAGGAGACGGTCAACCGAAAGCTCGGCGAGTTCCTGGAGGAGAACCCGGGCGAGGGTCGCCGGATCCTCCAAAAGGCCGTCGACGCCGCTCGCGCCCGCGAGGCGGCGCGGAAGGCCAGGGACCTGACGCGGCGCAAGTCCGCGCTCGAGAACTCGACCCTGCCGGGGAAGCTTGCCGACTGCTCGGTCAAGGATCCTCGCGACGCTGAGCTGTTCGTCGTGGAGGGAGATTCCGCTGGTGGCTCGGCGAAGCAGGCGCGCGACCGGAACACCCAGGCCGTGCTCCCGCTCCGGGGCAAGATCATCAACGCCGAGAAGAACCGCATCGACAAGGTGCTCGGCAACCAGGAGATCCAGGCGCTGATCACCGCGATCGGCACCGGCATCCACGACGAGTTCAACATCGAGGATCTGCGGTACCACAAGGTCGTGTTGATGACGGACGCCGACGTCGACGGGGCGCACATCCGGACGCTGATCCTCACCTTTCTGTACCGCCAGATGCCGGATCTGTTCGAGGGGGGTTACGTCTACATCGCCAAACCGCCCCTTTACGGCGTCAAGAACGGCAAGCACGAGGTCTACATCGAGAAGGAGTCCGAGCTCGAGGAGCTCCTCCTTCGCGACAAGCTCGAGAAGTTCTCCTACACGAACGGCTCGTCCAAGAAGCGCACATGGACCGCGGCCCGCTGGCAGCGGTTCACGCGCGACTTCAAGGAGTACGACGGCTGGACCGCGGCACTGCAGGCGACCTTCGGGCACGAGGCCGTCAGCTTCCTGCTGGAGTCGCAGATCCTCGACGAGGGCGCCGCGAGCATCGCCGGCGTCCGCAAGCTCATCGAGCAGCCGGATCCCGAGGAGGAGCCGTTCGAGACCGAGGTCGTCTCGGCCGACGACTCCGAGATCGTCATCAAGGCGATGCATCGTGCGAGCGGGCTTGCCCGCACGCACGATCTCTCCGCCGACCTCTTCCGGTCGACCGAGTACCGCCGGCTGGCCGAGGTGCACGCCAAGCTGGTCAAGCAGGTCGGCCGACCGCCGTTCCAGGTGACGCTCGGCGCCAAGCAGCGCGAGGCGCTGTCATTCGGGGAGCTGCGGCAGGTGACCCTCGACCTCGCGAAGGAGGGCATGAGCCTCCAGCGCTTCAAGGGCCTCGGAGAGATGGACGCCGAGGAGCTGCGCACGACCACGATGGCCCCCGAGTCCCGCACGCTGCAACGGGTGACGATCGAGGATGCCGCGACCGCCGAGCGCCTGTTCACCGACCTGATGGGTGACAGCGTCGAGCCGCGCAAGGTGTTCATCGAGCGCCACGCGAAGGAGGTCCGTTTCCTCGATGTCTGATCGGAGGCACTGAATGGAGGGCTCCCTCGACGCTCTCACGGGTCGCATAGAGGACCGGCAGCTCGAGCAGGAGATGCGCTCCTCGTATCTCGATTACGCGATGAGCGTGATCGTGGGTCGCGCGCTGCCGGACGTCCGCGACGGGCTGAAGCCCGTGCATCGGCGCGTCCTCTACGCGATGCACGACCTGGGCCTGCAGCCAAACCGGCCGTTCCGCAAGTCCGCCTTCATCGTCGGCGAGGTGATGGGTAAGTACCACCCGCACGGCGATCAGGCGATCTACGACACGCTGGTGCGGATGGCGCAGGACTTCTCCCTGCGCTACCCGTTGGTGGGCGGCAAGGGCAACTTCGGGTCGATCGACGACGACCCGGCGGCGGCCATGCGCTACACCGAGGCCCGCCTCGACCGGCTGGCCACGGAGATGCTTCGCGACATCGAGGCCGAGACCGTCGACTTCGGCCCCAACTACGACGAGAAGGCGCAGGAGCCGCTGGTGCTGCCGGCGCGATTCCCGAACCTGCTCGTCAACGGGTCGTCGGGGATCGCCGTCGGCATGGCGACCAACATCCCGCCTCACAACCTGACCGAGGTCGCGGCGGCGGTGACGGCGTATATCGACAACCCTGACATCGACCTGGCCGGGCTGATGGAGCACGTCAAGGGCCCGGACTTCCCGGGCGGCGCGCTGATCATGCGCGGCGAGGGGATCCGCGACGCCTACGCGTCCGGCCGCGGCTCGATCAAGGTTCGCGCAAAGGCCCACATCGAGCCGATCAAGGGCGGCAAGGAGGCGATCATCGTCTCCGAGCTCCCGTTCATGGTCAAGAAGGGCGGCGACGGCGGGCTGATCCAGAAGATCGCCGACCTCGTTCGCGAGAAGAAGATCACCGGGATCTCGGACCTGCGCGACGAGTCGGATCGCTCAGGGATGCGACTCGTGATCGAGGTAAAGCGGGGCGAGGTCTCAAAGGCTGTCCTCAACCAGCTCTACAAGCGCACGCAGATGCAGACGAGCTTCGGCGTGAACATGGTCGCGCTCGTCGACAACGTCCCCCGCACACTGGGGCTGCGCGAGCTCATCCACCACTACGTGGTCCACCAGCGCGAGGTCATCACCCGGCGGACCCAGCACCAGCTGCGTCAGGCCGAAGCGCGGGCACACATCCTCGAGGGGCTCCTGATCGCGCTCGACAACCTCGACGAGGTGATCGCGCTGATCCGCGGCTCCGATGACCCGGACTCTGCTCGCTCGGGCCTGATCGACCGGTTCGAGCTCTCGGAGGAGCAGGCCCAGGCAATCCTCGACATGCGCCTGCAGCGCCTGACCGCGCTCGAGTCGGACAAGGTCCGGGCCGAGCACGCGGAGCTCGTCAAGACGATCGCCGAGCTGCGAGCGATCCTCGGCGACGAGACCCGCATCGACGGCCTGATCAAGTCCGAGCTCGCCGAAGTCGCGGATCGCTACGGCGACGAGCGCCGCTCAGAGATCACGTTCGCCGAGGGCGACGTGGACATCGAGGACATGATCGCCGACCAGCAGATGGTGATCTCGATCACCCACTCCGGCTACGTCAAGCGGCTGCCGCTCGCGACGTACCGCCAGCAGCGCCGTGGCGGAATCGGCGTCATGGGGATGAACCTCAAGGAGGGGGATTACATCGAGCACCTCCACATCTGCTCGACCCATGACTGGATGCTGTTCTTCACCAACCGAGGGAAGGTGTACCGCCTGAAGGTCTACGAGCTCCCCGAGGGGGCGCGCACGTCCAAGGGCAGGGCGCTCGTGAACGTCCTGCCGCTCAGCGAGGGAGAACGGGTGATGGCGGTGAAGCCCACCCGCGACTTCTCGGAGGGGAAGTACCTGGCCTTCGCGACCGCCAAGGGAATGGTCAAGAAGACCGAGTTCCCCGCCTACAACACGCCGATCCGCGCCGACGGCATCATCGCCATCAAGATCCGCGACGGCGATGAGCTCGTCCAGGTCCGGCTGACGTCGGGCAACGACGACCTGCTGATGGTGTCCAAGTCCGGCCACGCGTCGCGGTTCAACGAGAAGGCCGTGCGACCCATGGGTCGCGACACGTCTGGCGTCAAGGGCATGAACGTCGCCGCCAAGGTGAACGGAGTGCAGAACCGGGTCCTGACCATGGACGTCGCACGCGACGACGCCGAGCTCTTCGTGGTGACCGAGAACGGCTACGGCAAGCGCACCTCGGTCGCCGAGTACCCGGTCAAGGGGCGGGGCACGAAGGGCGTCCTGACCATGAAGCTCACCACCAAGAAGGGCGGCCTCGCAGGCGCGCTCATCGTTCGCGAGCACCAGGACCTGCTGTTCATCTCCGAGAACGGCATGGTCCAGCGCACCAACGCCGGCGGGATCTCGCAGATGGGTCGGGCCACGCAGGGCGTGCGGGTGATGAACATGCGCGAGGACGATCGGGTGAGCGCCGTCGCGCTCGTCGTCGAGTCGGGCGCATCCGTTGCCGATGAGGAGTCCGCCGCCGAGGAGGGCGGCGAGCCGACGGTGATCGCGACCAAAGAGGCCGGCTCCGACGACGGCGCCGACTCGGAGGGCGACGCCTCCTAGGTACGCTGCCGCGCGGTGGAGCAGCTGCGCGGTCGAAACGCCCTCGTCACCGGCGCCGGTGGCGGCCTCGGTGCCTACATCGCGCGGGCGCTTGCCGGAGAGGGCGTCAACCTCGCCGTCACGGACCTGCCGGGCTCCTCGGTCGACGGCCTGTCCGCTGAGCTGCGCACCCGCGGCGTCCAGGTGGAGCACGCTCCCGCGGACCTGATCGATCGAGACGAGCGCCGGCGGCTCGCGAGCTGGGCGACGGACGCCCTCGGTCCGATCGACATCCTCGTCAACAACGCCGGCGTGGAGTTCGGCGGGCCCTTCCTCGACACGAGCCCGGAGGAGCTCGAGCTCACCGTGGCGGTGAACCTGCTTGCGGTGATGGATCTGACGCGACTGCTCCTGCCGGGCATGCTGGACCGGCGTCGCGGTCACGTCGTCAGCATGGCCTCGCTTGCCGGAAAGCTTCCCCCTCCGCAATTGGCGTCATACGGGGCGACCAAGCACGGCGTGGTCGGGTTCATGGGCGCGCTGCGTGGCGAGCTCGCCGCCGAGCCGGTCGGCTTCTCGGCGATCTGTCCCGGCTTCGTGGGCCGGGTTGGGATGTTCGGCCGCCTGGAGCCGTACATCGAGGGCGGCTCGGTCCCGATGGGCACCATCCCGCCGGAGCGGGTGGGTGAGGCGGTCGTGCGCGCCATCCGGGAGGACGTCGGTGAGATCGTCCTCAACCGGCGCCCGATCAAGCCACTGATCCTCCTGAACGCGATCGCCCCGAGCGCCGCCTCCCGGCTTGGTCGGTTGCGGCCGATCCGCGAATCAATGGAGCGGATGCGGAAGGCCCGCGAGCGCTACGACGCCGCGCAGTCCTCGCCGGGGGACTAGCTACATACCAGCGGCCGTCCTCAGTATTTGCTTCAATCGTCGTACCAGAGAAAGGAGGTGGTCCTAACTTGTCTGACTTGTTTTTCGGGACGCTGGAGGTGCAGGGCCGTTAGGTGGCGGCTAGTCGGTGATCCCACCGGCTAAGGCAGATCGGGCGGCTTGGTCGCCGCTCTGATCAGTGCGGGCCACCCGGCGAATCCACCCCGGGCACCGGCAAGAGGGGGAGGCGAGGAGTCACGTCCCGCCCCGCCATCAGATCCCTCTCTCGTTTCCACCCGCACCTTTGAGCGAAGGGCCGCCTCCGGGCGGCCCTTCGCGTGTACGCAATCACTAACGGCACCTGCCAGTTTCGGGGCTAAAGCCCCTCATCACAGTTATGGCTATGCGACGACCAAGTACGGCTCCCAGGCCACAGGGATCCGCGGGCTGGCCAGCTGGATGAAGACGGTCGGCCCCGGAGGCCTCGGGCTGGAGCGGGGGTGCATGCGCGCCTCGCGCGGCGTGAGGTTGCCCTTCTTCCGGTTGCACGGCGCGCACGAGGCGACGATGTTCTCCCAGACCGATTGACCGCCTCGGCTGCGGGGGATGACGTGGTCGACGGTCAGCCCGGCGGCGGCCTGCCGGCCGCAGTACTGGCAGGTCCAGGCGTCGCGGGCCAGGACAGCCTTGCGGGTGATCTTCCGGCGGTGCACGTCGCGCGGGACGCGCACGTAGCGCACCAGGCGGATCACGCAGGGGCGCTCGAAGGTGAGGCGCTCCGAGTGGAGGGCGCCCTCGCCGCGCTCGAGGATCTCCGCGCGGTCCTTCAGCACGAGCACGGTCGCGCGCCGGACGTTGCAGACGTTGATGGGCTCGTAGCTCGCGTTCAACACGAGGACGCGGCTTCCGACTCCCGCGTGCCCGTTATGGCCGTTCAGGTGGGCGTGTCCGTTGACGTGGGCAATGACCCCGGGCTCCGGAGATCCTGCGCTCCGAAGCCCTACGTGAGGGTCGTCCGCCGCCCTGTCCATAGCGCCACGATTGTAGACATAGGCTCAGTCCCGTCCGGGGCCTGTGTGCCGCCGCGGCGCGCGGCGCTCAGGTCCCCGGCACGCCGTCCGCGGTGATCGGGTAGCTGCCCAGGATCCGAACCGACTCGGCCTTGCCCCGCAGCGCCTCGATCCCATCGGCGACCGCGGGGTCGCGCTCCCTGCCCTCGAGGTCGCAAAAGAACATGTAGCGCCCGAGCCCCTGGCGCAGCGGCCGTGACTCGATCCGGGTGAGGTTGACGTCACGGCTGGAGAACTCCGTCAACGCCTCGACGAGGGCCCCCGGGTGGTCGGCGCCGAGTTCGGAGAAGACCAGGGTCGTCCGCCACGGGCCTTCACCCGTGGGCTCGGTTCCCTCCGGGGCGATCCACACGAACCGGGTGACGTTGTCCGGGTTGTCCTCGACGCCATCGCGCAGCACCACGCAGCCGTAGATCCCCGCGGCCGAGGCGGCACCGAGCGCGGCCCACGGCTCGTCGGAAGCGGCCACCATGCGGACTGCGTCGGCGGTGCTCGCCGCGGGGCGGACCGTGGCGCCCGGAAGCTCGTTGCGAATGAACCGCGCGCACTGGGCGCTCGCCTGCGGATGGGACAGGATGACCTCGATGCCCTCCAAGGGCAGCTCGGTACGTGCGATCAGGCTGTGGCGGATTGCGTGGTCGTGCTCGCCCGCGATCGCGACCCCGGTGGCCTCGAACGCCAGGGTGTCAAGCGTCGAGCGCACCGCACCCTCGATCGAGTTCTCGAACGGGACCAGCGCGCGATCGGCCTCACCCTCGACCACCGCGCGGATCGCCGCATGGACGCTGGGGCGGGGCTGCGGCTCGATGTCGGCGTTGCCGGCCGCGGCGAGGAGGGCGTCCTCCGAGAAGGTGCCGGCCGGTCCGAGGAAGGCGATTCGCAGCGCCATCAGGCGCGGAAGAATACGGCCACATCACTAAGAGCACCTGCCTGTTTCGGGGCTAAAGCCCCTGGCACACCAAGCACAGCCTGCTAGCTCACTGGAATATCTGCCTAGTGGAATGTGAGCTGGTAGGTGAAGCGGTTGTTCGTGGTGATCTGCTCGCCCGGCACCGGGTTCACCGTGACCTCGAGCGTCAGCGGCGTGTTCCTGGGCGGTGCGGGTTTGATCGGCAGCGCGGCCGTCTGGATCGAGCCGGCCGCGATCGAGCCGATGGTGGCGGTCCCGTCGATCGTCTGCGGGCCGCCGGTCAGGCTGAAGTTGACGCCGACGCCCTTCTCGTCGACGCTGCCGCCGTTGGAGACCTGGACGTTGAGCTGCGCCCCGCTGGTGCCCCCGCTGATCGTCGCGGGAGTGTCGGGGCTCAGCTGGACGTCGCCCGGCTTGACGGTCGTCGCGACGATCGCGAGGCCGTGCGTCCCCTTCGACACCTGGCTGCTGCTCGAGATCGACGACAGCGCCGTCGCCACCTGGAGGGGGTCGAGCCATCGGGTGGTGTCGGTCATGAACACACTGGCGGGAGCCTTCTCGTCGATCCCCTGAGTCTTGAGCTCAGCGTCGATTTGGCCCTGTGCCTGCTGGTAGAGAACGTCGCTGGCGAGGAAGTACTGCATGTAGTCCGAGATGGACGAGAGCGCCTTGTCGCGCGTGGGCCCGGGGTTCCCCAGCGCGTTGGACATCTCGTTGGAGATTCCGGTCAGAGCCTGGGCGCGGAGCTGATAGGCGAGCTCGAGCTGGCTCTGCGCATCGCTCAGCTCGCCGGGCGTGCTGAGTGCGTCGACGCGGCTCGAAAGGTTCTCCGCAGTTCCCCGGTCGGCTGCGATCTCCGACCTGAATTCGACCGCGCTGTCGGTCCCCGGATCGTTCAGCTTGCCGAAGAAGTCACCCGACAGCTGACTGGTCTGCGCCGTGATCGCGTTCAGGTCCGAGACGTAGTTCTCGAAGCTGCGGGTCTTGCGCGCGTCCAGGCATCCCTTGATTCCCAGGACGACCAGGATCAGGATCACCACCACGATGCCGATGCCAAGGGCTCGGCGCAGGAGGAGCTGCCGCTGGCGATCGGGGCCGCGCCGGGAGGGCGGCCGTCCGCCGCCGGTGGGTGGTGCCAGTTCTTCCTCGTCGAGGAATGCCAAAGCTCAGCCCCTTCAGGGGTGTGCCTTAAAGGCGGAGAGTATGACCTGCGCCGGTGGTCACCGGCGAGGTGCACCCATCCGCATGTGTGCTTGCGAAGCGCGGCAGGTTAGCGTGCGCCGGCGGCGAAGCCTAAGCCGGAATGGTGGGCGAGGTGGTGATGGATCGCTTCCGGCTCCTTGAGCGCGTCGGCTCGGGCGGCATGGGAACGGTCTATCGCGCCTTCGACGAGCGCCTCCAGCGCCACGTGGCGGTCAAGGAGATCGCCAGCTCCGACGCCGGCCGCGTGGCCCGCGAAGCGCAGGCGGCGGCCCGCTTGAACCACCCGGGCATCGTGACCTTGTACGAGCTGGGTCACGAGGACGGCCGCGCCCTCCTCGTGAGCGAGCTCGTGGAGGGAGCGACCCTCGCTGAGCTCGCACGGACCGGGGACATCTCCGACCGCGAGGTCGCCGAGTTCGGAGCCGACGTATGCGAGGCGCTCGCCCACGCCCACGAGCGCGGCGTCATCCACCGCGACGTCAAGCCGCAGAACGTCATCGTGCGGGTCGACGACGGCGCCGGGCGCCGCGCCAAGCTCATGGACTTCGGCATCGCGTCCCTCGTGGGGGCGCCAACGCTCACGGCCACCGGAGAGGTCGTCGGGACGCTCGCCTACATGGCGCCGGAGCAGGCCGAGGGGCTCGACGCGTCCGAGCCCGCGGACGTGTACTCCCTCGCCCTGACGCTGTACGAGTGCTGGACGGGCTTCAACCCGGTCGCGCGCGACACCCCCGCACAGACCGCGCGGGAGATCGGCAATCCGATTCCGTCCGTCCTCGAGTACCGGCCCGACCTCCCGGCGCATCTCGCGGAATGCCTGGACGCGTGCCTCGATCCGGATCCGGAGCTGCGCCCGGGCCTCGACGATTTCGACCATCACCTCGACGCCTCGATCCCCAGGCTGGACGGGAACGGCGCGGTGCCGGCCCGCGGGGACGCGGTGGAGCCCCGGCCCGCCCGTGAGCACCCGGCGCTGCTGCGGGTCGCCCAGCTCGCCGCCCTATGCGCGTGGGGGATCGGCACGGCGCTGATCGCAGTTGCCGCGAACCGACCCGGCCTTGCGCTGGTCCTGGGCGTGCTGACCGCGCCCGCGATCCTGGTCGCCTCCTGGCTTCCCTGGGCCGGGATTCCGGTGGTCGCGCCACTGCTTGGCGCCGCTTCGGCCGGGGCGGCCTATCCGGCCGTGGCGGGAGCGCGCGGGACGATCCGCGAGCGGCTCGTGCTCGGAGCCCTCGGCTGGTACTGGATGCTGTGCGGCGCGGCGACCCTGGGGCTTGGATCGACGGGTGGCCTGGTCGACGACCCGCCGCACGACTGGACTCGCTCGACGAGCGCGGCCACAAAGGCGCTCCTCGGTCCGCTGCTCGCCCCCGAGGCGCTCCTCGGAGCCGCGATCTTCGGCGTCGCTGCGGCCCTGCTGGGCCTGGTGCTGCGCGCCGGCCACGTGGCGGTTGCCCTGCTGGGCGCCCTGCTGTGGGCAGCGGGCCTCGAGGCCGCGTTGCGCCTGGTCGCGGACGGCGCGCTCGCGGGGACGCCCCTACTCGTGGCCGCCGCGGCCCTCGTGGTCGTCATCCTGGAGTTCAGGCGGCGCGGAACCCTGCCAACCGGGCGCACGGCACCCGTACCGGGCATCAGCGGAGGCGACCCCGCGTCCGCTTGAGCTCCCTGTGGGGGCCCGGTGAGGGGGACCTCGCGCCTGGCCTCACCACTAGGATTGTCACCGCGCGTACAGGGAACAACGCGTTCCCTGAGCCAGTGCATGCGCAAGTTACGGACCCGGAAAGGGAGCACCCATCAGCGTCCTGAGAAACCTTGAGCAGCGCATCGAGCACCTCGTGGAGGGGGCGTTCAGCCGTGCCTTCTCCTCGCAGGTGCAGCCCGTCGAGCTCGCGCGCAAGCTCGCCAAGGAGATGGACGCTCACCGGACGGCCTCGGTCGCCAGGACTTACGTCCCCAACCAGTACACGGTGTGGCTCTCGGCGGAGGATCACAAGCGCCTGGAGGGCTATGAGCGATCCCTCGAGCAGGAGCTGTCCGGACACCTGCTCGAGCACGCACGCCGACACGACTATGCGCTGCTGACCCGCCCCGAGGTCAACCTGGAGACCGACGACCGCCTTCGCCTGGGCGAGTTCGGCATCCAGACGCGCCTGGTCAAGCCGCCGGCGCGGCAGGGCGAGGAGCCCTCGCAGGGAGAGCACGGGCACACGATGGTCTACTCGGTGCCTCCCAAGCAGACGCGCAAGGAGCGCCGCCGTCCCGAGGGGCGACTGATCGAGACGAAGGCGATCGTGACGATGGACGATCGCCGCTACGTGCTCGAAGGGCCAACCGCCGTGCTGGGGCGGTCTCGAGAGGCGGATTGCGTGTTCGCGGACCCCAACGTCTCGCGGGAGCACGCCGAGCTGCGCCGCGGGTCGACCGGTGACTGGCAGATCATCGACCTCGGCTCAACGAATGGAATCAAGGTGAATGACCGGCGCGTGGACCGCAGCCGGCTCTCGCCGGGCGACGAGGTGACGCTCGGTACAACGAGGTTTGTCTTCGACATCGAGCAGTAGCCACTAGCTGTCGATGGACACCGAACCGATCGCGGTCGCGCTCAAGTTCGGCTTCCTCGCCGTCCTTTACCTGTTTCTGCTCTGGGTGGCGAGGAGCGCCTACCGTGAGCTGCGGCGAACCAGCACGCCGGCGCCCGAGGCGACCGGGATCCACGCGACCGTCGGCCCGGGTGGCCGATCGGCGGCAACCGACGCTTGGCTCGTCGCCGTCACCGGCGGTGACCTGGAGCCCGGAGAGCGCTTCGACCTGTTCGGCGGCTTATCCATCGGGCGCTCGTCCGACGCCGACGTGCGCATCGAGGACCGCTTCGCATCAGGGGTCCACGCGCGCCTGTATTCCCGGGGAGCCAACTACTACGTTGAGGACATGGAGTCGACAAACGGGACCTTCCTGAACGGCGGGCGGCTGCGTGGGGAGGCGAAGCTGAACGACCTCGACGAGGTCAGGATCGGGAACACGGAGTTCCGTTTCGAGCTCGATGTTCCCGGCGGGTGACCACGAGCGTGCCTCCATGCTGAAGGTCGTCGAACAGGCATTCCGGACCGACACGGGGCGGCAGCGCGACGCCAACGAGGACTCGTACTTCGCCGACTCTCCCGTCTTCGCCGTCGCCGACGGCATGGGGGGCGCGCAGGCCGGCGAGGTCGCGTCGCGCCTGGCGGCCGAGTCGTTCGACACCGTGCAACGCGGCACCGAGTCGCCGGAGGCCTACCTGAGGGCGATCGCGAAGACCGCGAACGCCCGCATCCACCGGGTGTCCCAGTCCGACAAGTCCCGGTCGGGCATGGGGACCACGCTCACCGCCGCGCTTGTCGAGGACGACGAGGTCGGATTCGCCCACGTCGGCGACAGCCGCGCCTACCTCTTCCGCGACGGGGAGCTGAAGCTGCTCACCTCGGACCACTCGCTGGTCGAGGAGCTGCGGCGCCAGGGCAGGCTCACCGACGAGCAGGCCGAGGACCACCCCCAGCGCTCGATCATCACCCGGGCGCTGGGCCCTGAGCGCGAGGTCGAGGTGGACACCATGACCTACCGCGCCAAGCCGGGCGACGTCTACCTGCTGTGCTCAGACGGCCTGACGACGATGGTCAAGGACGATCAGATCGCCGAGACCCTCCGGGAGTCACGCACCCTCGATGAGGCGGCAAGCAGGCTGATCGCGGAGGCGAACCAGGCGGGGGGCCGCGACAACATCACGGTCGTCGCATTCCGGGTCGACGACGCCGAGGCGGCGGTCAGGGCGGATGATCAACACACCCTGGTCGGGCCCGCGGCCGAGGAGGCCGGGCTCACCGCCGCAGGCGTCGAGGCCGCGGCCGCTCAGGAGCGGGCGAAGCGCGGCCGCGAACCGGCGGTGGCCACGCGGGGCGGCGCTGCTGCCCCCCGGCGGCGCAACTGGCCGCGGCGGACCGCCAAGGTCCTCGCCGTGGTCCTGGTCACCGTCGGCCTCGCGGCGGCGGCTGTTTGGGGCGCGCGCCAGATCTACTTCCTCGGCACCGACTCCGGCGGCCGTCTGGCCCTCTACCGGGGACTGCCCTACACGCTCCCGTTCGGCATCAACCTCTACTCCGAGGCCTACACGGCGCCGGTGCAGGTCAACTCGATCCCTCCGGACCGCCGCGACAGCGCCACCGACCACACCCTCCGCTTCCACGACGACGCGGCCTCGCTACTCCAGGACCTTCAGGCAGCGGCAGAGCGACGCACCGGCAGGCAGCAGGCCGCCGCGAACAAGGGCCAGGCCGGCGGCGGCCAGCAGCCGTCCGGCGGCGGGCAGGGATCCAAGCCCGGAGGCGGCGGCGCGAAGCAGCCGTCAGGAGGCGGCGGAGGCGGCGGCGGAGGAACCGGCGGCGGCGGCTCCGGCGGCTCGGGCGGCGGTTCGAACAACAAGAGCGGCGGGAGCGGGTGAGCGCCAGAAACCGGGAGCTCCTCGCCCTGATTCCGGTCGCCCTGCTGGTCGCCGGCGGGTTCGCCGCCGTCCTCATCGTCGAGTCGAGCCAGATCAGCGACATCGGGCTGATCTACGGCGGCTACTTCCTGGCCGTCTGTGTGGGCGTCCATATCTTCATCCGCATCCGGCTGCCGTACGCGGACCCGTACCTGTTCCCGCTGTGCGCGCTCCTGGCTGCGATCGGGCTGGTGATGCTGTTCCGGATCAACGACTCGCTGGCGCTCAAGCAGGCGTCGATCTTCGTCGCGGGGGCGGTGCTCCTCGCGCTGACGATCCTGCTCTTGCGGGACTACCGCGTCCTCCAGCGCTACCGCTATCTGATCGCGACCGCGGGCATCCTGCTCCTCATGGCCCCACGTCTGCCGGGCGTCGGGTCGCAGGTCAACGGCGCCTACCTGGGAATCAACCTGGGCCCGCTGTCGTTCCAGCCCGCGGAGATCGCGAAGATCTGCATCGTCGTCTTCCTCGCCAGCTACCTGGCCGAGAAACGCGAGTTGCTTACGGTCGCGGCCCGTCGCATCGCGGGGGTGACGATCCCGCCGATCAAGCACTTTGGGCCCGTGCTCGTGGTCTGGGGCGCGACGATGATCATGCTCGTCTTCATCCGCGACCTGGGGAGCTCGCTGATGTTCTTCGGCGCGTTCCTCGCGCTGCTCTACGTGGCGACGTCCCGCCTTTCGTACGTCATTGCCGGCCTGGCCCTGTTCTTCGTCGGGGCGACGCTGATCGCCTCGCAGATCGCCCACGTCCAGGACCGCGTCGACATCTGGGCGCACACCTTCGACAACAACCCCTGCCACCTCACGAAGCAGGAGATCAACCAGGGACAGGACTGCGGACTGGGCCAGATCCAGCAGTCCCTGTTCGCCCAGGCCGACGGTGGCTTATTCGGGCAGGGCCTGGGCGAGTCCCTGCTCAAGCTTCCAGGGCCGTTCGCTCCGCACTGCGCGCAGCCCTTCCCGGACTGCGGCAGCATCCTGCCCGCGCCGCATACGGACGAGATCTTCGCGCTGATCGTCTCCGAGCTCGGCCTGTTCGGAGGTGCGGGCGTGATCCTCGTCTACGCGCTGATCGCCGCCCGCGGCTTCAAGACCGCGGTGATGGCGCGCGACGGGTTCTCGAAGCTACTGGCGACGGGCCTGACGGCGGTATTCGCGCTGCAGGCCGTGGTGATCATCGGGGGGGTGGTCAAGTTCATCCCGCTGACCGGTGTGACCCTGCCCTTCGTGAGCTTCGGCGGCAGCTCGGTGATCGCGAACATGATCCTGCTCGCGCTGCTCCTGATGATCTCCAACGACGCGCGCAAGCCGCAGGCGCCGCGTGAGGACGACGAGTACGAGGGGCTCCCTGCATGAACACCCCGATCGCCCGCCTGTACGCGTTCATCCTGCTGCTCTTCGCGGCCCTCGTCGGGTTCACGTCCTACTGGGCGGTTTTCGACTCCACAACGCTGAAGAACGAGACCGCCAACCGCCGCCCGTTGATCGAGGAGCAGCAGGTCAAGCGCGGGTTCATCAAGACCTCCGACGGCGTGACCGTCGCCGAGAGCCACCCCGTCGGCGGCGGGGCTCACCCTGTGTACGTGCGCAGCTACCCGCAAGGCTCGCTGTACGGGAATCCGGTCGGCTACAGCTTCGTGAACACCGGGCAGGTGGGGATCGAGAAGTCGGAGAACGCGGTGCTCGCTGGCGAGCGCAACGAGTTCACCTCAATCCTCGATCAGCTGCGGGGAATTCCCCAGGAGGGGGACAACGTCACGCTGACGATCAACTCGCACGCGCAGCAGGTCGCCACACAGGCGCTGCAGAACATGATCGCCTCCACGCCCGGCGCAAGCGGATCGGGAGGCGCCGTCGTGGCTCTTGACCCGTCAACGGGCGCCGTGGAGGCGATGGCCTCCGTGCCGGGCTACGACCCGAACAAGGCCAACAACACGAACGCCTTCAACCACCTGGTGAATGACAAGGCGGCTCCGATCGTCAACCGTGCGACCCAGAGCACCTATCCACCGGGCTCGACGATGAAGGTCGTGACCGCCGCTGCAGCCCTCGACTCGGGCAAGTTCACGCCCTCGAGCGTTCTCAGCGGGAAGTCGCCGCAAACCATCAGCGGCGTCCCGCTGTTCAACGCTGGCAACGAGCAGTTCGGAGACATCGACATGACCACCGCGCTCACGAACTCGGTCAACACCTACTTCGCCCAGGTCGGCGAGCAGATCGGCACGTCGACGATGGTCGAGTACATGAAGCGCTTTGGCTTCTACAGCGACCCGGCGCTCGACTACCCCAGCGACCAGATGGCCGCGAGCGGCGCTTACAACTCGTCCGGTCAGCTCGTCACCTCGGGTTTCGACGTCGGCCGCGTGGCGATCGGCCAGGGCGGCGCCGAGGGTCAGGACCTCGCCACGCCGATGCAGATGGCCGAGGTCGCGGCGACGGTCGCGAACGGCGGCCGGCTGATGCAGCCGACGTTCGTCCAGCAGGTCACCGATTCCGATGGGCGGGTGACCCAAAAGCTCACGCCGCACGTCCAGTCGACCGTGATCAGCCCGCAGACGGCGACCGAGCTGACGGACATGATGACCCACGTGACTCAGGAGGGAACCGCCGCTGGACTCACGGTCAGCGGCGGGGTGACGTTTGCCGGCAAGACGGGGACGGCTGAGATCGGCGATCCGGCCAACGGCATCAACCAACCCTGGTTCATCGCCTTCGCGCCCGCCACGAATCCGCAGGTTGCGGTCGCCGCGACGATCGAGCGCTGCCAGGGCTGCTTCGGCGCGGAGGTGGCCGGCCCGGTCGCGACACAGGTCATGGACACGCTCCTGAACGGCGGCTGATGCAGCTCGCGCAGGACACCGTCGTCGCCGGGCGCTACCGGCTGCTGGGGCGCCTCGGCTCCGGCGGGATGGCGGACGTGTGGTGCGCCGAGGACTCGCTGCTCAACCGGCGGGTCGCGCTCAAGTTCCTGCACCCGCGCTTCGCCCAGGACGAGCAGTTCGTGGAGCGCTTTCGCCGCGAGGCGTCGAGCGCCGCCGGGCTGCAGCACCCGAACGTGGTCGGGGTGTTCGACCGCGGGACATTCGACGGCGCCCACTTCATCGCGATGGAGTACGTGGAGGGGGCCTCGCTCAAGGACCTGATCGAGCGCGGCCTGTCGGTGCCCGAAGCGGTCGAGATCGTCCGCCAGGTGCTGGCGGGCGTGAAGTACGCGCACGAGCACGGCATCGTCCATCGCGACCTGAAGCCGCAGAACGTCCTGGTCGACTCGGAGGGGCGAGCACGGGTGACCGACTTCGGGATCGCCCGCGCCGGCGCCTCGGAGATCACCCAGACCGGCTCCGTACTGGGCACTGCGCAGTACCTCTCGCCGGAGCAGGCGCAGGGCCTGCCCGTCACGACCGCGTCGGACATCTACTCGGTCGGCGTGATGCTCTACGAGGCGCTCACGGGAAGGGTGCCGTTCGACGCGGACTCCCCGGTGACGGTGGCCCTCAAGCAGGTCTCCGAGCGACCGCGCCCGCCCAGCGAGTTGAACCCGGCGGTCTCGCGTGCCCTCGACGGGGTGGTCCTCCGTGCGCTGGCAAAGGACCCGGCGAACCGGTTCGCGTCGGCCGAGGAGTTCCTGCAGGCCCTCGACGTGGCGGAGCAGGACCCCTCTGGGGCTGCGTTCGGCGACACGGCCTCCTACGCGGCAGTTGCGGCCGCAGCCGGAACCGCTCCGCCGCCCCCGCCGGAGGAGCCGCCGGAGGACCGGGGCTTCTTCACGCCGTGGCGCATCGCGCTCCTGGCGCTCATCCTGCTGTTGCTCGCGGGCGCCATCGCGTTCTTCCTGCTGCGGGGCGGAGGGACGTCGGCCGTACTCGTACCCACCGTGCTCAACAAGTCGAAGGGCAAGGCAACGAAGATCCTGACCGACGCCGGATTCCAAGTGAACCCGAAGGGCGTTCCGCGGTCGGACACTCCGGTCGGCCGGGTCATCGAGCAGGACCCGACGGCGGGGTCGAAGGCGCCGGATGGCTCGATTGTCACGATCACCTATTCGATTGGCCTGGGCAAGGCGACCGTCCCCGACGTCAAGGGGATGAGTGTCGCCGACGCCGAGAAGCAGCTGAAGGACGCGGGCTTCCTGACAGATGTCGCCCACGAGCACTCGAACAAGGTCAAGAAGGACATCGTCATCGGGACTGACCCGCCCGCCGGGACGAACCTCGAGCGCAAGCAGACGGTGACGATCAACGTCTCGAGCGGGCCGAACCTCGTCAAGGTTCCCTCGGTCGTGGGCCTCGACCAGGACACCGCCGACACGCAGATCCGCGACGCCGGGCTGAAGCCGCACTTCCAGAAGCAGGAGTCCACCCAGCCCAAGGGGCAGGTCATCGACCAGAGCCCGAGCGCTGGAACGGACGTCCGGAGAAACACGAGCGTGACTGTTGTGGTGTCGAGCGGGGTCGGCAAGGTCATCGTCCCGAACGTGGTGGGCGAGTCTCGGGACCAGGCCACGAGCGATCTGCGGGCAGCGGGCCTGAGCGCTCGAGTGGTGAAGCAGACGACCAGCGACCCGAACGCCGACGATCAGGTGATCAGTCAGGCACCCTCCGCGGGGACGAAGCTCCCTCGCGGCGAGGCCGTGACGATCAACGTCGGCAAGTTCAAGCAACCGACCACCACGACCACGACCACCACCACGACCACCAGCTCCACCACCACGACGCCCTGATGCGGGTTGCGGTCCTCAGCGGGGGGCGCTCGAGCGAGCACGAGATCTCGCTGGAGTCGGGAGCCTCGGTTGCTGCCGGGCTTCGGGAAGCGGGCCATGAGGTCGTCCCTGTGCTGCTCGAACGCGACGGGCGCTGGACACAGGAGGGGAGCGAGGTGGAGCTGCGCGCCGGGGGCGGGCTCCTCGGCGCGGACGTCGCCTTTCCGGTCCTCCACGGCCCGTTCGGCGAGGACGGGACGGTCCAGGGCCTCCTGGAATGCCTGGACGTCCCCTACGCCGGCCCCGGCGTGCTCGCGGCCGCGATCTCGATCGACAAGATCATCCTCAAGCGCCTATTGGCGTTCCACGGGATCCCGCAGGTGGACTTCTGCGAGGCGGGCGAGGAAGGCTGGCGGGAGCACGTCGCGGCGATGGGGCTCCCGGTCTGGGTCAAGCCCGCGCGCCTGGGCTCGAGCGTCGGGATCAGCAAGGTGACCAGCCCCGAGCGCGCGCTGGACGACGCAGTGGAGCTCGCGCGACGCCACGACCCGCGGGTGATCGTCGAGGCCAACGGCGGCGGCAGGGAGGTGGAGTGCTCGGTGATCGGCAACGAGGAGCCACGGACCTCACCGCCGGGCGAGATCGTCGCTCACGCGGACTGGTACGACTTCGAGGCCAAGTACTCGGAGGGTGGGATGGACCTGGTCATCCCGGCGCGGATCGGCGACGAGGCCAACGCCCGCGTCCGCGAGCTGGCGGCGCGCGTGTTCAAGGCGATCGACGGCAGCGGCCTCGCGCGGTGTGACTTCTTCGTCCTCGACGACGGCGAGGTCCTCGTCAACGAGCTCAACACGATTCCCGGCTTCACCTCAACGAGCGTCTTCGCGAAGCTCTTCGAGGCGGACGGCATTGCCTACGCGGAGCTGTGCGACCTGCTCGTGATGTACGCGCTGGAGCGCCACGAGGCGCAGCGCAGCTTCCGCTTCTAGGACTTCAGCCCGATCTCGTTGATCTGGACGTTGTAGCCCGTGGGCGTTGACGCCAGTTTGGTGATCCAGATCAGGTAGTACTTGGCCGTCCGGGGCGAGAGCTCGATTTGCGAGTCGGTCTGCATGCTCGGCTCCTCGCCGATCGGCTTGCCCCAGCCCTGGAGGGTGGTGGGCGGCCCTGAGGCGGAGGCGTAAATCTGCGTGCTCCAGCCACCGACCTCGGAGCGGACGCGCATGGTGCGGGCGATGGCCGGCTGGGCCGCGGTCACGATCAATCCGACGCCCGGCTTGCCCACCGCCGCCTGCGTGGTCGGCGCCTGGTAGGTCTCCGTCGTCCAGCCGGTACCGGGGTTTCCGTCGATCGCGAGCTTGAGCTGGTCGTCGTTCTCCTGACCGTCGCCGGGCGGCGGGTCGAAGGACTGCGTGCTGGTGATCTCGATCGGGGCGCCCGTGGGAGCCGGCGCCGGCGCCGGGCTCTCCTTCTTGCCGGTCAGGGCGGTGATCAGCAGGGCCGCCGCGGTCGCCGCCAGGACGATGAAGACGCCTGCCGCCGAGACCCGCCGCGTGGTGAGGATCTTGCGCCGCTTCTTCGGCACCGTGTCGAGGACGGTGGTCGCCTCCCCGTGCGCACCACCCGCCCGCGCGACCTCGACCTCGAGGGCCGCCTCCAGGTCGGCGAGGCAGCTCGCCATGTCCGGGTAGCGCGTCTTGGGGTCCTTGGCCGTGGCCCGCTCGACGACGACGGCCAGCGCCGATGAGACCTCCGGGCGCTTCTCCTGCACGTCGGGCATCGGCTCGTTGACGTGCTTCATCGCCACCCCGACCACCGTCTCCGCCGTGAACGGGACGTCGCCGGTGAGCATCTCGTAGAGGAGAACGCCGAGGGCGTAGATGTCCGTGCGAGCGTCGACGCCACGGCCCATCGCCTGCTCCGGCGAGACGTAGTCCGTGGTCCCGAGCACGCGGCCGGTCTGCGTCAGGCCGTCCGCCTCGAGCGAGCGGGCAATGCCGAAGTCCGTCACCTTGGCGCGGCCCTCGGAGTCGATGAGCACGTTCTGCGGCTTGACATCGCGGTGAACGAGCCTTCGCGCGTGGGCGGCTGACAGCCCGCGCCCGATCTCGATCGCGTAGGCGGTGGCCTCGTCCACCGGCAACGGCCCGACCCGCTCGATGCGCTGCTTCAGGGTCTCGCCGTCGACGTACTCGAAGACGATGTACGGGTGGCCGCCGTCCTCGCCGGCGTCGATCACGGCAACGACGTTGGGATGGGAGAGCTGTGCCACCGCGCGAGCCTCGCGGCGGAAGCGCTCGATCTGGTCGGGTTGGTCCGACATCTCGCGATGCATGACCTTCACCGCGACCCAGCGCTCGAGCGTGCTGTCGCGCGCGAGGTACACCGTGGACATCCCGCCGCTGCCCAGCTTCGATTCGAGGCGGTAGCGCCCCGAGAGTACGGTGCCTATCAGGCTGCTCGCGAGCCCGGTTGTCGCTTCGTCCGCCATTCGATAAGTATTTTCGACACTCACCCTAAGCCCCCGCCTATCGCGGCGTTCCCTGCACGCCAATGCCCGCTTCCGTCCGTTACTACACCGATCCCGCCTGCCCGTTCTCGTGGGGCAACGAGCCCCAGCTCCGGCGGCTGATGTGGGAGTTCGGTGACGGGCTTCGCTTCTCCTGGGTCATGGGCGGGCTGGCTCGCTCCTACGGGCCTGAGTACCGGGACACCGAGTCCGGCGTCGGCGCGGGCATGAGCCTCTACGCCGACCTGATGGGACAGTGGCTTGGGACGGCCGCGGATTCGGGGATGCCGGTGGACGCGCGGCTCTGGAGTTCGAACCCGATCGCGTCCACCTATCCGGCGTGCCAGGCGGTCAAGGCCGCGGCGGAGCAGGGCCCGGAGGCGGCGTACCGCTACCTCCGCAGGCTGCGCGAGGGGCTCATGACCGAGCGGAAGAAGCTCGATCACACGGAGGCGCTGGTCGGCGAGGCGGGACCCGCCGGTTTGAACGTCGACCGATTTCGCATCGACCTCGCGTCGAATGCGATCACCGAGGCCTTCGCGGCGGACCTCGACGACGTGCGTGCCCCCTCCGCCGGCGCAAGGGAGCAGGGCAGGGTGTCCGAGACCGAGGGCCGCGAGCGGACGAGCTTCCCCTCGGCCGTCTTCCGCGGCGAGGACGGCGACGACCGCGGCGTCTTCGGACCGCACCCCTACGAGGACTACCGCGAGGCGGCCCTCGCGGCGGGCGCGGAGCCGGTGCGCACCGAGCCGCCCGACCCCGCGGAGGCGATCGGCCTGTTCGGCCGTTGCGCGACGCGAGAGCTCGAGGAGCTGACCGGAAGGCCGCGGCCGGTGCTCGAGGCGGAACTGTGGGCGCTCGCGCGCGATTGGCGCCTCCGGCCGGCCGGCGTGCTCGGCGGGACCTTCTGGGAGCTCGCCTAGCGCTCCGTCGAGCGGATCAGCTCGACCAGCTCGCTCGGTGCCTTCTCCGGCGAGCCGGTGTCGAACGGCGGGTCCGGGTCGTACTCGATGCCGAGCTGAATGGCCTGGGCCACCTGGTCGCCCGCGATGCGGGCGGCCAGCGTGAGCGCCATGTCGATGCCGGCGGACACTCCGGCTGCGGTCATGATCTTGCCGTCCTCCACGACGCGCTCGTTCACCGGCTCCGCACCGAGCTGTCCGAGCCGCTCCAAGTAGGCCCAGTGCGTGGTCGCGCGCTTGCCGTCGAGGATCCCCGCGGCCGCGAGCACCAGCGACCCGGTGCATACGGACGTCGTCCAGGTCGTCCCCTCGTGCACGGCCCGCAGCCAGTCGAGGACCTCATCGTCGTCCAGCAGCGGACGGTTCCCCTGTCCGCCCGGCACCAGCACCACGTCCGGGTCCGGCAGCTCCCCGATCGCCAGATCGGCCTCCATCCCGAGCGCGCCGGTGTCCGTGCGCTTGACCCCGGGCTCCTTGGCGACGAATCGAAGCTCGGCTCCCGGAATGCGCGAGAGCACCTCGTAGGGGCCGATCGCGTCGAGGGCCGTCAGCTCGTCGAAGATCAGGATCGCGATTCGCGCACTCACACGGATACCTCCCCGGGACGGTCGGTGGCCCGCCCGATTCGCTTCGCGTCCCGATAGTGACGCTGCAGGAGCTCCAGCGCTGCCGCCTCGTCGCCGGCGGCGACCACGCAGCAGAAGCCGCAGCCCATGTTGAACACCTCGCGCATCTCCGCGTCGGACACCTCGCCCAGCTCCTGGATCAGGCCGAAGATCGCGGGCACCGGCAGCGGGTCGTCGATCTCGTAGCCGACCTTCGCCTCGAGCCGGAGCAGGTTGTCGAAGCCCTCCCCGGTGATGTGCGCGAGGCCACGGACATCGACCTGGGAGCCCAGGAGCTCGAGGATCGGCCGTACGTAGATCTCGGTGGGCTCCAGCAGCACGTCGCCGAGTGGCCGGCCGAGCCGGTCGTCGTCGAGGGGCACGTCCGCCAGGGCCGCCCGGGCGAGGGTGTAGCCGTTCGAATGAAGGCCGGACGAGGGGAGCCCGATCACCGGGTCGCCGGCCTCCACGTCGGCTCCGGTGACGATCGCGTCGAGCGCGACGAGTCCTACGCACGAGCCGCCCAGCTCCTGGCCGGACACGATGTCGCCCACCTGGGCGATCTCGCCGCCGGGGATCTCCACCCCGGCGCGCTCCGCCCCGCGCGCCAGGCCGATGCCCAGCTGGCCGCAGATCTCCGGGTCCGCGCGGTCGGTGAGGATGAAGTCGAGCATCGCGATCGGCTCGGCACCGACGCAGATCACGTCGTTGACGTTCATCGCGACGCAGTCGATCCCGATGGTGTCGTAGCGCCCGAGGCGCTCGGCGACGACCATCTTGGTGCCGACTGTGTCCGTTGACAGCGCGAGCCCGGTGCGCTCGTCGAGCCGGAGCACGGAGGCGTAGTGCCCGGGGAGCGGCACGACGCGGGACGGCTTGCCCGTGTCGATCCGCTCGAGGCTTCGGACGAGGGCCTCCACGGCCGTGCTCGCAGCCGACTGGCTCACGCCTGCGCGCGCGTACGCCTCTGCCCCTCCTCCATCACCCATAGTCGGCATCGCGCCTGGGATTCAAGCATCCCGATGGGCGTGTCAGCCCATGCAGGGTCGTTTCGCAAGAGAGGAGCAGATGGATAGGCAATGCCTCATCCTGCGTCAATTGCGTCCGTTCCGAGCCCAGAAGGGGGGCTACACATGTCCAAGCGCATAGTTGCGCTACCCGTCGCGCTGATCGCGCTCGCCGTGTTCATTCCCGGCGTCGCGAGCGCGGCAAATTCGGTTTCGATCTCGTTGTCGTCGGCAGGCAACGCCTTCCAGGGGAAGGTCACCCCGGGCGGTTGCGCCGCGAACCGCACCGTGCACTTGCAGCGCAGCACCGGTGGAGCCTTCAGCACCATCGGCACCGACAAGACCGACAGCGGCGGCAACTACAGGGTCACCACCACCGTGCAGGTCAACGCGAGGTACAAGGCCCAGGTGACGAAGAAGAACGCGTCGTGCCCGTTGGCCACCTCGAAGACCCTGACCGCGCGTCAGACGAAGTCCTCGATCTCGATCGGCAGCCTTGGCAACTCGTTCAAGGGCAAGATCACCAGCATCGCCGATTGCGTCAATGGCCGCACCGTGAAGCTGCAGCGCAGCACCGGCGGCTCGTTCGCGACCATCGGCACCCCGGATGTCAGCTCGAGCAACGGGACCTGGGAGGTCGCCACGAGTCCGGTCAACAACGCCCAGTACCGCGGCCTCGTGTCGCCCAAGACGGTCGGCACGGACGCCTGCATGGGGGCGAAGTCGACCGTCACGACCGCGCACAACAGCAGCGTGTCGATCGTCCAGGGAGGTTCCACGAACTTCCACGGGACCGTCACGAGCGTCTCGGCCTGCAAGAGCAACCGCACCGTGAGCCTGCAGCGCAAGACGATCTACGACACCACGTTCCACACCCTCGCCGCCGATGCCACCAGCAGCACCGGCGTCTGGCAGGTCAACACGAGCGTTGTCTCGGGTGCCTCGTATCGAGCCTCGGTGAGCGCCAAGCAGGCGGGAGTGAACTCCTGTCTGGACGATCTCTCGAACGTGATCGTCGCAAGCTGAGCTCGTAACAACGGACGCAAGTTTGATCCGGCCGCGCCTCGAGGGGCGCGGCCGGATCATTTCTGGGCCCGGTTTCGCCTAGCGGAGCCGCAGCCTGGCCAGCACCGCCGCCGCGAGCGCGAGGCGGTACGCGGCGAAGGGCCAGGGAGAGCGGTCGCGGTCAGTCACCGAAATGAGCCTCTGGGACGCCAGCGTGGAGACGAAGGACGCGGCAGCGCCCGTGGCGATTGCGGTCGACGTTGAGCGGTCGAGCCCGCGGTTCCTCATCCGACCGGCCTTGAGGACGGTGGCGCCGAGGATCACCGGCAGGGCGACGATCCGGGACAGAAGGTTGGCGTCGGCTCTCCGGTAGTGGCGCCAGCGCGCGGCGGCGACTGTCGCTCCGTTGCGCGACACCCCGGGGAACAGGGCAGTGGCCTGGCCGATTCCGAGCGCGAGCCCATCGGCCGGCCCCATGTCGTCCTCGGTCCGCTCCTGCGGCGCCCGGTCGGCGAGCAGCATGGCGACCGATCCCGCGACAAGCCCGGCGGCGATCGTGCGCGGACCACCCAGGCGCCGCTCGATGTGGCGTTCGAGCCGGTAGCCGACGATCGCCGGAGGGAGCAGCGACAGCGCGAGCGCCGCCGCGCGGCGAGCGTCGAGACGCCGGAGCTCGCTCACGACCGCGCGGCGCTGTCCGATCAGAAGCGCCACGGCGGTTCCCGTGTGAAGCGCGACCTCGAAGCTCTTTCTGGTCTCGGGCTCCAGATCGTCCGTCGGCCACCGCGCCAACCACGGGACCAACGAGACGTGTGCCGAGCTCGACACGGGCAGGAGCTCCGCCGGCCCCTGCACGACCCCCAGGATCAGCGCCCTCCGCCACGTGAGGGGGCCCCGAGACCTGGCCCGGAGCCGTCTGGCGATCAAGTCGAGGGGGTCGACTCCGCCCCGGTCCCCGCCCTGCGCCGCTTGACGATGAGGTAGACGATCCCGAGCACGATCGCCGCGATCACCGCGTAGTCGACGTAGTGGAGGTACCCACGCCAGTCCTCCCACCGGGAGCCGACTTCACGGCCGATGATCGCCAGCAACAGAACCCATGGAATGCATCCAGCGGTGGTGAAGAGCACGAAGCGGCCGAGCGGCATGCGTGCGGAGCCCGCTGGAAGGGAGATGAAGGTGCGGACGATCGGGATCATCCGCGAGAAGAACACCGTCGCCGGCCCGTGCTTCTGAAACCAGTTGTCGGCCCATTCGAGGTGCTTGCGGTTGATGTGGATGAAGCGGTTCTGATCGAGCAGCTCGATTCGGCCGTAGTAGCCGGCGGCGTAAGCGATCAGCGAGCCGACGAGGTTCCCAAGCACTCCGGCGACCACGACGCCGAACAGGGTCATGTTCCCCTCCGACACGTTGAACCCCGCGAACAGCATGATCGCCTCGCTCGGGATGGGAATACAGGCGCTCTCGAGGGTCATGAGGACGAACACGCCGGCGAGCCCCAACGCGTCGATGACGTTGGTCGCGGCGGTGACGACTGGGTCCAAAATGTCGGCTGGCACGGCAGGGCAGCATTACACTCGTGCCGGTGTCCCGCTTAAAGGACCGCCTACAGGACCCTGTGTACAAGCGGCGCGCCCAGCAGTTCGCGGCAGACGCGGTGCTCGCGACGGCGGCGTTCGGCCTCGCGTTCGTGCTGCGGTTCCTGGACGTGCCGATTGGGATCCCGCATCGGTACGTGACGATGCTCGCCGGGTCGATCGCCTTCGTCGCGATCGGCAAAGCGATCGTGTTCGAGGTCCTGGGCCTCCACCGCAAGTGGTGGCGCTACTTCCAGCTCCCCGACATGTGGCCGGTCGTGAGGGCGTCGGTGGTGGCGAGCATGATCCTCGTCGCGGTCTTCACGCTGGCGAAGCCGTACGACTACAACCTTCCTCGCTCCGTCGTCGTCTTCGACCTGCTGCTCACGATCCTGCTGGTGGGCGGTGCGCGCCTCGTTCGGCGCACGATCGCGGAGCGTCCTGACAAGGCGACGCGCGGCGCCAGGACGCGCGGCGTCGTCATCGTCGGAGCGGGGTCCGGCGGCCAGATGGTCGTTCGCGAGCTCAAGCTGAACCCCGACCTCGGGGTCCGTGCGATCGGCTTCGTCGACGACGACCCCGGCAAGCGCGACATGACCGCCGCCGGCGTGAAGGTCCTCGGCTCGACAGGGGAGATCGCCGAGATCCTCGACCGCGAGGGCCCCGACGAGGTCGTGATCGCGATCCCGTCAGCGCCGGGCGTGCTGCGCGCCAAGGTGGTGGCCGCCTGCCGGGAACGCGACATCCCCGTGCGGACCCTCCCCACGGTGTTCGAGCTTCTCCGCGGCGGTGTGCAGCTCACCCGCCAGCTGCGCGAGGTGCGCGTCGAGGACGTGCTGGGCCGCGAGCCCGTGGTCATGGAGCTCGACCGCGTCGGCGCCTACCTGGAGGACAAGATCGTCCTCGTCACCGGAGCCGGCGGCTCGATCGGAGCGGAGCTGAGTCGGCAGATCGCGCGGGTTCGCCCCAAGCTCCTGGTGCTCCTCGACCACGCCGAGGACAACCTCTTCCGCATCGACCGGGAGATGCTCGAGGAATGGCACTTCACTCGGGTGGAGGCTGTGCTCGCCGACTGCAAGGAGGGCGAGCGGATGCTGGAGGTGATGCAGCGCTTCAAGCCCGACGTCGTCTTCCATGCCGCCGCCTACAAGCACGTGGCGCTGATGGAGGCGAACCCCCTCGAGGCGGTGCGCAACAACGCCATCGCCACCCGCGTGACGGCGGAGACCGCCGCCGCCGCCGGCACCGAGCGGTTCGTCCTCGTGTCCACCGACAAGGCCGTCAATCCGAGAACGGTCATGGGCGCCTCGAAGGCGATGGCCGAGTGGATCGTCGAGGCCGCAGGCCAGCGCCATGCGGCCACGCGCTTCATCAGCGTGCGTTTCGGCAACGTGCTCGCCTCTTCGGGCAGCGCCGTCCCGATCTTCCGCAGCCAGATCGAGAAGGGTGGCCCCGTCACCGTGACCCACCCGGACATGGCCCGCTACTTCATGACCATCCATGAGGCCGTGCAGCTGGTGATCCAGGCGGGTGACCTCGGGGCCGGATCGGGGGACGTGTTCGTGCTCGAGATGGGGGAGCCCGTCCGCATCCTCGACCTCGCACGCAACATGATCACCCTCGCCGGATACGAGCCCGACGTCGACGTCGCGATCGAGTTCATCGGGCCGCGCCCCGGCGAGAAGCTTCGCGAAGAGCTCTTCAACAGCGACGAGAAGGCACGGCCGACGACCGCGGAGCGGATCGTCCGGGCGGTGCGGGCGCGCCCGCTCGACCCCGACTGGGTAGGACGCTCGGTGGACCGCCTCGCTTCCCTCGTCGCGTCAGGCGACGAGGCGGGCCTGGCGGACCGTGTGGTCGAGGTCGTGGACGAGCGCGTCGCCGGGTCCACGCTCGGCCCCTCGTAACGCAGCCTGCCCACTCGGGCGCTTGTTACGGGCTTGGTGCGCCATAAGATGCGCCGTCACCGATGCACGCGATCGAGTCCATCGGGCCCGTTCTGGGCATCGTCGCCTTCGTTGGACTGGCGGTTTTGGCGTTCCTCCTGTTTCAGCAGGCGCGTGAGATCCGCCGTGTCCGCGACTGGGCGGGACGCGCCCCTGAGCGCGCGGCCGAGGCTGCCGAGGCCGTCCAGGCCGCGGCAGAGGCCTCACGCGAGGAGGACGGAGAGGAGGCCGCCGAGGGCGAAGCGGCGGCGCAGCCGTCCGCCGGCCGGTTCCGCGGCGCCCTGCAGCGTTTCTGGTGGCGTATTCGCGACGGCTTCGCGGCCGTCGACCGCCGCCTCCCCATAGACGGCCGCTACGTCCTGGTCCTGCTGGCGGTCGCGGTGATCGCGGTCGCTGTCGTCACCAGCGGGTTCGGGCTCGTGGGCGGCGGCGGAGGAGGGAATGGCAAGCACGGGTCCAAGGCCAAGCCGACGGCCACGGTCGCGGTGATCAACGGAACGTCCGTGCCCGGCCTCGCGGCGACCGTCGAGCAGAAGGTCGTGAAGAAGTCGGGGTACAAGACCGGGCCCGTCGGCAATGCGAACACGAGCGTGAACCAGACGGTCGTGGAGTACACAAGTGGGATGCGATCGGACGCGCAGAAGTTCGCGGCGGCCGTCAAGAAGGAGCTGGGCGACACACCCGTCCAGCCCATGACGCCCGAGATCAAGGCCGCGGCGGGCAAGGTCGACCTCGCTCTCGTGCTGGGCCTCGACGACGCCGGTTTCGGGGGAGGGGGTTAAGGCCGGTCCATGCCTCTCGCCTCCACTGTTGTCAAGGTCCTCTACGACGCCGCCCACCGCATGCCCACGTACGTCTCGCTGGCGGCAGTGGTCGGCTGTCTGTTCCTGATCGTGCTCTACTTGTCCCAGCGCCGCGACCTGGTCCGCATCCACGCGTGGATGGAGGCGTCGCCCAACCACCCGGCCGAGGACATGGTGCGCAGCGAGGCGCTGCTCGACCGGGCCGAGGCGGAGCTGGAGGAGATCCTGGGAGTGGAGGCGCCGGTCGGGTCCACCGCCGAGCAGACCGCGGTGGCCCCACCGGCGGAGGCGGCACCAGCTCCGAGCTCCCAGACCACCACCAGCGAGCGCCCGGCCCTTGAGCAGATCACGACTGAACGGGAGGCGCTCCTCCCACATCCGCGCTGGCGGCGATTCGCGGCGCGCGTCAGCCAGCCAAGCGTGCTCGCCGCGATCGCCGCGGGAGCGGTGATCCTCGGCGTGGTCGGCATCTTCGGCTCGGAGCGCCTCCTGAACGACAACACCGGATCGGATCAGGCGCGAAAGCCCGGCGCGCTCGTGCCTCACGACGTCAGCGTCGCGGTGCTGAACGGGACATCCTTCCCGGGCCTCGGGGCGAAGGTCGCCGATGACGTCAGGGCGAACAACTTCACGCTCGGAACCGTTGGCAACAGCCGCAAGGAGTACGACCAGACCGTCGTGATGTACGAGCCGAACGAGAAGAAGGCCGCCCTGAAGGTCGCGCACGACCTCGGCGTGAAACCGATTCAGAAGATCGACCGCGCGACGCAGGACGCGGCGGGCAACGCCGACGTCGTGGTCATCGCCGGAAGGGACCGGACGCACTGACCCGCATCGCGTCGGCCCTGTTCGCGCTGCTGCTCGTCGCGGCCGTGGTCGTGGCGGGCGTCGTGGTCCACGCCCGGACCCCCAACCTCGAGCTCGAGGTCCAACACCTGACGACGAAGTTCGCTCCCGCGGGGCACACCAGGCACCCCCGCACGGCAAGGATCAAGTTCTTCGTCCGCGACACGGATCCGCGCGCCGTAGTGCAGATCGTCGGCCCCCAGCGTCAGCGCGTCCGCACGCTGTACCGGGGTCCGCTGGCGGCCTATGAGACCGTCACCTACCACTGGAACGGGCGCACAGACGCCGGGAAGCTTGCGAGCCCGAACGAGAAATACCGCCTGCGAGTCGTGCTCCCGGCTCAGGACCGCGACATGGTCTATCCGCAAGAGATCCAGCTCCTCGGAGGGCGAGGGGCGTGAACGCCTCCGCAGCGCAGTTCATCGGCATCCTGATCGCCTGCGGCGCGGCCGCGGGCGCCCTCCTCGCACGCGACGCCCGCCTGCGCTACGGCTGCGCGCTGGTGGCCCTGATCGCTGCGCCGGCGCTCATCGCGGGCGACGTGTGGGACAGCTCGCGGCTCGTCGCGCTGCGCCACCCCCCGGAGAAGCTCGCCGTGGCGGTCGCCGCCGCGGTGGTCGTGGCAGCGGCCGTCGCCGCGATCTTCCGCCGCTGGCCCTGGAGCTTTCCCCTCGCGACCTTCGCCGTCCTCCCCCTGCGGGTGCCGGTTCAGGTCGGCGGGCAGACCTCCCACCTCCTCGTGCCGCTCTATATGGTGATCGCCGGCGGCGTGCTGTGCTTCGGGTACGCGGCGCTGCGGGGCCGCAGCGATCGCACCGATGGTGGGCCGGAGGCGCGTCCGGCAAGCCTGCGGGACTCGACCGCGGTCGTCTGGCTTTACCGGGTGCTGGCCGCCACGCTGGTGCTCTACGCGATCCAGACCGCGTACTCGGTCGACGTGTCGAACGCGATCGAGAACGCTTCCTTCTTCCTCGTTCCCTTTGCGCTTC
Organism: uncultured Actinomycetes bacterium; assembly: GCA_963710955.1. Taxonomy (GTDB): domain Bacteria; phylum Actinomycetota; class Thermoleophilia; order Solirubrobacterales; family 70-9; genus AC-56. The sequence continues at coordinate 92,268 of CAVQCK010000006.1, read as the reverse complement.
TGTTCGTGATGCTCGGTGAAGTCCGGTGGAGCGATCGGCTGCTGGGCTGGGTCCTGGTCACGGTCTCCGCGGTGGCGCTCGTCTTCGCCGGGGTCGCGTTCTGGGAGTACGCCGCTCGCGATCTCCTGCTGAGCAAGGGGGACCTGCTCGCCTCGAACCAGCTCCACCTCTACTTCCGCGTCAACTCGCTCTTCTACGACCCGAACATCCTGGGCAGGGCCCTGGCGCTCGTGCTCGTCGCCCTCGGCGCCTACCTGGCTTGGGCCCGGAATACGGGGCTCGCAATCGCCGCCGCGGTCGTCGCCGGCATCCTGCTCGCCGCGCTGGCGCTCAGTTTCTCGATCACCGGCTTCGCGGCGTTGATCGCCGGTCTCCTCGTCGTGATGGCCCTCCGGTGGGGGATCCGGTGGGCCCTCGCAGCCGGGGTTGTGATCGTGGCGGCGATGGCGATCTTCTTCGCGGCCAGCGGCATCGGCAGTCAGGACCTCGGCTCGTCGGACAAGGTCAACGACTACACCAGCGGCCGCGTGAGCCTGATCAGCGGCGGCTATCACCTCACCAGGGACCGCCCGGTCTGGGGATTTGGATCCGGGTCCTTCGGCACGGCGTTCAAGGACAGGATCGACCCGACCGCGAAGACGACGGCCTCCCACAGCGAGCCACTGACGGTCGGCGCCGAGCAGGGCGCCATCGGGCTTATCGTCTACGTGGCACTGGTCGTGCTCGCCCTCATCGTCCTCTTGGGCGGAGCCAGGGGTTCGCCCGGAGCGGCGGCCGTAGCCGCGTGCTTCGTGGCGATCTTCGTGCACAGCCTCGGCTACGCGGACTTCACGGTCGACCCGGCGACCTGGGCGCTCCTGGGGGTGGGAGTGGCGCTGCGGCGCAAACGCGTGGCGGGATCGGCGGTGCCGGTCGCCGGCGGAGCGCCGGCACCCCAGCCGCGGGACCCGCGACCGGCCGCCGCATAGTCCGGGTCGATGTTCGATTACCTGCGCCGCCTCGCGACGACCGGCGCCGCCTACACGGCCTCGAGCGTCCTCTCGAAGCTGATCGCGGTCTTCCTGCTGCCGATCTATACGCACTACCTCTCGCCGAGCGACTACGGCGCGGCGGAGGTGATGCTCGCCTCGGTGATCGCGGTGAGCATCGTCGTCAGGCTCGGGATCATCGAGGCGATCCTGCGCTTCTACTACCTGCCGAACGAGCGCTCGCCTGCGGTGGTGGCCACCGGGTTCGCCTCCCTCTTCTGGGGCGCGACGATCGTCTCCCTCGTCCTGCTTCCCATCGCCGGGCCGATCTCGCAGGCGCTGCTCGGCCACGAGGACGCCGGCCTGGCGCGCCTCGCGATCCTCGGCCTGTGGGCCCAGACGCTCTACGAGTACGCGCTCACCCTGCTTCGCCTGGACGAGCGGGCAAAGGCCTACTTCGGCATCACCGTGGTCAACGTCCTGATCACGATCCCGTTCACGGTGTTCCTGATCGTCGTCGAGGGGGAACGGGCGAGCGGCATCCTCCTCGGGACCTACGGGACAGGAGCGGCGGTCACGGTGTGGATGCTGTGGCGGGAGCGGAGGCGGCTGGCGCTGGTCCCCGACCGTCCCCTCCTGCGGCGCATGTTCAGCTTCGGGTTCCCCACGATGCCTGCCGAGCTGTCGCTCTACTCCCTCAACTTCATCGATCGCATCATCATCGCCCGCACCGTCGGGTTGAGCGAGGTCGGCCTGTATGCGCTGGCCGTCAAGTTCGCCCAGGCGATGCAGGTGCTCGTGCGTGGGCTGCAGCTCGCGTGGCCGCCGCTCGCCTATTCGATCCGCGACGACGACGAGGCCCGCCGGGTGTACTCGGCGATCTTCACCTGGTTCGCGGCGGTGCTCGCATTCGCGGCGAGCGGGCTGTGGCTGGAGTCACGGTGGATCGTTCGACTCCTGGCGGCGCCCGACTTCTTCCCCTCCTACCAGGCGGTCGGCCTGCTGGCGACCGGGATCGGCCTCTACGGCCTGTACCTGGCGATGGTGGTGATCCTTGGGCGCACCGGGCGCACCGAGTTCAGCTTCCCGGCGACGATCGCGGCGGTGGTGACGAACGTGATTCTGAACCTCATCCTCGTCCCCTCGCACGGGATCGTCGGCGCCGGGCTGGCCCTGGTGGGGTCCTACGTGATCGTGCTCGTCTTGATGTACGCGTTCACCCAGCGCCTCTTCCCGGTCCCGTACGAGTGGCGCCGCCTCGCCCTGGTGCTGCTGTCCGCCGTCGCGGTGGTTGCCGCGGGCGAGCTGCTGCTGCCGACCTCGGGTGCGATCGGCCTGCTCAGCCGCGGCGTGCTTTGGCTCGCCTACCCCGCGCTGCTCTTCCTCTTCGGCTTCCTCCACGACGAGGAGCGCACCGGCCTGGCCGAGCTCCTGCGCCCGTCCGCGATCGCGGCGCGCGCCAGGAGCCTTCGTGCGGCGACGGCCGACGCCGGGGACGCGGAGGACGAGCGAGCTGACTTCGGGCCCGAGGTCTACGAGGCCGCGGCGCGCGACGAGGACCGCTCGGGGACCTGACCGCCTCGCGCGTGGGCGGCGTTGTACGCGTCGGCCGCCTCGCGCATGCCCTCGCCGCTTGCGGGCCGCAGCGCCTGGCGGGCGTGGAGCCAGTAGGTGCCCGGGTCCTGGCCTCGCATGAAGATCGCTGCGAGCGCCCGCGGAACGTACGAGACTGACCACAGCAGGCGCGACAGCAGCACCACGGCCTTCGAATGGTGCTTCTGCATGTAGAGGTCGCGCCCGCGGTGAAACTGCACGATCCGGCGGCGGCCGCCCGCGGAGCGGTCCGTGGCGAGCTGCTCGTGGTGGATCGCGTGGGCGCGCGGCACGTGGAGGATTCGCCAGCCGGCGTCGTGCATGCGCTTCTGGAAGTCCACCTCCTCCGAGTAGACGAAGAAGTCCGTGTCCAGATAGCCGACGCTGTCGGCGACCTCGCGGCGGATCAGCATCGTGCACGACTGGATCCACCCCACCTCCCGCGGCGGGCCGTCGCCGCCGTGGCTCTGGGTGACGAGGCGCCGGTGGAGGAGGAGCGCCTGCGCAAGCGCCGTCTCCAGGCTCGGGAACCGCCAGGCGCAGGGGATGGGCTCGCCGTCCGGGTCCACGAGCTGCGCCCCGGCGACCGCGGCTCCGCGATCCCCCCGCAGCGCGGCGAGGAGCTCCCGCACGGCGCCGTCCAGAAGCTCGGAGTCCTCGTTCAGCAGAAGGCAGAAGTCGCCGCGCGCCTCGCCCATGATCAGCGAGTTGTTCTCGGCAAGCCCGGCTCGGCGCTCACGGCGGATCACGCGAACCTCGGGAAATCCGGCCTTCACCGCCTCCGCCGATCCGTCGTCCGAAGCGTTGTCGAGGACCAGGATTTCGTGCTCGGTGCCCTCCGGATGCGTCTCGCGAATCGATCGCAGGCACTCGAGCAGGAGATCCCGCCCATTGGTGTTGACCACGCAGTAGGACAGCTCCATCGCCAGAATCCTGGCGAATGCGCGTCCAAGTCGTCGATCCGCCCGCTTACACGCCGCCGTACGACCGGTCCCTGTGCGCTGCCCTGGCCCGCGCCGGGGCGGAGGTGGAGCTGGTCACGAGCCGGTTCGTCCACGGTGCCGTGCCGGCGCCGATGGGATACGAGGTGCGCGAGATCTTCTACCGGCAGTCCGCCAAGCAGGAGGCCGACAGCACCGCGCGCCGCGCCCTGAAGCTGGCCGAGCACGTCAAGGACATGGCCCGCCATCGCATGGACGCGGGGTCGGCGGACGTCCGCCATTACCAGTGGCTTCCGGTGCCGGCGATCGACGGCTATCTGCTTCCTCCGGCCCGGCCGCGGGTGCTCACAGCCCACGGCGTCCTTCGGACCGAGGGCTTCGAGCGCCGCCTCGAACGGGGTCTGCGGCGGGTGCTGGACTCCATGGACGCTGTCGTCGCCCTGTCGGAGTTCGGGAGGGAGCGGCTCATTGCCGGCGGGGTCGACCCTGAGCGTGCACGCGTCATCCCCCACGGCGCCTTCGACTACCTCACTCGCCAGCCGGACGAGGTCCCGCTTCCGGACGAGCTCGCGGCGGTGACCGATCCCGTGATCCTCTTCTTCGGACTGGTCCGCCCCTACAAGGGCGTCGACGTGCTGCTGGAGGCGTTCCGCGCGGTCGAGGGCGCCGAACTGTGGGTCGTCGGGCGTCCGCTCGGCATGTCGGTGGAGTCGCTTCAGGAGCTCGCCGCGCGCGCTCCGGGGACCGTGCGCTTCGTCCCCCGCTTCGTGAGCGACCAGGAGCTCCCTGCGTACTTCCGCCGCGCGGACATCGTGGTGCTGCCGCATCGCGACGCCGAGCAGTCCGGCGTGCTCTATGCGACGCTGGCCTTCGGCAAGCCGATCGTGATGAGCGACGTCGGCGGCTTCGCCGAGGTCGCGCGCACCGGCGCCGGCTCCCTCGTCCCGCCCGGGGACGCCGATGCGCTGGCCGAGCGGCTGACCGACCTGCTCGCCCACCCGGAGGAGCGAGAGAGGCTCGCCGCCGCCGCGTCCGCCGCGGCAGCGGGGCCGTACTCCTGGGAGCTCGTGGCCTCCCAGACGATGGCGCTCTACACGGAGCTTGGCGCGTGACGATCCTCGCCGTCGTCTTCTGGGTCTCCGTGGCCCTGCTCGTCTACACCCACCTCGGCTACCCGCTGCTCCTGTGGGCGCTCGCGCGCTCGCGCGACGGCAGGCCCGCCTCGACCGGCGACGAGCCGCTCCCACGCGTCTCGCTCATCGTCGCCGCCCACGACGAGGAGGACGTGATCGAGCGCAAGGTCCGGGATGCGCTAGCGCTCGACTATCCCCGCGGCCGGCTCGAGGTGATCGTCGCGTCGGACGGGTCCACGGATCGCACCGTGGAGGTCGCGCGGGCGGCGGGAGCGGATCAGGTGCTGGACCTCCCGCGGGGAGGCAAGGTGGCCGCGCTGAACGCGGCGGTCGAGAAGGCGAGCGGCGAGGTCCTCGCCTTCTCGGACGCGAACAGCTTCTGGAGGGAGGACGCCCTCATGCGCCTGGTCGCGCGCTTCGGCGATCCGGAGGTCGGCTACGTGTGCGGCCAGGTTCGATTCGACGGAGCGGCCACGGCCAACGAGGAGGGCCTCTACTGGCGCTACGAGATGGCCGTGCGGGATTGGGAGTCCCGCCTCGCGGGCGTGACCGCCGGGAACGGCGCGATCAACGCCGTGCGACGCGACGCGTACATCTTCCTCGAGCCGACCAGGGGTCAGGACATCTCGTTCCCATACGAGCTGGTCAAGCGCGGCTGGCGCCCCGTGTACGCGCCCGAGGCGGTGGCTCGGGAGCGGCTCGCGGCGACGGTCGGCGACGAGTTCGGGCGCAAGCGGCGGATGATGGCGGGCGCCTGGAGCACGATGCTCCGTTACGGCCTGCTGTCCCCGAAGGGATACGGGCCGTTGTATGCGTTCGAGATCGCCTCACATCGACTCCTGCGCTACGCATCGCCGTTCCTGCACGTGGTCGCCCTCGGCACCAACATCGCGCTCGCCGGCCAGGGGACGGTCTACGTGGTCGCCCTCGCGGCGCAGGTGGCGCTGCTGGCGGCGGCCGCCATCGGCGCGCTGTGGCCGTGGCGGCCGTTCCGAATCGCCCACTACTACGTGGCGGTGACCGCGTCGAGCGCGGCGGGGCTCTGGGAGTACCTGCGCCACGGCGTCCCGGTCACCTGGGACAAGGCCGAGGGAACCCGGTGAGCGAGCCGGGAAGGCGAGCGGTGCGAGAAACCAGCCCCGGTGCCGGTCGGGAACGGGCACGGCTGGCTTCGAGCGGGAGGGGCCTCCCGCGGATCGCGGACCTCGGGCTGGCCGCGCTCGGCCTCCTCGCCGGCGCGCCGATCCTCGCGGTCGCCGCGGTCGCGATCAAGCTCACGTCGCCGGGCCCGGTGCTCTACCGGCAGCAGCGCGTCGGCAGGGACGGCGGCGCGTTCGAGGTCTACAAGCTCCGGACGATGCGGATGGGTGCCGATCCGGTTGGAGTGGGGACGCCGGTGCTGGAGGGCGATCCGCGGGTGACGCGAGTCGGTCGCTTCCTGCGCCGGTTCTCCCTCGACGAGATCCCCAACCTCGTCAACGTGCTGCGGGGTGAGATGGCGATCGTGGGCCCCCGGCCGACGCTGGCGGCGCAGGTGGAGCTCTACACATCCCGCCAGCTCCGGCGGCTCGAGGTGAAGCCGGGCCTGACCGGATGGGCTCAGGTGAATGGGCGCGCCGGGATCCCGTGGGAGGAGCGGATCGAGCTCGATGTCTGGTACGTCGACAACAGGTCCCCGCGCCTCGACCTCCGAATCCTCGGGCGGACGCTCCGCATGCTGGCCACGGGACACGGGCTCTACGGATAGGTAGCTTTAGCCCGATGGCGGCGACGATCGAGCTGCGGGACTTCCGGCCGGATGACGCGCCGGCGGTCCACCGCTGGTTCAACAACGCGGACGTGACGGCCGACCTCGTCGGCAGCAGGAACAGCTTCTCCGAGGAGGCCGCGCGCGGCTGGGTGGAGCGGGCGATGGACACGAGCCGTGACCGGAAGTGGGCGATCCTGCTGGACGGCGGGTCGGAGCCGGTGGGGTTCGTGGCGCTGTTCGGGCTCGAGCGCGAGACCGGCCCGGAGCTCGCCGTCCTGGTCGGCGACCCCGAGGCCTGGGGGAAGGGGGTGGCGCGGGAGGCCGAGCGTCAGGCCTGCATCCACGCCTTCGACGACCACGGCGCGCACCGGATCCACGCGGAGATCCCGGCCACCAACCGGGCTGCGCAGAAGGTCGTGACCTTCCTCGGGTTCCAGCGTGAGGGAGTGATGCGCAAGGCGATTCGCCGCAACGGCGACATGGTCGACAACGAGGTATGGGGGCTTTTGCCCGAGGAGTTCAAGGGTTGGCAGACCGAGCGGAGCTAGTTGGAGAGGCAAGCCGGGTCGCCCAGCTCATCGCCGACGAGGGGCGGGCGGGCGAGAGCGACGACTTCTTCCGCTCGCGTCCCTTCTTCGACGCCGAGGGCGTGAGCCACACCCTCGTCGTGGGGGGAGAGGGCGACGACCAGATCGCACTGCCGCTCCTGGTCCACGAAATCGACGACTCCGCCCAGCGAGACGCGATCACCCCCTACGGGTATCCGGGGGCGACGATCCTGAACGACCGCGGCTCGCCGGCCGATCCCGCCGCCCTGGACTGGTCCCAGACCGGCCTCGTCAGCATCTTCGTGCGCGACCGGATCGGCCACGAGCCCTGCCTCCAGGGCGCCACGAAGCGCTCGGCCGTCCAGGTCCACGACCCCGGGCGCGAGCGGAAGATCCGCTCACGGTTCGCGGAGCAGATCCGGGCGAACGACCGGCTCGGCTACCACGTCGAGGCGCTGCACGGCCCGGACACCTCGGTCGAGCAGCGGGTGAGCTTCCACCACGTCTACACCGAGACGATGCACGGCGTCGAGGCCGCTGAGCGCTACTTCTTCGAGCAGGACTACTTCAGGACGATCCTCGGCTTCGACCGCTCGTGGCTGTTCCTGGCCCGCAGCCCCGAGCGCGCGACCGCCGCCGGCGCGATCGTGGTGCAGTCCGACGGGATGCTGCACTACTACCTCGGGGGCACGGCCGAGGTCCATCGCCCCCGGTCGCCGTTCAAGAACATCATCGAGTCCACGATCAGGCTCGCGGACGAACTGGGCGTCCGTTTGAACCTCGGCGGCGGCGTCAAGCCCGGCGACGGGCTGGAGGACTTCAAGCGCGGGTTCGCGAACGCGGAGCTGCCGTTCAACACGCACGAGATCGTCTGTGACCCCGATGCTTACGCGACACTGAGCGGGGGTCGCGAGGACTCGGGCTTCTTCCCGCTGTATCGCCAGCCGCGCGGCTAGCCGCTCGCGGCGCGAGCCGGGCGCTCACCTCGGGCGTCGCCCTCCACATAGACCTCGTCGACGAAGCCGGCGAGCTCGTTGGTCAGGCGCTCGGGAGCCAGGCGCCACTCGACGATCGAGTTGGCATCGACCAGGCGGGCGTTGGGCATGTCCTCGACGAGCATGTCGGCGTCGGAGAACGGATGAAGCGGGTCATTTGGATGCCCGACGACGAGCGCCGGTTGGTTGAGCTCGCGGCGCTCCTCCGCGGTGGGCGCCGTGCGGCCGTACAGGATTCCCTCGAGGACCGCGCGCGAGGGGTCCGGGTCCTGGCGGATCCAGTCGAGGCCGATGTCCACGAGGTAGTTGGTGCGCGGGATCTGCCGCGTCAGGGCGGCGACCCCCTTGAGGAGGGGACTGCCGAAGCGCAGCCCGAGGAGGACCGGCGTGAAGATCAGTGCGGCGCCGAGCAGGGCGTCCTCCAGCACGGGCATCTCGACGAACAGAGCGCCCGCCCGGGCGGGGTGATGAGCGGCGAACTCCAGCCCGACGTTGGCGCCGAGCGAGGTCCCGCCCACGACCGGAGCATCGAGCTCGAGGTGGTTGAGGAGGGCCAGGACCTGGTCGGCGAAGGCGGTCATCGAGTAGATCTGCCGGTCGGCGGGGCGGTCCGACCTCCCGTGGCCGAGCAGGTCCACGGTCACCACCCGATTGCCCCGGGAGGCGATCTCGGGGGCGAGCGCGTCGTACATGCGCCGGTTCATCAGCAGCCCGTGAACCAGCACAAGGACCCGGTCTCCGGTCCCGTGGACGTCGTAGGAGATGCGGTACCCGTGGTAGGGAAAGGAGCCTTCGACGAATGGCATTGGATCGACGAGTCTACGAGCCGCCCCCGATGGCGGCTTAGTCGATTGCCAGCTGCGGCGAGGGCGGCGGGGACTGCGCGCGGTCCCACGGACGCGAGGCCCGGAGCGCGCTCAGCACCGCACGGGTGCCGGGAGCGCGATTGAGCGCGTAGAAGTGGATGCCGGGCGCCCCCCCTGCGAGGAGCTCATCGCACTGGCGGGCCGCGTAGGCGACCCCGAGGAGGGCCTCCGCCTCCTCGTCCCCGCCGAGCCCCTCCATCGCGCTGGAGAGCTCGGCCGGGATCGACGCCTGACAGAGGTCGCAGATGCGGGCCACCTGACCGAAGGTGGCGATCGGGATGACCCCCGGGATGATCGGCACGTCGATGCCCGCGGAGCGTGCGGCGTCGACGAACTCGAAGTAGAGGCGGTTGTCGAAGAAGAGCTGCGTGATCAGGAAGCTCGCCCCGGCCTCGACCTTGGTCTTCAGGTAGGCGAGATCGGCCTCCAGGTTCGGCGCGTCCGGGTGCACCTCGGGGAAGCAGGCGCCGCCGAGCGTGAAGTCATAGCGACCCGATATGAACTCGGCCAGCTCCGCTGCGCTTGACAGCCCGCCGTCCGGCGCCTGGAAGGCGGCCTCTCCGCGCGGCGGGTCCCCTCGCAGGGCGAGGACGTTCTCGACCCCGGCGGCCTCGAACCGATCGAGGATCTCGGTCAGGCCCTCGCGCGTCTCGCCGACGCAGCTCAGATGCGCCATGGCCTCGAGGCCGTGCTCCTGCTTGATCCGAGTGGCGATCTCCACCGTGCCGTCTCGGGTCGCCCCGCCCGCGCCGTAGGTCACCGAGACGTAGTCGGGGTTGAGCGGCTTCAGGGCCTCCACTGTCTCGAACAGCTCGTCGACCTTCTCGCGAGTCTTCGGGGGAAAGAACTCGATCGAGAAGATGGGCTCGGGGCCGCCGAGGATCTCGTCGATGCGCATGGCGCTGGATGGTAGAGACAACACCTATTACGGCACATGCCTCTGCGGCGACAAGGTCGCCGCCCAACAACACCTCCTAGGCCGGCGCGGTCGGCGGCGGCTCGGGCGCCGGAGGCTTCGACGTGGGGGTCGGCCCCTTCTTGGCTGCGCGCCCGCGGAAGATCTCCACGATGTCCTCCAGGTGCAAGCCCTTCGTCTCGGGCACGAAGCGCCAGCAGAACCACAGGGTGAACAGGCCGATGCCCGCGTAGAGCCAGAACGCGCCGGTGCGGCCCAGCGCGTCGATCAGCACCAGGAAGGTCAGCGACACGATGGCGTTGAAGGTCCAGTTGGCCATCGTCCCGACCGCCGCCGCCTTGCTCCGGACGTTGAGCGGGTAGATCTCTGCGTTCATCAGCCAGAAGATCGGGCCGAGGCTGATCGCGAACGCCGCGACGTAGAGCATGAGGCTGCCGATGGCGATGATGGACGCCCCGGTGCTCGTACCGCCGCCTATGAAGGCCGCGCCCAGTGCGAACAGAGAGACGACCATCGCGCTCACCCCGCCCAAGAGCAGCGTGCGCCGGCCCGCCCGGTCAAGGAGGCGCAGGGCGACGACCGTCATCCCGACGTTCACGATGCCGACGCCGACGGCCGCCAGAATCGCCGAGGCCGAAGAGTTGACGCCGGTGTACTGGACGATGGTGGGCGCGTAGTAGATGACCGTGTTGATGCCCGTGACCTGCTGCAGGACCGCCAGGCCGACCCCGACGAACAGCGCCGCCTTCACCACCGGGTGCAGCAGATCCCGCCATCCACCGGCCTTGACGTCGAGGCTCTCCTTGATCTCCGCGAGCTCCTTGTCGATGGCCGCGGGATCGTCCTCGCGGATCTTCGACAGCGTCACGCGGGCCACGTAGTCCTTGCCCGCCATCACGAGCCAGCGCGGGCTCTGCGGCATCTCCAGCATCCCGATGGCGAGGATCACGGCGGGCACGGCACCGAGGCCGAGCATCCACCGCCAGCCCCCGCTCGAGTTGAACGCGAGGCCCACCAGGTAGGCGACCACGATGCCGACCGTCACGGCGAGTTGGAAGAAGGTCACAAGGGACCCGCGCTTGTCGGGCGGAGCGACCTCGGAGATGTAGACGGGCGCGGTCGCCGAGGCAACCCCGATGGCGGCTCCGACGACGAGGCGGGCGACGACCAGCGCCGCCGTGTCGGGGGCGGCAGCGCTGCCGAGCGCGCCGATGGCGAAGATGATCGCCGACAGGAGGATCGCCCCTCGCCGGCCCTTCCCGTCCGAAAGGGGCCCTGCGACAGCGGCGCCGACGATCGCTCCGATGGGCACGGCGCTGACCACCAGCCCGGCCTCGAAGGCTCCGAGGTGGAAGTCCGGCTTGATGAACAGCAGGGCGCCGGCGATGACGCCGGTGTCGTAGCCGAACAGAAGGCCTCCGAGCCCCGCGATGCCCGCCGTGAGGACGACGTTCCGTGCTGCCCGGCTCTGCGACAGGTGCTGGGTCGCCTCCATGCCCAAGCCGACCCTACACCCGCCTCAGCCGTCGAAATGGCAGATCGATTGCGTGGTCAAGCCCACGGAGCTACAGGTAGCCGAGCTCCCGCCCCGCGCGCCCCAGCTCGTCGCGGAAACTCGGGTGGGCGATCGCGATCAGACGCTCGGTCCGCTCGCGGATCGAGCTCCCCCGCAGCTCCGCGACGCCGTACTCGGTGACCACGCGATCGACGAGGTTCTTGAACGTCGTCACGGCGGCTCCGGGATGGAGCTGGGGCACGATCCGCGAGACGGAGTCGTCCTTGGCGGTGGAGTGCAGGACGATGAAGGCCTGCCCGTGCTCGGCCAGCATGGCGCCGCGGGCGAAGTCGGGCTGGCCGCCTGAGGAGGACCAGTAGTCGCTGCCGAGCGACTCCGACGCGCACTGGCCGAGGAAGTCGACCTCGATCGTGGCGTTGATCGCCGTGAAGCGATCCTCGCGAGCAATGTTGCGGGGGTCGTTGGTGTAGTCGACCGGCCAGAACTCGACCCCCGGGTTGTCGGCGACGAAGTCGTAGATCCGCCGGGTGCCGAGCGCCGTCGTCGTAACGATCTTGTTTCGATGGGTGCGCTTCCGGGTTCCCGTGATGGCCCCGGCCTCCACCAGGTCGGCGACGCCGTCGGAGACCAGTTCGGAGTGCACGCCGAGGTCCCGGTGATCCCCGAGCAGCGAGAGCACGTGGTCCGGGATCGCCCCGATCCCGACCTGGAGCGTGGCGCCGTCTCCTATCCGGTCGGCGACCAGCTCGGCGATCCTGCGGTCCGCCTCGCCCTTGGAGTGCTCCGGCAGCTCGACCAGCGGGTAATCGGCCTGGCACCACCCGATCACGTCGCTGACGTGGAGCTGGTTCTCGCCGAAGGTCCGCGGCATACGGCGGTTGACCTCGACGAAGAACGGCGCCTCGCCGATCATCGCGGCGACGTACTCGGCGTGACAGCCGAGCGAGAAATAGCCGTGCCGGTCCGGGGCGGAGACCGATGCCAGAACGAGCCTGGGGCCGCTGAGGTGACGCATCAGCCCGGGCACGTCGCTGAAGCTGTTCGGGATCAGGTCGCAGCGACAGCCGTGGAACGCGTCCTTGTCGTGAGGCGAGAGGAACCACGAGACGTGACGCACGTTGGGCACCTCGCCGTCGATGTAGCGCCGGTCCCGCAACGGAAGCATGCGATGGATGCGGACGTCCCGCAGCTGCTCTGCTCTCTGCTCGATCGCGTCGAGGACCGTCACGGGCTCCGCGTTGCCGACCCCGATCACCACGTCCGCGCCGGGCTCGATGTGATCGAGGACAGCCTCCGGACCGCAGGGGCGCTCGGCCAGCGTGGCGTCGATGCTCCGTGCCGCCACGAGGTCAGCCGCCCGGCTCGTTCCAGTGGACGAGGATCGAAAGGTCGTGCTCGTAGCCGAGCGTGCACAGCGCACCGGTTCCGAGCCCGAGGAGCCCGCCGTCCTCGGGAGGGAGGTCGACCCATCGCGCGCCGATCACCCGCAGCATGTGGCCGTGGGCGAAGAAGATCACGTCGCCCTCGGTTGCGCGGGCCTCGGCGATCAGCCGGTCGGCTCTCGCCCCCACGTCGGCCGCCTGCTCGCCGTTCGGGCCGCCCTCGCGCCACAGGCTCCAATCCGGGTCGGTCTCGTGGACCTGCGCGGTGGTGAGCCCCTCGTAGTCGCCGTAATCCCACTCGTGGAGGTCGTCGCGGACCTCCGCCTGGTCGCCGAGGCCGGCCAGCTTGCACGTGTCGATGGCGCGCTGCATCGGGCTGGTCAGCACCAGGGCGAAGGCGTGGCCCTCGAGGCGGCCCGCGAGGTTGCGGGCCCGCGTGCGGCCGTTCTCGGTCAGCGGGATGTCCGACCTTCCGGTGTGGCGGCCGTTCAGGCTCCACTCGGTCTCGCCATGACGCGCAAGCAACAGCTCTCCCATCGCGCGCAGGCTAACCGTCAGGTGTCGTCGTGAGGGGCTTGGCCCCGAAACTGGCTGGTGCTGTCAGTGGTGTAGTGGACCGCTGTGATGCAAAATGACGCGCCGATGTTCGATCGCGAGCGCACAGACGTTGCGGAGGCCTGCCGGAGGCTGGCCTCTGAGGGCCTCGTGATCGGTACGGCGGGCAACGTCAGCGCCCGGGCCGGCGAGAGCGAGGTGGCGATCAGCCCCACCGGCGCCGTCCTCGGCGATCTCGATCCCGAGCAGGTCACCGTCGTCGACATGCAGGGAGAGGTCGTCGCCGGCGACCTTCAGCCGACCTCAGAGCTCGATCTCCACCTCGGCGTGTACCGCCGCTACGACGCCGGCGCAGTCGTCCACACGCACGCGCCGATGGCGACTGCGCTCTCGTGCGTCCTCGACGAGCTGCCCTGCGTGCACTACCAGATGCTTCTGCTCGGCGGAGTCGTGCCGGTGGCGCCCTACGCGACCTTCGGAACGCCGGAGCTGGCGAGCGCCGTCCTGGACGCCCTCGAGGGCCGGTCGGCGACCCTGATGGCGAACCACGGCGCGATCACCCACGGCCCGGACGCGCACACGGCCGTGGAGCTCTCGCTGCTCCTGGAGTGGGCGTGCACCGTCTACTGGCGCGCGGCGGCGATCGGCTCCCCGCGGGTCCTCGACGACGATCAGCGTGCAGCGGTGGTCACCGCCGCCCTCGAGCGCGGCTACGGATCCACGAAGCCGGCCGAGGGCGAGACGAAGGGGGATGGATGAACGACGAGATGGTCGCGATCGCGATGGGCGTCCACGTCCTCGACGTCCTCGCCCGCCCGGTCGAGGCGATCCCGGAGGGTCAGGGCGCGACCCTGGTCGAGGAGATCAGGATCACCGCCGCCGGGTCCGCCGGCGGCGCTGCGCTGACGTTGGCGAAGCTCGGCGCGCGGACTTACAGCGCCGGCGCGATCGGCGCCGATGCGGTGGGGGAGATGCTGACGGCGCTGCTGGAGCGGGGTGGGATCGACACGTCGCATCTCGTCCGCCGCGACGACGTGCCGACCTCGGCGACCGTCCTGCCCATCAGGCCGAACGGTGAGCGCCCCACTCTCCACCTCGTAGGAGCCAACGCGACCTACGGGCCGGACGACGCCCCATGGGATGCGATCGCCGCATCTACCCACCTGCACCTCGGCGGGCCTGAGTTCATGGGCGGTGAAGCGGCGGCCCGGATCCTTTCCTTCGCTCGCGCGAAGGGCGTGACCACGTCCGCGGACATCCTCGCGCCGGGCGAGCAGGCGCGTGACATCGTCGACTGGATTGCCCCGGTCTTCGGTGAGCTCGACTACCTGCTGCCGAACGACGATCAGGTGCTCGGCCTGAGCGGCGAGGAGGACCTCGCGGCTGGGTGCCGGACTCTGGTGGACCGAGGCGTCGGCTGTGTCGTCGCCACCAGGGGGGCCGAGGGCGCGCTGATCGTCGACGGTGACGGGAGCCAGGATGTCCCCGCCCTCGAGGTCGACGTGGTCGACACCACCGGCTGCGGCGACGCGTTCTCGGCCGGGTTCCTCCGGGGCCTTTCGCTGGGAAGGTCCCGTCGTGAGGCGGCCGTGCTCGGCTGCGCGGCGGCGGCCCTCGTCGCCCAGGGCCTCGGAAGCGACTACGGCGACTTCGACCTGGCCGCCGCGGACGCGTTCGCCGCGGCCCAGGCCTGACGGGCGGCCGTCGGCAACATCCGGGAAACCGGGCTGTCCGGGGACGCCCCTAGGGTCCATCTCGCGGTGACGGTGCCGTCGGCCGAGGATTGCCTGCCAGCCGCGGCCGCGCGACCCGGGCGCACCCGGGAGCAGGGCGCTGTGGGCCGAACCCGGGGAACCGGCCCGCGGCTAGCCCGCCCGCTCCCAACCCCACAGACGGCTACATCCCAGACAACAAAAGACGACCGGGGGCAACGATCTTGCCTGCCCGTGCGTAGCCTTCGCACGACAAAGCTCCTTCGTTGCCTGTCGAGAGTTGCTGTTCGCCTGGCTTCGGCGTCTGGCTTCTCTCTCCCAGTCGTCGGAGCCAGGCTATCTAACCCGGCGCGGTCGCGCCAGTCGCGATTCCGCAATTTGCGGTGGAAGGAAGGCGGCAATTGGAGCTTTGCGCCTCGTTTGACGATGTAGGTGATGTGAGCAGGGGGAGAAGCGGTGCCGGACGGGTCGCGATCGCGCTCGCGGCAACCCTCCTGCTGGCGTGCCTCGCGCTGCCGGCGTCGGCGGGAGCGACGCCGCGGTTCGCGCCCTACGTGGACATGACGCTCAACTCGGACTCCCTGGCAAAGATGAAGAGCGAGTCGGGCGTCGGCCTCTTCACCCTCGGCTTCATCGTGAGTGGGCAGCCGTGCAAGGCGTCCTGGGGTGGGTACTACGGGCTCGACGATCCCACCATGAACCAGCGGATCGCCAAGCTCAAGCAGGCCGGTGGAGACGGGATCGTGTCCTTCGGCGGCGCGGCGGGCCAGGAGCTCGCCGACACCTGCACCACGGTCGACTCCTTGCGGGCCTCCTACCAGGCCGTGATCAACCGCTACGGCATCCGCAACCTCGACTTCGACATCGAGGGCGCCGATCAGGCGAACACGGCGTCCCTGACCCGCCGCTTCAAGGCGATCGAGCGAATCCAGGCCGCCGGGCGTGCCGCCGGCAAGCCCGTGCAGGTGTCCCTCACGCTTCCGGTCATGCCGACCGGGCTGACGCACGACGGCATCCGGATCGTCCGCATGGCGATCAACAACGGTGTGCGGGTCGGCATCGTGAACGTCATGGCGATGGACTACTTCGACTCCTCCCTGAACTACAACGGGCGGATGGGCGACTACGCGATCCAGGCGGCCCGCGCCACCCACACGCAGCTCGCCCGGCTGTACCCGAGCCTGAGCGACGCCGCCGTCTGGCCGATGGTCGGGGTCACGCCGATGCTCGGCGTCAACGACGACCCCAAGGAGGTCTTCACGACGCAGAACGCCAACCAGCTCACGGCGTTCGCCAAGCAGAAGCACATCGGCCGGCTCGCGATGTGGTCGGCGAACCGCGATCACCCGTGCCCGGGAATCCACGACGCGAGGAACAACTGCAGCGGCCTCGGGGGCCCGGACTGGGCCTTCTCAAAGATTTTCGATGAGGGGCTTTAGCCCCGAAACTGGCAGGTGTCGTTGCAGGTGTTGAGGGTGTTCGCCGGCTAGCCCACGTCTTTGTAAGCCTCGAGCTACTCGGGCGGGCCGACCGTCGCGGCCTCCGGGCCGAATTCCTCGACGTAGGCCGGGTGCACCTTCGTCCAGCGCTCGACCGAGGTCCACGACGGCTCAGACCCGTCCAGGTGAAGGGCGAGCTGATCCAGGCAGACGTGCCAGCCCGCACCGTCGCGGGCGGCCTTGCCTAGCTCCTCGAGGCTGTCCACCAGCGTAAGGAGCGTCCCCGACCCGTCGGGCTCGAGGACAAAACGCAGTGTGTCCTCGCCCCAGCGGAACTCGAGCAGTGATGGAGGTTCGCAGGCGATCATCTCCCCCTCCATCGGGGGCAGGTCGCGCGTGCGATGACTGAACCGAAGCTCCGCCCCGGCCCGCCGCTCGCCCTCGATCGTGGTCGGGAACCACGCCTCCAGATGATCCGGATCCGTCAAAGCCCGCCAGACCTTCTCCGGCGGATGAGCGAGCGTGCGCTCGAAGCGCAGTCGCCAGGTCCCGTCGGTCTCCTCCAGTCGTCCGTCTCGCATGCCGTTGCCTCCTTCGATCAGGTCTTCTCGTCGGGCATCGCGTCGAGGTGCCGCTCGAGCCGGTCGAGCCGCTTCGACCAGAGCCGGCGATAGGGCGCGAGCCACTCGTCCATCTCCTTCAGCGGCTCCGGTGCCACCCGGTACAGGCGTCGCTGCGCCTCGGGTCGAACCGTGACCAATCCGGCCTCCCGCAGCACCCGCAGGTGCTTCGAGACCGCGGGCTGGCTTACCGATAGCTCGCGGACCAGCTCCCCGACGGGCCGCTCCTCGACCCTGAGCAGGTCGAGGATCCGCCTCCGGTTGGGCTCGGCGAGTACCTCGAACGGCGGTGTCATGTGCATAGCCTATCAGCTATATAGCTTGGAGGCGATGCACAGGGTCCGGCGCGGAAAGGGGGTCGGGCGATACGTGACCAATTAGTCACCTATACTGTGGTCCATGGACGAGGTGTTCAGGGCGCTCGCCGATCCGACCCGAAGGGGTCTCCTGGACCGGCTGTACGAGCGCGATGGGCAGACCCTCTCCGAGCTCGAGTCAGAGCTCCCGATGACCCGCTTCGGCGTCATGAAGCACCTGCGGGTGCTCGAGGAGGCGAATCTCGTCACGACGAGGCGCCGCGGCCGGGAGAAGCTCCACTTCCTGAACCCCGTCCCGATCAGGCTCGTCCACGACCGGTGGGTGAGCAAATACGCGGAGCCCTGGGCCGCTGCGCTCAGCGGGCTCAAGCAAGACCTCGAAGAGGAGGAATGATGGACAGGTACCTGGTGGTTGACGGCGCGGGCACGATGTCCGTGTTCGAGATCTACATCAAGACGACCCCGGAGCGGCTGTGGGAGGCGATCACCGACCCGGAGATGAGGGCCAAGTACAGCTTCGGTGTCCGGACCGACTCGGACTGGACCGAGGGCTCTCAGTACAAGTCCGGTGTCCCGGGCGTCATCGACATCGCGGAAGGCGAGAACGTCCAGGTGGACCCGCCCCGGCGGCTGGTCCAGACGTTCACCGCTCTCTGGAGCGACGACGTGAAGGCGGTCGGCACGTCGAGAGTCACATGGGAGATCGAGCCGGTCGGCACGTCGTGCCGGCTCACCGTTACCCACGACCAGCTGCCGGCAGACGCCAACTCGGAGGTCTACGGCGGCTGGACGATGATCCTGTCTGGCCTGAAGACGCTGCTGGAGACGGGTGAGACGCTCGACACGCCCGGATCGCTTCGTTACTCGGGCGCGGCGGAAGCGCGGTAGCCGCGGGTCACCCCACGCGGCGGGCGGTCGGGCGAAGCTCGCGAGCAGCGGCGGCGAACCGGTCCCCGAGATGGGGCTCGTCGTCCAGTCCCCAGACCGCGGTCAGCGCGGCCGCCCAGCCGTGGCAGAACAGGGCCCAGCCATCGTGGACCCGCAAGCCTGCCCCGGTCGCCTGGGCGCGCGAGAGATCGAGGAAGCGCAGGTCGCCGCGGTAGTTGAGCTCCCAGACGGTGGCATCCCGCGGGAAGCGGACCCGGTCGGAAGTGGGGGAACCCGGCCGGTCCTTCCCCATGCCGGTTGCGTTGACGATCAGGGACCCGGGGGGTGCCGTCGCGACCAGCTCGTCCCACGGTCCCTCGCCGAGGTGCGTTTCAATGGGCATCTCGATCCGGCGCTCGACGCGGTCGAGGGCGGCCGGGTCGCGGTCCGCGCACACGAGGCGGCCCGGCGTTCCGGTCGACGCCAGGTGGAACGCGAGCGCGAGCGCCGTGCCACCCGCCCCGAGACAGACCGCATCCCCGGTACGCTCCGCCCAGATCTCCTCTACGACCCGTCCAACCGACACCGGATCGCGCGCGTAGCCCCGGAGGCTTGATCCGTCGTGCCGAACGGCGTTGACCTCACCGCAGGCGAGGGCGATTGGATCGAGCTCGTCGAATCGGTCCCGAGCGGCATCGAACAGCCGCGTCTTGTGCGCGGAGACAACCGCTCCGGCGACGCCGGGGTCGCCGCGGATGTCCTCGAGCAGCTCGGCATAGCGGGAGGGATCGGCGGCCGGGTCGAGGTCGACGCCGCGCACATGGACGGGCGACGGGAGCAGGGACTGCCAGAGCGGCATCGCCCGGTGGACCATCGATCCGGCGGTCGTCACGCCGACGAAGAGGACCTCTGCCACTGCCGGCTATCCGGACGCGACCGCGACGGGTTCACCGCCGCGGTCGGCGGACCGGTAGAGCGCCTCGATCACGAGCGCCTGGGCGACGGCGTCGTCACGTCCGAGCAGCGGCTGACCCGTGCCGCGTACCGCCGCCCCGAAGTTCTCGAACTCAAGCCGGTACGCCGGGGCCTCGGGGACGTCCAGGCGCTCCAGGGTGCCGTCGCGGACGAGATCGATGCGCGGATGGGTGATCAGGAAGGGGGTCTCGATGCGAAGCGTCCCCCGCGAGCCCACGGCCTCCAGCAGGGCGGTCTCCGGTGCGTCGAAGCCGCAGTCGAACTGCGCGAGCGCCCGATCGGCGAAGCTCATCGTGGCTGCCATGCGGACGTCGACGCCGGTCGGGCCGAGCACCTGGCGCGCGGTGACGGTGTCGGGCTCGCCGGCGAACAGCCTGGTCCCGCTGACGCAGTAGCAGCCCACGTCCATCAACGCGCCGCCGTCGAGTTCCGCCCGCATCCGGACGTTGGCGACATCCTCGAGGTTGAAGCCGAAGCTCGAGCGAACGAGGCGAAGCTCGCCGATCGCGCCGCCGGCAACAAGGTCCGCGGCCCGGTGCGTTTGCGGATGATGGCGCCACATGAACGCCTCCATCAGCAGGCGTCCTGCCCGCTCCGAGGCGTCAAACGCCCGCCGCACCTCGTCGGCGCGCCGGCCCATGGGCTTTTCGCACAGGACGTGCTTCCCGGCCTCGAGCGCACGGATCGCCCACTCGGTGTGGAGCGAGTTCGGCAGGGGGATGTAGACGGCCTCGACGTCCTCGTCCGCGAGCAGCGCGTCGTAGGAGCCGTGGTGACGCGGGATCGCGTGTTCGTCGGCGTACCGGGCAGCCGCCTCCTCCGACCGGCTCGCCACGGCGACGAGGTCGATCGCCGGTGAGCCCTCGATCTCCGGCAGCACTCGCTCGTTGATCTTCGCCAGCGACATGAAGCCCCAGCGGACCGGTTCGATTCCGGTCTCCGTCGGACCGTTCATTTGCCCTCCAGTGGTCGCAGCGCCGGGTAGAGCGCGCGAAAGCGATCGTAGCCCTCGTCGTACGTCGCGGTCCACTCGGCGTCGGGCTCGGTGCGGTCGGTCACGTGAACGCATGCCGCCACCGCCTCGGAGGCGTCGGCGAAGGCGCCCGACGAGACACCGGCGAGCAGCGCGGCGCCGAACGCGGCGCCCTCCTCGGCCGCGGCCGTGCGCTCGAGCGGGATCTGAAGGACGGAGGCAACGATCCGTCGCCACAGCTCGCTCCGAGCGCCGCCCCCGGAGACGCGCCCGACGTCCGCCTCGACCCCGAGCTCCCGGAGGAGCTCGAGCGAGTCCCGCAACCCGTACGCGACGCCCTCGAGCACGGCGCGGGCCATGGCCCCGCGATCGTGTCGCAACGAGAGCCCGACGAAGGCGCCGCGGGCGTCGGGGTCCGCGTGCGGGGTGCGCTCGCCGGCCAGGTACGGCGCGAACAGCAGGCCCTCCGCGCCCGGCTTCCAGGCGGCCGCCTCGCTGTCCAGTGCCCGGTAGTCGAGGCCGCCGAGGACGTCTCGAAGCCACCTCATCGACCCGGCCGCCGAGAGCATCACGCCCATCGCCTGCCAGGTGTCGGGGATCGCGTGGCAGAAGACGTGGAGCCGCGCCCGCGGGTCGTGGCGGTAGGTGCGGAGCGCGGCGAGGATCACGCCCGAGGTCCCGAGCACGACCGACAGCGGGCCCGGGCGGTGGACGCCGGCGCCGAGCGCGCCGGCGGCCTGGTCCCCTGCGCCCGCGATCTCGGTTGACTCGCGGACGGGCGGCAGCCACTCCTCGGGAATCCCGAGAGCGTCCAGGACCTCCCGGCTCCATCGTCTCTCGCGGACGTTGAAGAGGAGGGTCCCCGAGGCGTCCGCCGCGTCGATCGCGTGCTCGCCCGTCATCCGCAGCCGCACGTAGTCCTTTGGCAGCAGCACGCGGCGGATCCGGGCGAAGGTCTCCGGCTCGTGGCGCCGCAGCCAGAGGAGCTTCGGTGCGGTGAAGCCGGTGAGCGCCCGGTTGCCGGTCAGCTCGACGAGGCGCTCGAAGCCGATGCGCTCCTCGATCTCCGCGCATTCGGCGGCCGTGCGCTGGTCGTTCCACAGGATCGCCGGCCGCAGCACCCGGTCGCGCCCGTCAAGGGCCACGAGGCCATGCATCTGGCCCGACAGCCCAACGGCCGCCCCCTCGACCCCGAGGTCCTCCAGCGCCTCCTGGGCGGCGCGCCACCAGTCCTCGGGGTCCTGCTCGGCCCAACCGGGCTGGGGAGTTGACAGCGGGTAGCTCCGCCCGGCGGTCGCGAGCAGCTCGCCGCCGCGCGAGATCGCGACCGCCTTGAGGCCAGACGTGCCGACGTCCAGGCCCACCAGCGGGCGGCCGGCGGACCGAGGGTCGACGGACACGCGCAGGTCCCGCCCGGGCTCAGGCCCCGAGCGCCGCGTAGACCAGCTCGTACGCGGCGACTGCGTCTTTTCGCTGCTGCGCGTCGCGCAGCGCAGCCTCGTCGATCCGGCCCGCGATGCCATCGATGAAGCCCCACTGGAGCACGCTGCGGCGCACCGCGCCCACCTGGTCCTCCGTGTACGGGTAGAGGTCGAACCCGAGGTGCTCGCCATTCGATCCGTAGTTCGCCCGCCGGAGCTCAAGCGCCAGCTCCAGCGTCTCCATGAACGCCGTGGTGCCGACCATGTTGTCGTCGTCGAAGGTGCCCCACCCGGAGTTCGCATGCTGGTGGCCGAGCAGGCCCTCCGCGGCGAGCAGAGCCGCGTACTCGGCCAGGTTCTCGTCGTTCATCAGGAGGTGCTGCCAGTCCATGTTGAACTTGACGTTGTCGATCCCACGGGCACGGAGCGTGTGGACGATGTGCAGCGCCATGCCGACGTTGCGCATGAAGATCTTCATCGCCGGCTCGGAGTTCTTGTGCTCCAGGAACAGCAGCGCCCCGCTCTTGCGGCAGCCCTCCGCCGCCTGGCCGATCCCGTCGATCAGCCGCGCCCAGCTCTCCGCGTAGGGGGTCTGGAACGGATAGTTGTAGCCCTCGATCCCGGGCCAGAGGATGAGGTTCGCGCCAATCTCGCCGGCGAACTCGGCTGCCTCCAGCGTCAGCCGGAGCGCCTCGGCGCGGACCGCGTCATCCGGCGAGGACAGCCCGCCCTTGCCGAACCGCGGGTCCAGGTGGAGACCGGTGGCGAGGCAGTAGATCCCGTGGCCGTCGAGCGCCTCGCGCACCTCGTCGAGGTTGTCCCGGGAGAGCTCCTGCGGGTAGTGGAATTCGTAGTCGTCCATCAGGTCCCCGAGCCCCTCCACCGCGCGGTGAACCTTGTCAGCGGTCGAGTCGCTGGCGTGCTCCGGCTGGTAGCCGCCCGGCACGAAGCGGGTGATCATCGGCCCGAAGGCCCAGATGCCCAGGCTTGTCTTCATCGTTCCTCCTCGTGAATCGTCCTACGCTCCGTCGAGCACCTCCGCGATCGTGGCGCCGACCGCGGGGTCCGAGAGCGAGTCGAAGACGCGGTCGGCTTCCAGCTCGATCCCCGTGATCGACGGCACGCCGATGACGAACATCCCCGCCGCCCTGGCCGACGCCACGCCCGGCGGCGAGTCCTCGATCGCGACCGAGCAGGCCGGGTCGACGCCGAGCAGCTCGCAAGCCTGTAGGTAGAGGTCCGGGGCGGGCTTCGGGACCCCGACGTCGTCGAAGGCGAGCATGGCGTCGAACGAGTCCTCCACCCCCACGCGCCGCAGCCCCGTGAGCAGGTGGCGTCGCGGGGCGTTCGACGCGACGGCCACCGGCCACCGCCCGCGCACTGCCGCGAGGAGCTCGAGCGCCCCGGGTCGAGCCTCGGCCGCGTTCGCGATCTCGTCGACCGCCAGGTCGTACATCTCCGCGCTCACCTCCTCGCCTCGCCCCGGCAGCTCCAGGACCCGCTCGAGCACCTGGGGAGCGGTCACGGGCGACGTGCCCACGAGCGCGTGCTTCGCGTCCAGGTCGAACGTCCGCCCTCGCCGCTCGAACACCGCCACCTGGGCGCGGGTCCATGACGGCTCGGTGTCCAGCAGCAGGCCGTCGTTGTCGAACACGACCCCAGCATTGCCACCGCTGCGGTTCATCGAATCCGGCGAGGGCCGGGCCGGGCACGATCTGCGACGATCGCGTCGTGGAGGAGCGGGAGATGAGGAGGCTCGGCCGGGCGGTGGGGACCGTCGGGCTGGGCACCTGGCAGCTCGGTGCGGACTGGGGCTCCGTGGACCCCGAGGATGCCCAGGCGACCCTGGAGGCTGCCCTCGAGGCCGGGGTCACGTTCTTCGACACCGCTGACGTCTACGGCGATGGGCGCAGCGAGCGATTCTGCGGCGAGCTCCGATCGCGCCATCCGGGCGCAAGCGTACTCATCGCCACCAAGATGGGCCGGCGGGTCGAGCAGCTGCCCGAAAACTACAACCGCGAGGGCTTCATCGCCTGGAACGACCGCTCGCGCGAGAACCTCGGCACCGACGAGATCGACCTGGTACAGCTCCACTGTCCGCCCAGCGAGGTCATCGCCGACGACGCGGTCTTCGAGGCGCTGGACGAGATGGTGAGCGCCGGCCGCATGCGGGCCTACGGGGTCTCGGTCGAAACCTGCGCACAGGCGCTGGCCGCGATCGCCAGGCCCAACGTGGCCACCGTCCAGATCATCCTCAACTGCTTCCGGTTGAAGCCGCTCGAGGAGGTGCTGCCTGCGGCGGTCGAGGCCGGGGTCGGGATCATCGCCCGCGTCCCCCTCGCCTCCGGCCTCCTGTCCGGGCGCTACGACGAGCACACGACCTTCCGGCCCGACGACCACCGGAGCTTCAACCGCCACGGGGAGGAGTTCGACGTCGGCGAGACGTTCGCGGGCGTCCCGTTCGACGTCGGCCTGGCCGCCGTCCGCGAGCTCCGGGAGCTCGTCGACCCCGATGTCCCGCTCGCGCGATTCGCGATTCGCTGGGTCATCGACCAGCCGGGCACGAGCGTCGTGATCCCCGGGGCCAGGAACTCGGAGCAGGCGCGGCAGAACGCCGCGGCCGCGGACCTGGATCCGTTGACCGACGATCAGCTGGCCGGAGTCGCAGAGATCTACGATCGGCTTATCCGACCGCACGTCCACGACCGCTGGTAGCCGCGCTCAAGACGGCTGTCCGTAGTAGGCCCGCGGCCCGTGCTTGCGCTCGAAGTGCTTCTCCCGCAAAGCCGCTGCCAGCGGACCCGCGTCGCGCTCGAGCGCGGTGGTCAGGAAGGCCAGGTGGGCGACCTCCTCGAGCGTGATCGCCGTTTCCACCGCCGCGGCCGGATCCGTCGCCCAGCAGAAGGGCCCGTGGCCGCGGACCAGCGCCGCCGGGACCTCCGCCGGGTCGCGATCGCCGAGCGCCTCGGCGATCACCTGGCCGGTCGCCCCCTCGTAGTCCGCCGCGACCTCATCGGCCGTGAGCGCGCGCGTCAGTGGGATCGGGTCGGCACAGAGGTCGGCGTGCGTCGTGCCCAGGATGGGGATCTTCCGCTCGGCCTGTGCCCAGGCGGTGGCCCAGGTCGAGTGCGTGTGCACGATGCCCCCGATGCCTTCGAACGCCCGGTACAGCGCCAGGTGCGTGGGGGTGTCGGTCGATGGCCGACGATCGCCCTCGACCTGGTTGCCGTCCAGGTCGAGCACCACGAGGTCGGCCTCGGTCATACCGTCGTAGGGCACCCCGCTCGGCTTGATCGCGACCAGCCCTCGGTCGCGGTCGATGCCGCTGACGTTGCCCCAGGTGAGGGTCACGAGGCCGTGCGCGGGAAGCGCCAGGTTCGCCTGCAGGACGGACTCGCGGACGTTCACCGCTAGATCTCCTCGTAGTCGAGGTCAAGCTGCTCGGCCCAGATACGCCAGGCGTCGGCGTGCTCGCCGAGGTTGACCACGAAGTGGTGGGTGCCGCCGAGGCGCAGCCAGTCGTCCATGAACCGCCGCACGCCCGCGGCGGGACGGAAGTGGAAGTAGGGCATCTCCACGTCCGGAAGCTCGGGGGTGTCCAGCACCTCGCCCCGCCCCACCACCAGCCGGAACGCCTCGCCCTCCAGCGGGATCAGATCGGCGATCGTCGCCGGGCCCGGCTCGGCGGAGAAAACGGTCGTGGGCGGATTTCCAAGCCCACCGATGCCGAGCTCGCGATCGATCAGGCGTACGGGCCGGTCCGCGCGCGCCACCTTCCAGTTGCCCTCGCCCATGTGGCTGACCAGCACCGAGTCGAGCTCGAAGTCCATCGCGTACATCTCGCTGAAGTTCGCGTCGCCGATCATCGTCTGCGCGGCCAGCATGAGCGAGGCCGTCAATGTGTCTCCCTCCGCCGCATAGGCGTAGCCGTCCGCCATCAGGTTGGAGGCGGCCAGGAGCGGCAGCTGCTCGAAGCGCCCGTCGCGCCCCAGCGACTCGAAATGGGTGGTGAACCCCGGATAGGAACCGTCGTCCAGCAGCTTCCTGAGGGCGATCTCCATCCGCGCCGCGTACGCGTGGGAGGCCTCCGGCAGCTCGGGGTCGACCGCGAACAGCTCTCGATGGCGGGCGACCGTGTCGGCGATCTCGGAGTCCGCGACGTTCTGCATGCGACCGTAGAGCTCGCCCAAGCTCACGCTGAGGACCAGCGGGCCGATGGTCCTCATCAGGGCCGGCTCGTCATAGAGGAAGTCCGCCGTGCCGTTCATCGGGTTGCCGAGGAGGGGGATCTGGGCGCCGCGCAGCGCCGTGATGGCACGCGCCGCGCGGGCCCACCTCGCGAACGCGTCCACGAACTCGTCGGACTGCCAGTCCCCGGTGAGCACCGAGAACGGGACGCCGGTGCGCACCAGCGCGTTCGCCTGGTCCTGGGCTCCGTGGATTCCCTGGTTGTAGGTCAGGTCGTCCATGTCCCAGGCGGCCGTGACCGCCGGCTCCGGCTGCACGTTCGCGAGCAGCACCGGGAGCGGGTTCTCGAGCAGGGCCCGTACCGTGCGCATGGCGGGGCCGTACGTGAGCATGACGATGGCGATCCCGTCGACGTCGTGCTCGCGGAGCTCGCGCATGATCGCCTCGATGTCCTCCCGGTCCCTTGCCGGCCGTGTGAACACGACGTCCGCGACGCCGTCGAGCCGGTCGCGGAGCCGTTCCGCGTAGGCGGCCTGGTGCTCGGCGATCCCCGGGACCATGTCGTCGTAGAGCTTCTGCATGATCCCGAGCAGTCCGATGCGGGGCTGGCGTTGGTCTGGCACGGGTCCTCCTCTCAATCGGCTGTGACGGGCGTGGCGGCGGCGATCGCCGGCGCCGCGGTGCGCATGTGCTTGAGCTCGTGCAGTAGGTCGGCGCGCGAGCGCCCGAGGGTCTCGTAGAGCTCGCGGTAGATCCCGTAGACGCGGTCGTAGACCGTCCCCGCGTCGGGGTCCGGTACGTAGACGCGGGCGGTACCGGGTCGAGTCGCCGAGATCGCCTCGGCGATGTCCGCGAAGCGCCCGGCGGCGACGGCGCCGAAGAGCGCCGCGCCGCGGGCCGGAATCTGAGTCGAGGCGGGGACGCGGACCTCTCGCCCGCTGGTGTCGGCCATCAGCTGCATCAGCAGCGGGCTCTTCTCGGCGACGCCGCCGCAGGCGACGATCGCGCCCAGCTCGAGCCCGTGCTCGTCGAAGTTGTCCATGATCCGGCGACTGCCGAAGGCGATTCCCTCGAGGAGCGCCCGGTAGATGTCCCGCGGCGTGGTGAAGAGCGTCAGACCGGCGATCACGCCGGTCAGGTCGGCGTCGGCCAGGATCGTCCGGTTACCGTTCCACCAGTCGAGGGCCACGAGCCCCGTCTCCGCGGGGCGCAGCGCCGCGGCCTCGCGCTCGAGCGCCTCGTAGGGATCCTCGGCACGGGCCGCGGCCGGGGCGATCTCGTCGACGAACCACGCGAGCATGTCCCCCACAGCCACCTGTCCGGCCTCGTACCCGTAGAGGCCGGGGACGATGCCGTCCTTGACCACGCCGGTGATCCCCGGGAGGCGGATCTCGCGGGGATCGGTGACGAGGTCGCAGATCGAGGTCCCGATCACCATCACGAACGTCCCCGGCTCCTCGACACCGGCTCCCGGGGCCGAGACGAACGAATCGACGTTGCCCACCGCGACTGCGGTCCCGTCGCTCAGGCCGAGCCGCTGCGCCAGCTCGGGTCGCAGGGTTCCCGCCTTGGTGCCGAGCGTGAAGAAGTCGGTGCCGAGCTTGGCCGCCGGATCCGCGAATCCCGGGTATGCCGCTTCGAAGAAGTCGGTCGAGGGCAGCCCCTCGCCCTCCGACCAGCACGCCTTGTACCCAGCCGTGCAGGTGTTCCTTCGCTCGTTGCCGGTCAGGTGCCACACGATCCAATCGGTTGCCTCGATGAATCCATCGGCGGCGTCGTAGACCTCGCGGTCCTCCAGCCAGAGCTCGATCAGCTTCGGGAAGTACCACTCGGAGGAGAGCTTGCCGCCGTAGCGCGAGAGGAAGTCCTCGCCGCGCTCGCCGGCGACCTCGTTCAGCCGGTCGGCCACCGGCTGGGCGGCGTGGTGCTTCCAGAGCTTCGGCCACGCGTGGGGGCGGGGCCGCCACTCGGGCAACGTGCAGAGCGGGACGCCGTCGGCCCTCACCGGAAGGACGGTGCACGACGTGAAGTCGACGCCGAGGCCGGCTACGTCGCCCGCGGTCACGCCGGCCCGCGACATGACCTCGGGGACCGCTGTCTCGACGACCGTCATCCAGTCGTCAGGGTCCTGGAGCGCCCAGTCGGGCGGCAGCTCGGCGCCGGTCTCCGGCAGCCTCCGGTCGATCACCTCGCTCGGGTATCGCACTTCGGAGACCGCGAGCTCCTCGCCGCTCGCCAGGTCCAGCAGGAGCGCCCGCCCGGACTCGGTCCCGAAGTCGATGCCGATCGCGTACCGGTCGCCGCTCAACGGATCACGCCGCGATGATCACGACGCGCCCCGGCGCTCGCCTGCGGCGATCGCCGCCCCCGCGGCCTGGGCGGCCATCGCCTCTGCCTTCGCGCGCCGGTACTCCTCCGCGACGATGTTCGTCAGCTCCTCGACGGAGGTCTCCGACGTGGGCTTGTCGAGCGCGATCGCGCCGTCCTGGAGGAGATTCACGCGGTCACAGGAGGCGAGCACGTGGACGTAGTTGTGGAGGATCATGATGATCGAGACCTTGCCCTCTCCCTTCAGGCGCTCGATCAGCTCGAGGATCAGCCCGCCCTCCTTGGCACCCATGGCCGCGAGCGGCTCGTCGAGCAACAGGATGTCGGCCTCACTGCCGTAGATCGTCCGCGCGACCGCGATCGCCTGCCGCTGCCCTCCCGACAGCCGCGCCACGGGGGCGTTCAGCGCCGGGATGTTGATGCCGATGTCGTCGAACGCCTTCCGCGCGTCCTTTCGCATCGCGCCGTTGTTCAGGAACGGCGACGGTTTCCGGAGACGCTCACGGTGAAGGAACATGTTCTGGTGCACCGTGAGCTGGTCGACCAGCGCCAGGTCCTGGTAGACGGTGTCGATCCCGTGGCTGCGAGCGTCGTCGACGCTCTTCGGTGCGTACGGCTCGCCGTGCAGGAACATCCGACCCCGGTCCGCCTTGTGGAAGCCGCAGATGGTCTTGATGAGAGTTGTCTTGCCGGAGCCGTTGTCGCCGAGGAGCCCGAGCACCTCGCCCTTGTTGAGACGAAGGTTCACGTCGCGGAGCGCGGTGATCGGACCGAAGCTCTTGGCGATGTGCTCGACCCGCAGCACCTCCTCGGCCCCGGTGCCCGGGCCGACAGCCGCCTCGCTGCCCGCCGCGTCAGGCAACGCCCGAGCCCTTCCGCACCCGCGCCACGAAGACGTTGAGGGTCATCGCGAAGATGATCGCGAGTCCCAGGTAGAGGTTGAGGTAGTCGGCGTTCGTGCCCTGGATGATCAGCCCGTCGGTGAGGACGCCGAGGAACAGCGCGCCGATGAGCGCGCCGACGACGGTGCCCTCACCGCCGGCGAGCAGGGTGCCGCCGATGACGGCGGCGGAGATGCCCTCGAAGAGCACGGAGTTGGCGCCCGCGGGGTCCGGAGTGATGCTTGTCGCTCGGGTGGTCTCGAGGACCCCGACGAACCCAGCCAGCAGCGCGCAGAGGACGAAGTTGCGGATCAGCACCAGGTTGACGTTGATCCCCGCCTCGGCGGCGCCCAGGCGGTTGCCTCCGACGGCCACCGTGTAGACGCCCCAGCGGGTGAACGAGAGCACGACCTGGAGGATGGCGACGATGGCTAACGCCCAGATCAGCTCCGAGTAGACGCCGCCGCCGAAGACCTTCGCGAACGTCCCCACCTCCAGGGTCGAGGTGCCGGGCGCGGCAACCGGCGCCGCGTGGGAGATCACGAGGGCGAGCCCCGAGAGGGCGAACAGGGAGCCGAGGGTGACGACGAACGAGGCGATCCCGACGATCGCTACGAAGAACCCGTTGATGAAGCCGATCATCATGGCCACGATCAGGGCGAGCACGAGCGCGGGAATGAGCGGCAGGCCGGCCTCGTTGAACTTGAAGAAGATGAACGGCACGAGCAGGTAGACCGCGCCGATCGACAGGTCGATCTCGCCGTTGATCATCACGAACACCTGCCCGGCCCCGAGGATCGCGAACGGCGCGAAATAGGGGAGCAGGTTCTTGAAGCTGTCGATCGTGAGGAAGTTCTGGGCGTTGATCGCGAAGTAGATCGTCGTGACCAGGGTGACGACGATGATGCTGCCCTCGCGGAGGGTCAGCAGACGGCGGCCGACGCCGAGCACGCTGCCGACGGTCGACCCGGACCCGGGTCGACCGTCGGCGGGAGCGGGTGTCGGAGCGGTCCTTTCCGACGTGGCGGCCACCGCGGACCGCTACGCCTTCTGGACGCCCGCAGCCGAGCTCGAGCCCTCGAACCGGGACTTGGTGCTGTTGTACGGCACCACGGTCTTGCTGTCGAGGAACTTGAGCCCCGTGTTGACGTCGGCGATTCCCGTCAGCGTCTGTGAGGCCTTGTAGAGATAGAGCTCGAGAATCGGCAGGAATCCCTGGAGATAGGGCTGCTGGTCGATCGTGAAGTCGATGAACTGCTCCTGGAGCAGCTCGATCGTCGGCTTCAGCGTGTCGTAGCCGCCCCCGTGGACCTTGCCCTTCAGGCCCTGTTTCTGGATCACCTGGGCCACGCTCTGGGTGCTCCCGGCGTCCACCGCGAACATCCCCTTGACGGTGGAGGAGTGCGACGAGGCATACGACTGGATCGTCGAGAGCTCCTTCGGGAGGTCCGCGCCGGTGGCGATCGTCGAGACGTTGATCGGCTTGCCCGACTTCGAGATCGACTCCTTGGCCCCGTCGATCCGGGGCTGGATGTTGAGCGAGCCGGGCGTCGCGATGAACAGGGCGACGTCACCGGATGGCACCAGCTCGACGATCCGCTTGCCCATCTCTTGGCCGGACAGGAACAGGTCCTGGCCGATGTATGCGAGGCGATCGTTGCCCTCGGCGTCGGCGTTGTAGGCGACGACGGGGATGCTCTTGGCGAGCGCGTTCTTGGTGGGGGTGTTGAACGCGGTCAGGTCCACCAGCGAGACCCCGATGCCGTCGACGCCGGCCGCGATCGCGCTGTTCATGGCATTGACCATCTCGTTGACGTTGCTCGACTGCGAACCGGTCCACTGGTAGCTGCAGCCCAGCAGGGTGCACGCGTCTGCCGCTCCGTACTTCGTGGGAACGAAGAACGGGTTCGTCGTCACGTGGTTGACCAACGTGAACTTGAACGCGGGCTGGGTGCCAAAGACCTTGGAGGCGTCGGCCGACGCGCTGGTCGAGCCGCCGCCGCCGCAGGCGTCGATGGCGATCGCCGCGGCCGCGGCGCCAGCTCCGGTCAGCGCGGTTCGACGGCTGAATGCCCGCCACTTCGAGTGGGGGGTCTCGTCCTCGTCTCGCTCCGCCCACTCCAGACGCTCAATTGCGTCCTCAGCAGCATCGTGATCCGACATACCTCTCCTCCTGTGACGAGTGCCGGACCGGCGACGTCTGTCCTTTCCCGGTCAGACACGCTCTTCGGTCGAGGTGGCGCGGATGTCCACTGCCATCGCGACCGCCGCCGCCATACTAACCCGTCATGCGGGCCCGCGGAGGGTGAGTCCAACCGCAGGACGGCGCCCGGAACGCTCAGGTCGTTTCGAGGAGGCGCGCACCGGGCCCCGGACGCAGCTCGCGGGCGCCTCGCGGGAGCTGGGAGTGCGGCGGCATCAGCCCCAGGACGTGACCGCCGAAGCCGCCTCCGACCACCCTGGCGCCCGCGGCGCCCGCCGCCCGGAACGCCGCCACTGTGGCCTCGACCGCCGGGGTCGACACCTCGTAGAGGTCGCGCAGGCTCGCGTGGGAGGCGTTCAAGAGGCTCGCCATCTCTTCCAGGTTCCCGGCGCGCAGCGCCGCGACCGCCTGGTCCACGCGGCGGTTCTCGTCCAGCACGTGTCGGGCTCGTTCGGCAAGGGGAGAGTCGAGCGCGCCGAGCATCGACGGCTCCGCGTCGCGCAGGCTGGCAACGCCCAGCGCGGCGCAGGCCCGAGTGCACTCCAGGCGGCGCTGGTTGTACCCGGACTCGGCGTTCGCGTGGCGCTCGCCCGAGTCGAGCGTCGCCAGCCGCCACCCCTCGAGCCGCAACGGGACCGGCTCGATCGCCAGCGACCGGAAGTCGATCCGCAGCGCAGCGTCGGCCTGCCCGAAGATGCTCGCGAGCTGGTCGAGGAGGCCGGTCCGAGCTCCGACCCACTCGTTCTCGACCCGAGAGCAGATCCGCGCCAGGTCGCGGCCGTCGGGAAGCTCCTCCCCCGCGAGGGCAACGAGCGCCATGGAGGTCGCGACCTCCAGCGCCGCCGACGACGAGAGGCCGGCGCCGCGGGGGACCGTGCCCGTGATCTCCACGCGGGCGCCGGCGGAGCGAACTCCCGCGGCGGCGAGCTCGGCGACGACGCCATGGACGAACGCCCGCCACCCGGAGGCCGTGCGCGAGGGAGCGTCGGCCTCGAACCGGTCGGACTCGGAGAGGTCCAGCGCGTGCGCCTCGATGCACCCGTCGCCCGTCGCCGCCGCGCGTACGGTGATCCCCTCGGCGATGGCGAGCGGCAGGGCCAGGCCGTCGTTGTAGTCGGTGAACTCGCCGATCAGGTTGAGGCGCCCGGGAGCGAACGCGGTCACATGCGCGGTCGCGCCTTCGCCGCTGCGGCCGGAATCGATCACGCCGCCGCGGCGATCGCGGCGCGCAGCGCCAACGCGGATTCCTCGGGCAGCACGTCGCCGATGAAGGTGCCGGCGCCCTGCTCCGACCCGGCCGCGTACTTGAGCTTGTCGCGGGTGCGAAGCGGCGGGTAGAACTCGACATGCAGGTGTCCCGCGTCCCGGCCGTCCGTCGGCGCCTGGTGAACGACCATCACGTACGGAAACGGTCGATCGAAGAGTGCGTCGTAGCCGCGCGCGACGGCCTGGAGGGCGCCGCCGAGGTCGCCGAGCTCGGCTCCCGAGGCCGCGGCCAGGCTGGGGCGGTGCTCCCGCAGGACGACATGCACCTCGTATGGCCACCGGGCGGCGAATGGAACGTAGGCGACGACGCCCTCGGTGGGGAGCACGATGCGTTCGCCGTCGCTCAACTCGCGCGCGAGGAGCTCGCAGATCGCACAGCCGCCGAGGCGCGCATCCGCCTCCAGCTCGAGCGCGGGGACGGGGGGCAGGAAGGGGAAGCCGTAGATCTGTCCGTGCGGGTGGTGGAGCGTGGTGCCGACCTCCACCCCCCGGTTCTCGAAAATCAACACGTAATCCACGTCCGGTCGCGCGCCGAGCTCCTCGTAACGGTGCCTCCACACCCACATCAGCGCCTCGGCGCGGTCCGGTGGAAGCCCACCGAACGAGCCCTCGTGTCGATCCGTGTACACCACGACCTCCGCCGCGCCGTGGGGCGCCTCGAACGAGGGAAACAGGTTGTCGAACACCGCGATCTCAAAGCTGGGGAAGGGGATCTCGGTGGGCGGGCCTCCGGGTCGCGTGGGACAGAGCGGGCAATGGCCCGCGCTCGGCAGGTAGGTGCGGTCCTGGCGATGGATCGCGTAGACCACCTCCTCCGCGCGAAGCTCGTTGAACCGAAGCTCGCTCACGTTGTTCGCCGCCCCGCTTCCGCCGCCGAGCGGTAGACGATCAGCGACCGGCCATCCTCCTTTTTGAACCGCCGGAGGCGAAGCGGACCGAAGCCCTCATCGGCATCTTTCCCGGAGCTCCGTGGCGGCTTGGGGGGACGGGACGGCGGCTCGGTGGGCGCCATGCCGGGAGGTATACGGCACGCTGCCGAACGAGGCCGATTCGCTGTCAGCTCAGGTCACGTTCAAGAGCGGCTGATGACCAGCTTGGAGCGGTGGCCGGCGACCGCCTCGGGAGCGTCCTCCCAGTCCGCGGTCTCGCCGGTCACAAGCTCCGGCTTGAACTTGCCGGCGCGAACCAGCTCCATCAGCGGCTCCATCGCCGGCCGGGCATGGACGCGGCCGGTGTGGAACCGGATCCCCTTCGTGTACATCTCGAGCAGGGGCACCGGCGTCGTGTCGGCGAAGTAGATGCCGATGCTCGTGCAGACGCCCTCGGGCTCGGTCGAGCGCAGCGCACATGCGAGGCCGTCGACGTCGCCGCTGGCGTCGACGGTGATCGGGTAGTGCCCCGCGCGCTTGGGGAACTCGGTGTCGAGAAGGTTCGCCCCGAGCGACTCGGCCCGGTCCCGTAGATAGGAGCTTCCGCCAACCATGTCCACGCGCTCGGCCCCCAGCGCGAGCGCGATCGAGACGGCGTACAGGGCAATCGAGGCGCCACTGGCCGTGATCAGCACGGGTGAGCCGGGGCGTTCGTCGAGGTGCGGCGCCACCGTCCGCCAGGCGTCCGGGATGTTGTCGGACAGGCTGGCAACCGAGGCGGGCTCGACGTCGTCCGGGACCGGGACGAGCATCGCGTCCGCGAACGGCACGCAGGCGGAATCGCTCACGAAGCCGCCGTAGTTGGTGCCGATCGGCAATCCGTACGTGGCCATTCGCTCCACGCGCTCGCAGTTGCCGGTGTATCCCCGCTGGCAGGTCTCGCACTCGCCGCACGAGATCTGGAACGGAACGCTCACGCGGTCGCCGACCTGGACGCTCTCGACGGCGTCGCCGACCTCCGTCACCTCGGCGACGCACTCGTGGCCGAACGGGAACGGCTCCTCGGCGGGAGCCAGCCCGGTCACGAAGAGGCGGTCGATATCGCACGTTGCGACCGAGAGCGGACGCACCAGCGCCGCGCCGTCCCCCTGGAGCCGGGGCTCGTCGGCCTCGCGCCACTCGAGGTGGCCCTTGCCGATGAAGGCGAGCTCCCTCAAGCTGGCTGGTGCTGTTGCCGTTGCGGCTTCTCCCGCTCCGCCGCCGCCATTTCGCGGAGCTGCTCGAAGTGCACGATCTCGCCGGCCGCCGCCCACGATCCCTCGTCGATCTCGCGGCACATGACCCAGACGCGGAGCTTGGCATCGTCGCCCCAGCCGGTGGCGTCGAGGACGAGCTTCGTCGCCTCCTCGGCAAGGCCGGCTCGCCTGCGCTCGCTCAGGGCGCCCTGCGGCGTGGTGACCTCGACGATCGCCTGTGACTCGGTGGCCTGGCCGTCAGCCGTATGGATCGCATCGGCGGGAAGCTCGTGCAGGTGCGTCCACGAGATCGAGCGGAAGAAGGAGGAGTCGGGAGCGCCCTCCCATCGCAGGAGGGCCGCCGCGAGCTCCCCTGGGAGCTTGGATCTGGCCCCGGGCGTGAGCGCGTCGTCGGGAAGCGTCAGGTCGATCTTGGGCATGCCGTCTCCTTGCGTTGGGGGCGAAACATTAGGTCCAGAACTCGGATGCAACGCTATAGCGTTCGGATTCCGAATGCAACACGGGTATCCTGTTGGGGGATGCGCGCGGCACAACTGGCCGAGGAGAACTGTTCGATCGCGCGCCCGGCATCGCTGCTGGGCGATCGCTGGACGCTCGTGATCCTGAGACAGGCCTTCTCGGGGATCAAGCGCTACGAGGACTTCCAGACGAGCCTCGGCATCTCGCGCTCCCTGCTCTCCGAGCGGCTGGGCAAGCTGGTCGACGCGGGGATCCTGCGCCGCGAGCCCTACAAGGACGCGATCCGCACGCGGGAGCGCTATCGGCTGACCGAGATGGGCCTCGACCTCTATCCGGTGCTGATGGCTCTGCGTGAGTGGGGCGACCGCTACATGGCGGAGGACGGCCCGCCGCTCAAGGTACGCCACCGCGGATGCGGCGGCGAGCCCAGGATCCACCTACGGTGCGACAGGTGCGGTGAAGAGGTCGGCGCGCGCGACGCCGAGCCGAAGGCCGGCCCGGGGCTGAAGGCCGCCTGATCAGCCGCCGATGAACGCGGGGTCGCGCTTCTCCACGAACGCCGCGGTCCCCTCGAGGAAGTCCTTGCTGCGCCCGAGCGCATGCTGGAGCTCGGCCTCCAGGTCCAGCTGGCCGTCCAGGTCACCGTAGATCGCCCGGTTCAGGGCCCGCTTCGAGCTCGCGTAGGAACGGGTCGGACCGGCGGCGAGCCGCTCTGCGAGAGCGTTCGCCTCGCCCATCAGGGCGTCGTCGGGATGCACCCAGTTCACGAGGCCCCACTCGAGCGCCTGCTGCGCGGGCACCCGCTCCCCGAGGAGCGCCATCTGGAAGGCGCGGGCCTTGCCGACGGCGGGAGGCACGAAGGCCGTGGACCCGCCGTCGGGCATCAGCCCGATGTTCACGAACGCGAGCCCCAGGAACGCCGACTCGGCGGCCATCACCAGGTCGCACGCGAGCGCGAGCGAGCAGCCGATCCCGACCGCCGGCCCGTTGACTGCCGCGACCACCGGCTTGGGCAGCCGGCGGATTCCGGCGATCACCGGGTGGTAGAGCTCGTGGAGCTCCTTGCGGATGTCGGGCATGCCGTCCTCCGCCGGCTCGAATCCCGCCTTCAGGTCAGCGCCCGACGAGAAGCCGCGGCCGGCCCCGGTCACCAGCACCGCGCGCACGGAATCCTCGGCGGCCTCGCCCTCCACCACCTGCTTGAGCTCGCCGCCGAACTCGGCCGTCCACGCGTTCAGCGTCTCCGGCCGGTTCAGCGTCAGCCGGCCGACGCCGTCGATCTCCTCCCAGATCACCGTCTCGTAGCTCAAGTTGAGGGCCTCCTTCGCTCTTTGCGGGTTTGAGTGCGTGATCTTCCCATTCACGGGTAGGCGGCTTCACAGCACCGTCACACACCGCTTACCGGGACTTGAGACAACCGCGTTACTCAGTGTGGATATGAGCGGGACGAACACAGGGACGCTGCTCACGGGCGGCACGGGATTCCTCGGCGGAGAGGTGCTCGCTCGGCTGCTCGAGCGCGAGGACGCCCCGGTGTACGTGCTGGTTCGGGCCGCCAGCGACGAAGAGGCTGAGGCCCGCCTGAGGACCCTCGTCAGCTCCCTGGCCGGCGAGGGCGCGGCCTGGTCCGGCCGGGCGATCGCCGTCAAGGGCGATGTCACGCAGGCCTGGCTGGGCATGGGGTCGGCCAGGCGCGACTGGCTGGCAGAGCGTGTGGGGCGAGTCATCCATTGCGCTGCGTCCGTGTCCTTCACGCTCGGCCTCGAGGAGTCCCGGGCGATCAACGTGACCGGGACCCGCCGTGTCGTCGAGCTCGCTCAGCTCTGCGGGCGTCGAGGCGGCATCGACTCGTTCGTCCACGTCTCGACAGCCTATGTCGCCGGCACGCATCCGGGAACGTTCGCCGAGGGCGACCTGGACCTCAGCCAGGGATTTCGCAACGCCTACGAACAGTCGAAGTTCGAGGCCGAGCGCATCGTCCACGAGCGGGGCTGGGGGCTGCCGGCGCAGATCGTGCGGCCCAGCATCGTCGTGGGCGACTCCGCGACTGGATGGACGCCGGCGTTCAACGTCCTCTACGGCCCGATGAAGGCGTTTTCGCGCGGCGCCTATCCGGCGATCCCGGCCCGCAGGTCCGCTCCGGTCGACGTGGTCCCGGTCGACTACGTGGCCGACGCCATCCTGGCGCTCACCGGGAGGCCTAGAACCACCCACCACCTCACGGCGTCCGAACGTGCCAGCACCGTGGGCGAGCTGATCGAGCTGGGCACCGCCGCGGCCGCGCAGCCGCGGCCGCGGGTGATTCCGCCGCGGCTCTATCGCAGCCTGATCCACCCGGTGCTGGTCAGGCAGGGGAGCGAGTCCCGGCGGCGGGCCCTGCGCCGGAGCGAGGTCTACTTCCCCTACTTCGCGATGCGGACCCGGTACGACAACTCCGAGGCCCGCGACGCGCTGGAGCCCCTCGGGATCGGGGTCCCGCCGCTCGCGACCTACTTCGACCGTCTCCTCTCCTTCGCGATGGCCGCCGAATGGGGGCGCCGGCCGATCGCGCGCCACGAGGTCATCGGCCCGCCGCCTGTCCGACCGCGGCCCGCCTCCGAGCCCCTGGCCGCCTAGGAGCCCGCCTCGGCCCCGGCTGGCCCGGCGGCGATCTGGATCGACACGCCGGTCTCCTGCTCGGAGGCCTCCCACAGCCGGGAGATCCCCCTGCTCAGGCCGACTCGGCGCATGATCGGCTTGCGGACGGGCGGGCCGTTGTTGACGAACGCCGGCCCGTAGAACTCCCCGCTCGCCGCCCGGGGATCGGTTGCCGCCCGCAGTTGGGAGCGCGCGCCGTCACGCGCCGACATGCCGGTTCTCGTCGCCAGCGCGTGGAAGAAGCGCTGGCTCATCCCGCCGCCGGTCTCGTCGACGCTCACCGCCTGGAGCTCTGTGTTCGACAGACCGGGATGCGCGATCAGGCTTGCGGCCGGCGCACCGGCGTCGCTGAGCAGGCGGTGGAGCCCGAGCCCGAAGTGGAAGTTGGCCAGCTTGGCCTGGCCGTAGGCGCGCCATGGCCCGTACCTGCCCTCGAGGTGCGGGCTGGAGGGGTCAACCGCGCGGCCCATGTGGTGGGCGGTGCTGGTCACGGTGACGATCCTGGCGCCGTCCGCGCGCAGCAGCGCCGGCATGAGCAGTGCCGTGAGCGTCCAGTGTCCGAGATGGTCGACCCCGAACTGCATCTCGAAGCCGTCGACGGTCTTGCGCTCGGGGATGCCCATGACGCCCGCGTTGTTCACGAGGACGTCGATCCGGTCGTGCGCGCCGTTGATGCGCTCGGCGGCGTCCCGAACCGAGGCCTGCGAGGACAGGTCCAGCGCCACGATCTCGAGGGACGCGTCTGGAGCCTCGCCGCGGATGTCATCCACGGCAGCGGCGGCCTTGTCCTGATTGCGCGCCGCCATCACCACGTGGGCACCCGCGGCGGCAAGCGCGCGTGCGGTCTCGAGGCCGAGGCCTCCGTTGGCCCCGGTCACGACGGCCGTGCGGCCGTCCTGGTCCGGGATGTCCGCGGCGGTCCAGCTCATATGGCGGGGACCAGAGCCGGGTCGTCCTCGTGGGCGCGGAAGAACTCCACCATCGGTCCCACATAGTCCCGGAAGTGCGGCGGCCTGAGGCCGTGCGGGCTTAGCAGCTCGATGGCCCGCCGGGCGTCGAACGCGACCGGATGGTTCAGGTAGACGACCGACTCCCGGGGGGTGCCGCCGAAGGCCGCGCGCACCGGCTCGAAGCGCAGCGATGCCTCGACCAGCTTCGGAGGGATCCGGAAACGAGGCTCGCGCCCCGCGTACTCCCTCGACAGCTCCTGGAACAGCTCGTGGCTCAACAGTGGCTCCGGGTCCGTGAGGTGAAGCGTCTCGCCTGCCGTCGCCGGATCGAAGGCGGCCGTGGCGATCGCGGCGACGATGTAGTCCACCGGCACCACGTTGAACAGCGCCTCCGACCGGCCGAACTGCGGGACGGGACGGCCGGACCGCTCCATACGGGAGATCGTGCGAAGGATGTAATAGGGGCCGTCGAACTTCTGCGTCTCGCCGGTAATCGAGTCGCCGACCACGATCGCCGGGCGCAGGATCGTCGTTGGCACCCGGTCCATGAGCTGGCGGACCCACACCTCGGCCTGGAACTTCGTCGACTCGTAGTTGTTCTTGAAGCCCTGCCCCATCACCAGCTCGTGCTCGTAGACGATCCCGGTGCGGGTGCCCGCCACGTAGGCGGTGCTCACGTAGGCCAGGCGCTCGAGATTGTCCGCCGCCAGGCAGAGATCGAGAACGAATCCCGTCCCGCCCACGTTGACCCTGCTGGCCACCGGCAGCGGGACGGCCAGGTTGTAGATCGCGGCGAGGTGGAAGACGTGGCTCAACTCGGAGGTGAGCCGCCCATAGGTCGTGTCGTCCAGCCCCAGCCGGGGCTCCGCGATGTCACCCGGGATCAGCTGGATCCGCTCCTCGCCGGCCGCCGCCTCGGACGCGGCGTCCATCATCCGCGGCTCGACCAGCGCGGCGATCGCGAGCTCGGGCCGGTCCGCCAGCAGCTTCGCGGCGAGCCGCTTGCCGATGAAGCCGGGGTACCCGGTGAGCAGGGCGAGGGCCATTCGCCCGACCTCAGCCGGCGGCCCTCAAGCCGCTCGCCGCCTGCGCAGCGTTCGCACGGCGCGCGGGCCCGCCAGCCCCGCCCGCCGTTCCATCATGATCGCGAGGCTGAGGTCGCTGTCGCGGCGCCGCCGGCGCAGCTCGGCGAGCGCATCGGGGTCGCGCGTTTCGGCGATCTGGCGATCGAGCAGGTAGACCTCGCGCCGCAGCTCGACCTCCGGAGGCGTGACGCCGGCGTTGCGCAGCACCTTGTATCCGAGCCGCAGGTGCGGCGGGACGTGCGACATGTCCTCGAGCTGGAGGGGCCTGCCGCGGCCGGGCAGCGCGTCGAAGTCCCCGCGCTCGATCGCGTCCTGGATCTTTGCCTCCGCTATCCGGGCGAAGATGCTCACCGGGCGGCCCCCATTGCCCTGGGACGTTACCCGTCCACTTTCAACTTGCCAATCGTGCCGATCCGGAACCCGAGCCACGGATACGTCGTCTCGTAGAACGGGTTGCGCTGCGGCTGGAGGCCCACCGCCGAGAGCCACAGCTGGTAGCCGGGTGCATTCGCGATGCCGCCGTGCGCCCGCCGCCAGACGCGGCCGCCACCGCTTCCCGCCGGGGCCGCGGTGATCGTGTCCGTCCATTCGACCGCGTTGCCGCCCTGGTCCAGGGTTCCCCACGGCGAGGTGGTGCGGGCCTGGCCGACCGTGCTCACATTGCCCGCATATAGCTCTGCGTAGGTGGTCGGATCGATCCCGAACGGGTTCACGCTGGAGCAGTCGCTCCGGGGCTGCACCTCCGCGGGGCACCAGGTGGGGGCGGCGCCGCCCTGCGGGTGGTAGTTGGCGAGCGGCTGCGTCTGCGGGTTCGTGACGTCGCCCGTGCCGGGATTGAGCTTCGTGGCGCTCGGCGCGGTCGCGGTCCCGTCCCCGAAGACGCCGGCGTTCGTCGGGTACTTCCAGTAGGAGTACGTCCCGCCGCCGGTTGGGTCGTAGTACGCGGCCTTGATCCACTCGTTCTGGCTCGGGACGACGAACCCCGAGGCGTGGCTCCGTGTGGCGTCGGGTTGGTTGAGGTCGTACATCCCGGTGCGGCTGTCCTGAGACAACCGCACCTTGTATCTGACGTAGTCGAAGCCGTTCTTGCTGCTTCTCTCCTTCGAGAGGAGGCGCCCGTTCTGAAGTGAGTTCGCGAAACGGGCGGACTGCACGAAGTCGGCGAAGCTGTAGGGCTTGTCGTTCCATTCCGGGTATGCGACGGAATAGTGCTTGCCGCTGGGAGCGCTCGAGGACCGGTTGATCGAGCCGTACTTGGGCCAGCCCGCCGAGCTCTCGGTCTGCTTGTAGAGGCCCCGCTTGGCGTTTCCGTCGGGGTCGACGGTGTTCAGGAACTTGACCCACTGCTTGACGGTGACCTCGAGCTGGCCGATTCGATACGGGTAGTCGACACCGCCGACGGTGATGCAGCCCGAGGGAGCCCCGTCGCAGGACTGGTAGATCGCGTCGGTGAACGGAACGATGCCCACGGAGGGGTTCCCGGGTGAACCGACCACGACGGTCTTGAAATTGACCGTGGCCCGCTTCGCCGCCGCGTTCCCGGCGGCAGGTGCTGCGAGGGCGATGGCGGCGGTCGCGGACAGCGCCAGCAACCCGAGCCGTTTCCCTGCACCCCGCGAACGGACCATCAGCGACAACCCTATGCGAACCGGCACCCAGGCACACTGAAGGCCGGCACCGCGATCGGGCCGGCCTTCAGACGGGTTGGGGTGGTTACTTCTGAGCCTTGACGACGGGGCTGATGTCGCCGGCGCAGGTCTCGGTCTTCTTCACGCGGGCGTAGAACTTGCCGTGGCGCTCGCCGGTGTTGCCGGTCGACCACATGTAGCCGTCACCGTTGGCCTGCGCGAGGTCCATGCCGATCTTCTGGTCGGAGCCGGGGTTGGGCGAGTCGCCCAGGAGCCGGTAGAGCGTGACCTTGCGGTTGTTGGCGCACTGCTGTTTGTCGGAGCTCTTCACGAAGCCGAAGAAGTCGCCGCCGGACTCGGCCTGGATCGTGACCGTCGTGGGCGTCAGGTTCGCCGCGGAGGCACCAGTGGCCAGCACTCCGCTGACGGTGATGGCGGCGGCGGCGATCAGCATCTTGATTCTCATTTCTCGACCTCCCCCCGGACACCCGGGGTGTTGATTGACGATGGGAGGAGAATCGGGCCAATCGCCTCTCCATACCAGGGGCCCTAGGGAGGTTTGAGTCGCTCGCGGGGGTGGTCTGCCTCACCCCGCGGGGTGGCCGTCGCGACAGCCGTCAGCTCGAGATCTTGATCTTTCCCGAGGTGACGTCCTCGCAGACCTTCTTGCCGTTGTCGAAGTCCTTCTTCGAGACCTTCGAGTAGTAGGACCCGTCCTTCAGCTTCCCCGAGATGTCGATCGAGAACTTGCCCTTGCTGTCGGTCTTGTCGCCGCCCAGCTTCTTCTTGTTGCCGTTGTGCTTGCGGAACAGCTTGACCTGGCGCCCGTTCACGCACTTGCTCTTGGTCGAGTCGATCTGACCCTTGAACTTGTCCCCGGACGAGCTCGTCTTGAGCTTGAACTCGGTGTAGATGGTCGGGTACTTGGCCGTCGCCGCCCAGGCCGTGGTCGCGACGATCGCGAGCAGCCCAACGGCTGCGATCGCGGCGACCAGCTTGGTGTTCGGGCGGCGCAAAGTCACGGGGCGTAACCCTAACGGTGCCCGGCGGCCGACATGAACTGCTGCAGCGCGGCGGCGATCCGCGGCTGGTCGCGGGGCGCGAGATGCCCCGCGTTCAGGACGTTCAGGCTCGTCAGCCCGCCGCCCCTGCGGCGGTATCCGAGGACCGCGCCGCCGACCTTCCACTGCTCGGTCTGGGCCCGCCGGTAGCGCCCGGCCTTCCGCCAGCTGAGCTTGGAGATCCACTTGCGCGCGCCGAGGAAGTTCGTGTCCTTGCCGTCGTTCAGGCCGCTGATCACCATCACTGGGATGCCGCGATCGAGCAGCTTCGCCACCACCGGGGCGTAGTTGTGCATGATGCCGCGCGCGTACTGCTTGTAGACGGGGTCGGAGGACAGCGTGAACTTCGGGCCCTGGCGGGCGTGGATGGCCCTGCGGACGTCGGGCCGGTTGAGGTAGTCCTCGATCGGCCCGTAGTCGATGTCGCCGGTCTGGGCGATGTTGGCGAGGTACCGGCCGCTCCACGCGGCGATCTTGTCCTGGATCGACTGGCAGACGGCCCCGGTACGCAGTGAGTCGACGTTCTTCCGGAGCGCCGCGCGGCAGCGCTGGTAGACGCGGTCCAGCCGCCCCTTCTGCGCGGTGTCGATCAGACCGTGCGTGAGCGCGTACCGCGCCGTTGTTCCGACCT
Organism: uncultured Actinomycetes bacterium; assembly: GCA_963710955.1. Taxonomy (GTDB): domain Bacteria; phylum Actinomycetota; class Thermoleophilia; order Solirubrobacterales; family 70-9; genus AC-56. Next base: position 49,339 of record CAVQCK010000006.1, on the reverse strand, counting down.
GCAGGCCGGGGTCCACCCAGCCGGCGACCAGCACGACCCCACCAACGCGGACGTCCGGGTGGGCCTTGAGCAGCTGCCGGGCGAGGAGCGGCACGTAGCTGCCCCCGTAGGACTCGCCGGTGAGGAACAGCGGACTGTGCTCCAGACCTTCGCGATGGACGACATGGGCCACGGCATTGGCCCACTGGCGGATCCCCTGCCGGAGGTTCTGCGCGATCTGACCCTGGAACGGGAAGGACATGCCGACGCCGAGCGGCTGGTCGAAGAAGAGGTAGTTCGCGACCGAGGTCCAGGAGCCCGAGTACGGACTGAGCATCCCGGAGGGGGTGACCGTGTAGGGGCCGTTCTCCGAGAGAAAGCCGTAGAAGCTCGAGGACCCCGGGCCGCCGTTCGTCCACAGCACGGTCGGTTGCCTCTGGTAGTCGGCGTCGCGGCCTGTCAGCCAGTAGAAGAGCCCCGGCCGATCGGTGCAGGCCAGGTCGGCACACGAGGCCCGCTTCGTCGACGCGTAGCCGGCGAACTCCGGTTGCGTCACGTGCCCGAGGGTGGGGAGGTCAGTCACGCGGTCCGCGCCGGCCGGAACGGCGGCGGCGGCCGGGCCGGCGATCGCGAGCGCGATTGTCGCGACCAGCGTGACCACGATTGTGCTCCGCATCGTCAGCTCCTGCCCTCGGTGATCGGCCCGCGCGACTCCATTCGGCGCGCCTCGCGACGCGCGCCGACGTTACCACCCATGTTCGAATCAGAGATCGCGCGCCTGTCCAGTAGGCTCGTCCCGATGGGCCAGGGATCGGCCTTCGAGGCGCGGAGGGGCGCCATGGCACGGAAGCCGCGAGCAATTGGGGTCGCGGTCTTGTTGGCGTTCGTCCTGATGGCGACGGCGGCGGCCAGTGCCGGCGCATCGGCTTCCTTTCCCCGCATGCGGCACAACCCGCAGGGAAAGTTCCTCGGCGTGGTGCCGAGCGCCGGCAACCACGGGGCGCGCCCGCTCTCTGCCCAGGGCACCCCGCCCCTCCGCTACTACAACGGCCCCGTGCAGCACTCGAGCAGGGTCTACTCGATCTTCTGGAAGCCCCCGGGCTACAGCTTCCCGGCCGGCTACAGCACGGCGATCCAGACGTACTTCAACGACGTCGTGGCCGAAAGCGGCAAGACGACCAACGTCTACTTCAGCGACACCCAGTACTACGACGTCGTCGGCGGGACCAAGCGGCCCATCCCCTACAAGGTGACGAATGGCGGCGTGATCTCCGACACGAGCGCGCTGCCTGTGACCGGTCGCTGTCCGAACTACCGGCTCGCCGACGGCACCTTCAGCAAGGCCTGCGTGACCGACAGCCAGCTGATCGCGGAGATCAACCGGGTGGTCTCCTCGCGCGGGCTCCCGCGGGGCCTCGGCGCCGAGTACTTCGTCTTCATGCCGCAGCAGCTCGGGAGCTGCTTCGACGCAGTCGGCTTGGCGCACGGCTGCTACGACAGGGACTACTGCGCCTACCACTCGTGGATCGGCGCCGGGCCGAGCTCGACGCTCTACGCGAGCATGCCGTTCGCACAGACGCCCGGTTGCGACCCGGGCGCGACGCCGCACGGGTCGGCGGCGGACGCTGTCCTCAACGTGACCAGCCACGAGCACAACGAGACAATCACCGACCCGACCGGCGGCGGGTGGTACGACTCGAGCGGCTACGAGAACGGCGACGAGTGCAGCTTCGACTTCGGGGCGATGCACTTCAACGGCTTCGGGTATTACAACCAGCTCATCAACGGGCACCAGTACCTGCTCCAGCAGGAGTGGAGCAACCACACGAACCGCTGCGTCCAGCGCGGCACCTGACCGGCCGACCCCCAGCAGGGTCACTACAGCTGCCCGCCGAACGGGCGTAGTGTGGGTGCAGCCCAAGCCACCCGGAGGAGACGAGCATGGTGACGACCGAAAACCGCGCCGCGACCGCGAGCGATGACGCCGCCGCGATCGCCGAGCTTCAGGAGATCGTCGAGCGCCAGCGAGCTGCCTTCCTCGCCGAGCCCTTCCCCTCGCTCGAGGAGCGCCAGGGTTTGCTCGGGGCGCTCGCAGTAATGCTGATGAGCCACCGCACGCAGATCCAGGAGGCGATGAGCACCGACTTCGGCGTCCACCCGGCGCTGGCGGCCGACCTGATCGAGGTCTTGGGACCGGCAGGTCGCGCCGTCTATGCGGCCGAGCAGCTGGGCGAGTGGATGGCGCCCGAGTCCCGGCAGGCAGATCCGGCGCTCTACGGATCCGGGCGCGCCTTCGTCCAGCCGCAGCCCAAGGGCGTCGTTGGCAACATCGTCCCCTGGAACTTCCCGTTCGACCTCTCAGTCGGGCCGCTCATCGAGATGCTCGCCGCCGGCAACCGAGTCGTGATCAAGCCCTCGGAGTACACGCCCGCATGCGGGGAGCTCCTGCGCGACATGGTTCACTCGACCTTCGACCGCGACCGGGTCGACGTGGTGGTCGGGGGGCTGGAGCTCGCGCAGGCCTTCACCCGCGTTCGCTGGGACCACCTCCTCTACACGGGCAGCCCCGCGATCGGCCGCGAGATCGCAAAGGCCGCCGCCGAGCAGCTCGTGCCCGTGACGCTCGAGCTGGGCGGCAAGTGCCCGGCGATCCTCACGAAGGACAGCATCGACGCCGAGTCGGTCAAGCAGATCCTCGGGACGAAAGCGGTGAAGAACGGGCAGATGTGCATCTCGGTCGACTACTGCCTCGTGCCGCGCGGGCAGCTGGAGGAATTCGCGGGCCTTGCGGCCGAGTATGCGCGCGAGTCGATGCCCGGCTACTGCGCGTCGGACAGCTGCACCGGAATCATCTCCAACCGCCATGTGGAGCGAATCCAGCGCCTGCTCGACGACGCGCGGGCTCGCGGCTGCGACGTACGGCCCCTGGAGGAGGCGGGGGACGTCGATCCGGACGCCCGCCAGCTCCCGATGTCCCTCGTCGTCGATCCGCCTGACGATCTAGGGCTGATGCAGGAGGAGATCTTCGGGCCGATCCTGCCGATCAAGGCTTACGACGCGCTCGACGAGGCGATCGATCATGTCAACGCGGGCGAGCGCCCGCTGGCGCTGTACGTGTTCGCAAAGGACGAGGCCGTTGCCAATGATGTCCTGCGGCGCACGACGTCAGGCGGCGCCTGCGTCAACTCCGCTGCTGTCCACGGCGCGCTCCCGTCGCTGCCCTTCGGCGGCAGTGGCCAGAGCGGGTCCGGTCGACATCACGGCATCGAGGGGTTCCGCGAGTTCTCCAACCTCCGCGGAGTCTTCGTCCGCGGCGAAGGCGATCTGATCGACACCTTCGCGCCCCCGTACGGGGAGACCGCGCAGGCAGTGGCCGACGCGGCATTCGCCGGCGCGAGCTGAGCCAGCCGCGAGCCTAGGCCTGCTTGACCCGGAAGCCCTTGCTTCCGTCCTTCTTCAGGAACGTTCCCGACTGAGGCTTCAGCTTCCAGCCGTTGGGCAGGTTGCCCTCCGGCAGCCCCAGGAACTTCGCGAACAGGCTCGTGGCCTTCTGGCAGGTGATCCGCTTCTGGTGGATCACCGTGATCGTGTAGGGCCCCTTCGGCAGCTTCAGCTCGCCGATGTGGTCGTCGTGCTGCACCTGGAACGTCCCCGGGCAGATCATCTCGCCCTTCCCCGGACTCCGACCGCCGCTGCCGCCACCGCTGCCGGCACCGCCGACCCGCTTGACGTAGAAGGCCTTCTGCGAGGTCTTCTCGAAGCCGGACTTCTTGACGTTGACCTTCCACCCGTTCGACAGCTTCCCGTCGAAGTCCTGGAGGAACTTCGTGAACAGATCCGAGGCGCGCTGGCAGCTCAGCTTGTCCTGGTTGGCCACTGTGATCGAGTAGCTGCCCGCCTTCAGCGAAAGCTTGCCGACGTGATCGTCGTGGATAACCCGGAACGTGTTCGGGCACTTCGTCTTCGCTGCGGCAGCCGCGTCGGCGCGGCCGGCGGTGGCGATCATGATGACGGCGGCCCCGAGGACCGCCACGGCGGCGATCAGCGCGCGGCGCGGCTGGATGGCGATGGCTTGCACTCCCTGCTCCTTTGCTCGAAGGGTCTGGAGAGGCTAGCGGGCGCGAGGAAGGCCGCGTCCTCGTTGGGTCATCATGCGGGCGTGGCGTACGACGAGGACCTGGCCAACCTCATCCGTGAGCTGATCGGCGACGAGCCGAACCTGACCGAGCAGGCGATGTTCGGGGGCCTTGCCTTCCTGATCGGCGGGCACATGTCGGTCGCCGCCAGCGGCCAGGGAGGCCTGCTCGTTCGCGTCGATCCTGAGGACACGGACGAGCTTCTGGCGAAGTCGCACGCCGAGCCGTTCGAGATGCGCGGCCGCGCGATGCAAGGCTGGCTGCGAGTGGATCCCGGGGGCGTGCGGACCAAGCGACAGCTGGAGCCGTGGGTGAAGCGGGGCGTCGGCTACGCGCGCTCGCTGCCGGCGAAGAAGCGCTAGCCAGGTAGGGACGGACTCGGTCAGCCGCTGATCGCGGTGCCGTAGAAGAAGCAGTCGCCCTCGTCTGGATTGGCCGTGGGGAAGCCGCTGATCGAACGGGCCGCCCACTGGACGGTGGTCACCTGGCCGCCGCCAGTCGACGCTTCCACCGTTCCATCCGCCCCCACGGAGCTCTCGCTGCCGTCGAGCACACCGATCCCGGACTGTGGGAGCGTCCCCTGCCCCTTTCCGACCGTGTTGTTGGCGGTGTCGCCGGCATTGCCGTTCAGCGTCACCGAGACCCTGGTTCCCTGCGGCGGGGTGCCGCCCGCTGGAGTGACCGTGAACAGGGGATGACCGGACCCGGTGCAGCCGACCAAGAGCCTGAGGGTCCCAACCCGTTGCAGGAACGTGAGCGCCGTTCCCGGTGCCGGCTTCGCGGAGAACTTGTCGATCCGCATTCCACCCACTGTGGCCGCCTCCGGAACGACTCCAAGCCTGGCCTTGTCGACCTTCCGACCCGTAACGGCTTGGTCGGCGAGCTTCCGGGTGCTGACGGCGCCGTCCTGGATGTCGTTCGTCCCGATCTGCGACCCGGCGTAGGCAACGCCCCCGAGCGCGACGAAGATCGCGACACCAGCGAGCAGGTTCGAGACGGTCAGATGCCTCCGAACACGGTTCATTGTTCCCTCCTTGGATGGCTCGACGGGGCCAATCTAGACCGCGGAGCGGTCCCTGTCCAGGTTCCGGCGCTTCGGATTTCCTGCTTCGGCGGACTACCCTCCCGCCATGGAAGAGCACGACGCGATCGTCGTCGGCGCTCGATGCGCGGGGTCAGCGCTGGCGATCGGGCTCGCCAGGCGCGGTTGGGACGTGCTGGTTCTGGACCGCGACCGGTTCCCCAGCACGACGATCTCGACCCACGGGATCTGGCCGAACGGGGTGGCGAGACTGGACGAGCTCGGCGTCCTGGACCGGCTTCTCACCGAGCACGACGTGCCGATGTACGAGAGCGTCATCCGCGGGCTCGGACACGAGACACGCGGAGGATTCACCGCCGTCGAGGGGTTCGACCGGGCGCTGGCGCCACGCCGCATCGCGCTCGATCAGGCGGGCGTCGACGCCGCCACTGCCGCCGGAGCGAAGGTCGAGGCGGAGACGAGGGTGGCCGGCCTCATCGGAGCGGGAACGGACGAGGACCCGGCTCGGGGGGTGGTCCTCGCCGACGGCCGGCGGATCGGCGCACGCTGGGTGTTCGGTGCCGACGGGCGTGGCTCGACGGTCGCGCGCTCGCTCAACCTCCCGAAGGAGCGTCCGCTGCGGGGCGAGATGTCGATGGCGTACGGCTACTGGCGCGGCATCCCCAACGACGGCTACGGGTGCTTTCACATGGAAGTGGGACGAGTGCTGACCAGCGTCCCCGTCGAGGACGGACTGCACATGCTCATCGCCGCCGGCCCGCCCGAGATGGTTCACGGAACGCAGCAGGAGCGGCGAGGCGCCTACCTCGAGTTCGTCCGCGGCTTTCCGGAGACGGTCAGCTCCGACGTCCTCGACCGCGCCGAGCTCGTCACCGAGGTGGCGATCGCCCCCGAGCCGCTCATGCGCGGGTTCTTCCGGCGCCCGAACGGCCCCGGGTGGGCGCTGGTCGGCGACGCCTGTCACTTCAAGCACCCGGGCACCGCGCAGGGGATCGGCGACGCGCTCGAACAGGGCGTCTACGTCGCGGAGGCGCTTGCCGGCGAAACAGCAAGCCTCGACGGCTACGAGGCCTGGCGCAACGCTCGCGCCGCCGAGCACTACGAGTGGTCGTTCACCTGGGGGCGATTCCCGCGACCCGAGCACGAGCCGATCTTTCGCGGGTGGGCGTCCGACCCAGAGGTCGGTCAGGACCTTCGCGACTGCTTCAGCCGCCTGGTCGAGCCGTCGGTCGTTATGAGCCGCGAGCGGCTCGACCGCTGGTTCGGAACGGCGAGCTGAGCGCCGGTCAGCTCAGGCGTTGCTCCACTCGAATTCGTACATCTGCGCGTACGTGTTGTTGTGCGCGAACGCGAGCGGGTCGCCGGAATCGACCTTCCAGTCGACGCTGTCCCCGATTTCGGCCTGCGTGTACTCGAAGCCGTCAGGGAGATCGATCCGCACGCGGTGCTCGCCGCTGTCGGGGATGTCCGAGTTGACGATCGGCTCGATGCGGCTGGTGCCGACTCCCTCGAGCTTGAGGGTGCCCCGCCGGGCGTCCCGGTCGACGTCCAGCTTGCAGGAGCCGGCGTGGCGACCGGCGAGGTGCCACGGGGTCTGACCGGGGTCTCCGCTTGGTCGACCCTACACGCGCCGGGGTTTGCGTCAAGCCGCCCTCAACGGAAGTCTGAACCCCCCGCCCCACAAGGCCGGCGTGCGCATAGGATCGGCGTGAGCACTCGAACCTACGGACTGGGAGGCACAGATGAACGCGAACAAGGCACTCTGGGAGAAGGGCGACTTCACCCGCATCGCGACGACCATGCGAGGGAGCGGAGAGGCGCTCGTGGAGAAGCTGGAGATCGGCGAGGGCCTGCGGGTGCTGGATCTCGGCTGCGGCGATGGGACCACCGCGTTGCCTGCGGCTCAGCGGGGTGCGGACGTGCTGGGCGTCGACATCGCCGCCAACCTGGTCGCCGCCGGAAATGCTCGCGCCGAGTCCCTCGGCCTGGACAACCTCTCCTTCCAGGAGGGCGACGCCACGGATCTGTCCGAGCTCGATGACGAGAGCTTCGACCTCGTCGTCAGCATCTTCGGAGCGATGTTCGCGCCCAAGCCGCTCGACGTGGCCAAGGAGATGGTTCGGGTGACCAAGCCCGGTGGGCGGATCGTGATGGGGAACTGGATTCCCAACGACCCGACCCTGGTTGCCCAGATCCTGAAGACCAGCGCCTCCTACTCACCCCCGCCGCCTGAGGGCTTCGTCAGCCCGATGCTCTGGGGCGTGGAGGACGAGGTGACCGAGCGCTTTGCGGCAGCCGGCATACCCGAGGAGCGGATCACGTTCGAGCGGGACACCTACGTGTTCGACTACGACGGTCCGCCTTCGGACCTGGTGGCCGAGTTCCGGACCTACTACGGGCCGACGATGAACGCGTTCGAGGCGGCGACGGCCGATGGCCGCGAGGCTGAGCTCCAGGCTGAGCTCGAGGCGCTGTTCAACGAGCAGAACACGAGCGACGACGGCACGTCGATCGCCGCAACCTTCCTCAAAGTGACCGTTCAGCGGTAAACGTGGTCACATCCCCAGGATGTTGACCGCTCGAGCCACGACAAGCCCGAGAGTGACGATGGCGGCGGTCCCCTGGATAGCCATGAGCAGCTTTGCGGTCTGGGTCAGCGGCATCGTGTCGGTTGGACTGAACGCTGTCGCGTTGGTCAGCGACGTGTACAGGTAGTCGAAGAACGTGGGTTGCCAGCGCTTGTTCAATGGCGTCAGCCCGGGGTTCTCCATCTGGGGGAACTGGAAATCGGGCCACACCCTGTCCTTCTTCTTGAAGCGATTCAGCGGGCCGCCGCGGTCGAGATCCCAATACACGACCGAGAACAGCAGGACGTTGGTCACCCAGAGCACGACCCCCGAGCCGATCAGCGCATTTCCGGCAACCGAACCGCGGGTGGTGACCAGGTAATGCACGAGCAGCCCGAGCGAAGTGAGGTAGGTCAGGGTCACCAGGCCGAGGATTGACCAGAGCAGGCCGCGCTGGTGTCGCCACCCCACGCGCGACGCCCGCGACGGCGCAATCACGATCAACGTGACGAGCAGCAGCCCCTCAACCGCCGGGATCAGCCACTTCGGTCCGATGACGACCTTGTCGGACAGGGCCAGATGAAGCCCGATCGCGATGGCCACGGCAAGCTGTGCCGGCCAGAGGGGATCCCCCTTCTCCACCAGCCTGTTGAGGCGCCCGAGCTCACGGCGCAGGTGCGGCGGGGAATGATGCGGCTCAGCGTGCCCGCCCGGGGCGGCTTGATCGGCCATCGACCTGGCTGAGCCTAGATTCGGGTGAGGACGGCTCCGCAGCTGAGCTACGCGGGACTCGAACCCCCCAACGACGGCTACGACTCAGTGTCTGCGAGCTTTTCTGACCACCGAACGGATCGCGTCGATTACCAGCCTCGGCTGGTCGAGCTGGATGTAGTGCCCGCTCCGGGCGGCGATCACGTGGCGGGCGCCCGGCACGAGCTGGGCGAGCTTGTCCTGCGACTTTTGAAAGGCGTGGTTCAGCGCCGCGATCGGCCAGTCCGGCGGAAATCCAAACGGGTTCGGGTCGGTAAGCGAGTGGGAGAGGACCACCAGCGGCATCCGGCGAAGTGGCGTGTCCGCCTGCGCCTGTCGCATCTCTGCGCCGCTGGCCTCCAGAGCCAGTTGCTCGTAGTCGGCGTAGCCGGGAAACCCGGGAAATGGCTGTGGATTGCCGAACGCGGCGGTGTATTGCTCCTGCGTCAGGAGCCGCTTGTACGCGGCGACGAACCACTCGCTCTGGGCGTCGATCGAGACGAGCCCCGCGACCCGCTTGGGATAGGTGGTGGCGTAAAGGCGGGCGATCATGCCGCCGAACGAGTGGCCGGCAAGCACGTAAGGCCCGCGGAGGTGCGCGGCGCGCAGGGTACGGCCCTTGCGGAGCAGCGCGTGCAGGTCGAGAACGATGTCCCGGGCGGTCCGGGGCATTGCGACCGGATCGCTTCGGCTGACGCTCTTCGGCTGGTCCAGCGAGCCATCCCAGACCGTCCCCGGGCGGTCGTAGACGCACACCCGGGTGAACCGCGCGACGGCCGGAAGGATCGCCCGCCGGCCCGGCTCGTGAGCCTGCCACACGTGGGCGTTGTTGCCGGTGCCCGCTTCGAGCACGACCGTGGGGCGGCCCCTGCCGCGACATTCGAGGTAGACCTTGCGCCCACCGCGAATCTTGACCCGGCGGGCGAAGTCGCGGGGCGCCTCGCGGGACAGGTCAGCCGGCAAGCCTGTCCTGTTCAGCTCGGTCCCTTTCGCCGCGGCCGGTGGGGCTCCGCGCGCCGCGAGTGGCATCGCGGCGGCCATCGCGATCAGCGACAACGTTGCAATTAGGAAACGGCGCCCCCTGGGGATGGACCCTGGCATCCGCGACTTCTCCTCCGTGAGATTCGGTGCGAACGATCGAACCCGGTCCGAGTCCGGTAGCGATGCGCTGCGAAGCTAGCACGGACCTGGCGCGCGGATCGTTTGGTCAGCTTTCGACGGCCCCGTTATGATCGGAGCGGCATTGGGCGGGTGCCCGCTGGCGCGACCTGCGGGAGGGTTGGGCGCAAGGTCCCGGCAAGACAAGGAGGTCCCGGGTTGGACGACGCGCTCGAGAATAGCGAGCTGCCCAGAGGCGGTGGACGCATACAGCGGCTGCGGACCGCCCTCGTCGCCATCCCGCTCTTCGCCTCCCTCGCGCTCGCGCTTCCCTCGGCCGCCTTCGCCGGCAGGGACATCCACGTCACGGTCGCGAACAGGACGCCGGTCTCGCTGAAGCTGGTCGAGACCAACAACCACTGCTGGTACGCCGGCGACTTCAGGCCGGGCCAGGCGCCCCGGATCGCCCCCGGGGCGACCAGGCAGCTCAACTCGGAGGTGAAGGCGTCCGGTAAATGCCACTTCCTCAGCAGCTCGATGGACTGGGACGTACTGTTCGAGCGTGCGGGCGGCTCGTTCAGGACCGCGCTCGGCGACGCTGACGCCCGCGACTACGCTCGCGGCGGCGGGACCTGGGGGATGAACTGGCCCTACGCCACCGGTCTAGTCAGCCCGAGGTCAACTCCCCGTGGTTGGTTCCCGATCACGCCCCAGCAGGGGGTACCGGCGGCCCCGGCGGGATGTTCTGCGTCGACGCCTCGAGGACCGGCAGCGTCAGGTTGAGAGTCGAGATCAAGGGCGCCGGCGAGTGTGCCGGCAAGGCGGCAGCCGGTGCGAGGGGGACGCTCTCCACCTCGGATCCGGATCCGTCAACCGCCGGTCGGGTCGGCCGCGCAGGCGACGGCCAGCAGGTCGTCTACGACGTCTTCTCCCTCGGCAGGGCCGCGTGCACGCTGCTCAATCCCGGACAGCCGTGGCACCCGAGCTCGTGCGACAGCGTCGCCGACGCGTCGCAGTGGGTCCTGCGCAACGTCACCACGGACGTCAAATCGGTGCAGCCCCTGGGCGATCCACAGGTGGTCCGATCCTGGAAGCCGCTCGGCAACTTCCAGCAGTTCAACAACACCAACGAGAGGGGCTTGCTCGACTACACCCTCACCTGGACGCAGGGTCAGATGAAGTCAACCGCGACCCAGTTCGGCTGGAAGCTGGGCCAGAAGATCTCGATCAAGAAGACGGTCAGCTTCCTCGTCGGGGGCGAGGTGTCGGGGGAGTTCTCGGCGGAGCAGAACTGGAGCGACACGACCACGACGACCACCAGCGATCAGAAGACCGAGGCGATCAGCTCCTCGATCGCGACGCAGCCCAAGGGGACCACCTACCTATATGGGTTCCAGAGCCAGGGCAACCTGGGTTTCAATTACAACGCGGACGTGACGGCCGGGGTGGCGAACACGGCACAGCCGATCAAGACGCCGATGACGCGGCCGCTCGGAATGAGCGCGGCCCGAAACCATCCGTGTATCGGCTACCTGGCCGGCAGCGCCGATCCGGGAAGCCTCATCGGGCTGGGGCGGCTGGCCGCGAGCCGCGGGATCTCCCCGGATTCGGTCGACCTGACGGACGACCAGCGGACGTTCCTGCGCTCGGTCCCGGGCTTCAAGGTGTCGGATGGCGACAGGTGCCCCGGCTTCCCGGGCGGCTATCCGGCGCAGATGTCCTTCAAGGGCACCGCCTCGATCTCCGGCAGTGCCGGGGGGCCCGCGAAGGTCAGCTGGGACCCAAAGCTCGGCGAGGTCAAGACGTGCGCGTTCTTCAAGCCTGCCGGCGGCCCGCCATCGGGCGCGAAGCGAGCTGCTGCCGGTCCCGATCCCTGCACCGAGGGGCCGAGCGCACCGCCGCCCAGCAGCGCCGGGACCGTCTTCGACGGCGCCGACTTCGGACCCGGGGCGACGATCCACGGTGACGGGGGAACCAACCTGTTGCTGGCCAACGGCACGCGGGATCTCGGCGCCGCCCGGTACCTCGGCGAAGGGGGCAACGACATCTTCCAGGGGCGGCGGTTCGCCGATCGGTTCATTGGCGGTCCCGGCGCCGACATCCTCAACGGCGCGGGCGGGGGCGACGTGCTCCGCGGCGACGCGGGCCCCGACACGCTCGCCGGCGGCGCCGGCGACGACGACCTCGCCGACAACGACGGCAGCAACGCACTCTTTGGCGGCGTGGGCGACGATCGCCTCAGGACGACGGCGGGCGCGAGGGGCGGTCTGCTCGGCCAGGCGGGCGACGACGTGCTGGCGATGCGCGGCCATGGGAACGTCGCGATGCAGGGCGGCGCGGGCGATGACACGTACCGGCTCGTCGACGGCGCGCGGGCGAACAACATCACGGAGACCGCGAACCAGGGCAGCGACCGGATCCTGACCGACCATTCGCTGACGGTCCCGGTCAACGTCGAACGCGCGCGCGCGGTTGGGAACAAGCCGGTCGAGCTCCGCTCGGGGATCGGCGACACGACCCTCATCGGCGGGCCCGCGGATGACAGCCTCGACGCCGGTCCCGGCTCGGCGCGGCTCGACGGTCGCGGCGGCGACGATGAGATCCGGCTCAACGCCTTCGGCTTCGACCGCGCAAGCGGCGGGCCGGGCGCGGACGACTTCGTCGACCTCAACAAACGACCCCCGGACGCCTCGTTCCCGGTCGGACTCAGGCACTCCGACACGTCGTCGCACCTGATCACCGGCTTCAGCGTCAGCCAGGGCGATCGCATCGTCCTGCCGGTAGGGCGGTTCGGCAGCCGGCTCGCGACTGTGCGCGAGGACGGCACGCGCATCACCGAGGGCGCCCACCCTCGCGGCACGAGACCGCAGCTCGTCTTCAACCCGAAGACCCAACTGCTGGAGTTCGATCCCGACGGCAACCGTGGGACCCCCGCCACCGTCATCGCCACCCTCCGCGGGCTCCGTCACCTGCCGGGGAGGGCCATCTCCATCGTCGGAGGGAAGGGCCGCGCCGGCTGATCGGGTGAGCGCTACGGCGCGACGTTGGTGACGCGGATCGACTTGGACCTGGTGTTCCCTGCTAGGTCCTTCGCAGTGACCGTGATGGTGTGCTTGCCGACCGGTTCGCTGAAGCTCGCTGAGTAGGTCTCCTTCGCCGCGCTTACCCTGGTCAGGGGCGCGGCGTGTCCATTCACGACGACGTTTGTGGGGAGCCCGTTCGCGCCGAGCGTCACGCTGCCCTTGACCGTTGTCGTCTGGCCGTGGATCACGGCGCCGTTCGAGGGCGAGCTGATCGTCGGAGCGTTGACCATCTCGTTCACGGCGATGGCAGCCAGGGTCTTTGCGTCCTTCGTCTCGACGCGTTTGGAGTATGCGAAACCCAGATGAGCCGCTCCGTTCGCCGGGACGTTGAGCGCATACGGCAGCGCGAAGACGTTCACCGTCGAGCCCGAGAAGAGCACCTTCTGAGGGGCCCGGGACCAGGTCAGCCCGAGCGTATCGGCCTGCGGGTCGCCCTCGACTGAGTCGAGATCCGACCGCACGAACATCGTGTTCGCCTTTGTCCCGAGGCCGGTCACGACCTGGTTCAGAGCTGTCTTGTGGAAGGTCGAACTGCCGCCCGGGAACGTGTAGCCGACCGCTCCGGTGTCGGGTGATGCGATTTCTCCCCGGTACTGCAGGCCCACCGTGTGTGCATGACCGTCGGTCGAGATGAACGCGTCGCGAACCCGGATCTGGTGATCACCACGGAACAGGTTGAGCGTGCGGCTGAACGTGACGCCGGTGTTCACCAGGCTGGGGCATGAGGTGTGCGTCGGGGGATAGGTGTCGGCGACACTGCAACGCTTCAGCGGCGCCGACTCGGTGACTGTGACGTCGCCGTTGGCGGACCGGGTGAGGGTCGTCGCAAGCGCCGTCTGGGGCAGGCCGATGGCCTGCGTGCCGTTCAGGAAGGTGTGGACGCTGAACGGCAGGTAGGCGTTGTGGCCGCCGACCTTGATGGCACTGGCCGTGGCGCTGCTGGCTGTGACGTTGCTGCTCGGGAGAGCGAACGCACAGTTCGTTGAGCCGGTGCCGAGGAGCTGCATACCGGGCGGCTCGATGGTGGCCGAGATCGCCGGGCCGCACTGGGCCGCGTCGAATGCTGCGGCGAGGCCGTCGCCCTGACTGGCCAGCGCGGTGTAGCCGTAAGTGGTCGAGCCCGTCGTGTTGTAGACGGCGCCGCTCATGTAGAGGATCGGCCCTGCATACGAGCCGAGGTAGTCGCTCAGCGGATCCACCCCGGACGGGATCGCACGCAGGCGGCAGTTGGACATCAGGCTCGAGACTGGGGCGACACTGCTGAACGCTCCCCCGGCGACCGGCACGCCGGTGGCCAGCGCCTGATCCGATCGCCCGTGGGGCGTGGTCACGATGCAGCCGATGTCCACGCTCGTGACGTCGGCCGAGGTCTCTCCCGAGACGATGAGGTGGTTGTTGTTCGGGTGCTTCCCGTCGAACTTGAACGTCGTCGTCCCGCTGGGGTTGGTGATCCTGGTAAACGTCCCCGGCCCCACGGCTGAGGCGGCGCCCGCGGCAGCCAGCAGTGTTCCGGCTGCTACCGCAGACGCGACCGACAGGCGAATTGCGCGCGTGAACATAAGGCCCCCAGGACTTGATCGGCACCCTCGGTCAGATCCTTGATTGCCCAAACCGCACATCGCGCCGCTATCGTCGGCTCAGTGCAGTCCACGCGAGCGAGATTCGGATGACGATCGCAATCATCGTGGTGATCGTGTTGGTAGTCGTCGTGATCGTCGGGCGTTTCCTCTGGGTGCCCAGCCGCAAGAAGAAGTGCTCTCGCTGTGGCAAGCGGACCGCCCTACAGTCCGAAGTCTGCGAGCACTGCGGCCACGTATTCCACGTGCGCTGATCTATTCGAGGCGGGGAGGCATCTGTGAGCCTCCCTCCAGGAATTCAGCTCTAGCAAGGGGATTACACTCCGGCTATGAGACGGGCACTTCTCCTCGTGGGCGCCACCTTCGCACTCCTGCCGGTGGCGTCCGCAAGCGCCGCCGCGACTCACCACAACTCAAGCGTGACGATCGCTCTGAACTCGGGGCCGTCCCCGAGCTTCATCGGATTCGTCCACTCGCCGCAGCCGCGCTGCTTCAAGTCACGGAGCGTCAAGCTTCTGCTCGGCCCACCCGGCTCGCAGGAGGTCGTCGGCGAGGACCTCACCAATGGCGACGGCAGCTGGGAGGTGAGCGTCGCCAACAATTTCCGGGCGGGGACCTACCAGGCGAAGGCCGTCAGGAAGGTCTATCGCCGCCATGGCCATCGCCACATCTGCGATACGGCGAAGTCGCAGCCCCTCGTCGAGAACTAGCCTGCCCACGCAAAAGCGACTTCCCTCAGTTGCCCTGGTGGGGCACCACATGGAGGTAGGGGGACTCCAACCCCGACAACCCCTGTTGGTGCAGGGGCTTCCTGAAATGGAGCTAGGCGGGCTCGAACCGCCGACCTCCTGATTGCGAAGCGGGGAGCTCGAAGTCTTCGACTCCGGCCGGTTCTTGGCTTGCTAGAGCGAGATTACCGCGGCCTCGTGCAACCCTGGCTACGGCCCGGATGTCGGAATATGTCGGGGGATGTCGGTGGATTTGGGCACTGGGGCCGAGTTAGTGCCCAAACGGTTGCGCCGCAGTCGCCCACCGCTGCTTTCACGTGAGGCTGTCGCACAATCCCCTCGTGTTTCGCCACTAGCGAGTCGGGCAACTAACAGGCTTAGTAGTCGAATCGAAATGAACGGACCCGCCTCCTGGCGACGAAGCCGTCGGCATTCGTCGTCAAGCTGGGACTGAGAGCGAAGAATGGATCACGAAGACCAGGTATCTCAAGCAGGAACTCCAGCGCCACCCGCGGCCGCCGGAGCATCAGTCGTTGAGAAGCTTGAGGCCCTCGGAGTTCGCGGGATCCTCCGGCGGCTTGCCCAGGACGGCCAGATCCTCGACGTGCGCTGCGAGATGCCCAAGTGCTACTGCTCCCGGGGTCGTAGGTACTTCGAGCGGATAAAGCCGGGTGCCAAGTGGATGCCGACGGCCGACCACTATCCGACGCTCAAGATGCACGGAGGTCGCCTTACCCCCGACAACGTCCGGCTCGGGCATCGGGTCTGCAACCAACGTGACTACATATGGCGGGTGAAGATCAACGCGATGCTCGGGAAGCGGATGTCACTGGAGGAGATCGCCGAGGAGCTGAATGTGGAGAAAGTTCCAACGATCCACGGCACGAACAGATGGACAGCTACATCTGTTCGGAAGGCATTCGTTTCCTAGAAGCGGCCACCGCTGCGGCCGGCGGTTCGAACCCGACCGGCTACCTCCGCGCCGTTAGCCGGGACGGTGGCGACGCTCTTGATAGATGGAGAGGAAGTTCTCCTGGTCCCGGGGATAGAGCGGTTCGCAACTGCCATTCGATGCCAACGCGTTGGGCCACCGCCTCCGAATTGGCCGCCCACGCAGCTTCGAGAAGCCGCTGGTGACCCCCGTGGTGCCGTACCAGGGCGGCTAGCGCCCTCACACCCCTAGGATGCCGTCCTCAATGGACCGCCGTGTCATCGCCCTGATCGTCACCGGCGCCGCGCTCGCCGTGGTCGTCGCCGTCGTGCTCATTGCCCGCGGCGGCTCCGACAGCGGCTCAACCGGCGATCCCGGCCTGACTGACACGAGCAAGAAACCCGTCGTCGAGGCCCCCTCCGGACCGCCGCCCACGACGCTCCAGACGAAGGACATCGTCACCGGCGACGGGCCCGAGGCGCAGGCCGGCCAGACGTTGACGGTGCAGTACGTCGGCGTCGACTACCAGACCGGGAAAGAGTTCGACACCTCATGGGATGACCCGAAGCCGTTCAAGTTCCAGCTTGGAGGCGGACAGGTGATCCCGGGATGGGATCAGGGCATCGCCGGGATGAAGGTCGGCGGCCGGCGCGAGCTCATCATCCCCCCGGATCTCGCCTATGGCGCCCAGGGCCAGCCGCCCGCAATCGGCCCCAACGCCACGCTGATCTTCGTGATCGATCTTCTCTCGACGGACTGAGCACGGACTCCGATAGACCTTGATCTTTCCCTTGCGCCCGACGCTCTGTGCGAGCCCCGTCGCTTAGGTCCACCGACCAAGCGCCTCGGCTCGGGCCGCTGCCGGCCCGGAATGGACACTAGAAGCCGATTACGACGGTGACACCCCGGGGCTGCTCGGGGCCCTCGGAAAAGGAAACCCCCGCTGATGCAGGGGTCTTCCTGAGGTGGAGCTAGGCGGGCTCGAACCGCCGACCTCCTGATTGCGAACCAGGCGCTCTCCCAACTGAGCTATAGCCCCAAGTGGAACGCGATGGTGCAGGCGTCCCGGGGGGCAAGGATACCCGTAGATCTGCCGATCTAAGGTGGGGAAACCAATGACCGGCACACGCCAGTGCCGGCGCCGTACGGCGCCGGCCCGACAGATATGAGCTTTCGCGGCCGCCTGACGCTTTTCTTCCTGCTGATCGTCGTGCTGCCGATGATCGTGCTCGCGGTGCTCGTGACCCAGATCGCGACGGACTCCACGAACGGGAAGGCGGATGCCCGGTTGGCCGAGGGGCTGGACGGCGCGCTCACGGTGTACCGGGACGAGGCGACGTCGGCCCGCGACGCGGGGAAGAAGGCCGCCCAGGACCCACAGGTCACCGCGGCGATCACCTCCGGCAACGGCCCTCAGGAGAATGCTGCGGCGCAGGGCCTCATCGGTCAGCACGGAATCCAAGCCGCCTCCCTCGACAGCACGAAGGGGGAGGGTGGCTCCGCGGGCGCCAGCGTGATGGTCGCGCCGTACCGGCTGAACCTGAACGGGCCGGGGGGCCGGCTCGGGACGCTCACCGTCTCGACGACGACCCCGTCGGAGTACCTGGGGGACGTCCGTCACCTGACGGGGCGAGACGGGACGCTTCTGCAGTCCGGGAAGGTGATCTCGTCGACCGTCCACGTGGCGGAGTCGGACCTGCCGGCGAGCGGTCATTCGGGCGACGCGGACGTGAACGGCACCAACCTCCGCGCGGCCGGGACAGATCTCCCGCCACCGGGAGACCTGAGCCTGGTGCTGTTCGCGCCGCGGGAGTCCGGGGGTTTCCTCTCGTCGAGCCCGCTCGTGATCGGCGCCCTGATCCTGTTCTTCGTCGTCGCGTTCCTCTTCGTCCTGACGCTCCTCCGGATGCTCAGCGGGCAGGTCCGCTCGATGCTCGAGGCGGCCCGCCGGCTCGGTGACGGCGACTTCAGCCGGAAGGTCCCGGTCGTGGGCCGCGACGAGATGGCCGGGCTCGCGAGCGAGTTCAACAAGATGAGCGACCGGCTCGGAGCGCAGATGGAGGAGCTCCAGCGGCAGAAGGTCGAGATCGATCGGTCGGTGCGCCGCATCGGCCAGGCGTTCGCCTCCGGACTCGATCGCCAGGGGCTGCTCAAGGTCGTCGTCGAGACGGCCCTCGGGGCATGCGGGGCGGCCTACGGGACCATCGCGCTCCGCGGCACGGAGGGCGGCGAGGCCGACGCCGGGGAGCCGACGGATGCGATCCAGGACCTGGTCGTGACCGCTGAGGGGGACGCGCTGAAGGAGGACGGCCTCGTCGAACGACATCAGGGGAAGGTCCATGCGCTTGCGAGCCCGCTCGGGCGGCTCGGCGAGAATCCGGAGAACGTCGGAGCGATGACGGTGGCGCGGGAGGGCGATGCGTTCACCTCCGGCGAGCGCGACGTTTTCCTATACCTCGTCGGCCAGGTCGCCTCGTCGATCGAGAACATCGCCCTCCACGAGCTCGTCAGCCGCCAGGCGGTGACCGACGAGTTGACCGGGCTCTCGAACCCGCGCCGCTTTCGCGAGCTCATGGCGAAGGAGGACGAGCGGGCCCATCGATTCGGCCACGACCTCTCGCTCCTCATCCTCGACATCGACGATTTCAAGCAGGTCAACGACACCCACGGCCACCTGAGGGGGGACGACGTGCTGCGCATGGTGGGCCGGGTGCTGGGCCACGAGTCGCGCGGTATTGACGAGCCGGCGCGCTACGGGGGAGAGGAGTTCGCGGTCGCGCTGCCGGAGACCGGCCTGGCGGGCGCCGTCGAGCTGGCGGAGAGGATCCGGGCGCGGATCGAGTCCGAGCGCGTGGAGGGCGTCGACGGCCAGCCGGCCCTGCGCGTGACGGCGAGTGTGGGGGCGGCCTCGATGCCGGTTTCGGCCGCGGATGCCCGCGATCTCATCGCGGCCGCGGATGCCGCGCTCTACGAGGCCAAGCGAAGCGGCAAGAACCGGGTCGCGACCGCGCCCGCCAAGAGCCCCGCGGGCAAGCCCTAAAACGCGAAGGGACCGGCCTTTCGGCGGCGAAGGTAGGTCGAAGGAGCGGCGGCTTGGGCGCCGGCGACCACGCAGGAAAGCGTGCTCGCACGCCTGAGTTGGCGCGTTACTCTTTTCGGTCCACGGCCATGGGCATCCTCGACGACGCGATTCGCGAGCACCTAGAGCTCATTCGGCAGCACGGCGCCGCCGATTCCGAGGTACAGCGCCTCGAGGACGAGGCGTTCGGTCCTCCCACGCGCCCGGACGAGGCGGATTTCCCGGAGTCCGAGGAGGCACCCGCGGCGTCGGCGAACGGCGCTGCGACGGAGGCGGCGGTCGAGGAGCACGAGTTCGAGGACCCGGCGGCCCACGAGGACGCGACCACGCTCATGTCCTCGTCCGAGGCGAGCGAGGAGCCCGCGGACACGGGCGAGGCCGGCACCGGGCTGGAGGAGCCCACGGGCGCCCATATCGCCGCGGACCAGGAGTCCGAGGAGATGCTGATCGACCATGCGGACGAGCCGGCCGCGGAGGTGGAGCACGAGGAGCCGGCCGCCGAGGAGCACCAGATCCTGGACGAGCCGCCTTCAGCGGTTCACGAGGAGCTGGTCGAGGAGGCCGAGGCCCCCGCCGAGGAGGGGACGACGCTCTACGACCAGTCAGGCGACGAGCCGGACATCGACCTGGACCTCCAGCTCGACGAGGAGGCGGCTCCCGCCGAGCCGCCCTCCGAGGAGCATCCGGTCGCCGCGCCGGAGGGGACGAAGCCGCTCGAGCCCCCTATTGAGTCGCTCGACACGGTCGAGCACCACTTCCACGAAGAGATCGTCGACGAGGAGGAGGAGCCCCACGACGAGGCTTCACCGTCCGACGAGTACGCGACCGAGACGCCCGCCCCGGAGCACGAGAAGGAGCACCTCGAGGAGCAGGACCTCGAGGAGGAGCGCCTCGCGGAGGATGAGGAGGAGGAAGACGAGGACGTCCTCGCCGACACCCCCGAGTTCCTCAGGGATGCACCCGAGGACGACGAGCTCTGGTTCGAGCAGGGCGAACCAAAGGACTTCGACTTCTAGGAATGAGTGACGGCGGCGTCGCCGCCTAGACGTATCCGCGGGTGCGGGCGGCTTCGACGACGCGCTCGATGCCGACCAGGTAGGCGGCCTCGCGGAGGTCGATGCCCTCCTCGCGGGCTCGGGCTGAGACCTCGCGGTAGGCGCGGCGCATGATCGTGCCGAGCTTGTCGTTGACCTCACGTTCGTCCCAGCGGAAGTGCTGGAGGTTCTGCACCCACTCGAAGTAGGAGACGACCACGCCGCCGGCGTTGGCCATCACGTCGGGGATGATGTAGACGTCCTTCTCGCGGAGGATCTCGTCGGCGACCGGGGTGGTGGGGCTGTTCGCGCCTTCGAGGATGACCTTGCACTGCATGTCGTCGGCGTTCTCCTCGTGGATCATGCCGCCGAGGGCCGCCGGGATGAAGACGTCGCACGGGATCGTGACGAGGTCGGCCGCCGCCATCGGCTCCCCTCCCTCGAACTCGATGAGCTTGCCGCCGTGGTGGATGTGCTCGTACAGGGCGTTCGCGTTGATGCCCGTCTCGTTGCGGATCGCCCCGGTCGCATCGGAGACGCCGACCATCCTGGCGCCAAGCTGCTGCATGATGCGCGCCGCCCACGAGCCCACGTTGCCGTAGCCCTGGACCACGAAGGTCGTGTCGGCCGGGCTCAGCCCAAGGTGCGGGGCGGCCTCGCGGAACATGTAGACGCAGCCGCGGCCGGTCGCCGCCTCGCGGCCGTAGGAGCCCTCCAGCGCGATCGGCTTGCCGGTGACGATCGCCGGCGTGTGGCCGTGGAGCTTTCCGTACTCGTCCATCATCCAGGCCATCACCTGCGCGTTGGTGTTCACGTCCGGGGCGGCGATGTCGCGCGTGGGGCCGAGGATCTTCTCGACCTTGTCCATGAACGAGCGCGCGATCTTCTGCACGTCGGCGGGGTCGAGCTCGTCGGCGGGGCAGTTGACCCCGCCCTTGGCGCCGCCGAAGGGGACGCCGGCGACCGCGGTCTTCCAGGTCATCAGCGAGGCAAGCGCGCGGACCTCGTCGATGTTCACCTCCGGGTGGAAGCGGATGCCCCCCTTGTACGGGCCGCGCGCGCCGTTGTGCTGGATGCGGTAGCCGGAGTAGACGTGGACCTTGCCGTCGGGTAGACGCACCGGGATCTGGACCGTGACCTCCCGGTAGGGGGCCCAGAAGACGACGCGGAGGTCCTCGGCGAGCCCGAGGTGGTCGCAGGCCACCTCGAAGTAGTGGCGGACGATGTCGAGGTTGGAGACCTCCGCGCGCTGGCCGGGCTTGGGGCCGCCCCTGGCCTCCGCCTCCGACTGCGCCTCCTGGACCGCCTCCGGCGACTTGTCGGTCTGCTCGCGCTCGCCTACTGCTTCCGTGGCGGTCTCGGTGTCGGCCATTTCCCTCCTCGGGATCTCCTCGAGTGCCATCGTCGCACAAGGTGAGTGCGACGGCACAGGGTCTTCTTACCCGGGCCGAATGCGCCCATGCCAAACTTGATGCCCTGGGGCCATAGCTCAGTTGGGAGAGCGCTGGCTTTGCAAGCCAGAGGTCGCGGGTTCGAGCCCCGCTGGCTCCATCCCGCGCTATCTGGGGGGATCGAGGTCGAGATAGTCCTCCGCGAAGTGAACCCCCTTTTGCTGTGCGTTCCTCGTAGCCGCGAGGCGAAGGCTCAGCTGGTACCGACCGTTGGCGAATTCGTCGCTGCTCACGTAGTAGCACCGGTCCGTCCTCGGGTCGTAGACCGCGATCCAGTCCACGGTGCTCTGGGTGTACGGCTTCCTGTGCTTGACCTTGCCGTTCGTGAGCGAGCTCGAGTAACACTGCACCCTGATCACTCGGCCCTTCGAATCGGAGTGCTTCACCTGGACGCGCTCGAGGCGGCCGTTCCGGTCCACGATCAGGTCGTACTCGCAGTCCTCGCCGAAGGGGAATGAGACCTGGTAACCGCGTCGCGCCAGGTCGGCGGCCACCATCAGCTCCGCCAGATCGCCTTTTGTCTTGGTCGTCGCCATCGGCTTGCGGTCGCGTCGACCGTAAGCCGGATGGTGTGACAGAACAAGACAAGAGCGCAACAAGTCTGTGACCTGACGCGGCTCTGGACGTGGCCCGTTGGCGCGTATACGCTCCGGCTCGTGGCCGAGAGCGCACGTGGCCGCCTCCGTCGCTCGTCGAGAGCGCTGTTCGTGCTGGGTGCGATCGCCCTCAGTGTCGTCGGCGTTGCGACCGGTTCCCCGGCTGCGTCGGCATCCGGTCCCGGTGCCGGATTTCCCGCCTCGCAGTACCCCAACGATCCCGACTTCGCCCCCTGCGAGTCCCAGGACCCGGTCACGGGGTGCACCGACAACGAGCAGTGGAACCTCTACGGCCGGCTCACCGGCAACACCTGCCTCGCGCCGGGCGGGACGGTCGCCAACCGCCCGCACCCCGACGGCGGCCTGCCCTGCTGGGCCCGCAACGCGCGCGACCCCGAGCACGCATCCGGCGTCAACATGACGGGTGCCTGGGCGCAGGGGAACCTCGGTCGGCCCGACGTGCTGATCGCCTACATCGAGGGCGGCGTCAACTACTCGAACGACGGGGTCAAGGACGCGCTCGACAACATCTACCTGAACAAGGGCGAGCTCCCATACCCGGAGGGCCCGAACGGCAAGTCAGCGGGCACCTACGACTTCGACGGCAACGGCCACTTCGACATCCGCGACTACGCGCGGGACCCTCGGGTCAACCCGTCGTGCCCCGCGGGGACAAAGCCGTTCGTCAGTTACGAGGAGGGCACCACGCGCGGTTGCGTGAACGGTGGCCAGCACCAGTACCTGAACAAGGTGGACATCGGCGGCACCGAGACGCCATACCTGTCGCCCGAGGACCTGATCGCGGTCTTTGGCCACTGCAAGATCACCTCCGGGCAGCTGGGCGCGTGCCCGCAGGGCGGCCGCTTCGACAACGACGGCAACGGCTACCCCAACGACGTCAGCGGCTGGAACACCCAGCGCAACACCAACGACCCGCAGACGGACGACTCCGCCTACAGCCACGCCCCCGGCCTGATCGGCGACCTCGCGGGGCGGGCCAACAACCACTACGCCGGCGTCGGCGTCTGCCGCCGCTGCGAGGTGCTGCCCATCAAGCAGGGCGCCGAGGCCGTCGGGCGGGACGACCAGTTGGCGCCGGCCCTCCTCTACGCGGTCGACGCCGGCGCCGACGTGATCAGCTCGGTCGTCGTCTCCTACACCTACTCGAGCTTCGCCCGCGAGGCGGTCGACTACGCCAACAGCAAGGGGGTCCTGCTCTCGTTCGACTCCAACGACTTCGACTCGATGGACCACACCGACGGGATGCTCTACGACCACGTCCTGCCCGGGAACTCCCTCACCCAGGACGCCCCCGGCCCCGACACCCACACGTTCCGCGCCCGCAGCAACGTCACCAGCTACGGCACGCACAACATCTTCTCCGGCGAGGGGAACAGCACCTCGGGGGCGACGCCGTTCCAGGCCGGGATGCTGGCGATGGTGCAGAGCGCGGCGCTGAATGCGCGGGCGCAGGGAATCATCCCCCGCCGGCTGACTCCCGACGAGGTCAAACAGGTGCTGATGAACACCGCCAGCCCGGTGATCCCGCAGACGCAGTCGCCGGGCGTGCCGGACCAGTGGCCCGGCAACCCGGGCAGCGCCACCAACGCGAACCACACCAACTGGTCGACCCAGTACGGCTACGGCCGCCCGAACATCGGCGCCGCGACGAAGCTGATCATGTCCGGCAAGGTCCCGCCGACCGCCGAGCTGAGCTCACCGCACTGGTACGCCTACGTCGACCCCGAGCGCCGCAGCTCACTCCCGATACGCGGCCAGGTCTCCCCGAGCGCCTGGGGCTCGAAGGGCCTCCGGTGGAAGCTCGAGTGGGCGCTGGGCAACAACCCGAACGACGCGGACTTCCACACGATCGCGACGGGCCACGGCGCCGCCCACGGCACCCTCGGCACGCTCGACCTGAGCCAGATCCCGGGCGCGTACGCGTCGAAGACGCCCGGCTCGACGCTGCCACCGGACGGGCCGGACCAGTACGCCGTCACGCTGCGCGTCCGGGCTCTCGACGGCGACGGCCTCAAGGCCGAGGACCGCCGCACCTTCAACGCCCGCCACGACCCGAAGCTCGTGGCCGGCTATCCGAAATCGATTGGCACCGAGATGAGCGCCGCCCCCACCTACGCCGACCTCGAGGGCCGCCACCAGCTCGACCTCGTGTTCGCCACCTACGACGGTGTCGTCCACGCGCTGCGGCCCAACGGCACCGAGGTTCCGGGCTTCCCGGTCCACACGAAGACGCTCGCCGCGATCGACCCCAACGACCCGGAGGGCTACCCGGCGGCGTCGTATCAGAGCGACCCGAAGCTGCGCGACGCGCGCGACCCGGTCAGCGGCATCGCGGTCGGCGACCTCGACCACGACGGCCGGCTCGACGTCGTCGCGACCACCTCCAACGCATGGGTCTACGCGTGGGGCCCCGGCGGCAAGCTGCGCAAGCACTTCCCCGTCCACTCGCAATCCCGCTTCGCGTCCCTGCCGGTGCCGACGCCGAGATCCGCGTCCGATCACAGCCGGCTGCCCTCGCGCGGGAACTGGTCGCCGCCGGTTCTCTCCGATCTCGAAGGCAACGGCAAGCTCGACATCCTGATGTCGGCCTTCGACGGCTACCTCTACGCGTGGAAGCCGAGCGGCAAGAAGGTCCCCGGATGGCCGGTCCGCGTGCAGCTCCCCGCTGCCGACCTCGCCGGCACCGCCCCCAACGACTACATCCACGACACGAAGCTGGTCTTCCCGCCGAGCGTCGGCGACGTCCTCGGCACCGGCAAGCCGCAGGTCTTCGTCCCCAGCATGGAGTGCCTCAACACGGGCTCGTCCCACCATTCGTGGATCTACGGCATCTGGCCCGACGGCAACCGGCACGCCGGCGGGCCGTACATGCCCGGATGGCCGGTCGGGCTGACGTCGCTGGCGGGCTGTTACGACCAGTCGATCGACTTCGTCGAGGAGGGGGCAACGCCGCCGTCCATCGGCGACTTCGACGGCTCCGGCAAGTTGCGCGTCGTGACCTCCGGGGTGACCGGGACTCCGGTCGCGCTGAACGGAGACGGGTCGGTGTTCAGCACTCTCAGCCCAACCTGCCCGTCGGAGGCGTGCAACGCGATCCCGCCCTATTACCCCGGCGACCCGCTCACCATCAGCCTCACCGGCCAGGGCGCGATCGGCGACCTGCTGGGCAACGGAAAGCCGGACTACGTGCAGTCAAGCGCCGGCGGGATCTCGCTCACGAACGCCCTCGACGGCAGCGCGGCAGCTCTGCCGCAGACCTACGAGAAGGCGTGGGACGTGCCCACCGGCGACATCCTCCCGAGCTTCCCCCGATTGCAGGACGGCTTCCCGTTCTACGTCGCAGCGCTGGTGTCCAACCTGAGCGGCGGCAGCGAGAGCGCGGTCATCGACTCCAACGACACCGGCTGGATCCACGCCTACGAGCCGAGCGGCGGGGAGGCCGCGGGCTTTCCGAAGTTCACCGGACAGTGGCCGTCGTTCAGCGGCGTCGTCGGCGACCCGAAGTTCAACGGCAACCTGCGCCTCGCCTACGGAACGCGCGAGGGCTCGCTGTTTCTCTGGCGCGTCGGCGGCAAGCCGTCGCGAAACGACTCGTGGTGGCACTACCACCACGACGAACACAACAGCGGTCTCTACGGGAACGACACCCGCCGCCCGGCTGTGGCCGCCAACCTTCGCCTCATTCCTCGACGCGGCCACGCGACGCTCCGTTGGCGCGCCCCCGGCGACGACGGCGTCAGCGGCGGCCCGGTGAAGCGGTACGAGATCTTCGTCTCGCACCGGCGCATCACCCAGGGGCGCCTCGACCGCATCCGGCGGGTCAAGCCGCCCACGCCGCGCGCCCCCAGCCACGGCCAGGAGGCGCGGATTCGCGGGGCCGGCCACCGTCCGCTGTTCGCCGCCGTCCGCTCGGTCGACGACGCCGGGAACATCTCGGCGCTGAAGCAGGTCAAGCTGCGCCCCTGAGCCTGGCTGGTCAGCCAACCGCAGGCCCGGCAATGGAATAGGTTTCCGCCGGAACGCGCCGCAGGGCGCCTCGCCAGGAGTGGGCGGGGAATGTCCGGTGTCAGAGAGGAGAGAGCATGGGCATGGATGTAGCTAGGGCCGATTCGTCGCGCCGCAGGGGATGGAGCCTCGGCCTCGCGGCCGCCGCCCTCCTGGCCGTCCTGGCAGTGCCGTCCGCGGCATTTGCCGGCCTCCAGGGTGGGGCCCCCGCCGCCGATTGCCAGCCGTTCACCAGCCAGCCCTGCCTGCTCCCCTTCCCGAACAACCTCTACACCAAGAACTCCAAGACGAGCAAGACCGGGGTCGCGGTCGACCTCCCCCAGGCGGCCATGCCGACCAACCAGGCAGGCGACCAGGTCGACGTCACGCCCTATGACCGCAACGACGGGTTCAGCCCCGGCAGCACGATCGTCGCTCGCGTTCCCGGCCTCGACACTCCGAAGGCGCTGAAGCAGACGAACCCCGCGCCGCTGACCGACATGTCGCAGGCGTTCAAGAAGAAGGCGCCGATCGTCGTCATCGACGAAAAGACGGGCAAGCGCCAGCTCATCTGGGCCGAGCTCGACTCCAACGCCGACGGCCCCGACAACACCACGCTCCTCATCCATCCCGGGCAGAACCTGGAATACGGGCACACATACGCGGTCGCCATGAGAAGGCTGAAGGACGCGAACGGCAAGACCCTCCAGGCTCCGAAGTGGTTCGAGAAGCTCCGCGACAAGAAGAAGCTGCCGGCGGACGAGAGCTCGCAGAAGTCGCGGTACAAGGGAATCTTCAAGGTGCTGAAGGACGCCGGCATCAAGCGCGGCAACCTCTACATGGCGTGGGACTTCACGGTCGGCAGCCGCGCCAGCCTCACCCAAAACCTCCTGCACATCCGCAACGCCGCCTTCCGCGGCCTCGGAGATGACAACCTCGCGGACGGCAAGGTCGCCGGACACGCGCCCCGGTTCAAGGTCACCGGCGTCCAGGACAACCCGGACCCCGGCATCGCCCGATACGTGACCGGCCAGTTCAAGGTCCCCTGCTACCTGCAGGACCAGGGTTGCGCCCCCGGTGCGACCTTCAACTACGCATCTTCGGGCGGCCGCTACGCGCACCCGAAGAAGCTCGAGGGGAACGTGGCGAAGGCGCCCTTCTACTGCATCATCCCAACGGTCTCCACGCCGGGTGACCCAGCGCGAGGCTCGATCTACGGACACGGCCTCCTGGGCTCGGGCAGCGAGATCACGGCCAGCGCCGAGGAGGATCTGGCCAGCGAGCACAACTTCATCATCTGCGCGACGGACTGGTGGGGAATGTCCTCGGGGGATGTCCCGTACGACATCTCCGCGCTGTCGGACATCAACAAGTTCCCGGCGGTCGTCGACCGCCTCCAGCAGGGCGTCCTCAACACCCTGTTCCTCTCTCGCCTCATGCGGACGAGCGACGGCCTCGCCTCGGATCCAGCGTTCCAGCAGAACGGCCAGTCGCTGCTCGACACGTCCAATGGCTACTACTACGGCAACAGCCAGGGCGGGATCATGGGCGGGATCACGACCGCGGTCGCCCCCGACTTCACGCACGCGGTGCTCGGCGTGACCGGCCTGGACTACGGTGGACTCCTGCTCCAGCGGAGCACGGACTTCTCCGCCTACGCCCTGTTCCTGTACGGCAAGGCCGGCAGCGGCGGCTATCCGGACACCTCGATCCATCCGCTGCTCCTCGACCTGATGCAGCAGCTCTGGGATCGCGGCGAGCCGGACGGGTACGCGACGCGCATGACGTCCGACCCGCTGCCGAAGACGCCCGCGCACCAGGTGCTGATGCAGACCGCGTACGGCGACTTCCAGGTCAGCCAGTACTCGGCCGCCGTCGAGGCGCGGACGATCGGCGCCAAGAGCTACCAGCCGGCGCTCGACATCCCGCCGCGCGGCCAGGACAAGAACCTCTTCTACAAGGTTCCGGCCGTGCCGAAGTTCCCGTACAGCGGCTCCACGTGGGTGATCTGGGACAGCGGCCCCGGACACACGCTCGACCCGCCGACGACCAACACCGCTCCGGTGGAGAGCGACTCGCCGCCGATCAACCTCGACCCGCACGAGGACCCGCGGCACACGCCGGAGGCCCGCACGCAGATCTCGGACTTCCTGCAGCCCGGGGGCAAGGTGGTCGACGTCTGCAACGGCGACCCGTGCCACTCCTCCGACTTCACGCCGTAGGAGGGACTGCTCCCAGCGGCTGAGCCCGCGCCGGGCTCAGCCGGAGCCGGCGGCCAGCCGGGCCTCGGCCTTCGCGCCTGCGTGCAGCAGCGCCGGCACCTGGTCGATCGGGTTTGGGGTGTTGAGCAGCACGACGCCGAGCTCGTGCCCGTCGACCCGCTGGGTGGTCACGTAGCAGCGCCCCGCCGCATCGGTGTAGCCGGTCTTCAGCCCGGTGATTCCCTTCATCCCCTCGATGATGAAGGGGTTGTTGTTGTACAGGTCGAGGTAGTGGCCCTTGACCGGGAACGGAAAGCGGACCTCCCGCGTCGCCACCACCTTCCGGATCCACGGGTTCGCGAGGTCGGCGCGCGCGAGCATCGCAAGGTCGCGCGGGCAGGAGTAGTTGCGCTGGTCGAGGATGCCGCTCGGCGTCGAGTAGTGCGTGCACCTAAGGCCCATCCGGCTTCGCCAGCGGTTCATCCGCCGCACGAAGGCGCCAACCGTGCGCGAGTCGTGCTGGGCCAGCGCAATCGCGGCGTCGTTGCCGGACACGAGCAGCAGGCCGTAGAACAGGTCCCTGAGGGAGACCTTCTTCCCCTTCGGGAGGACGCCGACGCCCGAGCCTTCGTACGCGAGCGCCTGGTGCGTGATCAGCACTCTCTCGCTCGGCTTGTGGCGGCTGGCGATGATGAGCGCGGTCATCATCTTCGTCAGGCTCGCGATCGGGAGCCTGCGGCCCGGGTCGTGCTCCCAGAGGACGCGCCCGGTGTGGACGTTGAAGAGGATCCCCGCCCGCGGCTCCTTGGACGGCGCGAACCGGACGTTCACCGGCATGTGGCGCGGCGCCGGTCGTCAGTGCGTAGGGCGACTTCGGCCGCGGGTCGGGCGCGCGGTGCTCGGCGGCCTGCGCATGCTCGCGGGGGTCGACGCGCACCGTGGCGGGCGTCGCCGCGCTCCCCTCGGAGCGCCACAGGTTGGGATCGACGAGCAGTCCCGCCACCACGGCCCCCGCCACCAGGAGGACCAACCCCGTCGCCACCCAGGCCTTCATCCAGCAGAGGTTCTACCGCGCCAGGGCGGCGGACCTGTCGGTTACCGGCGGGGCGGGTTCCGAAGCGCCCCGAGCACGGCGAGCAAGATCATCAGCACGATGGCGAACGACGCGACGGTGAAGATGTCGATTCCAGACTCCGCGGCCACCGAGGCCGTCAACCCGCCGAACAGCAGGCAGAAGGCGAGCGCCACCCAGAGGAGCGCGTCACGCACGGTGGGTTTCCCCGTCCATGGAGCCTGAGCGCCTCATCCGTCTACGCGAACCCGCTGGACTCGAGTTCCTTGGCCCGGTACCGGTTCGCGAACAGCTTGATCGCGGCGAGCCCGAAGACGAACCCCCCGACATGTGCCCAATAGGCGATGCCCTCGCTTCCGGCGACGCTGGTCGTCACCTGGCCGAGCGCCGGGACGAACTGGAGGAAGAACCAGAGCGCGAGGAGTATGGACGCCGGGATCTCGATGATCGTCACGAAGAAGATGATGAGCAGGACCGTAAGCACTCGCGCCCGCGGGTAGAGCAGCAGGTACCCGCCCAGCACGCCCGCAATGGCGCCGCTCGCGCCGATCGTCGGCACGGTCGAGCCGGCGGTCAGCAGCGCCTGCGTGTACGCGGCGACCACCCCGGCCAGCAGGTAGAAGAGCAGGAAGCGCGGCCTGCCCATCGAGTCCTCGACGTTGTTGCCGAAGATCCATAGGAAGAGCATGTTGAAGGCGATGTGCAGGAAGCCGCCATGGAGGAACATCGACGTGAACACGGTCGCCCACCACGGCGGTGAGTCGAGCGGGGCGAAGTCGGGCAGGCTCTGGGCCTTCTTGTAGTCGGAGGTGCCCTGGCAGACCACCTGGAGCGAGGCCTGGGTCGAGGCCGCCTCACTCGGCACCTGGCCGACAGCGCAGTCCTTGCCCGGGTGCGTCAGGCGGTACGGGATCGCCCCGTACTCGAGCGTGGTCTCGTCCCGCTGGGAGACGCTCGAGATGTGCGGCGAGGTGCTCGACCCTGGGTCGGTGGACTGCGTCAGCTGCCACACGAACACCGCGACGTTGAGCACGATGAGCGCGACCGTCACGACGGGGAACCGCAGCGTCGGGATGTTGTCCTTGATGGGGACCAAAGCGCGCGAAGCCTATGGGCCTGCGCCGCGGCGCCTTGCTAGAACGGGCGTCCAGCGGGACCCAATGGCCTCGTCTACCCTGTCGCGAGCCCCTCGGAACGAATTCCGAGGGGAAACAAACACCCGTCAAAGGGGGAGTACTTGACTATTAGAAAGCTCTCGGCAGGGCTCGTGGCAGCCGTCGTGCTCGGCGCACTGGTTATGGCCAGCATGGCCTTCGCCGGCGCGAACACCGGCGTCACGATCAAGGGCCCGAACGGCGACTTCCATGGCAAGGTCCTGAGCGAGAGGGCCAAGTGCCAGTTCGACCGCAAGGTGGTCGTCTACAAGCAGAAGGGCAAGAAGCAGGATCCGTCGGCCGACAAGAAGATCGGCTCCGACACGTCCGAGAAGCAGGGGAACAAGGGCGTCTGGAGCATCGGTAACTCCGGCTTCAAGAAGGGCAAGTTCTACGCAGTTGCCCGGAAGTCCAGCGGGTGCGCGGCGGGCCGCAGCGAGACGATCAAGCTCTAGCCGTCGGATTCGGCGCGGCTCCGGCCACGTGGTGGCGAGGAGCCGCGCCGTTTCGTTTCTAAAACCTTCTTCCTCCCGGCCCGCGGTGGGTTAGTGTCGTGACGCAAGCGATAGGAAACGAGGAGAAGCGTTGAAGGCAAGAAAACTGATCGCCGCAGTGCTCGCGGTCACGGTTTGCGGAGCACTCGTGTTCGCCGGGATCGCCGCCGCGAGCGGCGCCAACACCAGGGTCACGATCCAGGCGCAGCAGGGAGGGTTCTTCGGCTTCGTGCACACGAAGAAGTCCAGAAGTGCGAGAACGGCCGCAAGGTGATCCTCTACAAGCAGAAGGGATCCGAGCAGAAGCCGCGCGACGACACCAAGATCGGCACCGACATCGCGCAGCCGAACGGCCCCGACTCGCTGTGGTCGATCAACACCAACAAGTCCGGGAAGTTCTACGCGAAGGCCCCGAAGAAGCCGGGCTGCGCCGCCGGTTTCAGCGACACGGTCCACTCGCAGTAGACCACTAGATCGATAGACGAGGTCGCCGAGCCAGGCGAGCACGCGGCGCGGAACTACGCGGCGCTGCGAGTCCGCTCGGCGACCTCGCGGGCGCTCTCGTCCGCGTGGTAGGAGCTGCGCACGAGCGGCCCTGAGGCCACCGACTCGAAGCCGAGCTCGTAGGCGGCGTCGCTGAGCGCGTCGAACTCGTCCGGATGCCAGTAGCGGACGACCGGCAGGTGCTGCTCGGTCGGCCGCAGGTACTGGCCCACCGTGAGGATCTGGACGCGGTGCTCGCGCAGGATCGCGAACGCCTCGACCATCTCGTCGAAGGTCTCGCCGAGCCCGACCATCAGCCCCGACTTGGTGACGACCCGGTCGCCGCCCATCTCCTTCGCCAGCCGCAGAACGCGGGCTGACCGCATGAAGTCCGACCCGCGCCGAGCCTTCGGATACAGGCGCGGCACCGTCTCGACGTTGTGGTTGAAGACGTCAGGCCGCTCGTGGACCACCTTGGCGAGCGGCATCTCCTGCCCGCGGAAGTCGGGAGTGAGGACCTCGACCTTGCAGCCGGGCGCCAGCATCCGATCGAGCGGATCACGCCGACGAAGGCGCCGGCGCCGTAGTCGGGGAGGTCGTCGCGGTCGACCGAGGTGACGACGGCGTGGCGCAGGCCCATCTGCCGCACCTGGTTCGCCACCCGCATCGGCTCCAGCGGGTCGTTCCAGGTCGGCTTGCCCGTCTGGACGTTGCAGAAGCCGCAGCGGCGCGTGCAGACGTCGCCGAGGATCATGAAGGTCGCCGTCCCGCGCTCCCAGCACTCGCCCACGTTCGGGCAGTTGGCCTCCTCGCACACGGTGTGCAGGTTCTCGGCCTCGATCGTCGACTTCAGCCGCCGGTAGGTCGGCCCGCCGGGCGCCGGGACCTTCAGCCACGGCGGCTTCCGCTCCCGGAACGGGCCGCCCCTCGGCCACGGTCATGCCGCCGGGCTTGGCGCGCGAGCGGGTGACGTGAAGGGCTCCGGACTCCATGCCCGCCTTACGCTAGCGCCAGCGGCTCGCCGAGCCGCTCCTCGAGCTCCTCGGCCGATGCCTCCCGCGGCGCCCGCCCGTAGATCTCGCCGAAGCGGTCCCGAACGGTCGTCGCGAACGCGTCCAGGTCCTGCTCGCCGCCGAGCTCGCGCGACAGCGAGCTCATCCGGCACGCCTCGATCCCGCACGGGACGATCCACTCGAACGGCTGCAGGTCGTTGTTGACGTTGATGGCGAAGCCATGGGTGGTGATCCCGCGGCTGACGTGGACGCCGATCGAGCCGATCTTGCGCCGCTCCGGCGTCCAGACGCCGGTCAGCCCGTCGACGACTTCGGCCTCCACGCCCGAGTCGCCGAGCGCGGCGATCATCACCCGCTCCATACGGCGGACGTAGTCGTGGACGTCGTCGCGGTAGGGACGCAGACTCACGATCGGATAGCCGACCAGCTGGCCCGGACCGTGGTAGGTGACCCGCCCGCCGCGGTCGGTCTCGACCACGTCGATGCCCTGCATCCGGTACCAGTCCTCGCCCATCGGCAGCTCGTCCGGGGTCGAGCGGCGCCCCTTCGTGTAGACGGGCGGATGCTCCAGCAGCAGCAGCACGTCGGGAATTCGCCCGTCGTGACGGGCTCCCTCGATCCCCCTCTGCAGCCGGCGCGCGTCCTCGTAGGGGACGAGCCCGAGGCGGACGATCCAGACTTCACGCATAAGTTCGCTGATGAGGGGCTTCAGCCCCGAAACTGGCTGGTGCGGTTCATTCTCTGTCAGTCTTTCACGCGACGGCGGTGCGCTCGAGCCGAGCGTCGGCGAGGCGCTCGCGGGCGATCGCCCGCGCCGCCTCGAGCGGCGTGACCGAGTCCTCGGCCGAGACCGCGAAGATGCCGTCGAGGTTGACCTCGATCCCCAGCGCCAGCTCCCGCGCGTGCTCCTCGGAGTAGCCGCGGATCTCCCGGTAGACGTGGATCAGGCCGCCGGCGTTGACGACGAAGTCGGGCGCGTAGAGGATGCCGCGCTCGTCCAGCTCGTTCGCGAGGCGTCATCGGCGAGCTGGTTGTTGGCGCAGCCGCAGACGATCTCGCAGCGCAGCAGCGGCAGGTTCGCCGCGTCGATCGCGCCGCCGAGCGCGCAGGGCGCGAGGATGTCGCACTCGGCGACCAGCTCCTGGGTGGGCTCGAGCCATTCGGCCCCGAGCTCCCGGGCCACCTCCCGCTTCGCGGGGTCGATGTCGGAGACGGCGAGCTCCGCGCCGGCTCCACCAGCCGCCGCGCGAGCTTCGCGCCGACGTGGCCCAGGCCGGCGATCACGATCCGGCGCCCTGACAGCTCCGGCGAGCCGAAGCGCGCTGCGCGCAGGCGCGCATCGCCGCCTCGACGCCGATCGCCGTGAACGGGCTCGGGTCGCCCGAGCCGCCGCGGTCGGCCGGCAGCCCGGCGACGTGCTCGGTCCGCTCGCGGATCGCCACGAGGTCGGCCGGCGAGATGCCGACGTCCTCGGCGGTGATGTAGCGGCCGTCGAGCGACTCGACCAGGTCGCCGAAGTCCAGCAGCAGGTCGCGGCGCTCGCGGCCGGTCGGAGGCCGGTCGGGGCCGCAGATCACGCCCTTGCCGCCGCCGAGGTCGAGCCCCGCGGCGGCGGCCTTGAGGTCATCCCCCGCGCGAGCCGCAGCGCGTCGCGGATCCCGTCGGTCGTCGCCGGGTAGTGCCACAGCCGCACCCCGCCGAGCGCCGGGCCGAGCGCGGTCGAGTGGATCGCGACGATCACGTACCGCCCGCTGCGCGTCCCACGACGCACCACCAGCTCCTCGTGCTCGAGCGGCACCGGCGGCACCGAGGAAGTTGGGGATCGAGAGGGAGGCACCGCGGCTCCCGGCGCGGTGCCCGTCGCCCGCTTTGCGGCGACCGCGCTCACTGCGCGCCCTCCCAATCCTCCAGGCGGGCCTTGACGTCCCCGAGGAACCGCGCCGCCTCGGCCCCGTCGAGCGCGCGGTGGTCCCACGACATGCAGAGGTAGGTCATCGGCCGGATCGCGATCGAATCGAACTCATCGCCGCGACCGCTCTGCTTCGCGTCCGCCGTCGCGGCGGTACTCGACACCACGACCGGCCGCTTGACGATCGCCTCGAGGTCCAGGATCGCCACCTGCGGCTGGTTGATGATCGGGGTCGCGAGCACGGCCCCGAACTGCCCCGGGTTGGTGATCGTGAAGGTCCCGCCGTGGACCTCGTCGGGCTCGAGGCGCTTCCCGCGCGCGCTGCGCGAGGTCGGCGATCGCGGCCGCCATCCCCTCGAGGCTCAGCCGCTGGGCCTGGCGGATCACCGGCACGACCAGGCCGTCGTCGAGGGCGACCGCGATCCCGAGGTTGACGTCCTCGTGGTAGACGATCTCGTCTTCGCGGACCGAGGCGTTCAGCAGCGGGTGTCGCTGCAGCGCCTCGACCGTCGCGAGCGCGACGAACGCCAGATAGGTGAGGTTGACGCCGCGCCTGCGCATCGCCTCGCGCTCGGCGCGCCGCCGGCCACGACCCGCGAGAAGTCCACCTCGACGATCGTCGTGCAGTGGGCCGCCGTGCGGCGGCTGTCCGTCATGTGCCGGGCGATCGCCTGGCGCATCGGGGACATCGGCTCGGCGCGCGTGGGCCCGAACAGCTCGTCGACCGTCGGAGGCGGAGCGCCGGCCGATGCAGCTGGGACTGCCTCGCCCCCGGCCTCGCTCGGTTGCGGCGCCTCCACCTCCTCCGGCCGGTAGGGGGACTCGGTGTGAAGGGCGGGCTCCGGAGCCTCGGCCGGAACGCCTTCGCGAGCCTCGATGTATGCGAGCACGTCCTTCTTCCGAACGCGCCGCCGATCCCGGTGCCGCTCACCTGAGCGAGGTCGACGCCGTGCTTGTCGGCGATCCGCCGGACCACCGGCGAGTAGAAGCTCGAGCGATCGCCGTCCTCCGCCGCCGCCTCGGCCGCGGAGGGGGCGGGCCGCTCACCTCCCTGCGGCTGCCTGCCGTTGTGCTCGTCGGGGTGCGCCTCGCCCGGGCGCGCCTCGGCGTCGATCTCAGCGATCAGCGTTCCGACCGCGACGGTGTCGCCCGGCTCGACCAGGATGCGCTCGAGGCGGCCGGTGGCCGGCGACGGGATCTCGACGTCGATCTTGTCGGTGGTGACGTCGCAGACGGTCTCGTCGGCCTCGACCCAGTCGCCGGGCCGCTTGCGCCACTCGACGATGGTCCCCTCGGCGACGGAGACGCCCATCTGCGGCATGGTTACTTGAGCGAGCTGCGAGCCAGTTTCAGTAGGCGAGGAGCTCACGGCATGCCTCCTTCATGTCTTCGAGCTGGGGCAGGACCGCCTGCTCCAGCGGCGGGCTGAACGGGATCGGCACGTCGGGGGCGGTCAGTCGCCGGACCGGCGCGTCCAGGTCCTCGAAGGCGTGCTCGGTGATCAGCGCTGCGACCTCGGCGCCGACCCCGCACGATCGGGTCGCCTCGTGCGCGACCAGCACCTTGCCGGTCTTGCGCACGCTGGCGAGCATCGCCTCGCGATCGAGCGGGCAGAGGCTTCGCAGGTCGAGCACC
Organism: uncultured Actinomycetes bacterium; assembly: GCA_963710955.1. GTDB lineage: Bacteria > Actinomycetota > Thermoleophilia > Solirubrobacterales > 70-9 > AC-56. Next base: position 13,322 of record CAVQCK010000006.1, on the reverse strand, counting down.
TCGATGTCCTCGTCGAGCTCCTCGGCCGCGCGTCAGCGCCAGGTGGACGCTCGACCCGTAGGCGATCACCGTCAATTCGCCTCCCTCGCGGGCGATCCGCGCCTGCCCGAGCGGGATGGCGTACTCGCCCTCCGGCACCTCGCCCTTGACGTGGCGGTAGAGGCCCTTGTGCTCGAGGTAGCAGACCGGGTTCGGGTCGCGGATCGCGCTGACCAGGAGCCCCTTGGCGTCGGCGGCGGTTGCCGGGGCCACCACCTTCAGGCCAGGCGTCTGGAGGAACCAGGCCTCGGGGTTCTGCGAGTGGAACGGGCCGCCCGAGAAGCCGCCGCCGGACGGCAGCCGCACCACCATCGGCACGGCGATGCCCTGCCGGTAGTGGAGCTTGGCCGCGACGTTGACGAGCTGGTCGAACCCGCACGCGATGAAGTCGGCGAACTGCATCTCGCAGACGGGCCGCAGCCCCTCGACGGCGGCGCCGACCGCGGTGCCGATGATCGCGTTCTCGGCGAGCGGCGCGTCGAGGCACCCGATCGGCGCCGAACTCCTCGACGAACCCGTCCGTGACCTTGAACGCGCCGCCGAAGGCGCCGATGTCCTCGCCGAGGCAGAAGACCGTCTCGTCGCGGCGCATCTCCTCCCGCAGCGCGTCCGAGATCGCCTCGAGATAGGTCATCTCGCGTGTTTCGGTGGCTGGCGCTCCGGTTGGCGCCGCGGCAAGGCCACTCATGCTGCCCTCCTGGAGACCGGCGTCGCGCCGTTGCCGTTGCGGCCGTGCGACACCTGTGACCAGGGCGCGTGCCCGTCGCCGAGCGGCTCGAACTCCTCGGCGAAGACGCCGGTCGGCGCCAGCTCCGGTCGGGCATCGGCGAGGCGAGCGCCTTGGCGGCGCACTCGTCGACGTAGGCGCGCACCTCGGACCGGATCTCCTCGACCTCGTCGGACGAGAACCCGTAGTCCGAGGCGAGCCGCTCGGCATAGCGGTCGATCGGGTCGCGCCGCGCCCACTCCGCATGCAGCTCGGAGGGCACGTAGCTCATGTCGTCGTGGGCGCCGTGGCCGTGCATCCGCATCGTCTGGCACTCGATCAGCGTGGGGCCTCCGCCCGCCCGCGCCAGATCGACCGCCTCACGCGCGGCCTCGAACACCGTCCTCGACGTCGTTGCCGTCGACGTTCACGCCGGCGAACCCGTAGGAGTGGGCGCGCTCGACCGGGTCGACCGCGAACTCGAGCTCGTTCGGCGTCGAGTAGGCGAACCGGTTGTTCTCGAGCACGAAGACCACCGGCAGCCGGTGGATGCCGGCGAAGTTCATCGCCTCGTGCCACTGGCCGTTCGCCGTCGAGCCCTCGCCGAAGAAGGTCATCGCGACCCGCGGCTCGCCGCGCATCTTGAACGCCAGCGCCATCCCGGTGGCGACGAGCGCCATGTCGGGGAGCATCGAGACCATCCCGACGCACCCGAGCTGCGCGGTCGCCGAAGTGCATGTTGCCGTCCTTGCCGCCGGTGACGCCCGTCGCACGGCCCATGTAGTTGGCGAGGTAGCGGTCCGGGGTCACGCCGCGGACGAGGTGGGCGCCGAGGTCGCGGTGGAGGATGCAGATCCGGTCCTCCGGCCGCGAGCACGAAGGCGGCGCCGACCGAGATCGCCTCCTGGCCGCGCCCGTCGTAGAACGACCCGGGGACCTTGCCCTGCTTGTAGAGGGTGAGCGCGCGCTCCTCCGAGGCGCGCATCATCACCATGAACCGAAAGAGGCTGGCGCGATCCTCCCGAGTCAAGGCCGCGTCAGCGAGTTGCGCGTACGCGCCCACGCGCGACGACGCTCGCGTCCGTTGTCTCCATATCCCGTCCGCCTTTCGCTCGGGCCCCGCAACGGGATCTCCGTCTGCCGGGCCGTTGTTGCCGCTCCCGGGATCTCCGGTGGCGGCTCCTACGGACCAGGGCGCGAGGGTTCCTCCTCACGACCCCTATGTACCAATCGGTACCCGATTCTACATTTGTCACGCGACGCCGCAAGTGCGTCGTCCGGGATACGGTCGGATTCCGGACCTAGAGCGCGAGGCCGAGCGGCTCTTCCAGCAGGTTCCGGATGCGGTCGAGGAACACGGCGCCCTCGGCGCCGTAGAGGATGCGGTGGTCGCACGCCAGCGTCATCGCCATCAGGTGCCGATCGTGATCTCCCCGTCCTTGCACCACCGGCCGCTCGGCGATCGCGCCCGACCGCGAGGATCCCTGCCTGCGGCGGGTTGATCACAGCCGCGAAGCTGGAGATGCCGAACATGCCGAGGTTCGAGACCGTGAAGGTTCCGCCGGAGAGCTCGGGGGGCGTGATCGTGCCGTCGCGGACCCGCTGGGCCAGCGCCCGCGTCTCGGTCGCGATCTGCGCGCAGCCCCTTGAGGTCGGCGTCGAAGACCGTCGGCACGACCAGGGCGTCCTGGGCAGCCACCGCGACGCCCACGTTCACGCGGGAATAGAGCTCGAGGCGGCCGTCGCGGTAGGCGCCGTTGGCGCGCGGGTTCTCGCGCAGGGCGATGGCGCATGCCTTGACGACCATGTCGTTGAACGACGGGACCACGTCGCCCTCCTTCGGCGGCGGCCTTGAGCCGCGCGCGCGCCTCGACGGCGCGGCGTCATGTCGACCTCCGACCGACAGGTAGAAGTGGGGGGCGGTCGCCTTGGACTCGGCCATCCGCCGGGCGACGGTCGACTGGAGCTTCGTCAGCTCCTCGAAGGAGGTACTGCCCTTCGCGGTCTCCGGGCGCTCGGCGGCGCCGGGCGTCGGTCCGGCGGGCGCGGCTGCAGGCGGCGCGGCGGCCTGAGCCACGGCGGGGGTCGGCCCAGCGGCGATCGCCTTCTCCACGTCCGCCTTCACGATGCGCCCGCCCGGCCCCGAGCCTGCGAGGCCCGCCAGGTCGAGGCCGCGCTCGCGCGCGATGCGCCGGGCGAGCGGGGAGGCCTTCACACGCCCGTCGGCGTCCGCTGGGGCGGCTGCGGGCGGGGCCGCCGTGGCCGGCGCGGCGGACGCGGCCGCCGTCTCCTCGGCCTCGGCGCTCGGCTTCTTCGACGTCTTCTGCTTTTTCGGCTTCGCGGCGGCGCCATCGCCCGATGGCTCCTCACCCGGCTCGCCGACCCGCGCGATCACCTGGCCGATCGGCAGCGTCTCGCCCTCGGCGGCGACGATCTCGATCAGGGTCCCGCCGGCGTCGGCCTCGTAGACCATGTTCGCCTTGTCGGTCTCGATCTCGACCAGCTCCTCGCCCAGCTCCACGTTGTCGCCCGGCGACTTCAGCCACTTCAGGATCGTGCCCTCCTCCATCGAGTCGGACAAACGCGGCATGACGACCTCTGTAGCCATCAGAGCGACCCCTCAAGAGTGGCCAACGTCGCCGATGACCACGTGCTCCGAGTGGGGGATCGCGGCCTGCTCCATCCGTTTCGCGTACGGCATCGGCACGTCCGCGCCCGTCACCCGCTGGATCGGCGCGTCGAGGTGGTCGAAGGCCTGCTCCGTGATCAGGGCCGCGAGGTTGGCCCCGACGCCGCCGTGGGGCCACCCCTCCTCGACGACGACGCAGTGGTTCGTCTTGCGCACCGAGTCGAGGATCGTGTCGAGGTCCAGGGGGCGCAGCGTCCGCGGGTCGATCACCTCCGCCTCGACCCCCTGCTCGTTGGCGAGCGTCTTCGCCGCTCGCTCGGCCACGTCGACCATCCGGAGGATTCCGATGATCGTGACGTCGGTCCCCTCGCGCAGCACCTTGGCCTCGCCGAAGTTGACGAGCGGGCTGTCGCCGTTGCCCTCGGGAACCTCGCCGCGGGCGCCGTAGAGCGTCTCGTGCTCGATGAAGATGACCGGGTTGTCGTCGCGGATCGCGGCCTTCAGCAGGCCCTTGCCGTCGGCCGGGGTGGACGGGCAGGCGACGAGCAGACCGGGGATCTGGAGGAACATCGCCTCGAAGCTGTGCGAGTGGGTCGGGCCAAGCTGGTGGCCGCCGCCGCCTGGCATCCGGATGACGATCGGCACCCGCACCTGGCCGTTGAACATGTAGGGGATCGCGGCCATGTGGTTGACGATCTGATCCATGGCCAGCAACGAGAAGTTGACGGTCATGATCTCGACCACCGGGCGCAGGCCCGCCATCGCGGCCCCGACGCCCGCCCCCACGATCGTGTTCTCGGAGATCGGCGTATCGCGCACGCGCTTCTCGCCGAACTCGTCGAGGAGCCCCTCGGTCACCTTGAAGGCTCCCTGGAACACCCCCACGTCCTCGCCCATGATGAAAACGCTCTCGTCGCGGCGCATCTCCTCCGCGAGCGCCTGGTTGAGCGCCTGTCTCATCCGCATGACGGCCATCAGCCGGAGTCCTCGCTCCTCGTCCTCGAGTGCGTCAGCCGCGTCGCGGTCCTCGAGGGTCTGCGCCGGCCGGCGGCCCCTCGGGCTGGTTTGCCCGGCGTACGCGGCGCCCGCCTCGGCGAGCTTGCGCGCCTCGCCGCCGGCGCCCACCTCACGCTCCTCCTCGCCGCGGTGCGGCTGCGGCGTGCGCTCGTCCACCGCGTACCAGCCCGGCACCTGGTCGCCCACCACGTACAGGTGGTCGTACAGCGACTCGAGCGGCGGCTCGGGCGAGGCATCCGCGAACGCGACGGCGTCGAGCACCCGCTTCTCGACGCGCTCGCGCATCTGGTCGACATCCTGCTCCGAGATGACCCCGTCCGCCAGCAGGCGGTCGCGGAACACGGTCGATCGGGTCCTTCTTGCGCCACTCCTCGACCTCCTCCTTGGTGCGGTACACCTCGGGGTCGGCGGCAGAGTGGCCGCGGAACCGGTAGGTGAAGGCCTCCACCAGGGTGGGCTGGCGGTCCACCCGGGCCATGCGGATGTGCTCGGCGACGGTCTCGCGCACTGCGAGCACATCCATCCCGTCGACGCGCACACCGGGAACGCCGAGGCCCTCCGCCTTCCGGGAGAGGTCTGTGACCGCGGAGTGGCGCTCGATCGACGTCCCCATCCCGTAGAGGTTGTTCTCGACCAGGAAGACCACCGGCAGCCTCCAGAGCGCCGCCAGGTTCATCGTCTCGCCGAAGTTGCCGCTGTTCGATGCTCCGTCGCCGAACATGCAGACCGTCACCGCATCATCGCCCCGGTAGTCGGAGGCCAGGGCCAGCCCGGCGGCGATCGGCAGGTTGCCGCCGACGATCCCGTAGCCGCCCATGAACCGGCGCTCCAGGTCGAAGATGTGCATCGAGCCGCCGCGACCGCGGGAGCAGCCGTCCTCGCGGCCGAACAGCTCGGCCATCACGTTCTTCGGATCCGTACCGCGGGCGATCGCATGCCCGTGGGTGCGGTAGGTCCCGATCAGGTAGTCCTCGGGCCGCATGACGGAGGTGGTGCCGACGATCGTCGCCTCTTCGCCGATCGCGAGATGGAGGAAGCCGCCGGCCTTCGCCTGCTGGTACTGGCGGCCGGCCTCCTCCTCGAAGCGCCGGATGAGCGCCATCGTCTCCAGGAGCTCCCGGCAGGTCTCCTCGTTCGGAAGCGCGTAAGCGGCAGTTCCCTTCCCGTCGCCGGCCGCTGTCGGGGGCGACCCCTGAGCTGCCTCCGGTTCAGCCGTCTCCGTGCGCTCTTTTGCCACCGCTGCTCACGATAACTCAACCCCTCTCAGAGTCGAGCGGCGGACGCGGCTGCTTCCTCGAGGCGATCGTCCCCCCAGAAGACATTCCCGTTCACGACCACGGCCGGGACGCCGCGGACGCCGAGGTCCCCCGCGCGGTCCGTTGCCTCGCGCAGCGCGCTCTTGAGCGAGTCGCGCTCGGTCGCCGCTACAAGCGCGCGCGGGTGGATCTCCGCCGCCGCCGCGGCGAGCAGGACGTTGTCGCGATCGCCGAGGTCACGCCCGGCCGCGAACGCCTGGCGAAAGGCCGCGAGCGAGAACGACACGGTCCGTCCGATCTCCTTCGCGAAGGTGGCCACCCTCATCGCGAAGAGTGAGTTCGGCGGCCACGGGTCGGGCCAGCGGATCGGGGGGAGCCCGTAGTCCTCCGCGCGGGCCTCGCAGATGCGCATGCCCTCTTCGCGGCCGGGGCCATTGCCCCACGAGTCGCGGTCGAACCGCTTGAACAGGCCGCCGAGCAGAATGGGTTGCCACTCGGGCGGTTCGGCCCCGGCCTCTGCGAACAGGCCCGTGACCCGCTCCGCCGCCAGATAGGCGTACGGCGAGCCGAAGTCGTAGTAGAAGACCGCTCGCTCGCTCACTCAGGCTTCGATCCCTGGAGCCAGGCCACGACGTCGGCGGCGTTCCGGTCCGGCGGGAAGACCGGGTAGAAGGCCTTGACGATTCGCCCGGCCCGCGCGACCACTGTCAGCCGCCGGTAGAGGCGCATGCCGGCGACCTCGAAGGTGGGGAGGGCCAGAGCATCCGCGAGCGCGAGCTCCGGGTCGCTCAGGATCGGATACGGGAGCTCGACCCGCTCGGCGAACTCGATCTGGTCGGGGAGCGGCTGGGCGCTGATCCCCAGCACGTCCGCGCCCAGCGTCCGCAGCTCGCCGAAGTGGTCCCGGAACGCACACGACTGGGGCGTGCATCCCCGGGCGCCCGGGATGTCGTTCCAGCCCTCCGGCAGGGGCTCGCCGGGTCGGCCGGTGCGCGGATAGACGTAGAGGACCAGTGTGCCGCGGGCTGCTTCCCCCAGGTCCAACGCGTCCCCCGATGTGGCGGGCAGGGAGAGCGCCGGCATCTCCGCTCCCTCCAGGTGGTCGGCGGCGCCGTCGTCAACCGGGACGGGCAGGTCATCGGGAAGGACGTAGGGGTTAACGCTGTCGCTCACGCGCCCCACGATAGGGCCCCGGCCCATCCGCCCGACGGTCGATATAGGGTGCGACGATGCTCAAGACCGCCGTGGTCTTCATCGTCGCCGCAGGCCTGTTGCTCGGAGTCGCCGCGTGCGGCAAGTCGACGATCGACCAGTCGTCCGAGGTCGATCTCGTGAACAAGCAGCTCTCAAGCCAGCACCTCAAGGCCAAGTCGGTCGACTGCCCGAGCGGCGTCGAGGCGAAGGAGGGGACGACCTTTTCGTGCGACGTGGTGCTGACCAACGGCAACACGGGCACCTTCGACATCAAAGTCACGAGCGTCAGCGGCGACAAGGCGAACCTGCAGATCACCGGCGCGCACAGACGCAACGCAGCAAGAGCGGCGGCTGAGAGTTCGGCTCGCCGCTAGGCGTGGATCGCCCAGCCGTCCACGGATCGAGCGGCGTCGAGGACGGCCTCTGACATCGTCGGGTGTGGGTGCACGATCCTCGCGAGCTCCTGGTAGCCGCCCTCGAGTGCCATGGTGTTGACGAGCTCGGGGAGCATGTCGCAGGCGCGGTTGCCGACGATGTGGGCGCCGAGGATCTCCCCGTACTCGGAGTCGACGACCAGCTTCACCAGCCCGTCCCGATCGTCATAGATCGGCGCGGCCCCGACGCCGCCGAGCTTCTGCTTCCCGATCTTGACGTCGTGGCCGGCCTCCTTGGCCTGCGCCTCGGTGAGGCCGACGCTCGCAACCTGCGGCTGGCAGAAGGTGGCACCCGCGACCAGGTTCTCGTCCACGGGGTGGGTCTCGACGCCCGCCGCGTGCTCGACGGCGACGACGCCCTCCTCTGACGCCTTGTGCGCCAGCGCCTTGCGGCCAACGAGGTCGCCGATGGCGTAGACCTTCGGGTTCGAGGTCCGCTGGTAGTCGTCGACCTCGATCTTGCCGCCGTCCGTGGTCTTGACACCGGCCGCCTCGAGGTTGAGCGCCTCGGTGTCGGGCGCGCGTCCCCCGGCGATGCATAGGTAGTCGACCTCGATCTCCGTGTCGCCGTACTTGACCTTCACCGACTTCTTGCCGGGCTCGACCGACTCGACCGCCGTGCCGGTGGAAATCGTGATGCCCTGCTTCTTGAAGGTCCGCTCGACGACTCTCGCCATGTCCTTGTCCTCCGCCGGGAGGATCTGGTCCAGCATCTCGATCAGGGTGACCTCGGTTCCGAGACGGCCGTACGCGGAGGCGATCTCGGCGCCCGATGCGCCGGCGCCCACGACGGCGATCGACTTCGGCTGCTCCGGCAGCGACCAGGCGCCCCACGTGTCGACGACCCGGTCGCCGAATTCGACCCCCGGGATCGCGAGCGCGGCCGATCCGGTCGCGAGGACCACCGTCCCCGCCTCGTAGGTCGCGTCGCCGACGGCGACGTTCGCGTCGGGTGTCAACGAACCCTCGCCCTCGATCATGTCGATCTTGTTCTTCTTCCAGAGCATCTGGACGCCGTTGGAGAGGGTCTCGGAGACCCCGGCGCGCCGCTTCTCGAGCGCATCCCAATCGACGGTGACGTCCTTGGCGGTGATACCGAGCTCGGCGCCGTTCTTCGCGTGGTCGTACAGCTCCGCGCTATGGAGGATCGTCTTCGCCGGGATGCAGGCGTAGTTCAGGCACCGCCCACCGGGCTTGTCCATCTCCACCACGGCGGTCTTCTTGCCGAGCTGCGCGGCGCGGATCGCGGCCACGTAACCGCCCGGGCCGCCGCCGATCACGATCACGTCATAGGAGTCAGCCACGGCCGCGACTCTAAAGGAAGGGGCCCGACACTAGGCCGTCTCGCCGTCCCAGTAGTCGACGTCGCTGGACCGCCGCACCATGACGTTGTCCAGCCTGCCCTCGGTGAAGACGCCGATCTTGTCGCTGTCGGGATAGACGGCGACCGCAGGCACGTTCGCGGTGGAGACGATCAGCATCCGCACGTTCTCGGTCCCGCGGTTCGTGAGCTTGTGGACGCCGTCGGGGCCGGCCGCGAAGCAGACGAGGTCGCCCCTGCCCAGCTCGTCCTCCCCCTCCGCGTGGCGCACGGTGAGCGTCCCCTCCAGGACGAGCAGCCACTCCTCGTCGGACTCGTAGTGGAACGGGCAGTTGCTGTTCCCCGGCGGGAGGTCGTAGATCGTGCCGGCCATCGTGCTCCCGCCGATGGCGGGAGCGAGCTTCACGTATCCGGAGCTGTAGCCCTCGGGGTCGTCATCGTCGTGCTCGAACTCGGTGCCGAAGATGTTGAGCCGCTTCATGCCGTCGCAGCCTAGTCCCGCGGGGCGCGCTCGGGCATCTGGATCCGCGCCATGCCCCGGATCATGAAGTAGAAGAGCGTGCCGGAGACCGCGAGGACGATGGTGGTCCCGATCGCCTCGAGGATGGTCTCGACCTGGATCAATCCGAGCGTGGCGGAGAGCATCGCGAGGGCGAGGAACGCCTGGAAGCCGAGCACCGCCCAGTAGCGCGCCTTCCACAGGCCCCACGCCATCGCGGTCACGAGAAGCGCGATGATGCCGACCGCGACGGGGCTCGGGCTCGCGCCGCGGACGGTTTCGTGGCCGGTCGCGGCCAACACCGTGGAGACCCAGAAGACGGCGGCGATCAGCGCCGAGATGACGGCGGCGATAATGACGATCCGCGGCCGCTCACCGGGCTCGAGCGGCTCGAGCTTCTCGCGTGCCGCCTGGTTCTTCTCCTCGTAGCGCGCGGCCATCTGCTCGCGACGCTCGACCGCGCGGGCCTTGCGCTTGTGGCGGTCCGCTCGCTTGCGCTCGCGATCCGCCATCAGGACACGCCCACGCGCTCGGGAAGCGCCGCCCGCAGGGCACGCGCCGTCGCCTCCGGGTCCTCCGCGTCGCGAATCGCCCGCACCACCACCACTCGCTCGGCGCCGGCGTCGGCGACCTCGGCCACGTTGCCGGTGTCGATCCCCCCGATGGCGAACCACGGGATCGTCGCCTCATGCGCGGCCAACTCCACGAGGCCCATGCCGGTGGCCGGCCGGCCCTCCTTGGTCGGGGTGGCCCACACCGGCCCGACGCTCACCTGGTCCGGGCGCGCCGCGCCCTCGGCGGCGAGCGCCGCGAGCAGCTGCTTCTCCGAATGGGTCGACAGCCCAACGATCGAGTCGGGGCCGGCGACCGCGCGCGCCTCCGACACCGGGGCGTCGTCCTGGCCGACGTGGACGCCGTCGGCGCCGCACGCCTCGACCAGGTCGGGACGGTCGTTCAGCACGAACAGGGCGCCGTGCGCGGCGGCCGCCCGCCGGAATGGCTCGGAGAGGGACACCAGCTCCTCCGCGCAGCGCGGGGCCTTCTCGCGGAGCTGGAGGATGTCTGCCCCGCCGCGAAGCGCCGCCTCGAGCAGCGGGGTTGGGTCCCGACCGTGCGGCAGGCCCTCGCAGACGAAGTAAAGGCGCGCATCCCCGAGTCGGCGAAGACGCTCATGGCGTGATCTGGCCATGCACATGAGTCTCGCACCCGGGCAGGCCGCCCGTCACCATGGGGAATCCCGCAGGCCAGGCGCGGGTACCATGGGTTCACAACGGGAGCCCCATAGACGGGCTGAGAGGGCGGCAACTCGGCCGCCGACCGTGTGAACCTGATCCGGGTAATGCCGGCGCAGGGATGGTGGCGCGGATCGCCCTCCAGGCCGGCGAATGATGCGGAAAGGCCATCGTGCGCCAGGAACCCAGCGGCACCAGCGGTAGTGACGGGGACGTCGTGGTTCCCCTGCGCCGTCTGCGCTCCCATGACGGCGGACGGGACCACCTGGATGCGGTGATCGTGGGCGGGGGACGATCGGCCTCGCCTGTGCCTGGCGCGCCGCTCGCCGTGGCCTCCGGGTGCGGGTCCTCGAGCGCGACCAGCCCGGCGCGGGCGCGACCAGCGTCGCCGCCGGGATGCTCGCCCCCGTGGGCGAGGCCAACTGGGGCGAGGACGCGATCGTGCGCATGTCGACCGCCTCGGCCCTCCGGTGGCCGAAGTTCGCCGCGGAGCTCCAGCGGGACAGCGGGATGGAATCCGGGTACGAGCCCCGCGGGGCGCTGCACGTGGCGCTCGACCGCGACGAGTCCGAGGAGCTGCGCAGGCGTTTCGACCTGATGTCGTCCTTGGACCTCGGCGTGGAGTGGCTCCGCCCGCGTGAGTGCCGCGAGCTGGAGCCCGGGCTCTCGACGAGCTGCACTGCGGGAGTTCACGCTTCCCGGGGAGGCCGCGGTGGATCCGCGCCTGCTGGTGCCGCGCCCTCGCCGCCGCTGTGGAGGAGGCCGGTGGCCAGGTGCTCGCTCCGACCGAGGTGGTCGACTCGATCTTCGAGGATGACCGGCTCGCCGGGGTCGTGACCTCGGAGGGCAGGGAGCACCGCGCTGACCGCGTCGTCCTCGCGACCGGGGCCTGGTCGGGAGCCGGGTCCTGGCTGCCGCCGAGCGCCCGCCCGCCGGTCCGGCCGGTCAAGGGGCAGCTCCTCGTCCTGCGCGGGACCCGCCGAGCGAGCCGGTCTGCCACGCGCATCGTCGCCGCTGAGCGCGTCTATCTGGTTCCCCGCGCAGACGGACGCCTCATCGTGGGCGCCACGGTCGAGGAGCGAGGCTTCGACCTGCAGGTCACCGCCGGCGGCGTGCATGAGCTGCTGCGCGAGGCCTACCGCGCGCTCCCGGACGTCGCCGAGCTCGAGCTGGTCGAGACGCTCGCCGGGCTCCGGCCGGGCACGCCGGACAACGCGCCGCTCATCGGCCCCGGGGCACTCGACGGCCTGGTGCTCGCGACCGGCCACTACCGCAACGGCATCCTGCTGGCCCCGGTCACCGCCGACGCGGTGGCCGCGATGCTCGCGGGCGATCCCGTGCCGCCGGAGGCACAGCCGGCGCATCCCGGCCGCTTCGGCGCGGGGAGCGCGCCGGGGTTGGCCGCCGCCAGCGAGGGGGACGAGGTGTCATCGTGATCGTCGAGCTGAACGGCGAGACGGAGCGAGCTGCCCGACGGCGCCACCGTGGCCGACGCCGTGAAGGCCGTGGGCGCCAACGGCGACGCGCCGCGGGCGTCGCCGTCGCAGTCGAGGGCGAGGTCGTGCCGCGGGCCGACTGGGAGACGACGCAGCTCGCGACGGCCAGGCGGTCGAGGTCGTCAGGGCGGTCCAGGGTGGCTGAGCAGCGGGTCGCACGCGAGGCCGAGGGCGCCGAGGGCGCGGGGTTCGAGCTCGGCGGGCGCACCTGGAGCTCGCGGCTGATCGTGGGCACCGGCGGCTTTCGCTCGCTGGAGTCGATGGAGCCGGCGCTGCGTCGCCTCGGGGGCCGAGATCGTCACCGTCGCGCTGCGCCGCGTGGACCCGACCGCGCACGGCTCGGTGCTCGACGCTGATCGACGCGGCTGGGGCTGTTCGCTCTGCCGAACACCGCCGGCTGCTACACGGCGCGCGACGCGGTGCGCACCGCGCAGCTCGCGCGCGAGGCGTTCGAGACGCGACTGGGTCAAGCTCGAGGTGATCGGCGACGACCGGACGCTCTTCCCGGACGCGGTCGAGCTGCTCGAGGCCGCCGAGACCCTCGTCGACGAGGGCTTCACGGTCCTCCCGTACACGAACGACGACCCGATCCTCGCCCGCCGCCTCGAGGACGCCGGGCTGCGCCGCGGTGATGCCGCTCGGCTCGCCGATCGGCTCCGGGATGGGGATCCGCAACCCGTACAACATCGCAGATCATCCTCGAGCGCGCCGGCGTGCCGGTGATCCTCGACGCCGGGATCGGCACGGCCTCGGACGCCGCGCTGGCGATGGAGCTGGGCTGCGACGGCGTGCTGCTCGCGAGCTCGGTCGCGCGGGCCGAGGACCCGGCGCGGATGGCGCGCGCGATGCGCGCGGCGGTCGAGGCCGGCTGCGTGGCGCGCCGCGCCGGCCGGATCCCCCGCCGGCTCCACGCCGAGGCCTCGACGCCGGATGACGGCATTCCCGAGCTCGGCTGAGTCAGGCAGTCAGCCGCGCCGGCGCCGGGCGACCTGGCGGTCGGTCCACTCGCCGACCGTCCCGAACGCCCATGCGGCGCGATGCGCGGCGCGCCCCACCGCCGACGGGTCGAGCGGCTCGATCGCCGCGTCCGGCGTCGTTCCGAGCGCCACCGCTGCCTTGCGGACCGCGCTCACCTGGCGCCTCATCCGGCGCTCCCAGGAGCCGCAGAACTCGGCGAGCGTCGTGTCGCCGCGACCCTCGCTGACCGTCGCCAGGTAGGCGAGCAGCGTGGTGACGTGCTCGAGGTCGTCGACCGCCAGGCGCAGAGCCTGGTTTCGCTCCAGGAAGCGGTCGAACACAGCGCCACGGATCGCGCCGATGTTGGCTCCGCCTCCCTGGGCAGCGACGTCGCCGTAGAGGTCGTGGCGGGCGGTCATCGGACCCAGCTCGTCGAGAAGCTTCCCCAGCGACTCCGTGGCCTTGTCAAGCTGCTCGCGGGCGTCGGTTCCGTCCAAGGAGAGCGCCATGCGGCTCAGCCGCTTGGCGGCCTGGCGGCCCGT
>CAVQCK010000005.1:0-212093 GCA_963710955.1 uncultured Actinomycetes bacterium | reverse complement strand
TCCCCGGTGGCCGGGTCCTCGACGGGGAGTGTCTCGCCGCTGCTCGAGTCGCGCCATTCGCCGCCGATGTAGAGCTGCTTGGCGACCTTGTCGACGACGGTCTGCTCCTGAGCCGCGATAGCCATGTGAAACCTCCGTTGGTGACTTCGTTTCCAAACTACCTGACGGCACGCCGTACGATCATCCGGGCAGGGAAGTGGGGGCCGCGGTCGAAGCGCGATTCGGCTGCCCCCTCACCGGCGGGCACGAGGCAGATGGACACGACGCGAGCAAAAGGACTTCCCGTTGCCGCAGTGGCATGCGCGGCGCTGGCCACGATGGCCCTCGCGTCGAGCGCCGCCGCGGCGAAGTGGGTGATCCACGGGCGCGGCTTCGGCCATGGCGTCGGCATGAGCCAGTACGGCGCCTACGGCTACGCCCAGCATGGGCGCGACTACAAGTCGATCCTCAAGCACTACTACCGCCACACCCGCATCGGCACCGCGGACGGCTCGGTCAAGGTGCTCCTGGCCTCGGGCCGCGGATCCATCGGCTTCGCCAACGCGCACAAGGCCTGCGGCAAGCGCCTTCACCGCGGGCGCGGGTACGCCTTCGCCGAGTCCGGCTCGCGCGTGATCCTGGAGAGCGGCCGGGGTCGGAAGATCACCAAGTGCGGCCGTTCGGGAACCGCGAAGGGAGGCCACGGGATCCAGGTGAGCGGCAAGGGCACCTACCGCGGCACGCTGATCGCCAAGGCCTCCCGCGGCCTCTGGTGGTGAACAAGCTGAACCTCGACGCCTACGCCCGAGGGGTCGTCGCCGACGAGATGCCGTCCTCGTGGCCCCAGAACGCGCTGCGCGCGCAGGCCGTCGCCGTGCGATCGTTCGCCCTCTCCTCGCACGCCGGCCATGGCTTCAACGTCTACGACGACACCCGCAGCCAGGTCTACGCCGGCAAGGGATCCGAGACCAAGGCCCCGAACCAAGCCGTGAGCAAGACGAGCGGCCAGATCCTCCGCTACCACAAGCAGACCGTCATGGCCATGTTCTTCCCGACCTCCGGCGGGCGAGACCGAGAGCATTCAGTTCGCGTTCGGATCGAGCCCGATCGCCTACCTCCAGTCGGTCAAGGACCCCTACGACGACGTCTCCCCGTACCACACGTGGACGGTCCGGGAGTCGCAGCGGCGATGGAATCCGCGTTGAGCGGCCTCTTCAGCGGCCGCCTGAAGAACGTCAAGGTGACCAAGACGGGCGACTCGCCGAGGATCGTCAAGGCGAAGGTCGTCGGCTCGAAGGGAAGCTCCCCCGTCAGCGGCGTGACGCTCCAGGGCCGTCTGGGCCTGATGAGCACCTGGGCCAGATTTCACGGGCGCTAGGCCGGGCGCCCGGTCAAGTCACCGCTTAGTCGCGCTCAGCCGTCCGGGTACGGCTGCACCGGGATCCCGTGGCCGAGATCCCGCGTCCCGAACTCGTACGCGGCCGCGCCGGTCAGCTTCAGCCGCTGGGCCGGGCGTCCGTCCCGCTCGACGTCCAGCTCCAGGTCCGAGATCGAGCAGTTCAACGTGTTGTGCTCAGGCCCCTTCGGGTCCGCGTAGACCCAGGCGACGAAGTTGCGCCGCTCCGAGCCCACCCGGCCCCGCAGCTTCACTCCCTTGCCGGAGATCTGGAACCGGCAGCTCGTCGGCTGTTCGGCGACCTTCGTCGACAGCGTGCGGTCGAAGCCGCCGAGTCGGTGCTCGGTGTCACCGACGCGCAGCATCCCGTTCGCGACCCAGGGCGTGGTGAGGGGGCCGAGCTTGATGCGACCGGCGGCCATGTCGAAGTATGTGGGCTCCTCCCCGTCCAGGAACGCGCCCTGGATCCAGACCCATCTCTCCGCGTGCTCGGCGCCCCAGTCGTGCCGGATCATCCCCGGCCACTCCTCGAGCTCGATCTCGTCGCCGTCGATCGTCAGCCGGCCGTCGAACCGAGCGCTCGGATAGGGGGAGAGGAACTTGGTGCGTGGGAGTGGCGCGTCATAGAGGCGGTCGTAGGGCAGATGGTGGAAGGGCTCACCCTCTCGGTGAAGGGCAGATCCCAGCTCGCCTTGACGTCCCGGCCTCGATCTGGCCCGCGGCTTGCCCGGGGTCGAGCTCCGCTCCGTCGATCCGGATGTAGGAGCCATCCGGCGCCGAGAGCTCCTCGGCACCGAAGCCCGCCTTCGCCGCCCGCGCCCCGGGCGCCTCGCCGTCGAAGACCGTCAGCCAGAGGGCGGCGGAGGGATCGGTGTCGGGCCGCTTGTGCACGGTGTGGCGGATCCAGATCCCCTGGCCTCCGCCCGGCCGGGTGGCCTTGATGTAGTAGCTCTCGTAGTGGCCGGCGCCGCGATCGACGCCGGCGAACCGGGGGGTGCTCCGCACGGCGCCACCCTACCCGGCCATCAACTCCAGTGATCCCACTCGGGCGGTGATTGGTCACCGTCCGCATTCGGGCCGCCGGAGTACCAGCCGGGCTTCAACCACAGCTCGAAGTGCACCTGGCGGCTGGAGGCGTCCCCGATTCGCCCACCTTCCAGTTCCGCTCGCCGGTGCGTACACGCTGGCCCTCCTTCGCGCGCTGCCCTCGCTGGAGGTGCATGTACACGTAGTCATGCCCCGTCGACTTGCCGTCGACGACCAGGTAATACCCGGCACCGCCCGCCTGGTAGCCGCTGTACTGCACGCGGCCACCGCGCGCGGCGACGATCCGCTTACCGCAGTCGGCGAGGATGTCCTGGCCCTGGTGCACATGGCCCGCGCGGGGCGCTCCGTAGCCGTCGCCGTAGCTGGTGCTTCCCGCGCAGCGGGAACTTGTCCGGAAAGAAGTTGACCGAGCGGTCGTCGCCCTTGGTGCGGCTGCGATCGACATCGGCGCCTTGCTTCGTGCGGATGCGGAAGAGGTACGCGCCCTTCTTCGCGGCCTTGCCGTGGCGGTTGTTGCCGGACCACGTCACCTTGTGGCTCCCCGGCTCGAGGTCGTCCTTGCGCCACACCTTGATCACCCGCCAGTTCTTGCGGTTGACGAGCTGGACCTTCATGTTGCGCGGACGGTCGCCGCTGATCTTGTAGCGGTAGGTCGCGCGGTTGTTGCCGTCAAAAGACCTTGCTCGGCGCCGCGGACTCTGCCTTCAGACGGACCGAGCCGCCGCCGGACTTGCCGCCTCCTCCTCCGGACGTCGAGGTGCCGCCACCGCCCTTCGCGGGCGTCGCGTCGGCGGCGGTGGTCGTGCCCTGCGCGAGCGTGGTCGTCGTGGTGGTGCCGTCCTGCGCGAACGCGAGCCCGGCGGTCACCGCCATGGTTGCGGCCACGGCCACGGCCACGATCGTTGCCTTGCGCCGGGCGGTGCCCGGGCGCGTTTCATCGGTCCTGCGGCTCAACTCGGAAGCCTCCTCTTTCTCGGGCCTACGGAGTTAGCTGTCGGGCTCGCGCTGAAAGAGCAGCGCTACGGCGGTACTCGCCGATTCGCCCCTGGGGCAGACGGCCCCGTTGGTTCCCCCGCTCCCGGGCGTGGTACGCACCAGGATTCGGCATTGTTAAGGCTTGCTCACTAAGAAGCAGGCAAAAGGCTAACAAATCGCGTAGCGGTCTTCGTCACACGCGGATCGTGATCACGTCGCCGTCGCGCACGACGTAGTCGCGGCCCTCGATCCGCAGCAGGCCCCGGTCGCGGGCGCCGGTGTAGCCGCCCGAGGCGATCAGGTCGTCCCAGCCGATGACTTCGGCCTTGACGAACGCGGCGGCGATCTCGGTGTGGACGACCGCCGCGGCGTCGAGCGCCGAGGAGCCGCGCCTCAGCGAGCGCGCCATGGCCTCCTTGTCCTCATCGGCGGTGTAGAAGGTGATCAGGCCGAGCAGGGAGTAGGCGGCGAGCGTGAGCCGCTCCAGCCCCGATTCCGTGAGCCCGTATTCGGAGCGCAGCTCGGCCGCCTCGTCGGCGCCGAGCTCAGCGAGCTCGTTCTCGATCCGGGCCGACAGCGCCACCACCTCGGCGCCGGCCGAGGAGGCGTGCTCGGCGACCGCCGCGGGCACCTCGTCCTCACCCTCCGCGACGTTGGCGACGTACAGCATCGGCTTGCTCGTCAGCGCGTGGAGCCGTCTCGGTGCGTCCTTGGCCCTTCCCGCGGCCGGCACCGTCCTCACGGCGCGCCCCTCGCCGAGTGCGCTCACCACCTCGCGGAGCCATTCCTCCTCGGCGACGACCTCGGGATCGCCGCGTTTGGCCTGCTTCTCCACCCGCTCGAGGCGCCTCGTCGCCTGCTCGAGGTCGGCGAGCAGGAGCTCGGTCTCGATCGTCTCGATGTCGCGCACCGGATCGACGCTGCCGTCGGGGTGGACGACATTCTCATCGGCGTGGCAGCGGACCACGTGGCAGATGGCGTCGCTCTCGCGGATCGCGGCGAGAAACTGGTTGCCGAGCCCCTCGCCCTCCGATGCCCCCTTGACCAGGCCGGCGATGTCGGCGAAGTTGATCGTCTCGGGCACCACCTCGCTCGAGCCGACCACGCGCGCGATCTCGCCGAGGCGCGCGTCGGGAACCGGTGCCACCGCCACGTTCGGCTCGATGGTCGTGAACGGGTAGTTGCCGACCTGGGCGCCGCCACGCGTCAGGGCATTGAACAGGGTCGATTTGCCCGCGTTCGGCAGGCCGACGATGCCGATTCTCACTGGGCCTGCGGATCCTGGCCGGTCGCGACCGCCGGCTGCGGGCGGTCACCGTTGAAACCGGCACCTGGCTCCGCGGCGCCGCTCGTCTCCCGGGCCGCATCGACCACGAGGTCGATCAGCCGGTCCTCGGTATCAGGGCCCCTGAGCCCGGGCCAGGCGGCGCCGATCGCGATGCCGAGCGCCGCACCGGCAAGAACGTCGGAGGGGTAGTGCATGCCCAGGTACGGGCGCGTCAGGCAGATGGCGCCGGCGAGCGCGTAGATGGGGACGCGCGAGCCCGGGCTCACCCTGCCCATGGCCGTCGCCGCCGCGAGCGACGCAGTGGCGTGTGCGGACGGGAACGAGAGCTGGCTGGGAGCGCTCGCCAGCGGGGGGAGCCGGCGGAGCCGGGGACGCTCCCGGCGCACCGCCACCTTCACGAGAAAGTTGAGCCCTACCGCCGCCGGCGCCACGGGCGCCGTGCGAAGCCAGCGTGCCCGCCGCTCACCGTCGACGAGCGCAGCGGCGATCGCGATCGCGATCCAGACCGCTCCCCACTCGCCGGTCATGCCGAGGCCCTTCATCGCATCCTCGGCAGGCCTTGCGTGACCGCGGGTGCGCATGAAGCGCAGCACGCGCCGGTCGAGTCGCTGTAGGCGCTTCCTCACCGGCGTGAGGATAGGGGCGGACGGATCCCCGATCCGAGAGAATCGGACCGATGGGAGCCGCCACAGCGCGAATGGTGCCGGGATACCGGCACGTGCCCGGCAATCACTGCGGCTCGACGGCGCTGCGGAACCTGCTCGCGTTCCACGGGCTGGAGATGTCCGAGGAGATGGCGCTCGGCCTGGGTGCCGGGGTGAGCTTCTATTACGTCGTGCTCGAGGGCTCCTCGCCCTCGCGCTTCACCAACGGTCGCACGGGGCGGCTGGAGGAGCAGTTCGTCGAGCTCACCGGGGCACCGCTCCGGCTCGCTACGTTCGAGGACGCCGACGCGGCCTGGGACGCCGCCCGCGGGGCGGTGGACGACGGCCGGCCCGCGATCCTCATCACCGACCTCTACTACCTCGACCACTACGGCAGCTCGGCCCACTTCCCCGGGCACGCGGTCGTCCTCGCCGGCTACGACTCCGACGTCGCCTACCTCTCCGACACCGGTTTCGAGGAGCTCCAGACGACCCGGCTCGAGGGCCTGAAACAGGCGCGCCACGGCGATCATCCGGTGTTCCCCCTGGAGGGCCACATGCTCACGGTGGACCCGGAAGCGGTGCTTGACGAGCTGACCGCGGCTGCGCCCGGCGCGATCGCCCGCTGCGCGCGAGGCATGCTCGAGCCCGAGCTCGGCGACTTCCAAGGGCTGCCCGCGCTTCGCCGTTTCGCCGCCGAGGTCGGCGCCTGGCCGGAGGAGGCCGAGGACTCGCGGTGGTGCGCCCGGTTCCTTTACCAGGTGATCGAGCGCCGGGGCACCGGCGGGGGCAACTTCCGGCTCATGTACTCGCGCTTTCTCGCGGAGGTCGGTTACGAGGAGAGCGCGCTGGCGGGAGCGGCCGCCGAAGCGTGGACCGCGCTCGCCGCAGCAGCCCAGGCAGCGAGCGAGCCCGAGCAGCCCGATCCCGCTCTATGGGCGGCCGTCGGTGCCGAGGCCGCGACCGTCCTCGAGGCCGAGGAGCGCCTGTGGAGCGCTCTGGTTGAGTAAGGCGGCGACTTGCTCGCCGCACTGGCATGTGTCGTTAGGCGGCGAATCCGCCGTAATTGATTGCTGACGGCTTAGCTGTTCCCCTCAGCCATCGGGTCCGGAGTTCCGAGCTCCGTGAACTCCGGCACCTGGTACGGCTTGCCGGGGATCGCCCCGATCGCCAGCACGCGGATGCCGTCGTCGCCCGGCAAGATCTTGCGCTTAGTTCCGGCGCTGACCCGCACCATCGTGTTCTGGTCGAGCGGATGGCGCTCGCCGTCGATCTCGATCTCGCCTGAACCGCCGAGTGCCAGGTACACCTCCTCCTGACCGTCCTCCGAATGGTCGTGCTCGGGGTAGTCGCCGTAACCGGCGGGGATATCGATCACCGCCATGCCGAACGAGGTGACTCCCATCTCGGCCCTGGCGAGCTTGAACGAGCCGAGGTAGATGCCCTCCATCTCGTCGATCTTCTTCACGGCGTATCCGGACAACTCGTGTCTCCCTTCGGTGGGCGGGGCGGTGTGCTCGCACTCTAGTGCGGGCGGTCAGGCCTCGAGGCGCGCGAAGTAGGCGAGCGCCGAGCCAACGCGGCCGGCGAACCGCAGGTCGGCCGCCTCGGCTCGGCCCTTCAGGGATCCCGTGGTGACCATGTGGGGGTCGCCGAACAGCTCGCCGACGATCAGTCGCCCACCGGGGCGCAGGACACGGGCGATTTCACGCAGAGCCGCGTCCTGATCCGGGATCTCGCCGAGGACGGTGATCAGGATGGCCGCGTCGAAGGAGTCGTTCTCGTACGGGAGGTCCTGCGCGTCGCCCTGCGCGGGATTGACGTTCCACAGGCCGCGTTCCCGAGCGCGCCGGACGGTGTGATCGAGCATCTCCTGCTGGAGGTCGAAGACCTCGATCGACCCCTCGTGCCCGACCCACTGGGCCAGGTCGAGCGTGTAGTAGCCGGTCCCGGGGCCGATCTCCAGGACGCGCTCGCCGGCCGCCGGGACGAGGATCTCCCGCAGCCGATCACGGGTGATCCCCGGATGCGGCGCCTGGACCCAGAAGCGCTGGCTGTACGGGCAGGCGGATGGGTTCTTGCGCCACCAGAAAGCGATGGCGAGTACGGCGAGGGCGCCGGCCGCAATGAGCTTCCTCACTTGTTCGAGAAGCCGATCGAGTGAGCGGCTGCGGCTGTACGAACGAAGACGACCTTCTCGGTGTTGAGCGTCACGGGTCCGTCCTCGGCCTCAAGGTCGTGCCAGCCGTGTGCGCGCTGCACTGCGTCGCGCAAGTTGTCCAGCGCATCGGTGGTCACGCGCGCTGACATCACCTGCCCGCCAGAGAAGCCCACCTCGATCCGCTTCATATCCGCCATCTTGCCTCCTATCCGTGGTCTCCGGCAGGCTCCACCAGCTCGGTGAGCACGTTGCCTGTGGACTTCGGGTGAACGAACGCGACGCGGCTTCCGCGGATTCCGATACGCGCCTCGGAATCGATCAGCGCGACGCCGGCGTCCCTGAGCTGGTCCAGCGTCCGGTCGATGTCGTCCACTCGGTAGGCGACGTGGTGCAGGCCCTCGCCGCGCTTGGAGATGAACTTTCCGACCACCGTCTCGGGCCCGAGCGGGGACAGCAGCTCGACGTGTCCGTCGCCGACGTCCAGGAGCACCGCCTCGACGCCCTGCTCCTCCACGGTCTCGCGGTGGACGAGGGGCATGCCGAATGTGCCCTCATAAAGGGCGATCGCGCTGTCGAGGTCCGACACGGCGACACCGACGTGATCGATCAGTCCGAACACCGCGCGTGAGTCTATGGAGACTCACCGTTCCGTTCACTTCTGCTTTCACGCGAAAGCAGAAGTGGCAACCCACGGTGGACGGCAGCCGTCAGCCCGAGCCTCGTCAGGCAGCCTCACGCCAGTACCTCGTGATCACCACCGAGTCATCGGGGGTGGTGAACTCGCCGATCGAGACGTAACCGACGCTCTCGTATTTGGGGTTGTTGGCTCGGTTGCTTGACTCCAGATAGGTGGGCATGCCGAGGGCGTCAAATCGGCTCAGGTTCTCCCGGAGCATCTTCATGCCGAGCCCCTTTCCCCGGTGATCGTCGTGGACGCCGAGCAGGCTCAGGTAATAATGCGGCGGATCGACAGGCCGAGCGTCGTCGAAGCGCCCTAGCAATTCCAAGAACGATGGCGCATGATCGCCGACGAGCTCTTGGAGCAATGACGGAATCCGGGCCTCGTCCTCGGCTGCCATCTCAGTGCCATTGGGCGGAATCCAGACTGCGGCGACCTCGCACCGCTCTGTGACGAGGACCCACGGATAGCGCATGGCGCCATCGATGAGCAACCGCCACCAGATCGCGTATTGCACTTGGCGCCGCTCGCCGTCGGGGAAGGCCCACGCCCAAGTGGGATCCTCGTGGAAGGCGAGCGAGATCGTTTCCGTGATCCCCTCCGCATCGGACGGCCGGGCGATGTGGACGCGTTCCTTCCCCTCCACTCGGCCGAGCATAAACGCCACCGCAGTGCCCGGCCGATCGCGTCAGCCGAGATTCAGCGGCGGAAGGTGCCAACCCAAAGTCATGCAGGGCTGGGATGAGGAGTCTCGGTTCCGCGCTTCTGCTCTGCGCGAAAAGCAGAAGCCACCTTGGAGTCGCTCTGGCACGCCGCCACTGTCCGGTGACGTTCGGCCTTGGAAGTTCTAGATCAGGGCAGCGAATCGACGCCCATGCCGCAGGGCTCGTGCAAGCCAAGGTTGATGAAGTGCGGCTGCAGGTGAGCGCCGTCGGCGTCGACTCGCCCGATCCCACCATTCCGGTAGTCGGCGAAGAAGACTCGACCACCGTGGAGGACCAGACCACAAGCGCCGGTTCGAACCGGAATCAGCGTTTGGCGGACGTGGCTGCCATCCAGGCTCGCGCGGGCGATCGTCTGAAGACCGAAGTCCGTCCACCAGATCCGCGAGCCGACGATGTAGGGGTCGCCCTGGACCGAGCTTCCGCCGGTGATGAAGTCGGGTCTCACGAGCGTTCGGGCCAGCGTCGCGCGACCGATGTCGCCGGTCACCTGGTCGCCCCAGTAGATGTGGGAACGAGTCACGGCGACTCCATTCGGGTCGGTCAGAGATGGGATCCAGTTGGCGTTCACGTGCGAGCCGTCGAGCCTCGCCCGCCCGATCCCCGGTCCCTCCTGATTCGCCCAGTAGAGAAAACGGCGGTCGGCGGCGATCCCGCAGGACTCGCCGGCCCCGGTGATGAAGTCCGGCTTCACGTGCTTGCCGTCGAGGGTTGCTCTGCCGATTGTGCCGCCGCTCAAGTTCGCCCAGTAGACGTGCGTGCTGGTGACCTCGATCCCGCACGGCTGGTCCGGCCGGACGTCAATAAAGATCTTCTGCATGCGCGCGCCGTCGAGGGTTGCGCGCCCGATCGATCCGTTCTCGTCGCCCCAGTAGAGGTAGGCGCTGGCATTCGCGGCGAGGGTGAGGGCGAGCACCACCCCTGCGAGCAGGGTTCCACCCCATGCCACACGAATCGCCCTCCGCGAGGCCATCGCTTCAGCTCCCGCGGGAGGTGGTATCGCAGAACTGAGCGAGCTCGCGATCAAATCGCTCCGTCGCCTCCCAGAACGGCATGTGGCCGACATCGTCGTACCAGGAGGGGACGCCCGTGGCGCACGTAGCCAGGACATGCTCCGCCATCGACGGGGAGACGATCGCGTCCCGGCGGCCATGGGTGACGAGCACCGGCACGGACAGGGCCGCAAGCTGGGGGCTGCCGTCGATGTCGCGCGAGATCAGCGCGCCGCGGACCCCTGGCGGAACGACCATGTTCCAGCACAACGCCTTCGTCCACTCCTCCTCGTCCAGCTCCTCAACGGTGCAGGCGCGTAGGAAACGCTTGATGGCGCTGAAGTTCATCGCCAGGTCCGATGCGGATGCGTCGCCGGCGTTCTCCAGAAAACCGGGGCCAATGTGGTCGAAGGTCGGCGGCTTCAGCATCGCGGCTCCGCCGACAAGGTTCAGGCCGGCGAGGGCACCGTCGCCGTACGCCCGAAGGTAGTCCGTGACCAGGAGGCAGCCATACGACCATGCGACGACCACCGGGCGCCGCAGGCGGGTCTGCTCGATGACGGCCGCGACGTCATCGGCCCATAGTCGCTCGTCGGTGTAGTGCGACGGCTCCTGTGGCTGCGCCGACAGACCGTGTCCGCGCAGGTCGAAGGTGACGATCCGAAAGCTCGAGGCGAGATCACCGCTGACCTGCTTGGTCCAGCAGAGGTCGCACTGCGACCATCCGTGGATGAGGAGAACCTCAGGACCATCCGGGTTTCCCCATTCCCGGGCGTGGAGCCTCAGCCCTCCGCCGCCCCGGATCTCGTAGGTCGCGACCGGGCTCGCCGCGGCTGCAGTCTCGGTTTTGAGTTGGCTCTCCATCCGTGCTCCCTTCGCTCGTGAGGTCGGAAGCGACGGTACGCGCGGACGATCGAGCCGACATCGGCGCAACCACCCAAATTTCAACCGCCCATGCTGGCGGCGTACACGCAGGTGCCCGCTACAGGCCCGAGACCTTCGGCTGCGCGAGCTGCGCGTAGCGCACCGCCGCGGCGGCCCGTCCAGCCTTGCCGGAAACGCCGAGCTTCGCGTAGACGTTCGACAGGTGGCGCTCGACCGTTCGCACACTGATCGAGAGCCGCTCCCCGATCGCCTCGTTGCCCAAGCCCGAGGCGACCAGCTCGAGCACCTCCAGCTCTCGCGCGCTGAAGTCAGATGGCTCCAACAGCGCTGGTGCGACGGGCCCGGTGCCGAGAAACGCGTGCAGCTCCGAAACGAAGTACTCCCAGGCCGGCTCGTCCGACAGCAGGATGTGATTCGGCGATTCGAGCAGGATCAGCCGTGCGTCCGGGATCAGCTTCGCGAGAAGGCGTCCCTCCTCGACCGGGACGACCCGGTCATCCCGGGCGTGAACGACCAGAGTTCGCGCGCGAACCTCCGGCGCCAGTTCGCGAACGTCGAGCAGCCCCCGCGCCTCGAACAAGCGCACTGCCGTCTCGGCGGTTGTCGACCTGACCAGGAGGTCCTCGTACCAGGACATCTGCTCGGGCGTGCCGTCGGGCAGAAAGAGCATGCTGAACAGGCGACGAAACGTCGGGTCGCCCTTTCTCCAGCCCGCCGGAATCGCGGCCACCATCGCGCACTCCTCCTCACCCTGGTCGCGCAACCGACGGCCCCGCGCGAAGCCGCCGTAGAGCACGAGGTCCGTCACTCGGTCGGGATGCGCCGCGGCGAACGCGACTGCCACCGCGGCGGCCTGCGATGCACCGAACAGCGCAAAGCGCTCGAGACCCGCGGTGTCGACAACGGCCTCCAGATCTGCGACCCATGTCTCCAGCGAGAGTTCGCCGATCTCTGACGCCGAGAGGCCGCATCCTCTCTCGTCGTAGCGGATCAGCGTGTGGCGATTGGAGAGGGTCTCGAGCCAGTGGCGCCAGATTGGGCTCTCCCAGTCGTACTCGAGATGAGTGAGCCAGGTCGCAACCCGGACCAACGGACGTCCAGCTCCGTGGACGGCGTAGCCGAGACGCGTCCCATCCGCGGAGGTGCAGAAGCGGACCTCCTGCTTCATGGACTGACGGTATCGCCTGCCCTGGGTCAGCGCAGTGAATGTGCGGATCTTGCGGAGGCGGAGCTCACACCCCGACATCGGCCGGAACCGGAGCGGCGTTGCGCGAAACGGAGGAGTACGCAGGTCGATGACACGCGCATGGTTCCCACCCACTCCGTGCGTAGCGAGCGCGAGCTCGGGGCTTCTGCTTTCACGCGAAAGCAGAAGCGTTGACCTCCGCTCACCGAAGACTTAGACTCGCTCGCATAACTCAAGGACGATCGGCCCGCCGGGGGGACGGACTGGGAAGGCGGTTTCCATGCTGAAGAAGCTCGGTTCTCACGTTCGCGGGAACCTCGTCGGCTACGTGGCCCTGTTCATCGCGCTCGGCGGAACCACTTATGCCGCCACCGGCGGGAACTTCATCCTCGGGAGGGCGAACTCGGCTAGCTCGACCAGCTCGCTCACCGCTCCGGTCGCCGGCAAGGGGCTTCAGGTGACCAACACCAGCACCGGCGCTGGCGCGACGGCCCTGGGTCTGAACGTCGCCAGCGGTCACGCTCCCTTCACCGTCAACTCGGGAACAAAGGTGAGCAATCTGAACGCGGACAAGCTCGACGGCCAGGACTCCACCGCATTCCTGCCGAGCTCCAACGTCAAGGCCTGGCATTGGGCGGCGTCTGATTGCACCAACGGGACCGAGCCGGGTTGCCAGTCGACCTTCTCGTTCGGTGGGCTGAGTTTCGCGGCCACATGCTCCACCCTCAACATGGGAGCCACCGCGGACCTGCAGCTCAACAACACCAGCAACAACATCATCAGCGCCGCGTACATCATCTCGCCGAATAACCCTCACCAGTTCTTGTCGCCGGCCCACTCTGGGATCTTCGAACTGGTCAACAACGGTTCGGCCCAGGGCAGCCTCATGGAGGCCAATGATGCCGTGTCCAATCCAGATAGCGTCAACTTCGAAGTGCGTTTTTCCTCCGACGGGGTCAGTGCTTCTTGCGGACTCCAGGCCGTCGCGGTCAGAGCCAGGTAGGCGGTTCCCCGCCAAGCCCGGGAATCGCGCCGACTGAGTTCGCTTCTGCTTTGCGCGAAAAGCAGAAGCGCGCTCATTGCCGTCATCACTTCCGGGCGACACGCGGTAGCGCTTAGTCAGCGAACTGACAGCACGGATCCTCGATTGACCCTTCGGGCTCGCCGATCCGTAGCTAGGGCGTAGGGAGGAACCCCCTCGTAAAGGAGATGCACCATGAGACGGTTCCTTGCCACGGTTGCCGTCGCCGGGCTCGTTGCGGCAGTGCCCGCTTCAGCCAGCTACGCCGACAACCCGAACGGCCACACCGGTCCTCCCAGTCAATCGTGCCAGGACCAGTTGCTCGCAGGGGGCACAACCCCGGGGCACTCTGCATCCTCGCCCGGCTCTCCGTTTAATGAGCCCGGCTTCGGCAGCCCCAACGGGGGCACCGGTGGCCAGAACTACAGCGAGAGCTCTCAGTACGACGTCGCCTGTTTCCAGGTCTCGATGCACTGGGCGTCTTCCGGGGGGGGCGTGGGCAGCCCCGCGTCCCCCCAGCCGGTAGGTAATTGCGCCTACACGCATCGGCGTAAAGGCAGCAAGTCGCTGTCCGGTGAACCGCTTCTGCTTTCACGCGAAAGCGACAACCCGCGTCCGCACCGCTTCGAGCGGAGCGCGAGCGTGAACCCTGCTGGGGCCCTAGTTGGATCGGGCTACTGCCCGACTCCCTCGAAGCCAAACTTGCAGAACGGTGTCGTGCCGTCGCTGCTGTTGGCGTCGGCGATCGCCAGCACGTGGCCGCTCAGGTGGTTGCTGAAGTTGGCGTCTGCGAGCGCTACCGAGAAGTGATCTCCCTGGGAACTGGTGTTAGGTGCAGTCGCGAAACCCGTACTGGAGACCGTAAAGAGGCCGTTCATGTCGAGGCGTTGACCGGCGGCATCGTCGAGCGAGATGAACGCCGGGGCGGATGCGGTCAGATCTGCCCGGGCCTGTATGCCCAGCCCGGTCGGGAAACAGCTTCCGGTCAGCGTCCAGGGTCCCTGCTTGTAGAAGTCGACAGGTGCGTCACCGCTGTTGATCCGGGCATAGCCCGTCCGGACCTGGAGAGCTCCCGCGACGCTCGTCGCGTTCAGGTTCGCCCCGGTGATGGTGTTCGCGTGGAGGTCGCTGCCCAGCAGAGACCCGTTGGTGACCTTCGAGCTGTTGACGGAGTTCGAAGATAGGTCGGTGCCGTTGACGCTGCCGCCGATGATGTTCGAGTGCTTGCCGGTGGGCGGCTGGTGTCCGGAGATCGTGTTCGACGCGACCTGGCTGTTCGAGGTGATGACCAGCGATGCGAGGGCCGTGCCGCCCCCAGGACGATGAACGCCAGGATCGTCACCATCACGTTGGCGTAGGTCAGATGAAGCCGAAGTCGTCGCCGCACTTGAATACCTCCTTGTCGGTCCGTAGGCGGGAGGCCAATGCGTCGGCGAGTCACGTGGGCTTGTCGGCGGGTTCGGCGATCCGCCAGATGTCACGAGGACTCTTCCACCCGGGGCGGGGTTGGTCAAGTCCGCCATTGGCTCGCCGCCGCCGCAAAGGCTGACGCCGAAGCTATCTCGAGGCGCCGCGCCTCAACAACCGAAAGCCCATTCCAGCCGGCTTCAGCATCAGCCACCTGACGCCCGCTCGGCCGGCTCGACCGGCTTTCGGTAGACGGATCCGTCCCACGCGGAACGCAACTGCGGCCGAGAGCCCGCAAGCCAGGGCCCCCGCCGCGGCGATCTGCGTGCGGCTGTGGATGCGGCGGAAGCGAGCCTCCCCGGCACGCAGCTCGATGTAGCCGACGGGCGAAACGGACGTCCCTCCGCCGCCGCCCGCGCCCTGCTCCCCCTCGCGACCGCCGCTTCCCCCACCGAACCCCCATTTGGCCCTGGCCACGGGGATGACCGTTACTCCCTGGTCCTCCACAGGCTCACCGAAAACAGCCGAGGCTCGCGCCGCGGCCCCGATCGTCTCCGCCAGGTGCTCGGTGAATCCGCGGCCGGTCGCGACGCGCTGCGCCTCGTCCCGTGCGTCAGCTTCGCTCATGGCTACCTCGCTGCGGCCTGGGTCGGCGGCATCAGGGCGCCGATGATCCAGAAGAGGGGGATGAAGATCCCGATGATGAACATGATCCAGTGCCCCTTCCGGATCGACATGATCCCGAGGGTTATCAGCAGGATCACGTACAGAAGGCCAAAGAGGCCGATCGACACACCTGAAACGGCGAGCAGCATAAGTCCTCCAATGGGCGGCGTCGCAGGGAGGCTATCGCCTGAGCTAGCGCTGCTCGGGCTCGGGCGGCTTCGCGACGAGGGCCGCGGCGCGATCGCCCGCTGCCGGCCGGTCGCGCTCGACCTCGGCGCGGTCGGTGGTGCGCTCGCCCGGGGTGCGGCCACGATTCATGATCTCGCGAATCTCGTCGTGCTCGATGACCTCGTTTGACAGCAGCCGCTCGGCGATCTCGTCGAGCAGGTCGCGGTGGTCGACGAGCAGCCGGTAGGCGCCCCGGTAGGCCTCCTCGGAGATCTCGGTGACCTCCTCGTCGCGCGTCTGGCGCAGCGACTCCGAGACGTTGAAGTCGTCGGCAGGCACCTGGTGCGATCGGATCGAGGTGCCCATGCCGTACTCGTAGACCATGCCGCGGGCGATGTCCGTAACCCGCTTCAGGTCGTCGGAGGCCCCCGTGGTGATGCGCCCGAACGTGATCTGCTCCGAGACGCGGCCAGCGAGCAGCACCTTCATGTAGTCGATGAGCTCCTCGCGCGACTTCAGGTAGCGGTCCTCCTGCGGCAGGTTCAGCGTGTAGCCGAGGGCCTTGCCGCGCGGCACGATTGAGACCTTTTGCACCTTGTCGACGCTCGGCAGGAGCTCTGACACCACGGCATGTCCGGCCTCGTGCCACGCGACGACCTTCTTCTCGTGGTCGGTGATGACCTTGCGCGACTGAAGCCCGGCGACGATGCGCTCGAACGCGTTGTCGAAGTCGGCTTGGGTGATGAAGTCTCGGCGGCTGCGCCCGGCGAGGATCGCCGCCTCGTTGCAGAGGTTGGCCAGGTCGGCGCCGGTGAGCCCGGCGGTGTGGCGGGCGACGCGCTCCATGTTCACGTCCTGGGCGAGCGGCTTGGAGCGGGTGTGGACGCACAGGATTCGCTCCCGGCCCCGCATGTCCGGCGGCGGCACGAAGACCTGGCGGTCGAACCGCCCGGGCCGCAGGAGCGCCTTGTCCAGCTTCTCGAGCATGTTGGAGGCGGCCATCACGATCACGTTGTCGCGCGAGTCGAACCCGTCCATCTCGACGAGCAGCTGGTTGAGCGTCTGGTCGCGCTCGCCGGAGATGTCGGAGCCGCGATGCGCCCCCACCGCGTCGAGCTCGTCGATGAAGATGATCGCCGGCGCGTGTTCACGCGCCTGCTTGAACAGCCGCCGGATGCGGGCGGCGCCGAGGCCGGCGAACATCTCGACGAACGACGAGGCCGACTGGCCGAAGAAGTTCGCGCCCGACTCGTGGGCCACGGCCTTGGCGAGCAGCGTCTTGCCGGTGCCGGGCGGGCCGTGGAGGAGGATGCCCTTCGGCACCGTCGCTCCCAGCGCCTTGAACTGCTTCGGCCGCTGCAGGAACTCGACGACCTCGCGGAGCTCGTCCTTGGTCTCCTCGACGCCGGCGATGTCCTCCCAGGTGACGGAGCTGGCGGACCGCGGCGTGATCTGCTGTGGCTTGGTCCGCGGCATGAGCTTGAGAGTGCGCCACAGCAGGTAGACGAGCGCACCCATGAAGAACAGCATCGCGACCGTGCTGATCGTGTACAGGTCCCAGTTGAGGTCGAGACCGAGGAAAGTTGCAAGCGGCGTCACGGTGTCCTAGGGAAGGTATCGGCAGGCTCAGGCTGCGCTTGAAAGAGACGTGTCGCCGCTCTCGGCCCTCAGAATCTCCTGCAGCGCGGCCGAGCCGACCTCGAGCTGGTCCTCGGTGGGCTCGGCAGTGGAGAGAACTCGCTGGATCTCGTGCCCAGCGGCGTGAATCCCCCGGCCCAATGGGGAATCCGGGGAGTGCTCGGCGTAGGCGAACAGCTCGACCGCCGCCGAGACGCTGGCCAATCCGGCCAGTCCGCGGGCCGTTGGCCCGGGATTCCGGATAAGCCGCTCCACCAACAGCTGTCCAGCCACCGACAGCACGAGGAGCGGGAGGATCAGGTTCGAGCCGCAGCGCTCGTGCTCCTTCGGAGCGTCGGCCGGGTCGAAGCTGCCGCGCTCATAGGCGCCGATCGCCTTGTGCTCGACCCCGTGGTAGGCGGCCAGGTCGCGGTCCCGCAATGCGGTCGCCGCCGGCAGCACCCCGAGGGTTGCGATCAGGGCCTCCCGCGCGACGGTCGAGGGGCCGAGGCGGCGGATCGCGCCGCTGAGCATCGCGGTGCCGAGGCCGATCGCCAGCACGCGCCGGTCCTCGATCGGGAGCCGGGCCGAGGGCAGGCTGCGCCTCGCGATGGGGATGACGGCGAACGCCTCGGCCAGTCGCAGCGGCCCGCGCAGCAGCGGCAGCGCTCCGATCGGCCCGCGGGCGAAGGTCGGCTTGGGGCCGGACGCGACCTCGATGGTCCCGTCCGGGGCGCGGGCCGCCGCCGCCCACGCTGTCGGGCCGTGGATCAGGAGCCCGTTGCGAAGCGCCATCCCACCGAGCCGCAGCGGTGGCTCCGGGGGACCGCCGTTGCCGGGCGCGTCGACGAGGTGCTCGGCGGACGCGCCATTCTCAGACGGGCTCACTCGAGCACCCGCTGAATGGTGTCGCGATAGAAGCGCGCCGCGAACTCGATGTCGGAGACGGCCGCGCGCTCGTCGGCGCTGTGCACCAGGGGCGCCGCCTCGAGCAGCGAGAACTCCCGCTGCGGGCAGAAGCCGTAGACCGTTGCCGCGTCGAAAGCCTTCCGGAACCAGTGGCTGTCGCTGAAGCCCGCCATGGCGATCGGCACCAGGATGGCCCCCGGGTCGTTGTTGCCGAGCCACTCTTCGATCAGGTCCCGAAGCCGCGAGTGCGAGGGCGAGCGGTTGCCAACCACGTGCTCCACGAACTCCAGGGAGTACCCGTCGCTCCCGAGAATCGCCTCGGCCTGAGCGCGGACCTCGTCCTCACCCATGCCCGGGGGCACGCGGCAGTCCACTAGGACTTCCGCCATCGATGGGATCACGTTCGCCTTCTCGGATGCCCGAGCCCGGGTCGGGACCAGGGTGACGCCGAGCATCGGGTCGACCAGGTACGCGACCACCTCCGGCGCCGTGGCCCGTAGTCGCGCGACGGCGTCGTCGAGCGCGTCGGGGTTCGCGGCGATGTCCTCGCGGCAGAGCGCCGAGACGAACTCGATCGCCTCGGAGGTCTTGGCGACGGGCGGCTGCGAGCGCAAGCGCTCGAGCAGCGGCGCCAGCTTGAGCAGCGCGTTGTCGCCGAGCGCCGGCGTCGATGCGTGGCCCGCGCGGCCGTGGGTCCGCACCAGGAACCTGAAGACGCCCTTCTCGCCGACGCACAGCGTGTAGAAGCGCTGCCCGTCGAGCTCGAACGCCACGCCGCCGCCCTCGTTGAGGACGTAGTCACACCGCACGCGGTCCGGGTGCTCCCGGCAGAGCCACTGGGCCCCCGCCGCCGCGCCCATCTCCTCGTCGGCTGTCGCGACCACGAGGAGCTCCCCGGAGGGAGGGCGCCAGCCCTCGCGGCCCAGAGTCGCGGCGGCCCCCACCTCGGCGGCGACCTGGTCCTTCATGTCCTGCGCGCCGCGCCCGCGGATCTCGCCGTCCACGACGTCGCCCGCCCACGGGTCGAAGCTCCACTCCGACGGCTCGGCGGGAACCGTGTCGACGTGGCCGAGCAGGCAGAGGGTGGGTCCCGGGCTCTCACCCTTAAGGCGCGCGACCAGGTTGGGCCGTCCCTCTTCCGCGGCCAGGAACTCGCACTCGAAGCCGGCGTCGGTCAGGGTCTCGGCGAGCAGCTCCTGCGCCGGCTGCTCGTTGCCCGGCGGGTTGACGGTGTTGATCCGGAGCAGCCGCTGCAGCAGGTCGACGGCCTCGGAGCCCTCGGCGGTCGCGACTGCGCCCTCTCCCTCCACGTTCGGGAGGTTAGTGCGGCGCAGACCTCGCCGCTCGAAGGCGTCTGGGTCCGGGTCATACTGGATTCATCGAGCGGCTTTTCGACACGGGGGAGGAGCCGGGCCACCGCACCAGCGTGCCGCCCAGTGAGGCGCCCCTTCCGCAGCGTGCGAGGCCGCGCTCACTGGACGAGCTCGTCGGCCAGGACCACCTCCTGGCCGAGGGCTCCCCCCTCCGGGTGGCGATCGAGACCGGCGAGGCGCACTCGGCGATCTTCTACGGCCCTCCGGGCTCGGGGAAGACCACGCTGGCGCGAATCATCGCGGCGGCCGCGAGGGGTGCGTTCGAGGAGGAGTCCGCCGTCAACGCCGGACGCGCCGAGGTCCGCGCGGTGATCGAGCGCGCGGAGGAACGGCGCCGCGGCGGGCAGCCGACGATCTTCTTCCTCGACGAGATCCACCGGTTCAACAAGGCGCAGCAGGACGCCCTTCTCCCCGCGGTCGAGGAGGGGCTCCTAACCCTCATCGGCGCGACGACGGAGAACCCCTACTTCGAGGTCAACTCCGCGCTGCTCTCACGAGCGCAGATCTACGAGCTCCGCCCGCTCGGGCCCGAGGACATCCGCCGCCTCTTGGATCGCGCGCTTCAGGACCCCGAGCGCGGCCTCGACGACCCACCCGAGGTGGAGGAGCCGGCCCTCGAGCTCCTGGCCGGGCGTTCCGACGGCGATGCCCGCGTCGCGCTGTCGGCACTGGAGCGGGCGGTCGAGACAGCCCGCGCCGCCGGCCGCGCCGTCGACCTCGACATCGCGGAGGAGGCGCTGCAGCGCAAGGCGCTCACCTACGACCGGGAGGGAGATCGCCACTACGACTACATCTCGGCGTGGATCAAGGCGACCCGCGCGTCCGACCCCGACGCCTCCCTCTACTACCTGGCGGTGATGCTCGAGGGCGGCGAGGACGCGAGGTTCATCGCCCGCCGGATGGTGATCTTCGCCTCCGAGGACATCGGCAACGCGGACCCCCAGGCCCTGGTGGTGGCGACGTCGGCGGCGGCTGCGGTGGATCGGGTCGGGCTGCCCGAGTGCCAGCTGAACCTCGCTCAGGCGGCGACCTACCTGGCGCTCGCCCCCAAGTCCAATGCGTCCTGCCGCGGGATCCAGCGCGCGAGCGCCCACGTGCGTGAGCATGGTGCGCAGTCGCCGCCGCCCTACCTCCGCGACGCCCACTACCCAGGCGCGAAGAAGCTCGGGCGCGGGGTCGGCTACGTCTATCCGCACGACGAGCCCGGCGGCGTGGCCGGCCAGCAGGTGATCCCGGAGGGCATGGAGGGCGAGCGCTTCTACGAGCCGACGGACCGCGGCTTCGAAGCGGAGCTGAGCCGCCGCCTGGAGGAGCTCAGGCGGGCGCTCGGGCGGTCCTCCTAGCCTGCCAGCTCGCGGGTCAGCTCACCCGCCGGCCGGATGTCGCCGATCCGGGCCACGGACTCGCCGGCGTAGAGCGGCCCGGCCTCGACCAGGTTGGAGTTGCGGCCCGCCGTCGCGGCGGCCGGGCCGAACAGTGGCACCCTCGGGGTCTGCCTCGCCGCCATGCGCGATTGGACAGCGGGCGGTACCCGCGACAGCACCGGCGCCGTGATGCGGTTGGCGGCGCGCAGCCACCCCGGTCCGCGAGGATCGCCGCGAAGCCACCGTGCCGTGGCGGCGTTCCGAAGCACCCGGTGCGGCGCCGGCCATCCTGCGCCGAAGAGCTCGGTGAGCAGCGTCTCGTCAGCATCGATCAGCCGGCGCTTGTACTCCGGATGAGCGCCGCTCTCGTCGCTCATGAGAAAGCGAGTACCCGCGACCACTGCGTCGGCGCCCGCGTCGAGCCGGGCGCGCACGTCCTCTGCGCTGGCGATCCCGCCGGCCGACAGCACGGGGAAGTCGCCCAGATCACCACGAAGTCGCTCGAGCAGCTCGAGCGACCCCACGGTGCCGCGGACGTGACCGCCGGCTTCCACCCCCTGTGCGATCACCGCGTCCGCCCCTGCGGCTCGCGCGGCGAGCGCCTCCTCGGTCGAGCCGCACTGGTGGATCCAGGTCCCGGGCACCCGCCGCTCCGGTCTGCCCCAGAAGGTGACGACCACGTCGGCACGACGCGCCGCGTCCCAGTGAGCACTGCGGGTGAAGGGAAGCAGGAGGTTGACGGCGATGGGTGCCCGCGTCGCTTCGCGCGCGGCGGCGAGCTCCGCCTCCAGCGCCGGAGCGCCAAGGATGCCGAGGGTTCCCAGCCCACCCGCCTCCGAGACGGCAGCGGCGAGCTCCGAACCGGCGAGCCCCCCGCCCATTCCTGCCTGCACGATCGGCAGCTCGATCCCAAGACGCTCGAGGAGGCTGGTCACGCGCGGAGTGTGGCGTCTCCTCTCGGCCTTCGCAAATACAATCGCGGCCGATGGGGCAGCTCGAGTCCTTCAACCCGGCCACGGGCGAGCTGATCGGGACCGTTGAGACGATCAAGCCCGACGAGGTGCAGGGAGTCGTCGACGACGTCGCTGAGGTCCAGCCGTTCTGGGCGCAGCTGACGCTCGCCGACCGGGCTCGCTACCTCCGCAAGGCGGCGGACGTGCTGGTCGAGGAGGTCGACGAGGTCGCCCAGCTCCTCACCCGCGAGCAGGGCAAGCCGATCACGGAGAGCTACACGATGGAGGTCGTGCCCACCATCGACGTCCTCCGGTGGTGCGCCAGCGCGGGCCAGAAGATCCTCGCCGACGAGCCCGTGCGGATGGGCCAGGCCCTGTTCTTCACCAAGCAGGCGAAGTTCACCTACCAGCCGATGGGCGTGGTGGGCGTCATCGCGCCGTGGAACTACCCATGGTCGATTCCCTTCGACGAGGTCGCGATGGCCCTGATGGCCGGCAACGGCGTCGTGCTCAAGCCCGCCAGCCTCACGCCGCTGCTCGGCGAGCGGATTCGCGAGACCTTCGAGAAGGCCGGCGTGCCGGAGGGACTCGTTCGCGTCGTTCACGGCGGCGGCGCCATCGGCTCGGCCCTCTGTGAGTCGACGGCGCGGAAGATCTTCTTCACCGGCTCGGTGGAAGTCGGCCGCAAGGTCGGCGAGCTCTGCGCTCAGCGGCTCAAGGGCTCGGTGCTCGAGCTGGGCGGCAAGGACCCGCAGATCGTCTGCGCCGACGCCGACCTCCCGAACGCGATCTCTGGCTGCATCTGGGGCGGCTTCGCGAACGCCGGCCAGACGTGCTCCGGGATCGAGCGCACCTACGTCGTCAAGGAGGTCGCCGACCAGTTCATCGACGGGGTGACGCGCCGCGCGAGCGAGCTGTCGCTGGGCGACCCGATGGAGTGGGAGACCGAGATCGGCCCCATGGTCTCCGAGGACCAGTACGGGCTCGTCAACGAGCTCGTGGACGACGCGATGCAGAACGGGGCGGATCGCGTGGCGGGCGGCCCACGCGAGGTCCCCGGGTTCACCGGCAACTTCATCGCCCCCACGGTCCTCGCGGGCGTCGAGGACGAGATGCGGATCATGAAGGAGGAGATCTTCGGCCCGGTCGTGCCGATCATCGTGGTCGACTCCGAGGAGGAGGCGCTCCAACGCGCCAACGACTCCGACTTCGGCCTCGGTGCCTCGGTCTGGACCAAGGACCGCGCCAAGGGCGAGCGCATGGCGAGCCGCATCGAGTCCGGCATGGTCTGGATCAACGACCACTCCTACACACACGCCGCCTGCCAGTGCTCATGGGGCGGGGTCAAGGACTCCGGCCTCGGGCGATCGCACTCGAAGTTCGGCTTCTACGAGTGCGTCGACATCAAGCTCGTCGCCTGGGAGCCGGGGCGTACCCGCGACTTCTGGTGGCAGCCCTACGACCGCACGCTCGGCCAGGCGGTGAAGGCCACGGCCGGCCTGCTCTACGGCCGCAACGGCCAGCGCGCCAAGGCCCTGCGAGAGGGCGGCATACCGCTGCTGCAGGTCACGGCGCGCACTCTGCGCAAGGACATTTCGTAGGTCACATCGACGCCGTAGACACGCCGGTCCCTGCGACGTATGATCGCTGACGAGAGGTGCCGTCTGGGATGCGGCTGTTGGTGTCTTTCTCGTTCATTTGCAAGCCGGACCGACCCGGCTTTGGGGCTGGGGGGGCGGTTGTGCTGCTCACCGCCGTCGTCCTCGCCGCCGCCCCCGCAGGCTCGTTGGCGGGGCACAGCCACCGGCACGGTCGCAAGGTCACCTGCCAAGGGCCGGCGTCGCTCTCGGGCAACTTCGCCCTGGCAAACCATCGGAAGGTCACCGCGAAGCGGGTGAGCTGCAAGGCGACTCGCAAGGTGGTCAAGCGCTTTCCCAACTCATGCGCGAAGGCGTACGCCGCTCAGGGTCGCTGCAAGATCAGGTCGCACCGACGCTGGCGCTGCCGCAGCCGGATCGTCGGCTCGCTCACCCAGGGATCCCCCTCGAAGGAGAGGTGCCGGCATCGCAGGTCCCGCCTTCGCTTCACGGTCACCTACTCGCCGCCGCAGAGGTCGCCAAGCATCGAGAGCCCGGCTGGGACCAGGGGACCGCTACAGAACGGCTGCATCGACCTGAGCCATCCCGGCACCCTGATCGCGCCGGCGGGCCCGAGATTCGAGATCCATGTCCTCGGCGGAGTTCCCATCGCTCTGGGCAAACAGCTGCAGCAGACGTTGGTGGCCCATCAGGTCACTTCCACGATTCACGACGGCCTCGGCACCGATTCCCCCGACGCCCCAAATCGGATTCCGGTGCTCCTCACCGGGCAGGACTTCAATGCCGCGGCGGACAGCGGGGTCACGGGGCCTGAGTGCGGAGATCCCGGATCGGTGGCGATCGTGGTACGCACCAACCAGACCACCAACGAGATCCAGCTGACTGCGGCCCACGAGCTGTTTCATGCGTATGCGATCAATATCAACGGCGGCACCGTGTCTTGGTGGGATGAGTCATCGGCGACATGGTCGGAGGCCAAAGTCGGTTTCCCCGAGGACACCGACTACGACATCGACCTCCAGTATCCGAACCACCCGCTGGACTGGACGCAATCGAGCTACCACTACGCGATGTCTCGCTTCGTGCAGTTCCTCGAGGATCGCGGGCTCGTCGATGGCTCCAATCCGAAATGGCCACTCGTGCGCCAGGTCCTGGCCGGCAACCCGGGACCCGGAGCAACCGAGACCCTGGACTCCGAGCTCGCAAAGCACGGCACCTCGCTGGGCGCCGCGGCGGCCGCCTTCTGGGGCGACCGCCTTCGGGACAACCCGGCGCACGGCCCGCAGCTCGTCCCGGCCCCGGAAAACTCGAGGCAGATCAAGATCGAGCCCGGGCTGACAGTGGACACCGTCGGCGTGAGGCCGCTCCACACCGGCCTACTCGACTTCAAGTTGGCGAACGGCGTGCAGCGGGTCCTGTTCGAGTTCGACCCGCCCTCTAACGGCTACTTCTGGGGCGGCGTGGCGAACGACCAGTCACAGCGCTTCGCGGAGAACGACTCGGTCTCGTTCTGCGTCGTGGGCGGGGACGTCGATGACCTGAAGTGGCCGGGTCACTTCCCGGTGACGTTCACCAACGGAAACCTGGGCGGAGGCAAGATCGAGGGATCGATCACGATCCATGCCCAGACTCAAACTCAAGCGTGCACGAGTCCGTTGGGAAATGCCGCGTGCAAGGCGCTCGAGCAGGGAGGCGTGGAGCAGATCCTCGGCGGTGGCGGAACCTACACCCCGGTGGCCAGGGTCCGGGCCTATTCGAGCTGCGCCTACGGCCACGGGCAGAACAAGCCCGCCGCCGGTCTCCAGATCACCCACGCGAAGGACTCGAAGAGCGCGCGCGCCCTGGCCCGCTATTTCATCCGCCACTCCCACGCACGCCGGGTAAACGTCGGCGACGTGGCCGGCATCCTCTCCAAGGAGGACAACGGGGTGAAGGCCCATTTCGTGGTCGTCGCAGCCGGCCGGAAGTTCTTCATCCTGGACGCGGTGCTCGTCAGCGCCCACGAGGTGATCAGCCTCGCGAAGGGGATCGCCGGCGACTAGCTGGGCGCTAGGTCGTCACGCGGGCCGAGGGCGACCAGCCGCTCGGCTTGGAGACGGCTGAGGTCTTCTCGGAGCGGGCCTGAACCTCGTAGGTGTGGCCCGGGCCGACGTGGACCGGGCTGTTGCCGGCGCCGAAGATTGCCGACGCGACTGCCACGTGGTTCTTCCAGGTCTTCCAGGCGCCGCCGTCCACGCGGTACCGCACGTCGAAGGCGTTGCCGGTCTGGTTGGTCCCCGGCGACCACCGGACACCGAACGAGGTGGCGGTCTTGTTGAAGACCGCCGGCCTGATCTTGATGGTGCCCGCCATGCCGCCACTCGGGCTGCCGTGGAGCTCGCAGTAGTAGTGGAAGGAGCCGGCGGACGGCGTGACCGTGTACCCGCCCGGATCGGAGTTGGTGAGGGCGCCCGAGTAGAAGAGCTTGTTGTCCTGGCGGACGTTGTGGGCAGCGAAGGTTGAGCCGTCGGTTCCCCACTGCCAGTGGATGGCGCCGGCGCCGACGTTCTTGGTCACGCTCTTCGGCCCGAAGCTGTTCGAGTTGGACGGAGCGACCGTGATCGAGGTGGTCGCGCGGCCGGACGCAAGAGTCGGAATGGCGAGCAGCGCCGCCGCAATGCCGATAAGTAGGTACCGCCTCATCTCAACTCCCTCATGAATCCGTTCAACGTTTCCCTGCAAGCGGCTCCCTGGCTGACTGGGACAATCGCAGCCTAATGGCGGAAGTCACCTCTGTCCAGCGGCGCGACGATCAGACCGCCGCGCCCGCCTCTGGGGCCGCAATCGAGCTTAGCGGCCTGTGGCGCGAGTTTGGCGAGCGCGCCGTGCTGCGCGACCTGACGGTCGGCGTGCCGGGCGGAAGCACGCTCTCCGTGATCGGGCCGAACGGTGCCGGCAAGACGACCCTGCTGCGGATCCTCGCGACGCTCCTGCGGCCCACCGCCGGACAGGTCTCGGTCCTCGGATTCGGGCTGCCGCGAGACGCGTGGCGGGTCCGCGGCCGGATCGGCTACCTGGCCCACGAGCCGCTGCTCTACCGCGACCTCACCGGGGCCGAGAACCTTCGCTTCCAGGCACGGCTCCACGGCCTGCCGGAAGAAGGCACCGGGCGGATCGGCCAACTCCTCGATGCCGTGCGGATGTCGCGCCGCTCGAACGAGCTGGTGCGAAACCTCTCGGCTGGCATGGTGCAGAGGCTCGCCGTCTGCCGAGCGCTCCTGCACGAGCCCGCTCTGCTCCTCCTGGACGAGCCGACCTCCCATCTGGACCCCGAGGCGGCAGCGATCGTCGAGCCGCTGCTGGGGCCCGAGCCCGGCCGCACCCGCGTGGTCGTGACCCACGACGTCGACGTCGCGCTCGCCCGGGCCGATCTGGTGCTTGCGCTCAGGGCGGGCGGGTCCGTGGCCTACGCGGGCCCCGCGCGCGGGCTCTCGCCGGGCGACGCCCGCGCGATCTACGGCGGGTCGCCGTGAACGGCGCAGCTTCCCAGCCCCGGCGCCCCAGCACCCTCGGCGCGCTCCGGGCGATCCTGGCGAAGGACCTCCGGGTGGAGCTGCGCACGCTCCAGTCCGTGCCGGCGATGGCGCTGTTCGCCGTCACCACGTTCGTCCTCTTCCGGTACGGGCTTGACCGCAAGTCGCTGAGCGGCGGCCTAGCGGCCGGGGTGCTCCTCGCGACCATCCTCTTCGCGGCGATCCTGGCGATCAACCGCCTGTTCGTCGCCGAGCGCGACGAGGGAGGGTTCGACGCGATCCGGCTCGCGCCGGTCGACGGGTCGGCGCTCCTGGGGGCAAAGGCGGCGGCGCTCGTGATCTACCTGCTGCTGCTCGAGGTGATCGCGGTGCCCGCGTTCGGGCTGTTCTTCCTCGACACGTGGAGCGGTGTCCCGCCGCTCTTCGGCGTGCTCGTGCTCGCGGACCTCGGGCTCGCGGCGACGGGCGTGCTGATTTCCTCGATCGCGGCCAACTCGCGGGCACGCGACCTGCTGGTTCCTCTCGTCCTCCTGCCCCTGCTGGTGCCGGTGATGATCGCGGCAGCCGGGGCCGCGCAGCAG
The DNA here is from genome assembly GCA_963710955.1 of uncultured Actinomycetes bacterium. Classification (GTDB taxonomy): domain Bacteria; phylum Actinomycetota; class Thermoleophilia; order Solirubrobacterales; family 70-9; genus AC-56. The sequence continues at coordinate 184,970 of CAVQCK010000005.1, read as the reverse complement.
CTTCTCGCCGCAGGCGGGCCGTCATACGACGGCGTGGCGAAATGGCTGGCGGTGCTCGCCTTCTACGATATGACCTTCGCGGCGGTCGGATTCGCCGTCTACGACTACCTCCTCGAGGACTAGCGACACCGCCGACGACCCTCGTATGAAGGTCCCCAGCCTCCGAGACAACGCGATCGCCGCCGCCCTCGTGCTGTGCGCGGGGTTCGCCCTTGTCTTCTTCTACGCGCCCCTCGACGGGGATCAGGGCTTCATCCAGAAGATCTTCTACCTGCACGTCCCGCTCGCGATGTGCTCCCTCGCCGGGTTCGTGATCGGCGGGATCTTCGCCATCGCCCACCTGCGAACGGGCAAGTCGATCTACGACGTCCGCTCCTACGTGTCGATCCACCTCTCCGTGATCTTCGGGGTCGGCGTCCTGATCACGGGCTCGATCTGGGCAAAGGCGTCCTGGGGCAAGTGGTGGGTCTGGGACGAGCCGACGCTGGTGAGCTTCCTGATCGTCTTCCTCCTCTACGCGACCTACTACCCCCTGCGCTACGCGATCGAGGACCGCGACCGCCAGGCGCGCTACGCCTCGGTGTTCGCAATCACGGCCGGCGCCTTCGTCCCCCTGAACTTCGTCGCCGTGCGCATGGCCCAGTCGCTGGTTCATCCGCGCGTGTTCGCGACGGCCAACGGCGGCCTGCCCGGATCGATGTTCCTGACCTTCCTCGTCTGCCTGGCTGGGATGGCGCTTCTGTGGATCGCCCTGGTGCGCTTCGAGCTCGCCGCCAAGGCGGCATCGGCCAGCCTCGCCCGCCTGCGCCGTGCGATCGAGGGGGAGGAGTACGCGCCGCCGTCCGGCTCCCGGATCGCGCCGCGCGTCCCGTCCAGCGCGACCTCACCGTCCTGATGCCCGCCCTTCCGCTAGACGAGGCTGGAAAGTACGTTGCCGCGGCGTACCTGGTCTTCCTGACCCTGGTCCTGATCTACGTCGCGATCATGGCGGCCAAGGTCGCCCGGATCCAGCGCGAGGTCGGCGAGCTGGCCGAGATCGCCGAGGGGAGGCATGCTGAAGCAGACCCTCCCGGCGCGGACGCTGGAGCGGAGCAGCCGGGAGGCATTGCTGGGGGGAGCGGTGGCTGAGCTTCTCGCGTTGGGGGTTTCCCACAAGACCGCGCCGCTCGGGCTGCGGGAGCGCGTGGCGCTCACCGAAGGCCGCGCGGCCGGCGTCTTGCGCGAGCTGGTGGAGGCGCCGGCGGTCCAGGAGGTCGTGGCGATCTCGACCTGCAACCGCACCGAGCTCTACCTGGCGACCCCGGACCCGGTCGGCGCCGAGGCGCTGGCGCTGGGAGTTCTGGCTCGAGAGGCCGGCATCCAGCCGACCGAGCTCGTCGGCCACCTCTATTCGGTGCGCTCCTCCGACGCGGCACTGCACCTCTTCCGCGTCACGGCGGGCCTCGACTCGATGATCGTTGGCGAGGCCGAGGTCCAGGGCCAGGTGAAGCGCGCCTACGAGCTCGCGCTCGTGGAGGGCGCAACGGGCCCGCTGCTCAACCGCCTCTTCCGCGGCGCGCTCACGGCCGGCAAGCGCGCGCGCTCGGAGACCGGGATCACCCAGCACGGCGTGTCCGTTCCGTCCGTCGCCGTCGAGCTGGCGCAGCGGGCGCTGGGCGATCTCTCCAGCCGTCGCGTACTCGTGGTCGGCGCCGGGGAGACGGCAGAGCTCACGGCCAGGGCGCTCGCAGCGCGGGGAGTGGAGCCGGCGTTCTTCGCCAACCGGCGCTACGACCGGGCGATCGGCCTCGCCCAGCGGTTCGGCGGGCGGGCGATCCGGTTCGAGGAGCTGCCCGAGCAGATGGTGAACGCGGACATCGTCGTCACCTCGACGAGCTCCCCGCACCACGTCATCGAGCGCGACGAGCTTGCCCAGGTGATGAGCGCCCGTGGCGGGCGCCAGCTGCTCCTGATCGACCTCGCGGTGCCGCGCGACGTCCACCCGGACTGCCGGGACCTGGACGGGGTCGGCCTCTTCGACATGGACGACCTGCAGACGCTCGTCGAGCGGAACGCCTCCGGCCGCGAGGCGGAGGGGCGGCGGGCCGAGAGCATCCTCCGGGCCGAGCTCGCCCGGTTCGAGCGCTGGCTGGGATCGCAGGACGTCGTTCCCACGATCGCCGCGCTCCGCGCCCGCGCGGACGAGATCACCGCGAGCGTGCTCGCCGAGAACGAGCAGCGCTGGGAGTCGCTCAGCGACGCGGACCGCGAGCGCCTGCGGGCGATGGCCAACGCGATCGCGAGCCGGCTCCTCCACGAGCCGACGCTGCGCCTACGACGCTCCTCCGGCGACGAGGACGCGTACGTCTACATCAACGCGCTCCGGGAGCTGTTCGGGCTCGATCCCGGGAGCGCTCCCGCCCAGGATTCCGATGCCGAGGTGCGGCAGCTGGGCGACCGGCGCCGCCGCGGCCGCTCGGCCAGTTGAGCGACCGACCGCCGCTCAGGCTCGGAACGCGAGGCAGCCGGCTCGCCCTGGCGCAGTCGCAGTCCGTCGCCGAGCTGCTCGGCGGCGCCGAGGTGGTCCCCGTGCGCTCGACGGACTCGGAACCGGGTGACAAGGAGCGCTTCGTCCGGGGCGTCGAGCAGGCGCTGATCGCGGGCGAGGTCGACCTCGGAGTTCACTCCGCCAAGGACCTCCCGGGCCAGCGGCCCGACGGACTGCGGCTCGCGGGCGTCGCGCCCCGAGAGGATCCACGGGATGCCTATATCGGGGCGGCGTCGTCGATGGGCGAGCTCGCCTCGGGCGCGCGCATCGGCACCTCGAGCCTGCGCCGGCGCTCGCAGCTGCTCGCGCTGCGCGACGACCTGGACGTCGTGGAGCTGCGGGGCAACGTGGACACGCGGCTCGGGAAGCTTGAGGAGGGGGAGTACGACGGCATCGTCCTCGCGGCCGCCGGCCTGCGGCGCCTGGACCGCGACGGGCAGATCGCGTTCCTCTTCGCCGTCGATGAGATGACGCCGGCGCCCGGCCAGGGATCGCTCGCGATCGAGGCACGTCGCGACGATGCCGAGTCCGCCGCCGAGGCGGCCCGGATCTCGGAGCACGACGCGCTCGTGGAGCTCACGGCCGAGCGCACGGCCGTCCTCACGCTCGACGCGAGTTGCCAGACGCCGGTGGGCGTGTGCGCCCGCCTCGACGGGGGCGAGCTGTCCATCCACGGCTACGCGGGGCTCCCGGACGGCTCGGAGTGGGTCCGCGACCACGTGGCGGGTGATGGCGAGCAGCCGGCGGCGCTCGGCTTGGCGCTCGCGGAGCGCATGATCGCCGCGGGAGCTCGCGACATCCTCGAACGAGCGGAGGCGATGACCTGATGGCCGCCCGGCCCGGCGTCGTCTATCTGGTTGGGGCGGGCCCCGGCGATCCCGGCCTGATGACGGTCCGCGGGGCCGAGCTCGTCGCGAGCGCCGACGTGATCCTCTACGACCGCCTCATCCCGCAGGCGGCGCTGAGCGCAGCCCGCGAGGACGCCGAGCTCGTCTACGTGGGCAAGCGCCCGGGGGAGCCGACGGTCCCGCAGTCCGAGATCGAGAGCATGATGGTGGAGCGTGCACGCGCGGGCCGCAGCGTCGTCCGTCTGAAGGGCGGGGATCCGTTCGTGTTCGGCCGCGGCGGGGAGGAGGCGGAGACGCTGGCCGCCGCCGCGGTCCCGTTCGAGGTTGTCCCGGGAGTGACCGCGGGGGTGGCCGCCCCGGCGTATGCAGGGATCCCGGTCACCCATCGCGAGGACGCGTCGGCGGTCGCCTTCGTCGCCGCGCACGAGGATCCCTCGAAGGACGGCTCGAGCATCGACTGGGACGCCCTGGCGCACTTCCGGGGGACGCTGGTCCTCTACATGAGCGTCAAGCGGCTCCCGGACGTGGCGGCGCGGCTGATCGCGGCGGGACGGAGCGCCGATGAGCCCGCGGCCGCGGTGGAGCGTGGCACCACGCCCGCTCAGCGCACGGTCTCGGCCACGCTCGCCGACCTGCCTGACGCCGTGGCCGCCGCCGGGATCGCTCCACCGGCCGTCGTGCTGATCGGGCCGGTCGCCGCACGGCGGGAGACGATCGGCTGGCTGGAGCGACGGCCGCTCTTCGGCCTTCGGGTGGTGGTGACTCGGGCCCGCGCCCAGGCGAGCGGCCTCGCGGCGACTCTGGCGGATTTCGGGGCCGACGTGATCGAGCTTCCGGCGATCCGCGTGGTGCCGAGAATCGACTCGGCCGAGGTCCGCGACGCGGTAGGGGCGATCCACAGCTACGCGCTGATCTGCCTGACGAGCCCCAACGGCGTCCGGCTCCTGTTCGACGCGCTCGAAGCCGGCGGGCTGGATGCCAGGGCCTTCGCGAACGCGACCGTGGCGGCGATCGGGCCCGGCACGGCGCGCGCGCTAGCCGCGCGGGGGATCCGCGCCGACGTCGTCCCCGAGCGCTCGGTCGCCGAGGCGCTGGTGGAGTCGCTCGAGGCGGTGGACGTGACCGGCCGCCCGGTGCTCGTAGCCCGCGCCGCCGACGCTCGGGACGTACTCCCCGACGCGCTCCGGGAACGGAGGGCCAAGGTGGACGTCGTCGCCCTGTATGAGACGGTCGCGGAGGAGCCCGACCCCCAGGCGGTGGAGGCCGCCAGGTCGGCTGACTATGTGACCTTCACGAGCTCGTCGACGGTGCGGAACTTCGTTGCGGCGATCGGCGGTGGCTTCCCCGAGCGGGCGCGGGTCGTCTCGATCGGCCCGGTCACGAGTGAGGCTGCTCGCGAGGCCGGCCTCACCGTCGACGCGGAGGCGGAGTCGCACGATCCGGACGGCCTGGTCGAGGCCCTGCTCGCCGACGCGACGTCGCGAGCGGTTCCCGGTTGACGGCGGCTGAGCGCCTCCCTAGCCTCATGTGACGGCCGTGGAGCCCAAAACCCGGGCTCGGAGCCTCTTAGGGAGTAAATGGCTGGCAAATGGATTGGCAGCGGCGGCGCCGGAAACAACGGATTTCACATCGAGCGCGACCTGCTCTGCACGGTCAACTCTGACGGCTACTTCACCTCGCTGAACAGCGGCTGGGAGCGGGTTCTCGGTTGGACCCGGGAGGAGCTCATGTCGCGTCCCGTGGTCGACTTCATCCACCCCTCGGACCGCCGGCGAACCGCCGAGGAGATGGCGCAGGTCTCGCGCCCCGACTACGAGGTGGTCAACTTCGAGAACCGCTACCGCGCGCGCGGGGGCGGCTGGCGGTGGCTGCGCTGGAGCGCTCGCGCTGACGGAGAGACGTGGTTCGCGGTGGCATTCGACGTCACCGAGGAGAAGGAGGTCGAGACCCGCCTCCGCGGCGTGCTCACCGAGGAGTACCTCCTCGCCTACAGCCAGCCGATCCTCGATCACCGGCGCGGTGAGATCGTGCAGGAGGAGCTCCTGGTGCGCATGCGCGGCCCATCCGGGCCCGACGACGTCCTCACGCCGGCGGCCTTTCTCCCGGAGGCCGAGCGGTGCGGCCTGATCGGGCTGGTCGACCGGTGGATGTCGGCTCACGCGGTCGCGCTCTCGCGACAGGGCCGGCGGGCCGAGGTCAACCTTTCGGCGGTCTCGCTGGGAGACGAGGAGTTCACGGCGAGCCTCGAGCGATGGATCAACCGCGCCGGTGTCAACCCTGGGAACATCGTGTTCGAGATCACCGAGACGGCGGCCCTCGAGCAGCTGGACCTGGCCGTCGACTTCGCCGACCGGCTCACCAGGCTGGGCTGCCAGTTCGCCCTCGACGACTTCGGCACCGGTTTCGGGTCGCTGACCCACCTCCGCGTGCTACCCGTCCGCTTTCTGAAGATCGACACGAGCTTCGTCCGCAACGTCTCCTCCAACCGCGAGGACCAGGCCATCGTTCGGGGGATCGTTGCCATCGCCCGTGAGCTCGGCATCCGCACGGTGGCGGAGGGAATCGAGGACGCGGGCACGCTCGAGCTGGTCAGCGGCTACGGCGTCGACTTCGCGCAGGGCTTCCACATCGGCCGCCCCGCCCCCGTCGGCTGAGCACCGGGGCACTCCGGGTAACTTTCGGCCGTGGCGTCGCGGCCCATCACCTTTCTCTCCGACTACGGCTACGAGGACGAGTTCGCGGGCGTCTGCCGGGCGGTGATCGCGCGGATCGCGCCCGACGCGGTGGTCATCGACCTCACCCACGGGATCGAGCGCCATGCGATCGCGCGCGGCGCGGAGGTCCTCGCGAACGCGCTGCCGTACACGCCGGCGGGCGTCCACCTCGCCGTCGTCGACCCCGGCGTCGGCTCTCCCCGGCGTGCGCTGGCGGTGCGGACGGCGACGGAGGGCCGAGTGCTGGTCGGGCCCGACAACGGGTTGCTCTGGCCGGCGATCGAGCAGCTCGGCGGCGCCGTCGAGGCGGTCGACGCGTCGCTCTCGCGGTTGCGGCTGGAGCCGCTCTCGGCGACCTTTCACGGCCGCGATGTGTTCGCGCCCGTCGCCGCCCATCTGGCCCGCGGCGCGTCGCTCGCCGATGCGGGAGAGACGATCGACACCGTCTCGCTCGTCCGCCTCGCGGCGCCGGAGCCCGAGATCGAAGCGGATCGCGTGCTCGCTCACGTTGTGTCGCTCGACCGGTTCGGCAACGCGGCGCTCGACCTCGCGGACCGCCACCTGCCCCAGACCGGGCTGCGCCTGGGGCGCAAGCTCACGATCGAGGCCGGGGGCATCGCCCACGACGCGGTCTTCACGCTCACGTTCGCGGACGTTCCCGACGGCGGGCTGATCCTCTACGAGAACTCCTACGGCAGCCTCGCGGTAGCGCTCAACCGCGGGGACGCGGCCCGCGATCTGCGCCTCGAGCCGGGGACCGAGGTCGTGCTGCGCCCGGCCGACTAACGGTGGCGTCCGGCAACGCCGCCTTCGGCGCTCCCCGCCGGCACTTCCGGGTCACGGACTCCACCAACGAGCGCGCGCGGGAGCTCGCGGTCGCGGGGGCGGCGAGCGGCACGCTCGTCACCGCCGCCGAGCAGACCGCGGGCCGCGGTCGCCGCGGCCGCCAGTGGACGGCGCCGGCCGGCAAGGCGGTTCTCTGCTCGGCGGTCCTGAGCCCGCTGGACGCTCGCCACGCACTCCTCCCGCTCGCGGCCCCGCTGGCCGTCTGCCAGGCCGCCGAGTCGCTCGCGCCGGTCCAGTGCCGGGTCAAGTGGCCCAACGACGTCTGGGTCGGCGAGCGCAAGCTCGCCGGGATCCTCATCGAGGCCCAGCCGCCCAACTGGGCGGTGATCGGCATCGGCCTGAACGTCACGATCGAGCCGGACGAGTTCCCGGCGGACCTGCGTCAACCCGCGACCTCGCTCGGTCACGGGGTGGGCACGGAGGAGGCGCTCGCCGCGGTATGCGACCGCCTGGACGAGTGGGTGGACGCCGATCGCTCTCGGGTGCTCGCCGAATTCCGTGAGCGCGACATCCTGCGCGGGCGTGAGATCGGCTGGGTGGGGGCGGGCGGCGAAAGTCAGGAGGGCGCCGGCGTGGCCGACGGGATCGACGATCGGGGCAACCTGCTGGTGGTCAGCACCGACGGAGAGCGCCTGAGCCTCGGCTCAGGCGAGGTGACACTGACCGTCCCGTCTCAGCGCGACGAGTGAGCTCGGAACCGGCGAGTGTGCGGTTGTGGTCGCTATGGCAGCCATAAATGCACAAGTGAGCTCGGCGAGGGCAGTGAGGCTCTAGTCGGACGGGGCTTCGCGGCCGTTCTCGTCCGCTGAAGCCTCGACGGCGGCCTCGTCCTTCCGCTGGTTGCCGCCGTTTTTCGCGCGCGCGCGCCCGTTGGCGCCGCCGTTCTCACCGTTCCCGCCGGGGCGCTTGCTGCGCCGCCTGGTGCGCCGCTTGGCGCCTGAGCGCGGGAAGTTGCGGAGCAGCTCGCGAGCGACCGCCGAGGGCTTGCGTGCCATGCGCATGCGGGCGCCGCGCAGCACCTCCTCGGCCTCGGGCGTGTGGGCCACCGCCGCGGCGAGCAGCGAGATCGCCAGGCGGCGGTCCTGCTGACGTGCGGCGTGGACGATCCGCCGGGCGTTGCGCCCGTGGGCCCGCCCCGATGAGTTGACGAACAGGCCGAGCAGCCGCTTGGTCTCGGGCCAGCGCTGCACGGCGTACTCCTCGTGGAGCTCGCGGGTGATCGCAGCCAGGCGCCAGACCCACGCCTGGGCCTGGTCGCGGCGGCCGATGCGGCGCTCGGCGAGCGACTGGAGCAGGACCTTGGCGCCGGCGCGGCGCTCCTCGCGCGGCCAGGTGGCCACGACCTCGAGCGAGTCGTCGAAGGCCTCCGGGTCGCGGAGGGCGGCGATCTCGGACAGCGCCTTCAGACGCAGCTGGTGGTTGCGGTTGCGCTGCACGCAGGTGAGCAGGAAGCGCCGCCGCAGCTCCTTGGCCTGGTCATGCTGGAGCATCGCCTTCGCCCGCCGCCAGTTGTTGGTGGTCACGCGCGCACCGGCGAGCGCGGCCCAGGCGTGCTGCTCGGAGTAGTTGAGGTTCTCGACGGCGATCCGCCACAGCTCCCGCTCGAGTACCGCGAGCCGGCGCTCGGGATCGGCCGATACTGGGACCACCCGCCGCTCTACGCGCACCTTCCGGCCGCGACCGCGACGGACCGGGCCGACGACGATCGCGCCGCCGCGGTAGACGTCGCGGTCGAGGAGGCTGTGCAGCGTGACGATGGTCTCGTCGCTGGTCGTGGCCGGGTGGACGAAGTCGATGACGATGCCGGCCTCCTTCTCGGGGGCCCGCCGGGTGACTCGCCCGACCCGCTGCTGGTAGACGCGGCGCGACGCCGTGGGCGCGAGGTGCATGCAGATCGTCGCCCTCGGCGAGTTCCACCCCTCCGCGAGCAGCATCGCGTTGCACAGCACGTCCACCTCGCCGCGCTCGAACGCGGCCAGGATCTCGGCCAGCTCGCGCTTGGGAGTCTCGCCGGAGACGGCCTGCGCGTTCATCCCCGCGGCGCGGAACGACGCCGCGACGTGGTTCGCGTGACGCACGCCCGCGGTGTAGACGACGCCGGGGATCTTGCGGAAGCGTGAGCGGTACAGGTCGGCGACGGCGACGTTGAAGGGCTCCTGGTCGAGGAGTGCGGCCAGCTCTTCCTGGTCGAAGTCCTGGTCCACCTCACCGCGGCGCAGCGGCACCTTGGCGATCGTCCGCACCCCCGGTCCCGGCGGGATCCGGATGCAGCGAAGCGGAGAGATGACACCCCGGCGGGCCGCCTGTGCAAGGTCGAACCGCGAGGTCTGGGTGGGGAAGAGGTCGGCGACGTGGCGGGCGATCAGCGCGCCCGTCGCGGTCATCCCGATGAAGATGGGCTCCGGCCAGGCGCGGATGCAGGCGCTGGTCTTCTCGCCCAGCGCCGTGTGAGCCTCGTCGCAGATGACGATCGCGTACGCGTCCGACACCTTCTTCGCGTTGCGGACGAACCACTGGTAGGTCTCGACCGTGACCGGGCCGTACGGGTGGTCGTCCGTTCCGAGCAGCGGGGGCGAGAGGCGGTCCTTGTAGCCGCGGTCGGAGATCTCGCCGATGAACTGATCGACGAGGTTGCGACGGTGGGTGAGGATGAGAACGCCGCCTGTTCGCGAGCCTTCGATGAAGCCGAGCGCGGCGACGGTCTTCCCCGATCCAGTCGCGTGCTCGAACCAGAAGCGGCGATCCGCCCCCGGATCTTCGGGGGCCTCCGCGACGAGTTCCTCCTCGGCCGGCTCGTCCCAGTCGAGCGGCTCCTCCTCCTCGGGGACGACTTCGTCCTCGTCGTCGATCGCCTCGATCGAGCCGTTGCCGGCGGCGTCGCCGTTCGCGGCCTCCGCTCCGTTGCCGTTGCTCCGGCCGGCGCGGGCGCCGTTCGAGTGATCGTCGCGATCGGACTCCTCGAGCTCCGTGGTCAGCGCTGCGAGCGTTCCCGAGAGCACGTCGACCTGGTGCTCGGTGAGCTCTGTGTCCTTGGCGAGGCGAACCGGCTCCGCCGACAGCAGGCGCTCGAGCCCGAGGAGGAGCGAGTACTTCTGCCGCCACTCGGGCGACGGGGTCTCGCGGCCCTCGTCCAGCTCGGCGATCGCAGCGTCCACGGCGCGGCGGCGAGCCGTGCCCGGCACGAGATCGGCGATCGTCTCGCCCTCGAGCACGATCGGCTCACGCGTGAACTCGCGCACGCGTTCCAGCTGATCCTCCTGGATCAGGTCGGCCGCACTGCCGGCGGCGACATCGAGTGATTCGCTCATGAAGTTCATCCCGCGCCCGACGTCCCACAGGCCGTAGGTGGGCGCGCTGTAAGCTCGCTGGAGGCGCGCCGGCCCGCTCGTGGTTGACCCCTCTTGACGAGTCGGCGGTTCCCCCGCGGTCCAGGTTGAAGCGTGGACCTAGCCCTAATTAAACCACCCGCGGTCGGATACATGGGCTGACCCGGTGTTTTCCACCGTGCTGAGCAAGCTCCCAAATCGCCCTGCGTGCCTGGCGGCGGCCGTTTTCGCCATCGCGTCTCGCCGGGTGCGGGAGCTCGGGCGGCGGCACGTCCACGGCCAAGGCGCCGGACTACAAGCGGGCGCTCGCGGGCGCGCCGAAGCCGCTGGCGAAGCTCTACGCGCAGGGTGACCGCCTCGTCTCCGGCGGCACGAGCGCGTTCGGAAGCCAGCTCGCCGCCCTCCGCGGTCACCCCGTGGTGGTCAACGTCTGGGCGTCCTGGTGCGAGCCGTGCCGCATGGAGTTCCCCTACCTGCAGCGCCTCTCGGCGAAGTACGGCAAGCGGGTCGCCTTCGTCGGCGTCGACACCAACGACAACGACGCCGCAGCGCGCACCTTCCTGGGCGAGCTCCCGCTCCCCTATCCCAGCTACACCGATCCCAACAAGGACATCGCGCAATCGGTGGGTGCGACCGTCGGCCTCCCCGACACGGCCTACTACGACGCGAGCGGCAAGCGGGTCTTCGTCAAGCAGGGCCAGTACGCGAGCGAGGTCGACTTCGCCGCGGACATCAAGCGCTACGCGCTCGGCGGCTAGCTTCTGCGGACGTGAGCACACGGGCCTGGGCCACATTCGCGGCGGTGTCGGTTCTCTGGGGCATTCCGTACCTGTTCATCAAGGTGGCGGTGGACGACGGCGTCCCGCCCGCCTTCCTCGCCTGGGTCCGGGTGATCCTCGCCGCGGCGCTTCTGCTTGCCCTCGCACAGCGGGCGGGAACGCTCTCTTCGGTTCGCGGTCACTGGCGCTGGCTGGCGGTGTTCGCGTTCGCGGAGATCGCGGTTCCCTTTCCGCTGATCGCCGCCGGTGAGCAGCACGTCGCCTCCTCACTGGCGGCGATCATCATCGCCACTGCGCCCCTCTTCGTGGCGCTCCTGGCGCTCCGCTTCGACGCCAGCGAGCGGGTCACGGGGCGGCGGCTCATCGGCCTCCTCATCGGCCTCGGCGGGGTCGCCGCGCTGGTCGGCATCGACGTCGCGGGCAGCGGTGACGAGTTACTCGCCGCGATGGCGATCCTGGTCGCCGCCTTCTGCTACGCGGTCGGACCGATGGTCCTCAAGCGGCATCTCGCCAAGCTGGATCAGCGCGCGTCGATGGGCGCGAGCCTCGCCCTGGCGGCGCTCTTCCTCGCGCCGGCCGTCGCCGTGGATCCGCCGACCGCGCCGATTTCGGGACGAGGCGATCGCGGCGCTGGTCGTCCTCGGGGTGTTGTGCACCGCGGCGGCCTTCGTCCTCTACGGGATGCTGATCACCGAGGTCGGCGCCGGGAGGGCCCTCGTGGTCACGTACATCAACCCCGTGATCGCCGTCGGTCTGGGCGTGGCGATCCTTGGGGAGCGCCCGGGCGCCGGGGCGATCGCGGGTCTCCTGCTCATCCTGGCCGGCTCATGGCTGTCGACCGACGGCCGGCTTCCGCCAAGCCCCACCGCGATCGTTACGAGGCTCAGGGCGCGCCGAACTGTCGACGAGCCCGCCTAGGGGCTCGCGGGCGGTACTTGGTGGTCCTGGGGTTGTGGTGGCGGCCCTTGGTCCTCAGGACGACGAACTCCTGCCCGCTGACCACCCTGGACTGGTGCCTGATGACCTGCGAGGACGTATGCCGCGGGGATCCGATCGAGCCGACCAGGTCGTTGTTGCGAGGCGCGTCCTGGATCTTGCTGAGCAGGGCGTCGAAGCTCTTGGCGTTCGCGCTGTGTCGGCAGATGCCCAGGAACGAGCAGAGGAAGCCGCCGCCTCCTCCTGCCTGGCCACCTCCCACCGTCGCCAGGAGCAGCCGCTCCGGACGCCGGGGGACGCGCATCTTGAGCTTTGCGGTCTTCACCTTCCCGCTGTCCGAGTTGCGCAGCTTCACCTTGGCGAAGACCCGCCCACCCGGTCGCACGCGCAGGGTCTTCGTCTTCTCGTAGTGACGTCCGTCCGCGGACCACTTCACGCCGCGTATGCGCAGCTCGGAGATCGCCTGTTGGACGTCGACGTTGATGTGAACGCCCTTCAGCGCGACCGGCGCGAGCTTCTGGGTCGTGAGGGTCTGGAGCGTGTCGGCCAGCTCGAAGGTCGACGCGAACGAGATGTCCCGGGTCGACACCCACTGGTTCTTGCGGGTCACCTTCCAGGACTTGCCGGAGTGCTTGATGTCTCCGCGGATGGTCCACGAGATCCGCGCGCTTCCGCCGCTGACCTGGTCGAAGATCGAGTCGATGTTCGAGAAGCTGTGGATCCAGGCGATCTGGGGCAGCGATTCGCGCCGGTCCACGTTCGAGCCGCGCACGATGTCGGTCTCGCCGGTGCGCGCGAGCCCCGTGTCGAGCGACTTCGTGTGCTGGGTGACCCGCACGAGCGGCGGCGCCTGGCCGAGCTGCGCACGCAGGCCGGGGAGTCGGTCCTGGTCGACGATGCCGAGCGGCCCGGTGACGTTCGCCATCTTGAACGGCCCGAAGACTGGGTCCTGGACGATGCCGAACGTGCTCGCCCCGCTGGCGCCGAGCCGGTTCGGCCCGGTGAAGAAGAACGGGTGTCCGAACGCCAGCGCCCGCCCCTGGCACACGTAGGTCGTCGTCCCGACGCCCGCCATCGTGATGTCGCCGTAGGAGAGCGCGGCGGCGAACGACTCGCCGGGCCGCATCGTGCCGCCCGCCAGGCCCTTGCCCGAGGCCGAGGCGCCGCCGACCGTGGGGATGAAGTACGGCAGGTGGTGCTTGATCGCGGCCCTGCGGAGCTTCTCCCGGTGAGCCGGGGCGAGGCCCGAGATCGAGAGCGGCACCTCCAGCTGGGACATTGACCCGCCGACCCGCGAGGTGCGCATCCCTGACTCGCTCGCCACCTGCTCGCGGACGCCGTGCGAGAGCCGCACGCGCCGCGGGTCCGCCGTCGCCGCGTCCCCGGAGCCGCCGCCGCTCGGCCGCAGGAGCTGGAGCATGTCGGGGTTCGCGGGGGTGATCCCGGCCATCTTGCTGGTGGGGGAGAACCCGTAGGAGATCGCTCCGATCAGCCGGCCGTCCATGGTGTACACGGGCGAGCCGGACATGCCGAACCAGATCCCGCCGGCCTGATCCATCGCCGGGCCGCTGGTGTCGACGATGATCAGGTCGCGTCCGGGCGCGATGCCGCTGGGCATCACGCCGAGGATCTTCACGTGGAAGCTCGTCGGAGTCGTCCCCTGGGTGACGCTGAAGCCGATCGCGTTCTGCCCCGGGGTGAGCGAATCCGGGGTGACGGTGTCCGCGCACGGAGGCAGCGGCGTGGACGGAGGTGCCGCGGCCGCCGGCGCGGCGGTCAGCGCGGCCACGATGAATGCCAGCGCGAGCCCCAGGCTCGCCGTTCCCTGCACCCGACGGTTGGTCATCAGGACTCCCTTCCCTTTCAAAGCACGCCCCTGCGTTGGCGAGAGAATAACCCCGGGGGGACCCGAAGTCGAGCGATTTCACGCGGAGTTCGCCGAAGCGGATAATGAGTCCATGAGGATCGCCGGGCTCCGCGTGTGGATCTGGACCGCGATCGCCGCGGTGGGCGCCGTGCTCGTGGCCACCCCGGCACTCGGCCAGGGAACTCCCCCGTCGAGCTCGACCGGTGTCGCCTACTCGATCCAGCTCCAGGACCCGATCGACCCGGCGACCCAGAAGTGGGTGAGCAGCGCTCTGGACGACGCGGCGAGCCAGCACGCCAAGCTCGCGATCATCCGGCTCGACACGCCGGGCGGCCTCTCCGACTCGATGCGGACGATCATCCAGGACATGTCCGCGGCGCCGATGCCGGTGGTCGTCTACGTCTCGCCCGACGGCGCCCGGGCGGGATCGGCCGGGGCCTACATCACCGAGGCGGGCGACGTGGCCGCGATGGCCCCGGTGACCAACATCGGCTCGGCGACGCCGATCGCCATCGGCCCGAGCGGGGAGAGCCAGGACCTCTCGCGCAAGATCAAGAACGACGCGGCTGCGGGCATGCGGGCGCTCGCGTCGGCGCACGGCCGCAACGCGCACCTCGCGGAGCTCCTCGTGACCCAGGCAAAGAACCTCACCGCGGAGGAGGCGCTCAAGGACAACCTGATCGACGTCATCGCCCCCAGCCAGGAGGCGCTGCTCTCCAAGCTCGATGGGTTCCAGGTCAAGGGCCCCAAGAGGCAGATCCTCCACACCTCCGGCCTGGAGATTCAGAACCACGACATGCCGTTCCAGTACCAGGTGCTCGAGGTCCTGGTGAACCCGAACGTCGCCTACCTCCTGATCCTGGTCGGCATCTTCGGCCTCATCGTCGAGGCGTTCAGCCCGGGCCTGATCGCGCCGGGCACCATCGGAATCATCTCGCTGCTGCTGGGCCTCTACGGCTCTTTCCAGCTTCCGGTGAGCCTCGCGGGGGTGCTCCTGCTGGTCGCCGGCATCCTGATGATCATCGGCGAGGCCCACCTGCCGACCCACGGAATCCTGGGCGTCTCGGGGGTGGCGGCCATCGTCGCCGCCGGGTTCCTTCTCTACCCCACCAACACCAGCGCGCTCGAGATCTCGCCCGTTGTGGTGGTCATCGTCGGCCTCATTCTCGGCGGTGGCCTGGCGCTGGTCGTCCGGAAGGCCGTGCAGGCCCGCCGCAGGCCCAAACGAACCGGCTGGGAGGAGATGGTCGGCTCGATCGGGGAGGTGCGGGAGCCAATTGACCCCGTGGGCCAGATCTTCGTTCAGGGTGCGCTGTGGCGCGCCGAGCTCGCGGGCGCGAACGGCGATGGGCGGCC
This sequence comes from uncultured Actinomycetes bacterium, assembly GCA_963710955.1. Classification (GTDB taxonomy): domain Bacteria; phylum Actinomycetota; class Thermoleophilia; order Solirubrobacterales; family 70-9; genus AC-56. The sequence goes on along the minus strand of CAVQCK010000005.1, from coordinate 169,771 downwards.
ACTGGAGCGCGGCGTTAGAGTGCGCGTGGAGTCAGTGGAGGGGTTGACGCTCCACGTCTCGCCGGTCGGCGCCACGGAGCCAGCGGAGCCGAGCCGGGTGGGTTCATAGGGAAAGGAGCGCCGACGTGACCGTCGTTATCGCGATAGTCGTCCTGCTCATCATCTTCGTGGCGATCGCTCTCGCCTCCGGAGTCCGAATCCTCCGTGAGTACGAGCGCGGCGTCATCTTCCGCCTCGGCCGCCTGATCGCCCAGAAGGGGCCCGGCCTGATCTTCCTGATCCCGATCGTCGACCGGATGGTCAGGATCGATCTGCGGACGGTGACGCTGACCGTGCCCCCGCAGGAGGTGATCACGAAGGACAACGTCACGGTGCGGGTCACCGCGGTGGCCTACTTCCGGGTCATCGACTCGAACAAGGCGGTCACCGAGGTCGAGAACTTCCTCCTCGCCACGTCCCAGATCGGCCAGACGACGCTGCGCTCCGTGCTCGGCAAGGCCGAGCTCGACTCGCTCCTGTCGGAGCGCGAGCGGCTGAACGTCGAGCTCCAGCAGATCATCGACGAGCAGACCGAGCCGTGGGGCGTGAAGGTCAGCACAGTCGAGGTCAAGGACGTCGAGCTGCCGGCCGACATGCAGCGGGCGATCGCGCGCCAGGCGGAGGCCGAGCGCGAGCGGCGCGCGAAGATCATCTCCGCGGACGGCGAGTTCCAGGCGGCAGAGAAGCTGGCCCAGGCGGCGAACATCATCAGCCAGAACCCCGCAACGCTGCAGCTCCGCTACCTGCAGACGTTGCTCGACATCGGCGTGAACCAGAACTCCACGATCATCTTCCCGCTGCCCCTCGACATGGTGAAGCCGTTCCTCGGGCCCTCCGAGGGCGGCGACGCGTCGGGCGAGCGCCGGAGCCCATAGCGACCTGGCCGCGCCTGAAGTCCGCATAGACCAGCTCACCGGGCTGCGGGTCATCCTCGCGCCCGGCCGGGCTGAGCGCCCCGACGCGTTCGCTCCCGCGCAGGCCCAGGCCCGTGAGGAATCCGCCGAGTCCTGCCCGTTCTGCGAGGGCCGCGAGGACCGGACGCCGCCCGAGGTCTGGGCGTCCCGTCCGGACGGCGGCGAGCCCGACTCCCCGGGCTGGACGGCCCGTTCGGTCCCGAACCTTTACCCGGTGCTGGTCCCCGCCGAGCAGGCCGGTGCCGGCGACGACGGGGGCGGCGAGACCGGGTTGGCGAGCTCGGTCGACCCGCTGGGCCAGTCGTCGCGGGTCCGCCAGCCCGATCTCTTCGCGTCACAACCGGCGATCGGCGCGCACGAGGTGATCATTCACGCGCCGGAGCACGTCACGTCACTCGCGGAACTGAGCGACGAGCGGTTCGCCGGCGCTGTCGCCGCCTGGCGCGAGCGGATGCGCGCCCATGCCGACAGCGCCGCCTTCCTGCATCTGATCGTCAACGAGGGGCGCGATGCCGGCGCGTCGCTGCCGCACTCGCACGCGCAGCTCTACGCGCTTTCGTTCGTTCCGGCCGAGGTGGCGCGGGAGCGCGAGCGGACCGGCGCGTACCACGAGCGGACGATGGGCGGGCACCTGCTCTCGGACGTCGCGGTGGAGGAGGTGCGCCGCGGCGAGCGGCTCGTGGCCGTGGACGACAGCGCCCTGCTGGTCTGCCCGTGGGCGTCGCGATCGCCCTTCGAGCTTCGCGTCATCCCGCGCAGCCCCGCTCCCTCGTTCGAGGCGGACGGTGATGTGGGGACGGCCATGATCCGCCGGGCGATCACGGGGCTGGCGGGCGTGCTCGGCACCGCTCCGCAGCTCAACCTCTGGGTCCGGACCGCCCCGCGCGGAGTCGAGGAGTTCTGCTGGCACGTTGACATCCTTCCCCGGCTCACGATCCGCGCCGGATTCGAGCTCGGCACGGGCGTGGACGTCAACACCTATGCGCCCGAGCGGGCCGCGTCGGACCTTCGCGCGGCGCTGGGCGACTAGGCTCCGCACCCCGATGCCGCCGATCCCGCGCCCGTTTCCCAGGTTCATCGCCGACCCACCCCGGGAGAGCAAGCCCTACGGCCGCTGGGAGGAGCGCCTGAGCGAGGAGTTCGCCAAGGCCTGCTCTGCCCACGCCGACGAGGCGGGCGCGCCCCTGGACCCGGAGACGCTCAACTGGTTTCCCGAGCGCTCGTGGGGCGGACGCGTCTACGTGCCCGTGACGGGCGGCGGCGCCGAGCGCGAGTCCGGCCAGTCCGATAACGGGGAGCCGGAGGAGGGGGGGCCGATCGAGTACTTCGGCTGGGTCTCGTTCGAGCGTCCCGAGGACGGCGAGCCGAGCGGCCTGCGGGCGACCGCCGACTACACGGACGTCACCGCCGAGGACAACCCGGACTGGCGGATCGACCTCTCCGACGACGTGATCGGCAACTGGAACGCGGAGGGCGACCGCGGAGGGGACATCACCCTCGTCTGGGGGCTGCCCCTCGTCCGCGGCGCCATCGCCGCGACGGCCGAGCTGGACGGCGAGGTGATCGACCAGGCGGCCGTCACCGACGGGCGCTTCACCCTCGTCGCCGTCGACGCCGTGACCGGGTTCGGAGACGACCTCTACCTGGAGGTCAAGCTGTGGAACCGGACGTTGCGCCCGATCGCGTCCGAGAGCCTCTACGCCGAGTAAGACACCACCAACGGCACCAGCCAGTTTCGGGGCTAAAGCCCCTCACTGACGCCTATTAGCCGACTTTGAGGAAGTAGGCCCCGCGGCCGTGGGTCGCCGCGTAGATCCGGTTCGCCTCGGGCGAGTACGTGAGCCCGTAGGTCGCGACCGCGGGCATGCCCGGCGCCGCGTCGACCCACTTCGTCGAGCCGTTCGAGAGCTTCGAGACACCGAAGTCGGTGGAGACGTAGATGTCGCCGCCTGTGGATCCGAAGCCACCCTTGGCAGTGCCGTGTGACGACGGGACGAACACGATCCCGGTGACGGGCTGGTCGCCCAGGTTGTCCGAGATGTCCTTGAAGGTCGCCTTGCCCGTGGACGGGTCGAAGTGGACGTCGAACACGTGCCCCGGGGCGCCCGGCGTGTAGACGTTGTAGCCGGAGTAGGAGATGACCGCGTGGTTGGGGTCGTTCGGGTCGACGGCGATTCCCGAAACGAACCGGCCGGGCGTCTTGTTCGTGTCGATGCGGGTGAAGTTGACCGCGCCGGGGCTCGCGTCCGAGTTCTTGGAGACGAACACGCGCCCGATCCGGGTCGCCGCCCAGAGCGTCTTGTCGTCGGAGGGCGCCCGCGTGGTCGCGACCACGTACTCGCCGGCGCGATTGCCGAACGACGGCGAGGTCAGGTCCTGGCCGATCGGCACCCAGTCGCCGCAACCGGGCCGGTTGGGATTGAAGTAGACCGTGTTGCAGTCGTGTGACTTGAGGTAGGCCTCCGAGCCGCCGTTGTCGTCGGTGCGCCAGACGTGCTGCATCCCGATGAACAGGCGGCCGCCGACGTTCGGGTCGGCGATGAACGGGGTGTAGAAGGAGCGGTTCTCCGGGGAGGCCTGCAGCGGGTCGTAGGTGTCGTACCACTGCTTCGGGTCGTTGTTGTCGAAGTTGACCCCAGGCGTCGCGTCGTAGTAGGTGTGGTAGCTGATGCTCCCGTCGTCCGGGTTGAATCCGGACTGCGCACCGTCACCTCCGACCACCTCGGTCCAGGTCGGGTTGCCCTGGTAGAAGAAGGTCCCGTTGTCCTGGGTGCCGCCCAGGAGCTCGCGCTTCGGGTCGCTCGGGTTGACCGACAGCGACTGGAACTGGATCGTGTTGAGCCCCTTGTTCAGCGAGTCCAGATGGCTCGGGATGCCGTCCAGCAGGCTCTGGCAGTCCTTGAGGTCGGCGGGCTCGAGCGGCTGCGGGCCGGAGCCGTAGTCGGAGCGCCGCTGAGCGCACTGCGACGACTGGTCGGCCGGGTGCTTGAGGTTTACCCGGATCACGCCGCCGTCGGAGCCCACGAGGGCGATCGCCGGGTTCTTGGGATCGAAGACGATCGCGTGCTCGTCGGGGTGCATGCCCTCGGTGGCGCCCGGCGGCCGGGAGTCCTGGGTCATGTCCTGCCACGTGACCTGCGACGCCGGCGCCGACGCGTTGGTCGACCGAATCACCGCGCGGCCGTTCGAACGGGGCGGCAGCCCGCCGTACAGCGGGAGCTCGTCGTAGTTCATCGAGCCGCCGAGCCACAGCTGGCCAGGGTGGCCGGGCGGGCTCTCGACGAAGTCGTCGTAGCCGCACTGCCCGTTCTGGCAGTAGTAGTAGGAGAGGAAGCCGTTGGTCCCGTTCTGGGACGAGGAGAGCTTCGTCCAGCCGGCGTTGTCGCCGTTCCCGAGCAGGTCGGTGGCCGGCTTGGTATCGGCCTTGTTGACGCGCCAGACCTCGGCGACACCGAGGTCATCGGAGGAGTCCCCGACGTAGACGCCCGTGTGGTGCTTCTTGTTGAAGAGGTCGAACTCGGTCCGGTCGCCGAAGGTGTCACCCGGGTCGCTGGGGTTCGAGAAGTCGGTCTGGTTGACGGTGTGGAAGATCTGCCGCCAGGTCTTGCCGCCGTTGTTGGAGCGCCACACGCCGTAGCCGAACACCGCGGCGTAGAGCCGGCGGGTGTTGTTGGGATCGATCATCAGCTTGTTGACCCCGCCCTGGAACCAGTCGACGCCGGTCGAGGGGGGCGTCGGGTTGGCGGGAGTCTGGCGCTGGAGGTCGGTCATGAGGCGGAAGTGACGGCCGTTGTCGGTCGACTTGTAGACGCCGAGGGCGGGCGCGTTGGGCGGCGTGCGCCGGCCGCCGTTGACCGACGAGGAGCCGTGGCGAGCGAGGTCCGTCCCGATGTAGATCACGTTCGGGTGATCCGGCCTGACCGCGATCGTCCCGATCGAGCGGTCAATGGCGACGGAGCGCGAGCCGTTGACCAGCTTCCAGGTCTTGCCGCCGTCGGTTGAGCGGAAGAGCCCGAGCCCGGCCTCTGAGTCACCCGAGCCGTTGGGCTCGCCGGAGCCCGCGTAGATGGTGTCGCCGCTCTTGTCGTTCGGATCCACGTAGAGCGAGCCGAACGAGTTCGTGGGCAGCTTCTGCGACGGAGCCTTCCACTTGACGTCCTGGGCGAGCGCGTCCGGCGTCCGCCAGACGCCGCCTCCGGCCGCCGCGACCCATGCCCGGCAGCCGGCGTGCTTCTTGCCGCAGTTGGGGTCGATGGCCATTGCGGTGACGCGGCCGGAGTTCGTCGTCGGCGTGCCGACGCTGGTCTGCGTATTGAAGAACTGCGTCGCCTCGGCCGCCACGTCGGGGGTCAACGGGCCGAGCGCCTTCCACTGCCGCGAGCCGCCCTGGCTGGCCGCGCGGTAGTCGGCGGCCGACTTGAACGAGTTGGCCGGCGCCGCACTCGGAAGCGCCTTGAAGTCCTTGGCTCCCTGGAGCGCCACGCGATCGCTCACGTAGCTCTTCGGGTAGGCGCGGTCCTCGACCTGCTCACCGACCGGCGAGCGGGGTCCCTGACGAGGCGCCTCGCCGCCGAGGTCGCCGGGGGAGTTCTGGTGCTGGCTCTCGGCGGAGAGCTTCTCCGCCCTGGGCCTCACCCGAGCCGGCCTCGGTCCCTGCGGGCCCCTCGTGCTCGAGAAGAGCGCTCTGCGCCAGCGTCGCCTCGGACTCCTGGTCCGACTCGCCGCTCGTCAGGACGACGACAAGCGCAGCAACAGCCGCCCCGAGGACGACCACCCCGAGAACCAGCCTCCACCCTGACAACAGCTTGCTGATGCCGGATGCCTACCACAATTGCGCCTGCCGGGCCATGCTCGACTCCGCCCCCGGTAAACAAGCTGACACCGGCGAAGGCCGCGTAACCGAACGATGACATGGGCGTATGTATCATCGGACGATGGCACGACTTGCCGAGGTAAGCACCGACTTCGCAACCGAGCAGGAGCTCCGGCTCCACGGTCACCGCGTGAACTATCGGATCGCCGGCTCCGGTCCCGTCGTCCTCCTCGTCCACGGCATCGCCGGTAACGCGGAGCAGTGGGCGAAGGTCGCTCCCATTCTCGCGGAGGACTACACGGTGATCGCCCCGGACCTCCTCGGTCACGGGAATTCCGCGAAGCCGGTTGGCGACTACTCGCTCGGCGCCTACGCGGTCAGCCTTCGCGACATCCTGATCGCCCTGGGCCATCGGCGGGCGACCGTCGTCGGCCACTCGCTGGGCGGCGGCATCGCGATGCAGTTCGCCTACGAGTACCCCGTCTTCTGCGAGCGGATGGTCGTCGTCTCGAGCGGCGGGCTGGGTCGCGAGGTCCATCCGCTGTTGCGGGCCGCCACTCTGCCCGGCGCGGAGCTCGTGCTGCCGCTGATCGCCAGCGAGCGCGTCCTCGGCCTGGGCGGCGCCCTGGGCCAGGTGCTGTCTCGCGTGGGCCTTCGCGCCGGGCCGGACATCGCCGAGATGGCCCGGGGGTACGCATCGCTGTCCAATGCCGAGGCCCGAAGCGCCTTCCTTCACACCGTCCGGGCGGTGATCGACTACAACGGCCAGCGCGTCAGCGCCGCGGATCGGCTGTATCTCGCGAGCATGCTCCCCACGCTCATCGTCTGGGGCCGCCGCGACCGGCTGATCCCTGCTGTTCACGGCGAGTCCGCGCACCTCGACATGCCCGGCAGCCACCTCGAGATCTTCGAGAAGGCCGGTCACTTTCCGCAGCTCGACGACCCGATCCGGTTCGCAGGGATCCTTCGCGACTTCCTGGATGAGACCGAGCCGGCGGAGTTTGAGTTCACCGACGAGGACTTCGACGCGATGCGCGAGCGGATGCTCGAGCACTCGCGCGGGGAATAAGGCGCAGGCGCTGTCGTAGACGGTCACGCCCGAGCCGCCAGGCGGCGCGGGGCGTGGTCAGGCATGTAGGGCCGGCCCAGGCCGCGCATGTGACCCTCCCCAGGGGGTGATCGACTTTATGGGTCGCTATTGGACGAAAAGGTCGAGAACCCCCTTACGCAAATGCGACGAATGTGACCGGACGCGCGATATGGCGCGAAGCGGCCGCATTGCCGTAACGCTCCCCCTACCTGCCTGTTTGCGTCCCTCGCGGGCGTCGGGGCTCAGGCGTCCTCCGGCGCCGCCCGGATCACGAGCTCCGCGTCGCGGAGCCGGCGGAGGGCCTGGAGCTCCTGCCGGTAGGGACGGTCGTAGTGGAGGAGGGTGTCGAGCGGGTACCACAGGCCCACCCACGCCGTCACGAGCAGGATCCCGTTCCCGACGTAGATCCGCAGGATGTCCGTGGCGTGGGTGCGGTGGAGCACCGTGTAGAGCGCAAGGCCGACGAACAGGATCGGCAGCCCGACCGCGAGCGCGGCGAGGCCGACCCTGCGCAGGGCGGCCCGCTCGCTTTGGCTCTCGGTCTCGCGGAGGTCGCAGTAGCGCTCGATGGCCCGCCGGATGCGCTCCTCGGATTCTTTGCTGAGCTCGTGCTCGGGCAGGGTCAGCACCGCGCGAACCGGCCCGCGCGGCCCGCTCTTCAGCTGGGCGACGAGCCGCTCGATCCCGGACCGGAGGTCCGCGGACCCGCCGAGCTCGGGAAAGGAGACGGGTCCGAACAGCTCATCGACGCGGGCGAGCGGCAGCGTGATCTCGCGGCTCACGACGACCGCACGATAGGCGCTCGACCGGAGGGCGTCAGGCGGCTATGCGAACCAGCAGCTCAGCGGTGCCGGTTGAACGAGATGACCTGCTGGATCCCGCTCGGGCGGTTCGTGTAGGCCATCGTGGTCTTCAGCAGGCCGGGCACAAAGTGGATCCGCTCGGCCTCGGCGCTCGAGCGCCACGCGGTCGGGTCCGACGTGCCCTGCTGGCGGGTGAGCTTCTTGCCGGCGTTGGCAATCGCGTCCCAAATCGCCGTCTGGCACTTCTTCAGGTTCCCCGCCCCGCAGTAGCGCTTGGTGAACGGCTGCGGCTGCTTCATGTGCAGGAGCCTGCGGATGTCGCGGTCGAAGTACTGGTACCAACCGCTGTACTGGCCTCCCGGCGGTTGGTCGAACCGCGAGAAGAGCGAGCTGAGCTCGTCGAGCTGCGGGCCGATCTGCGGCTTCATGAACCGGTTGGCGATCTTGGGCCACGCGGTGTCCATGACCGCGGCGCCCGGGTCGTCGATCTCACCGTCGTTGTTGAGGTCGAGTCGGTTCCCTCCGTTGTGGCGCCAGTCGATCAGGAGCTGCAGCATCTGGGCCGCCTGGGCGTTGGGAGCCTTGGTGCCCTTGAGGAGCTTCTTCAGCAACGGGACCGTGTCGATCGCGCGCACGTCCTCCGTCGCGGCGGCGTTCATCGCCGAGGCGACGGTCGCGAGCGACCATCCGCCGTTCTTCTTCAGCAGCTTCAGCTCCCGGTTCAGCATGTCGACTCGGGCTGCCGAGCCATTGCCGCCCCACGCGTCATCGGCGGCGCCGAAGCCGTGGGCGCTGATGTTGTTCCAGTTCACCATCGTCCCGTGCACCGGCGTGTTCTGGGGATCGACCCCCTGGATGTGCTTGCTCGGGGGCAGGAAGCCGCGCCACTCGTACTGGCCGGTCCCGACGGTCGGGAGGCTCGGGTCGGTGCCCTTCGCCCGCTTGGGGTCGAGCCCCGCCGTGTACAGGGCGGTGTGCTTGGAGTCCATGTAGAAGGAGTTGAAGGTCTGCGGCGTCAGCGCGGCGGCCTTCATGAACGACTTGGGGCTGTGGACCTGGCCGTCGGAGAGCCGCCGGTTGTACAGCAGGTCGAGCGAGTCCTTGCCGTAGCTCGAGCGCTGCCTGGAGATCGCCACCTTGGTGCCGTTGACGGTCGCGTATCCGATCACCGGCCCGTGGACCGTGGTCTCGAACCTGACGGGGTCGCCGCCGAGCGTGCCGGCGTTGAACTCCTGCATCGAGCGGCACTTGCCGTTGAACATGTACTTGGTGTCGCTGCCGCCGCAGAGGGTCTCGGCGAACTGATCGATCACGTCCGAGCCGGCCGAGGTCAGCGTGCTCGCGAAGTCCGGGCCGCGCCCGATCAGCATGTAGCCGGGGAACGGCGCCGATGTCGCGCCGCGCCAGTTGAGGTCACCGGCGTGCATGTCGATCTCGTAGGTGAAGCCGGGGTAGAAGTAGCCGATCTGGGGGCCGCCGACGAGCAGCGGGTGCCCGGTGTCCGAGTGCTGTGCGTCGATCATCAGCTCGTTTGAGGCCTGGGGCCGCTCCTTGCTGTACTTGTGCGACACCTTGGCCTGCGTGGAAGGCGTGGGCGTGAAGCTGCCGGGGTCGAGGACCACGCTGCCGGGGGCGCCGGGCTTCTTCGGTGCGTGCTCGTACTTGAAGTTCCCGTCGACCGTGGTCGGGCTGCCCTTGTTGATGTTCTGGCGCAGGTCGTTGAAGATCGCGTAGCCCTTCTTGACGCCGCGTCGCTGCTCGAGGCCCCCGAGGAACTCTGACCGGCGAGCCTCGTCACCGCCGCCCTCGCCGACGAACTGGTCCTTGAGCGCGTTCAGCGCGAAGATGTCGGTTGGGGTGAACGGAGGCTGGGACGAGCCCACGCTTGTGAAGTAGTCGTTGATCCCCTGGCAGAAGACGTTGATGTCGTGGAGGACCGCCTTGCCCTCCGGGCCGGCCTGCGCCAGCACGTTCGCTTGCTGGGAGACAACCTGCTTGGTCTCGTCGCTGGGCTGGAAGTTCTGCAGGGACGCGATCAGGTCAACGGCGTCGAGCCCCGGCGCGTCGATCGCAGCCACGTACGCGTTGTTTCGGGCCTGCGAGAGCAGCAGACCGCGGTCCTCGGCCGCGATCCAGCCGGCGGCCCAGACGCCGTCGTCGTGGCTGTTCGAGGTGACGTGCGGGACGTCGTAGGAGTCACGGACGATGGTCACGCCGGGCCGCGGGACGTTCTCGACGGTCCCGGGTCCCGCCGTTGAGATGCCGTACTTCTCCGACTTGAAGTACTGGGTCAGGTCGGGGGTGGTGACGTTGTCGAACAGTGGCGTCAGGCCGTCGTACATCAGCGCCTGCGTGTCGGCGCCGGGAGGCGTTGGCACGGTGCCGTACTGCCCCGAGGGAATGATGTTGAGGGCGGTCTGCGAGTAGTCCTTGGGGGGCGATGTCTGATCCCCCGCACTCGCTGCCGGCACGAAGACCAGCATTCCACCAACGACCAGAACTGCCGCCAAAGCTCGCTTCAAAGTCCTCTCCTCACTCCCGGCCTTCCTTGACCCTGCCTCCTTGGAAGACCCTACACCAGTCAAGCTCCTCCGACGGTTTGGCCGCGGCTCCCCGGGTCGTGGCCCGCCACGATGTCGCGGAGCCAGGGGACGACCGTCTGGACGAACTTGTTGTGGGCCGGGAAGTCCTCGAGCGGGTCGAAGTGGCCCATCTGCAGATCCTGGTAGAGCCAGTGGCTCTTGACCTTCGATTTGCGGATGAAGGTCTTCGTTCCGCGCAGAACGCCGCCGTTGCTGAGGCCGGTCTGGAACGCGTACAACGGGACGTTGACGTCCTTCAGGTAGCGCGGGTGGAGCCCGAGGTAGCGAGTCGCCCCGGTCGGCTCGAGCGTCGGCATCGCCTGGAACAGGTCGACGTCCAAGCGCGCCGAGTAGTACCACTCGAGGCCGTTGCCGGGCTCTTGCGTGAACGTCTTGCAGACGCTCGGGACGCTCGAGTCCGGCCCATTGATCCATGGGCGAGGTGATCCACCTCTCGCCAGCCTCCCGGTTCGCATCTGGAACGCCGATGCGAGGCCGTTGGTCGTGTAAACGCCCATGAAGGCCTCGTTCGTGATCGCCTCCCGGGGCACCCCGATCTGCTTTCGCAGGCTCTTCGGGATCACGCTCTGGAGCACCGAGGTGCCCTGCGGGTCCTCGTGCGCGAACTGGCACGCGATCTCCGGCAGCACCCCCACCGTCCACAGTGGCACTCCCAGGGGCGCACCTGCGATGCCGAACTCTGACTGTCGGTCGTGCTTCGCGAGCCCCTGCTTGGCGTCGCGCTTGGTCAGGTAGGGCGGGTAGTACGACGTGCCCTTCAGGTAGGCGTCAAAGGCTCCGAACTCCGCTCCGTCGACCTGCAGCATCCCGGCGAGGTCCTTGTAGCCGGGCCGGCCGTGGAAGTTCCAGGCCGCGTATACGGGAACCGTGACCGCGCCGGCTGAGTGGCCACCGAGGATCACCCGGCTCCCGCCCCGGCGAGCGAAGTCGACGACTCGATGGAGATCGTTGACCGCTACGTCGGCTCCCCACTTGCGTATGTACGAAGCCTGGCGCTCGGTGACGGGCTTGAAGGAGTGCCCGTCGACCCGGTCGCCCAGGAGGTAATAGCCGAGCGACTTCATCGCGTCGCCGAGCTTGAAGACCGAGATGTCCTCGAGCGCGTTGCTGCGCCGATCGACCGCCCAGACGGCGAGACCCGGAACCCGCTGGACCAGCCACGGCGCGAGCTGGGCGTAGTTGCCCTGGCTGCCGGGAGACCCGGGCGTCAGGATCAGCGTCGTCTTCGCGTCGCTCGGCCCGTACTCGCGCAGGAACACCTTGTCGAGGCGCTTCGGGCCAGGCGCCGGGGCGCCCTGGATGGTCACCCGCTTGCCGTCGAGCTCGGCGGCCCAAGCGGAGCCCGCGAACACGGATGTGCGCACGTCTGCTGGAGATAGAGCGTAATCACGAACGTCGCGGCGACGAAGGCGACGTTCGCGACCGTAGCCATCAGCGTGACGAGCACGTAGGCGCGGTTGCGAAACAGATCGAGCCGGGCGAGCGGCCAGCGTGCCCTCCGCTCTCGCAGAACGAATGCGACCAGGGAAAGCACCCCCAGCGCCGCTACGGCAAGCGTTGTCACGGCGCTCCACTCGTTCGACCGGTCGACCGCGAAGGTCAGCAACGCGATCCCCAGCACCACCGTCACGAGGCCCGGGAGGTCGATCGAGCGCGGGGCGGTCGTATCTCGAGATTCGCGCACGCCCACGCCGACGACCGCGATCGCAGCCGCGCTCGCCGGAACGTTCACGAGCAGGACAACTCGCCAGTCGATCAACTCGGTGAGGCCGCCGCCGAACATTGGCCCGGCGGCCATCGCGACGGCGCCGATGCCGTAGGCGTTGCCGATCGCCCGCATGGTCCGCTCGGGTGGAAACGCATCGGTGATCACTGCGATCGCCAGCGGAAAGAGGATGGCGGCTCCCACCCCCTGAACGATCCGGAAGCCGATCACGACGCCGGCATCCTGCCCGAGCCCGCCGCCGAGCGAGGCGAGGCCGAAGATCACGAGGCCGATCTGGAGCATCCGCTTGCGTCCAAGGATGTCGCCGAGCCTCCCGCCGGGCACGAGGAAGGCGGCCAGGGCGAGCAGGTAGCCGCTGATCACCCACTGCAGGTCGGTCGTCGTCGTGTGCAGCCCGCTGGCCATCTGCGGCAGCGCGACGTTGAGCGCGAAGAAGTCGAGGTCGACGACGAAAATGCACAACGAGGCCGCGGCCAGCGTCAAGCCGAGCCGGCGCCCGGCGTCGCCGCGGTCCGCCCCGGTGGTGGCGACTCCTGTGGCACTTCGCACCGGATGCCGCCAGCCGCGGATACTCACGCGAGGATCCTAAGGTGCGCGTCCGGGCGGATCGATTTCCGGCCTAGACTGGCGACCGGGCCCCGATAGCTCAGCTGGATAGAGCGACTCCCTCCTAAGGAGTAGGCCGCAGGTTCGAATCCTGCTCGGGGCATCCAGCCCCTCGCAGCGGCGCAGGCGGCAGGCGCGAGTGGAATACTGCCGCGCGCTTGGAGGCGAGCGAGTGGCTTGAGCCGACTCTCCGGTCCGGGGATTCGAGCGGGCGGCCCGCGGTGTGAAGGCAGGACGCCGCGACTACCAGATCCCGGCGAAATCGCCGTGGAGGAGGCTCTCATGAGACGTCAACGTCCCCTGCTCAGCGCCGCTGCCGTAGGTGCAGCGGCGATGCTGTGCCTCGCCGCCGCCGGAAGCGCGACGGCGAAGGTGACTCGACCGCATACCGTGGCGCCTGCGCGCTCAACGTTCCGGCCGGACATTCCCACTGCGACCTGAAGCTGCTGGCGAACCTGCGCCGCCATCCGCTCGCGGCGGCCGCTCCCGCAGGCGGCTACGGGCCGAGCGACCTGCAGAGCGCGTACAACCTCCCGTCCGGGAGCGCCGGTGGCGGACAGACTGTCGCGATCGTGGATGCCTACGACGACTCAACTGCTGAGGCCGACCTCTCGACCTACCGGTCGACGTACGGGCTGTCGGCCTGCACGACCGCCAACGGCTGCTTCAAGAAGGTGAACCAGAACGGCGTCCAGGGCTCCTACCCGAGCAACAACCAGGGTTGGGGCCTCGAGATCAGCCTCGACCTGGACATGGTCTCGGCAGCGTGCCCGAACTGTCACATCCTGCTGGTGGAGGCGAGCTCGAATTCGAACGCCAACCTCTACGCCGCCGAGGACACGGCGGCGCGGTTGCGGGCGAACGAGATCTCGAACAGCTATGGAGCGAGCGAGTCGAGCTCGGATCCGTCGAGCAACTCGCACTTCAACCATCCCGGCGTCGCGATCACCGTCTCCTCCGGGGACAACGGCTATGGCGTCGAGTACCCCACCGCCTCGCCGTACGTCACCGCCGTCAGCGGCACGACGCTGAACAGGGCGTCGAACGCCCGCGGCTGGACGGAGAGCGCATGGAGCGGATCCGGCAGCGGCTGCTCCGCGTACGAGGCAAAGCAGTCGTGGCAGACCGACTCCGGGTGCGCGCACCGGACGGTCGCGGACGTGTCCGCCGTCGCCGACCCGAACACCGGCGTGAATGTCTACGACAGCAACTGCAATGCCATCAACCAGCTCCTTGGACAGTGCTTCAAGGGCTGGGGCGTTGTCGGCGGGACCAGCGCGTCCTCGCCGCTGATCGCGTCGGTGTACGCGCTCGCGGGCAACGCGTCGTCGGTGAGCTATGGCTCGTTCCCGTACGCGCACACGTCGTCGCTCAACGACGTGACCGCGGGCAGCAACGGCAGCTGCACGCCCGCGTACCTGTGCACGGCCGGGCCCGGCTATGACGGGCCGACCGGTCTCGGGACGCCCAGCGGCACGGGCAACTTCTAGCTCCGTTCCGGGAGCTCCGGTCCCGAGCGCACACGCCCGGGGCGCCGATGTGGCGTCCCGGGCGTTGCGCTGCGCCGGTGCGCATAGGATCGGACGATGTCACCCAAGGAGGTAGAGATGACGTCAGGACTCACGCGGCGGCGGCTCGTTCGGTCCGGCGTCGCCGTTGCGGCAGCAGGGCCGGTGGCGGCGCTTGCGGCGTGCGGTGGCGACTCGAGCACCGCATCGACGACCCCGAACGGCCGGAAGCAGCACCTCCAGGGCCACAAGCGGCCGGCGACGCCGGAGGCGGCGCTCGAGCAGCTGATGGCCGGCAACGAGCGCTACGTCCAGGGAAAGGGGATCCACAAGGTCGACGAGAGCGTCCGACGCATCGCGGTCGCTGAGGAGCAGAAGCCCTACGCGGCGATCCTCGGCTGCGCCGACTCGCGCGTGCCTCCCGAGGTCATCTTCGACCAGGGGTGGGCGATCTGTTCGTGGTGCGCATCGCCGGGAACACGGCGGAGGACCCGCTCGTGGTCGGCAGCGTCGAATACGCCGCGGAGCACCTGGGCAGCATCCTGCTGATGGTTCTCGGCCACCAGAACTGTGGCGCCGTCAAGGCGGCCGTCGCAACCGCCACCGAGGGAGCCCACCAGGAGGGCGAGATCCAGAGCTTCGTCGACCCGATCGTCCCGGTGGTCAAGAAGACGAAGCGCAAGTCCCCGAAGTCGTCCAAGGACGCGCTCGTCGAGCAGTCGATCCAGGCCAACGTCAAGCACAGCGTCGACGAGCTGAGTCATAGTGAGCCGCTGCTCGAGCACCTGGTCGAGAAGGGGAAGCTCAAGATCGTCGGCGCCGAGTACGACCTGAAGTCGGGCAAGGTCCAAGTCCTCTGACCCGTCTGATTGGGGCTGCCCTGGTTGCCGCCGTTGCCGTGGTCGCGGCGGGCTGCGGCGGCGGTGGCTCGAGCTCCACGACCGCGTCGACGACGGCAGGCCCGAAGGAAACGGCGCAGAAGCTCCCGAAGCTCCCGCCGGGGTGGCGCGCCCACCGCGACACGAAGGTCGGCTACGCGATCGGCATCCCGCCGGGGTGGCAGACGGCGAGCCAGCGCCGCAGCGTGCTGTTTCGCTCGCCGGACCACCTGGTTGCGGTGACGCTGGCCGCGAACCGCGACCCCTCAGTCTTCGAGACCTCCCCCGAGAAGTTCGCGGCGCAGACCTTGGGCGGGTTGCCCGGCTTCAAGGTGCCGCTCAATCCGGGCAAGGTCAAGTCCTTCAAGGGGACCCCGCTGAAGGCCGTGCAGGCGTCAGCCACCGGCTCTCAGGCCGGAGGGATCAAGGAGAGCGCGACGCTTGCGGTCCTGCGGCGGGACGACCTCGTGAACTACACGGTGGCGGTGTTGTCGAACGCGAAGCAGCGGGGCGCGAATGTCGACCGAGCCGTGGCACTGCGCATGATCCAGACGCTTCGTGACCAGCCCGTCAAGGGCGGCGGCTCCGGGAAGGGCTAGTCGCTCGCCCTATCCGGCGCGATCCGGGCGGTCCGGATAGATCTCGTCGATCGTGACCAGCGCCTCGAATGGGGCCCCGGCCGCCGCGGCGATCGCCTCGCCGCCTCCGGCGAGCCTGTCGACGACGCAGAGGTTCGCCCTGATCTCCAGGCCCTCCTCACGGATTCGCTCGATCGCGGCGACGGTGGAGCTCCCGGTGGTCACGGTGTCCTCGACGACGAGGCAGCTCGTCCCGGGCTCCACCGGGCCCTCGACCCATCGCTGCAGGCCGTGCTCCTTGCGCTCCTTGCGGACGAAGAAGCCGACCAGGTCCGCCCCGCCAGGGACCGCGATCGCCGCGCATGCGAGCGGGATCGCCGCCATCACCGGCCCGCCGACGGCGTCGGCCCCGGCCTCGCGGGCGGCCGCCGCGATCAGCTGGCCCGCGGCGAGGAACCCCTTGGGCCGCAGCAGCGCGCGCCGCGCGTCCACGTAATAGGAGGCCTGCTGCCCGCTCGAGAGCGTGACGTCCCCGATCACCAGGGCGTGCTCGCGAAGCTGGGCCAGGAGGGTCTCCCTGGCGCCGTCGAGCTCAGGCGACGTCATCGGCGCCGGGCGCTACTGGTAGACCCAGATCGAATCCCCGAGCGAGATCCAGTTGTAGATGAAGATCGAGTCGGGGATCGGGTTGCGGACGCAGCCGTGGCTTGCGTTGTAGGGCGGGTCCGGGTCGTAGCCGTGAGTGGCGTAACCGCGGATGAAGTACACGGAGTAGTACATGCGCTCCGAGTTGTATCCCGGGTCCTTGCGGTAGAAGTGGAAGTGGCCGCGGATCGTCGGAGTGGCCGGGGCTCCGGTGGAGACCGCGAACACGTGCTGGGCCTTGCCGTGGTTCGCCAGCGCCATCACCTGCTTCGAGATGTCGACCTCGACGTGCTTGCCGCCTCCCGGGTACTTGAGGTGGAACTTGCCCTTGTTGGCGGCGAGCTTGCGGAAGATCTGGGGCGTGGCGTTGTAGTTGCGAGCCATCCCGTTGACCTTGCGGAAGGCCATCACGGCCCACTGGGTGCGGATGTTGTACTTCTTGCCGTGGGAGCTGTAGTACCCGCGCTTGTTGAGGAGCTGGTTGAAGGTCCGGACGACCGAGCTGCGATTCCCCGGGTCGAGATCCGGATAGTCAACGCCGAACTTCTTCGACCGGGCTACGACCCGGCGCTGGTTCGCGGTGCGCTCGTGCTCCGCGATCACCTTGTAGCTGGCGGGCGCGATGAGGTCCTTCGAGTGGAAGTTGAACCGGCCCTTGTTCTTGCCCGGCACCTTGGTGACCTCGGGGTTGACGTTGCGCAGGACCTTGCCCTTCTGCACCAGCTTGACTCGCACGTGCTCGCCCTGGACGAACGGCCGCAGGTAGCCGAACGCGCGGACCGGCTTGCCCACGCGGACCTTCCCGTCCTTGTGGATGCCGTGTACGACCACGCTCATGTGCGCCGGCGACCTGCCGGCCTTCTTCGGCGCCGGGACGGTGGCGCCGGCGAGGCCCGAGGCGCCGGTCGCGGGAGTGGTCACGTCCTGAGCGAACGCCAGCGACGGCAGCGCGATCACAGCGCCCACCGAGGCACACGAGACGAGAAGAGAGATGCTGCGCCTGCCCATCGTTGCCGAGCATTCTGCCATGCGGCGGGGCGAACTCAATGATCGATCCCTTACGGAACGAGCCTGGCGCGGATGGCGCGGACCGGAATCGGGAAGAGAATCGCGGTCACCACGGCCAGCCAGGCCGTGTTGATGAGGATCTGCACGGCGTCGGGGCCGGTCGCCATTCCGCGGGTGATCTCGACCAGGTGGTAGAGCGGCGTGAACCAGGCCACGACCTCCACCCAGCCGGGGAGTTGGTTGAACGGGAAGAAGATCCCCGAGAACAGGAACATCGGGGTGATCCCCAGCGTGAAGAAGTAGCTGTAGAGGTCGATCTTCGGGATCAACGACGTGAACGAGTAGCCGATGACCGAGATGCAGAGGGCCCCGACGAAGACGAACGGCGGGATCAGGATCGCCCACGGCGAGGACACGAGGCCGACCGCAGAGACGACGATCAGGACGACGATCCCGTAGATGGTCGCCCGGGTCGCGCTCCAGGCGATGTCACCCGCGACGAGGTCCGGCGGCTCGATCGGCGTCGAGAGGACGTTGTCGTACAGCCGGAGCTCGTTCATCCGGAAATAGACGTTGTAGGTGGTCTCGAACGCCGACGACCACATCGCCGCCGAGGCGATGAGGCCCGGCGCGACGAACTCCTTGTAGGGAATGCCGTTGATCCCGTGGGCGATGTAGGTCCCCAGGCCGAAGCCGAGGGCAAGCAGGTAGAAGAACGGGTCGAGGAACGTCGGCAGCAGCGCCCCCTTCCACAGCTTCGAGAAGACCCGCGCGTTGCGCCTCCAGATCGACGCCGCGTGGCGCGGTGACGGGATCAGGTCTCGCGCCCCGAGGCCTCTGCCCAATCCCGCGTAGCCGGGCTCGTAGGACATCGCCGCTACTCACCCTCCCTGAGCGACCGCCCGGTGAGTCGCAGGAAGACGTCCTCGAGGCTCGCCCGGCGCACCATGGCCGACTCGGTGGGGAACCGCTCGTGATCCAGTGATTGCAGAAGCTCCTCGGCGTCGTCCGCGAACAGGGTGAGGGCGCCGTCGTGGAGCTCGTGCCCGTTGGCCCGCTCCCCGAGGGCCTCCAGGAGCGCGTCGGGATCGCACTCCTCGGCCAGTTCGAGCTCGAGCGCCTCCCGCCCCGCGTACTCGCGGATCAGCGCCGCCGGGTCGCCCTCGGCCACGATCCGGCCCTCGTCCATGATCAGGAGGCGAGTCGCAGAGCCTGGCCGCCTCCTCCATGTAGTGCGTCGTCAGCAGCAGGGTCACCCCCTGGCGCCGGAGCCGCTCGAGCGCCCGCCACACCGCCAGACGGGCTTGCGGGTCCAGCCCGGTGGTCGGCTCGTCCAGGACGATCAGCTCGGGGTCGTTCACCAGCGCCCGCGCGATCAGCAGGCGCCGCTTCATGCCTCCGGAGAGGGCATGGATCCGCTCGTCCGCCCGATCTCCGATGAGGGCGAACTCGAGCAGCTCGTCGGCTCGCGGCGCGGCCTTCTCGGGACTGACGCCGAAGTAGTTCGCCTGCTGGATCAGGTTCTCGCGGACCGTGAGGTCGCCGTCCAGGTTTGTCTCCTGCGGCACGACGCCGATCCGCGCCTTGATCTGGCGCCGCTCGGTCCTCGCATCCATGCCGAGCACCCGCAACTCGCCGTCGCCGACTGTCGCGAGCCCGTAGATCATCTTCATGGTCGTGGTCTTCCCGGCGCCGTTCGGGCCGAGGAACCCGAAGCAGACCCCGGCCGGCACCTGGAAGTCGATGCCCCCGACGGCGACCCGCTCCCCGTAGCTCTTGGCCAGCTCGCGAGCGAGGACCACCGGCCCGGTGTCCTCGGCGCCGGTCACGACGTCAGGACGATGAACGCGAGGGCGTTGTTCAGCATGTGGAGGGCGATCGTCGGATAGATCGAGCCGGTCTCCTCGTAGACACAGCAGAGTGCGAACCCGAGGAAGGCGAGCTGCGGGACGACCGTGATGCTGCTCGCGCCCGTGTAGTGGAAGAGGCCGAAGATCACGCCCGAGATCAGCGCGGCGATTGGGAACGAGAGGCGCTTGCGAAAGCCCCCGAACAGGAAGCCCCGGAAGAAGATCTCCTCGGAGATCGGGGCCGCGATGACGATCAGCAGCCCCGCCGCGACGGTCCCGAAGGCGCCGTGCCCGAAGCCCAGGTCGCGGGTGATGTCCTTCTGGTGGGTTTGGACCAGCGACGAATAGACGGCCGCGAAGATGAAGTACGCGAGCAGGGCGGCGCCGGCTGTCGCGACGGTCGCCCCCTTCGACCGGAGGGACGGGCGGAGCCCGAGCGTCCACCGCGGCACGACCGAGGTCGCCGGGAAGCCGTGGTCCGAGCTCACGGTGAACGCGATGGCGATCAGCGTCGCCGCCAGGAGGGCCTGGGCGGCGAGGCGCGCGCCGAGCGTGTCCAGGCCCGGATCGAAGATCGCGACGATCGCCACCTCGATGACGCTGAGGACCAGGAGGACGAGGATCCCGACGCCCACGCGCCCCGGCCCCCACGTCGCGGGGACGCGCCGCGGCGCGCCCTGCTCCGCGGCCCCGGGGGGCGGCTCCGATCCTCCGGAGCCGGGCGGCGGGGCGCCGACGGGCTCGCCGGCGTGGACGGCGCCGCCGGGGCCGGTCACGTATGCGTCGTCGCCCTGCATCAATACGACGGTATTGGCAAGGCGATCGCCCAGCCGCTGCTTGCGGCGCGAAAGCGGGATCAGGAAAAGCCCGGCGACACAGTCGACGCCGAGCAGCAGGGTCCGCACGAGCGCCCGGGTCCACGAGAGCCCCTGGTCCCGATCGCCGACGACCTCGATGCCGACGGCGCTCATCCCGAGCGTCTGGCCCCACCGCCACTGGGCGAACACGAGGTAGCCGAGCCACAGGGCCGCCACCGCGACGAGAATCAGCGCCGCGAGAACGGTCTCCCACGTCGTCGCGTACTCGCTCGCCGCGTCAGGGGCGAGCAGCATGATCGCGATCGAGTACGCCGCCCAGGCGACCACGAGATCGAGCAGACCGGCGGCGACGCGCCGGGCCAGGCCGGCGTAGCGCGGAGCGGCAGCGGTGAGCTCCGAAGCGGTCACGAATCGAGATGGTGGCGGATGGCGCCCAGCGACTCGATGTCCCCGCCTCCGTCGCGGTCGATCAGCAGCGCCCTGATCCCCGCGGCACGCGCGCCCGCGACGTCCTCGGTGGGCGTGTCCCCGACATGCAGCGCCGCGTCCGCGGCGCAGCCGGCGACCTCGAGCGCCGCGTCGAACAGGCGCGGATCGGGCTTTCGCGCGCCCACCGCCGCGGAGGTGACCACGCCGTCGAGGTCGTCCGCGAGGCCCACGCGGGCGAGCACGTCTGGGAGCGAGTAGTCCCAGTTCGAGACGCAGACGAGCCGCGCCCCGAGGGCGCGCAGCTCGGCGAGCGCGGGCGCCGCGTCCGGATAGGCGCGGAAACGGATCGCGGCCATCATCTCCTCGACCGAGACGTCACGGCCGAGCTCCGATGACAGGAGCTCGCGCGCACCGCCGGCGCAGGTCGGCGAGCGAGTCGGGGTCGCGCCCCTCGTCGCTGTGCTCGCGGTAGTAGCTCATCTCGGCGCGGAACGCGCGCTCGAGCGGCTCGGAGGGCCCGCCGGCCAGGTGAACCCACGGCGGCTCGAGCTCCACGAGCGTCCCAAGGGCATCGAGGAGCACGCAGCGCGTCACCGCCCCATTCTGATCTCGAGACTGCAGTTTGTTCCCTCAGAGGGCACAAAGTGCAGTCTCGGCGGGATCCGGGCGCCTCGGGCCACCCTTTCGATGCCGCCGTTTTTACGCAGGAACCCACCCGAACGGGGGCGAATCTCCGAACGTGGTGCTCCTCGCCGACGGCCAGCAGGATCTGATCGCAGCTCTCGTCACGATGGGGGTCGCGGTCGCCATCGCCTTCGCCGTGGACCGGTTGGTGATCGCGCGCGGGGGCCACGTCGCGTCGAAGGTCTCCGGAGACACGACGCTGTCCCGGTCCGCCCAGACCCGGCTGCGCCTGGTCCGCCGGCTCATCTTCGTGATCATCCTGGCGATCGGCGCGGCGCTCGCGCTCAGCAAGTTCACCCAGTTCTCGCGGCTGGCGACCGGGATCCTCGCCTCGAGCGCGGTCCTCGGCCTCGTCGTCGGCTTCGCGGCGCGCCAGACGCTGGCCAACATGGTCGCCGGGATCCTGCTCGCGATCACGCAGCCGATTCGCGTTGGCGACACGGTCACCGTGGCCGACGGCACCGGGCGCGTCGACGACCTCACGCTCTCCTACACGTTCATCGACACCGGGGACGGCCGCCTGATGGTCGTGCCGAACGAGCAGGTCCTGTCGTCCCCGGTCTTCAACCATTCGACCGGCGATCGGACGGCGCCGGCGACGGTGTCCGTATGGGTGCCGCCCGCTGCTGCGCTCGACGAGGCGCGGCGCGTGCTGAAGCCCGCGGGCGCGACCGAGGTGAGCGTCGCCGAGATGACGGTGGAGGGCGTGCGGCTGGAGCTGAAGGGCTCGCGGGATCGCGAGCGCACGCAGGTCGGGGACGAGGAAGCCGAGCTGAGGGAGCGCGCCCACGAGGCCCTGCGCCGCGCGGGCCTGCTCGAGGAGAACGGCCACCCGGCGTAGGCGCATTCCGGCCGAGCCGTGCGTCCGCCCCGGTACCCTTATTCGACCTCATGACTCAGCGAGCGCGCAGACGCCATCGCCGCTCGCGAGGCTCGGTCCGGCGGAAGCTCCTCGTCATCTTCGGGGTGCTTTTCGCCATGGTCCTCCTCGCGGTTGGCGGACTTGCGGCCTGGGTGTACAGCATCGCCCAGGGCACCCCCAGCATCAACCACCTGAAGCCGATCCACCAGGGGTCGATCTCGCAGGTCTTCGCCGCCGACGGCACCCGTCTCGGCTATATCCATTCGGACACGCTTCGGCAGCCGGTCAAGAGCGGTCAGATCCCGAAGGTCCTCAAGGAAGCCACGGTCGCGATCGAGGACCGCAACTTCTACGAGCACGGCGGGATCGATCCGGCGGCCATCGTCCGCGCAGCGGTGGCGGACGTCAAGGCCGGCAGTCCGGTCCAGGGAGGTTCGACGATCACGCAGCAGCTCGTTCGCAACCTCTACATCGCCGACCCGCAGGAGGACATCCAGCGAAAGATCCAGGAGGCCGTGATGGCCGACCAGCTCGAGTCCAAGCACACGAAGCGCTGGATCCTCACCAAGTACCTGAACACCGCGTCTTACGGAACGACGGACGGCCAGACAGCGGTGGGGGTGCAGGCGGCGGCCGAGACGTACTTCAACAAGAGCGCCAAGGACCTCACGCTTCCCGAGGCGGCGCTCGTCGCCGGGCTGCCACAGGCGCCCTCTGAGTACAACCCGCTGCAGAGCCCCACGGCCGCCATCCAGCGCCGCAACGAGGTGCTCCAGGCGCTGCAGCAGCAGGGCTACATCAGCCGCAGGGACTACGAGAGCGCCCTACAGAGCGGCCTTGGCCTCGACCAGGGCTACAAGTACCAGCAGATCAAGCAGCCGTACTTCTTCGACTACGTCCAGCAGCAGCTGATCGACAAGTACGGCGTCAACACCGTCCGGAGCGGCGGTCTCAAGGTCTACACGACGATCAACTCGGCGCTCCAGGCCGATGCCCAGAACGCCGTCGACTCCTGTTCTGTCTGCTACTCGGGCGGCGGTCCGCAGGCCGCGCTCGCCTCGGTCGACGCCACGAACGGCCAGATCCTGGCTATGGCCTCTTCCACGCCGTACTCGGCCAGCTCCCAGTTCAACTTCGCGGCCGACGCCCACCGCCAGCCCGGGTCCTCGTTCAAGCCCTACGTGCTCGCAACCGCGCTGCAGCAGGGAATGAACCCCGACACCACCTACTACTCCGGCAAGAGCCCGATGACGCTCACCCTTGACGACGGGACGACCTGGACCGTCAACAACGCTGGGGACGGCGAGGGCGGGACGATGAACGTCCGCCAGGCGACCATCGACTCCGTGAACGTGATCTTCGCGCAGCTCGACCTGGACGTCGGCTCGGACAACGTCAAGCAGATGGCCGAGAAGCTCGGGATCACCTCGCCGCTCGACGGCATCCCGGCGGAGGGGATCGGCGGCCTTCGGATCGGGGTCACGCCGCTCGAGCAGGCCGACGCCTACGCGTCGTTCGCCGACGGCGGCGTCCACCATCCCGCGACCGCGATCGCGAGGGTGGTGTTCCCGAACGGCAAGACCGACATTCCGGACGCCGGCACGGCGACCCGCGCGATCTCCGACGGCATCGCCTACGAGGTCACCGACATCCTCAAGGGTGTCATCACCCAGGGCACGGGTGCCGGCTATACGGACTTCGGCTGCCCGGCCGCCGGCAAGACCGGAACCACCGAGGGCGAGTCCGACGCCTGGTTCGTCGGCTACACGCCGCGGCTCTCCACGGCGGTCTGGGTCGGCCATCCCCTCTCCCGCGACCTCACCGGCTTTGGTGGCCCGACTGCCGGCCCGATCTGGCGTTCCTACATGGAGGCGGCGCACGGCAGCTACTGCGGCGACTTCCCCCAGCCGTCGACCCCGTTCCAGCCGTCCTCGAGCTGGAGCGGCGCCCACACGATCTCCAGCCCGTCGAAGGGCTACGGCACGACGAGCAGCAGCAGCGGCACCGGCAGCTATGTGCCCCCGTCCGGCGGCTCCGGCAGCACCAAGTACCCGTCGCAGTACTACGCGCCCGGCGCCGGCGCGGCCCCGTCGCCCACACCGCCCTCCGGCAACAGCGGCGGCGGACCGCCCTCCGGCGGCGGACCACCTTCCGGCGGCGGCCCACCGTCGACCGGCGGCGGCGGCACCGGCGGCGGGACCGGGGGCACCGGCTGAGGCTGAAGCTCGGGCGAGTGGCGGGCGTCGTGGCGCTCGCCGCGCTCGCGGCCGCCGCGGTACCGCTCGCGGCGCCCGGCGCCGATCTGGTCCCGGGAACCGACGCCGGCTCTCCGCGTTGGCTGCTCGGACCCTACGGCGGCGGCCTCGGGATCGGCTCGGGCGGCTACCGAACGGCGCTGTGGGTCGCGTTCGTCGCGTACCTGGGGGTGGTGGTGTGCGCCACCGCGCTCGGCCGCCGCACCATCCGCTGGGCCGCGGTCGTCGCCGTCCTCGCATTCGCGCTCGCTCCTCCGCTGCTCTCGCTGGACGTCTTCAGCTACCTGTCCTACGCCCGCCTGGGGGTGCTCCACGGTCTCAATCCGTACGACTTCGCGCCGGCCGCGATTCATGACGCCGCGGCCGTGCGGGTCCAGGACTTCAGCGACGCGACCAGCGCGTACGGGCCGCTGTTCACGCTCGTGAGCTACCCGCTCGCCCTCATCGGCGTGCCGGCGGGGATGTGGGCGATGAAGGGGCTGGCCGCGGCGTCGGTGCTCGGGATCGCGGCGATCGTGTCGCGCCTCGCGATCTCCCGCGGGATCGCTGCAGCACCGGCGGCGGGGTTCGTCGCGCTGAATCCGTTGGTGCTCGTGGACGTCGTGGGAGGGGCCCACAACGACGCGCTGATGATGCTCGCGCTGGCGGCGGGGGTCGCCCTCGTGCTCGGGGCCCGGGAGGCCTCGGGGGGCGTGGCCATGGTCGCCGCCGCCGCAGTGAAGCTCCCGGCGGCGGTCGTGGCGCCCTTCGCGTTCCTCGGCGCCAACCGCGGACAGGGTCGCAGGCACCTCCTCGTTGGCCTGGCCGCCGCGGTCCTGGCGATGGCCGCGGTCGCCCTGGCGGTGTTCGGCACCTCGATCGGCCACGGCCTCGAGTTCCTGTCCGGGAGCCAGCAGCGGGTGAGCTACCACAGCATTCCGGCGACGGCAGCCAGGGGCGTCGGCGTGGACGTCGACGTCGTGCGCGCTATTTTCGCCGGCGCCTACGCGGTGCTCGTGATCTGGCTTCTGGTCTGGACCGCGCGCGGAGGCGACTGGGTACGGGCGAGCGGTTGGGCCATGCTCGGGCTCCTGGCCGCGACGATCTACCTGGTGCCCTGGTACGTGCTCTGGGCGCTGCCGCTCGTCGCCGTGTCGCGCGATCGGTTCCTGATGCTGCTCACCCTGGGGCTCTGTGCGTACCAGCTCCCCGTGGGCGTGCCCGGCTAGTCCGCCGAGCGGTCCCGAGCAGGGCGACCGGGACGCACACCCCGACGATCACGATCGCCGCGACGGGATCCGGAAGCGCCAGCTCGGACAGCAGGACCACTCCGATCGCCACGGCGGACGCCTTCAGCGCGATCCCGATCATGCGAGCGTTGCGCGCCGAGGGGCGCGCTGCGTACAGCGCGAGCGTCGCCGCCGCGGCGACCAGCGCGAGCGCGGTCGCGGCGAAGATGAACACCATGTACACCGTGACCGGCGGCGAGTAGGAGCACTGCGATCCCGAGCAGGCCGGGTCGATCGTCGCGCCCACGACCGCCCCGGGAATGATCGCGAGGTAGGCGAAGCAGATGGCGCCCAGTGCGGCGAGAACGCGCACGAGCTTCAATATTGCACTTGGTGGTACGTCCGACAACGCTGCATCCAAAACGGCGGCCGCAGGTCGCCGCCATGCTGCGTCTTCGGGCTTGCCCTTGCCACCAGCAAGGGCTGCGCCCTGCATCCTTGCCTGGCGGCACCGGCGCCGCGCCGTTTCGGGCACATCGTCGTCGGACGCACCACCGATGACCGAGAGCGCACCCATGGGGGAGTTCGACCTGATCGCCCGGCTCGTCGAGCTGGTCGAGGACGCCGGCGCGGCGCCCGAGCGCGGCGCGCGGATCGTGATCGGGAGCGGCGATGACGCGGCGGTCACCGATCCTCCCGGCGTGACCGCGACGTCCGTGGACGCGTTGGTCGATGGCGTCCACTTCCGCCGGGAGACGGCCTCCCTCGAGTCCGTCGGGCACAAGGCGCTCGCCGCCGCCCTCTCCGATCTCGCCGCGATGGGTGCTGCCCCGGGTGAGGCATACGTCCAGCTGGGCGTCCCCACCGACCTGGACGAGGCTGGGGCCATGGACCTCGGCAACGGCCTGGCGGCAGCCGCGGCGGCGAACAAGGTGGCGGTGGTGGGCGGTGACGTCACCCGGGCGCCCGTCCTGTTCCTGGCGGTGACCGTGGTCGGCCACGCCGCCTCGCCGGATCAGCTCGTCTCGCGCGCCGGCGCCGAGCCCGGGAACGTCGTGGTCGTCACCGGCGAGCTCGGCGGGGCCGCGGCCGGCCTGCTGCTGCTCGACCGCCCCGAGCTCGCCGACGCCCTGGACGCGTCGGCGGCGGACGCGCTTCGCCGCCGCCAGCTCACGCCGTCACCGCTACTCCCGGCCGGCCGGGCGCTGGCCGCGAGCGGCGCGACGTCGATGATCGACGTGAGCGACGGCCTCGGCGGTGACGCCCTCCACGTCGCGGCTGCGAGCGGCGTGAGGATCTCCATCGAGCTCGGCAGCGTTCCGGTGCAGCCCGGAGTCGTTCAGGTGGCGGGCGCGGCGGGTGTGGACCCGATCGACCTCGTAGCCGCGGGTGGGGAGGACTACGAGCTGCTGGCCACCCTGGCGCCGGCCGACGTGGACGGCGCCCGCGCCGCGCTAGCGGCGGGCGGCACGCCGCTGACCCCGATCGGCGAGGTCACCGAGGGCACAGGCGCAGTGCTCCGGCTCGCAGACGGATCCGAGCGCGGGGCCTCTGGATTCGATCAGCTGCGCCAGATACTCCGGTGAGGGGCTTTAGCCCCGAAACTGGCTGGTGCCGTTGCTGGTTCACTCCGGTGAGGGGCTTTCGCCCCGAAACTGGCTGGTGCCGT
This sequence comes from uncultured Actinomycetes bacterium, assembly GCA_963710955.1. Taxonomy (GTDB): domain Bacteria; phylum Actinomycetota; class Thermoleophilia; order Solirubrobacterales; family 70-9; genus AC-56. The sequence continues at coordinate 142,785 of CAVQCK010000005.1, read as the reverse complement.
TGCTGGTGTGTTGCTGCTGGTTCCGAAGCAGAGCCATCATCCGGAGCTTGAACAGCATTTCGCGTGCGACCGCCTCCGAGTCGACGCGATAGGTGCGTGCTGCGATCCGCCGTTTCAGCTGACTCACCGTGTCCTGTCCTGATTCTTGTATTGGCGCTCGATGATGCTTCAAGTCCCGGCCGCTCTCGCGGTGCTTTTCCGTCATTCCCCAGATCGTCATCTTCCTCGCTGGACGTGATCGGAGATGTGTCCAGTCTCGGACGATGGTCCAACCGGCTCGGGGACGAGCTCGCCATCGCGGTCCAGCGGGCCGGGCGGTGCGGGGTGAGGCGGTCGTTCCCGGGGCGGGATACGGCGGCGGAGTGAAAGCGCGAGCACGCCGAGCAGGCCCCCGAGGACCAGGCTCAGGGAGAACATCGTTCCGAACCCGATCTGGCCGCCGCTGACCATCAGCAGCAGGAGCCAGGGTGCGGAGCCGCCGAGGGCGAGCTGGCCGGACACATGGTCGACCGCGGCGATGAGCGGCAGCAGCGAGACCAGGGCCGCCGCGGCGACTGCGGGCCACGGGAGCGCCCCTCGGCGCCGCGCGCATGTGACCCAGACGTGGGCGGTCGGAACCAGCAGAAGCCCCAGGAAGGGATTCGCCAGCCAGGCCAGGAACGCGGCGACGGTCGACACCGCGCCGAGTGCCGGGACCGCAGCCTGCCGGGAGAGCGCCCCCGGGAGCCGCCAGCCCCGGATGGCGTAATAGGTGCCTCCCACGACGCCCGCGCAGAGGAGCATCACGATCACCTGCCCGGGCCCGATGGCGTAGAGGTTGGGGTCGAACGGGAACGTCGGCCTGGCCACGAGGCCGACGAGGGCCAGGAGATAGAAGAAGAAGAGGCCGGCGAGCAGCGGCACGGCGCGCGAGCCCGCCCACGCAAGCGCCCAGCCGGGGTTCGAACCCGCGCGGAAGCCCCTGAGGATGCCGTCGCCGGCTGCCAGCGCCGCCGGCAGCAGGAGCGCGAGCGCCAGCAGTGCGAGCGACCAGCCGGGGACGAGGTTCCCCGCCATCGGCACGTAGGTCGACGGGCCGTGGTCGAGAGGGTCGGGGAAGGCGTCGATCGCCGCCGTGAGCAGGAGCGCGGTCCGCCCGAAGTCCGTCATCGTCGAAGACGACAGGTTCGCGACCTGGTCCTGGGAGGCCGGCAGCGGGCGCTCCCCGGCCGACGACAGGCCCACCGACTCGAGGCCGCTCTGGATCAGCACGGCCGTCTCGCCCAGCCCGCTCGGCACCGCAAGGTCCGCCAGCGCGCCGAGCATCCCCTCGGCCCCCTGCCTGTGGGGCGTCTGATCCGACAGCACGCGCTCGGCGGTACGCGCGAGCTGCGCCGGCGGGCTCTGTGGCCCGGCGGACGATTCGAGGACGAAGGGCGGTCGCGGGTTTGCGTAGCCGGGCTGCCACAGGTCGATCACCGCGTCGATCTGGTCCCGCTGCGAGTAGTTCCGGGCGAACTCGCTGGCGCCCGCCGCGCCGGCGCTCGAGCCGTCGGTCGAAACGAAGACCAGCGTCTTGTCGTGGCTCTGGGTCCGGAGCTGATTGACGAGCTGGAGAAGCATCCCGGTGGCGGCCGCGCTCGACGCCGCGCCCGGGCCGCCGGCCGAGTCGCGCGGCGCCATCAGCACGACGGTCCGGGGCGAGGCGCCCGGCAACGTGAGGATCACGTTTCGCATGTCGACGTCGCTGCCGTCGACCTGCCCGGTGAAGTTCTGCTGGGAGACCTCGCCCCCGTCGACCTGTCCGAAGCGCTGCGCGACGAAGTCCCCAACTCGCGCGTCGCCCTCGCTGCCGGGGGTCCGGTCGGGCGCCATGTCGACGACCTGGCGGGCCAGCCGGGTTGCCGCCTGACCGTCGAATTCCGCCGGCGTCACCGCTGTGGGCAGCGGGTCGGGCGGCGCCGTGAGCGCGAACAGCAGCACGACGACCGCGGCCAGGGCCGGTGCGAAGCCTGCACGGTAGATCCGGAAGTCGATCATGGAATGCTTCTAGTGAGGGGCTTTGCCCCGAAACTGGCTGGTGCGGTGTAGGGGTGTCGGCCAAATTACCCTTCAGGGCTGAACGTGGCTGGAGCGAACGCTTCATCGGCACGCATCCTGCTCGTCGACGACGAGCAGTCCGTGCAGACGCTTCTGACCTACCCCCTGCGAAAGGAGGGCTACGAGGTCGTTCCCGCGCACGACGGCCGCGAGGCGCTGGACCGGTTTGCGGAGCAGCGCTTCGACCTGGTCGTCCTGGACATCATGCTGCCGAAGCTCGACGGGATCGAGGTCTGCCGCCGGATGCGGAGCCGCAGCCAGGTGCCGATCATCATGCTCACGGCAAAGGACGACGAGATCGACAAGGTGCTCGGCCTGGAGATGGGCGCCGACGACTACATCACCAAGCCGTTCTCGGTCCGTGAGTTCCGCAGCCGCGTCCGGGCGGCGCTGCGCCGCGCCGAGATGATCGGCGCCCGGCCAGGCGGTGAGGAGCCGATCGCCGCGGGCGGCCTCAAGATCGATTTCGAGCGCCGCGTCGTCACCGTGCGCCGCAAGCGCGCCGACCTCACCTACGTCGAGTTCGAGATCCTCGCCGCGCTCGGCCGTTCGCCGGGCCGGGTCCAGACGCGCGAGATGCTCCTCGAGCAGGTCTGGGGCGATTCGGCATACCGGGACCCCCGCACCGTGGACGTCCACATCCGCCACCTTCGCGAGAAGCTCGAGCGGGACGCGCGCTCCCCCGAGTACCTGTTCACGGTGCGCGGCGTCGGCTATCGCTTCCGCGACAAGGACGAGTAGAGACCGGGAACGGAGGGGCGGTTGATCGGCGCAAGCGTCCGCAACCGGCTCGCGATCCTGTTCTTCCTGATCACGGCGGCGGCCGTGGGCTTCATCTACCTGTACGTGGTGCCCCAGCTGAGCTCGAACCTGACGGCGCAGAAGCTCCAGCGGCTGGAGGACGTGGCCACGACGGAGAGCGCCCGCCTCGACAGCGCGATGCGCCACGGCGCGTCCCAGGCGCAGATCCGCCGGCTGGTCAGGGACGCGGCCCAGCGCACCGACGCCAGGGTGACGATCCTGGGCGTCAAGCCCAGCTCGGATGGCTCGGCCGTCGTGGTCGCCGACTCGGCGCTCAAGCGCACGGCGATCCTGCCGAGCTCCCCCGCCGCGACGGCTGCCGTATCGAGCGGGAATGTCTCGTCGGCGATCGAGGAGATCGACGGGGTGCGGACGGGGGAGATCGCGGTGCCGATCTCCGTCAACGGGAATCCCCGCTGGGTCGCGGTCTCATCGACGCCGCTCGGCGACGTGGACGACACGGTGGCCCTGATCCGGCGTCAGATCCTGATCGCCGGGGGGATTGCGCTCCTCCTGGCCCTGGCTGCCGGATGGCTCGCCGCCCGCGCGCACGCCAAGCGCCTCAACCGGCTGGAGGAGGCGGCGCAGAAGGTCGCCGAGGGCGACTTTTCGACGCCGATCCCGGACGAGGGCACGGATGAGGTCGGCCAGCTCGCAGCCACCTTCAACGAGATGCAGCAACGCCTTGCGCAGCTCGACAGCGCGCGGAAGGAGTTCATTGCGAATGCCTCGCACGAGCTGCGGACGCCGATCTTCTCCCTGGGCGGGTTCGTCGAGCTGCTCGACGAGGATGAGCCCGACCCCGCCGTGCGGGCGGAGTTCGTCCGGACGATGCGCGAGCAGATCGCGCGGCTGACCAAGCTGACGGCCGATCTCCTCGACCTCTCGAAGCTCGACGCCGACGTGTTGGAGGTGAGCGCGGACGAGGTGGACCTGGCCTCGGTCGCGCACCGGGTGGCGGACGAGTTCGGGCCGGCGGCCGAGCAGCACTCCTCGCCGGTCGAGGTCGACGCCGACGGCGCCACGACCGCGATGGCCGACGCCGACCGGGTCGCGCAGATCATCCGTATCCTGCTCGACAACGCACTGACGCACACTCCGGAGGGAACCTCCATCTCCATCTCAACTCAGCGGCGGGACGGGTCGGCGAGCCTCGTGGTCGCCGACAACGGACCGGGCATCGGCCCACACGATCGAAACCGGGTGTTCGATCGCTTCTACACGGGCGACCGTGTCAGCGGGTCGGGCCTCGGCCTGGCGATCGCGCGCGAGCTGGCGATGCGCATGGAGGGCGAGCTGGCAGTCGATTCGCGCCGCGGCCGCACCCGATTCGAGATGAGGCTCCCCGGGGCCGTCCCCGGCGGGGTCCCGGCGTGATGGCGCAACGGGCGGCGGCGTGCCTGCTGGCCGCCGCCGCGATCGCGGTCGGCGCCTGCGGTGGAGGCGGCGGTGGCAGCAGCACGAGCGACTCGGGCTCGGTCACCACGGTCGAGTCCACCCAGAGCTCGCCGCAGAAGACCGTCGTGGTGCAGTCCCAGGGCGGGAGCTTCAACCCGGAGTCGATCTACCAGTCGGCTTCGCCGGGAGTGGTGACCATCCTCTCGATCTTCCCCGGCGGCAGCCTCTCCAGCATCCTCGGCGGGGGCGGTGGCTCGGCGGCCGAGGGATCCGGGTTCGTGATCAACGACAGCGGCGAGATCGCCACCAACGCGCACGTGGTCACCGACGCGGACAGCCCCGGGAGCGGTCCGATCCACGAGGCCAAGGAGGTCTACGTCCAGTTCGGCGACCGCAATCGCGTGCGTGCGACCATCGTCGGCTTCGACCCGAACGCCGACGTCGCCCTGCTCAAGGTCGACCCGAACGGGCTCGACCTCAGGCCCCTGACGCTGGCGACAAACGAGAAGGTCACCGTCGGCCAGCCCGTCGCCGCGATCGGCAGCCCGTTCGACCAGGAGTCGTCGCTGTCGGTCGGCGTCGTGTCCGCCACGGATCGCTCCATCCAGTCCTTGACCAAATTCCAGATCGACGGGGCGATCCAGACCGACGCCGCGATCAACCCGGGCAACTCCGGCGGCCCGCTGCTCGACTCGGACGCGCACGTGATCGGGATCAACCAGCAGATCAGCACCAACTCGGGCGGCAACGAGGGCGTCGGCTTTGCAGTGCCGATCGGGCTCGTGGCGCATTCGCTCGACGCACTGCGCCAAAACGGCGAGGTCAAGTACCCGTACATCGGCGTCACGACCGAGCCGCTCTATCCACAGCTCGCCGACCGGCTCGGCCTGTCAACCGACAACGGCGCGATCGTCGCGAAGGTGATCTCCGGCGGCCCGGCCGATCAGGCCGGCCTCCAGGCCGCCAATCAGACGATCCACTTCCAGGGCCAGGAGGTGAGGACCGGTGGCGACATCATCACCGCGATCGACGGCCACCAGATCGTCAACGAATCCGACCTGCCCCAGCTGATCACCCACTACAACCCGGGTGACACCGTGCACGTCCAGATCATCCGCGACGGCAAGACGCAGACCGTCGACGTGAAGCTGGGCGAGCGGCCGAGCAGCGGTTAGCGTGCCCCCGATGCGAAGCGTCGTCCTGGATCTCGCGACGGCGCTCCGCGAGGAGGTCGCCCCCGAGCTCGGGCAGCACGCCGGGCGGAAGCACGAGGGCGCCGGCGCCGGAGGCGACGTCACCTTCGCGATCGACGAGCACGCCGAGGCGTTCATGGAGCGGTTCCTCGCCGAGCGGGCGCCCGAGGTGGCGTTCTATTCGGAGGACCGCGGCCTGGTCACGCCCACCGGGGACGCCGAGTGGGTCCTCGTCGTCGATCCAATCGACGGAACGCGTCCGGCGATGGCGGGCCTGGAGGCCGCCTGCGTGTCGGTGGCCCTGGCGCCGTTGGGCGACGGAGACCCGACCCTGGGGGACGTGACCGTCGGGTGCGTGATCGAGATCAAGTCGGGGCAGGCATTCGTCGCCGAACGGGGCAAGGGCATCGACCCGGCGCCGTCGCTGTCGGCCAACACCGAGCCTTCGCGGATGTTCTGGGCCTACGGCCTGCGTGGGCGCCCGATGCGCAGGATCGCCGAGGTGATCGGCGATCTGATCGACGCCTCGTCCGTGGGCGGCGGGACCTTCGACCTCGGCTCCGCGACCTTCGACATGACCCGCGTCGTCACCGGCCAGCTTGACGCCTATGTCGAGCCCGGCGCGAGGCTGATCGCGGAGATCCCCGGCATGCGCGAGGAATTCGAGCGAATCGGCGGGGGGATGGTCCTGAACAACTCGCCGTACGACATCGCGGCGGCGGTCCTGATCTGCGAGGAGGCCGGCGCCGTCGTGAGCGATGCCTGGGGAGGCCCGCTCGCCGCGTCGCCGATTCTCGGCTCGGGAGTCGAGTACCAGCTGTCGTGCGTGACAGCCGCCACGCCGGAGCTCCATGCCCGGATCGTGACCGAGGTCGACGCGGGCATCGACCGCCTCGCGCGGGCCCTTGCTTAGCCACCGGCGCGCGGGCGCCGCTATGTTGCCGCAATGCTCCAGGACGTCGCCCTAGGCGACCGGTCCCTCGCCGACTACACCCATCTCGTGGGTCGTGGCCTGGTGGAGGAGATCCGGGAACTGGCCGCCCCGCTCGCGGGCAAGCGTGTGCTGCACGTGAGCGCCACCGCCTTCGGCGGGGGCGTGTCGGAGATTCTCTACACGCTCGTACCGCTCATGCGGGATGTCGGACTCGACGTGAGTTGGCGCGTGATCCTCGGCCGGGAGGAGTTCTTCAACGTCACGAAGCTGATGCACAACTCCCTCCAGGGCGACCCGCAGTCGATCTCCGACCAGCAGTGGGAGGTGTTCGAGGCCTACAACGCCATGAACGCGCAGAGCCTCGACGACGACTGGGACGTGATCATCGTCCACGACCCGCAGCCGGCGGGCCTGCGAGCGGGCGCGACAAACCACGCCCGGCGCTGGATCTGGCGCTGCCACATCGACCTCTCCACGCCGAACCCCGAGACCCTCAACCGGCTCCTGCCCCTGATCAGGGAGTACGACGAGTCGATCTACCACATGGAGCAGTACGTCCCGGCGGGGATGGACGGCCACGTCAAGATGATCCCGCCGGCGATCGACCCGCTCTCGCCCAAGAACATGGCCCTCTCGCCCGAGGACGCCTCGTTCGTGTGCCAGCAGTTCGGCATCGACACGGACCGCCCGCTCGTCTGCCAGGTCTCCCGCTTCGATCCCTGGAAGGACCCCAAGGGCGTCATCGACGCGTTCAGGCTGGTCCGCGAGGAGATGCCGGAGGTCCAGCTGGCCCTCGTGGGGTCGATGGCCACCGACGACCCCGAGGGCTGGGAGTTCTTCCACGACACCTTCAACTACGCGGACGGCGATCCGGACATCAAGATCCTCAACAACCTCAACAACGTCGGGGCGATCGAGGTCAACGCGTTCCAGTCGCAGGCCGACGTGGTGATCCAGAAGTCCCTCCGCGAGGGGTTCGGCCTGACCGTCACCGAGGCGCTCTGGAAGGTGCGGCCGGTCGTCGCCGGCAACGTCGGCGGGATTCCGTTGCAGGTCAAGGACGGCGAGACCGGCTACCTGGTCTCCTCGCCCGAAGAGGCTGCGAAGCGCACGCTCGAGGTGCTGAGGGACCCGGGCCTCGCCAAGCAGCTCGGCCGGGCCGGCAAGGAGCGAGCCCGGGAGCACTTCCTCACCCCGCGGCTGCTCAGGGACTGGCTCCGCCTGTTCGGGGAGATGGACGTGTGAGCGACGATCCCCGCCTGGTGATCGTCTCCAACCGGGGCCCGGCGCAGTTCGAGCTGGGTCCGGAGGGGGAGCGCACCGTAAGGCGGGGAGGGGGCGGCCTGGTCACGGCGCTCAGCGGGCTGGTCGCTCACCGAGGAGCCCTGTGGATCGCGTCGGCCATGACCGACGAGGACGTCGCCGTGAGCCGGGAGGCGGGGGAGAAGCCGGTGACGCAGGAGCTCGACGGCGTCACCTACGAGGTCCTCTTGGTCGAGAGCGACGGCGAGGCCTACGACCGTTTCTACAACGTCATCGCAAACCCGATCCTCTGGTTCATCCAGCATTACCTCTGGGACCTCTCCAACGCGCCGGACATCCGCCGCGAGGAGGCCGACGCGTGGGACTACGGCTACAAGGCCGTGAACGCGGACATCGCCCGGTCGGTGCTCGCCGCGATCGAGAACGAGGCCGACCCGCTCGTGATGTTCCACGACTACCACCTGTACACGTGCCCGGCCCTGGTGCGAAACGCCCGGCCGGACGCCCTCCTCCACCACTTCGTCCACATCCCCTGGTCACAGCCGGACAGCTGGCGGATCCTGCCCAACCGCATGCGTGAGGAGATCTTCCGGGGTCTGCTCGCGAACGACATCATCGGCTTCCACACCACGGCGTATTGCCGCAACTTCCTGGCCTGTTGCCGGGAGCTGATGGAGGTCGAGGTGGACTACGAGCGCGGCACCGTCCTGCACTCGGGCCGCGAGACCTGGGTCCGCGCCTACCCCCTGGGCATCGATGCCGGGCGACTGGACCGCGCCGCGGAGTCCGATCAGGTGCTCGAGTACGAGCAGGAGATCCTGCGCCGCCGCCGCGATCACATGATCCTCCGGGTCGACCGCGCCGACCTCTCGAAGAACGTCCTGCGGGGGTTCACCTCCTTCGACACCTTCCTCCAGCAGCACCCCGAGTTCCGCGAGAAGGTCACCTTCGTCGCGCACCTGCAGCCCTCACGAACCGACGTTCCGGAGTACGCCGAATACCTGGAGCGGATCGAGGCGCTGGTCGCCGTGGTCAACCACCGTCACGGCACGACCGACTGGATGCCGATCGATCTCCGGATCTACGAGAACTTCCCCGAGGCGGTAGCGCGTTACAAGCACTTCGACCTGTTGATCGTCAACTCCCTGTTCGACGGCATGAACCTGGTCGCCAAGGAGGCCCCGGCGGTGAACACGCGCGACGGCGTCGTGATGCTCTCCGAGAACACCGGCGCCCACGAGGAGCTCGGCGACTGCGCGCTATCGGTCAACCCGTTCGACATCCAGGAGCAGGCCGACACCATGTACCGGGCGCTCACCATGGACCCGGAGGAGCGGCGGATCCGCGCCGCCCGCCTGCGCGAGATCGTGCGCGAGCGCGACCCGGGGGTCTGGATCTCCGAGCAGCTCGACGACATCCGCGCCAAGCGCGCGGCGGTAGCCGCGGCGGACTGACCGAGACACCACAAGTTGATCGACGTCATCCCCCTGGCGTTCCTCTCGGCGCTCTATCCGACGCTTCTGGCCGTGGTCGTTCTGGTGCTCCAGCGGCCCGACCCCAGGCGTCTGCTGGGCGCCTACCTGGCCGGGGCACTGCTGACGAGCATGGTGGTCGGCTACGTGATCGTGACCGCGCTGCGAGCGGGGAACGTCGTCGGAGGCGGCGAGCACTCGGTCGGCCCGGGCGTCGACCTCGTTGGCGGCGCCATCGCCCTGCTGCTGGTCTGGTTCCTCGTGAGCGACTGGGGGCGGGAGCGGCGCGAGCGCATGGAGGACAGACGGGAGGCGAGGCAGGCGAAGCGCGAACGCCCTCCGTGGTCGGAGCGGGTGATCCAGCGGGGCTCGGTTCGGCTGACCTTCCTCGTGGGAATGGCGCTCAACCTTCCCGGCGCGATGTACCTGGTGGCGCTGAAGGACGTGGCCGCAGCCGATATCGGCACCGCCGAGACCGTTGGCGTCCTGCTCCTCTACAACCTGATCATGTTCCAGTGGGCGGAGCTGCCGCTGATCGGCTATGCCGTCGCCCCGGAGCGCACCAAGTCGCTGGTCACGAGTCTCAACCACTGGCTGCGCGCCCATGCCCGCGAGGTGGCGATCGTCATCTGCTCGATTGCGGCCGCCTTTCTGATCATCAGGGGGATCACCGGGCTCACATAGACCGTGCCCGAGTGTCCCGAGGTCTACGATCTCCCTGCTTGTTCGGCGGCCTCGACAATCCGATTCACCTCCTGGTGATCGCCGTGGTGGTGATCATCCTGTTCGGTCCGAGCCGGTTCCCCCAGATCGGGCGAGCCGTCGGCTCCGGAATCCGCGAGCTGAAGGGATCACTCGGCGGCGACGACGATTCGGCTGACAAGCGCGACGAGCCCTAGCGGGTAGGCGCACGCGACATGCCGGTCGCGGGCGAAGGCTGCCAGCGGAAGGTGCCGCCGTCCCGTGGGCGAAAGCCCACGAGCCATGGCAACCGGGTTCCCCGCCTTTCGCCGCGTCGACACGGCGCGATACCTCGCGATCCTGATTCTGATCCTGTCGACGATCGGGTTTCAGGTCGCGGCGTCTGACAGCGAGTGGGCGCGGCTCGTCATCGTGCTCCTCGCCTCCGGCACGCTGTACCTGGCGCTCACCGTCGGTGGGATCCACGGCGCGATCGACCGGATCCTGCTGGCCCTGATCGTCGTCGCGGTCGCGGTGTCGGTGATCGCCCTGGCGGGCTTCGCGACGCTCGGGCAGTTCGACGCCCAGCTCATCAACCTGCTGTTGATCGCCTTCGCCCCGATCGCGATCGTCGTCGGCGTCTTGAGCGACATGAGGGCGCGGAGCCGGGTGACGGTACGCACCGTGATCGGGGTCCTGAGCGTCTATCTGTTGATCGGCCTGATCTTCACCTTCCTATTCGGGATCATCGGCTCGCAGGGGTCCACGCCCTTCTTCAAGTACGGGGTCGCCGGCACCAGCTCCAACTACCTCTACTTCAGCTACTCGACCCTGACGACCGTGGGCTATGGGGACCTGGTCGCCGAGCTTCAGATCGGGCGCTCGTTCGCGATCATCGAGGCGCTGGTGGGGCAGATGTACCTGGTCAGCATCGTCGCGTTGATCGTCGGGAGCCTCGGCCGCCTGCCGACCAGCCACTCGACGCCGTTCTCAGGGGCTCCGTCGAGGAGCCGGGGCCGCTCGGACCGCTGACGATGCACGACTGGGTCATCTGGGTGCTCGTCGCGGCGAGCGCGCTGCACGTCGTCGAGGAGCACGCGCTCGGATGGCAGGGGTGGGCCGCGGAGTGGCTCGGGGGGCGCATCGGGATCAAGCCGACCTGGATGGACTTCTGGCCGACGAACGGCTTCCTCATCGTCTACGGGATCGCCGCGGCGGCGGTCGGCTGGCGCGCCCCCGCATTTGCGCTGTCTCTTCCCGCGGTGCTCCTGATCAACACCGTCTTCTTCCACGTGCTGCCCAGCCTCACCGCGCGCCGGCCCAACCCGGGGCTGTTCACCGCGGTCGTTCTCTATCTCCCGATCTCGATCTGGGCTTACATGGCGGCTGGAGACGACGGGGTGCTCGACGCGGGCACCGTCGTCCTGAGCTTGCTCCTGGGGGCGGCGGGGATGGCGTCGGTGATGGTCGTGCTGATGCTGAAGAAGCGCTTTCGTTACGCGGACGTCTAGACCGCGCGGCACGCTCTCACCGATACCCCCAGGGGTGACGCTCCCTCCAGGCCCCCGCACGCCGGCCACCGTCAACACAGTGCGACTGATCCAGCGCCCGCTGGAGAGCCTGCTCTCCTGGCACCGCCGCTATGGCGACGTCTTCACAGTCCCGTACCTGATCTTCGGCACCGGCGTCTACGTCGCCGATCCGGAGGCCGTCCGGGAGCTGATGACCGGCGACCAGTCGGATCTCCACGCCGGCGAGGCCAACGCCCCGCTCTCTCCGGTGCTCGGGCCGAGCTCCGTGCTGGTCCTGGACGGCCCCGAGCACCTGCGCCAGCGCCGCCTGCTGCTGCCGCCCTTCCAGGGCTCCGCCGTGACCAAGTTCCGAGAGGTCATCCGCGACGTAGCGGAGGCGGAGGTGGCAAGCTGGGCCTCGAACGGGGAGATCGTCCTTCGCGATCGCATGAGGGCGCTGACCTTCGACGTGATCTGCCGCGCGGTGTTCGGCGTTACCGAGCCGAGCCGGGTCGAGCGCCTTCGGGTTGCCCTCACGGCCGTCATCGACGCGGGTGCGATGTTCTTCCTCCCCGGCCCGTTCCGCCGCGACTTCGGCCCGTGGAGCCCCTGGGGTCGCTTCAAGCGCCGGCTCGCGCTCGCCGACCGCCTCATCTACGAGGAGATCGCGCGCCGGCGGGCCGACCCCGACCTCGAGGAACGCACCGACGTGCTGTCGCTTCTGCTTCGCGCTCGCGATGAGGACGGCCGCGCGATGAGCGACGCGGAGCTTCGGGACGAGCTCATGACCATGCTCGCCGCCGGCCACGAGACGACCGCGACGGGGCTCGCGTTCGCGTTCGACCTTCTGCTGCGTCACCCACAGGTCCTCGAGCGGCTGCGCGAGGAGCTGGCCTCGGGCGACGACGCCTACCTCGAGGCGACGGTGACCGAGTCGCTGCGGCTGCGGCCGGTGATCGACGCATCCGAGCGCACGCTGAAGAAGCCGCGCGTGATCGCCGGCTGGGAGCTGCCGGCCGGGATCCGCGTGTACCCCGCGATTGTGCTCATCCATCGCCGCGAGGACCTGTATCCGGAGTCCCGTCGGTTTCGGCCCGAGCGCTTCCTCGACGGCAAGGCCGAGTCGTATTCGTGGCTTCCGTTCGGCGGGGGTATCCGCCGCTGCATCGGCGCCGCCCTCGCGCAGGCCGAGATGGCCGAGGTCATACGAATCGTCCTCGAGAACGTGGAGCTCGAACCTGTGCGGCCCAAGGCCGATCCGGTCGTGATGCGGGGGATCACCCTGGTCCCTCGCCACGGCGTGCCGGTGAGGGCAGGCAGCGCGAGAGGGCGACGTTCGAGCAACAGTGCGTTGGCGTCCACGGTCGCCTGATGGCAGCCATCGATAAGTCACCAGGTCGACGAGTTGCGCGGTTGAGTTGGTTGTCGGTTGCGCTGATCGGAGCCACCCTCGTCCTGCTGTTGGTGGCGGCATGGATCGTTCTACGAGCGCATCCCGCAAAGATCGTCGGCCAGCTTCCGCTCGGGGCCAACGACAACATCCCTGCCGGCACACTCATACTGGCCGCCGTCGTGGCCGCGGGCGCCGTCTTCTTCGGACTGGCCGCCCTGCACGCCGCCGCGGCGATGCGGGTTCTGGCCCGCGACCGGCGTATACCCCCTCCCCTCTCTCCAGAGAGGCGCCGGCTGCGCAGCCTCATGCTGACCCCCCTCGGCCCGGCGACGGTCCGGCTCATGGACGAGCCGGGCCTCGCTCCCGGCAAACTGCCGGATGTCGAGGACACCTCGCAGGCATTGCGGCTCACGGTCCTAGTACCGGCGCATGACGAGAGTCTCACCATCGAGGCTTCGCTCGCATCCTTGTGGGAACAGACCAGGCCCCCGGACAGGGTCGTGGTCGTGGCCGACAACTGCACCGACGACACCGCCGACATAGCGCGCCAACACGGCGCGGAGGTCTTCACCACCGTCGGCAACACGGAGAAGAAGGCAGGCGCGCTCAACCAGGCGCTGTCGGAGATGTTCGCGGAGATCGAGACGCGGGACGTCGTGATGATCATGGACGCGGACTCAGTAATCGTCCCTGAGTTCCTGGAGACGGGCATGGGGCGCATGGAGGCCGACCCCGACCTCATGGCGGTGGGCGGCGTGTTCTACGGCGAGGACGGCAACGGCCTGGTCGGCCAGCTGCAGCGCAACGAGTTCACCCGCTACCAGCGCTACATATCCCGCCGCCACGGAAAGGTGTTTGTGCTCACGGGCACCGCGTCACTGTTTCGGGCGTACGCCCTCAAGGCGGTCGCCGACTCCCGCGGGACCCTCATTCCCGGTGAGCCTGGTCTCGTCTACGACACCCTGGCGATGACCGAGGACAACGAGATGACGCTGGCGCTGAAGTCGCTGGGGGCGAAGATGGTCTCGCCGATGCAGTGCCGCGTGGTGACGGAGGTCATGCCGGATTGGAGAGCGCTCTGGCGGCAGCGGATGCGTTGGGAGCGCGGCGCGCTGGAGAACATCGGGGCCTACGGTCTGACCCGCGCGACGCTCCGCTACTGGCTGCAGCAGATCGGCATCGCCTACGGGACGATCGCGCTCAACGCGTACTTCCTGCTGATGACGATCACGCTGCTCGCGGCAGACAGCTTCGATGTCGCGTGGATCTGGTTCGCTTTCGGCCTCGTCTTCGTGGTCGAGCGCGTGGTCACGGTGTGGCCGATCGGCTGGCGGGGCAGGGCGCTCGCGGCGCCACTCGTCATCGAGATCGCCTACGACCTCATGCTGCAGATCATCTTCCTCAAGTCCCTGATCGACATCGCCACCGGGCGCAAGGCGGGTTGGAACTACGTCCCGCGGGAGGCAGTGGCGCAATGACGCTCATCGCAGGCATTCTCTTCTCGGCCGACCTGCTGAGATCGGGCTGGTTCCAGGCCCTGGCCGCGTTCGTGGCGATCAACACCGTCGTCTACGCCGGACTGAGCCTCGCGAAGCTCTGGCCGAAGCGACGCGAGTGACCGCGCTCGATTGATCCATCCGGCGGCGCCCGCCGACCTGTCACCGACCGGGATAGTTGTGATGTGACAAGTAGCCACACGGGACTTCTGCTTTCGCGCAAAGCAGAAGCGCCGCCTACTCCCGCAGTCCGGCGGCTTCGAGGGCATCCGCTGGCTCCGAGAAGAGGCGCGTGTAGACGATCTTGCCGCACGGCACTCTCATGAAGACACCAAGCGGGACGTTGAGATCGACGCCGCTCGCTCGCCCGCGAGCCCGGAATCGGCCAATGCCGACGACGACTTGATCTCCGACGGCTCGCGTCTCGTGGATCTCGAACCGCACCGAGTCTCCCCACTGCTCCGCCATCTCGGTGAAAAACCGCTCCAGCCCGCCGTGGCCCCGATACGCCTCGCCCTCCAACTGCGCCCGCAAGGGAAGGAACTCCGCCTCCTCGTCCCACAGGACCATGAAGGCCTCCCGGTCCCCCGCGATTGAGTGTGGCGGAGGCCGCGAGTGCGATCTCGATGTTCTCCTGCAACATCGCCTACTCGGGCAGCCCGGCGGCTTTGAGGGCCCCTTCGGGAGTTGCGTGGAAGTCGGCTCGCGTGATCAATCCCGCCTCGACCGTATAGACCATGCCGTAGTCCATCTCGACCCACGAGTCGCTGCCATGCGGCTTGCCACGCTGGTGAAGGACGACCACTACCTGGCTCGCTCCCGCGTCGAGGATCTCCTTCGCCTCGTACAGCCAGTCGTCATACGGCTCCATCCAGGTGGTGCGGAACTCAAGGAATTCCAAGCCGCGAAACGTCTGCTCGTCCATGAAGCCGAAGCCCGAGAAGGTCGCAAGTGCGTCCTGCGCGTAGAACTCTTTCCATCCCTCAGGGCCAACAAGGCCCTCATCGAGCTGTGCAAACCAATTGAGCGCCGCCCGTGCCAACTCCACGTTCTCCTGCGACATCGTCTGCCAGTATCTCGCGCTTGAGCGCCGCCTCAAAATCGCTGAAGCGGGCCAGCCGCCCGCGCTAGCCGGTCACGGTGACGTGCCGTGTCTTCGAGTGCCCGCCCCGGTACGGGTAGCCGCGCTGGCTCGGGACGACCGCCCGGAAGGCGTATCGGTGGTGGCCCGAGGTCGAGTGGAAGCGGTAGTGGGCTCGGTAGGCGCCGTGCAGGTTGGTGCGGCCGTTGCTCACCTCGATCCAGCGCTTGCCTGAGCGCGCCTGGATCCGAACCCACCGGCGCGGGGCCGCGGGCTCCTGGAGCCGGACCCTGAAACGGACCCGGCGACCGTTGTGGACAGCGTGGCGCGGTCGCAGCTTCAGTCGTGGGCGGGCACGCACGCGGAGGTCGAGGCGGCGCTCCGTGACCTCGGTACCGCTCCACCAGTAGGCGACGCGGACCTGCCTGCTCGGACCGGATGGGAGCTGGGCGCTGAATCGCCCGTCGTCTCCGGTGACCGGCGTTGCCGCGATGTGCTCGCCGGCACCCGCAAGCGGGACCCGTGTGGCCACACAGACCCGCGCCCCCGGCACCGGCGCGCCCGACGCCGAGCGCAGCCGGCCGCGAACCGCTGCGTCCCCGCGCTCATGGCCCGAGCGAGTGCGGGAGATGTGAGCCTCGAGCACCCGTCCGGGGCCGGCGCCCGAGATGGGGCAGAGGTTGTCGACCCGCACGTGGCGCTCGGCGCAGGCTCGGTTCGCCTGCGTGTCCAACCCGTAGTCGACCGAGCAGATCCGCACCGTGTTCGGCCCCTGGCGAAACGGCGCCCAGGTGGTCGCGGCCTTGAAGGTGGTGCGGGCGTGAAGGGGGCACGGCCTGAGGCGGAGCGCGAACCCCTCGGAGGCTCGGCACGCCGTGGCGTGGGCCGCCACGGGCTCGCCGTTCACCTGGAGGAGAAAGCGATGGATGCCAGCGCCGACGTCGGTCGCCATGGCCTGCATCGCCTGGATCCCGCGCTTGCTCCCGGGGGCGAACGCCGGTCCACGCAGGGCGATCCGGGGTCTCACGCGGTCGGCCATGCGGAGCGAGAGGCGCTTGATCCGAATGCCCGACCGCTCGCCCTCCCCGCAGCCGCCACCACGAGCGCACGCGAGCCTTGCGATGAACGACCTCGCCCGGCCGTTCCAGCGCGAACGCTCCATGCCGGGATCGGGAACCCGGAACGGCTGGGGCGGACCGGCGAGCGGCGCTGTCAGGAGCTGAGGCACCTGGCCGCCGGCCCGGCGCCCGGCGGCGCTGACGCCGAGATGGGAGATGACCGTGCCGCGGGGTGCGCGTACCGTCCAGCCGCCCCAGCGTCCCTGCCCAGTTCGCCTTCCCTCGTGCCGGACGGCCAGCCCGGCCTGTCCGTCGGCGCACGACGCATTGGAGACGTAGTGGTGGGAGGTGCGCGAGAAGACCGCGTCCGGGTGAAGGGCGCCGAACGCCGGGTTGCAGACAGCCGCGCGATAGACGCCGGCGTTCGCTGACGCGGGCGCGATCAACGCCAGCGCCGTCGCGGCGAGGAGGGCGGGAACGGCAACGATCGGGCGCTTCATCGGCTGGGCCTCCCTAGGTCGTTGGTCAACGCTCGAAGCCGAATTCCGAAGGCTCGCTGGACTGCCCCGCCCCGCCCCCCGGCGACGAGCTGGCTGGAGGGGAGGGCGAGCTCGTCGCGACGGGGGCGGGGGCGGGGATGGGCGGGACGTCGAGCGGGAGTGAAGCGGGAGGTGCCGGAGCGGCCGGCGGCGACGTGGGAGTCGCGACCGGGGCCGAAGGGCGCGGGATGGAGACCTGCTTGCGATCGCGCACCCGAGGCTCGTGATGGTGGGGCTGCCGCGGCGCCGGCCGATGGTGATGAGCTTCGGGCTGAGGATCCGCTCCCTGCGGGCGATGCTCGGCTGGACGCGCCGCTCTGGGGCCGCGCGTGGGCGCTACGGGCGGGGACTGGCGGGTCTGGACGAGGCCGATGTCGTCAGGCAGCGGCGGCGGCTTCGGGCGCTCGAGCAGCGCCGGGAGACCCACGACCAGGACGGTGCAGCCGATAGCCGCGGCGGCGAGCCTGGCGACGTTTGTCCAGCGGATCCGAGTGCGGCTTCCCATCTACGGTTTCGAACCCCGGACGCGGTCGCGCCGCCCCCCGGCCGCTATAGTCGTCCGCCGCTTTGGCCATCGCCGTCGACAAGCAATACGAGCTCGTCCTGATGCTCGATCCGGACGTCCCGGACGAGCGCCGCGACGAGATCGCCGCCCAGACGCGACAGCGGATCGAGGCGGGCGGGACGCTCAAGCACGACGCCTCGTGGGGGATGCGCAAGCTCGCCTACGAGATCCGCCAGCGCACCGAGGCCGACTACCGGCTGTTCCGGTTCGAGGGGCAGAGCGGGGTGCTCGACGAGCTCAACCACAACCTCCGGATCGCCGACGGCGTCCTGAGGTTCCGGATCTTCAAGGTCGATCCGAGCTCGCCCACGATCGTCCCACCTCCCGCGATGGGGACGTCGGGCGCCCCCACCCGCGCCCCGCGCCGTGACGAGGCTCCGGCCGAGGCAGCCGCCGAGGCCCCGAGCGAGCCCGAGGCTCCGGCCGAGGCAGCAGCAGAGGCCCCCACCGAGGAGCCCGACCAGGCCGAGGCGGCTCCCGAGGAGGCGGCTCCCGCTCCCGCCGCGGACGCGCCGGAGGCCGCCGAGCCGGCTCCCGAGGCCGCAGCGGAGGAGCCCGAGGCGCCGCCGGCCCCTGAGTCGGGCGAAGAGCCCGCCTCCTAACCGCTCACGGCTCTCTCTAAAGCCGCTCGTTGCGCCTTCCTGTCCCAGCGGGGGGAGAGAACGCGCCGTCCCCGTCCTTAGACTGGGGAACCAGACAACGAATCGAGGAAGGTGCTGATTCCAGTGGCAGCGACGAACATCAATCGGGTGATCATCACGGGCAACCTGACGCGGGATCCGGAGCTCAGGAGCCTTCAGAGTGGGACCGCGGTCTGCAAGCTTCGCGTGGCCGTCAACAGCCGCCGCAAGGACCAGAGCGGCGAGTGGGTCGACAAGCCGAACTACTTCGACGTGACCGTGTGGGGCGCGCAGGGCGAGAACTGCGCCACCTACCTGTCGAAGGGCCGTCCCGTCGCGGTCGACGGCCGCCTCGACTGGCGCGAGTGGGAGGCGCAGGACGGCGGCAAGCGACAGAGCATCGAGATCATCGCCGAGTCGGTGCAGTTCCTGGGCAGCCGTGACGGCTCGGGTGCCGTCCAGGGCAACGGGATCACGGCGCGCTCCGACGTGCCGGCCGACACGTCCGATTTCGAGAACACGGAGCCTGTGGGCGCCGGCTCGGCGGGCGACGACATCCCCTTCTAGGGGCTCGACAAAACCCAACTCCGGGGCGTCATTTGGCGACGCCCCGGCTATCATGCGCACTCTCGCGCCGCCCCCACTGGACGGGCGGCGCGCGTATGAAGGCATGACACTGGCGAGCGAAAGCGAGATCGACTGATGGCCCGGCGGCGGCCAACCTCGACCACCGGTCCGGGCGCATCCAGCGCGGGTCGTCGCCGTCCTCGCGGGTCCGACCGGTTCCGCCCGCGCAAGTACACGCGGATCAACGTCGAGCAGATCGACTACAAGGACCTCGGGACGATCCGGCGCTTCATCTCCGACCGCGGCAAGGTTCGCTCGCGGCGCGTCACCGGGCTCTCACGGCGCCACCAGCAGCAGCTCGCGCTGGCCGTCAAGCGGGCACGGGAGATCGCGCTGCTCCCCTACGTCGGCGAGCGGTAGGAGCGAGGCACCCGATGGCGCAGGCGATCCTCCTCAAGGACGTCGAGAACCTCGGCGAGGCCGGTGAGGCCGTCGACGTCTCGCCCGGATTCCTCCGCAACTACCTTCAGCCCCGCAAGCTCGCGCAGCCGGCGACCGACGCGTCGCTAGAGGAGGCCCGCCGCCGCCAGGAGGCAGCCGACCGCGCCGCCAAGCAGGCCGCCGAGCGGGCCGAAGAGACCGCGGCGCTCCTCTCCAAGACCGTGCTCACCATCCAGCACCGCGCGGGCGAGGACGGAAAGCTCTACGGCTCGGTGACCAGCAAGGAGATCGCTGACGCCATTGGCGAGGCCCGAGGGCTTCGCATCGACCGGAAGAAGATCCGCCTCGACGACCCGATCCGCGAGGTCGGCACCTACATGATCGAGGTCGAGCTCGCCGGCGGATCGACCGCGCGCATCAAGACGATCGTCGCCGAAGAGAAGTAAGCCGGAAGTCCGGCGAAACTCGGCACGGCTCCTCCGAACGTCTTTCACGAAATTTGCGGGAACGCCGCGCACGGCGTGAGCTTCGCTGTGCTTTGCTCGGGCGAGGCCGGGAACTGAGCGAATTCTCCGCCGCCTGACGCCTTCTAATTAACGGAGCGCATGCGCTCCGAAACGAACCACCAAAACCCGAGCATGGCCACCGCAGAGACCCACGTCCCGCCCCAGAACCTCGAAGCGGAGGGATCCGTTCTCGGAGCGATGATGGTCTCCGAGGGCGCGATCGCCCCCGTGATCCTGGACGTCCGCCTGCACGACGAGGACTTCTACCGCGAGCGGCACCGCATCGTCTTCCGCGCGATAACGGGCCTTTACGAGCAGGGGGAGCCGGTCGACGCGCTGACCGTCTCCGAGTATCTGGCACAGCACGGCGAGCTCGCCGAAGCGGGCGGCAAGGAAGCCGTCTCGGAGCTCGCCTCGACGGTCCCGGTCCCGGGCAACGCGGGCCACTACGCGCAGATCGTCAAGCAGAACGCGCTCCTGCGCCGGCTGCTCACGACCTCGCAGCGGATCCAGAAGTCGGTCCACGACCGCGAAGGCGAGCCGGACCAGCTGGTGGAGCGCGCCGAGAGCCTGCTGTTCAAGGTCGCCCACGACGAGCGCGCCGAGCGACTTCCGCCGGGTCGCCGAGGTCCTGGGCGACGAGATCGACCGCCTCGAGCAGCTCGCCAAGGGCGACCAGACGATCACCGGCACGCCCTCCGGCTTCCGCGACCTGGACGCGAAGCTGGGCGGCTTTCAGCCGGGAAACCTGATCATCGTGGCGGCGCGGCCCTCTCTCGGTAAGTCGGCGCTCGTCTGCAACATCGCCGAGAACGTCGCCTCCAAGTACGACAAGCCGGTCGCCTTCTTCTCGCTCGAGATGTCGGAGGCTGAGCTCGCCCACCGCTTCATCTCCTGCCGCTCGCGCATCCCCAACGACAAGCTCCGCAAGGGCAACGTCGCCGCGCGCGACTGGCCCCGCGTGGTCCGAGCCTGCAACGAGCTCGAGAAGGTGCCGCTGTGGCTCGACGACTCCTCCGACCTGAGCCTCCTGGAGCTGCGGGCCAAGGCGCGGCGCCTCGCCGCCAGCGAGGGCGGGCTCGGCCTGGTCATCGTCGACTACCTGCAGCTGATGCGCGCCGAGGACCCGCGGGCCAACCGCGTCGAGCAGGTCGGCCAGTTCAGCCGCGGCCTGAAGATCCTGGCCCGCGAGCTGAACGTCCCAGTGATCGGCCTCTCCCAGCTCTCGCGCGCCCCGGAGCAGCGGCCGGGCGGCAAGCCCATGCTCTCGGACCTTCGTGAAAGCGGCAGCATCGAGCAGGACGCGGATGTAGTGATCTTCATCTACCGGGCATCCAAGTACGACGAGGACGCCGATCCGAGCGAGGCGGACCTCATCATCGCCAAGCACCGCAACGGGCCCACCGGCGACGTACCAGTCGTCTTCCTCGAGCAGTACCCGCGGTTCGTCGATCGTGCGCGCGGCTCCGAGCCCGGGATCGAGCAGCGGGCTGGTGAGGGACCGCCCCTCGTGGACCTGGCCGACGACGAGTTCGCCGACGAAGCGTGAGCTCCGTGCCGCGACCCGTGCGTCTGGCGAACGCGAGCGTGGGCTCCGAGCCGAGCTGCCCGCTTGGCGCCTGCGACGGCTCCGGCTGGATCCTCGGGCCCGAGGACGTCGCCCGGCCCTGCGAGTGCCGCGAGCGGCGCATGGCGCGCCGCCGGGCGCGGGGAGTCGCATCGGCCATCCCGCGCAAGTACCGCGGCGTGGGCCTCGACCGCCCGCCCATCTCGGACATGGCCCGCGAGCCGAGGCAGGCGCCCGTGTACAAGGCGGTGAAGGGCTACATCGAGGCGATCGACGATCGCCTCGACGAGGGCGAGGGCCTGTGGCTGATGGGCGACGTGGGGACCGGCAAGACGACCCTTGCGATGCTCGTCTCGAAGGCCGCGGTCGAGGCCGGGCGGACGGTCGCGATCTACTCGCTCCCGCGCCTCCTGTCGCGCATCCGCCGCACCTACGACGCCGACGCGGGCGAGCAGTCCTATGCGGAGTTCTTCGAGCGCCTGACCGAGGTCGACCTCCTCCACGTCGACGACCTCGGCGCCGAGAAGCGCAGCGACTGGGTGCTCGAGCAGCTCTACTCGATCGTCAACGAGCGCTACGAGAGCCAGCGGTCGGTCGTCGTCACGACCAACCTCGATCAGGCCGCGCTCGAGGAGCAGATCGGCCCGCGGACGGTCTCGCGGCTGGTGGAGATCTGTGGCGATCCGCTGCCGCTCTTCGGCGACGACATGCGTTACGCGGTCTGAGGCGCGGCCGGTGCGTCGCTAACCGCCGGGCGGGTACTCCATAATCATCGGCCGTGCCAGGCATCGTCATAGTCGGCGCCCAGTGGGGCGATGAGGGCAAGGGCAAGCTCACGGACCTGCTCGCAGAGCAGGCCGACGCCATCGTGCGCTTTCAGGGCGGCAACAACGCCGGCCACACGATCGTGCGCGACGGCGAGGAGTTCAAGTTCCACCTGATCCCGTCGGGAATCCTCTATCCCGGCAAGGCCTGCGTGATCGGCAACGGCGTAGTGATCGACCCCGGGGTCCTGATCGGAGAGCTGGAGGGCCTCCGTCGCGAGCGGATCGACATCAGCGGCCTGCGCATCTCCTCCAACGCCCACCTGATCATGCCCTACCACGTGCTGCTGGACACCGCGGGCGAGGCCAAGCTCGGCAAGCTCGAGATCGGCACCACCAAGCGCGGCATCGGCCCTTGCTACGCGGACAAGGCCGCCCGGCTCGGGATCCGCGTTCAGGACCTCCTGGACGCGAAGATCCTGCGCAAGAAGATCATGGCCGCGCTGGAGCCCAAGCAGCAGATGCTGCGCCCCTTCGCGAAGGACCCGCGCCTCGACCTCCACGCGATGACCGAGGAGTACCTGCGCTACGGCCACCGGCTCGAGCCGTTCATCACCGACACCGCGCACCTCTGCTGGGAGGCACTCGACAACGGCAAGACGGTGATCTTCGAGGGCGCCCAGGGAACGCTCCTCGACCTCGACCATGGCACCTATCCGTTCGTCACCTCCTCGAACCCGATCGCCGGCGCCGCCTGCGTCGGCGCCGGGATCGGGCCGGCGGACATCGACGAGGTCTGGGGCGTCGCCAAGGCCTACGCGACGCGGGTGGGGGCCGGCCCCTTCCCGACCGAGCTCGACGACGAGATGGGCGCCTACATCCGCGAGCGCGGCGGGGAGCGTGGGCACGACGACCGGGCGCGATCGCCGGACCGGATGGCTCGACCTCGTGGCGCTCCGCTACGCCGCCAGGCTCAACACTCTCTCCGCACTCGCGATCACGAAGCTCGACGTGCTCGCGGGGATCGACCCGATTCGAGTCGCGGTCCGCTACCGCTCGAGCGAAGGCGCCCGCCTCGACGAGCTGCCCTACCACCAGTCGGTGCTCCACGCCGCCGAGGCCGAGTACGAGAACCTGCCCGGGTTCGAGGCTGACATCGGCGACTGCCGCAGCGAGGCCGACCTCCCGCGCGAGGCACGCGACTACCTGGACTTCATCGCCGAGAACGTGGGTGTGCCGATCCGCCTGGTGGGCGTCGGTCCCGGCCGCGACCAGGTCATCTGGATGGGCGAGGCCGAGCGCCACCTGCGGGCGGCGTAGCCGTACGCGTCACAAGCGGGCCTGAGAGGATCGAGGCATGGATGTCGGGATCCACTTGCCGTTGATGCAGTTCGGTGACGATGAGATCTCCCCGAAGCGGCTCGGCGAGGCGGTCGACGCAGCCCGCGAGTGCGGTTTCGCAGCGGTCTCGGCCAACGACCATTTCGTCTTCTCGACCCCTTGGCTCGACGGGCCCACCGCGCTCGCCAGCGTGATCGACCGCACCGGGGAGATGACCCTCGCCACGACGGTCGCGCTCGCGGTCCTGCGCGGGCCGGTGCCCCTCGCAAAGACGCTGGCCGCACTCGATGTGCTTTCCGGGGGCCGGTTGATCGCGGCGGTCGGACCGGGTTCCTCCGAGCGCGACTACGACGCCCTCGGCATCGACTTCGACGAGCGCTGGAAGCGGCTGGACGAGGCGATCGTCTCGCTCCGGGCGCTCCTGGGACCGGATCCAACCCCGGAGGGCATGCGCTACTACCCCATGCCCGCTGATCTGGAGCTGACGCCCGTGCCGTTGCAGGAAGGCGGGGTGCCGCTATGGGTTGGCAGCTGGGGGTCTGCCGCGGGCCTTCGGCGGGTCGCACGTTTGGGCGACGGCTGGCTCGCCTCCGCGTACAACACCACGCCCCAGGCGTTCGCCACGGCTCGCGAGGAGCTCGGAGCCGAGTTGCAGGCGCGCGGCCGCGAGGCGCAGGATTTCCCCAATGGGCTCGCCACCATGTGGACCTGGGTGACCGAGGATCGCTCGGAGCGCGATCGCGTGCTCGCGAATGTCCTGGGACCTCTCCTGAGAAGAGACGCGGAGGAGCTCGAGGGACGCCTTTGCATCGGCCCTGCCGAGGATTGCGCGGCGCTCTTATCCGCGTACGCGCAGGCGGGGTGCAAGCGCGTCTACCTGTGGCCGCTCGGCGACGAACGGCGGCAGATCGAGTTGGTGGCCCGAGATGTCGTTCCGCGCATCGAGCCCTAGTCGCCGAATGGAACCAGCCATGCCGCGGTCACGGCCATGAAGACGGCAGTCATAGCCGCTGCGCCTATGGAGAACCCCCAGGCGGTGGCGGAGGCCGTGTCGTGGCGCCGGCAGGCCCAGTGGGCGGCCGCGGCGCTCATGCTCGCCGGTGCGAATACCACGAGCAACCAGGGAAGGAACGCGATGCCTCCGAGCCCGACCGTTGTGTCGAGGACTCGCAAGACGATCCAGAGCGACGCGGCAAGAGCCGCGGGGACGACGAACAGCACCGAGAACGCCGCGGCCGAGCTGATGTCGCCCTCTCCTCTTGGCCGTGGCCGGGCCACGGCGACACGTACCCCGTTCGTGACCGGCGTTTCGCTCGGCGAGCGGTGCGCCGAGCGCGCGGCCGGCCGGTCCACGCCAAATAGACTCACGCGCCATGTTCGAGAAGGTCTTGGTCGCCAATCGGGGGGAGATCGCCATTCGCGTCATGCGGACGCTGAAGGAGATGGGGATCGTCTCGGTGGGCGTGTACTCGGAGGCCGATCGTGAGGCTCCGCACGTCGGCGAGGCCGACGAGGCGCACCTGCTTGGCCCTCCGGTACCCGCCGAGAGCTATCTGAACATCGAGAAGATCCTCGAGACGGCCGAGAAGGCCGGGGCCCAGGCGGTTCACCCCGGATATGGGTTCCTCGCCGAGAACGCCGGCTTCGCCGAGGCCTGCGAGAAGGCCGGCGTCGTGTTCATCGGCCCGCCGGCGAGCGCGATCGAGGCGATGGGGTCGAAGACACGCGCCCGCGAGCTGATGTCCGAGGCCGGAGTGCCGATCGTGCCGGGGATGACGTCCCCCGCCGAGGACGTCGCCGAGGCGAAGAAGCAGGCCAAGGAGATCGGCTACCCGATCGCCTGCAAGGCCGCCGGCGGCGGTGGCGGCAAGGGCTTTCGCGTGGCGCACTCCGAGGACGAGCTCGAGGAAGCGTTCGAGGGCGCCGCACGCGAGGGCGAGAAGTTCTTCTCGGACCCGCGCGTCTACCTCGAGCGATATCTCGAGGATCCCCGCCACGTCGAGGTGCAGGTGCTCGCCGACTCGCAGGGCAACGTGATCCACCTGGGCGAGCGCGACTGCTCGATCCAGCGCCGCCACCAGAAGCTGATCGAGGAGGCCCCCGCCCCGCACGTGGACGAGGAGATGCGCCACCGGATCGGCAAGATCGCCACGGACGCGGCCGCCGCCGTCGGATATCGCTCGGCGGGCACGGTCGAGGGCCTTCAGGACGGCGACGAGTACTTCTTCCTCGAGATGAACACCCGCGTCCAGGTCGAGCACTGCGTGACCGAGATGGTCACCGGGGTCGACATCGTCCGCGAGCAGATCCGGATCGCGGACGGGGAGGAGCTTTCGGTTTCTCAGGAGGACGTCGAGCTTCGTGGGCACGCGATCGAGTGCCGGATCAACGCCGAGGCGGCCCATAAGAACTTCGCCCCGGCCCCCGGGAAGATCACTAGCTACGTCGAGCCGGCGGGCCCGGGCGTGCGCGTGGACTCCGGCGTCCGCGCCGGTTCCGAGGTGGCGCCTCTCTACGACCCCATGGTCGCCAAGCTCATCGTCTGGGACACGGACCGGGAGCGGGCCACCGCGCGGATGCTGCGCGCCCTGGGCGAGTACGAGGTCGGCGGCCTGGTCACTCTGATCCCCTTCCACGAGGCGATCCTCGCGACCGACCAGTGGCGAAACGCCGAGACAGCCCGCGACCTGATCGCGGACCGCAAGTGGCTGAAGAGCCTGGAGCCCGAGGCCACCGGGCCGCCAGAGGCCGAGGCCGACGGCGAGGGAGAGCCCGAGGAGGCGCTGGCCCGGACCTACAAGGTCGAGGTCGACGGCCGCCTCCACAGCGTGAAGGTGATCGGCGCGGCACCCCCCGCGGGCGGCAATCCAGGCCCGGCGGCCGGGCTGCGCCGCCCCCCGCGGCGCGAGCGGGCGGCGAGCGGTGGAGCCGCGGCCGGCGCGACTGACGTGCTCGTCTCGCCGATTCAGGGCACCGTGCTGAAGGTCCCAGTGGAGAAGGGCAACGAAGTCGAGGAGGGCACCCTCATCTGCGTGGTCGAGGCGATGAAGATGGAGAACGAGATCACCGCCCACCGGGCGGGCAAGGTGAGCGAGCTCGCCGTCACCGAGGGCGGATCGGTCGCCGCGGGCGACACGATCGCTCGCATTGAGTGACATGTCTCTTCCCTGGCGAGGTCCCGGCCCCGGGCGCCCCGAGCTGCCGCTCCCGCCTGACAAGCTTCCGCTGCGCCGCGACGGCCACTGGCGCAAGCGCTGGCGCTACGTGGGGGCGTTCGGCGACGAGCTCCTGCTGTGCGCGGCCCGCATCAACGTAGGGCCGCTCGGCCAGACCTTCTGGGCGATCTGGGATCGCACTGAGCGAAAGCTCTGGGAGCGCACCGCCACGCTGATGCCGGGAGCCCGCGGCGACGTATGGACCGAGGGCCGGGAGGGCGACGGCCTCGTCCTCCACAGCGCCGACGAGGGATCGGTCGTCCGGATCGAGGCCAAGCACCCCGAGGCCGGCGAGGTTCGCGCGTTCCTGCGCTTCGGCAGCGCGAAATGGGTTGAGGTGGTCTGCCCGACCAGCGACGGCCAGTACGTCTGGACGCGAAAGCGGGTGGACGTGCCGGTGGCATGCGACGTCCGCATCGGCTCGCGCCGGATCGAGATCGAGGCGAGGGGCGTCGAGGACGAGTCCGAGGGCTACCACCCGCACCACACGGTCTGGAGCTGGTCGGCCGGTGTCGGCAAGGCCACCGACGGGCGATCGGTGGGCTGGAACCTGGTCAGCGGCATCAACGATCCGCCCGAGCTCTCCGAGCGGGGCATCTGGGTCGATGGCGAGCCGACGGAGCCCGGGCCGGTCGAGTTCGACGGGCTGGAGGGGATCCGCTTCGACGAGGGGTCGCGCCTCGACTTCGCCGGTGAGTGCGAGCGACAGCGGGAGGAGAGCCGCTTCGGCGTCCGCTACACGTACCGACAGCCTCTGGGCGCGTTTTCGGGGACCCTGCCGGGCGGCATCACGCTCGCGAGCGGCCTCGGTGTGATGGAGCATCACGACGCGCACTGGTAGCGGGGGATTCCGATGAGGGGCTTTAGCCCCGAAACTGGCTGGTGTCGTTGCGGGTTCGCTCACCCGGGGTACAGGCTCTCCACCTTCCACCGCCACGGCGGCTCCTCCGCGGGCGGGAAGTCGTAGTGGTCCCGCCCGTAGAGGGTCTCGAGCGGCACCAGGACCGGGTTGGCGCTGTCGAGTAGTGGCGTCCCCGCGTAGCGCTCGACGTCGGCCGCGGACCCGTTCCGCACGGCGCGGTTCCAGCCGATGCCGGGCCGGTAGAGCCAGTAGCTGACCTCGACATCCCCGCCCGATCGACGGCGGTCGACCACCGAGGTGAACGCCGTCACCCGCCGGTTCGACCGGGTGAGGCCGGCACCGTCGCCGGGGACGGCGCAGCTCTCGCTGCGGCAATAGCGGAAGTCCACCGGCACCAGGCCGAGGCCCGACGGCCCGGCCACGGGTGGCGGGGTCGGGGCGAGAGCGCGAACGAGCCCCGCGGTTGGCCTAGTGTACGCCTCGGTCAGCGGGTCCTGCCAGCACGGGTCGGGCAGGCGCGCCGGACAGCGGATCTTGCGGTCGAGCGACGAGCCGAGCCTCCTCGCCTCGTCGGTGGGCGGGGCGGCGACGAGCGCGGCGATGGCTCCGATCGCGAGCAGCGCGATCAGCAGCACGAGTCCGACGTGCTCGACCGAGGCGGCGCCGTTCTCGTCGCGGGCTCGCATGGAGCCAACGTAGGCCCCGAATACGGGCCTGGGGCGCGCGGGATGTGCCGAATGCGAGCCCGGTTAGGCGAGGCCCTCGCGCGCCTCGCGCACGAGCGTCACTGCCTCCGGGAAGACGATCCTGATCGCGTCGCGAACCTGGACCGCCTGCTCGTCGCTGCCGCCGGTGAGGTCGAGGCGGTTGATCGCCGCGACGGTCATGTCGACCGCCAGCTTGATCGCGTTGTCCGCCCACGCCACACGCTGGCTGTCCTGCATCTGGTTTGCCAGCTCACCGAGGCGCTCACGAAGCTCATCCGGATCGCCGAAGAGGTTGAATCCTTCGCTTCCTTCCATGTAATGCATGTTAGTCAGCCCCCGAAACTGGCTGGCTCGGCCGCGGAACGGATAGCCTGGCCTCGTGGCGCTTCCCGAGCCCGCCGACGCCTCGACGGCACTGATCACCGGCGCATCGGCCGGGATCGGAGAGGCGACCGCGCGCGAGCTCGCGGCTCGGGGCCATGGGGTCACGCTGGTGGCGAGGAGGGAGGATCGGCTGCGCTCCCTTGCCGCGGAGCTCTCGGACCGCTTCGACATCCGCGCCGAGGCCATCGGCGCGGATCTGGGCAGCGCAACCGCCCGGGCCGACCTTGTGCGCCGGATCGACGAGCTCGACCTGCAGGTCGAGGTCCTCGTCAACAATGCGGGCTTCGGCGGCGGGGAGGACTTCGCCGAGACCGACCGGGAGCTGCTGATGTCGATGGTCGAGCTCAACTGCGTCGCGCTACTCGACTTCCAGGCCGTCTACCTGCCGCGGATGGTAGAGCGCGGGCGGGGTGCGGTGATCAACATCGCCTCGACCGCCGCCTTCCAGCCGCTCCCGGGCTCGGCGACCTACGCCGCGACGAAGGCGTTCGTCCTCAACCTCAGCGAGGCGGTCCACGAGGAGCTCAAGGGCACCGGGGTGACGCTGACCGCGGTCTGCCCCGGGCCGGTCAAGACGGAGTTCATGGACGTCGCCGGCCTTTCCCGGGCCGAGGATCAGCTACCGGGGATGTTCTGGCTGTCGGCCGAGTCGGTCGCCAAGGCGGCCGTCCAGGCCGCGGACGATGGCAAGCGGGCGATCGTCCCCGGCCTCCTCAACCGAGCGGGGGCTATCACCGGCCAGCACGCGCCGCGCATGCTCGCGCTGCCGCTCGCCAAGCGCGTCTGGCGCCGGGCTCTCTAGATGCCCGCCGAGCCGCAGCCCTGGGCGATCAGCGGCACCTACCTCGAGTCCTGCAACTGCGACCCGATCTGCCCGTGCCGGGCCGTCGGCGGCCGCAAGGGCGGTCGCTCCACCCACGGCGTCTGCATGGGCGCCCTCTCGTGGGCGATCGAGGACGGGGAGGCCGAGGACGTCTCCCTGGCCGGCCTCCGCGCGGTGCTGGCGCTGAGGTACGACGACGACGAGCCCGGCTCGCCGTGGGACTACGTGCTGTTCGTCGACGACCGGGCCGACCCCGATCAGCGCCGGCTGCTCGAGGCGATCTTCCTCGGGGAGCTCGGGGGCACGCCACAGCGGCAGTTCCCGTGGGTGTTCAAGCCGAGCCGCCCGATCGGGACGCGAGTCGTGCCGATCGAGATCGACCACTCTGAGAAGCGCGGCTGGTTCCGGGCGGGGGAGCAGGTCAGGGTTCGCGTCGGCGAGCCGGTCGCCGATCAGGAGCCCGTCACTTGCGTGATCCCCGGCCACCACCGCACCGGGCACGAGCTCCACTCGGATTCCATCGAGGTGGACGCCGACGGCGACGCGCTCGGCTTCCGGTTCGAGGAGGTCTGCGGCTACTGGTCGACCTTCTCGTATTCGTCCGAAGACTGAGACGCCACGGCCACGAGCACGCCGCCGCTGCCGGCCTGGTCCGCGATCAGCTCCATCGGAATCGAGACGAGCAGGACGAGCGGGGTCGCCAGCACGGTCACGAGCATGTCGATGCCGTACTTGAGCCGCTCGGACGTGCCGTGCGGCTCCAGGTCTCCCTGACGGAGCCTCAGCGCGAAGTTCTCGTTGAAGGTGAACGCGTTGACGATCGTCTGCCACATCCACACCAGCGCGCGGCGCCGCCGCGGCGAGCGGAGCCGGACGATGCCGAGCCCCGCCTTCTCGGCCAGGAGCCGGAGCGCTTCGGGGGTCGGGTAGAGGCCGCGCCCGGGCTCGAGCGCAGCCCAGTTCTGGCCTCCGAGCCGCGCTGCGATGCTGTCGCGGTTCGCGACCTCCAGCTCCAGGCGCCCGTCGGGAAGGCGCCGCGCCTCGGCGAGCAGCTCGTGCGAGGCATCGTCCGCCGTCATCCCGGCCGCGAGGCCCAGGCGGCAGTTCTCGCAGCGCTCGAGCAGAGCCGGCCCGGCCGGCGTGTTCAGCTCGAGCCAGCCGTAGAGCGGCTGCCCGCAGGCCGGGCATTCCCTGCTGCCGTCGGAAGATTCCACTATTGCGAGCCCGAGGGCGCCTCGTACTCGACTCCGGCCGATCGGAGCGAGTCGAGGAAGTCGGCTGGGTCAAAGGCCTGCGACGGCGCCAGCGCCCCGCGCCGGTCATATCCCTCCGCGGCGCAGCGAAGCGCGCCCTCCACCGTGGTGCGGGCCGTCAGGCCGTAGGGATCGGATCCGCTCACGGTGCCGCGCGTCCGCTCGGCGCCGCGGCGCGCCTCGCAGACGATCACGAACCGGCTCTTGCGGCGACTCTCCGTGGTGGGCCCTTCGGGCATCCGCGGGATCAGCGCCTCCAGGCCG
Source organism: uncultured Actinomycetes bacterium (assembly GCA_963710955.1). GTDB lineage: Bacteria > Actinomycetota > Thermoleophilia > Solirubrobacterales > 70-9 > AC-56. The sequence goes on along the minus strand of CAVQCK010000005.1, from coordinate 112,007 downwards.
CGGCGGATCGGGGTGCGGAGAGCCAGCTGGAAGGGAACCATGGCGAGGGGCGCCAACGGGCCGGGAAGCGGCACCGCGGTCGACGCACTCAGCCTCGTCGTCACCTGCGGCGTGTCCACGTGCTTCGGAACCGTGATGTGCTCGCCCGCGGGGTAGCGAACCATCCGCTGGACGCCGATCTCCGCGCCGAAGTCCCAGATGCCCCGGCTCACCTTCTGCGATGCCGGCTGCAGCTCGCCACCGCGCCACTCGACGTCCCCGCCGGACATGATCCCGAGGGCGGAGAGCGCGGTTCCCCGCGTGGGGCCGAAGCCCTTCACCCAATAGGCGAGCACAACGTCGTCCACCGGCCCGGACCCGGCGGTCAGCGAGGCGATCAGGTCGCCGGGGACGTAGTCGAATCCCATCGCGGTCACGAGCACGGCCCCCGCGCGCTCGGCCGTCGCGCCGTAGCGCTCGAAGACCGTGCGCATGAAGGGCTGCTCACCCGTGGTGTCGAGGTAATGCGTCCCGGTCTCGGCCGCCGCGGCGACCACCGGCTCGCCGTGCTGGACGAACGGCCCCGCGCACGAGATCACCGCCGCGCAGGGCTCCAGCAGTTCGCGCAGGCCGGCCGGGTCGTCGAGCCGCGCCACCTTCGTCTCCGCGCCCCCGACTTCCTCCGCGAGAATCTCAAGCTTCGCCGAGTTGCGCCCGGACAGCACGAACTCCGCGCCCCGGCGCCGGAGCTCGGCCGCGACCAAACGGCCGGTGTATCCGGTCGCGCCGTAGACGGCGATCGGCCCGGTCTGTGCCGCATCCTCTGGCATGGGGACGGGATGCTATGGGGCGGGAAGCCGGCGAGCTCGGGTCAGCGCCGTTACGGTAGGCGGGCGATGCAGCTGCGCGACATCATGACCAGCGCCGTCGTCACCGCGGGCCTGGAGGACGACATCCTCCATATCGCCCGCCTGATGCGGGATCACGGCGTCGGATCGGTGGTCCTCTGCGATCCGCAGGGAGACCCGGTCGCGATGGTCACCGACCGCGACGTCGCAGTGCGTGTGATCGCGGAGAGCCGCCCGCCATCCGAGCCCGCCCGCGCGCACGCCTCCCGTCCCCTGATCACCGGCGAGCCGGACATGGACCTGGAGGAGGCCGCTGCCCGCATGGTCCAGCACCGGATCAGGCGGCTGCCGGTCGTCGGCCCCGAGGGCCTGTCCGGCATCGTTACCCTCGATGACATCGCAGTCCGGACCGGAAACCTCGAGGTCGCCCAGCGGATGACGCACGACGTCATCGAGGGCGCCCTCCCCGAGTTCTTCTTCCACGAGCGCGGGTAGTGGGTTCGGCGATGCCTGCGACTCCAACACAGCGAATCTGGCAGGGCCGCTTCGAGACCCTGATCGGAGTCGCGGCGCCGGCCTTCGACCTGCTCCTGAATGCGGGCGACCGCGCCTCGCGGCTGCTCCTGCGGGACGACAGCGACTACTACCCAATCCGCCCCGCGGCGGAGGCGTTCGAGCTGGACGAGGCGCGCAAGCGCAGGGCTCCAGTCGACTGAGCGCGAGCTGCCGCCCCTAAGATAAGCGCCTTCGTGGGCCGCGAGCGGATCATCGAGCGCGAGCGTCGCTGGGCGGTCCCGGCGGCGGCCTTTGCGCTGGTCCCGCTCGTCCTCTACATCATCTCGATCTTCGTCGTGGGCCAGGCGCACCTCGTCGGCGGGTCGAGCGAGGCGGCACAGCTCACCTCGCTCCACGACAACTCGGGGACCGTGCTGATCTCGTCGGTGATCAGGGGCATCGGCTTCCTGCTCCTGCCGATCCCGTTCCTCTACCTCTTCCGCGCCGCCCAGGCCCGGAGCACGCGCGTCCAGGCCGCGATGGTCGGATTCGTGTTCATCGGGCCGATCCTGTTCGGCGCCCAGGGGGTCGTGCAGGCGATCGGAGCGGGCAAGGCCGCCTCGGACTTCGTGAGCGCCCCCTCCGAGACGCCCCGCTCCTACGCGGACTACCAAAAGCAGGTCAAGCAGAGCCCGGATCAGATCGCCAAGGTGACCATCTATACCGATGCCCATGCGCTCGAGGTCGAGCAGAACGGGGATGGCTTCTACCAGGTCAAGAAGTTCCCGAGCGCGGACCAGAGCAAGATCACCAGCGACCTCACCGCCGCGGGCATCGACAACGACACCGATACGGACACGGGAACGGGGCCGCCGGACGCCGAGGCGAACAAGATCACCGGCGACAACGGCACGCTCCAGGCCTCCCAGGGTCTCCTGCTGCCGGCCGTTCTCGGCCTGGTCGTGCTGATGGTCTACGTCCCTCTGCAGGCGTTGCGTTGCGGCCTCGTCCCCAGGTTCCTGGGCAGCCTGGGGATGGCGCTCGGCGCCTCGATGATCCTCATCCTGCCGATCGCCGTGCTGGCGATGCTCGCCTGGACCGGTTTCCTCGGCCTCACCTTCGTCGGCAGGGTGCCCGGCGGGCGACCACCCGCCTGGGACGCCGGGAAGGCCATCCCATGGCCGCGGCCGGGCGACCAGGTGATCGCAGACAGCAACGGAGACGCGATCGAGGGCGACGCGACCGAGGTCGACGCGGACGCATCGGGCGATTCGGGGCCGAAGACGAGCTCGCCCCAGAAGCGCAAACGCAAGAGCCACGACTAGGCCGCCGCCGGCACTGGTCTACCCTCGATTCCGAAGACGGCAAGCCCACCTTCGGAGGTTGAGATGACGCAACACGAGCAGGAGCCGCTGGCCGGCAGGCGGGCGGCGGTGATGATCGGCCCCCTCTTCGAGGATCTCGAGGCCGCCTATCCCTATTACCGGCTGATCGAGGCCGGCGCCACGGTCGAGCTGATCGGGATCGAGGGCGACACGGTCCTCAAGGGAAAGCAGGGAATCGAGCTCACCACCGACCAGGCGGCGAGCGACCTGAACGCCGACGACCTCGACCTGCTCGTGATCGCCGGGGGCTTCGGCCCGGACAAGCTCCGCACGGACGACGGCGTCAAGGCGCTGGTCCGCGGGATGCAGGAGGCCGGGAAGCCGATCGCGTTCATCTGCCACGCGGGCTGGGTGCCGATCTCCGCGGGCATCGTCGAGGGGCGGCGCATGACGTCGGTCCCGGCGATCGCCGACGACCTGCGCAATGCGGGCGCTGAGTGGGAGGACTCCGAGGTCGTCGTCGACGGCAACCTGATCTCCTCGCGCCGGCCGCCGGACCTCCCGGCGTTCATGCGTGCCACGATCGCCGTGGCGGTCGGAGAGGCCGAGCCGGTCGAGGTCTAGAAGACCCGGAAGCGATCGCGCACTGCTGGCAGCCGCATCAGGAGGCCGAGCGCGAGGAGGACAGCGCCGAGGATCGCGAGCGGCAGGACGCCGAAGCCGGTCATCGGCAGCGTGCTCGTCGGTGCGGCCGTGAACGTGGTGCCCGTGCCGGTACCGGTGCCCGTTCCCGTACCCGTGCTGCCGGTCGAATCGCCACTGCTGGGCGAGGTGCCTCCGTTGCCGTTTCCGCCCGACCCGCCGTTCGAGCCGCCGCCACCAGCACCACCACCACCGCTCGACTTGGTCACCGTGACGGTTCCCTTCATGTTCGGGTGGATCGTGCACTTGTAGTTGTAGGTCCCGGCCTTCTTGAACTTGAAGGTGTAGCTGTCACCCTCCTGTAGGACCTTGGAGTTCAGGCCGTCGCCGTGGACCGTGTGGCCCTCGGCGGCGGCTGACTTGTTGTCCCAGCGAACGGTGTCGCCCACGCTGATCGTGATCGACTTGGGGGAGAACGCGTACTGCGGCGGGTTCTTGCCGACGATGTCGACCCAGCTCTTTCCCTTGGCGGCGCTTTGATCAGTGGTCGAATCACCGCCGGGCCCGATCGCCCCGGTCGCGCCGGTCACGCCGGTCACGCCGGTGACGCCGGTGACGCCGGTGACGCCGGTCGCCCCGGTCACCCCTGTGACGCCGGTCGCCCCGGAGGATCCGGTCGCGCCGCTCGCCGGCGGCGTGGCCGTGCCGCCCCCTGCCGCGAATGCCGCGGGCGCTGTGAGGAAAACCCCTAGTACCCCAACTGCGAGCACGGTGCTGCGTGCTCTCATGCGGAGACCCTAATTGACCGGTCGCCGTTTGCCAAGTGATCGGCATACGACTTGCAGGCCGGCCTGGTTCAACTCTGCGCGGCGGCTACCTGCTTTCTGTGGGTGCGGATCTCGCTGAGGATGCGCTCCAGGCGGGGCTCTCGGGAGGAGTCCACGTGAGTCATGGCGGCGGCGATCGCCGGGTGAACCGCCGCGATCCGCTCGTACATGGCCTGCGCGACCGCGCGGTAGGTCGGGTGGCCCTCGCGGCCCGATCGGAGCTCGATCAAGTGCATGGCCTCGCGCGCGTTCAGGTCCAGCACGTATCTGATGCGGTAGCCGAGGCACAGCGCGTAGGGCGCAGCGTCGTGGAGCCCGGCCTCGGCCAGACGGTCGAACTCGCGGTGAGACAGCTCGAGCGCCCGCTCGTACTCGTCGCCGACCCCCGCCTCGCGGACCTCCTCCGGGACACCGGCACCGAGATGCGGGCCGAGCCGCTGCCACTGGCAGGTGAGCATCCGGTGGCGCTGCAGATCGCGGAAGCCGCCGTAGTCGGAGACGATCTCGAAGCGGTAGCGGACCGCCTCCCACCCGCGGCCGGGCCGGTGGCGGCGGTTGGCGCGCTTCCCCGCGAGCTCGCCGATCAGCTCGGCGCGCTCGAGGGGGTCGAGGGTCTCGACGCGGCGCCGGATGTCGCCCTCGCCGGCCGCGGCCGACTCATACAGCGACGCGGCGAGCAGGTCGTCCTCGCCGCCCTCGACCGCGATCAGGTCGACGGCCGGCGCATCGCTCACCGCCGGGCGGTCGAGCCCCAGGCGGGCGACCGCCGTCTCGGCCGCCTCGCGCCGGGCGCTCAGGTACTCGATCCACTCGCCACCGCGATCGGGCCGCTTGACCCGCGCGACGAAGCTCGGGATGACCTGGTCGAGCTCGGACAGGATCATCTCGCCGTAGGCGCGGGCCTCGGGCAGCGGCGATGCCATGAGGCGGAGCAGGAGCTGCTCGTAGGCCTGGCCGGAGGCGAAGATGCCGACGTGGCTCAGCGTTGACGCGGGGAGCAGGCCGCGCAGGAGGTCGAGGGCCTTGGCGCGGATCGAGCGCCGCCAGGCGGCCTCGGGCTCGTCGCCGCAAGGCCACCGCTCCTCGGCCCAGGCTCCGACCGCCTCGAGGCTTCGCGAGTAGATGCCGAACAGGTCGTCCATCGCTATGCGATAGGGCTCGCCCAGCTCCTCGTCGCGGTAGTACCGGTAGCCGCCGCCCGCCTCCTCCGGCATCGGCTGGTCGTACGGGATGTAGCGGGTGGACTGCTCGAGGTACGCCGCCAGGCGCCCGCGCTGGAGCACCTTGGTGAGGACGTTCGAAACCCACTCGCACGCGAGGTGCGCGCCCCCCACCTGGGCGATCGAGTCATCGCCGTAGCCCATGAAGACCCGCTCATACAGGCCGGCGGCCCGCTCGCCCTCGACGCCGTCGAACGGCCGGTCCCCGGCGGGCACATCGCCCGCGAACTCCTCGAGGAACAGGCGCCGCAATGTCCCCGGATAGCGCGAATAGCGGGCGAAAAGCGCCCCCTTGACCGTCTCCGGCAGGTTGACGAGGCAGAACACGGGGCGGTCGAGGTTGGTGAAGTGGGGGCGGAGGACGGCCTCCTCCTCGGGAGTGAAATTCTCGACCGGGTAGCGCAAGGTCGCCTGATCGTAATTGCGCGCGCGGCGGTTGCGCAGGCCCGCCTAGGAGGCCGCGCGCTCGCCGGCGGCGCCGTCCGGGGGCGCGGGGCGGGCGATCGGCGGAGCGCCGTCGTGGGGGGGTCCCGAGACCAGGTCCGGGAGGACGTCCTCGCGGCCGTAGTGACCGACGACGTCGAACCAGCGCTTCGCGTGGAGGCCGACGCGGAGGTCACAGTCGGCCACGACCACGCCCTCCTCGCCGTATAGCGGCCCCGCGATCACCTCGCCGTCGCTCGGCTCGATGATCGCCGCGCCGCCCCGACCGAAGACGTCCTTGCCCTCGGGGAGCGGGACCGGGAAGTCGTCGGGAAACGCGTCGGCCGGGATGAACTGCGGCGCCGAGACCACGAAGGCTCCCGACTCCAGGGCGATGTGGCGCATGCTCGCGATCCATCCGTCCGTGTCGTCCGCCGTGGGGGCGAGCCAGATCTGCGGGCCGCCCCGGTAGACCGCGTAGCGCGCGAGGGGCATCATGTTCTCCCAGCAGATGAGGCCGCCGATCCGGCCGGCCGGGGTGTCGGTGACCCTCAGGTCGTCGCCGGCGCCCACGCCGTGGAACAGGCGCTCGTGCATCGTCGGCATCAGCTTGCGGTGCTTCGAGAGGAGGCCCTGCGGGCCGAACAGAAGAAGAGCGTTATACAGCGAGCCCGGCCGGTCGGACTCCCGCTCGTTGACGCCGATGGCGCAGTGGATGTCGAGCTCCGCGCACGCCTCGGCGATGCGGTCGGTGAGTGGGCCGGGGACGTCGACCGAGTTGTCCCAGAGGCGCTCCCAGAGCTCGTCCCAGCCCTTGAAAGAGGCCGCGTCGTGGGCCCAGGCGCCCGATTCATAGAGCGGGATGAACACCTCCGGGAAGACCGCGAGCTGCACGCCGTCCTTCGAGGCCTGCTCCAAGAGGCCCAGCGCCTTGTCGACGCTCGCCTCGGCGTCCAGGATCACCGGGGTGGCCTGGATTGCGGCGACGCGCACGGTGGGGAAGCTCACATGGCGAGCATACGCCGCGTATGGCCGTGCTCGTTGCTCAGTCGCCCGGCGGCGCTTGCGGCTTTGTGCTGCCGGGGTCGGGGACGTTGACGTTACGTGGGGGCGGAACGCCAATCTTTCGGAAGGCGCCCGCGTACGCGCCGCGGAACGCAGCGTCATAGGTGCGCTGAAAGTTTTGTGAGCGCGCCCGCTTGAAGCCCCTCGCATAGCCCCGGTGTTCACCACGGTGTTCGCCGCTCTTCGAGCCGGCGCTGGCCCCGGCGGCGCGTGCCGCCGCCAGGTCCTCGCCTCTGGAATGACCGAAGAAGTAGGCGCCGGCGCCGAGGCCGGCGAGTACTACGGCGACCGCGAGCACCGTGATCACCTGCCGCACTCGAACCCTGGAAATGCTCACTGGCCGAACCCCGATCCCGACGACGATCCCTGCGCCAGACAGTCCTTCACCCCTCGCGCGATCAGGCGCGCGCGGTAGTCGGCTCCCGCTGGAACCGGGTGCAGGTTGTCGGACTGCATCAACTCCGGGTGGGTCGCCACCACTCGGGCCCAGTCCGGGGTCTGTGTCCCCGGCCGCGAGGAGGCGAAGTCTCTGACCACACTGTTCTTGCCGGCCGAGTTGACGCCGTTGACCGTCAGTCCGTGGATCGTCGGCACCACCATGCAGCGGCCGCCGATCTGCTGGGCCACGGCCTGCAGCCGCCCGGCCAGGATCTGGGGGTATGCGGGGTTGTCGTTCGTGCCCGCGTCGAACACGATCACCGATTGCGACGGGTCGTAGCTCTCTTGGAACAGCTTGTAGATCTGCATGCTGTTGTAGCCACCCTCGGCGTTGATCGTCAGCGACGCTGAGGGCAGGTACTGCTGCAGGTAGGGAGAGGTGAGCACCTCGAGGCTGTCACCGACCACGAGCACGCCTCCGGACCCCGGGAGCGGGCGGCGGGAGGAGTGTTGGGGCCTGGATCTGCCGGCCGACGCCTGCGTCTTCGCGACCACGAGGGCACGGTGAATCGTCGAATTCGCCGCCGCGCGGCCCTCTCGCTCCCCCTTCGTCGCCCCGGCATTGCGACCGGCGGCAGCTCCCGCCGCCCGACCGCGGCTCAGGCCCCGGTCGTACCCCGTCGCATACGCCCGTTTGAACGCGGCTTTCTGGGCGGCGACGCGCTCGGCATGGGCGTCGTGCTCATCGGGCGCCCTCGAGGCGCCGAGCAGGTAGCCACCGGCGATGACGGCGGCGGCCGCAACCAGGAGCCCAGCGACCAGCCAGAGCCGGGGTCGAGGCGTTCTGTCGATCCATCTTCGGAGCACCGTGCCGGCCGTCCCACCTCGCGGAATGCTTCCATGGCAGTCGTCGAGCCGTGGGTCGGCAGGACTCTAGAGCAGGCCTGGCCGTCCGCCAGGATCTGCTGGCCGCCCGGAGGCCCCTTACGGGGCGCTGGACGCTGCGCCGCATTCGCGTTTCCCGACGACCATGACCGTGGTTCCCAAGGCGTGCTCTCACGGTATCGTCGGCCCGGTGCCGACCAATCGCTCCGCTCCTCGCGGCCCCGTGATCCCCGTCCTGACCTATCCGGACGTGCGCGCGGCGGTGGACTGGATGGTCGAGGTACTTGGATTCGTCGAGCAGGTCTGGATCGGTCCGAACCATCGAGCGCAGCTCAGCTTCGGCGATGGATCGCTGATCGTCGCCGACGCGACGCGCGAGCGCGTCCTTCCCACTGACGGCGAGGTTGACCCCTGGGACCACCGCTGGACGCTCACGCAGACGCTGCGTGACGTGGCTCCCGAAGACTGGGGCGGCAGGTCCGGGCCGCCGTAGCCAGCGGCCCCCGCGGAGGACATGGGCGGGCAGTAGCGGTCCTAAAGCTGGCGCTCGCCCACTTCTGCTTTCGCGTGAAAGCAGAAGCGCCGTTGAAATGGTGCGTCGCCGCGTTGACGCGTACAACCGGGGGAACGTTGAGGCGTCGTAGCGATGTAGGTGCGGCGACGGTGGCCGTTTGGGGGGTCTTGACTCGCCCCACTCGCAGTGAGAGGCTGGCCCTTCCGGCGGCAGCCGGACACGCCGACAAGCCGTAACTGACTCGCCGACGCGTTTGGCCTCCGCGCCTCTCGTCCACCAAGGAGGGTCCAATGCGTCGGCTTCGTTCCCACCTGACCTACGCCAACGTGATGGCGACGCTCGCCGTCTTCCTCGTCCTCGGCGGTGGCACGGCGTTAGGGGCCTTCGTCGTCTCCAACAACAGCCAGATCGGCCCCAACACCGTCTCGGGGCACAAGCCCTTGCCGGGCCAGCACGCGAACATCATCCCGGGCACGATCAATGACAAGGACCTCGCGGCCTTGGCGGTGACGGCACCCAAGATCGCCGCCAACGCGGTCACCGGTCCCAAGGTCACGGACAACAGCCTCACCGGAGCGGACGTCGCGCCCCTCAGCGGCGCCGACGTGGGCGACAACTCGCTGACGGGCGCCGATGTCAACGAGGCGAGCCTGGGACTGGTTCCCAATGCCGACAAGCTCGATGGGCTCAACTCGACCGCACTCGTCTCCAACTCGGACCTGCGCCGAGTCGGCCCGGTCACAATGACGCTGCCCAACAATGACTTGCAACAAGTGACGATTGCTACCGTCGGCCACTTCACCTTCACCGGCTTGTGTGCCAGGAACCTCAGTGACGGTGGGCTTGACTCGGTCGACATGCTTATAGGCACCGACGTTGACCACTCGACTTTCGGCTCGATGAGTCAAGCCCCATCCGGGCCGCAAGGGGTAGGAGATATGTTGGTTTCCGGCGGTCCTACCTTCGGCTCCTATGACGTCTTCTTCGACACGGGGACGCCCACCGGTAACCAGGTCTTCCACCCTGCTTCGGGAAGCGCGGTGGCCCCCGATGGCCAGCAAGTCCTGTTCGACGTGTACGAAGGGATGAACGACCGCAATCAACCCGGCGAGTGCATCTTCGGTGGCACTTTTTCGGTGAAGTAGCCCTCGAAGAGTTGTGGACCGGCCCTCGAAGCCGCTGGGCTGCGGTAGTAGGCGACCCTTCTGCTGTGCGCGAAAAGCAGAAGTGGGGAGCCCGATCATTCGGGCATGAGGCCCCGCCTTGTGTCCTCGGGCGAGTTGCCCTGTCGCGGGCTCCTCCTCACTGACCAGCCGCACATCGCAGATATAAGCTCGCGCCTCAATCTCTCGACGAAAGGAGAGGCATGATCGGGGTCATATTGGACTTCCCCGGGACAACGCTGGAACAGCACGACGCCGCCATCTCCGGGATGGGATACACCCCCGGTGGAGAGGGCCAGCGCGACTGCCTGTTTCACTGGGTCGCGAAGACAGACGACGGCATCCGAGTCGTGGACGTGTGGAGCTCGCGTGAGGCGTTCGACCAAACGCTCACGGGGGAGTTCGCTCGTCAGGCCGACGAACTGGGTATCCCGCAGCCCGAGATCAGCTTCTACGACGTCCACACGACCCTCAGGAGCCCGGATCTCTCGTGAGATCAAGGCTGATCGCCGAGTCCGAGCTGGGACGCCGCTACGTCTTGGTGCTCGAGCGTGGCGACGAGCTGATGGCGGAGGTCAAGGCATTCGCGGAGCGTGAGCGTCTCCGGGCCGCCGAGTTCACCGGGATCGGAGCGGTCTCCTCGGCCAAGCTGGCGGCATTCGACCCGGACAATCGCGAATACGTGGACATCCCCGATCCAGGCCAGACGGAGCTCGCGTCGCTGAACGGGCGGATAACGCTGCCGAAGGACGCAGACCCCGGCGCGCCGCCGGAAGGATCGCCAGCTCCACGTCCACTGCGTGCTGTCGCGCGAGGACGGCTCGACAATCGCCGGCCACGTGTTCGAGCTCGTCATCCGACCGACATGCGAGGTCTTCGTGACCGAGTCGGCCGAGAACCTGGCCCGGGTCGAGGACCCTGACTCCGGGCTGCCGGTGATCTCGCTGGGCTGAAGCGCCTAGGTGCTGGGTGCGGGAGGCGCGGCCATCACTTCGACCCGCCCGCCGCCGGGCATGACCGCGAAGCTGCGGCGCTCGCCCCACAGCTCGTCGGCCTCCTCGACCGTGAAGCCGGCCTCGCGTAGGCCTCCGACGGCGCCGTCGAAGTCGCTCGCTATTACGGCAGGGTGCCCGAGCATCGGCGTCGTCGGCTCGGGGGTGTGGATGAAATGGACCTGCGTCGTCCCGGACTCGAGCCAGGTGACGAACGGGGCGATCGAATCCGGCGCGGGGATCCGCTGAAATCCGAGCACTTCGAAGAACTCGATGGTGCGATCGACGTCGTCCGGGGCGACCTCCAGCGAGACGTGGTGGAGCACGGCCGAGCATTCACGCGCGCGCGTGAGCCCCGCTATGAGCAGCTCGGAGTCGTACTTGCGGAAGATCGCCGCGTAGTCCATCGGCTCGTCACCGTCCCTGGGGGCGTGCAGCTCGTCGACCAGCGCGCGGATCTTTGGCGTCATGACGAGGAGGTAGCGAGCAGGCTCGGTGCGGGCGTTGCCGTATGCGTGCGGCATCCCGCGCGGGACGAGCACGGCCGCGCCCGGGCCGGCCTCGACCTCGTCGTCGCCCAGCCGGAACCGCAGCGTTCCGTCCAGCACGTACCAGGCCTCGTCGTCGGCGTGGTGGACGTGGAGCGGGGCGATCCATTCCCACTCCCCGCGCCCCGAATCGGACCACTCGACGATCACGAAGTCGTCGCTCGGACCGCCGAGCTCGCTGCCCGCGAGCGGAGCGGCGACGACATCCTCCCTGACATCGCCCAGATCGGCCACCTGCTGCCCCTCAGCCCGCCCGTGCGCTGATGCGGAAGATCGGGTGGTCCGGCGCGATGCGGCGGAGCTCCTCGTCTGATGAGTCCGGCCCGACGCCCCCGAAGAACTGGCCGACCTCCCACTTCCAGCGCCTCAGGTACTCGCGCAGGATCGGCGGCTTCTCGTCGTCGCCGACCTCGACCGCCGTGAAGTCCTCGGCGCGCCGGCCCTGGAGCAGGCGCCCCTCGCCCCGTGCGCGGAGGTTGCGCACCCAGTTCGTGTGCCCCCGGGGAGCGACCAGGTAGCGGGCGCCGTCCAGCGACAGCGGGTTGACCGGCGTGTGGTGGGGCTCGCCGGTCTTCCGCCCCCGTACCTCGAGAACCCGGGAGCCGGCGAGCGGCAGCCCGAGGCGGGTGAGCATCGCGACCATCGGGTTGAAAACGTGCTGGGTGAACCACCCGGGGCGCTGGAAGTGATCGGCCACGGCCCGATTGTGGCACTCGCGCCGCCCGGCCGATCACCGAGCCGGTATGAGTTCGTGGGCAACCGACCAGGAGGTCCCAGATGAGCGTTCGCTTCGAGCCCGATCCGCCGGTCGTGGTGGTGACGATCGATCGTCCCGAGGTCGCCAACGCCGTCGACCGGCCGACCGCGGAGGAGCTGGCGGATGCGTTCCGGAGGTTCGACGCCGACGACTCACTGGCCGTCGCCGTGCTCGCCGGGGCAGGGGACAAGTTCTGCGCCGGAGCGGACCTGAAGGCGATGCGCGAGCCCGGCGCGCCTCGCGCGAGCCGGGTGGAGCCGGACGGCGATGGGCCGGTGGGCCCGACGCGGATGCTCCTGACGAAGCCGGTGATCGCCGCGGTCGAGGGGCACGCGGCGGCGGGCGGGCTGGAGATCGCAGTCTGGTGCGATCTGCGGGTAGCGGCCGAGGACGCTGTGTTCGGCGTCTTCTGTCGCCGCTGGGGCATTCCGCTGATGGACGGCGGCACGATCCGGCTCGCGCGGCTGATCGGGCACAGCCGGGCGCTCGACATGATCCTCACCGGGCGCGGCGTCAGCGGCCGGGAGGCGTTCGAGATGGGCTTGGCGAATCGCGTCGTGCCGAGCGGCAAAGCGCTGGAGGAGGCCATCGCCCTGGCGCACGAGATCGCGGGGAAGCCGCAGGCCGCGCTACGCAGCGACCGGCGCTCCTCGTACGAGCAATGGTCGATGACACTGGACGAGGCGCTCGCGAACGAGTACCGGCACGGCATGGCGACGCTCGAGACCGGTGAGCTGTTCGGCGGGCTGGAGGACTACGAGTCGGGCGGCTGGCGCGAGGCGAGGTAGGTCAGACGACGCGCACCCGCCGGTAGTCGGCGTACAGGCGGAGGGCGTACCGCCCAGCCGGGTGCTCCCGCCCCCGCTCGACGAGAGCCGCGGTGTCTGGGGGCAGGATGTCCGGCTGAGGAAGTGGAACGCCGTAGATGGGCGGGACGACAACAGGCGCCGACATGGCGGCGAAGGTCATGTCGGCGGCGCCGAACCGTTCGCCGCAGAGGTGGGGACGGCCGTCGGAGAGCAGATCCGCGACGAAGTCGAGCTCGCGCCAGACGGCGGCCTCGTCCTCGCGCTCAATGCCCGGGCGGATGTCCAGGACGCGGTTGATGAGCCTGCGGAACAGCGGAAAGCCCCAGCGGACCGCGCGATCCTCCCAGCGGGGCACGCCGACGTTGTTGAACCGGAGCGCGAATTCGGGCCGGGCGAGCATGTGGACGTACATCAGCCGGCGTCCCCTTGGGCCGAGCTCCTCGTCGAGGCGCCGGCACACCACCTCGACCTCGCGCCGGGCCTCGCCCTCCGGGGGAAACAGCCGCTGCTCCGCGGAGAGCCCTGCGTCCACCCAGCTCACGATCTCCTCTGACTCCCCGATCGCGCCGTCCGGCGTGACCAGCACCGGGACCGTCCCCTTGCCGCCCGCGAGCCGGCTGGCGATGTTGTGAATGCCCTGGACGTGCGGCACCTCTCGGTACGGCATCCCGGCGCGGTCAAGCGCCCATCGCGCCTTCTCGCAGTAGTGGCTGATCGGGATCGTGACGAGGCGCAGCATTCGACTGTTCGTCCTCACCCGGGCGCGTGGACCCTCAGAGGAACGGCGCGATGGAGGCGCCGGCGTGGCTCGCCCAGTTGACGAGCGGGGTCGGGATCACGCCGAAGAAGATCGTCGCCGCGGCGCACAGGATGGCGGGCACGATGATCGCCAGGCAGCGGGTGCCCTTGGGCGGCGCCGCGGCGCCCTCGGCTTCGTCATCCGCCTCGGGGGAGCCGCCCGCCATCGCGGGCGCCGGCTCAGCCGCCGGGCGCATCCACATCGCCGCGATGACGCGCAGGTAGTAGACGAGCGAGATCATCGCCCCGATCACGATCGCGACACCGAGGTAGGTGTGGGAGGCGTCCACCGCCGCTTCGATCAGGTAGAGCTTGCCCATGAAGCCGGAGGTCAGGGGGAGCCCGGCGAGCGCGAGCATGGAGATCGTCATGGGCCACGCGAGCTCGGGCCGGTCGCGGCCGAGTCCCTCGACCGACTTGATGTCGTCTCCCCAGGGCGTCTCGCGCTCGCGGATCACGATGACGGCGAACACGGCCAGGTTCATCAGTGTGTAGGCGGCGAGATAGAAGACCAGGGCGTTGATGCCGAGCTCCGAGGCGGCGGCCACGCCCACCAGCATGTAGCCGGCCTGCGCCACGCCGGACCAGCCCATCAGCCGCTTCAGCGAGTTCTGGCCGATCGCGCCGATGTTCCCGACCGCGATCGAGATGATCGCGAGGACGGAGAGGGCCGGCTGCCAATCGTCGACGATCGAGCCGAGCGGGACGTCGAACATGCGGACCAGGGCGACGAACGCCGCCGCCTTCGTCGCCACCGCCATGAACGCCGTGATCGGCGTGGGGGCGCCCTGGTACACGTCGGGCGTCCACTGGTGGAAGGGCGCGATCGAGATCTTGAACGCGAGCCCGGTCCCGATCAGCGCCACCCCCATGAGGACGAGGGAGTCGCTCGCGTTGCCGTTGGAGATCACCTGGTCGATCTGGTTGAAGTCGGTCGATCCCGCCGCGCCGTAGATGAACGACAGCCCGTACAGCAGCGTCGCCGACCCGAGCGAGCCGACGATCAGGTACTTGAGGCCCGACTCGAGCGAGGTCGCGCGGTGGATCGCCGACCCGCACAGCACGTAGAGCGGCACCGAGAGCAGCTCGAGCGCGACGAAGAACGCGATCAGGTTCTGCGCCTGCGCGAGCAGCGTCATGCCGAGCACTGACGCCAGGAGCAGCGCCTGGAAGTCGCCGTGCCGAGGATCGACGTCCGGCGGGGCGGCGGCCGGGTCGCGCCACGACATCGGGATGCAGACCGCGGCCGCGAACATCGCGATCAGCGCCGCGGCGAGGCCCAGCTCGTCGAGGCGAAGCGCGCCGGACACCAGGTCCTCGCGGGTCCCCCACTGCCAGATCGCGAGGCCGGCGGCGGTGGCGAGGGTGGTCAGGGACAGCGCCGATACAACGAGCTTCTGGTGGCGGCCGCTCAGGACGCCGGCCATCAGCACCACCACGATCCCGGCGCTCAGCGCGATGACGGGCGAGAGCCCGGCGTAGTCGATTTGGGGGGCGGTGAAGGTCACTTGATCACGTTGAGCTCAGGCTGGCCGGTGGCGGCGGTCGGGGCCGGCGGGGGCCCGCTCTTGTCGAACGGGTTGCCCGGGCACCGGCTGACGACATCGAACGAGTCGGATCCAGTGCTGGTGTGGATTGACGTGGGCCCCACAGCGCAGGTCGAGGCGATCGTCGCCTTCACCGACGTGTCGCTTCGCCCCAGGATCAGGCCCGGATAGAGAGCGAGCGCGACGATGCAGGCCGTTAGCGGCGCGAGCACCAGGGCATCCCGGAGGCCGATCTCACGCGAGTCGGCGTTCTCGGTCCGCCGGTTGTGCATCGTCCGCTGGAACAGGCGGATCGCGTAATAGGCCGCCAGCACGACGCCGATCGAGGCCACGAACGCGAACACGATCTTCGACTGGAAGACGCCGATCAGGATGTAGAACTCGCCCATGAAGTTGGCGGTGCCGGGCATCGCCAGGTTGGCGAGGGTGATGATCAGGAACAGCGCCGCGAGCACCGGGGCGCGCATCGCGAGCCCTCCGAGCCGCGTCAGGTCCTCGCTCCCGGATCGCTCCCACAGCAGGGCGACGATGAGGAAGATCGCACCGACGACGAGGCCGTGGTTGACCATCTGGAGGACCGACCCTTCCGCGCCGTCGGGGCGCAGGGAGAAGATCCCGATGGTGATGAAGCCGAGCTGCGCGAGCGAGGAATAGCCCGCGATCAGGCGTACGTTCGTCACCGTGAACGCCATGATCGAGCCGTAGATGATCCCGGCGACCCCGATCACCAGGATGACCTCCTGGAAGTGGATCGTGGCGTTCGGGTAGAGCGGCAGCACGACACGCAGGAAGCCGTATGCGCCGACCTTCGAGAGCACCCCGGAGAGCAGCGCGAGCACGGGCAGCGGCGCGGCCCGGTACGCATCCGGCATCCAGCCGTGCACGAGGATGGCCGGCATCTTGATCAGGAATGCGAGCGCGAAGAAGCAGAAGATCCAGTACTGGCTGCCGGTCGAGAGCGTGTTGGCCTGCAGGTCGGCGAGCGAGAAGCTGATATGGCCGATGTCGCCCGACGCCAGCACCGCGGTGGCGATCGCCGCCACCAGCATCAGCAGCGAGCCGACGAGCGTGTAGACGATCATCTTCGTCGTCGCCGCGATCCGGTTCTCGCCGCCGAACGCGCCGATCAGGAACCAGAACGGCACCAGCATCAGGTCGAAGAAGAGGACGAACAGCAGCAGGTCCTGCGCGAGGAATGCCCCGAGCGCCGCGGTCTCCGCGAGGCCGAGCATGAAGAAGTAGTTCCGCCGCTGCTCGGGCATCCGGAAGATGGAGAAGGCTGTGGCGCCGGCCCACATCACCGCGGTGAGCAGGATGAGGAACAGGCTGATCCCGTCGACGCCGAGCTGGTAGCGCACGCCGAGGGCGGGGATCCAGGACTCGTTGACGGTGTGCTGGAGCCCGACGGTGTCGCTGTTGAAGCCGACGACGACGGCGATCGAGAGCGCGAGCGTGCCGAGGGTCCCAAGGAGCGCCACCGCCGGCACCGCTCGACGGGGCACGGCGAAGCACACAAGGCCGGCGGCGAGGGGGAGCCAGAGGAGGATCTGGATCATCGCTCGGCGCTCCTCAATGCGCCGCGATCAGGAAGTAGAGGCCCAGGGCCGCGAAGCCCCCGATCAGCAGCAGCGCGTAGGCGCGCACGAACCCGGACTGGGCTCCGCGCACCACCACGCCCACCCCGCGGACCAGGTCGACGGCCGCCGCCACGATTCCCTGCACGACGAACCGCTCGACGACTTCGTTGCAGAAGCGGCCGACGGCCAGCAGGGGGCGGTAGATGACGGCGTCGTAGAGCTCGTCGAAGTACCACTTGTTGACGAAGAGCGTGTAGACCGGGCGGAACCGTCTGATCAATGCTGCGGTGGTGCCTGGGCGGCGCACGTAGAACAGGTAGGCGAGGGAGATCCCGACGATCGAGATCAGCCCGCCGAGGGCGAGCCCACTCCAGTCGGCGGCCACCGTCGGCAGGTCCTCGTAGAGCTTGGAGTCCAGGAACGAGCCCGCCAGGAAGTTCTCGACCACGTTGTCGAGGCCGGGGATCTCGACCACTCCGCCGAAGATCGACAGGAACCCGAGCACCGACATGGCCAGCCACATCGGCCACTCGCGCTCGGCGATGTGGTGGTCTTCCCCCGGGAAGCCGACGTCGGTGTCCTCCTCCTCCCCGCTGAGCGGGTTCTCGGGCGGGGCGTGAGCCAAGTGCCCCTGCTCGAGCTCGCGCGCCTCGGGCACGGGCTCGCCCCAGAAGACCCGGAAGATGATCCGGAAGGCGTAGAAGGCCGTGAGCAGGGCCGCGAAGTAGCCACCGATCGCAAAGATCACGTAGAAGCCCCCGCGGTGGATGGCGTATCCGAGGATCTCGTCCTTCGAGAAGAAGCCCGACATGAACGGGAACGCGGCGAGCGCCAGCGCGCCGATGACCATCAGCTTCGACGTGATCGGCATCGCCTTTCGCAGGCCGCCCATCCGGTTGATGTCCTGGGTCCCGGCCATCGCCGAGATCACCGAGCCGGCCGCCATGAAGAGGAGCGCCTTGAAGAAGGCGTGGGTCATCAGCTGGAACATCCCGGCGGCGTAGGCGCCGATGGAGACCCCGACGATCATGTATCCGATCTGGCTGATCGTCGAGTAGGCGATGATCCGCTTGAGGTCGGTGACCGCCAGCGCGCAGGTCGCGGCGAAGATGAGCGTGGCGAGGCCGATGAATGCCGAGATGTCGGCGGCGGTCGGGGCGATCTCGAACAGTACGTGCGTACGTGCGATCAGGTAGACGCCGGCGGTGACCATGGTCGCTGCGTGGATCAGGGCCGAGACCGGGGTGGGGCCCTCCATCGCGTCGGGGAGCCAGGTGTGGAGCGGTAGCTGGGCGGACTTCGCGAACGCCCCGACCAGGAGGAGCAGGCAGATCGCGATCACGACGCCCTGGTTCGTGTGGAACTGCTGCTGCGCGTTGGAGAAGACGGCCAGGTAGTCGAAGGTCCCCAGCTCGCGGAAGATGAAGAAGGTCGCCAGGACCAGGCCGACGTCGCCGATCACGTTGATGACGAACGCCTTCATGCCGGCCTTGGTCGCGGTGTTGCGCCGGTACCAGAAGCTGATCAGCGCGTAGGACGCGAACCCGACGAACGCCCAGCCGACGATCAGCAAAACGAAGTTGCCCGCGAGGACCAGCAGCAGCATCGAGAAAACGAAGAAGTTGAGGTACGCGAAGTAGCGCGAGTAGCCCCGGTCGGAGTCGAGGTAGGCAACCGAATACAGGTGGATCAGCGTCGAGACACCGCTGACGACCAAGATCATGAACACCGACAGCGGGTCGACGAGGATGCCGAGCTTGATGTCGAGCCCGGCCGCGGACGCGTAGGTGTAGAGCGAGGATGTGACCTCGCGGTCGCTCTCGCTGTGGCCGAGCAGGGAGACGGTCGCCCCGATCGCGCAGACGAACGCGAGCCCGATCGCGATCGTCGCGATCCAGCCGGCGGTGCGCCCCCGCATCACCCGCCAGCCGAAAGCGTTGACGAGGAAGCCCGCCAGCGGGAACGCGAGGACGAGCCAGCCCCACGCGGTGGGGCTCATCCCTTGAGGCTCCGCATGTCGTCGACGTTCAGCGTCAGGCGGCGGCGGTACATCGCCACGATCAGGCCGAGGCCGACGACCACCTCGCAGGCCGCGACGACCATCACGATCAGCGCGAACACCTGGCCCTCCGCGTTGCCGTGCGCGCGGGAGAAGGCGACGAGCGCGAGGTTGCCCGCGTTCAGCATCAGCTCCAGGCAGAGCAGGATCACGAGCGGGCTGCGCCGGATCAGGACGCCACCGGCGCCGATGGCGAAGAGCACCGCCGAGAGCACCACGTACCAGGTGACGGTCACGCCGGCGTCTCCCTCGCCCGGTCGGGCTCGTCGCGCTTTCGCGAGCGGGCGGCGAGCGTGACCGCGCCCACGGCGGCGACGAGGAGCAGCATGGACGCCGCCTCGAAGACCACCAGGAACTGCTCGAGCAGCAGGTGCCCGATCTGGTTCGGCGTGCCGAATCCGCCGGGCAGCGTCGGCCCGCCGCTGTCGATCGCCGAGAGCCCGGTGCCGAGGATCGCGATCGCCAGCTCCACGAGCAGGGCGGCCGCGAGCATCGGGGCCAGGAACCGCTGCCCGGGGATCGGCTCCCAGAGCGGCTCCTCGACCGCGCCGACGTACGCGGCAACGAATACGTAGAGCACCATCACCGCGCCGGCGTAGACGACGATCTGCGCCGCGGCGATGAACTGGGCGTAGAGCAGCAGAAACAACCCCGCCAGTGCGACGAGGTGTATGACCAGCGCGAGCACGCTGTAGAAGGGGTTGCGCATCGCGATGACCGCGATGGCGCCGCCGACCGCGCCGATGGCGCCGGCGAAGAACGCGACGTAGATCACCGGGCGACCGCCCTAGTCGGCGGCGCCCAGCGACGCGAGCGCGTCCTCCCGGTTCGTGTAGATCCGGTACTCGACGAACTTCCCGTCGCGGATGCGGACGATGACGAAGATGTCCTGGTTGATCTCGATGCCGCTGAGCTTTCCCTTGCCGGTCTGATGGGCGCGCACCAGGATCGCGTCCTCGATCTCGGTGAGCTCGACCGGCTCGGAGCGGTACTCCGCCCAGTTCTCCATCCACTCCGCGAAGAACTGCCGAAGCCCATCGGGCCCACGGAAGGTCGTGCCTGTGCGCTGGGGGTCGTGGACGACGACGTCGGGGTCGCAGAGCTCCAGCACACCGTCGATGTCATCGCGGCTGAATGCCTCGAACGCCTGGCGCACGATCTCCCTGTCCGACCCCTCCATGCCGGCCGCAGTATGCCGATCACTCGCCCTCCCGTCGCAACGGCGTGCGCTCGACCGGCTCCGCCAGAAGCATCTCCTTGGTGAAGACGAGGTCCTCGCGGTTGTAGTCGGCCAGCTCGTACTCGTGGCCCATCGTGATCGCGTCGAACGGGCAGGCCACCTCGCAGTAGCCGCAGAAGATGCAGCGGGCCAGGTTGATCTCGTAGATCTCGGCGTAGCGCTCGCCTGCGGAGACGCGGTCGTCGGGGTCGTTCTCGGCGGCGACGACGCGGATGCAGTCCGCCGGGCAGGCGGCGGCGCAGAGCGAGCATCCGACGCACTTCTCCAGGCCCGTGTCCTCGAACTTGTGGAGCTTGTGGCGGCCGCGGAACCGCGGGTAGACGGGCGTCTTCTCCTCGGGGTACTGGATCGTGACCGGCCCCTCGATGATCCGGGCGAAAGTGGTCTTCAGGCCGCGGAGGGTCTCGCCGAAGGCGCGGTAGGCGCCGCCCACGCCTCCGGGCTCGGGCCCCCGCTGGACCGCCACGACGCTCTCGTCGGGCAGATAGGGGAAGCGCTTCTCTGCGCCGTTCTCGCTCATGTGACCGTGACCAGGATCGCGGTGACCAGGACGTTTAGGGTCGCGAGCGGGAGCAGCACCTTCCAGCCGAGCGACATCAGCTGGTCGTAGCGGACCCGGGGCACGGTGGCGCGCACCCACATGAACAGGAAGAGGAACACGAAGATCTTCACGATCACCCAGATCGGGTCGAGCCAGCCGGGCCCGGGGCCGTGCCAGCCGCCGAGGAAGAAGGTCACCGCGACCGCCGAGATCACGAACATCTCGATGTACTCCGCCAGGGCGTAGGAGCCGTAGCGCATCCCCCCGTACTCGGTCCCGTAGCCGGCGACCAGCTCGGCATCCGCCTCGGGCAGGTCGAACGGCGCCCGGTTGGTCTCCGCGAAGCCCGCCACCATGAACACCAGGAAGCCGATGAACTGCGGGAGGATGTACCAGACCTGGTTCTGGGCCTCGACGATCGAGACGAGGGAGAGCGACCCGGCCATCATGATCGCGCCGAGCAGCGCCAGCCCCATCGAGACCTCGTAGGAGATCAGCTGCGCGGCGGCGCGCATCGCCCCGAGGAAGCTGTACTTGGAGCCGGAGGCCCAGCCGCCGAGCAGCAGGCCGTAGAACGCGATCGAGCTGAAGGCGAAGAAGTAGAGGATGCCGATGGGAACGTCGATCCCGTAGAGGCCGAAGCCGTCCTGGACGTTCCCGAACGGGATGATCGCCAGCGTCGCCACTCCGGTGAAGACGACGATCGACGGGGCGATGTAGTAGAGGAGCGGGATCGCCGCCCGCGGGCGGTAGTGCTCCTTGGAGATCAGCTTCACGGCGTCGGCGAGCGGCTGCAGCAAACCGAGTGGACCGACCCGATTCGGCCCGTACCGCGCCTGAAAGCGGCCGAGGAGCTTTCGCTCCATCACCGTGAGCATCGGGACGATCGCGAAGATGACGGCGAAGATCACGATCGATTTGACGATCAGGATCCAGGTCGCCTCGACGAAGGTTGTGTCGGCGATCGGGAGGATCACTCGTCGTCTCCCGCGGGTGAGACCTCCACGTCCTCCCCGACCAGGGTGGCGGCCAGGTCGCCGAGGCCCTCGATCAGGAAGCCCGACCCGGGCCGCACGCGCTCGCGGATCACGACCCGCGCCCGGACGCTCGTCCCGTTGGAGCGGACGTCGACCTCATCGCCGCCGCCGATGCCCAAGCGCTCGGCGTCATGGGGTGCGAGCTCGATCGTCTGCTTCGGTGCCAGAAAGCGAAGGGCAGGGCTGCGGTCGGTGACCTCCGCGGCCCACAGGTCGCGGTACGCGCCGATGCGAAGCCCTCCGTTGGCCGGTGCGGGGGAGGCCGGCGAGCCGCCGCCCGCGGACTCCCTCGAGGCCTCTCCGGGAAACGCGCCGGCGGCGTCGCGGTCCTGCCAGCGGACGCCCAGGCCGCCGATCTCCTCCTCGGTGATCCCTCCGTAGAAGGGGACCTCCGAGGCGATCGCCTCCAGCGCCTCCTTGACCGAGTCGATGCCGGTCTCCTCGCCGAGCAGGGCGGAGAGCTCCACCAGCACCTCCCACGTCGGACGGGCGCGGCCAGGGTTCGGGACTCCGGGGCGGACGCGTTGGAGCCGGCCGTCCGGGTGGGTGACCGTGCCCTCCTTTTCGGCGTAGGACTCGGCCGGGAGGACGACGTCGGCGTGCTTCGTCGAGGCGTCCTCGAACATCGCGATCGCCAGCACGAAGCCCGCCTTGGTCAGCGCCTCGCTCCACGCCGGGCCGTCGGGCGCGTCGCGAACCGGGTCGGCGTTGACCAGGAACGCGGCGTCGAGCCCGCCCTCGGTCAGCGCGTTGCAGGTGTCGGCGGCGTTGAGGCCCTCGGCCGTCTCCGAGAAGCCGGGGCCGGCCGCCGGCACGCACCCGACCTCCCTGAGGCCGCGCGTGTTCGCGCCGGAGGGGACCTCGAGCATTTTCGCCTCGAGCGCCCGGGCCAGGTCGACGAGCGCGCCGTTCGGCTCTCCCGCCCAGACGATGATCGTCGACCCGGGCCGCAGGACGCCCGCGACGCGCTCGGCGTCGGCGCCGGTGTCGCCGGAGGCGCGCTCATAGCCGTCGGCGCCGACCTCGCCGGCCAGGGCGGCCGTGAAGGCCGCGACGGAGCCCGGCACGTAGCGAGCTGTCTCCTCGGCGCCGCCGTCGAGGGCGGTGGGCCGGTCGGTGGCGATCGCCAGCCGGGTGCCATTGCGGCGCACGACCTTCCGGATGCGGAGGTCGACGATCGGCATCGAATGAAGGGGGTCGGTCCCGAGGACGAGGATCGACTCGGCACTGTCGAGGTCCGAGACGCTGGCGCCGCGTTCGGGCCGCGAGAGCTCGACGTGAAGGGCCCGGTCGGTCTCCTCGGTGAGGCTCGAGGTGACGTGCGGCGAGCCGAGGGCGCGGCGCATGATCCGCTGCGTCAGGTAGCCCTCCTCGTTGGACGAGGACCCGCCGACGATCGCGGCGGCCCGCTCGCCCGCCTGGCGCAGGCCCTCCGCCGCGCCCTCGAGCGCCTCGGTCCAGCCCACCGGCTCGAGGTTCCCGCCGCGGCGGACCATCGGCTCGGTGATCCGCTCGTCCGACTCGATCGCCTGGTACCCGAAGCGGCCCTTGTCGCAGAGCCACCCGTCGTCGACCTCGAAGTTGTCGCGGGCGAGGACGCGCTGGATCTTCTCGTCGCGGACGGTCAGCTTGATGTTGCACTGGCTCGGGCAGAGGGTGCAGACGGTGCCGGCGTCCTCGATGTCCCAGGGCCGGGCGCGGAAGCGGTAGGCGTCGGAGGTGAGGGCCCCCACGGGGCAGAGCTCGATGATGTTCCCGTGGAACGGGGCGATGTAGGGGCGGTCGTCGAAGGTGCCGACGAAGCTCGAGGATCCGCGCTCCAGGAGCTGCAGCTGCTCGTCCTCGGCGACCTCCTGGCTGAAGCGGACGCAGCGGTAGCAGAGGATGCAGCGCTCGCGGTCGATCTTGATCAGCGGTGAGAGCGGGATCGGCTTCTGGAAGTGCCGCTTGGCGTCGATCACGCGGCTCTTCCCGGGGCCCCAGCCCATCGAGATGTCCTGCAACGGGCACTCGCCGCCCTTGTCGCAGACCGGGCAGTCGAGGGGATGGTTGACGAGCAGGAACTCCACCACCGCGTTCTGCGCCTCCTTGACACGGTCGGTCTGCGTGTAGACGACCATGCCGTCGCGCACCGGCGTCGAGCACGCGGTCTGAAGCTTCGGGATCCCCTCGATCTCCACCAGGCACATGCGGCAGGCGCCGACCGGCTCGCCCAGCTTCGGCTCGTAACAGAAGACCGGGATCTCAACGTCGCCCTGCTTGGCCGCGTCGACGAGCATCTCGCCGGCGGTCGCCTGCACCTCGACGCCGTCGACGACGAGCGTGATCTGATCGCCGCTCACGCGGTCGCCTCCAAGGGCACCGGCTTCACGTCGGTCGGCGACTCGTCCAGCGGGCGCGGGGCCGCGTCACGGCCCGCCTCGATCGCGGCCTCGAACTCGTCGCGGAACTTGGCGACCATGCTCCCCACAGGCATCGCCATCGAGTCGCCGAGCACGCAGAGGCAATGGCCGATGATGTTGTCCTGGACCGAGGAGATCACGTCGAGGTCCATCGGGGTCGCCTCGCCGGAGATCACCCGCTCGAGCATCTTCACCGTCCAGTTGGTGCCCTCGCGGCACGGTGTGCACTTGCCGCAGGACTCGTGGTGGTAGAAGCGCGCAGTCCGCAGCGCCAGGTGGGGGATCGAGACGGTGTCGTCGGCGACAATGATCGAGCCAGACCCGAGCATCGAGCCGGCCTCGGCCATCGCCTCGAAGCTGTAGGGGAGATCGAGCTCCTTCGCGGTCAGCACCGGGGCGGAGGAGCCCCCCGGGAACCAGGCCTTCACCTCGTGGCCCTCGAACGGGCCGCCGGCGAGGCCGAAGATGAGCTCGCGCGACGGCATGCCGAGCTCGACCTCGTAGTTGCCGGGGCGCTGCACGCGGCCCGAGACGGACACGACCTTGGTCCCGGGGGACTGCTCGGTCCCGAAGCTCTTGAACCAGTCGGCGCCGTTCTTGACGATGTGGGGGACGTTGGACAGCGTCTCCACGTTGTTGATCAGCGTCGGCCCGCCGTAGAGGCCCTGGATCGCGGGGAACGGCGGCTTGAGCCGCGGGTTGCCGCGCTTGCCCTCGAGCGCGTCGAGCAACGCGGTCTCCTCGCCGCAGATGTAGGCGCCGGCGCCCCGGTGGACGACGAGCTCCACCCGACGGCCGCTGTCGAGGATGTTCTCCCCGATATAGCCCGCCCGGTAGGCCTCTTCGACGGCGCGCTCGAGCACGTCGGCCGTCTGCGCGTACTCGCCGCGGATGAAGATGAACGCCGAGCCGGCCCCCGCCGCCGCGGCCGCGATGATGATCCCCTCGATCAGCTGGTGCGGGTTCTTCGACATCAGCTCGCGGTCCTTGAACGCCCCCGGCTCCGACTCGTCCGCGTTGCAGCAGAGGAACTTCTCCATCTCGCCCCGCGGCAGGAACGACGCCTTCTTGCCCATCGAGAACCCGGCGCCGCCGCGCCCGCGGAGGCCAGAGTCCTCGAGCGTGGTCAGGAGCTCGTCGGGCTCGATCTCCTTCAGCGCCCGCTCGAGTGCCCGGTATCCGCCGAGGCTCCGGTACGTCTCGATCGAGGCGAGCCCGGGCTCGTCGATGTGGCGGAAGAGCATGCGCGTCTGACTAGCCACCGGTCGCCTCCTCCGCTTCCAGGGAGCCCGGAGGGCGACCGGTCATCCGACCTTGGTCGGATGCGGGGGCGACCGGGTTGGTTTCGCCCATTTTCACGCGGGGATCCGGCTCGGGCTCGGGGCCGCCCGCCGTCTGCCGGCCGAACAGCGCCTTGTCGGGAATGGGGTCGGCGCCGGCCCGCAGCTGGTCGACCGCCGTCCGGGCGTCCTCCGGAGTGAGCGGCCCGTAATAGCGCTCGTCGATGGACGCCATCGGTGCGATGTCGCAGCCGCCGAGGCACTCGAAGCCCTTCAGGTAGACCTCGCCGTCCGCGGAGCTGGCGCCGATGTGGTCGACTTCGTGGGCGTCGACGCCGGCGGCCTCACAGAATGCGTCGAGGACGTCCTCCGAACCGCGGAGCCAGCAGGCGAGGTTGTGGCACACGAGCACGTGGTGGCGTCCCACGGGGCTGGTGCGGAAGAGGTCGTAGAAGGTCGCGACCGACTCCAGATATCCCGGCGTCACGCCCATCACGGCAGCCGCCTGGCGGATCCCCTCCGGCGTGCACCACCCGTAGTGGCGCTGCACCGCCCACAGTGCCGGCAGCGAGGCCGAGCGGACCTCCGGGTACTTGGCCATCGCGGCCTCGATCCGCTCCTGCAGCTCCGGCGGCACCTCGACCTCGTGGAGCTCCGGCACGGGCTCGGCGTCCTCGGGGCGCATCGACGCAACGAGCCGCTGCCGCTCCTCGGCCGACATGTCGTCGGTCGGCCTGATTTCGGGGACCCACCCGTCGCTCATCGCGTGACTCCCCCAACAACGGCGGCACCCAGGAAGGCGCGCCGGCGTCGAGACTGGACTTTGTTTCCGTATGCGAAACAAAGTCCAGGGTCGGCAAGGGGGCGGGGGGGAATCGCGCATCTCGCTGGCTCGGTTGCCATCGAGGCGCCTCCCCTCGGTGCTGTCGTTCGGGTCACCGAGCGCCTCATCTGTCGATCCCCCCGAGAATCGGGTCGAGCATCGCCAGGTTCTGGATCAAATCGGCGATGTAGCCGCCGAGACACTGGTCGCGCAGGCACTGGAGGTTCACGAACGAGGGATCGCGGATGTGGACCCGCGCGGGCTTCGCCGAGCCGTCCGCGACGACAAAGCAGCCGAGCTCGCCGCGCGGAGATTCGACCGCGTAGTACGCCTCGCCCGGAGGCACCCGAAATCCCTCCGTCACGAGCTTGAAGTGGTGGATCAGCGCCTCCATGGAGGTCGAGAGCTCGTCCCGCGGCGGCAGGACGATCTTCCGGTCGTCGGCGATCCACGGCCCCTCGGGAAGGCCATCGATGGCCTGTTCGATGATGCGCACCGACTCGCGCATCTCCTGGACGCGCACCCGGTACCGGTCGTAGCCGTCGCCGACCGTTCCCACCGGGATGTTGAAGTCGAAATCGCCGTAGCAATGGGTGGGTGCCGCCTTGCGAAGGTCCCACGGCTCGCCTGCGGCCCGGAGCAGCGGGCCGGTCACGCCCAGGTCGAGCAGCCGCTCGCGCGACACGACGCCGACATTCCTGGTGCGCTCGAGGAAGATCTCGTTGCGGTTGAGGATCGCCTCGTACTGGTCCAGGCGCGTGGGCATCTCGGCGCAGAACGCCTTCACGTTGCGGGCGAAGCCGACCGGGATGTCCTCGAACACCCCACCGACCTGGAAATAGCGCGTGTGCATCCGCTGGCCGGTGGACATCTCGAACAGGTCGAGGATGCGGTCCCGGTCGCGGAAGCAATAGAAGAACATCGACATCGCTCCCAGGTCGAGTGCCGACGTGCCCAGCCACACGAGGTGGGAATGGATGCGGTTGAGCTCCATGTGGAGCACCCGCAGGTAGCTCGCGCGCGGCGGGATCTCCAGCTCCAGCAGCCGCTCGACGCAGCCGACGAACGCCTCCATGTTGAAGAAGTAGGAGAGGTAGTCCATGCGCTCAACGAACGGGATCACCTTCCAGTAGGACTTGTCCTCGCAGTTCTTCTCGATGCCGGTGTGGACGTAGCCGACGATGGGCTTGAGGTCGCGCACGACCTCGCCCTCGAGGCTCACCAGCAGGCGCAGCACCCCGTGCGTAGCCGGGTGGTGCGGGCCCATGTTGATCGTGAGGAGCTCCTGCTCGGGCTCGAGGACGTCGCCGGCGGCCGTCCGCTCCAAGGGCGAGGTGCCGATGACCTCCTCGCCGGTCTCACCGAGGATGTCGCCGCCGTGTGCCGGCGCGGACTGGTGCGTCTCGGCGTTCACTCGTACCACCTCGGCATCTCGGGCTCGTTGCGGGTGAAGATCACGGGCTCGCCGCCGATCGGGAAGTCCCGGCGCTGCGGCCAGCCCACGTACTCCTCGGGCATCAGGATGCGGCGCATGTCCGGATGGCCGCGGAACAGGATCCCGAAGAAGTCGTAGACCTCGCGCTCGTGGAATTCGGCGCCGGCGAAGAGGGGCACGCAGCTGTCGAGCTCCGGCAGCTCCTCACCACCAGGGTCCGCGAGGGCGGCCCGGACCCGCAGGCGCTCGACCCGCGGCATGTTGAGCAGCTCGTACACGACCCCGAAGCGCGGCTCGGCGGGCAGGTAGTCGACACCGTGGAGGCTGGAGAGAAAGCGGTACTCCTGGCCCGGCGTGTCGCGCAGCCAACCGAGCACGTCCAGGATCCGCTCCGGGTTGACGATCAGGCAGCCCTGGCCGTGCTCGTGGTAGGTGCCGAGGACCGATCCCTCGGCCGCCCCGTTCAACTCCTGCGCGATCAGCTCGAGCCCGGGTGCGTCGGGCATCAGGACCGACTCCCGCGAGTGGCCACAGAGCGGGTCGCCTCATGATTCGCGGCCAGCTCGCGCGCCGCGGCGTAGGCCTCGATCTCCTCCCTCGTCGCGTCTCCGGTCGCCTCGCGGGCCCACTCCTCGGTCCCGTATGCGTTGTAGCGCTGGCGCCACCCCGGATCGGGGCGGCCCAGGATCATCCGCTGCAGCTTGTTGATGCCGAACATGAGCGCCTCGGGCCGGGGCGGGCACCCGGGCACGTGGACGTCGACCGGCATGAACTTGTCGGCGCCCTGAACGACCGCGTAGTTGGAGAACATGCCGCCGGACGACGAGCAGGCTCCCATCGAGATGACCCACTTGGGCTCGAGCATCTGGTCGTACAGGCGCCGGACGACGGGCGCCATCTTGACGGCCACCCTCCCCGAGAGGATCAGGAGGTCCGCTTGCCGCGGCGACGCGCGCAGGTTCTCGGCGCCGAACCGGGCGATGTCGTAGCGAGGGCCGACGATCGACATCATCTCGATCGCGCAGCAGGCCAGCCCGAACGTCGCGGGGAAGATCGAGTTGGCGCGGCCCCAGCCCGTGGCCTTGTGCATCGTCGTCATCAGCAGGGACTCTTCTACGTGCCGCTCGAGGTCCGGGCCCTCGAGGTCGCCGCGCAGGAGATCGCGGGCGCGGAGCTGGCGGACTCGAAGGTCGGTGGGCGCGGGCGGCTCCTCCAGCGGAGCATGCGCGCGGAGCTTCTCGCGCTTCACCTCCAATCGAGCGCCCCTTTCCGCCACACGTAGACCAATGCCACGAGCAGCAGGACGACGAAGACGATCACCTCCACCAGGACGAACACCGAGTGGGCCAGCTTCACGATCACGCCGACCGGATAGAGGAAGACGACCTCGATGTCGAAGAGGATGAAGAGCATCGCGATCATGTAGAAGCTCAGCCCGAACCGGAAGGTTCTTGTCACCTCGCTGGGCAGGCCGCATTCGTACGGATCGCTCTTGGCCTTGTTCGGCTTCCGCGGCCCGATGAGCCCGTTGACCGCCGCCAGCAGACCCCCAACCAGAATCCCGAGGCCGCCGAATACGAGTACGGGGAGGTAGCTTCGAAGCACGCTACGACTCCCTCAATCCGGCGGCGAGCACAGGCGAGTTATATACCCACTTTGTGCCAAGGTGCTACATAGTGATTTTCCGCATCAACAAGCGGATTCCCGACGCTTTCGGGCGGATTTATCGAGCCCCCGCAGAACCACGGACAACGCGGGCTTCGAGTCAGGCCCCGGCTTGACCGACGTCCACCTCACGGTCGGGATCTTCGTGATCGCGAGCAACCTGGTCGCCGGCGTCTGGGGGGGAGTCGCGTGGCTCCGATCGGTCCCGACGGTGGGCTTCTGGTACGCGCTGCGAACGGCCCAGGTCGCGGTCGTCCTCCAGGTCGCGCTCGGCGCGATCCTCCTGCTCTCGGGCCGCGAGGCGAGCTCTGGCCTCCACTACCTCTACGGGTTGCTCCCGCTGGGCGTCTCGCTCCTCGCCGAGGCCGCGCGGGCGGGGGCGGCGGAGCGCGAGCTCGAGGGACTCGACTTCGAGTCGCTGCCGAAGAGCCGCCAGCAGGCGATCGCGCTGGAGATCGTGCGGCGCGAGACGGGGATCATGGCCGTGTCGGCGCTGGTGATCCTGGGCCTGGCGATCCGCGCCGCCACGACGGGCGGCTAGGTCAAAGGGCGGTAGTCGCCGTCGAGGAACAGAAGCGGCTCCCCGTCGCCCGCCTCCAGCTCGTGCACCACACCGGTGACGATCGAGTGGTCGCCTCCCTCGTGCACCTCGGCCAGCTCGCATGCGAGCCAGATCGCCGAGCCCTCGATCATCGGCACGCCGGCCCGCTCCGACCAGCCGATCCCGTCCCACTTCTCGGGATGGGGATCCTTGGTGCTGAACCTCCGGGCGACGTCCGCCTGGTCGCCGGCGAGCACGTTGATGCCGAACCTCCGCGC
Organism: uncultured Actinomycetes bacterium; assembly: GCA_963710955.1. GTDB lineage: Bacteria > Actinomycetota > Thermoleophilia > Solirubrobacterales > 70-9 > AC-56. Next base: position 81,914 of record CAVQCK010000005.1, on the reverse strand, counting down.
GTGCTCGACCGCGACGAGGGTGCGTGAGCCGAGGTCCAGCGCGGCCAGCATCATCGGCGGCTCGAGCGACAGCGAGACGACGGCGTTGGCTGTCGCGCCGGCCGGGCCGGAGGGTCCGACGGCCGTGACGACGGTGACGCCGGTGGGGAAACGCGCCATCGCGTCCCGAAGGGTTTCGGGGGCGACTCGCGTCATCTAGTGACCGGTTCCACGGGGAAAAGTATGATGCCGCCCGCGTGAGGCCCCTTGTGATCACAGCGGCGGTGGCGGCGGCCATCGGGCTCAGCGCCTGCGGGAGCGAAGGGATCTCCGTGCCCAAGGACAGCACGGACTATCGCGGCGCGGTGCTCTTCTCGCAGCGGTGCGCCGGCTGCCACACGCTGAGCCCGGCGGGAACCCAGGGCTCCGCGAACCGGAACGTCCGCGTTCAGGGGCCGAATCTGGACCAGCGCACGGAGAAGCTGAGCGACGTGCTCTTCGCGATCCGCAACGGGGGCTTCTCCGGCGGCATCATGCCCGCCAACATCGTGACCGGCCGCGAGGCGAACCAGGTCGCGGCCTTCGTCTCCAAGTACGCCGGCCAGCAAAAATAGGCGGTTAGAGCGCCGTCCATGCTCGACCTCCGGAGCATCCGCGAGGACCCCGAGCCGGCGCGCGAGGCCCTACGCAGGCGCGGCGCCGCCGACCAGCTCGACGAGCTATTGAGCCTGGATGAGCGCCGCCGCGAGATCCTGCCGCAGGTCGAGGAGGGACGGGCGCGCCGCAACCGCGTCTCCGACGAGATCGCTGAGCTCAAGCGCGAGGGCAAGGAGGCGGACGGCCCGATCGCCGAGATGCGCGAGCTCGGCGGGACCCTGAAGGAGCAGGAGGCCGAGCTGGCGCGGGTGGAGGAAGCGCGGGACGAGCTCGCGGCGACGCTGCCCAATCTTCCGGACCCGGGCGCGCCCGAGGGCAAGCCGGACGAGGACGCCGTCACGCTCCGCGAGGTCGGCGAGCGGCGCCGGTTCGACTTCGACATCCGCGACCACCTGGACATCGGCGCAGCCAACGGCTGGATCGAGATGGAGAAGGCAGCGGAGGCGTCGGGCTCGCGGTTCGCCTACCTGATGGGCGACCTGGTGATGGTCGAGGTGGTGCTCGTGCGCCTTGTCCTCGAGCTGCTTCAAGAGGAGGGCATGAAGCCGGTGGTGCCGCCCGTCCTCGTCCGCGAGGGCCCGCTCTACGGCACAGGCTTCTTCCCCGGCGAGCGCGAGATGATCTACGAGGTACCGAAGGACGAGCTGTTCCTGGTCGGCACCTCGGAGGTCTCACTCGCGGCGCTCCACGCCGGCGACATCCTGGCCGCAGGGGAGTTGCCCATCCGCTACGCGGGCTACTCGACCTGCTTCAGGCGCGAGGCCGGCGCCGCGGGCCGGGACACGCGGGGGATCTTCCGCGTGCACCAGTTCGACAAGATCGAGATGTTCTCCTTCGTCGAGCCCTCGGCCTCCCCTGAAGAGCACGAGCGCCTGCTCGCGATCCAGGAGCGCATCCTCCAGCTGCTCGATTTCCCGTACCGCGTGGTGGACATCCCAACCGGCGACCTGGGGGCCCCGGCCGCGAGGAAGTTCGACTGCGAGGCGTGGATCCCCAGCCAGGAGCGCTACCGCGAGGTCACGTCCTGCTCCAACACCACCGACTACCAGGCGCGCCGCCTGGACTGCAGATACCGGCCCGGGCCGGAGGCGCAGCCGCTCCCGGTGCACACCCTCAACGGCACCGCGCTGGCCGTCGGGCGCACCCTGATCGCTCTGATCGAGAACGGGCAGCAGGCCGACGGCTCGGTCCTGCTCCCGGCCGCGCTCGTCGACGCCGGCCTCCCACAGGCCATCGGCCGGCGTTAGGGTCGGCACGGCGGGATCAACCTCAACCGGAAGCGAGGCATCGATGGGCTTCATGGACAAGGTCAAGAAGGCCGCCGAATCGGCGCAGGCGGCGACCAGCAAGGTCGGGGTGGGCGCGTCCGCCGATCAGATGGCGCTGGCGAACAAGGCGAAGCGCCTGACGGACGTGGGCGTGGAGACTCCCGCGCACATCGACTCGATGACCTCCACCGGCAACACCGACGCTCCGGGTGGCACCGAGCACGTGATCGTGCTGACGGTGACGCCGGCCTCGGGCGAGGCCTACCAGGCGACGATCAACCAGTACGTCTACCCCTCCAATCCGTTCTCGGAGGGGCAGGACGTAAAGGTGAGGGTCGACCCGGAGGACCCGACCTCGGTGATGATCTGGGGCGGCGCCTAGCCCGGAGCGCCCCGAGGAGGCTTACTCCTCGGGGTCGAGATCCAGGGCGCAGGAGTTGATGCAGTACCGCTTGCCGCTCCGGTTCGGCCCGTCGTCGAAGACGTGGCCCAGGTGCCCGCCGCACTGAGCGCAGACCACCTCGGTCCGCTTCATGAACAGGCTGTTGTCCGGACGCGTCTCGACGCGGTCGTCCTCCATCGGATCCCAGAAGCTGGGCCAGCCGGTGCCGGAGTCGAACTTCTGGTCGGAGCTGAACAGCTCCTGTCCGCACCCGGCACAGCGATACGTTCCGCCGGCCTTCTCGTCCCAGTAGGTACCGGTGAAGGCGCGCTCGGTTCCCTTGTTGCGAAGCACGTCGTACTGCTCGGGCGTCAGCTCGGCACGCCACTCCGCATCAGACTTCTGAACCTTCTCCATCTGGCTTCCTCGCTCAGTTCGCGTTCTCATACATGAGGTTAGTCGCGCGAGGGGGCCAGGCGTTACGTGGGCGTGATCGGTAGCGCGGACAAACGGGCACCGAGGGGTCACCCCGCGGCCGAGACTGGACTTTGTTCCTATACGCAAACAAACCACAGTCTCGACCTGGACTGGCGGACGCTGTTTCCACGCGCCCCCACCGGGAAGCCGTGCGGCATGGCTACCAAGATTCAACGTGTACGCAGGCTGGTTGGGATCGCGATCGGGGCGGTGAAGGCGATCTTCCGCACGGGGAAAGCGTGGGGCACGACCCGAACACGGGTCGCCGCCGGTCGCCGCCCGGCGCCCGCGGTGCCCTCCGGCGCGGCTCTGGCAGTAGGCGCTGCCGGTGGAGCGGCGGGTGCCTACTTCCTCGATCCCAAGAGCGGCCAGCGCCGTCGCCGGGCTCTCGGCAGGCGGGTGCCGCCAGTCAAATGGGCGGTGGCGCTGGTGCGGCGCGACGCCTCGAAGGAGGAGGCAGAGGAGCGCGTGGACACCACCGCAGTCCAGATGGCCGCCGGCAACGGTGCCGGGGGGCCGGTCCCCGCGAAGGAGAAAGTCGGCGCCGCCGCTTAGGGCTGGCCGGTCCCTAGCCGGCAATCGCTCCGGCACGCGCATACGATCAGCCGGTGGTGTTTGTCGAGGAGCGTCAGCGACGAGTCAGGCATGTAAGGCGGCGGAGCCGCCGCATTAGATGATGGAGGCCTTCTTCGTTCCCGAGGGCGATCACTACGTTCCGACCGAGCTGACCCGGGGCCCCTGGGACCCGGACTCCCAGCACGCCGGGCCGCCGGCTGCGCTCATCGGGCGGGAGGTGGCGCGCCTTAACGGAGGCGTCGGCCGCCGCGTCGGCCGCATCACCTACGAGATCCTGCGCCCCGTGCCCATCGCGCCGCTGACGGTGACCGCCGAGGTGGTCCGGCCGGGACGCACGGTCGAGCTCGTCGAGGCGAGCCTGGCCGACGAGCAGGGGGAGGTGATCAGGGCCAGGGCCTGGCGGCTCCGCGAGGGCGATGTCGACATCCCGGAGGGCCTATCCAGTGAGGACGGCCCCGGGACGATCGGAAGCTCGCCCTCCACGCTGCGACCGGGCTTCGCCCCGCCCGGCCCGAGGAAGTGCCCGCCGGGGACCTTCCCGGACACCGGGCAGGATGTCGGCTACCACACCGCGATGGAGTACCGGTTCGTGAGCGGCGGCTTCGGCGAGCCCGGGCCGGCGATCGCGTGGATGCGCATGAAGGTGCCGCTGATTGAGGGTGAGGAGCCGACGCCGCTGGAGCGGGTCCTCGCTGGCGCGGACTCCGGGAACGGCGTGAGCTCCACGCTGGACTGGAGCTCGTTCCTGTTCATCAACGTCGATCTCACGGTGCACGTCCATCGAGAGCTGGCCGGCGAGTGGGTCTGCCTCGACGCGATCACGATCCCCGAGCGGACCGGGATCGGGATCGCCGACACCGCCCTCTACGACGAGCGGGGCCCGGTCGGTCGGGCGGGCCAGACGCTGCTCATCGACAGGCGCCAGTGAACGAGACCGACCGCAAGCCGGCCGTCCTCATCGCGCGGCGACTGCTGCCCGCCGGCGCGGATCGCCTCGCCGCGCGGTGCGAGCTGAGGGAGGGCGGCCTGAACGTGACGGCGGATGACCTGCTCGCCCTCGCGCCCGGTGTCGACGCCATCGTGGCGGACCCGACCGTGCCGGTCACCGCGGAGCTGCTGGACGCCGCCGGGGAAGGGCTGGAGGTCGTCGCCAACTACGCCGTCGGCTACGACAACATCGATCTCGATGCGTGCCGGCGGCACCGGGTCGCCGTCACCAACACCCCCGGAGTCCTCACCAACGCCACTGCGGAGCTCGCGCTGGCGCTGACGCTCGCCGCCGCCCGTCTGATCAACAGGGCCGAGGCCGAGCTGCGCCGAGGCCGCTGGCGGGGGTGGGACCCGGGCGACATGCTCGGCCGCGAGCTGAGCGGCGCCACCTTCGGGGTGGTCGGGCTGGGTCGCATCGGGAGCCGGTACGCGGAGCTCGTCTCGGGCTTCGGCGGGCGGACGCTCTACGTCGCTTCCACCCCCAAGCCCGAGGCCGAGAATGAGCTCGGAGCCTCCCGGGTCGGCCTGGAGGAGCTGCTCGCCGAGTCCGACGTCGTGAGCCTGCACGCGCCGGCCACCCCGGAGACGGAGCACATGATCTCCACCGCCGAGCTCGACGCGATGAAATCTCATGCCGTGCTCGTCAACACCTCCCGCGGGTCTCTTGTGGACTCCGAGGCGCTCGCAAAGGCGCTGGCCGACTCGGTGATCGGCGCCGCCGGTCTCGACGTCTACGAACACGAGCCCGACGTTCCGCAGCATCTGCTCGACGCACCGCGGTGCGTCCTGCTTCCGCACGTCGGTTCCGCGACGACCAAGGCCCGCGACGCAATGGCGTCGCTCGTCGCGGACAACGTGCTGGCCGTCCTTGACGGGGCGGAGCCGCCGAACCGAGTGGTCTAGACCACCCGAATCGGCCTTTCGCAGTTTCTCGACCGAAGAGGTCTGCTACTCTACCCGGCCGCTTGTCCACTAATCTAATCGGGAAAGGCAGAAACTCTTTGATGGGTAACCGTTTTTCAAGGCCCGTCAGCCGTCTCAAGGGACGCGCCGACGGTAGGCATGGAGGGCCGCGAACCGCCGCGCGGATCGGTCTGGCGGCTGTCGCCGCCCTGGCGCTCGGCGTCGGCGTCACGGCATGCGGCTCGGCGAGCGGCGACAGCAACTCCGTCGACGTCGTCGCCTACTCCACGCCCGAGACGGTCTACAAGGACGGGCTGATCCCGGCCTTCAAGAAGACGTCACAGGGCGCGAGCGCGAGCTTCACGACCTCGTTCGGCCCCTCCGGCGATCAGTCGCGGGCGGTCGAGTCGGGCCAGCCGGCCTCCGTCGTCCACTTCTCGATCCAGCCGGACATGCAGAGGCTGGTCGACTCGGGACAGGTCGATTCGAACTGGGATCAGAACGCCTACCACGGGTTCGTCCAGGACTCGGTGGTCGTGTTCGTCGTCCGCCAGGGCAACCCCAAGAACATCCAGGACTGGAGTGATCTGGTGCAGCCCGGTGTCCAGGTCCTGACGCCCAACCCGTTCAGCTCGGGTGGCGCGCGCTGGAACCTGATGGCGGCCTACGGGTCACAGATCGAGGAGGGCCAGTCCGACGCCCAGGCGCAGGAGTACCTGAAGCAGCTGCTGGGGAACGTCGCCTTGCAGGCGCCGTCAGCCAGCGACTCGATGACCGCGTTCACGCAGGGCAAGGGCGATGTGGCCCTCGCCTACGAGAACGAGGCCATCGCGGCCCAGAAGGCCGGCGAGAAGGTCGACTACGTGATCCCCAAGGACACGATCCAGATCCAGACGCCGATCGCGACCACGACGGACGCGGGGACGACGGCCCAGGACTTCGTCAAGTGGCTGTGGACGCCTGAGGCTCAGCAGATCTGGGCCGACAACGGCTACCGGCCGGTTGTGAAGTCGGTTCTGGACAAGAACGCGAAGGAGTTCCCGACCCCGCCCGGGCTGTTCACCATCGACAAGCTCGGTGGATGGGATCAGGTGACGACCAAGTTCTTTGACGAGAACAACGGCATCGTCACCAAGGACGAGCAGGACCTGGGGGTTTCCACGAGCGGATGAGTAGCGCCGTAACGGACACCTCCAGCGTTGCCCCCCCGAGGCCGGCCGCCTGGCCGCGCCTTGGGGGGGCAACGCTTGGTCGCGGCCTCGTGGTCGCGTACCTCAGCATCATCGTGCTGATCCCGATCGCCGCGCTGGTCGCGCAATCGACCGATGGCGGCTGGAGCGCGTTCTGGAGCGCGATCTCGAATCCCGAGGCCTGGTGGGCGCTCAAGTGGACGGTGATCGCGTCGCTGATCGTCGTCGTCATCAACGTCTTCGCGGGGACGGTGATCGCGTGGGTCCTGGTCCGGGACAAGTTCCCGGGGAAGGCCGCCCTCAACGGCGTGATCGACTTGCCGTTCGCGCTGCCGACTGTGGTCGCCGGGATCACGCTCCTCGCCCTCTACGGGCCGGACAGCCCGATCGGGGTCAATGCGGCGTACACGAAGGTCGCGGTCATCATGGCGCTGCTGTTCGTGACCCTGCCGTTCGTCGTGCGGGCGGTACAGCCCGTGCTGATGGAGCTGGATCTCGAGATGGAGGAGGCCGCGGCGTCGCTTGGGGCCTCGCCGCTCACGACCTTCCGGCGGATCATCCTGCCGAGCCTGCTGCCGGCGATGCTCGCCGGCAGCGCGCTCGCGTTCGCGCGGGCGATCGGCGAGTTCGGCTCGCTGGTCCTGTTCGCGGGCTTCATCGCCTTCAAGACCGAGGTCATGTCGGGCCTCATCTACCAGGGGATCGGCTCGGGCAACCTCACCGGAGCCGCGGCTCAGTCCGTGATCCTCCTCGTGATCGCCCTGATCGTGCTGCTCATCTTCGGCCGCCTCACGAAGTGGAGCCTCCGCCATGCTGGCTAGCCGCAAGAGCAGGTGGGGACTTCGGAGCTTCGCGGTGGGCTACCTCGCCCTGCTGTTGCTGATCCCGCTCGGGATGATCTTCTACCAGGCCCTCAAGCACATCGGCCCGGCGTTCGACTCGCTCACCACGCCGGACGCCCTGCACGCCTTCTACCTGACGATCCTGGTGACCGCCATCGCGGTCCCGCTCAACACGATCTTCGGCGTGGGCTGCGCGCTGCTCCTCGTGCGGACGAACTTTCGCGGCAAGGCGCTGATCAACGCGATCATCGACCTCCCGTTCGCGATCTCGCCGGTCGTCATCGGCCTCTCGCTCCTCCTCGTCTACAGCCGCACCGGCTGGTTCGGCGGCTGGCTCGACGCCAACGGCTTTCAGGTGGCGTTCGCGCTTCCCGGAATCGTGCTGGCGACGATCTTCGTCACGCTGCCCTTCGTCGTTCGCGAGGTCGTGCCCGTACTGCACGAGATCGGCGACGAGCAGGAGCAGGCGGCGCGGACGCTGGGCGCGAACTGGTGGCAGACCTTCTGGCGCGTCACCCTCCCGGCCATTCGCTGGGGGGTCAGCTACGGGGTCGTCATCGCCACGGCGCGCGCGCTCGGCGAGTTCGGCGCGGTCGCGGTCATCTCGGGCCGCATCTCGGGCCAGACCCAGACGGCGACGATCTGGATCGCGCAGGCGTTCGGCAACTTCGACCAGCCCGGCGCCTATCTCGGCGCGGTGGTCCTGGCCCTCCTCGCCGTCTCGATCTTGGTCGCAATGAACGTTTTCAAGCGAAAGGAAGCCACCTGATGAGCATCATCGTCGAGAACGCAACCAAGCGGTTCGGGGACTTCGTGGCAGTGGACGACGTCTCGATCACGGTTCCCGACGGCTCCCTGACGGCCCTGCTGGGCCCGAGCGGCAGCGGGAAGTCCACGCTCCTGCGGATCATCGCGGGGCTCGAGTCTCCCGACAGCGGCCGCATCATGATCCAGGGCAATGACACGACGCACGTGCCGGCGCAGCAGCGCAACGTGGGCTTCGTGTTCCAACACTACGCGGCGTTCAAGCACATGACCGTGCACAACAACGTCGCCTTCGGTCTCAAGATCCGCAAGCGCGACAAGGCCGAGATCGACCAGCGCGTGAACGAGCTCCTGGCACTGGTGCATCTCGACGGGCTCGCCCAGCGCTACCCCTCACAGCTCTCGGGCGGCCAGCGCCAGCGCATGGCGCTCGCCCGCGCGCTCGCGGTCGAGCCCAAGGTGCTGCTCCTCGACGAGCCGTTCGGCGCGCTCGACGCGCAGGTGCGCAAGGAGTTGCGGGCCTGGCTGCGGCGCCTCCACGACGAGGTCCACGTGACGACGATCGTCGTCACGCACGACCAGGAGGAGGCCATGGAGGTCGCCGAGCAGATCGTCGTGATGAACAACGGCCAGGTCGAGCAGACCGGCCCGCCGCGTGAGCTCTACGAGCATCCGCAGAGCGAGTTCGTCATGGGCTTCGTCGGCGCCGTCAACCGGCTGGGCTCGCTGTTCGTGCGCCCGCATGACGTCGAGATCCTCCAGCGTCCCGAGCCGGGAGCTGACGAGGCGATGATCGAGCACATGGTCCACCTGGGCTTCGAGGTCCGGGTGGAGCTCGTCCTGGCCGACGGCGAGAACCTGTGGGCCCAGATCACCCAGACCCAGGCAGAGCACCTCGAGCTCGAGAAGGGCCAGATCGTCTACGTCCGGCCGAGCAGGGCCAAGGTGTTCGACCGGGACGGCACCCCGATGGGCGACGGGCGCCCTACCGGAGAGCTCCAGGCCGCGTAGGGCCTCAGTAGGCCCGCAGGTCCGGCTTCTTGCCGATCTCCTTGACGCCGGACGGGATCCGGTCGGCGATCACGTCCGCCAGCGTGACGTCGTCGAGGATGCCGCGCACGTTGTTTCGCAGTGCCACCCAGACCTCGCGCAGGGGCTTGGCCGAGCCCTTGTACTCGAGCTCGTCGGGTCGCTCCCCACGAACGTCGGCGAGCGGCCCTTCGGCAGCCCGCATCACCTCGCCGATCGTGATCTCCTCGGGCGGCCTGCTGAGCCAGTAGCCGCCCTCCGCGCCGCGCCGGCTCTCGATCAGGCCGTGATGGCGCAGATCGCCGAGGATGTTCTCGAGGAAGCGCACCGGGATGTCCTGGGCCGCGGCGATCTGGTCGCCCTTCATCGGCCCGGCGTCGAATCCGGAGGCCAGCTCGATCGCGGCCCGCACCGCATAGTCGGCTTTAGCTGAGACGCGCACGTATCAATCTCTATCAGGCGGGCACCGGGCGGCGACGAGACAGTTTGGGGATTTGAGGTCGCCATGCGTCCCCAGAATCCCAAAACCTTCCGGAGCGCCGCCGCGGAACGGGCGCTATGCCGCGAGAATCCGTTCCTTCTCCCGACTGAACTCGTCCGCGTCGAGCACGCCCGACTCGCGCAGGCGGCCAAGGCGCTCGAGGGCCTCCAGGCGGGCGTCCGAGGCGACCGCCTCCTGGACCTCCCTGGGCGCCCTGCGTCGGAGGCTCTGTTCGCGCACCCAGTCGCGGGCCCGCTCCCAGCGAGCCTTCCACTCCTCAATGGCCCGCTCGGGCGTCTCCTCGGGGAAGTCGCGCATCGCCTGATGCCGGAGGCCCTCGAATCCGACGATGAAGAGCGCGATGAGGACGAGCGAGGGCAGTAGCCGGCTGGTTCCCGAGGTGGGGCCCAACCAGAAGAAGATCAGCACGATCACGACGAGCGCGGGATAGCCCCACGCCCGGCGGGTGAGCACCGGGGTGAGCGCACGCCGGATCTCTCGGGCCGGCGCCGTCTTGCCCGCGAGCCAAGCGCCGACGACGATCAGGGCGCCGTAGGCGATCATCGCCACCCCCTCGTCGCGCAGCAGCGACGTGACGATTCCCCAGACGGCGTCGACCGCCGGACGCACCGCGTCGGTCTTTGCCAGCGTGTCGACGACGATGCCGCCCGCGATGCTCCGCGCCACCAGCACGAGGATGCCGACCGCCACGAAGGCGACCCCGCAGGCACGCACCGCCTCGCGGCGCCAGCCGCGCGGCAGGTAAATCGCGAGCGCGAACAGCGCCAGAGCGAGCGCCGGAAGCGCAAGGTCCAGGACCCTGAGCACGTTCACCGCGTCCTGCGCTACGCCGAGCTCGTCGGAGCGGAGCAGCTCGATCCTCGCGGCCTTGGGCGGGATCTTGCCCTTGATGTCCACGCCCGCGTTCTGGGCGACCTGGGTGACCACCCTGCCGAGGTCCAGATTCACCACGCCGCCCTGCGTGGAGAGCGTCTCATTGCCGCCCTCGATGATCTGCAGGAACGCGTCGTGGGCCTTCGCGTTCGCCTGCGCCCAGAGGTTCTGGAAGGTGGGGCTCTGGAGCGCCTGGAGCGAGGCGCGACCGGCGAGCTCGTGGATCCCGCCCGTGGCCGGGCCGGCGAGGCCCTGGAGGTTGTCGGGCAGGGCCTTCTTCAGCTGGTGCTCGACGTTCACCTCCTTGAACAGGGCGTCGACCAGGAAGGTGTTCAGCGCCCCTTGGACCTCCTTGTTCGCCAGCAGCTCGGTGCTCGTCTCGGTCCAGGTGTTCGTCTCGAGGATCTGCCGCTTGGCCCAAACGGCGAACACCGCGAAGAAGGCGATGACGCTCGCCAGGACGATGATCGCGATCGACGTGCGCCTCAAGCGGGGCTGCTCGGGCATCGCGGGAAGCTTTGCGGCGCTGTCGGACGTCAGGCGCCCCCTAGCCGGGCCTCGCGGCCCCCGGGACTTCGGGCTTGCCCGCCAGCAGTCGCTCCTCGAGGCGCTTCGACTGCCCCGCCGCCACGGCGCGCGCGGCACGCGCCTCGTCGAGCTCGATGCCCTGCGCTTCTGCGAGATCCAGGAGGCGCTGGCGCTCGGTGGTGTCCGCGGCCCACTTGAGGAAGAACCAGCTCAGCACCGCGAGGCTGACGAGCATCCCCTCGCCCATCATGATCGACCCCGCGATGCCCTGGTCGGTCAGCGGCGAGATGCCGTGCGCGGCGTCGCCGGCCTCGTACGCCGGGTAGATCATGGCCCCCGACCAGATGAACACGTTCCCGAGCACGGTGCTCACGAAGCGCACGACGATCACGTAGACGACCTTCCAGCCGGCGTTGAACCAGGTAGGGGTGGGCAGCGGGCCCAGGACGGGCATCCACATCACGCAGCCGAAGAAGATGAACATCCCGTGCTCGAGGGCGTGGAGCAGTGGGTGGGACAGCGTCGCCTCGTACAGCGTGGGGATGTGCCAGACGTAGAGGTCGATCGCCCAGAGGGGCAGGGCGATCGCCGGGTGGGCCAGGAAGCGCAGCCGATCGAGCGGCTTGATGGCGAGGATCGGCTGCAGCAACGGACCCGTGAGCCCGAGCACGAGGAAGATCGCGGCGAGGTCGCCGATCAGGAGGTGCTCGACCATGTGGCCCCACAGGAGCTCGTCCGAGATCTCGCCGAGGCCGATCAGCGACAGGGCGATGATCAGGAGCCCGGCGGCGAACGACACCTGGCGCCACGGCGGCACCGGCCGCCCGCGCTGGGCCAGGTGCTGAGCGCGCCACCAGTACAGGAGCGCGGGAAGCAGGATGGGGAGGAGCTCGAGCGGTGCGAACTCGGGCTCGAAGTGAGCTTGCGGCAGGGTCATCGGAGTCTCCGGAGGGACGATAGACGCCGCGGCCCGACGCGCTGGCCGAACTTAGGCAGGCCTTAGTTAGTAGAAAGGTCCACCTGGCATCCTTAGACGCCGTGAAGGCGGGCTCTCGCAATCGTGGTCCTGGCGGGAGGCTTGGCGGCGCTCGTCGCCGGCTGCGGCGGCTCGAGCTCCTCGTCAGACCCGACCACCACCACGGCCAGCGCCGCGAACTATTCCGGCGCGACCGCCAACCCGCCCAAGCCGGCGCCGCCGCTTCAGCTCTCCAACTACAACGGCAAGCCGGTCAACATCGACCAGTACCACGGCAAGGCCGTCCTGGTCACCTTCATCTATGACCACTGCCCGGACATCTGCCCGCTGATCGTCTCCAACCTCCACGCGGCTCAGAACCAGATGAGCGCAGCGGAGCGAAAGCAGCTTCAGATCATCGCCGTCTCCGTGGACCCCAAGGGAGACACGCCGCAGACGGTCAAGAAGTTCCTCGCGGACCACCAGATGACCGGGCGGATGGACTATCTGATCGGCTCGCGCCCGCAGCTCGAGAACGTGTGGGCTGACTGGAACATCAAGCAGAAGAACGATCCGAGCAACAAGAACCCGGACGCGGTCGAGCACTCGGCGCTGATCTACGGCATCTCGGGCACGGGCGACATCACCACGCTCTATCCGGCGAACTTCAAGCCGGACCAGATCGTCCACGACGTGCCCAAGCTAGCGAGCTCGTAGAGAGGCGGGCCAGCGACGTGACCCGCGGACGCGCAATCGGGCTCGGCGTCCTCGCCTGCGTGGTCGTGGGCGTCGTCCTGGCCGAGGTACTGACCGCCGGCGGCGGCGAGAGCAAGCGGCAGGCCCCGCAACTGCCCAACCAGGTTCTGAACGGACCGCGGGTGGACCTGGCGTCGCTCCGCGGGAAGCCGGCCCTCGTGAACTTCTGGGCGAGCTGGTGCGAGCCGTGCCGGCAGGAGGCGCCCGAGCTCAAGCGCTTCGACAGGACGCTCGGGAACAAGGCTAATCTGGTCGGCGTGGATTGGAACGACACCACGGACAACGCGACGAAGTTCATCGCCGACGCCGGCTGGCAGTACCCGATCCTGCGCGACCCGCTCGCAGGCGGTCGGCACGGCCTACGGGCTGAATGGCCTTCCGACCACCTTCGTCCTGAACGCCCAGGGCCAGATCGTCGAGACGCTCCGCGGCCCGCAGACGGCGGCCAAGCTGCGCCAGGCTCTGGCGTCCGCGGACTGAGCGCGCGCTGATGGCATCCCGCAAGGACCAGAAGGAGCAGCTGCGCGCCCAGCGGCTCGCCAGGGAGAACGAGGAGCAGGCCGCGGCGCGGCGCAAGCGCCTGGTTCAGTACGGGGCCTTGGCGGGACTGCTCGCGGTCGTCGTTGTCGCCGCCCTCATCATCGCCAGCCAGAACAACAGCAGCGACTCAAGCGGGGCCGGGGCCGGCGGCGACGTCGCCGACGTCTCGCTGGTGGACAACCAGCTCAAGGGTCTCCCCCAGAACGGCCTCGTGCTGGGCGACCCGAAGGCCAAGGTCAGCGTGATCGAGTTCGGCGACCTGCAGTGCCCGGTCTGCAAGGAGTTCTCCTTCCAGGTCGCGCCGGACATCATCTCCCAGATCGTTCGCAAGGGCGATGCCAACTACGAGTTCCGCCCCTGGGACATCATCGGCCCGCAGTCGCCGGATCGCCTCCAGGGCGGCCTACGCCGCGGGCGAGCAGGGCCGCGGCTGGAGCTTCATCGAGCTCTTCTACCGCAACCAGGGCGACGAGAACTCGGGCTACGTCACCGACTCGTTCCTGACCTCGATCGCGAAGGGCGCCGGGGTCAAGGACCTCGACAAGTGGAACAGCGACCGCTCCGACAACTCCAAGTGGGACCCGCTGCTCTCAAAGAACGACAGCGACGCCAAGAGCCTCGGGTTCACCGGCACGCCGTCGATCCTCGTCGAGGGCCCCGGCGGGAAGAAGCCCTTCACGACCATCCCGACCGTCTCCCAGATCGAGGCGGCCGTGAAGTCCGTCTCCTAGGGGCCTAGGCCACCGCCGCCTGCGTGTCCGCCTCCACGGCGGGCTCGGCCGCCGACTCGACGAAGGCCCGGAAGAGCCTCGCGTGCGGGGCGGATTCGGTCATCGACTCGGCGTGCCACTGGACGCCGACCGTGAACGGGGCGCGCGGCACCTCGACCGCCTCCACCACGCCGTCGGGGGCCCACGCCACGGCGCGCACCCCCCGGCCAAGCCCGCTGGTGGACTGGTGGTGGTAGGAGTTGACGTCCAGCTCGGTGCACCCGAGCGCGCGAGCGAGGGTGCTGTCCGGGTCGATCTCGACCGGATGGGTCGAGCCCGGCCCGTCGGCGAGCTGGCGATGCTGGATCGCACGGCCGAACTGCTCCGGGAGATGCTGGAAGAGCGTTCCGCCTCGGGCGATGTTGAGCGCCTGGGCGCCGCGAGAGATGGCGAGCAGCGGCATCCCGGTCGCGATCGCCTGGCGGGCGAGGGCGAGCTCGGTCGCGTCGAGGTCGCGCCACGTTGGCCCCATCTCCGGGTGCGGGGACTCGCCGTATGACTCGGGATGGATGTCGGGTCCGCCGGACAGGAGCACGCCGTGGAGGTGGGCCAGAAGCGACGGAATCGCCTCGATCTCGAGCGGCGGGATGACCACCGGGATCCCACCGGCGCGCTCGATCGCGCGCAGGTAGGTGAGCCCGAGGGCCATCTCGCGCCGCGGTGGCTCGCCGTGCGGAGTGAGCGTGACCTGGTCGGAGAGGCGGACCTCGGACGTGGTGACGCCGATCAGCGGACGCGAGCCTGAATCCATGCCGGCAGGCTAGGCGCTGAGCGAGCGCGGGTCACCGGCCGGATGTCGAAGATTCACGCGCGCCAGGTTGTACATCCGGCGGTCAGGCCTGGGCGAGCGCCTGTGCGACGAACGGCACGGGCTTGCCGACCGGCACGGCGAGAACCGGGACCGTGGCGGTCTCGAGCTCGTAGCTCACCGACGCGCTCAGCGTGACGCGCCCGTTCTGGCCGCCCGAGGTGGACCCGAGGACGAGGAGGTCGCCCTCGGCGTCATCGCCGGTGATCACCTTCGCGCCCAGGCTGGCCGCGAGCGACGCGGGCGGTCTCGCCGGCGGCCGGGTCGCCGTCCTCGACGAGCGCGATCTGATCCACCTGATGCGGAAGCTGCGAGCGCAGGTCCGCCGGGGCGATGGCCACGGCCGCCGGGCCGCCGTTCAGGAGCCGCTGAGCGGAGCTGCCCGGGGCGACCGCGCCGGGGGCGGTGCGGTAGTCGGAGCCGAACACGACGAGGTCGGCGCCCTCCCTGCAGGGCGAGCTCGCGAAGGCCGTCGCCCGTGGAAGCGTGGACGATCACATGACGCGGGACGTCGGGGTCGCCGAGAATGGCGGCGCCGTGGTCCAGCAGCTCGCGCGCCCCGCGCTCCTCGAGCGCCTCGCGCTCGCTGTCGGACTGCTGTGCGTGGCGGACGTACGCCAGCGACAGATCGGCTCCGCCGCCGGGCGAGCAGCTGCCCGAGCGCCAGTGCGTCGCGGTCGTTGTCGGTGTCGTCGTAGGAGACGATGATCCTCGGGGTCATTTCAAGCTCCTTCCCTTCTGAATTGGCTCTCGGTCGCTCATTTGACGCGATGGTTCCACTTCCCTGCCAACAGCGCCAGTGATTCTTCTGATCTGAGTTAATAAGCTGTGCTAATGCTGAACCCGCAGCGCCTGCGCGTCTTCAGGGAGGTTGCGAGCCGTGGGTCGTTCTCGGCGGCGGCCGACTCGCTCTCGTACACGCAGTCGGCTGTGTCCCAGTCCGTGGCGGCGCTCGAGGCCGAGATGGGGGTGACCCTCCTGGAGCGCGACCGGCGAGGCGCCCGGCCCACGAGCGCCGGCGAGGCGCTCATGGCGCACGCCGATGCGCATCCTGGCGCAGCTCGACGCCGCCGAGGCCGAGGTCGCGGCGATCGCCGGCCTTCGCGGCGGCCAGCTTGCGATGGCGTCGTTCCCGACCGCGGGCGCCACGATCATGCCGCTGGCGGTGGCGACCTTCCGGGCCGCCCACCCGGAGGTCACCCTGAGCCTCGCCGAGGGAGAGCCCGAGGAGATCGCCCCCCGGCTGCGCGCCGGCGAGTTCGACCTCGCGCTCCTGTTCGAGTTCGAGGGCGTCAGTGAGGGGCTGGGCTCCGGGCCTGCGGCGGATCGACCTGCTCGAGGACCCCATGTACCTGGCGCTCCCCAACGACCACCGGCTAGCGGACGTCCCCAGGATCCGCCTCCAGGACCTCGCGGGCGAGTCCTGGGTGCAGACGTCGGCCGAGAGCCCCTGCGCCCGCCACGTCGTCCGTTCATGCCACACCGCCGGATTCGAGCCCAGCGTCTCGTTCGAGACCGACGACTACCAGACCGTCCAGGGGCTGGTCGCCGCCGGCGTCGGCGTCGCGCTGATCCCTCAGCTGGCGCTCTCGAGCGTGCGCGACGACATCGCGATCAGGTCCCTGCACCCCCGGGCACCGGTTCGCACCGTGACCGCGGCCACGGGGCGTGACGTGGGCGTGGCGCCCGCCGCCGAGCGGATGCTCGAGATCCTCGCGGGCGTCTCGCGTGAGTACGGGAGGGGCGCGCCCTAGCGCGTTCCGACGCGTGTCCAGACTTTGGCCTGGCGATTTGTCCGGAGTGTCGAACCAGACTCGCCCTTGCAGCGTCTAACCTCGCCACATCATCAACGGCACCAGCCGTTTTTCGGACCCGAAGCCCTCGTCAAGGCATCAATGAACGGCACCAGCCAGTTTCGGAGCTAAAGCTCCTCACCACGACATCAAATGAACGGCACCAGCCAGTTTCGGAGCTAAAGCTCCTCATTCGAAGACATGCCACTCGAAGGACATTGGCAGCGCGTCAACACGCCGCTCCGCCGGCTGACGCGGTCGCGAGCGCAACATCGCGATCGCCGCGGTCATGGTCACCCTCGCTGCCTGTATCGCGCTCATCGTCGCCACCGCGGGCAAGACCAGGCCGGCGCCGGGGCCGGGCTGCATCCGCGCGCTCATACCGCACGTCATGGGCTCCGAGACGCTCGACGCGTGCGGAGCCCGCGCGAGGCACATCTGCCAGGCGCGGGCGGGCGACACCGATCCCGGCGCGATCTCGGTTCAGGAGGCATGCCGCCGAGCCGGTCTGCCCTGAGCGTCCGGAACCCTCCCGCGGCCTCGCGTCGGCATACTCGCGCCGGTGCCCTTCCACGTTGAGATCAGGCGCGGCCACCGGTGGGCGCGTGAGTTCAACCTAGACGAGGCGAGGCTCCGCGAGTCCGTTCTCGAGCCGTGGGTCATGGGCCGGCCGGTGCAGCTCGGGGACCGCGAATGGGAGCCCGAGGAGTGCGAGCTGAGGGTGCTCGAGGGTCCCGAGCTGAGTCCCGCCGATCTGGCCTTCGGTCGCGGCTGGGGAGCGGCGGAGCAGTCTGGCCGGGATGTGGCGCGAGAGCTGATCGGCGGCGCTGCCCGTAAGGCCGCGAGGGTCGCCATCCTCGCCGAGACCGACGCGGGGCTCGCATCGATTGCGGATGCCCTGGGCGAGCTCGGCCTCGAGAGCGTCGCGTGGTCCGCCGCGCTGCTGCCGCGCTGACGAGTCGTCGCCGGTGGCGGTGGTTCTCGCCGCTGAATCGGATGAGCCGCCGAGGGAGTGGCTCTATGAGGCAGGCTTGGCGGTCGGCGCCCTGGGTGGGCGCGCGGTGGTCGTCCAGCTCGCCGCGGGCGTCGCGGCCACCGGAGCTCTCCGCGCTCGAGAGCGTCGAGCCCGGCGAAGAGCTCGGGCCGCGACTCGCCGAGGCGCTCCGGCGAGTCGGCGTCTAGGGCGCGAACAGCAAAACGCCCCCGCCGGATGGCGGGGGCGTTTGCGGTTGTCTCCGGATTCCTTCCGGTCCTGATCAGCCCGGCGCTTGCGCGGGCCGCTCCGGCGGTGTCGCTGGTAGCCCGGAGGGGAAGGCCAGCGACGGGACGTCCGAGGGGTAGACCTCGTGTCCGTGGACCGCCAGATCACCCTCCTCCATCTCCTGTTCGGTCATCCGCAGCGGGACGAAGAGCTTCACGATGTTCAGCAGGATGAACGTGCCGATCGCCGCGAAGACGATGACCCAGAGCGCGGTGAGCGCCTGCCACTTCAGCAGTTCCGCGCCGCCGCCCGAGATCAGTCCGGACGCCGAGACTCCGAAGGCCGAGGCCATCGCGGAGTTGGCGAAGAAGCCGGTGAGCAGGCCGCCCGCCACCCCGGCGAATCCGTGCGTGTAGACCACGCCCAGGGTGTCGTCGACGTTCCGGAAGGGCGCCACTCGGCTCAGGTAGTTGAGCGCGAAGTAGACGATGGTCGCCCCGATCAGCCCGATCGCGATCGCGCCCCAGCCGTTCACGAAGCCAGCTGCGGGCGTGATCGCCACGAGCCCCGTGATCATGCCGTTGACGCTCGAGATGAGGCTCGGCTTGTGGCCGGTGGCGTAGTCCCAGCCGACCCAGGCCAGGAACGCGACCGCGGTGCACAGGTTGGTGTTCAGAATCGCCGCGGATGCGTCCGCGTTGGCCAGGTAGGGGTCGCCGCCGTTGAACCCGTTCCAGCCCATCCACAGCAGGCCGGCTCCGACCGCGACCATCGCCAGGTTGTTCGGAGCGTCGACCTCGCGATCGCGCTGGAGGCGCGGGCCGATCACCGCCGCCGCGACGAACCCCGAGACACCGGCCGCGAGATGGATCACGTAGCCGCCGGAGAAGTCGAGGGCTCCCTGCTGGGCGAAGTAGCCGCCGCCCCAGATCAGGAATGCGTTGACGGTGTAGATGAGGCTCGACCAGAGGATCACGAACGGGATCCAGGCCTTGAAGTTGATCCGGCCGAGCACCGAGCCGAGCATCAGGATCGGGGTGATCGCCGCGAAGACGAACTGGAAGTAAGCCAGCGTCGACTGCGGGAACGCAAGCTTCCCGACGTCTCCCAGAAGCGGGACGGTTCCCTGATTCAACAGCGACGAGCTGTCGAGAATCGGTCCGGGGTTGCCGATGAAGTTCGCGAAGAAGTCGCCTCCGCTTGATCCGAAGAGCTCAAGCGGCGACCCAAACGCCATCTTGAAGCCGTATCCAACCCAGACGAGGAGCACCAGGGCGAACGCGACGAAGGCCATCATCATCGAGTTCACCGACCAGCGCTTCTGCATCACGCCGCCGTAGAGGACGACGAGGCCGGGCACGCTCATCAGACCGACGAGCGTTGCCGCCGTCATCTGCCAGGCGTTGTCACCAGGACTCAACCAGTGCATAGCTCTGTGTCTTCCTTTCCAAGAGAGGGCACAGATGGCCCTTCCGTTTGACAACCACGCGAGCGGGCCGGCCGCGTCTGCGGCTGCCCACTCACTGACGGTCAGGTTGCCGGACGGTCGGGGATGCGACTATCGACACCGGGCCAATCTGGGTGGCCGATTTTTCGCCATTTGGTCGAACCGCGCACGGCCTGAGCGCGATTCGGGCACGGCAAAGCGACGGGCGGGGGACGAATCCCCCGCCCGTCGCAGCCTTCAGGTCTGGGCGACTCGGCGGTCCTAGGCGGCGCGCCAGGCAGCCAGCGAGCCCTCGCTGGCGAGCCTCTTGAGGCCTCGAGCCTCGAGCTGGCGGGCGCGCTCCTGGGAGACGCCCACCTCGCGGGCGACCTCGCGCAGCGAGGCCTCCGGGGCGCCGCCGGTGCCGAAGCGGAGCTCGATCACGCGCCGCTCGTCCTCCGGGAGGGTGGCGAGGGCCGCGGTGACGGCGTTCTCCTGCTCGCGCTCGTCGACTTCCTCCTCGACGCTCTCGGACGCCTCGGCCCGGAACTCGCCGAGCGTGGTGTCGCCGTCGTCGCCGACGGGAGCGTCCAGGCTCGTCGTCACCCGGGTCAGGTCCCGAACGGCCTTGACCTCGTCGAGCGGGAGCTTGGCCCGCTCCGCGATCTCCTCCTCGGTGGGCTCGCGGTTCAGGCTCGCGCTGAGCTCGGACTCGACCCGGTTCACCGTGCGCTCGCGCTGGGCGATGTGCGCCGGGATGCGAACCGGGCGACCGGTGTTGTCGAGGCCGCGCTGGATGGCCTGCTTGATCCACAGCACCGCGTAGGTGGAGAACTTGTAGCCGCGCCGGTAGTCGAACTTCTCAGCGGCCCGGATCAGCCCGAGCATCGCCTCCTGGACCAGGTCCTGCATCGTCAGGCCGTGGCCCTGGTAGCGGCGGGCGAACTTGATCACCAGGCGCAGGTTCGAGTTGATGAGCCGCTCCTTGGCGGCCAGATCGCCCTTCTCGATCCGCTGGGCGAGCTCGACCTCCTCCTCGCGTGTGAGCAGGGGGTAACGGCTCGCCTGGTTCAGGAAGAGCTGGAAGCTGTCGGTTGTCTCGGTCGCGGCAGCGTGATCCGCGCCGCGCCGCTCCGGGTGGTCGGCGAGAGGCGAGAACAGTGCATGCTCTCCCCGTCGTCGGTGATTGTCGTTGCGCTGGGTCTCAGCGCCTCTTGATCTAGGCATTCGTCTCCTTCTTCGTGCTGGTCCCTGCCGAGGGCCGCCGTGGTACTTACGCCACACCCACGCTGGCGTTACTTTGCTTCAGAAAGTATAGCATTGCTTGCCCGATCAAGCAAATCAGCGCGGGCGGTAGGGCGAACCGGGCTTTATCCCATTATCGGGGCCGATTGTCAAGCCATCTTTAAGAAACAGCGTGGACATTGCACGCCTACCGGTTACCCGAAAACGCCGCCCAACTACGCCTGCAGGATCTCGTGGGCGCAGCGCTCGCCGGAGGCCACGGCGCCCTCGAGGAAGCCCTGGTAGGCGTCCGAGGTCTGCTCGCCCGCGAAGTGGACGCCTCCCTCGGGAGACTTGATGACCCCGTAGAACTCCGTGTACTGCCCGGGGAGGAAGGCCGCGTATGAGCCGTGCGTCCACGGATCGGCGGACCAGTTGTCGAGCCAGGCGCGCCCATTGAAGTGCCGCGAGATTCCCGGGACGACGCGGTCGAGCGCGGCCAGGGTCTCCCGAACCACGGCGGGCGGCGCCGGGCCGTGGGGCGGGTGGCCCGGGTAACCGGCGCCGACGCTGCCGCCCGAGTAGACCGTGATCAGGCCGGCCCGCCCGGGCTGGCCCAGCGAGCTCTGCCAGGTGTCGAGGAACGGTTGGTCCGTGGTCAGCTCGCCGTTCCAGTCGCCGACAACACAATCTGCGGCGGCTTCGCCGCCTGACATGCCTCTGCGGCGACAAAGTCGCCGCCCAATCACCTCCGGACGCTTCCGGAACTGCAGGATCACCTTCGCGTTGGTGCCCATCCCGAGTTCCTCGATGCAGCGCCGTTTCAGCTTGCCGAAGCCGGCCTGTGACAGGTCGACGTCGCGCAGCGTCGTGTACGGGATGGCGAGGACCACGCGGTCCGCGGTCACCTCGTCCGAGGTCCCGCTGAAGCGAAGGCCGTAGGAGCCGTCGTCGCGCCGCCGGATGGCGGTCAGGGGTGCGTCGAGGTGCAGGGATCCCTCGGGCAGGCGCTCCGCCAGCCCGTGCGCCACGAGCTCGTTGCCGCCCCGGACGTGGAACCGCTCGTCCGAGGGGTCGCTGGCGGCCGGGTCCTTCCCGTCGTGTGGTCCCTCGGTCAGATACAGCAGGTCCGTCGCGGTCAGGCGCCCCGCGTCCAGGCCGAACTCCTCCGAGAAATACTCGCGCATGAGCGTCCGGAGGCGCGAGCGGCTCGCCGGCACGTTGCGGGCAATCCACTCGCCGGCCGTGCGCCGATCGAAGGCCTGAGCGTGGGCGTTCGAGTAGGAGTGCGCGTAGCCGGTGCGTCTCTCCACGGCCCGCAGCTGCTTCAGCGTTCTCCCGTGGCCGTGGTAAGCGGTGCGCGCCGAGCGGATCCGGCCATCGACATACAGGAGCGAGTGCCCATCGGAGCGCCCGGAGAGGTCCTCGAGGTGCAGCCCGAGCTGGGCCACGATCCTGCGGATGTTTTTGTGGTCCGAGTCGATGAACTCGCCCCCGTGCTCGCCGGTCTGCCCCTGCGTGAACTCGTGCGCCGTCCAGCAGCGGCCGCCGATGCGAGTGGGATGCGCCTCGAAGACGTCGGCTGTGAGGCCCGCCTGGTGCAGGCGGTACGCGCAGCTGAGCCCGGCCAGCCCGGCGCCGACGACCACGACTCGCCGCCTGCGCGGGCCGGGTGCCGAACCCCCGCACGCGGCGAGCGGCCCCGCGAGGACCGCGGCCCCGGCCAGAGCTGCGCCGCGCGCGACGACACCGCGCCTGGATAGGAGCTCCTCCGTGAGCCCCGGAGTCACGGGGCGAGGATATGCGCTCCCGCGTCTGCATCAGCCGTGATGCCGGCCATGCCGGCGATGGCGCTGGTGGTGGCGGTGATGATCATGCTGCTCAACGGGTATGGGACTCTCGAATGGACATGGTGGATCCATGCCCACCACCGCCCGCGATCATGGAGATTGACGCTCGATGAGCCTCGCCATCGTCATTGGCTTCATGGCAGTGCTCGTGGTCTTCGCCGTGATCGCGGCCCTGCTCCCACGGCCGAGCCGCGAATGCCCCCAGTGCGGCGGCCGGGTGCCGCTGAGCGCACCCCGGTGCAAGCAGTGCAAGTACCAGTTCGCGCCGGACGGTTCGCAGGCGCGCTACATGCGGTAGCGCTGCGCCGCCGAGAAGCGTTCGCTGCTTGCCCTTGCGGGGTCCGCGGCCGCTGGCCAGGGCACGCGACCGGTCCTCGGCATCGCCGGGTCGCTGAGCGGCACACGCGCGGGGGCGGGCTCCACCCGCGCGGCGCTGCGCCGCCGCTCCCACAAGGCCCAGCCGCCCATCACCGCGCCGGCGTAGAGCCAGCCGAGCAGCACGTCGAAGAAGTAGTGCTCGCCGGTCGCGATCAGCGTCAGGCCCATCGCCAGCGGGTAGAGCGCCAGGAGGGGTCGCAGGGCCGGGCGGACGCGGTTCCACAGGAACATCGCCACCAGCGCGGTGAAGGCGGAGTGCAACGAGGGCACGGCGGCGACCAGGTTGACGCTCGCCTGGCCCTCCGAGAAGAGCCCGGCGGTGCCCCCGCCGAGCACCTGCCACCCGTCACCGGTGGTGCGCTGGACGCCCTGGAGCAGACCCTCCTGCGCCGCCATCCAGGGCGGCGCCGCGGGGAAGGCGATGTAGGTCCCCAGGCCCACAAGCGCGAGCGTCACCACGCGGTTGGTGAAGCGCCGGAACGCAAGCCGGTCGCGGGCCCAGAGGACGCCCGCCACCGCAAAGGGGACGATGAAGTACGACGTGTAGGTGAGCGTGAAGGCCACGTCCCACCAGGCGACGCCGGGGCCGTTCAAGTGGGCCTGGAGCCATTCGGTCGGCGTCTGGCCAAAGAACAGGAAGCGGTCGAAGTCGAGCATCGGGTGCACGTGCACGCCGATCCCGAACGAGTCCGCGGCGCCGCGACTGAAGTCGTAGGCGCTCAGGACCACGACCATCGGGAGCCAGTCGAGCACGAGCTGAAGGATCTCCCGCGGGTGGCGGCCCAGCGACGCGCAGGCGAGCGCCCCGCAGATCCAGAGGATCACCAGCTCGCGCTGGACCGGGATGCCGTACACGGCGCTCCAGGCGATCAGCGCCGCGAAATAGAGGACCAGCGCGCAGCGCCGCACGGCCGCCCAATGCGCGAAGCGGAGATCGGATGCGCGCCCGGCCCCGACGTCTGCCCAATCCGTCGTGGTCACTGCGCCTAATCTACGCGGGTTCCCAAGTCTCGGAAGGAGAAATCAGGTGGGCACTTTCCCATTGACGCGGACCGCGGCAGGGGCCGTCGCGGGTCTTCTGATCGTCGGAGCCCTGGCGGCGGCAGGGTGTGGCGGCGGCGGCTCGAGCAGCACCACGACCACCGCCGCAAGCACGACCACGGGCGCGAGCACGACCAGCACGCTTACGACCGGGGGGATCAATCCTCAGAAGGTCCCCAAGTCGACCCAGATCGCCTCGTCGGACTACTTCAACGTCCTCGTCCAGAGCTTCGAGAAGGGCGGGCTGACCTCGAGCCAGGCCGAGTCTGCGGCTCACTGCATCCAGGACGGGCTGACCAAGGCGGGCTTCAAGACCCAGGGCGACGCGGAGGGATCGAACACCAAGAAGGCGCTCCAGGTGATCTTCCCCTGCGTCCAGAAGGCGAAGAGCCAGTAGCGGCGCCCGGCGCCGCCTACGAGCCCGGAGCGCGGGCGATCCGCGCCCGGGTGGTGAAGACCTTGGTGCCCCCGTCGAGCTGGGCCTGCTGCGTGTACTCCTGATCGGGGTTCGGCGGCCCCAGCGGGACGTGGACCCGAAGGCGGCCGGAGCGGCTGGCGCGAAGCCGCTCGACCAGCCGCTTGCCGTGATCCGGGCGAACGCGCACCGCGAACCGCTCGCCTGGCGCGTATCGGGGAGGGGTCCGGACCACGGCGCTGCCGCTGCCGGCAAGCCGGAATCCGTGCCGGGTCGCCTTGCTGAGCGTGCTGAACTCGAGGGCCTCGCGCTTCACGGCGACGTGCCATCCGAAGATCTCGTAGCGAGGCTCGATCGCCGCAAAGCCGACACTTCGAGGCCGGCGCGGGGGATTCCGGAAGTCGCGCATGAACAGGGGCAGTTCCTCCCGCAGGTCGCGCTGCCAGTACGGCCAGGTGTGGCCGCCGGGGCCGTAGTCGTCGTTGATGTGCCGGATGTGGAGGCGCGTGAGCTTCGCGCTGTAGCCGACGGTCATCGCGTGCACCCCGGCCTCGATCGGGTCACCGCCCCCGTAGGGCCCTCCGCGCTTACCGTTCCCGTAGCGCAGGGAGACCGACATGCCCCGGAGGTTGCGCGCCAGATCCCATGGGTTGTGGCCGCGCCAGATCACCTCCTGGGTCGCGTACGGGCCCCAGGTGTTGATCGTGGGGTCGCCATCCGATGTCCCGGTCTCCATCAGCGCCTGGAACGGCGCGTAGTTCGTATCGGAGGCCGGGGAGAAGCCGGCGACGTGGTTGAAGAGGTCTGGGTGGCGTGATGCGTAGCTGAGGGCGCCGAAGCCGCCCATCGAGAGGCCGGCAATGGCGCGCCCCCGGCGTGCCGCGACAGTCCGGTAATGCTGGTCGATCCACGGGATCAGCTCACCGATGTCGTAGGTCTCGTACTCCGGGGGCCCGCCGGCGCCGTTGTTGAACCAGTCGCTGTAGTAGCCGTTCTGGTCCGTATCCGGCATCACGACGATCAGCGGGCTTCCCGCGGTGATCTTCTCCGCGTTGCCCAGCTCGGTCCAGTCGGTGTCGCTGCCGCCCGACCCGTGCAGCAGGTAGATAACGGGGTAGCGCCGCCCCGGGTGATCCCGGTAGCCGTCGGGCAGCAGGACCCGCACCCCGGTGTCATGGGTTATCGCGGGGGTCCTCAGCTGCAGCTGGACCAGCCTCGGATCCAGGTGCTTCGACGAGACGACGTGGATGTCGCCCGCGCCCGCGGCCACCGCGCGCGGGGTCACACCGGCGACGATGGCCGCCACGCCGCACCCCGCCAGGATCAGGGTGGCGACGCGACGCGAGCGCATCAGTTCGCCTCCGGGCACGGCTGCGTCCCGCCCGCCGCGCGCTGTGCCCGCTCCAACGTCACTTCGCCGGCGATCGCGCTCTGGCCCATCGTCCCGAGCCTATTGACGAGCTCGGTGAACCCGCGCGTCTCCGAGCGCATGACACCGAAGTCGATGCTGCGCACCCCGAACGCGGGGTCGTAGAGGGTCTGCGGTGCGGCGATGACCCCGATCGTCGGCAACAGGTGCTGGTTGAAGGGGGTTCCCTCGCCACCGAAGCTGCAATGCGCCGGGGTCGTCGTGCCCGGGGCATCGGCGCCCTGCAGGAGGATCGTGCGCTTCATGTCGTAGCCCCGCACGACCGAGTCGACTGTGGAGACGAGCTGGGGGCTCGGGGTCACGCCGATGAACTGGATCGCCCGCATTCCGGCCTGCCGGAGAACATCCCCGGGCTTGCCACCCGGCCGGGGCTGCGCTTCGTAGTCGATGGCACCGAGGTGCTCGAGCACGAGAACGGCGGAGACGGTGCCGCGGTCATAGGCGTGGTCCAAGCGTTCGGCGAGCTGCTCCGCGCCGCCGTCGCGAACGGCGGGGTCCGCGACCCGCTGGTAGAAGTGGGCGGTCGAGAAGGAGAACTCGACGGTGCGCGGCCGGCAGCGCATCGGCAGCGACGCCAGGTACTGGGCCATGGCGACCATTGCGATCGGCCCGTTGTCCTCCACCGCGTTGGTCCCGTCCGTGTGGCTGTCGATCACCAGCCGCTTGGGGCTCCGTCCCGGGATCGTCGCGAGGATGGACGGCGTCACGACGTGCGTGAAACGCGCCCGGACGGCCAGCCGCGCGGTTGGCCGCTTGCCGTGGGACAGCGCCCGCTGGATCTTGGCGCCCTCGTCAACGCCGAGGAACGCCCCGGGCACCTTCCACGCGGTTCCCTCGTAGGGCTCGTAGTGCCCGCGGAGCTGACCGCGCGGCTCGTCCTTTGTGAACAGGATTCCCTTGGCGCCGGCGGTGGCGGCATCCCGCATGTCCGCGACGCGGGCGTTGTAGTTGATGAAGTCCCCGTAGAAGGTGCTCGTCGGATCGATTTGGTGATCGGGGTCGTAGCTCGTCCAGCTGATCACCGGCGCCAGGAAGGCCGCCGTCGGCACGCTTCCCGCCGGCGCCGGGCGAACCACGATCTTGCCGGCGGAGTTCGCCGGCGTGATCTGCTGGTCGTCGGGGACGAACGCCAGGGGCGCTCGCGTGCCGCGGCTTCCCGTCGGCTTCGAGTAGGGCACCGGCCCGGCGACCGGCAGGCGCACGGTGCGTTGCCCCGCATGCATGACGAGCGTGGTCCTTCCCGAGGTCCACCGGCGGATGGGGAAGCGAAGCTCCCGCTGGCGTACGCCCTGGATGCGGTCGAGGTGGCGCCGGATCCAGCCGATGTACCGGTTCTGGGCCTGGCTGCCGGTGGGCCGCGCACCCAGCCGGCCCAGGAACTCGTTCTGATGCTTCAGCGTCGCGGCGCTCGGGAGCGCGTGCGGCGGCGGCGTGGCTGGGCAGGGTGCGGCCGCGGCGGCGGACGGGAGCGCGAGCGACACGGTTAGGCAGCAAAGAGCAACGCCGTATCGCGCTCGCCATCGCGGCGGCCGCTCTCCTCCGTAGAGAGACACGCGCGTCTTTATAACAGACTCCTCGCCGCGTGTGCTGCACTGGGCCTGTCTCCTGCGCCCTTGCGGATGGGCCGCCGGTGCGTTAGCCTCGCGGCTGGCCAATGGAGGACACTCATGTCTCTTAGTGCGAGGTGGCTCGCGACCGTGGCGGGGGTCGCAAGTGGGACGCTCGTGGTCCTGGCGGCCGTGCCGGGACAGGCGGCCGCCGCCGGTCCCGCGCCGCTCTCAATGGATCATGCGCGGGTCGACGTCGATTCATCCCACGGCAGCGGCACCTTCGGCCGCTGGGGCGTCGACGGGCGGGGCCTCCCCCGTTATCGGTACGAGATCAACGAGGAAACCGCCCCGCAGGCCGCCCAGGAGGAACTGGCCGGCAAGCGTGACGCGTGGCATCAGCTCGGGAACGATCACGTGGTAGCCGACGCGTTCAACCACGGCTACACCCAGCTGTGGTCGATGGACAACCTTTATCAGTGGGCCAACTACGCCGAGCCGGCGTCGCAGCACTACGCGGGCGGCTACGGGTACCTGAACGTCGACGGCAAGGTCGGCACCACCCTCTACGACGACCGAGCTGCTGGCCAGAAAGTGCAGCGCGACTTCGGGCTCGGCTACTTCCGCACGCGGACCGCCGTCCACGGGGTCGGCGTCTCCTCACGCGTCTACGCGCCCTTCGGAGACGATCCGCTCCTGCTGCACGACGTGGTCCTGCGCAACCAGACGCGGCACACCAAGAAGGTTTCCTGGTTCGAGTACTGGGACGTCAACCCGTACTTCCCCGGAGACCACACGCACCCCGGCCTCGAGGCCCCGAAGTACGACCCGAAGACGCGGACTCTCTCGGTCCGGCAGCTGCCGGGGCCCCAGAACGCATCGCCCCTGACGACATTCGCGGCCGCCGTCCAGGGACCGGTTCGCGGCTTCGACACGAACGCATCGAGATTCTTCGGATCGGGCGGCCGGGCAGCGCCGAGCGCGGTCAAGGCGAACCGGCTCTCGCGGTCCATCGCCGGTCCCGTCCCCGACGGCGACATCGGCCACACAGGCTTCTTCCTCCGCTCCCCGGTCCGGCTGCGACCCGGCCAGAGCGTCACGCTGCGCTACGCGTACGGGATGGCCAAGAGCGCAAGCGTTCCGGCGCTGGTCCGTGGCTACCGCAAGAGCCCGAACCCGTACGCGGCCTCGGCGTCGCGCTGGGCGAAGTGGGTTCCGCAGGCGAATCTGGGCGGCTCGCGGACCTGGCTGTCCCGCGAGCTTCAGTGGGACGCGTACATGGTCCGCTCGGACGCGACGTATGAGAACTGCGCCGGCCACCACATCCTGAGCCAGGGCGGCTACTACCAGTACGACCTCGACTTCCAGGGCGCCTACCGCGACCCGCTCCAGCACGCGCTCCCGATGATCTATTCGGATCCGCACCTCGCGCGCGAGGTGCTGCTGTACTCGGCCGCCGAGCAGCCCAGGGTCGGCGGGCAGATCCCGTATGCGCGGATCTCCGACTGCCAGCGCCTCGACCTTGGCACCGCTGATGATCTGGATCTCTGGCTGCTGCTGACGGCCGCCGAATACGGCCTCGCCACACGCGACACCGGGTTCTTCAACCAGAAGGTTCCCTGGGCCGACGGGGGTTCCGCCACCCTGTGGCAGCACCTCAAGGAGGCGGTCGACCACCAGGAGTCCTTGCGCGGCCCGCACGGCGAGTATCTGAGCGGGAGCACGGGGGACTGGTCCGACTTCTCGACCACCTTCCTGAAGATGACCGAGTCGAATCTCGTGGTCACCCAGGCGGCCTACATCTATCCGCGTCTCGCCGAGCTCGCCAGCCTCCGTGGGGATGACGCGTTCGCCAGCCGGCTCCGGTCGCTGGGACGCGGCCTGCTCTCCAAGACGCGCAGCCAGAGGGTGCCTCGAGGCTGGTACGCCAGGGGCTACTCGGGCCCAACGCAGCTCGGCCGCGGGGTCATCTTCGGCGAGCCGCAGCCGTGGGCGATCCTCGCCGGAGCGCCGTCCCCCTCGCAGGCCGGGGAGCTCGTCCAAAACATCAGGCGCTTCCTGACGGGCATCGGCGCCCCCGGCGGGCCAACGCGGATTGGCTCCTCGCAGTCCCCCGCGGCGGACGATCCGGGAGTCCACGAGACCAGCCTGGGCCAGGACATTGGCGTGGGGGACAACCACGCGGTATACGTCGGCGGCAGCTGGTTCGCCGTGAACGGCTGGCTGACGTGGGCGCTGGGCCAGCTCGACGGCGTGGTTCCGAAAGCCCGGAAGTACGCCTTCAGTGAGTTCAAGCGGAACACCCTGGCGCAGCACGCGACGGTGTACCCGAACCACTGGGACGGGATCATCTCGGTCGACGACGCGTGCCGCTCCTGGTACTCGACCGACTCCGCGCAGTGCGGCGTCGGTCTCAGCACCAACTACAACACGCAGATCATGCATCAGCCCGCGTGGTCGCTCTTCGATGCGATCAAGCTCGCCGGGGTTGAGCCGGACGAGCGTGGCTACACGGTCACGCCGCACTTCCCGATGGACCGTTTCTCGCTGCGCCTCCCGGACGTCGGGATTCAGCAGCAGCCGCGGCTCATCCGTGGATACGTGAGACCGGAGGCAAATGGCGCGATGCGGATGCGGGTCGCGCCGCCCCCGCGCTCATCGGGCATGAGGATCGTCGCCTACGCGAACGGGTCGCGGGTCGCGAAGCGGGTGCGGAACGGCATCGTGAGCTTCACGCTGCCGGGCCGCGCCGGGCACGACGCCGACTGGGCGGTCGTGGCGCGATGAGCTCCCGGACCGCAACGCGTTGGCGGGGCGAGCCGCTTCCGCGCGGGAGGCACAGCCTGAGCGCGGAGGAGGTTCGCGCCTCCCAGCGGCAGCGCCTGCTCCAGGCGATGCTGCAGTGCGTGGGTGAGGAGGGCTACGCGGCGACGACGGTCCCGAAGGTTGTGGCAACGGCGCGCGTCTCTCGCAACGGCTTCTACGCGCTGTTCGAGGACAAGCTCGCCTGCTTCCTCGCACTCTGCGACGAGCTGGCCACGGAGTTCCTCGGCGAGCTCTACGCGTTCGGGGCCGAGCCGGACTGGAAGCAAGCGCTTGGCAAAGGGATGGGCGCCTACCTGCGCTTCTGGCAGGACCGGCCCGAGTTCAGCCGTGCGTACCTGGTCGAGCTCCCTTCGGCCGGGCCGCGCGCCTGGGCGCAGCGCGACAACCAGTTCAAGCGCTTCGAGTTGATCTTCGACGAGCTCGCGGCTCGCGCCCGCAAGGCCGACCCGAGCCTCCCACCCGCGCGGCGGATGGCCTCCCGGCTGCTCGTCCTGGGGATTACGGAGATCGTGGCCCTCGAGGTCCGCGAGGGCCGCATTCACCGTCTCGAAGCGCTTCGCGAGGAGCTGTTGGCGCTGGCGGTCGACACCCTGTGCTCGGGCGGCTGAGCCCCTCGCGGCCGACTCAGTTCTTGGTGACGCTCACCGACTCCTTCGGCGCATTGCAGGCGCCGGCGGCACTCTTGTTGTTCGCGTCACCGGAGTAGGTCGCGCGCCAGCGATAGGTCCCGATCTTCGCCGGCTTGAACGTGGCCGATGGGTAGGCGCCGCTGGCGGTGACGGGGTTGTTGGTGGTGAATACCGGTGCCTTCGAGCAGCTCGAGTCGCCGGGCCCGTAGAGCCTGAAGGTGAGCTTGCCGGTCGGGCTGTGGCCCGTGAGCTTCGCCGTGTCGCGGACCGTGCGGCCGAGGGCGACCGACGGGGAGGCGGTGGTGGTGAGGGTCGGATTCACCTTGTTCACGCTCGAGGTCTCGTGCGGGTCGTTGCAGGCTCCGCTGACTGCGTTGTTGTTTGCGTCGCCCGAGTAAATCGCGCGCCAGCGGTAGCTGCCGGCCTTGGTCGGGGCGAAGCCGCTCGAGACGTAGCTGCCATCGCCGTTAACGCTCTTGGACGTGGTGAACGCCGCTGGCTTGGAGCAGTTCGTATCGGTGAGGCCGTAGGCCTTGAACGTGATCGTGCCGGTCGCCGAGGAGCCGCCGGCGAGAGTCGCGGTGTCGTGGATCGAGGCGCCGAGGGTCGCGCTGGTGGCGTTGGTGTCGATCGTCGGGAAGGCCTTGCCGACGGTCGAGGTCTCACCAGAATCGTTGCAGCCGCCCGCGACCGAGTTGTTGTTGGCATCACCCGAGTAGTCGGCGATCCAGCGGTAGGAGCCCGGTGAGGTGGGCGCGAAGGTGGGGGACTGATAGCCGCTATTTCCCGACACCGTCACCGGCGAGCTGGTGAACGCCGGGGGCGAGCTGCAGGTCGCGTCGTTAGGGCCGTAGGCCTTGAAGGTGATCGTGCCGGTGGGACTGTCGCCGCCGATGAGAGTGGCGAGGTCGTACATCGTGCCGCCCAGGTTGGTGTCCGCGGCCGACGTGAAGAGCTGCGGGACCGTGCCGGCCTGCAGCTGGTGGGAGATGGCCGCCTTTGGGCCGCCATTGCAGCTGACCGTCTGGCCGGTGAACGTCTGGTCGGCCGAGCAGCCGACGTCGTCGGTGACCGTGAGGGTGGCGGTGTAGTCGCCCACGGAGTCGTAGGTGTGGGTGGTCATCGCGGAACTCGTCGTCTGCGTGTTGCCGTCGCCGAATTCCCAGTGATACGTGGCCACCGTGCCGCCGGAGGCCGAGGAGGCGGAGGCGTCAAAGGAGGTCGGCGAGCCCACGGGTGCCGGGGCGTCGTCGGTGAAGGCGGCGGTCGGGCCCTGATGGGGCGTCATCGCGATCCCGAGCGGACGCTCCCGACGCCGATCGTGTCCCCGGCCGTGTTCGTGGCGGTGTCGATCGGTGTGACGTTGTTGTCGGTCGCATTGGCGACGTAGGCGGTCTTGCCGTCGGGGGTGATCGCGATCGTGTCGGGGAAGGCCCCGACCGGGATCGGCGTTGCGGCCGTGTTCGTTGCGATGTCGATCGGGGTGACGTCGTTGGACGATGGGTTGGCGACGTAGGCCGTCTGGCCGTCGGGGGTGATCGCGATCGCGTCGGGAGAGCTCCCGACCGGGATCGAGGTCCCGGCCGTGTTCGTGGCGATGTCGATCGGGGTGACGTTGTTGTCGTCTCGCATCGTGACGTAGGCGGTGGTGCCGTCGGGGGTGATCGCGAGCGCGGTCGGAGTGTTCCCGACCGGGATCGATGCCCCGGGCGTGTTGGTGGCCATGTCGATCGTGGCGACCTGCATCGAGTTTTGAACCGTGACGTAGGCGGTCGTCCCGTCGGGGGTGACAGCGATCCCGCTGAGAGTGCCACCGAGGTCGATCGGGGTGCCGGCCGTGTTCGTGGCGGTGTCGATCGGGGTGACGTCGCCTGTGCTTCCGACGACGACGTAGGCGGTCTTGCCGTCGGGAGTGATCGCGATCGCGCGGGGCTGGCCCCCGACGGCGATCGCGGACCCGGCCGTGTTCGTGGCGGTGTCGACTGGGGTGACATTTTGCGAGTTTTGATTGGCGACGTACGCGGTCTTGCCGTCGGGGGTGATCGCGACCGCGCGGGGTCCATCCCCGACGCCGATCGTGGCCCCTGCCGTGCTGACGGTGTCATCGCCGAAGTTGGCGACGTAGCCGGTCGGGCCGGGGGGCTGGATCGCGATCCCGACTGCTCCGTTCCCGACGCTGATCGTGGTCCCAGCCGTGTTCGTGGCGGTGTCAATTGGGGTGACGTCGCCGTGGTTGAAGTCAGTGACGTAGGCGGTCTTGCCGTTGATCGCGATCCCGGCGACAAAGTCACCGGGGTTACCGAAGGGGATCGCGGTCCCGGCCGTGTTCGTGCCAGTGTCGATCGGGGTGACGTTGTTGTCGTTTTGGTTTACGACGTAGACGGACTTGCCGTCGGGGGTGGCCGCGATCGTGTCGGGCCTGGCCCCGACCGGGATCGGGGTCCCGGCCGTGTTCGTGGCGAGGTCGATCGGGGTGACGTTGTTGTCGTCTTGCATCGCGACGTAGGCGGTCGTGCCGTCGGGAGTGATCGCGATCCCTTTCGGCCTGTTCCCGACCAGGACCGACCCCGTGAGCGTGTTCGTCGCAGTGTTGATCCTGTCGACCTGGTTCGAGTTTGGAACGCTGACGTAGGCGGTCTTGCCGTCGGGGGCGATCGCGATCGCGTTGAGAACTCCTCCGAGGCTGATCTGGGACCCGGCCGTGTTCGTGGCGGTGTCGATCGGGGTGACGCCGCCGATTGCGTTCACGACGTAGGCCGTCTTGCCGTCCGGGGTGATCGCGATCTTGCTGAGGTTGCCCCCGACGCCGGTGATCGCGGGCCCGGCCGTGTTCGTGGCGGTGTCGATCGGGGTGACGGTGCTGGCGCTTTGGTTGACGACGTAGGCAATGTTGCCGTCGGGAGTGATCGCGACCTCGGTCGGTCCGTCCCCGACGGCGATCGGGGTGCCGGCCGTGTTCGTGGCGGTGTTGAACGGGGTGACGGTGTCGTCGCTGAAGTTGGCGACGTAGGCGGTCTGCGTCAGAGAGGTGGTCTGGGCGGAGGCGCCGGAAGCGCCGAATGCGAGGAGGGCGAGCGCTGCCAGCGGCAACGCCGCGGCCCATCGTGCTCGCCTGAACGGGCGCTGAGGTCGCCGCTTACTGGCATGGCTCGCCGCCTGCATTCCGGTCTTCCTTGACACGCTGCTCCTGACGTTGGTCCCTTTGGCGCAGACCGTTTGTCAGTCCGCCCAACACCCGGGCCGAGAGTCGGAGCCGGAAGAGATTCGCTCGCCGAGATCGAGGCGAAGCGGGCACCGACTATACAAGGGCCGGATCCATGTCCCGCAATCTGGCCATGCCAGGGCCCCGCTGGGACTTCTGCTTTGCGCGAAAAGCGGAAGTCAGACGCCGAGTTCGCTAAAGGCGGACTCAGGAACGAGCGGTGGGCTCGTCCACGTCGGGGTCAGGGAGCAGCGGGCTCGGGTGCCGTGGCTCGTATAACCCGAGCTCTCCACCACCGGGAAGCCGCAGCGACGCTGTAATCCCCCAGCGCTGCTCAGCGAAGTGCTCGTCGATCTCGACGCCTTTCCCCTTGAGTTCCTCGACCGTTGCGCGGATGTCGTCGCACATCAGGTACAGCTCGTGGCGGGGTTGCTGATCAGTCGGATGAGCCGCCAATTCAGCTGGTGGTAGGGCGAAGATCAGCCAACCGTCTCCGGCGTCGACGGAGGGAAGACCGAGCGTTTCGCCGAAGAAGGCCCGCGTTTTCTCGGCGTCACCCGTGAAAACGATCGCGTGAACCCCGGTGACCATCGCGCCAGGCTACCGCCAGCTCGCGCCCTCGAGCGCCAGCATCTGCTGCCATCACTTCTGCTTTTCGCGCAAAGCAGAAGGGCAACGCTCTCAGAGAGCGTCCGCGGAACCGGAATGAGTCGCCCGACTCAATTCCTGGTGACGGTGTCGAGCGTCTCCTCAGGCCTCCCTGTGCTTGTGCAAGGTCTCCAGGACGGAGCTGGCAAGACCGCCCAGCGATTCAAACCCCCGCCAGCCTCTGCCGCTGCTGTTGACGGCTACCGCGAGGAGGGTGCCGGACCGCGGGACGTATACGTGGAACACCAGATTGCCAAATGTCTGCCCCTCATATTCCCAAACGACTCCGAAGTGGCGTGATGCCGCTTCTTCGACGCCGAGGCCGTAGCCGAGATAGTCCTCGCCCGTCGGCCTCTTGATCGGCTTGCCGGTCGTCTCGGAAACCACGCTCTCGAGCTCCCGCTGCTGTCTGCGCGGCAGCATGCGGCCGTTGTAGAGGGCGCGCTCCCACTTCGTCGCGTCCTTCAACGAGCTGACGATGCCGCCGGCGGACCGCGCGTACGACAGGTTGAAGCGCCGCAGGTCGTGCCCCAGGAGCGGCGCCATTGGCGGGACCGTGTCATCGAAGAAATAGCCAGCGGGCAGGCCGTCGGTGAACGCACGCGGGTATCGCTTGGTGCTGTAGGTCAAGGTCCGTAGGCCCAGCGGCTTGATGATCCTCTTTTCAAGCTGATGCGCGTAGGTGTCGTGGGTCGCCTTCTCGAGGATCATGCCCGCGAGGATGTAGTTCGTGTTCGAGTAGGACCAGGGGTGGTGATGTCCACGCCTGGGTCGGGCGTGCATCGCGTAGGAGACGAGGCGCCGCGACGAGAATTCGGTGCGGGGGTCGGCGGCGTAGGCGCGAAAGAACGCGGGGACGCCGAGGTAGTCGGGAATCCTGCTCGTCATGTCGAGGAGGTGCTTGATCGTCACGTGGCGCCAAGCCCGGTAACGGGGAAGCCATTTCCCGACGGTGTCGTGGATCGAGAGCTTGTGCTCGGCCTCGAGCTGCAGCAGCATCACCGAGGTGAACGCCTTCGTGTTGCTGCCGATCTGCCACAGGTTGGCTTTTGAAAGCGGCTCTCCGCCGCCGTACAGGGTGGTGCCGACCGGAAGGTTGATGCTCGGCTTGTCGCCGGGGAAAGTCACCCTCAGCGACACTCCCGAGAAGTGCTGGGCCGCTCCCTGGCTGCTCAGGTAGTCCTCGACCTCGCTTTTCACCGACGCGCGCAAGGCGGCGTCGTTTGAGCCCTGCGCCGCCGCGGCGCTGGGGCGCCCGTGAGCGCCAGGACGGTGATCGCCACCAGCGTCGAGGCGGAGACAAGGGCTCGAGCGCGGCTGAGCACGGCCTTCTCGGTGGCGTCGGGCATTCGGTTGTACGACCTCACTCCCTGGATCGGTGGGTCCGGATCGACAGAAGTCGTACGGGGCCACCCGCAAGGCCGCTAGAAACCCGATCGTCAAGCCGACTGTAACGGGTGAGGCCACCGCCGTCAATCATCCGATCGGCTAGATCCACCTCCCCCGATCGAGGCACCTCGGCTTCAACCCACCGGCCGCACATGAGGCTGGTTTGTGCGTCCCGCGACATCCGATTCGTTGTGCAATTGAGTCCCACGGCCTGGGGCGGTCATTGGCGTGTACCACTTCTGCTTTCGCGTGAAAGCAACAGTCGTCTGGCAGGCGCCACGTCTGCCCGCCCTGAGCGCCTTTCACGTGCCTTTCACGCCGCCGGCCTAGGGTCGATCGCAAGTGGTTTATCGAGAGAGGAGGCACCCCGTGAGGCCGAGAAGAACTTCTATCCAGCGGCGAGCCCTTGCACTGACTGGGGCCCTGATCGTCGCAGCCCTTGCCGGATCTGGCGCCCAGGCTGGCGCATCGCAGCGCTCGCAGAAGATCAGGTCAGGTGCCGGCCCCGGATGGCCGAAGACACTTCACCCCAGCGACTTCGTGCGCCGGATCGACAACCCGTGGTTTCCGCTCAAGCCCGGCAGCAAATGGCACTACCGCGGGGTCGACTCGGACGGTCGTTTCAGGGACAACATGCGGGTAACGCACCGGACCAAGAAGATCGAGGGCGTGCGGATCACCGTGGTCCACGATGTGGTCCGAAGGCACGGAAAGCCACGGGAGGTCACCAACGACTTCTACGCGCAGGATCACCACGGAAACATCTGGTACTTCGGCGAGAACACCAGGGAGCTCGACCGTCACGGTCATGTGACCAGTCGCGCTGGCTCGTTCAGGGCCGGCCGGAACGGCGCCCGACCGGGCGTCCTGATCCCCGGCCACCCGAAGGTCGGCCAGAAAGCCCGTCAGGAGTTCTACAAGGGCCACGCTGAAGACCACTTCAAGGTCCTCGACGTCAACGCACATGTCTCCACCCCGTACGTGTCCTCCAACCACGCGGTGCGGACCAGAGAGTGGACGCCACTCGAGCCCAAGGTGCTCGACAACAAGTGGTACGTGCACGGGGTCGGCGACGTCAAGGAGAAAACGGTCAAGGGACCGAAGGAGATTCTCCACCTTGTCTCCTTCCATCGCGGCTGATAGCTGAGGCGCCCCGGCGATCACGCTTGTAGCCATCGAGCTGTCACCTGAACACGCGCGCCGCACTTTCGGACGCGCGACCTGTGCTTTCGCGTGAAAGCGACAGTCGTTTAGCACCGCTTCTGCTTTTCGCGCAACGCAGAAGCGACAACGGGCCGGCGAGCCCTGAGCGAGCGTTTTGTTGCCAAGTCTTTTCCTCGACTTGGCCAGAACGTTGGCGGCTCCGGGTCACACTCGGGGCGAGTGTCTTTCAGAAAAGGAGTAGGCAATGACCCTTGCGCTGGTCATCAACGCGACCGCGGCGATCGCCCTGACGCTCCTCTTGGCCGGACATGAGACGCAGCCGCTGGAGGCCATCGCCGCGATGGCGGCCAAGCGCGGTGAGTATGCGCTCGGCGTCCGCGCCGCCGTGTGGTCTGAGCGGCGCGACCGCGCGACGATCCGACCGCCGTGTCGACCGGTCGCTCCCGCGGGCGCGCGCCAGCTCGTCGGACGCACGGCTGAGCACTCGACTCGGAGAGCCCCAGCCAGGGGGATCAGAAGATGAATTGGCAAACGTCTCCCGGACAGCTAGTTCCCCGCCTCTCACGAGCACATCGGTTGAGCTTCGCTGGCCACGTCGCCGTCGAGTACTTGGTCGGCGCGGCACTGGCAGCCGCAGCGGTGGTGCTCGGGTTCAGTCAGAACACACTGCTCGCCGCGTTCGTGCTGGCGATCCTGCTCGTGAGCAGTGCAGCCGGCACCCCCATTTCCAGTCGCCGGATCTACCTCCACAAGTCGTGGGATCGAGCCTTGATCTTCCTCCTGCTTGCGGTCACCCTCGCCTCGGGGATCGCTGGCACCGGAATCGCGACCTTGATATTCGCTGCAGCGACGATGATCGAGGCGATCCTGCTCGCGATCACGCACTACGTGCCGGAGCGATAGCCCCTCGGCGCTGCGGGATTAGAGAGTTCTGCTCTCACGTGAAAGCAGACGCGGATTAGGACATGGGTGTGGCCACGACGCCGGACATGGCCGTGGCCAAGCCCATCAATCAGCTGTGAAATGACATGGAAATGTCACCACAGGCGACCCGGAAAGGTCGCGCCGCCAGCGCCTGCCTGGACCGCTGTTAGCGCTCTCACGTCCGCGCGCGACAGACATTCGGGCCCGAGTCAGGAATGCTCCGCTGAAGATCGTGCCCGCGCCTCCGAGTCGACCGCCCCCGGTGCGCTGGGAGGCGCGAAAACGCGGACACCCCGACGCTTGCCCTTGAGCGTTACGGCGCGACGTTCGTGCCAGGACTCGGTTGGAACGCCCGCGAGGCGAAGCGTCGCCTCCGTCACGAGCACATCGTCGCCGGTCTGCCGCGTTGCACCCTCGACGCGCACTGCGGTATTCACCGTGTCGCCGATAACGGTGAAGTCAAGGCGACCCCCGCCGCCGACTGTGCCCGCGATGACCGTACCCGAGTCGACTCCGACGCCGACGCGGAGCTCCTCGCCGTACCGCAATCTGACGGCGGCTGCTATTGCGAGCGCGGCGTCGAGCGCTTTAGCGCCGTGGTCGGTCCGCCGATCGGGGGCGCCGAAGACCGTTAGCAATCCGTCCCCCATCAGCTTGTTGGGGTGCCCGCCGTGCTCGCGAACGACCGGAATGACGCAGTCGTAGAAGTCATTGAGCATGGCGACGGTCCGACGGGCTCCGGAACGCTCGGCGAGGGACGTGAACCCACGCAGGTCGACGAACAGGATCGAGACTTCGACCTCCTCGCCGTAGAGATCGATGCCCTTCGACCGCACCCGCTCGGCAAGCTCTGGGTCGACGTAGGCGCCAAGCGCCTCTCTCAGCCGCTCGCGCTCCTCGAGTCCTCGGACCGTCTTGTTGAACACCCGGGTGAAGTCGCCGATCTCGTCCTCCCCCGCGGTGGTCACCCGCACCGAAAGGTCACCTCTCTCGACCTGCTCGGCAGCCTGCCGCAGTGCCGCGACCGGGGTCACTACCGAGTCGGCGAGCAGCGCGATGAGCCAGATCGAGATCAGTAGCGAAACAGCGAGCGCCGCAGCGATCGCGATCGCGAGGTTGCCGACCCCGCCGCGGCCGGGCAGCACGCCTGCGACCACGATCCCGGTGATGACGGTGATCAGCGGAAGCGCGATGGCGAGCCGGCGCTGCAGCGAGAGGCGGGGGCCAGGTGGTGGGGTACCGGGCAGCGTCCGCCCGATGTCTTCGAGAACGGGGCGCAGTCCGTGCTCGAGCGAAAGGAAAGCCGCCAGGGCGAAGGTCGTGAGGCCAACGCCAAGGCCCACGAGCAGGACGGGGGCCTGGTACCAGGCGAGGTGGAGCTCCATCGCCGCGTAGCCCGTTGAGCCTGCCGATGCGAGCAGGGCGGTAACGAGAATGGGCGGTGTGCGAAGAAACGCGAATGGGAGCTCGACAGCCGCTGTCCACGCCGCGACCGCGCGACCCTTGTCATTGGGCGCGGCCACCCAGTGCTCTATTGGCCGGACCAATCGGACTGCAACTCGCCAGGCGGCGACGCTTACGCCCGCGAACAGCAGCTGGACCACCAGGATGACGCGGACCGCGCTTGCGAAGGACATGTCGATATACAGAGGCCACGTCGCCGTGGTGACGAGCATCACGAGGTGCAGCAGACCTACGGCGTCCGATACGACGAGCACGCGGGCGTAACGACCCCCGAGACGCTTGTAGGCGGCACGGTGGAGGTGCTCGTGGGCGGCACGAATACCTTCGTGCGGAGACGAGGCTCGCGCTTCTGTCATTGGTTGCAGCCTAGGCGCTGAAGGGCGGGCGGACCAACTTGTCCAGGCCCCGCCCATCGGCTCCTCCCCGCCGTCTAGGCCGACGCGAGCCACTCCTCGAAGCTGGGGCCGGCGAGCCTCGCCCCCGGGTTGGGGAGCGCAGCGCCCTCCGCACAGGCCACGGCGTCCGGGTCACTGGCGGGCACCATTCGGCAGATCAGGAGCTGGCCAGGCGCCTAGATCCGCATCGATGCGGGCCATGTGACGAACTCGTGTCGCTCTAGCGACAGGAACGCGACGTTTTAGTGACCCACCGGAGTCACTTCACAATCATCAGCCGCAGCCGGTGTTGTTGCCGCAGCTCGAGCACGTGTAGCATGAGCCCGTCCGCTGCATCATGCCGCCGCACTGCTC
The DNA here is from genome assembly GCA_963710955.1 of uncultured Actinomycetes bacterium. Lineage (GTDB taxonomy): Bacteria > Actinomycetota > Thermoleophilia > Solirubrobacterales > 70-9 > AC-56. Next base: position 41,825 of record CAVQCK010000005.1, on the reverse strand, counting down.
GCACGCCGGGCCCAGGTCGCTGCCGGACATCTTCGCCGGGACGACCGGCGGGGTGTCGGTGAGCGCCTCGGTGGGGGCCACTGATCCGCCGCTCGTCTCGCCGCCGCCGTTGGAGTGACCGTTGCCGTTGCCGCCGTTCGACCCGTTCGCCTCGGGCTCGTCGTCGAGCATCAGCGTCTGCTGGGCCTCGCGGCGGGCGCGGACCTCCGGAGTGAGGATGCCGAGGTCCTCGAGCTCGTCGAGGTCCTCGACGAACCGGCTCGCGAGCCAGCGCATGATGTAGTCGGGCATCGACTTCGCGAACGGGATCTCCGGGTTTGAGGTGATCCCCTCCGGGTCGAAGCGCATGTAGCTGAACTTCTTCACGAACACCTCGAGCGGCACGCCGTACTGCAGGCCGATCGAGATCGCGGTCGCGAACGCGTTCATCATGCCGCGGAGCGTCGAGCCCTCCTTGCCGATGTCGGTGAGGAAGATCTCGCCGATCGAGCCGTCCTCGTACTTGCCGGCGGTGATGTAGCCCTCGTGGCCGGCGATCGAGAACTTGTGGGTGATCGACTGGCGCTCGCGAGGCATCTTGCGGCGGGTCGGCCGCGGCTCCGCGACTTCCTCCGCGGCCGCGGGCTCCGACTTCTTCTCGCCGGCGTCGGTGCGAAGCGCCTGCGCCGTCTTCGAGCCGTCGCGGTAGATGGCGAGCGCCTTCAGGCCGAGGCTCCAGCCCTGGGTGTAGGCGTCGGCGATGTCCTCCACCGTCGCCGACTCGGGCAGGTTGACGGTCTTCGAGATCGCACCCGAGAGGAACGGCTGCACCGCCGACATCATCCGGATGTGGCCCATGTGCGAGATGGCCCGCTCGCCGACGGCCACGTCGAACACCGGCAGGTGCTCGTCCTTCAGGCCGGGCGCGCCGACGATCGTCGCCTTGTCGTTGATGTAGGCCTCGATCTGCGCGATCTCCGAAGCGGAGTAGCCGAGCGTCGCGAGCGCCATTGGCACGGTGCGGTTGACGATCGTCATCTGCCCGCCGCCGACCAGCTCCTTGAACTTGACCAGCGAGAAGTCGGGCTCGATGCCCGTCGTGTCGCAGTCCATCAGGAAGCTGATCGTCCCGGTGGGGGCGAGCACCGTCGCCTGGGCGTTGCGGTAGCCGTGCTCGTCGCCGAGCTCGACCGCCTCGTCCCAGGCCTCGTGGGCCGCGTCGACCAGGTCGCCCTTGACCCCGGTCGCGTCGATCTCGTAGGCGGCGTCGCGATGCATCCGCATCACCTTGTTGTGCGGCTCGCGGTTCTTTTCGTACTCGTCGTACGGACCGACCGCCGCGGCGACCTCGGCCGACTTGCGGTAGCCGCGCCCGGTCATGAGCGCGGTGATCCCGGCGGCGACGTTGCGGCCCTCGTCGGAGTCGTATGGGATGCCGTCGGCCATCAGCAGGGCGCCGAGGTTGGCGTAGCCCAGGCCGAGCTGGCGGAACGCGCGGGCGTTGTCGCCGATCTGCTCGGTCGGGTAGCTCGACGGGGTGACGACGATCTCCTGCGCCAGGAAGACCACGTCAACGGCGTGCGCGAAGCGCTCCGAGTCGAAGCTCCCGTCCTCGCGGCGGAACTTCATCAGGTTGATCGACGCCAGGTTGCAGGCCGAGTCGTCGACGTGCATGTACTCGGAGCACGGGTTGGACGCGTTGATCCGCCCCGACTCCGGGCAGGTGTGCCAGCGGTTGATGGTCGTGTCGTACTGCACGCCCGGATCGGCGCAGCGCCACGCGGCGTCGGCGATCTCGCGCATCAGTTCGCGGGCGGCGACCGTCTTCACCGGCTCACCGGTGACCCGGGCCGTCAGCTCCCAGTCCGAGCCCGCCTCGACCGCGTGCATGTAGTCGTCGGTGACGCGGACCGAGTTGTTGGCGTTCTGGTACTGGATCGAGTGGAACGAGTCCGAGTCGATCCGCATGTCGAACCCGGCGTCGCGCAGGGCGGCGGCCTTCTCCTCCTCGTTGGCCTTGCACCAGATGAAGTCCTGGATGTCGGGATGATCGACGTCCAGGACGACCATCTTCGCCGCGCGGCGGGTCTTGCCGCCGGACTTGATCGTCCCGGCCCACGCGTCGGCGCCGCGCATGAAGCTGACCGGGCCCGAGGCGAGGCCGCCCTTGGAGAGGTGCTCCCGCGAGGAGCGGATGTTGGAGAGGTTGATGCCCGAGCCGGAGCCGCCGCGGAAGATCATGCCCTCCTTGGTGTTCCAGTCGAGGATCGACTCCATCGTGTCCTGGACGCTCAAGATGAAGCAGGCGGAGCACTGCGGGCGCTCCTCGAAGCCCACGTTGAACCACACCGGGCTGTTGAAGGCCGCCTCCTGGTGGAGCAGGATGTGGGTGAGCTCGGCCTCGAAGGCGTCGGCGTCCTCGTCGGTCGCGAAGTAGTCGCCCTCGCGCCCCCAGCCGGCGATCGTGCCGGCCACCCGCGAGATCATCTGCTTGACGGAGCTCTCGCGCTCCGGGGAGCCGACCCGGCCGCGGAAGTATTTCTGCGCGACGATGTTGGTCGCGTTCTGGGACCAGGCCTTGGGGAACTCGACGCCGCGCTGCTCGAAGGCAGGGTTGGAGGGATCGCCGATCACGGCGTCGCGGAGCTCCCACTCGACCTCGTCGAAGGGGTGGACGCCGGGGGTCGTGTTGCGGCGCTCGACCGTCAGTCCCGCGTCGGTGGTTCCTGCGGGGTTTGCAGCGGTTTTACTCATCAAGTCCTCTCCTTGCGGCAGCTTTAGGGGGTGACTGCGGATCCTCGCGCCCGACCCGGACGGAACCACTCGTCCCCGTCGCGGTCGTTTGCTCGGAAATTGCGGGGACCGGGTCGGCCAGGGTTCCCAGGAACTGCAGGTAGGCGCCCCGGTCGAGGGCCTCGAGCTCCGTCAGGCAGAGCTCGCCGATCCGTTCGGTCGAGAGCTCTCCCGAGTCCGCCGCGGCCATCTCGATCCGGTCGACGATCGTCTCCACGTCCACCGCGGTCACGGGGCGCTTGTGGGCCGCGGCCAGCAGCGCCGCCCGGAGCTTCGTCCGGTCGAAGCGCTGGGTCTCGCCGTCGCGCTTGATCACGTAGGCCGGCTCGGGGTCGCGCCGCTCGAAGGTGGTGAAGCGCCGGCCGCACTGCGGGCACTCGCGGCGGCGCCGCACGACGTCCCCGTCGGGCGCGCGACGGCTTTCCAGGACGCGGCTCGGAGTGCGGCACGAGGGACAAACCACACCATAGATTCTACTAGCGGTAGCGGTTTCCTCCCTAGTATCAGGCGCTATATATAGGGGTTAACGCCTGACTGTGACGAAGTAACGCCCGCACCGTGCGGGTTCGGTACGCTCGCAAGTTGTGGGTCGAGGAGCGTCTAGCGACGAGTCAGGCAGGTAAGGCGGCGCAGCCGCCGCATTAGATATGTCAAAGAGGGATCGAGCGCGCGAGCGGGTGACGGAGGCGAAGTCCGCTGCGTCCGAGCGCATGTCGGACGCGAAGGCCGCCGCATCCGGGCGGGTGACGGAGGCCAGGGTGGCCGCGACCGAACGGGTTACGGACGCCAAGACGGTTGCGACGGAGCGGGTGACCGAGGCGAAGGCCGCGGCCGAGGAGTTCATCGCGATCGCGAAGCCGCGCCTGCGCGGCGTCTCGCACGAGTGGGCCTTCTTCATTTCACTGATTGCCGGGGGCGCCCTGATCGCTGCGGCTCCCAGCGGTCATGCCCGCGTCGCGATGGCGATCTATGCCTTCTCGCTGTCGGGTCTGCTCGGTACTAGCGCTCTGTACCACCGGGTCAATTGGCGCCGGCCCGAGATCCGTAGATGGATGCGCCGGCTGGACCATTCGATGATCTTCCTGCTGATCGCGGGGACCGTCACCCCGTTCGCGCTCCTGGTGATGAGCGGCCCGCTCGCCGACGCCCTCCTGATCGCCGTCTGGGCAGGTGCCCTCGCCGGCATCGTCGTGGAGCTGATCTGGGTCGACGCTCCGAAGTGGGTGTCGACGATCGTCTATCTGGCGGTCGGCTGGATCGGGCTCCTCGGGTTTCCCGCGATCATCGTCGGCGCAGGAGTCGGCGCGGGCGTCCTGATCGCCGTAGGCGGGGTGCTCTACACCGCCGGCGCAGTCGTCTACGCCCGACAGCGGCCTGACCCGAACCCGGCGGTGTTCGGCTACCACGAGATCTTCCACGTCCTCGTCATCGCCGCCGCCACCGCGCACTTCGCGGCGATCGCGATCTACGCGCTGCCGTCGGGCTGAGCCGAGCGGCCGAGCCTCAGCGGTGCTTCACGCCCTCCTGGGCGAAGGCGGCCAGCTGCGGCTTGGTGATCATCACGCCGTCGAGCGCCTCGTCGACGGAGTCGATCACTTCCTGCGATAGCTCGACCCCCGACGCCTCGGCGTTGGCGTGGACCTGCTCGGGACGCGAGGCGCCGATGATCGCCGCCGACACGTTCTCCTGCCGGAGCACCCAGGCGAGGGCGAGCTGAACCATGCCGATGCCGTTGTCCTCCGCGACGCGCTCGACCCGCTGCACCGCCTCCAGCACCGGGTCCACCATGTACCGGGAGATCGAGACGCTCATCTCGTCGTTGGCGGCGCGCGTGCCCTCGGGCGGCGGCCGCCCCGGCGGGTACTTGCCGGTGAGGACGCCCTGGGCGAGCGGCGACCAGACGATCTGTGTGATCCCGTGCTCGGAGCAGAAGGGGATGAGCTCGGCCTCGGGGGCGCGCCAGATCATGTTGTACTGCGGCTGCGACGAGACGAAGTCCCTCGCGCCGGGGACGTCGAGGCTCGCCCGGACCTGCTCCACGGTCCACTCGGAGAACCCGATCTCCCGCACCTTGCCCGCCTCGACGACCTCGGTAAGCGCCTCCATCGTCTCCTCGATCGGCGTCTCCGGGTCGGGGCGGTGGCACTGGTAGAGGTCGATGTAGTCGGTCTGCAGCCGGTCGAGGGATGCGTCGAGCTGCTTGTGGACCTGCTCGCGCGACAGGCCGCGGTCGGTCGCCGACATCGGGAAGTAGAGCTTGGTGGCGAGGATGTAGTCCTCGCGGACGAAGTCCTTGAGGATCTCCCCCCAGGCCGACTCCGCGGCCCCCACGCCGTAGATGTTGGCGGTGTCGAAGAGGTTTATCCCGGCGTCGAAGGCGGCGCGGGTGCAGGCCTCGGTGTGCTCGCGCTCGATCCCGGCCCCGTACGTCAGCCAGGAGCCCAGCGCGATCTCAGAGACCTCGAGCTGCGACTTGCCGAGGCGCCGGTACTGCATCAGCCCGGAGTGGGTGCACCGTGGGATTCCTTGGCGGCCTCGATCAGCTCTCGCACGTCGTCCTCGCGTCCGGCGCGGATGAGCTCGATCGGGTCGGGGTTGCCGTTGACGATCCCCTCGAAGAACTCCTTGCGGTCCTGATAGGTCGGGAGGGTGGCCTTCGCCCAGCCGCGCGCGTCGTTGAGAGCCAGCGCAAGCCGCGCGTAGGGCTCACCGTACGTCTCCGCGATCTCGCGCTTCATTCGCTTGGCGAGTGCGGGCGACGCGCCCGCCGTCGAGATGGCGATCGCCAGCGGGCCCGTCCGCACGATCGCCGGCAGGATGAAGTTGCAGAGCGGGGGCACGTCGACGACGTTGCAGAGCATCGCCCGGCGCTCCGCCCCCTCGTAGACGGAGATGTTGACGTCGGTGTTGCTGGTGGCGGCGATCGCCAGGAACTTCCCGTCGAGATCGGAGTGGGCAAACTCGCGCCGCTCCCACCGGATCGAGCCCTCGCGCGCGTAGCCGGCGAGCTCATCGACCGCGTTCGGGGAGACCAGCGTCACAGCGCCGTCACAGGCGAGCAGGCCCTCGACCTTCTCGAGGCCGACCTCACCCCCGCCCACGACCAGGCACTCACGGCCCGTGAGCCGAAGGCAGGCGATGTAAAGCGGGACCGACTGCATGTCCCGCACGCACGACTGGTCGCAGATCCCCTTGCGGAGCTGGCACACGCACTCCTTGCCTGCGTAGGCCTGGGCGGGCATGACTCAAGCCTAGTCACCCGCCCCTGTCTGCGAGCGGACACGCGCCGACCGCGTATCGCACATAGATCGCGGTACCAACGGGCCACTGTCATCACGGATAGGGAGGTAGGAGGCACCCATGCGCAGGTTGAAAATTGATCGGCATCAAGGGCAAGCTGCGTGACCCGAACAACCGCAGCAACGTAGTCGGCCACTTCCGGGCGAAGTTCCGTAGGGGAGGCCATCTCGCCGGGGTCGTCGCCTTCGACAACGGGAAGATCAAGGCCAGCGGCAACCAGAAGAACAACACAGTGCCGATCGTCGGGGCACCCGCGCCTGGAATGGGGCGTCCGGCAAGCTCCTGATCCACAACCGCAAGCACAACCAGGCGCTGCTGAAGTTCGTCGTAGTCCAATAACCGAGGCCCGAGCGGGCCGGGTCGTGTGAATCCAGATCCGGAAGACGGATGCGGCTTCGCTTGAAGTTGGGGGTCAACGCAATCTACGTCCGCAATCGGGACACGGATTGCGTTGACCCGGCAATCACCGCCCGGGCGCCTGCCCTCGGTGCCGTCGTCTTTCGCGGAACCGGGCGTGCGGAGGCCCCAAATTTGGCCAGCTGGCCAACTCGGTCTAATCTAAGGGGGTGTTGGTCGAGGGGCGTCTAGCGACGAGTCAGGCTGGTCAGGCGGCGGAGCCGCCGCAATAGATGTCCTCGCTGAGCGTCCCGCCCGCGCCGACGACCAACCCCCTCGCCCGGATTCGCGAGGACCTCGGCGCCGAGCGCCGGGCCACGAGGGGCGGGGAGCTCCCGCCGGGCGACAAGCTCCCCAGCATCTCGCGCACCGAGCGGATGCGCCGCGACCCGCTCTCGGTGCTGCTCGCCGCCTATGAGGAGCACGGGCCTGTGTTCGCGATCCGGATCTTCCATGCGATCCACGTCTTCATGCTCGGCCCCGAGGCGAACCGCTTCATCCTGGTCACGGATCGCGACAAGTTCCGCTGGCGCGACGGCAGCCTGGGCGACCTCATCCCGCTGATCGGCGACGGCCTGCTGACGACCGACGGCGAGTACCACGACCGCGCCCGCGAGATCATGCTGCCCGTCTTTCACCGCGAGCGGATCGCCGCTGCCGCGGACGTGATGAGCCAGGAAGCCGAGCGCGCGCTCGATGACCTGCGCCCCGGCATGCAGGTGGATCTGTACGACTGGACCCGCCACGTGACCATGCGCGTGGCGATGCGCGCCCTGTTCGGGCTCGACCCCGACCGGGCCGGCGTGGACGTCGCGGCCACGTTCGAGCGCGGGCTCTCCTTCTATGAGCGTGAGTACTGGCTGCAGGTCCTGCGCGGCCCCGGCAGCCCGTTCTCACGACTGCGGCGAGTGCGCCGAACGCTCGACGGGATCATCCTCGGCGAGATCGCGCGCCGCCGCCGCGAGGGCGACGCCGGCGAGGACATCCTCGGGCTCCTGATCGAGGCCGAGGACACCGAGGGCAACCGCTTCACCGACGAGCAGGTCCGCGACCAGGCCCTCACGCTGCTGTTCGCCGGCCACGACACGACCACCTCGACGGTCTCCTTCCTCTTCTACGAGCTCGCCCGCCACCCGGAATGGGGCGAGCGCCTCGCGGATGAGCGCGACCGCGTGGCCGGGGATGAGGCGCCGGACGCGGCCCAGCTGTTCTCGGAGATGCCCGACCTCGACATGGCGGTGCAGGAGACGCTCCGCCTCTACCCGCCGGCGTGGATCGGGCCCCGCCGGTCGAACACCGAGTTCGAGTTCGGCGGCTACCGGATCCCGGCGGAGCTTCCGGTCAACTACTCGTCCTGGGCCAGCCACCGGCTCCCCGACGTCTTCGCTGACCCGCACGCTTTCCGACCCGAGCGCTTCGCTCCGGAGGAGAAGGCCAAGCTCCCGAAGGGGGCCTACGTGCCGTTCGGCGCGGGCCCGCGGATCTGCATCGGCATGCGGTTCGGCGAGCTCGAGATCCGCGCGATCGCGGCCGCGATCCTGCGCCGTTTCCGCCTCGGCCTGGAGCCCGGGCGGGCCATGCGGATCCGCCAGATGCCGACGCTCTCGCCGCGCGGCGGCCTGCCGATGCAGGTCTTGTAGGCAGTCTGGGCGAAAAAGGCCCCTTGCTACTCTCGCGTCCGATTGGCGGGGCATCGTGTCCCGCCGCAGTGTTTAGGGAATCGAGCGGCCAATGCGCCTGATAGTCACGGAGAAGAACAACTCGGCGAAGAAGATCGCCGAGATCCTCAGCGGAGGCGACGCGAAAGCGGACGCCGCATACAAGGTGCCCTATTACACGTGGACCGACGACGAGGGCGAGCAGATGACGGTCGGCCTCAAGGGCCACGTCATGAGCCCCGCGTTCGTGGAGGGCTACTCGAACTGGCAGCAGACCGACCTGCACGAGCTGATTGACGCGGACATCGTCAAGGAGCCCACCGACAAGAACGTCGTCAAGGCGATCAAGAAGCTGGCCAAGGACGCGGACGAGGTCGTGATCGCGACCGACTACGACCGCGAGGGCGAGCTGATCGGGCTCGAGGCGCTCGAGGCGATCGTCGAGTCGAACCCGCAGGTGGTCGGCGCGGACGACGCGTCCGACGGTGACGCGCTCGCCACTCGGCCTCGGGTCAAGCGGGCGCGCTACTCGGCGCTCACGAAGCAGGAGATCGAGCGCGCCTTCGGGGCGATCGACGACCTCTCGTACGACCTCGCCGACGCTGGTGCGGCGCGCCAGGACATCGACCTGATCTGGGGCGCGACCCTTACCCGCGCGGTGTCGCTTGCGACCCGGCGCTTCGGATCCAACTTCCTCTCGGTGGGCCGCGTCCAGAGCCCGACCCTCGGCCTGATCGTCGAGCGCGAGCTCGAGCGCCGCGCCCACGTCCCCAAGCCCTTCTGGGAGGTCTTCGCTCGCTTCCAGCACCCCGACGGCGCCTTCGAGGCGCACCACGCGACCGACAAGTTCTGGGAGAAGGCCGAGGCGGATGCCGCGCTCGCGGGAACCAAGTCACCGGGCGTGGTCAAGGAGGTCGCATCCAGGCGGAACTCGCGCCGGCCGCCCACCCCGTACAACACCACCGCCTTCACCACCGACGCGTCCAGCCGTCTCGGCATCACGCCGTCGCGGGCGATGCGGCTCGCGGAGGACCTCTACATGGACGGGTTCATCTCCTACCCGCGCACCGACAACACGGTCTATCCACAGTCGCTCAACACTCGCGAGCTGGTCAGCTCGCTCGTCCGGATCCCCGAGTTCCAGGCCGCGGCGCCGCTGCTCGACGGCGACCTGACCGCGACCCGCGGCAAGAAGGAGACGACGGACCACCCGCCGATCTATCCGACGCAGGCGCTTCATCCGAATGCTCTCGACGGACCCAAGGCACGCGTGTATGAGCTGGTCGTACGCCGCTTCCTCGCCACTTTCTCTGCGCCGATGATCACCGAGTCCACCCGCGCCGACATCGAGGCCGGTGGCGAGCCCTACTTCGTTCGCGGCTCCGTCGTGATCGATCCCGGCTACGCCGCGATCTACACCTACGCCCGCTCGGCCGACGAGGAGATCCCGAAGCTCACCGAAGGCCAGAAGCTCGAGCTCGAGGGCGATCCATGGATGGTCGACAAGGAGACCCAGCCGCCGTCCCGGATCAGCCAGGGGAAGCTCGTGGAGCTGATGGAGGAGCGCGGGCTCGGAACCAAGGCGACCCGCGCCGACATCATCCAGAAGCTTTATGACCGCGGCTATGCCTACGGCAATCCTCCGGAGCCGTCCGAGACCGGGATCGCGATGTACAAGGCGTTCCACGACTACGTCCCGCGGATGGCGACCCCCGAGATGACGGCGGAGCTCGAGTCCGACATGGATCAGATCGCGGCCGGCAAGACCTCCAAGGACGAGGTGCTGCGGATCAGTCGCGAGATGCTCCACGGCACGACCACTGAGCTCGAGGAAAAGAAGGAGGACCTGGCGAAGCAGATCTGGAGCGGGATGGACGAGGACAAGTTCCTGGGTCCCTGCAAGGTCTGCGAGGAGGCCGGCCGCAAGCACGAGGACGGCTCCCCGAACCGCCTCCGGATCATCGAGCTCAAGGGCGGCAAGCGGATGTACGGCTGCGAGGGCTGGAACCGCGACGACCCGGAGTCGCCCGACTCCTGCCAGGTGAGCGGGCCGCTCCCCGGCCGCGGCTACGACCTGTGGCGGCTCGAGGAGCGCTGCTCGATCTGCGGCGAGATGCCGCGGCTCACGGTCAAGGGCTTCCGCGGCCGTCCCTGGAAGCTCTGCCTCAACGATGACTGCCCCTCGATGGTCGAGATGCGCGAGAAGCGCGAAGAGCGAAAGCGCGCGCAGGAGGCCAAGAAGGCCGCGGCGAAGTCCGCCGGCGCCAACGACGACGGGAGCGACGGTGCTCGCCCGAGCGGCAACGGCCGCCGGCGCCGCAAGCCGTCGCCGCAGACCGCGCGCCGCAAGCCGGCCCGCAGCAAATCGGCGAAGTAGGCGCCGGGCGTGTTCGTCACGCTCGAGGGGATCGACCGCTCGGGGAAGACGACCCAGGCAGCGCTTCTGCGCGACGCCCTCGGCCCCGAGACGCTCCTGCTCCGCGAGCCCGGCGGCACGGAGGCCGGTGAGCGGGTTCGCGACCTGTTGAAGGACGCCGAGCTCGAGCTCGACGCGCGCGCCGAGCTGCTGCTGTTCTGCGCCGCCCGGGCGGAGCTCTGCTCGAGCGTCATCCGGCCGGCTCTCGACGCCGGCCGCAGCGTGATCTGCGACCGCTTCGTCGACTCGACCGCCGCCTATCAGGGAGCCGCTCGCGGCCTCGGCGTCGATCTGGTCGAGGGACTGAACGAGATCGCGACCGCCGGGTGCGCCCCGGACGTCACGCTCCTGCTCCGCATCGACCCGGCCGGCGCGGAGTCGCGCGGCCAGCAGCGGCTCGCCGCCGGTGGTGAGGACGGGTCGGACCGCTTCGAGGGCGAGGGCATCGAGTTCCAGCGAACCGTCGCCGCCGCCTATGACGAGCTCGCCGCCCGCCATCCCGAGCGAATCAGGGTGATCGACGCCGAGGGCTCGCCGGATGAGGTGCACGAGCGGGTCATGGCCGCAGTGGGCCAGCTGGCGCGCTGATGCCGGCGGCCACCGAGATCCCCAAAGCACTCGGCGATGCCACCGACGCACCAGCCAGGCGCCCGTGCTGCGCTCGCGGCCGCGCTCGCGGCGCCGGTCCACGCCTATCTCCTCGCCGGGCCGCCCGGCTCGGGCAAGCGGAGCGCGGCGAGGGCCTTTGCGGCGGAGCTCCTCGTCGAGGACGCTCCCGACGCCGACGACGCGCGCCGGCGAGCGCTGGCCGACCCGTCGCCGCACCCCGACCTCGTCTGGCTCTCGCCTCGTGGCACCCAGCACCTCGTCGACGAGGTTCGCGAGCGGGTGATCACCGCCTCCGCGTACCGGCCCTTCGAGGGCGGGCGCCGGGTGTTCGTGATCGAGGCCGCCGACGCGATGGCCGACGAGAGCCAGAACGCGCTGCTGAAGACGCTCGAGGAGCCGGCCGACTTCGTGCACCTGCTGCTGATCAGCGCCGAGCCCGAGCTGCTGCTCGAGACCGTGCGGTCCCGCTGCCAGATGGTGCGCTTCCGCCCACTCACCGAGGAGGCGGTCGTCGAGGCGCTCGAGGCGCGAGGACTAGGCGACAGCGCAGACGAGCGCCGAGCCGCCGCCCGGCTGGCGGGTGGCGACCCGCGGCGGGCCGAATACCTGGTGAGCGACGAGGGCCGCGAGCTGCGAGCCGTTGCCGCGGAGTGCGCGGCCGTCGCGCTCTCCGGCGAGCTGGCGGATGCGCCGTGGCGCCGCCTTCTCGCGACCGCCGAGGCCACCGGCGCGAGGCGCCGGCGAGGAGACCGTCGCCCGCCTCGCTGCAGTCGCCGCCGAGGCCGGCGAGACCGAGGGACGCGCCGCCCGGCGTGCTGCCCGTGAGGCGGACGAGGCCGGCAAGCGAGTCTCGCGGCGCGCCCGCACCGAGGCGCTCGACGCCGGGCTCGGCCTCCTCGCGGCGTGGCTTCGCGACATGGTGGCCGTCGCCGAGGGAGCGGAGGAGCTGGTGCTGAACGCGGATCGGCTCGACGAGCTGAGGGAGGCGGCGAGCGGCCTCGACGCTCGCGCCGCCCGCCGCGGGGCGGAGCTGGTGATGGACACGCGACGCCGTCTCACGGTCAACGTGGGGGAGGAGCTCGCGCTCGAGGCGCTCGTGTTTCGCCTGGAAGCGCTGCTCTCCAACGCCCGGAACCACTCCTGAGTCCTGCCTAGACTCCCCGCATGGCGATCGGGGACTCGGCCATCGGCGGCCGGTCGAAACGGCCCTTCGGGGTTCGGCTTTACCTGACCATCGGCTTCGCGGCCGTCGCGCTGATCGCGGCCGGCCTCTCCTACCTGCTGCTCACGGGCTCAAGCGACTCGGCCGCCAGCCAGCGCGCCGCCGACATCACCGTCGGTCGCGCCGTGAGCCTTGCCGACCGGATCGGGAGGCACCCGGCCGGCCAGTCCCAGGAGCACTTCGCCTCGATCGCCGACCCGGGTTTCTCGGCCTGGGCGTACGGGCGCAACCGCACGCTCCTCACCTCCAAGCGCTCGCGCGGGTTCGCCCTGCACGACGTCGAGAGCCACCCGGAGGACGTGACGGCGGCGCTTCAGGGCGAGCGCACGGTCGACCGGCTTCCGGACGGCGTGACGGTGGTGGCGACGCCGATCTTCCGCAACGGCCAGATGGCTGGGGCCCTGGTGGTGCGGGCTGACCAGCCGCAGGCGCTCTCGCGCACGATCGCCGGGCTGGGCGGCGATCGGCTCAAGGCGGCCCTCGTCGCCGTCGGCGATCGCCATCGTCATGGGGTTCCTGATCGCGACGGCCATCACCGTCCGGGTCAAGCGACTGGCGAGCAGCGCCGCGCGGATGACCGAGGGCAAGCTCGACGAGCCGCTCCAGGGGACGGGCGGCCGCGACGAGATCACCGACCTCGGCAAGTCGCTCGAGACGATGCGCATCGCCCTGCGTGAGACGTTCGACGCCCTCTCCTCGGAGCGCGATCGCCTTGCCGCGATCTTCGACGCCCTCACCGACGGCGTCATGGTCGTCGGCCCCGACAGCGAGGTCAGGTTCTCGAACCCCGCCGCCGAGCCGCTGATCGACCCCGACGGCACCGCCAACGACGTGATCGAGCCGTGGCTCATCTGGGCCCAGGAGCGCGGCGCCGCGGAGCGGGACGGCATTCGGGTGGGCGATCGCGTCTACGCGATCGGGGTCCGCAGGCTGGCGGCCGAGAACGCGGTGCTCGCGGTGACCCGCGACCGCACGGACCAGCTTCGCCGGGAGGTCGCCGAGCGGGAGTTCGTCTCCAACGCGGCGCACGAGCTGCGGAACCCGATCGCCGGCATCTCGGGCGCGATCGAGGTCCTGCGCGCCGGTGCCAAGGACGACCCGCAGGCGCGCGAGCACTTCCTCGGCAGGCTGTCCGAGGATGCCGAGCGCGTGAGCCGCCTGACCGACGCGCTCCTCACCCTGGCGCGCATCGACGCGGTGGGGCGGGAGTCGAGCGAGGCGATCGACGTGGGGTTCGTGATCGAGGAGGCGGCACAGGCGGTCGCGCCCCCGGAGGGGCTCGAGGTCCGCGTCGATGTGGTGACGGGGATCACTGCCGAGGGCGACGGCGTCCTGCTGCGGCAGGTGCTGATCGGCCTGCTCACGAACGCGTTCAAGAACACTCCTGCGCCCGGCGCCGTTACGCTTCGCGCGCGCGGGCTTCCGGACGGAGAGGTTTTGATCAAGGTCGAGGACACCGGGAACGGGATCGCACCCGACGAGGTCGGGCGCGTATTCGAGCGCTTCTACCGCGGCTCCAAGGCCCTGGGGCAGGAGGGCTTCGGTCTCGGCCTGTCGATCGCCAAGCGCATGGTCGACGTCATGGGTGGAGAGATCGGTGTCGAATCCGAGGTGGGCGTCGGAAGCACCTTCTGGGTGCGCCTTCCGGCCGCCGCCACAGCTCCCAGCCCGGTCGCATGATCATGGCCGACGGACGGATACTGATCGCAGACGACGAGCCCTCGGTCCGCGACGCCGTGGGCTACGCGCTGGAGCAGGAGGGCTTCGACGTCACCCTGGCCGAGGACGGCAACGACGCGGACCGCAAGATCGGCACAGAGGCCCCGAACTTCGATCTGCTGATCCTCGACATCATGATGCCGGGGCGCAGCGGCCTCGACATCTGCCGGGACGTCCGCTCCCGCAGCCCCGTGCCGATCATCCTCCTGACCGCCAAGGATGCGGAGGTCGACAAGGTGGTCGGCCTCGAGGTCGGGGCCGACGACTACGTCACCAAGCCGTTCTCGGTGCGTGAGCTCCTCGGCCGCGTACGTGCTCAGCTCCGTCGCCGCGAGCTCGATCGCACCTCGTCCGAGCGCGAGGGCAAGACGATCGACGCGGGCCCGGTGAGGATCGACCTCGCTCGACACCTGGTGACGATCCGGGGCGAGCCCGTCAACCTGACGCGCTCCGAGTTCCAGGTGCTGCGCCTGCTCGCGGAGCGGCCCGGCCAGGTCTTCAGCCGCCTGGAGATCATGGAGGAGCTGTGGCAGTCCGAGTTCTCGGGCGACGTGCGCGCCTGCGACGTCCACATCTCGAACCTGCGCCAGAAGATCGAGCGCGATCCCCAGGAGCCCGAGCTGGTGCTCACGGTCCGGGGCGTCGGTTACCGCCTGGCCGAGGGCGGGGCGTAGCCCGCCGGTCGCGTCCTAAACTGAGCCGCCCGCCGGCGTAGCTCAGTTGGCCAGAGCACTTCACTCGTAATGAAGGGGTCCCCGGTTCGAATCCGGGCGCCGGCTTGGCTCAGACAAGCCCGAAACGCCGGCCTCCGGGGCGGCGTTTCTGGTCGGGACGGGGGACAAAAATCCCCTTGAAAAAGCCCCACGTAGCGGAAAACTAAGCGAAAGGGCGCTGCGCCAAGCCCGGCGTGCGCCGGGAGGATCAACACTAGGAGGTATCCAGTGCGTCGACTATTTGTCGCGGTGCTTGCGCTAGCGGCGACGGCGGCTGTTGCTGTGCCCCTCGCATGGGCAGGAAGTCCGCACTTCGTGGGTTCGGGCTCGGCGGTTCGTAACGCCGACAACAGCCTGACGGTAACCGCGAAGGAAGCCGGGCTCGGCGACGAGGCCCAGATCAACGTCACGATATCCGCCACGGCCGAGTGCATCAACCCGGGCCAGCATCATCCGAAGGCGGCGAACAAGGAGTCAGTCTCGACGACCACTAACGAGCCCGTGCAGAACGGGAAGTCGGTTTACTCCGAGACGCTGGTTGCGACGACGATCTCGCCGAACTGCAGCCCGCCGATGGAGATCCGGTGGACCGACGTCTTGGTCACGGACAACACAAACGGAATCTCTTTGAGCATTCCCGGCACGTTCTAGGGGTCGCACCTGCACGATTGCGATTCTTAGCACGGTCTTCGACAGCGCCCGCGGGCTGGAACCCCCGGGCGCTGTCGCGCGGAGTACACGTATGCGTCGAGGGCAAGGGGTGGGCAAGGTCCGCCCGCCCGGCACCCGATCGCCGTTCCCGGCTCCGGCAAGCCGAGAACGCCGACAGGCCGCAGAATCCCGCGGAGCCCCGGCCGACCTCGTAATGAAGGGTCCCCGGTTCGAATCCGGGCGCCGGCTTGATTCCATTCGGCGTCGGAATGTCGCGGAGGCGGTTGACGTTCGCGGGGTTGCCTTAATAGGGTGAACGGGCTTCCGAGAAAGGGACAGGGTCGATGGCCAAGGACAACGTTGACGTCGTGCAGCACGCCTGGGACGCGTTCGCCCGGGGCGACATCGACGGCGTGGTGGACGCCATCGCCCCGTCGGCCGAGACGCGCGTGCCCGAGTCGGTTCCATGGGGCGGGACGTACGTCGGGCCCGACGGCTTCCGGGACTTTCTCTACAAGCTCGACCAGGCGTTCGACAGCTTCAAGGCGACTCCCGAAAAGGTGCTGGGAGCCGACGACAACCACGTCATCGTGGTCGCCAAGACCAAGGGCAGGGTCAAGGGCGGCGGGACGATCGAGGGCAGCAATGTCTGGATCTACCAGCTGCGCGACGGGCTGATCGCCGATGCAGAGGGGTGGGCGGACACCGCCCAGGCCCTCGAGGCGCTGGGCTAGCTGAAACTGGCCACTCTCTCGGTCGTCGTCGTCACCCATGACCACCGCGACGTGGTGGGTCCGGCGCTCGGCGCGATCGCCGGGGAGCTCCGCGACGGCGACGAGCTGATCGTCATCGACAACGGCTCGGCGGACGGAACCCCCGAGGCCGTCCGCGAGTCCGCGCCGCGCGCGACGCTTGTCGAGGCCGGTGAGAACCTCGGCTTCGCCGCCGGCTCCAACCGCGGCGCGGCCATCAGCTCGGGCGAGCTGCTCCTGTTTCTGAACCCCGATGCAGTGGTGGCGCCGGGCTTCCGGGACGCAATCGAGGCGCCGCTCGCCGCCGGCCGGGGATGGGCCGCTTGGCAGGGCCTCGTGACTGCGGACGGGGGGCGGACGATCAACAGCCGCGGGGGCGAGATGCACTTCACCGGGATCGCCTGGGCCGGCGGCGCCGGCGAGGCGATCGCGCAATCGGCGCGCGACACGGGTGAGCCGGGATTCGTCTCGGGCGCCTGCCTGGCGATCCCGTCAAGGGAGTTCGATGAGCTCGGCGGCTTCGCCGAGGAGTTCTTCCTCTACCACGAGGACGTCGACCTCTCGCTGCGTCTGCGGCTCGCGGGCGGACGGCTGGGCCTCGAGAGCGGCGCCCGGGTCGACCACGACTACGAGTTCGAGAAGGGCCCCGGGAAGTGGCGCCGGCTGGAGCGCAACCGCTGGGCAACGTTGATCCGCACCTATCCCGCCGGGCTCCTGGGCCTGCTCCTCCCGGCGCTGCTCGCCACGGAGCTCGCTCTCGTGCCGATCTCGATCGTGGGCGGGTGGTTCACGCAGAAGCTCGCCTCATGGATCGACGTGCTCCGCTGGCTGCCACGGCTGCGGCGGGAGCGGCAGGCGATCCAGGCGACCCGCCGGATCACACCCGCCGTGTTCGCGCAGAGCCTGACTGCCGACCTCGACTCGGCGTATCTCGGCGCCGCCGGCCGTTCGCGCGTGCTCCGCGCGCTGCTCCGCGCCTACTGGTCGGGGGTGCGGGCGCTGCTGCCCGGCTGAGCCTCGGCCTCGTGCTCCGCGGGCTCCTCGCTGTGCCCGTTCGCGGCGTCGCCGTTGGTCCCCGCCGCGCGGGCGGCGCGTGCCTCGGCATCGAGTCGCGCGACCTCCTGCGCGAGGATCTTCGTCTCCTCCGACAGACGGCTCGTGATCACGGAGAAGTGGAGGAGCATGAGGAACGCCACTGCGAGGCCCGCGATGAAGAGCGCGTTGGCCGGTACCTCGATTCCGATCGCGTGCGAGACATGCGCGAGAAGCTGGTTCCAAACGGCCAGCACCAGAAGGATCAGGGCGACGACCATCCACAGCAGGGCGTAGCGCTCGATCAGCCGTCGCCGTCGCACGAGCTCAAGCACGACTCCCAGCATCACCGCGGTCACGATCACGGCGACGATGCGTACGCGGGCGTCGAGCGGTGCGCCTGCCGCCAGCGACAGCGCCGAGCTCAGGTCGAGCATCGCTCAGCCGCCCCGCGGGGCCTCGCCGGCCCCCGAGACCGCCGCTCCCGGGGGCAACGCCCTCACTCGTGTCGGGCGCCTCCTCGATCGGAGTCGGGCGGCGGCGGAACAGACCGATGAAGAGGGCGAGCAGCACCTTCGCCATGTAGTAGGCGCTGCGGGGATAGTCGATCGAGCTCTTGCCGAAGCCGCGGGCGTTCATGCGGACCGGCACCTCGTGGAGGCGCAGCCGGTGCGCGTGGAGCATCAGGATCGCCTCGACCTCGGGGTAGTCGTGGGGGTAGTCGCGAGCGAACAGCTCGATCCCGCGACGGTTGGTGATCCGGAAGCCGGAGGTCGGGTCCGTGATCCGCCGGCGAGTGATGGCGG
The DNA here is from genome assembly GCA_963710955.1 of uncultured Actinomycetes bacterium. GTDB lineage: Bacteria > Actinomycetota > Thermoleophilia > Solirubrobacterales > 70-9 > AC-56. The sequence goes on along the minus strand of CAVQCK010000005.1, from coordinate 23,779 downwards.
TCAGGACGACCGAGAAGATGAGGTTGCCGATTCGGCGGCCGATCGGGACCTTGTAGCCGGGGTCGCCGCGGAAGCGGCTGCCGCAGACCATGTCCGCCTCGTCACCGGACGTGTGGAGCTTCGCGAGCAGATCCTCCAGGTGGGTGGGCTTGTGCTGGCCGTCCCCATCGACCTGCGCCGCGACGTCGTAGTCGTTGCGAAGCGCGTACTTGAATCCGGACTGCATCGCCCCGCCGATGCCGATGTTGAAGGGATGTCGCACGACCACCGCGCCGCTCGCCTGCGCCTCGGCCGCGGTGTTGTCGACCGAGCCGTCGTCGATGACGACGACGTCGAAGTCGGGCGCCTGACGGTGGATGTCCCGGACCACGCGCCCGACCATCCCCTGCTCGTTGTAGGCGGGGACGATCGCGAGCTTGCGTAGCTGATGGTGGTCGCGCGCCATGGCGGCTGGCAGGGCGGCTCCGGAGGTCTCCAAATCCGGATGCGCCGCTCGGCCGAGTCAGTTTAGGGGCCGGCGGGCGCAGGTTGGGGCGGAAGCTTTCGCTCGCGCCCGCGCAGGGTCAGCCAGAACATGCCGGTGAACACGATCAGGCCGAAGATGTTCAGGAACAGCTTGTAGTTGACGGTCACGCTGCCGAAGATGTCAGTGCGGGTGGGCCGCGTCGTCGGAATCAGGTCGAGGGCGGAGAAGATGCCGTCCACGATCAGCGCCGCGATCACCATCGTCACGAACATCAGCGCCGTGATGCGGAGCGCGTAGGAGAGCCCGTAGTACTTGCGGTAGGCGATCACGATCGGCAGCACGATCAGGTCGGCGAACAGGAAGGCCATCACGCCGGCGAAGGAGATCCCGCCGGACCACAGCACCGCGGCGAGCGGCACGTTCCCGACCGAGCAGACGAAGCTCAGCACCGCGATCACCGGCCCCACGAGGACGTTCTCGATCGTGCGGACGAGCGGCGGCGCGTCGGTGACGAAGAGGACGTTGAAGAAGTCGTCGCCGAGCTGGGCGATGAACCCGGCGAGCAGGAACCCGATCGTGATCTCCTTCCAGAGCATCTTCCAGTCCATGCGGAAGTTCCAGGCGACGTTGGTCCACGCGTTCACCGACGTCAGCCGCTGACGCCAGGGCAAGCCCTCGTCGCCGGCGGATGGGTGCGCGTGCGCGGCGGCGGCCTCGTGTGCGTGGCGCCGCGCCACCTCCTCGAGCCGGGGCGAGACGAACAGCCTCAGACTCACCGCCATCAGCACGATGAGGATGATCCCGCCGACGTACTCGGCGAGCGTGAACTGCCATCCGATCAGCACCCAGAGCACCAGGCCGAGCTCCCAGACGAGGTTCGTCGAGGCGAACTGGAAGGCGAGGGAGGTGACGGCCGAGGCGCCCTTCTCGAACAGCGAGCGGGCGATGGCGATGGCGGCGTAGGAGCAGGAAGAGGAGGCTGCGCCGAGGCCCGTGGCCCTGGCGACCGGCCCCGGGCCGGTGCCCGAGAGCGCCGCCTCGATCCGGTGGCGGGGGATCCAGGCCTGGACGATCGCGGAGATGGCGAAGCCCAGCACCAGGGCCCACCAGACCTGGTAGGCCATCAGCGCGGCGTCCTTCAAGCCGTTGAGAAAGGTGTCCATGCGGGCGCGAGTATATACCCTAGGGGGGTATAGCTGTGAAGGCGGGCAAGATCGACCGGTGGGAGGGTTCCGCTGCCTGCGAACGTACCTCCAAGCGTGGCCGAGAGCAAGGCGCCCAGATTCGACCCGATCGCCGGCGGGCATGCCCGCCATCGCGACGAGGCCGAGGTCGAGTTCAACCGCATCGTCGCATTCAGCGACGGGGTGTTCGCGATCGCCATCACCCTGCTCGTCCTCGGGCTGACGGTTCCGCCGCACAAGAGCGACTTGCGGCGGGCCCTGCTCAACAACCAGGATGACTTCATCGCCTACGCGATCAGCTTCGCCGTGCTCGGGCGGTACTGGCTCGCGCACCACCGGTTCTTCTCGGCGCTCGAGCGCTTCGACGGGCGGCTCATGGCGTTGAATCTCCTCTACCTCGCCTGCATCGCGCTCGTGCCGTTCACCTCGCAGGTGCTGGGCGACTACGCCAGCCACACGGAGTCCGTCGTCCTCTACGCGATCAACATGATCGCGGTCAGCGGCAGCTTCTATGCGCAGCTCGTCTACAGCTCTCGCGCCGGGCTCGTCCGGGCGGAGGCGCGGCCGTTCGAGCGCCGTAACGCGGGTCCCATAAACCTCGTCGTCATGGGTGTCTTCGCACTCTCGATCCCGGTGGCGTTCGTAAGCCCGCTCGCCGCCACGCTGATGTGGCTGTCGATCTTCTTCATCGGCCGATGGGTCCTCGGCCGGGCAGTCCCGAGTTCCTCGTAGCCGGAACTACTCCGTCGCGGAGCGGTGGGCGAGGATCTGCTCGCGCTCGCTGAGGCGGTTCTCCCGGCGCAGCTCGGCCTCGCGCTGGCGGCGCTGCTCGGTGTCGGACTCGGCAAGCAGGGGCGGCACCGGGGTCGGGCCGCCGTCGTCGTCGACGGCGACCATCGTCAGGTAGGCGGTGGAGGTGTGGTGGTGGTCGCCGGTCCGCGGGTTCTCGGCCTCGACGCGAACGCCGACCTCCATCGAGGTCCGCCACGCGGCGTTCACCTTGGCTGTGCAGGTGACGAGCTCGCCGACGTTGACCGGGAGGATGAACGTCATCCGGTCCATCGCGGCGGTGACCACACGGCTGCGGCAGTGCCGGATCGCGGCGATGCCCGCCACCTCGTCGCAGAGCTTCATCACGATCCCGCCGTGGACGAACCCCGCCGAGTTGGCGTCGCCGATCCCCATCCACTTGACGAGGACCGCCTCGGAATCGGAGGCGGGCTTGGGCTCCATCGGCGGCGATCGTAACGGCGGCGGCGCCAGGGCCATGCATAGCCTTGCGGCGTGGCCGACTCGCTGGAGCGCCTGACCGAGGAGATCGTCAGCTGTGAGCGCTGCCCGCGCCTTGTCGAGTGGCGGGAGCAGACGGCGGCCAACCCGCCACGCCGCTACCGGGGCGAGGAGTACTGGGGGCGTCCGCTGCCCGGCTTCGGCGATCCGGACGCGCGGGTGCTGCTCGTCGGCCTGGCGCCCGCGGCGCACGGCGCCAACCGCACCGGGCGGCATGTTCACCGGCGATCGCTCGGGCGACTGGCTGTACGCGGCGCTCCACCGGGCGGGCATCGCGAACCAGGCCCGCTCGGAGCACCGCGACGACGGCCTGCGGCTCACCGACGCCTACATCACGGCGGTCAACCGGTGCCCGCCGCCGGCCAACAAGCCGACGCCGGCGGAGCGCGACAACTGCCTGCCGTTCCTGGTCCGGGAGCTCGCGCTGCTCGAACGTGCCCGGGTGATCGTCACCCTTGGCTCCTATGCCTGGGACGGGACGCTGCGGGCCCTGCGTGAACGCGGGGTCGAGGTGCCGCGGCCGAAGCCCAAGTTCGGGCATGGCGCGGAGGCGAGCGCAGGGATGTACTCGCTCATCGGCTGCTACCACCCGTCCCAGCAGAACACCTTCACGGGCAAGCTCACCGAACCCATGATGGACGCGGTCTTCGCCCGCGCGCTCGAGCTCGCCTGAAGCTCAGCGAGCATGGACTGCGAGCGGTGTGAGGGTCCTGGACCCGAACCGGGAGAGAACAACCGTCCGGCCCGCTCGGTGTCCGCGATACTGGGCGAGGCGATGGTGCCGATCAACCTGCCCAACGTCCTCACCCTGCTGCGGATCCTGGCGGTGCCGGTGATCGTGGTCGCCCTCCTCGGGGAGACGCCCAACGGCGACGCGCTCGCCGCCGGCGTGTTCGCTCTCGCCGCGTTCACCGACGGCCTGGACGGCTACATCGCCCGGAGGCGCCAGGACGTGACCACGTTCGGCAAGCTCATGGACCCGCTCGCCGACAAGCTCCTCATCGTCGCGGCGCTGGTCTCGCTCGTCTCGCTCGACCGGCTCGCGCCCTGGGTCGCGATGGTCATCATCGCCCGCGAGCTCGCGGTGACGGTGCTGCGGGCATCGCAGTCGAGCAGGGAGTCGTGATCTCAGCCAGCTGGCTCGGGAAGGTCAAGACGACGCTGCAGATCGCCGCCGTCTTCGCCCTGATCATCTGGAACCCGTCGCCGTGGCCGGTGGACGTCCTTGTCTATCTGGCGCTGGCGGCAACGGTCATATCCGGGCTCGACTACTTCTTCGGGCTGCGGAAGCGGCTCGCCGAGGAGCGGGAGAGCAAGACGGCTGCGAAGACCGAGCCCGGCTAGGAGCAGGGCGCCTCGAGCCACTCGCGCTCCGTCATGTGGTGGCGCGAGTGCTCGCCGGTCTCGAGCTCGGCAAGGATCTCGCCGACGAGGCCTGAGCGTTCGGCGATGACGGAGTGGCGGTGGATCGTCTCGAGGTTCTCCTGGCGGGCGAGGATGAAGCCGCGCTCGCGGAGGCCGGGGTAGGCCTCGGTGACTCGCCGGACCATCTCGCGGACGCAGTCCTCGACGAAGCGGGGATTGCGGTGCGCTTTCTCGACGACGGAGACCTCGTCGGAGCGCTTCATCAGCTCGTAGATCTCGGAGCTCATGGACTGCTCGACGATGTGCAGGAGATCGCGAGCGTCGACGTCCAGGTCGAGGCCCTCCGGGAGCCCGATGTGCAGCGAGCCGATGCCGCGCTGGTTGTGGGTCGCGACGGGCACGGCCGCGAGGACCCGCTCGATCTCGTCATCGGTGAAGCCGTCGGCGGCGAGCCGCTCGCGGGAGTGCCCGGCGACGAGCTCCTGGGCGCACGGGCAGGCCGTCATGCCCTGCGCCTCAACGCCGGTGAGCGTGCGGGTTCCGCGCTCGGACACCACGGCGGTGCCGAGCAGCGTGTAGATCTCCTGGGTGGGAAGCTCCGAGACGGGCGTGCGCACCGTCTCCGGGTAGCGGGCTGCGATCGTCACCTCGGCGCGCAGGCCCTGCTGCTGCTCGCGGATGCGGGTGGCGATGTGCGCGGCCAGCTCCTCGGCGCGCAGCGCCTCGCTGAGGACGACGCCGTCGATCGCCTCGCCGACCACCTCCTCGAAGCGCGACATGTGGACGCCGGCCTGCCGCGGGTTGAGGTCGACGAAGCACTCGAGCTCGGCGAAGAAGTAGTTGCCCGGACGGTCAGCGCCGTCGCCGGAGATCGCGTGGTGCCCGCCGACGCGGATCACCTTCTCGATGCCGCGGACGCCTACGCGGGTGAGGCTCACCTCGGTGCGCGGCCTGGACGCTTGTACGTCGCGAGCTGCTTGTCCGATGGTCTCGGTCATTCGAGAATCCCTTGCGGCGGCTTTGCCGCCTTACATGCTTCTGCGTCGACAGAGTCGCCGCATTGGAATACCTGGCCAGAGTAGCGGGCGGAATTCGGCGCGTCCGAAAAGGTTTGACCCCTATACTTCCGGCCGCCCGGACCCCGAAAGTTAGGAGAGGTGGGGGCGGGGATGACAAAAAAGGGAGACGTACTGGGCACCGGTGAGCCGGGAGCGGTAGGTGGGGGCGAGACCTCAACGGGAAACGGCGCTGGCGCCGGACTCAATGGCGACGTTCCGTTCCAGGATTCCGACGAGCTTCGGACGCTCATCTCCCAGGGCCGCGAGCGCGGCTACCTGACCTTCGAGGAGATCGCGGGGACGCTCGAGGAGGTCGAGGTCACCAAGGAGCAGGTCCAGGACCTGCACGCGTACCTGATCGAGCACGGCGTCGACGTCATCGCCGAGGACGGCCTCACCGCCTACAAGGAGGCGAAGGAGGGCAACCAGCCCGGGCAGACCAAGAAGCCCGAGCTCGACCTGACCGTCGAGCCGAGCCTCGATTCGCTGCGGCTCTACCTGCGCTCGATCGGGCGCGTCGATCTGCTCACGGCCGACGAGGAGATCGCCCTCGCGAAGCGCATCGAGCGCGGCGACATCGCCGCCAAGCGTCACATGGTCGAGGCCAACCTGCGGCTCGTCGTCTCGATCGCAAAGGGGTATCTCGGCCGCGGGCTGAGCTTCCTGGACCTGATCCAGGAGGGGTCGCTCGGCTTGATCCGGGCGGTCGAGAAGTTCGACTACCGGCGCGGCTACAAGTTCTCCACGTACGCGACGTGGTGGATCCGCCAGGCCGTGACGAGGGCGATCGCCGACAAGGCGCGCACCATCCGGATTCCGGTGCACATGGTCGAGAAGCTGAACCGTGTGACCCACGTGGAGCGCCAGCTCGTGCAGAGCATGGGCCGCGAGCCCGAGCCCGCCGAGATCGCGGAGGAGCTCAAGATCAGCGTTCGCGAGGTCCGCGACATCCTGCGCGTCGCGCAGATGCCGATCTCGCTCGAGAAGCCCGTGGGCGACGAGGAGGAATCGGAGCTCGGCGACTTCGTCGCCGACGATCGCACCGAGGAGCCGTTCGACACGGCGACCGAGCGCCTGCAGCGCGAGGACATCCAGAAGGCCCTCGACGCCCTACCGGAGCGCGAGCGCCAGGTGATCGAGCTGCGCTACGGGCTACGCGGCCACGAGCCGCTGACGCTGGAGGAGGTCGGGCGCGCGTTCGGCGTCACCCGCGAGCGGATCCGGCAGATCGAGAACAACACCCTCAAGAAGCTGAAGCAACTTCCCGAGGCGCAGCGGCTCCGGGGGCTCGCCTAGCTAGAGCTCCTCGGCGGGCTTGCGGCGCCGCCGGGAGAAGCGGCCGGCAACGCGGCCGAGCGGCTCCGCCGACTCGCGGATGGCGCCGACCTCGGCGCCCATCGCCTCGACCGCCTGGCGCATGAGCCGGACCTCGTCCTCGAGGACGCCGACGCGCTCGTCGATGTCGGCCAGCTGGTTCACGGCGACGGTCAGCTCGCGCGTCGAGACTGCGATCGAGCGGACGTCGGCAGCCGCCTCCACGAGGAGGCGGGGAAGGAGCACGGGTCGCAGCACCGCAGCAGCCGGGCGGATCACCACGCTCGCGGGGCGGATGGGCGCGGCGACCGTTTCGAGGAATGACATGTGGCGTGAACCTATCTGTGCACGCGGCGGATGACCGCAGCCGAATGTAACATCGTTTCATGGAACATCGGTTTGATGGTTGAGCGATGGCGGACGTAACGGAGACCGCCCGGGCCGAGAACGGCAACGCGTCGATGACGATCGACGAGCTGGCGCACCGAACCGGGATGACGGTGCGAAACATCCGCGCACACCAGTCGCGGGGCCTGGTGCCGCCGCCGGAGGTTCGAGGGCGGACCGGCTACTACGGCGACGCGCACGTCTCACGGGTCGAGCTGATCCAGGAGCTCCAAGCGGACGGGTTCAACCTGGAGTCGATCCGCAAGCTGCTCGACAGCGCCGGCGGGTCGAGCGGCGAAGTGCTGAACTTCTCGCGAACCCTGCGCGCGCCGTTCGAGGACGAGCAGCCGGAGATCCTGACCGAGGAGGAGTTCGCGGAGCGCTGGGGCGGTCCGCTGGATCCGCGGCTCATGGCGCGCACGGAGAAGCTGGGCCTGCTGCGCGACATGGGGGACGGCCGTTACGAGATCCTGAGCCCCCGGCTGCAGCGGGCGGGGCTCGAGCTAGCGGAGCTCGGCGTCGGGCCCGACGTCGCGCTTGAGGTCGTGTCCCAGGTTCGAACCAGCGCGCGGCGGGTTGCGCGGGTCTTCATCGAGCTCTTCCTGGAAAGCGTCTGGAAGCCGTTCAACGACGCCGGGCGGCCGGAGGAGGACTGGCCGAAGGTGCGCGACGCCCTCGAGCGGCTGCGGCCGCTGGCGTCCCAGGCGCTGCTCGTGATCTTCCAGCAGGTGATGAGCGAGACCGTGGAGGAGGTCACCGGCCGCGAAATCCAGCGCGGGCTCGCCGGCGCGAGCGGATTTAGCTAAGGGGTGACGGCAAGGTATGCCGTCGGGCAGGCGACGAAGACGAGCGCCTCCGTCAAAGTCACCTGAAGGAAGGGAATCCTCGCATGAGCCGACGTTTCAACCGCCGCTTAAGCATGCTCGCGGCCCTGGCGCCGGCAGCAGTGGCCGCCTTCATCTTCGCTTCGCCCGCCGCTGCGACCGACAGCATCTACTGGGGCAACCAGAGCGGCGACTCGCTCTCCGTGGCGGCTCTGAATGGCAGCGGCGGGTCTGACCTCGCTACCGGCGCGACGACCGTCAGCGGGCCGACCGGCACGGCGATCGATGCGACCACGGGGCGCATCTATTGGGCGGACGGGCTGGGCTCGGCCATCAAGTACGCCAACCTCGATGGGACGGACGGCGGCGGAACTCTCGTCACGACCGGCGCCACGGTCAGCGGCATCAGGGGGCTGGTCATCGATCTGGCCACCGGCAGGATCTACTGGGCCAATTCGGAGGCCGACAAGATCTCCTACGCCAATCTGGACGGGAGTGGAGGCGGCGACCTGGATACGACCGACGCCACGATTTCCGCACCTGCCGGAATCGCCATCGACGCGGCGGCCGGCCGGATCTACTGGGCGAACGCCGGCTCCAGCATGCACGCGATCTCTTCGGCGAAGCTCGACGGCTCGGGCGGCGGGGCGGACCTCGACACGACCGGGGCGCCGGACCCAAGCACTCCGGTCGGTCCTTCCCTCGACGGGGCGGGGAAGGTGTATTGGAGCAACCTGAGCAACAACCAGCTCCCGTTCGCGAACCTGAGCGGCGGCGGCGGGGGGCAGTTGTCCACGACCGGCTCGTCCGTCTCCGGGGAATACGGAACCGCGCTCGACGCCGCCGCGGGCAAGATTTACTGGAGCAACCTCGGCACCCCGCAGATCTCCTTCGCGAACCTGAACAACAGCGGGGGCGACGACCTCGCGACGAGCGGCGCGACCAAGTCGTCGCCGCTGTTCCCGAGCCTCCTGGAGAAGCCATCGAACACGAGCGTGCCCGGTGTCACCGGTACGCCGATCGCCGGCAACGAGCTGAGCTGCTCGAACGGCGTCTGGGCGGCCGACGACGTGGGCGCTCATCTGTATCGGGCCCCGGCGGGCAGCTTCACCTACCAGTGGCTCAAGGACAACAGCCCGATCTCCGGCGAGACCGACACGACCTACACGGTCCAGCCGAGCGACGGCAACCATCAGATCAAGTGCCGGGTGACCGCCTCCAACTTCGCGGGCACCACCGACGCGACCAGCACGGCCACCACGATCCAGGCGAAGCCGGCGAACACCGCGCTGCCGACGATCTCGGGCACGCCGGTCGCGGGTCACAACCTGACGTGCAACAACGGCACGTGGACCGGGACGGCGCCGATCGCCTACACGCGCCAGTGGCTGCGGAACAACGTGGCGATCGCGGGTGCCACCACGCGACCTACTTGGTCAAGGCCGCCGACGCCGGCCAGCAGCTCAAGTGCCGCGTGACGGCTGGCAATGAGCTGGGCTCGACGATGGCGACCAGCGCCGCGACGACGATCAAGACGCCACCGAAGAACACGGTGGCGCCGAAGATCACCGGCACGCCGAAGGTCGGCAAGACGCTGACCTGCGCCAAGGGCACATGGACAGGCTCGCTGCCGATCACCTACAAGTACCAGTGGCTCCGCAACGGGGCGGCGATTGCCGCCGCGACGAAGGCCACGTACGTCGCCAAGGCGGCGGATCGGAACAAGTTGATCAGCTGCAAGGTGACGGCGACCAACGCGGCCGGGACCGCCTTCAAGGTGAGCGCGGCGGTCAAGGTCACCTAGCTGCCGCCGGCGTTTCAGACGGGCGCGAGCAGGGCATCCGTGGCGGGCCGGGGCGGATTAGCCCCTGGCCTCACTCACGAAAGGAGTTAGACGATGGGTGACAACGTGGACGAGGCGAAGGGCCGCATCAAGGAAGCGGCCGGCGACCTCACTGACGACAAGGACCTGAAGCGCGAAGGCAAGATCGACCAGGCGACGAGCGACGTCAAGGAGAAGGTCGGCGACGCCGCCGACAAGGTGAAGGACACCGTCACCTCGGACGACGACGACAAGTAGCCCGCCGCGCCATACCGAACTCAGCGACGCCGCTCATTTCTTGGGCGGCGTCGCCGGTTCGGACGTGTAGCTGTCCTCGCGAGCCCAGCTCGGTAGCTCCATCTGTTCGAGGAGCACCCGGCCAGGCCCGTCAGACTTGGCGTGGAGGCGGTCGCCGGGCTGGAATCCGGCCCCAAAGAAGGCCGCCTGTGGAATCGTAACCCGCCGCTTTTGGTTGATGACCGCCTGGCCGCGGCGCCCGAGACGCCGCTCTCGACTGCTGGGCTGAAGCGAGTTCGCGGGTTCGCACGGTGTCGGAGGAGGTAATGGGGGAGGCAGGATTCGAACCTGCGAAGGCTGAGCCAGCGCCTTTACAGGGCGCCCCGTTTGACCGCTCCGGAACTCCCCCAGGGCCGACGATTGTAGGGCGGGCAAAGCAGCCAGAGGGCGACCCCGCTCGATTTCGAATTGCGCGTACTTTTCGCCACCGAGGGTCATCGAAGATTTGCAGTCAAGGAACCCAGTGGGGATGAACCAGCGCCGCCCGTCACCCACATGGACGAACGAGAAGTCGCAGCGCTCAGGCTCGAAGTACTTCACTAGCCCGGTCCAGCTCTGGTTGCCTCCGCGAGTTGAGATCAAGACGCTCCAGCGGTCGTTTTGTTGGTAGGTGGAGGTCTTGACCTCGATGCGATGAAGTCGCCCCTGGAGCTCAGCGACGATGTCAATGTCAGGGCTGTGCCCGATTGGAAGAAAGAGCTTTGCGCCCTTGCTCGCGAGCCACTCCATAGCTGACAGTTCGCCTAGGTCGCCCTGCTCTCGTGGTTTGAGTTGCGCGGTCGTCATCCCCGCGAACCTACGGTTCAAGTCGGATCGACTACGGCCGGAAACTGCTTGTTAGAGCCGATTTCCGACACAAGTCACGGTCTTGAGAATGATTCGGCACGCTTCGGTTGCATGTCCCTCCATGAGAGAGCTCGCCACGGGTTCGCCAAGGCCGCCGACGTCTATGAGGACAGCCGGCCCAGCTATCCGCCCGAGGCGATCGAGTGGCTCACCCGGAAGCTCGAGCTCGGCCCGGGCAAGACCCTCGTCGACCTCGCCGCCGGCACCGGAAAGCTCACCCGCCTCCTGACTCCGACCGGCGCCACCGTCATCGCCATCGAGCCCGTTGACCAGATGCGCGACGCGCTGCGCCGGACTACCCCGGAGGCTGACGCCCGCCCCGGCACCGCCGAGCGGACCGGCCTGGCCGACGCGGGCGCCCACGCCGTCACCGTCGCCCAGGCATTCCACTGGTTCGACGCCCCGGCCGCACTCGCCGAGATCCACCGAATCCTTCGCACTGACGGCCGCCTCGCCCTCGTCTGGAACGTCCGCGATTTGGACCACCCGACCCAGCGGGCCGTCGACGACCTCTTCACCCCCTACCGCGGCGACACCCCCTCGCACCGGAGCGGCCGCTGGCGCGAGGCGCTCGACGCGAGCGAGCTCTTCGAGACGACAGCGAAGAACCACTTCCCCAACGTCCAGACCCTCGACGCCGAAACCCTCGTCCGCCGCGTCGCCTCAACCAGCTTCATCGCCGACCTCCCAGACTCCGAGCGGGCCAGCGTCCTCGACCGAGCCCGCGCCATCGCCGCCGACCTCCCCGACCGCTTCGCCTTCCCCTACACCACCGAGATCGAGTTCCTCGAGCGCCGCTAGCGCTCCTTGCCCACCCGCCCCACCAACCGCGACATCACCACCTGCGACCGGGTTCGCATCACGAGCCCGTTCCGCTGCAGGTCCATGATCAGCCGCTCGAGCGTCGCGTTGTCCTCCGTGCGCACCCGCGCGATCGCGTCAGCATCCCCAGTGACGCTCCACGCCTCCACCACCTCCGGGTGCTCGCGCAGGATCCTTGCGACCTCGTCGAGCTGCGTGCCGGGGCGGAAGAAGAGCTCCACCAGCGCCTCCGTGTTCCAGCCCATCGCGCCGTGATCCACGACCGCCGTGAAGCCCTCCAGCGCCCCGCTCGCGAGGAGCCGGTCGACCCGCCGCTTCACCGACGGCGCGGACAGATTCACCCGCCGGCCGATGTCGTCGTAGGTGCGCCTGGCGTCCTCCACCAGCAGCGCAAGAATCTGTCTATCAAGGTCGTCCATATGGCGAATTATTGCGGCAATTCTCAATGAATAGGGGATGACGACCTTCGAGGGCGGCCCTACCGTGTAGGTGATGCCGATCGCCGCGGAGAAAGGAGCAGGTGTGAAGACGCTCGCACAGCCCAAGGTCGCCCGCGTCCTGTTCGACGAGTCCCACTCGGAGGCGTGGACCATTCGCCGCGAGCTGGCGGAGCAGATGCAGCCCGCCCACCCCGAGGATTCCTCCTACGCGATCGCCGCCGGCAAGCTGGCCGACCGCGACTTCGACGTCATCCCCAACGCCGACCGCCCCCTCACGCGCGAGACCCTCGCGGGCGCGGATGTCGTCGTCATCGCCCACCCCTCCGACCCCAAGTGGGAGGCGACCACCAACTCCGGCCGTCCCACCCTTCGCGACGACGAGCTCGACGCCCTCGACGAGTTCGTCAGCGGCGGCGGCGGGCTGATCGTCCTCGCCGAGACCGAGCAGGACAAGTACGGCAACAACCTGAACCTCCTCCTCTCCCGCTTCGGCATCGAGGTGGAGAACGCCACCGTCCAGGACTACGAGCACAACCACAGCGCCCCCTCGTGGGTGCTCGCGGACCTCGCCGACGGCTTCGCCAGCGGCAACGGGTCCAACGGCGCCGCCGACGCCTCGGCCGAGGGCCCGCAAACCGTCGACCTCCTCGCCCGCGTCCATGAAGCCTGCTTCTACCGCTCCGGCACGCTCGCCCTCCACAACGGAGGCCACGTCCTTGCCCGCACCTTCCCCACCGCCTCCCGTCCGGGCGCGCCCATCGCCGCCGTCGCCCAGCACGGCACCGGCCGCGTCGTCGTCCTCGCCGACTCCGACCTCTTCGGCGACGACTGCATCGGCGAGCTCGACAACGAGGCGCTGTGGCTGAACCTCGTCTACTGGGCCGCCCAGCCCGCATTCGGCGGCCTCCAGACGGTCACCGACTCACCGGCCGCCGCCGACCGCCATTGGGCAGCGCTGAAGGAGGCAGTGGAGGAACTGCGCGCCACCCAGGAGCCCGACGGCTCGGTCGAAAAGCACGAAGGCTCCCGCCTCGCCGAGCTGGTCGAGGACATCACCACCGCGGTCGGCGGCCTCTGCCACCACTTCCCGCACCAGCGCGAATACGTCGAGGCCCTGCGCGCCGACCTCCGCCACTGGGCGAACAGCGGCTTCACAAAGCCCGACTTCGTCCGCTCGATCGAGGCGTTCCACCCGGAGGCCGACCGCCGCGACGGCATCGAGCACCTGGTCGTCTTTCCGATGTACAAGCAGAACGCGTCCACCGACACCTGCTTCGAGGCGCTGATCGTCCGCGTCCCCTGGCCCGAGTTCGTCGCCGACCTGGAGGCCTCCGGCTACGACAACCCGAAGTTCGTCCCCGTCAACTTCGTCGACTACACGTCCGGCTACGACTCGGAGTGCGCCGTCCTCTTCCCGGAGACCTTCGCCACCGCTGAGCGCCCGCCCAGCTATTTCGGCGGCATCTTCTGCGACGGCGAGGCCGAGCGCTTCCGTCGCGTCTGCGGCAGCGCCGTGGACCTGCTGGACCTCAACCTTCCGCCGGACGCCGCCTGCCTGATGACCTCACCGGAGCTCTCGATGGACGCCTACATCGTGTGGGACCTGATCCACGACCGCACCCACATGCACGGCGACCTCCCGTTCGACCCCTTCATGATCCGACAGCGCAGCCCGTACTGGATGTACTCGCTGGAGGAGCTCCGCTGCGACCTCACAGCGTTCGGCGAGGCCGTGAAGCTCGAGAAGGAGGGCTTCGCCTTCGCGCGCTACGTGCAGTACGCGATCCTCTTCGACCGCCTGTTCCGCTTCCCGGTCACCGGCAGCCGGAAGCGCAACTACGACGGCCTCGGCGGCCAGCTCCTGTTCGCCTTCCTGCACAAGGAGGGCTACCTCCACTGGACGGACAACCACCTGACGATCGAGTGGGAGCGCATCGCCGACGGCGTCGGCGCCCTCCGCGAGAAGGTCCAGGACCTTTACCACTCCGGGATCGACCGCTCCAAGCTCGGCCAGTGGATCGCAGCCCACGATCTCGTGTCCACGTACGTGGCGCCTGCCGACGGCTCGGTGTGGGCGAAGGCCAACCGCGACCTTCCCGAGGTCGAGGAGCCCAAGGAGCTCGTCGACCTGGTCAAGGAGGACGAGTTCCCGCTCAGCCTCTTCTACGTCCAGCTGCAGAAGAAGCTCGAGCCCGCGCTGGCTCGCCCGGACGATGCGATCTAAGCGCCTGTTCGATCCCTCGCTGCGAGCGGGGTTGACTCCCATGCGAGGGAGGTCTACGCTCGCGTGGTCGCGTCCAACCTCCGCATCACATTGCTGTTCTCGGTCGCACTATGCGCCTGGGCGAGTTTCCCCGCGACCGCAGGCGCCGGCGGGCTTACGTTCTCGGGGCAGGTCCAGTACACGACCGGAGCCGCGTCCGGGCCTCAGGGCCTCGCCGCGGGCGACCTGAACAACGACCACAAGCTCGACCTGGTTACAGCGGACGGCGCGAACAAGATCTCGCCCCTGCCCGGAAACGGCGACGGCACGTTCGCGGCGCTCACGCCCCTCGCACCGTCCGGCCTGAACAACCCCCCGTGGATCGTGGCCGCCGATTTCAACAACGACACCAAGGCCGACCTGGCCGTCCCGAATTTTGGTGCCTCCTCGGACGGCACCACCATCACGACTCTCTACGGGAATGGCGCCTTTGGGTTCAACCAGGTCAACCTCAGTGTGGGGGCACGGCTCCGGAAAGCGTCGTCGCCGGCGATCTGACCTCGGACGGAGTCGTCGATCTTGCCGTCGCGGTCTCCGGCTCGGACAAGGCGGCGATCTTCACGAACGACGGCAACGGCAATCTGGCTCTGCAGCCCGGCGTCACCACCACAGGCGACGACCCGGCGTCGATCGCCGCGGGCGACTTCAACAGGGACGGAAAGCTCGACCTGGCGACCGCGAACGCCAAC
Source organism: uncultured Actinomycetes bacterium (assembly GCA_963710955.1). Classification (GTDB taxonomy): domain Bacteria; phylum Actinomycetota; class Thermoleophilia; order Solirubrobacterales; family 70-9; genus AC-56. The sequence goes on along the minus strand of CAVQCK010000005.1, from coordinate 8,712 downwards.
GCGAGCACCGCCTCCGTGATGCTCGGAAATGGAAACGCCACGTTCGGTGCGAAGACCGACTTCCCGACCGGGGCCAAACCCGTGGGGATCGTGACCGCGGACTTCAACCGAGACGGAAAGCCCGACATCGCCACCTCGGACTTCGACGCCAGCAAGGTGTCCGTCCTCCTCGGAAACGGCAACGGCACCTTCGGCGCCAAGACGGACTTCGACACCGGGACCGGGCCCGCAGGCATTGCGGTCGGCGACCTGAACTCGGACCGAAGGCCTGACCTGGTGATCGCGAACACAGGGGTGGGGACCAACACCATCTCGGTCCTGGTCGGAAACGGGGACGGCACGTTCAAGCCCAAGACCGATCTTGCCACCGGCGACACCCCAGTGACCCCGGCGATCGCCGATCTCAACTCCGATGGACGGCCCGATCTGGCGGTTGCCAACGTGCTCAGCGACAACGTCTCGGTGCGACTCAACACCAGTCAACCCGCGGTCGCTATCGCTCCGGCCAGCCTGAGCTTCGGCTCTCAGACCCTCAATGTCACGAGCCCGATGAAGAGCTTCGCCGTCACCAACAATGGCGCTGCCCCGCTGCACGTCAACCGCCTCGACATCGTCGGAGCGCAGGGCGCGGACTTCGACATCTCGCGGGACCGGTGCACCGGCACCACCCTCGACGCCGCCGCTGCCTGTGCGATCGGGGTCACGTTCACGCCGTCGGCCAAGGGCACGCGCACCGCGACCGTCAAGGTGTCGGACGACGCTTCGGACTCGCCGCAGTTCGCGACCCTGGCGGGAACCGGCGCAGTGCCCACATGTCACGGCCTGAACGCGACGATCGTCGGCGGCCCCGGCGACGACACCCTCACCGGGGGGGCCGGCAACGACATCGTCTCCCTGCTTGGCGGGCAGGACACCTTCCGCGGAGCCGCCGGCAACGACACTGTGTGCGGCGGCCCGGGCGACGACGAGCTCCTGGGCCAGGACGGAAACGACAAGGTCTTCGGCGGCAGCGACGACGACTACCTGTCCGGCGGGAAGAACACGGACACCTGCGGCGGGGGTTCGGGTGAGGACTCGATGGACCTCTCCTGCGAGACCAAGACCAGCATCCCGTAGTGCGGAGCCGCCCCGGATAGGCTTCGCATCGTGGGTAGGGGCCGCGGACTGACGATCACGCTTGCCGTTGCGATGACAGTGGCGCTTGCGCTCGCGTCCACCGCCTCCGCGAGCAACCCCGGCCGCTGGACCCTCACCGGAGCGAGCTCCGTTCCCGACAACTACTGGCAGGGACTCACTTCGGATCCCTCCGACAGCCAGCTCTTCTTCATCGGCCCGGCGCAGGGGCTCTGGCAGACGACCCCGCCGCTGGTTCAGACCGCAGGTGTCGACAAGGCGATCCCGACAGCGCTCAAGCAGAGCGTGGGCTACAACCACATCGGCGATCCCACCTGGCTCGACGGCGAGGGCGGCCGCGTCGTGCTCCCGATGGAGTGCTACAACCCGGGGCAGGACCCCTCCAACACGTGCGGCAAGGGCGCCTTCGGCATCGCCGACCCGCAGACGCTCGCCTTCCGCTACTACGTCCAGCTCGACCCGAAGTTCATCCCCAAGGCGATGTGGGCGGAGACCTCGCCGAACGGCAAGCTCATCTGGACCTCGGTCGACAACGACCTGATCGCCTATCGCGCGAGCCAGGTGACCCAGGCGAACGCCGCCCCGTCCGGCCCGGAGCTCAAGCCGGTCAAGACGCTCACGAACGCGGTGCCGCCCACCGGGGTCACCGGCGCGGTCTTCCGGCACGGCAACCTGCTCCTCGCCGGCGAGTCCAACCACACCTACGACGTCTGGTCGGTGAACACGAAGACGGGCGACCGCAAGCTGAAGCTCGAGCAGCACTTCTGCGGCGAGTCCGAGGGCCTCGACCTCTTCTCCGGGCTAGGCGGCCGCCTGCACTGGATCATCGCCCCGTCGGACGACTCGGGCTGCACGCTCACGTACGGCCCGACGAGCGCGCTCCTTCACTTCGTCCGCAGCCCGGCGCGCGCGCGGTACTCGGTCGACATCACGACCCTCGGGGAGAAGATCAGCCCGGGATCGACGGAGCGCGAGGTTACGGCCGGCGTTGAGGTCACGCGCGACACCGGGGTACCGGTGCGCGGCGCTCGCGTCAGGTTTGCGGGGGGTCGGGCACGGACCGGCGCCGATGGCTTGACCACCGTCACGACGACTCTCGACACCCCGGGCTGGTTCAGCGCCTACGCTCGCAAGGGCAAGCGCTTCGGCGTCTCGATCCCGGTTGGGATCGACGTCCCGCCCGGAGCTTCCGCGCCGGCCGGTCTGCACGGCCGCGGCTAGGCAGCGCTCGCCACAAGCGCCGAGTCCAGGTCCTCCCAGACGTCCTCGGGGTGCTCGCATCCCACGCTGATCCGGAGCAGCCCCTCGGGAAGGTGCTCCTCGCCGGGCGCGGCGGCGCGGTTTTCGATCAGCGTCTCCACGCCGCCGAGGCTCGTGGCGTGGGTGATGAGCCGAACGCTGTCGCACAGCGCATCGGCCTGATCCGAGCCGCCCCGCACCTGGAGAGCGAGCATCGTGCCGAAGCCGTCCATCTGGCGGCTCGCAAGCTCGTGGCCCGGATCGTCGGGCAGCCCGGGGTAATGGACGGCGATCACCTCCGCGTGATCGCGCAGCCGCTCGGCGAGCAGGAGCGCCGTCGCCTGCATCCGCTCGATCCGCACCGGCAACGTCCGCAGCCCGCGCAGCGCGAGCCACACCTCGAGGCCACCGGGCGTGGCGCCGGCGTCATGCCGCACGCCGCGCAGCTCCTCTGCCTTCTCGCCGTCCCGAGCAACCGCGATCCCGAGCAGCAGGTCGGAGTGGCCGCCGATCAACTTCGTGCCGCTGTGGACGGCGATGTCGCAGCCCAGCTCGAGCGGCCGCTGCAGGAGCGGCGTGGCGAACGTGTTGTCGACGACCGTCGGTATGCCGCGCTCGCTCGCGGCTTCCGCCAGTCGCTCGAGGTCGGCGACCCCCACCAGCGGGTTCGTCGGCGTCTCGAGCCAGAGCATGGCGGCGCCGTCGAGCTCGGCGATGACGGCGTCGGCGTCCGTGGCGTCCACCGGCGTCGCCTCGATCCGGCCGGCCTGCGCGTGTCCGCCCATGAGCCTCCTCACGCCCAGGTAGGAAACCGTCGGGTGGACCACCCGCGCGCCGAGCGGCAGCGTGTGCAGCACGGATGACACGGCGCCCATCCCGGACGAGAACAGCACCGCCTCGCCGCCCTCGAGCTCGCCGATGGCCTCCTCCAGCGCCTGCCAGGTGGGCGTCCCCTCGGTTCGCGCATACGCCCGCTCACCGCCGGCGTGGAAATTGGACGCCATCACGAGCGGCGGGGCGAGGGGTTCACCGGGATGCCCGGCGCCGCGCCCCGCCTTGACGGCAATCGTCTCCGGCCTCAGCCGCCGCTCCTCATCCACGGCGTGAGCGTAGTCCGATTAAGCTCATCCGCGATGGCTGGGCTCGACGGACGCGTGATCGCCATCGCCGGCGCCGCCGGCGGCCTCGGACCGACCGTCGCTCGCCGGCTCGCCGGCGACGGCGCGACCATCGCCGCCACCGACGTCAATCAGGAGCGCCTCGACCAGCTCGGCGCCGACCTCGGCCTTCCCGAGGACCGCTTCGACGGCCGGGCCGTCGACCTACTCTCGGAGGACGCCACGCGGGAGTGGGTCGGAGCCCTCACCGACCGCTTCGGCAAGGTCGACGGCCTCGCTCACCTGGTCGGAGGCTGGAAGGGCGGCGACCCGATCGCCACCACGCCGCTGGAGGACTACGAGTGGCTCCACGACCTGCTCGTCCATACCGTCCAGCACACGACGCGCGCCTTCTACGATCAGCTCGCCGCCAGCGAGCACGGCCGCTTCGTTCTCGTCTCCTCCTCGCAGGCGCAGCATCCAAGCGGCACCAACGCCTCCTACGCCGCGACCAAGGCCGCCTCCGAGAGCTGGACGCTCGCCCTCGCCGACTCCCTCAAGGACACGAACGCGACCGCCAACATCATCGTTGTCAACGCGATCCTCACCCCCCGCATGCGCGAGGAGAGCCCCGAGAAGAAGTTCCCCACCTTCACCTCGGCCGAGGACCTCGCCGACGCGATTCTCTATGTCCTCGGCGACTCCGCCGCCAAGATGAACGGCAAGCGCCTGGAACTTCATCCGTGAGCGACGCTCCACCTCGCGGCTTCGCGTCCGACAACAACTCCGGCGTCCATCCGGAGGTCCTCGCCGCGATCGCCGCCGCCAACGAGGGCCACGTGATCGCCTACGGCGACGACGACTACTCGGCGGCCGCGCGGGACCGCATCCGCGAGCACTTCGGCGAGTCCGCGGCGGCGTACTTCGTCTTCAACGGCACCGGCGCCAACGTCACGGCGATCGACGCGCTCACCGAGCCGCACGAGGCCGTCATCTGCACCGACGTCGCCCACATGAACGTCGACGAGTGCGGCGCGCCCGAGCGCATCGCCGGCATCAAGCTCCTGCAGGTCGCCAACACCGGCGGCAAGCTGACTCCGGCTGACGTGGGTCGCTGGGAGGCCCACCGGGGCGACGAGCACGCAGTGCAACCGCGGGTCGTCTCGATCACGCAGGCCACCGAGCTGGGCACGGTCTACACGCTCGAGGAGACGAGGGCGATCGCCGACGCCGCCCACGATCTCGGCATCCACCTCCACGTCGACGGCGCCCGCCTCGCCAACGCCGCCGTCTCACTCGGCGCGTCGCTCGAGGAGGTGACGGCCGACGCGGGGGTTGACGCGGTGTCCTTCGGGGGCACGAAGAACGGCCTGATGGTGGGGGAGGCGGTTGTGTTCCTCCGCCCGGAGCTCGCCGGGTCGTTCCTCTACACCCGCAAGCAGCTCGGCCAGCTCGCCTCCAAGATGCGCTTCATCGCCGCCCAGTTCGACGCTCTCCTCACCGACGACCTGTGGCGCCGTAACGCCGAGCACTCCAATCAGGCGGCCCGCCGGCTCGCCGACGCGATCACGGCGATCGACGGCGTCGAGCTGGCGTACCCGGTCGAGGCCAACGGCGTGTTCGCCAACCTGCCGGGCCCGGCGATCGACCGGCTGCGCGAGGCGCTCCCGGCGGCGATGCCCTTCTACGTGTGGGATGAGACCGTCGGCACCGTACGCCTCATGTGCTCCTGGGACACGACCGCCGACGACATCGACGAGCTGGCAGCCGCACTCGATTCGGCGATGAGCGATGTCGGCTGAGAACGTCGCCACCGTCCAGCGCGGCTACGACCACGTCATCGCCACCGGCGAGCTCCTGATGGAGATCGCCCACCCCGACTTCGTGTGGGACATGTCGACGTTCCGCGGCTGGCCTGAGCAACAGACTTACGAGGGGATCGAGGGGGCCCGTCAGTTCCTGGCCGAGTGGACGAGCGCCTGGGAGGATTGGGAGCTCGAGCTCAAAGAGCTCGTCGACGCGGGCGACGAGGTCGTGGCGATCGTCCACCAGAGCGGCCGCTCGAAGGCGACCGGGCTTCCAGTCGACATGGACTTCGCGCAGCTGTGGACGTTCCGTGACGGCAAGCAGCTCCGGATGCGGATGTACGCCGATCCGGACGAGGCGCTGCGCGTGGCCGGCGTCGCCTAGAGGCGCTCGCAGTACACGTAGGCGGTGAGCCTGACGGTCGGGCTGTCCGCGGCCGTGGCCTCGACCTGCCACGCGTTGTGCATCCTTCTCGACGACACCGTCAGCGCGACTCGCTCGGAAGTTCCCGAGCGCTTGAAGTGCCCGTTGAAGCCGCCCGAGATCAGCCTGGTGTCGTTCGGGCAGGTCGCCTCGACCGAGCCCGAGCCGAACTGCGGGAGCGTGACGTGCTGACCGCTGGTCACCAGCCGGGGGCCGTTTCGCTGGCAGTGCGCCAACGCCGCGAACGTGGATGTCCCCGGCCCGCTGTTGAAGCCCTCGACCTGCCAACCACCGGCGACCATGCGGGACAGGACTGCCGCACCCGTTGCGGCGCCCTTGTTCGTGAACCGGTACCCGCCGCTGATCGGTGTCGTGCCGGTGGGGCACAACACGGTTTGGGTGCGCCCTTGGCCCGGAAGCAGCGAGACCTTCGCCGAGCTCGTGTGGATCCTGCGCGCCTTCGTGTCGCAGTACGCGAACCCGGTGAGCTTGCGCGTGAGCGTCCCGGAGACATTTTGGCCGGTGGTGCGCGAACCGGCCCGACCTGCGAAGAGGCGTACGGAACGATCCCGCCCGCGGTGAAGCTGAAGTTGCTCGTGAAGCCCGCGCTGATCGGGGTCGTGTTCGTCGGGCACGTCGCCGTGACCGACCCGATGCGCTGGGGAGCGATCATCACCGACTTGGACACCGTCTTGATCCCGGCGCCCGCCGGGGCTACGCCGAGCACCAGTGCGAGACCCGCGGTGACGCAGGCAGCCGCCGCTCGGCGAGCGCCTGTAAAGGGCATTCGTGGCGACGCGGGATTCATCTCGCCCCAACCATAGGTCAGGCTCCGGGATCGGGCAAGGGCCCGTGGTCTATTGGCAGTAGACGTACGTGCTCAGACGGCGCTCGCGCCGTCGCTGACTGTGAAGCCGGTGACGCGCCAGCCGGTCGCGGTGCGCACCGAGTCGATCGGGACGACACCGCGAGGTTGCGAAGAGGTCGTGGTGGTGACCAGGTGCCCGTCAAAGCCGCCGGAGACCGGGATCGTGCCGGCGGGGCAATTCGCCTGGACGGACCCGAGCTTCTGCTTCTGGACCAGCTTGAATGCCGACCGGCTCACGAGCTTGGGCCCGTGCCGCTGGCAATAGGCGAACACCCGGAGCGTGGCCTGTCCCGACCCGCCGTTGTAGCCCGCCGCCTGCCAGCCGTTGCCGGCCATGCGCGAGCGGTATACCGCGCCGCTGCTCGTGCGGCTGTTCGCGACCTTGAACCCGCCGCTCAGGATGCTGGTACCGGCGGGGCACGTCGCGGTCAACGCCCTGGGCTTGTTGATCGGAAGCCCGGCGTGGGACTCCTTGGTGACGATGGAGCGCGGGCTCGTATCGCAATAGGCGTAGGTGGTGAGCGTTCCCGTCACCGTCGGCGAGACGTTGCGTCCGTCGGTGCTTGCACCGGCGGCGGTCCGCTGGGACGAGAACGGGACGATCCCGCCCTTGGTGGCCGTGAAGCCCGCCACCGAGTACCCGGGGCTCACCGGAACCGAGCCCATAGGACAGGTCACTGCCGGCGAGCGCGTACCCCCCGGATTGATGTCGAGCGAGTGGGACGCGGTCACGATCGTCGCGCTCGCGCCCTGCGCCGTCACCGCAAGCGCCAGCGCGGTGAGAGCCAGGCCGACCAGCAATCGTCGAGCGAGGCGCGTCCTCGGAGCAGTGGCCGTGATGGCGTCCATGCCTTGCCGCCTACCGTAGATGACCCGCCGGCTCGACGCCAGGCAGGCTCACTTCTTGCAGTAGGCGAACGCGGTTATCGGCGACTTCTCTGTCGACTTGCCGTTGCCGTACGCCGCGGTCCGCCATGTGGCACCGGAGGTGCGGCGCGAGCCAAACGTGAACGCGGCGTCGGCCTGGCCCGGCGTGAGCTCCTTGCTCTCGAAGCCGCCCGAGACGGCCTGGAGCCCCTTCGGGCACTTCGGGGCGAGCGACGTTGCGACGCCGCCCGCGACCTTCGTGCTCTTCGATCGCTCGACCAACCCTGGCTGGCCCTTGTCGCAGTAGGCGAACACGGTCAGCTTGTGGGAGTTGTTGGCGTCGTTGTTGTAGGCGGTGACCTTCCACTTGCGGTTGCTCGCACGCTCGGACGTGAAGGCGTAGAACGCGATGTCGCCAGTGACCTTGCCCGGGCTCCGCCAGCCGCCCGAGACCGCCTCACTGCCCTGCGGGCACTTGGCCGCCGCGCTCCCGGCTGTGAACCCACCCACGAGGGTCTTCTGCGACACGACTGCGAGGTTCGGCTCATGGCGGTCGCAGTACACGTACGAGACCAGCTTGCCGTCAGCCATGCCGAAATTGTGCCCGTCGACTGTCCACTGATGATCCTGGGCGTGGCGAGAGCCGTAGGGGATGACGCTCGCCCCAGTGAACTGCGGGTCGAACCCGCGCGCGGCGAATCCTCCGGATACGGCCTCGGTTCCGGACGGACAGGATGCGGTTGCGGTCTTGTCTCCGGCAGCGGTGACGGTCACGCTCTTCGAATGCTCCGACAGGCCTCCGGAGGCCAGCGCGGTCCATGCCAGGAACGCGGTCACCCCCAGACCGGTCGCGATGAGCCACTTCCAACTCCGCTGCTTCCCTCGCATGGAACCCTCCTTAGCTGGTCACCTTGATGACGACCATAAGTCAATCCGTGGTGCCGTTGCAAGACCGCGGACGGAGGTTCGAGCTGAGGTGCGGGGGTAGGCGTGGAGGAGCTACGGAAAGGAGGATCGCCAGTGCCTCACACCGTCAGAAAGCAAGGATCGAAGCACGCGATCGTCGACAAGAACACCGGCAAGACCAAGGGCAAGTCGGACACGAAGAAGAAGGCCCAGGCCTCGGCCCGGATCCGGAACCAGCGCGCGAACGACCGACGTCTTCAGCGCTGTTTCGGTCGCGGCGCACGCTCTAGACTCAGCGGCCCCGCCCGGATAGCTCAGTTGGTAGAGCACCTCCATGGTAAGGAGGGGGTCGTCGGTTCGAGTCCGACTCCG
>CAVQCK010000004.1:0-22233 GCA_963710955.1 uncultured Actinomycetes bacterium | reverse complement strand
CAGGTCGCGCCCGGCGGGAACTATATGCGCCCCCTCGTCGCTCAGGATCGTGCTGCGGCAGCACGGGCCAGCACGTAGTCGCGGAGGTCGGCGCCGAACTCCGAGGCGACCTCGATGTCGTCGCGCTGGACCTCCGCGTGGGCGTCGAGGTGCTGCAGCCGCAGCCGCCAGCCCGAGTCCTCCCCGGAAGGGAATACGCCGGCGAAGAAGAAGCCGAGTCGCTCGAGCTCGTCGCATGCGGATGGGGTCTCGGGCCGCGAGAGCGGCAGATCGGCGTAGGCGGTCGCGATGCCGGCGCGATCGAGCCGCTCCAGTTGAAGGCGCATCGCCTCGGTGAGGTCGGAGCCGATTCGAGTCACATCGAGCCGCGCGAGAGCGCGCTCTGCCTCGACCGAGACGTCCACTCGGGTCGGTCCGCTCGCCTCGGGACTCTCCCCGTCCACGAAGCTGCCGTTCAGCTCGCAGCCCTCATAGATGCGACGCAGCATCTCGCGATGCTGCGGCGGGGCGTGGACCTCGTGGTCGGGGTCCGGGCGGAGCCCGAGGTACATGACCAGCACTCCGCTGCTCTCATCCGCCTCGCCGATGCTGCGATACCTCACCCGCGCCGGGATGTATCCCAACAGCAGCCCGAGCTCGCTGCCGCCCAGATCGAGGCACGTCCTCTGGCTCTGGGGGTGACGGGTGGTCGCGTACGCAAAGAGGCCGACCAGCTCCTGCTGCTGGGTCCACTCGAGCGCCGCGAGCCCGAGCTTGACCGAGATGCCGTGGTGGCGAAACGCGGGATCGACGACGGCGGCTCCACCCTCACCGAGCCTGGCCGCCGGAGGGTCGCGCTCGATGGCGGCGTGTCCGACGACCGCTCCGTCCGCGGTCGCCGCCACCCAGGCGTTCAGGATTCCCGACTCGAGCTGCTGAGAGACCGCCTCGGCGTGGTACGCCCACCCGCCCGAATACGTGTAGCCGAACGACCGGTAGACGTTGCGAACGAAGGGGATCGAGTCGGCCGCGACCATCGGCCGCACCTCCACGGGCTGGTCGGGATCGATGTCCTGCGGGTGGACCGGCTCCTCACCGCTCGTCTCGCCTCCGGCGATCCGCTTCGTCAACTCGATGCGGTCCCCCTCGCGCCCCCGGTAGAGGTAGTCGATCCGATCGACCCGTTCGTGCATCAAGGCGAGCAGCTGCGCCGGCTCGTGGATCGCCGCCTGCGGGTCGTTTGCCGCATCGTCGGCCAGCTCGTACGGCAGTCCGTGGTCGTCGATCTGGACCACGACCCGGCCGGGACGGTGGCTGACCGTGACCTCGAAATGGCCGGCCTCCGGGTCGTCCGGGCTCGCGGTGATGCGTTGAAGCAGCGCTTGGCATGCCTCCCTGAGCTCGTTGGCGGCATCACCCGAAAGCCCGTAGGCCGTCGCCGCTTCGCGGACAGCGCTCGCGACGGCCGCGGTCATCTGCGGACCGACCGTGTTCACGACCACGAAGCCGGGTTCTGTCGGGTCTGATTCTGCCGTCGCCACGGCGCGATCGTACCCGGGCCGCCCCGGCGATCGGGGCGCTAGCGGAGAGGGTGGGATTCGAACCCACGAGGCGGTTTGACCCGCCCACGCGATTTCCAGTCGCGCACCTTAAGCCGCTCGGTCACCTCTCCGGGCGAGGTGACGATAGCGCCCGAAAACCCGCTCAGGCGAGCGCCGGAGCCTCGGGAAGGCGGGCCAGCGCCTCCTCCATCTCCGCCTCGGAGAACTCGAGGTCCTCGAGCTCTCCGGAGTGGTAGGCGTCGTAGGCGGCCATGTCGAAATGGCCGTGTCCGGAGAGGTTCACGAGGATCACGCGCTCCTCGCCCGCCTGCTTCGCCTCCTCCGCCTCGTCGAAGACGACGCGCAGCGCGTGGGCCGCCTCGGGGGCGGGGATGATGCCCTCCGCCTGGGCGAACCGGACCGCCGCGTCGAAGGCCGACGTCTGCGGGACCGCCCTGGCCTCGACCACGCCCTCCTTGACCAGGGCGGACAGGCTCGGCGCGTCGCCGTGGTAGCGAAGGCCGCCGGCGTGGACCGGCGGCGGCACGAAGTCGTGCCCGAGCGTGTACATCGGGATCAGCGGCGTGAGGCCGACCGTGTCCCCGAAGTCGTAGCGGTAGGCGCCGCGGGTCAGCGTGGGGCACGCGGCGGGCTCGGCGGCGACGAAGCGCGTGTCGCCTCCCTCGCGCAGGCGCTTGCGGATCAGCGGGTACGCGAGGCCGGCGAAGTTCGACCCGCCGCCGACGCAGCCGATCACGACGTCCGGGTACTCGCCCGCCTGCTCGAGCTGGTCGATCGCCTCCTGTGCCGATCACGGTCTGGTGGAGCAGCACGTGGTTCAGCACCGAGCCGAGCGAGTAGTTGGTGTCCTCGGCCTTTGCCGCGGTCTCCACGGCCTCGGAGATCGCGATCCCGAGGCTCCCGGTCTCGTGCTCGGCCTGGGCCCGTCCGGCGTCCGTGAGGTCGGAGGGGCTGCGGTGGACGGTCGCGCCCCAGGTCTCGATCATCGCCCGGCGGTAGGGCTTCTGGTCGTAGCTGATGCCGACCATGAACACCTCGCACTCCAGGTCGAACAGCCGGCAGGCGAGGGCGAGCGCCGAGCCCCACTGGCCGGCGCCGGTCTCGGTGGCGAGCTTGCGGACCCCCTCCTGCTTGTTGTAGTAGGCCTGCGCGACCGCCGTGTTCGGCTTGTGCGAGCCGGCGGGGGAGACCCCCTCGTACTTGTAGTAGACGTGCGCGGGGGTGTCGAGCTCGCGCTCGAGGCGAAGCGCGCGGTAGAGCGGCGTGGGCCGCCACAGCTTGTAGACCTCGCGAACCTCCTCCGGGATCTCGATGTCCGGCTCCGCCGAGACCTCCTGCTGGATCAGGCCCATCGGGAAGATCGGCGCGAGGTCCTCGGGGCCGAGCGGCTCCTTCGTGCCCGGGTGAAGCGGCGGCGACGGCGTGCCCGGCAGGTCGGGCAGCAGGTTCACCCAGTGCGTGGGGATGTCGCTCTCCGGAAGCAGGTACTTGACGGGCTCGCCCACCGTGCCGCGATTCTATGCGCCACCGGTATGCGGCTCGGAATCATGCGCAATGATCCGCGAGTGACGAGCGGCGACGGGACCTGGAACGTCTATCTCTCGGGGGAGATCCACTCCGACTGGCGCGAGCGCATCGCCGACGGGAGTGCGCGAGGCCGGCCTGCCGGTCGAGCTGCTCGCGCCGGTCACCGACCACTCGGCGTCCGACGACGTCGGGCGCGAACATCCTCGGCGAGGAGGACGAGCAGTTCTGGCGCGACCACAAGGGCGCCGGCGTCAACGCGGTGCGGACGCAGACGCTGCTGCGGCGCGCCGACGTGGTGGTCGTTCGCTTCGGCGACAAGTACCGCCAGTGGAACGCCGCCTTCGAGGCTGGATACGCCGCCGCGCTCGGCAAGCCGATCGTCACCCTGCACGACGCCGAGCTCACCCACGCGCTGAAGGAGGTCGACCGGGCGGCGATGGCGGTCGCCGAGTCGCCCGAGCAGGTGGTCGAGATCCTGCGCTACGCGATCGCCGTCCTGATGGGCTCCCGCGGGCCAAGCATCTTCACGATCATCTACGTGGCGATCGGCGTGATCGTCGCGTCCGATCACCACTACTTCGCGAGCCTCGACACCGCGAAGCTGGTCGCGGAGATGGTGCTCGCCGTGCTCCTCTGGCCGCTGCTCCTCTTCGGCGTCGACTTCCGGTTCTAGGAGACCCCGAGTTTCCGGCTCGTCCCGCGGGGTACCAGAGGGCCATGCCACTAGCGCTACTACTGATCAGTCATCGGGATCGCTTGGCGATCCTCGTGAACTACGCGCTCGGAATCGTCTGCATCCTGATCGGCCTGGTGCTGCTGCTTTGGCCCCGGCTCGCAGGAGCACGAGGCGCAGGCCGCGTCTAGCCCCGAGCACGAAGCTCACGTCCATACTCAGGCTGCTCGTTAGCCTACGCTCTGCCATCCGGAGGGGTGGCAGAGTGGTTGAATGCGGCGGTCTCGAAAACCGTTATGGGCGTTTTCTCGTCCATCGAGGGTTCGAATCCCTCCCCCTCCGCTAGCTCGCACGAAGAGCCTGCATCAGCGAGCATTGTCGGGTGAGCGAATCCCGTAGCCTCCGAACGCCGGACACAAACACCAACGTTGCCGTGGTCACCGACAGCACGCCGTACCTGCCGCGGGAGTTGGTCGACCGACGGGGAATTCGTCAGGTCAACCTGTATGTCGGCTGGGATGGTGACCTGCGCCCCGAGCAGTCCTATGTCGACCTCGACGCCTTCTACGCGCGGCTGCGCGACTCCACGTCGCTTCCGACGACCTCACAGCCCTCCGTCGGAGACTTTCGCGCCTGTTTTGAACCGCTGGTGAGCGCCGGCCGCGATGTCGTCTCAGTCCATCTGGCCAGCGGCTTGTCCGGAACGTTCGAAAGCGCGTCGGAGGCGGCGCGGATCATGGCGGATAGCGGACATCCGGGGCGCGTCGAAGTTGTCGACGGCCAAACCGGTGCCGGCGGGCTCGGGTGCCTCGTATTGACCGCTGCGCGGGCGGCCGAGCAAGGAGCCGAGCTCACCGTCGTCGCGGAGGCGGTGCGCCAGGCTCGTGAGCGGCTCGAGATCTGGTTTTGCCTCGACACCCTCGAGTACCTGCGCCGAGGCGGCCGGATCGGAGCAGCACAGGCGATGCTCGGGTCGGCGCTGAAGGTCAAGCCGATCCTGACCTTTGGCAGTGAGATCGCACCTGTGGGCCGCGTGCGGACGCGGCGGCGGGCGCTGGAGCGGATGGAGGACTACCTGCGCGAACTACATGATCGCGGTGCCAAGGACTGGGTGGTGCAGCATGCGCAGGCGCCCGAGGACGCCGAGCATCTCGTGGCCCGCGGGCGGGCCATCTTCGGGACGGAGCCGCTCTTTTGCACACAGGTGGGGCCCGTGCTTGGCGCCCATCTCGGCTCAGGAGTATTGGTCGGAGGGATCACGGGTGACTGACGTCGTGGTCCACCCCGTTATGGGCGGTTTACCTCAATCGAGGGTTCGAATGGCGACGGGCGGTGGACGGTGCGCGCGCCGTGGGTCGCGGAGAAAGCTAGTCCCGCGGCACTCGGCGATCTCTCAGCCGTCGTTTATGTAGTCCTTGAGTTGCGGTGATCTTCTTGGAGGCATCAACGAGCGCGGCTAAGGAGGCCCGATGACCAACGAGGCGCAGGATGGACGCACGACGGCACGGCAGCTGCTCGCCTTCCTGGAGGAGATGATGCGAACGATCGCCCGCGTCGACCTTGGTCAGTCGGGGGTGGCGCAACTATCGCTGCTCGAGATGCGATTGCTGATCGCACTCGGGGAGTTGGGCGCGGCCGCGTCTCTTGCTGAAATCGCGCAGCTGACACAGACGAGCGTTGGGCAAAGTGGGCAGGCATCTGAGCGGCTTCGCAGTCGCGGCCTGGCCGCCCGTGCCGGCGGCGGGCGGGGGCCGGAGCGGGCGTTTGTGATCACGCTCCGCGGCCGCCGCCTCCTTCACTCGCTGGAAGAGAAACGGCAGGCCGCACTCGAGGGATTGATTTCCCGCCTCACGTCCCCAGAGCGCCTACGTCTCGCCGGCGCCGCGCACCTGCTCGGTGGCGATCTGGACCGGCTCTCGGGTGGGATGCTGGGCGCCTAGCTCCGCCGCGACCCGCTGCGCTGTGGCGTCCACTTCTGCTTTCACGCGAAAGATCGGAGCTTGAGTTCGAACGATCGTTGAGTAGCTGCGCTCACTGGAGTAGGGTCGACGTGTGGCAAAGGGAGTCGCCACCCGCCGGAGCAGGATGCGTAGAGCCCTCGCTGTCGTCGCCGTCGCCGGTGGTCTCATGGCGGGCACCTCGACGGCGTACGCGGCGGGCACGTCGCCGGACATCGTCGGAGGAACACGGTGTCCGCCGGCTGGCCGTGGGCCGTGTTCATCTTCAACAATCACACGGGTGGCTACTGCACCGCGGCCCTCATCGCGCCGAAGACCGTCGCGACCGCGGCCCATTGTGTGGTGGACGGGACTGCGCCGGCCGATCTCTCCGTAACGCACGACCGAACCGTCGATCTCGTCGGCGGTGACTTTGTCGGCGTGACCGCCATCAAGGTCATACCCGGCTTCAGCGGAGCGGATCTGAACAGCCCCGACGTCGCCAAGATCAGGCTCGCGTCGCAGCCGGCCTCCTCAACGCCCGTGGCAGTGATCAACCGAGCACTGTCGTCGGAGGTCACGGGATCCGCGCATGCACTCGTCGGGGGGTACGGGTTGACCAGCACCAGCGACACGAGCGGCCCGGTGCTGAGGCAGGCTGTGTTCACGAACCTGACGATCGGTGGGTGTGGCGGCTTTGGCTCGCGGGTGATCTGCGCTCAATCCGGCCCGCCGGCCACATGCTCCGGCGATAGCGGCGGGCCGCTGATCGTGCAACTGGGCGCCGACACGGTGACCTCCGCACCGAGCCTGTCGAATGGGGTTTGGCGACTGGCCGGCGTGACGCACGCAGGTGACGTCAACTGCAGCGGGCTCTCGACGTTCGCGAGCCTTCTCGACCAAAGCCAGCACGACTTCCTCCAACCCGATACGACGATCACTTCGGGGCCGAGCGGGAACACCACGCAGCGGACACCGAGCTTCGGATTCACCTCGCATCCAACCGGGGCGCTCTTCCAGTGCCGCGTTGACGGCGCTGCCTTCAAGGCATGTAAGTCGCCGTACAAGACGGCGACGCTGGCCTTCGGCAATCACACCTTCCGGGTGCGCGCCAATAGCGACGGCGTCAGCGATCCCACCCCCGCGGCGCGTACGTTCAAGGTCGTCCGACCGTAGGCCCAGCCCCCGCTTCGTCGCGCGAGCCCGGGCCGGGTGGCGGAAATCCGTACCGCAAATGGCGACAGCCTCCATGACCCAAAACGGGTCAGCCCCATTTCAGCAGGACCCCCGGGCTGGGATCGTGGCCCTCGGAATTCGACCGAGGAGGACCTCGATGCACTCTCACCGACACACCGCTGCTCGCCTGCTTACCGGAGCGCTGGGGCGCGCCGTCCTCACCTGTGGGACCGCCGCCGTGATGTTCATGGGCTTCGCGGGCTCCTCACAGGCTGCGACCACCGTGCCGCTGGGAAGCGCCGGGGGCCTCAAGTACGTGCGGGCTGACGGAACGCTGCCGCAGACCGCGGGCACCAGGACCGGCGACTATGTCCAGGCGTACTGCGGTCTCGCATGGACGGCGACCGGTGGCGGCGTGGCGGTCGCGGGCAATCCCATCGCCTCGTTCGTGTCGGGGACAGACGTCAGCAAGTACGGCGTCTGGGGCGGCGGTTGGCATGCCCTGCAGCCCCAACGGAGGCTCTCCGTCTACGGCATCTGCTCTAAGAGCTCCGCGGTGACGACGGACACGCGCTATGCCAACTTTCCCGCTGCGCCGTCGGCGGCCGCCTTCGCACCCGCCTGCGCGGCGGGGCACGTGCTCGGGGCCGGCGTGGAAGGCCCGTACCTTGACTCCCACGTCACCAGCACGACGCCGATCGACGGCTCCGACGCCGATCACGTCCCGGACGATGGCTGGCGAGGCTCCGACGCACTGCTTGCGAGCCCGGGCACCGCAATCATGCTGATCCACTACTCGTGTGCGGTTGGGCCGCAGCCGGCGTACCGCGCCGCGAAGGCGTCGGTCTTGCCCGGCGAGCAGAGCACGATCAAGGCTCAGTGCCCGAATGCTCAGCACGTGGCCGGCGGCGGCGTGTCGCTGAACGGGTCCGTTGACGGCGCTCACATCGCGGTCTCGCGCCCCGTGGACAGCGCGGCGGACGCCGACAAGGTGCCAGACGACGGTTGGCTGGCGACGGTGTCGAACGATGGCGGCACCGCGAGGACCGCCAGGGTGACGGCGATCTGCGTCAGCTGAGGCTGGACAAACGTCGACCTCGTGCCTGCTCGCGTTGCGAAGGCGTTGACCGCCAGGATTTTGAGCAGTAGGGTCGGCGCCGATTCATTCTGCTGGGGAGCCGGTCGGCCGGCTAGGGCGCAGGGTGGTCTCTAAACCCATGAGGAGGCGTATGTGAGGGAGAGGCGACCAGGGCCCCGATGCCACCACTTCCTGGCGGCGCTCGGAGCGACGATCGTCGTTCTGCTCGTGACCGCCGGCGCAGCCCTCGCTTCAGGGGCCAGCCTGGTCAAGAACATAAATTCGGGGAGCGCGAGCTCGAGCCCGGCCTACCTGACGAACATTGGCGGGACGCTGTTCTTCCAGGCCCGCGATGCGACCCATGGCGTCGAGCTCTGGAAGTCCGACGGCACCGCGACGGGAACAAAGATGGTCAAGGACATCTACCCGGGCGGCACGAGCTCCGGCGTGCTCTACCCGACGAACTTCGGCGGGACGCTCTTCTTCGAGGGCGACGACCCCACGCACGGATGCGAGCTGTGGAAGTCCGACGGCACCGCCGCCGGGACGAAGCTGGTCAAGGACATCGTCCCGGGCAGCGGGAGCGCATGCCCGTATTACCTCACCACCGTGGGCGCCACCCTGTTCTTCGTCGCCAGTGACTCAAGCCATGGTGCCGAGCTCTGGAAGTCCGACGGCACCGCCCCGGGGACGAAGCTGGTCAAGGACATCTTCCCGGGCAGCACGACCTCGATCCCCCAGGACCTGACCGACGTCGGCGGGACGTTGTTCTTCGGGGCCCGCGACCCGAGCCACGGCTTCGAGCTCTGGAAGTCCGACGGCACCACCGCGGGGACGAAGCTGGTCAGGGACATCAGGCCGGGCAGCGCGAGCTCCGTCGTCGGTGAATTCGTGGGTGTCGGGGGGACGCTCTTCTTCGACGCCTCGACACCGGGTCGGGGGGTCGAGCTCTGGAAGTCCGACGGCACCAGTGCGGGGACGAGGCTGGTCAAGGACATCAACCCGGGCAGCGCGGACTCGGGGCCCACCCACGTGACGAGGATGGGCTCGACGGTCTTCTTCATGGCGACCGACGGGGCCCACGGTTACGAGCTCTGGAAGTCCGACGGCACCGCCGCGGGGACCAAGCTGGTCAAGGACATCATCTCGGGCAGCGGTGGCTCGCACCCGGCGCACCTGGCGAATATCGGCGGGACGCTCTTCTTCGAGGCGACTGAGTTCACCCACGGCCTGGAGCTCTGGAAGTCGAACGGCACCGCCGCTGGGACGAAGCTCGTCAAGGACATCAACCCGGGCAGCGGCAACTCCAATCCCAGCTACATGACGAGCGTCGGCGGCACGGTGTTCTTCTCGGCCACGACCCCGGCGCATGGCGACGAGCTCTGGAGATCGGACGGCACCGCCGCGGGGACGAAGCTGGTCCAGGACATCAACTCGGGCGCCGCCGCTGGGAATCCACTGTTCCTCACGAACTTGGGAGGAGCTCTCTTCTTCTCGGCCACCGACCCAACCCACGGCACCGAGCTCTGGAAGGCGGTTCCCTGACGGCCCGACCAGAGCCAAAGCCGGCAATCCGCGACCGGGGAAGGCCCAGGTGGCGCCACCCGTTCCTGCCGGCGCTCGGAGCAGTGATCGTCGTCCTGCTCGTGACCGCTGCCGCGGCCCTCGCGGCCGGAGCGAGCCTGGTGAAGGACATAAGACCCGGGAGCGCGGGCTCGATGCCGTCCTACCTCACGAACGTCGGCGGGACGCTGTTCTTCCAGGCCCGCGATGGGACCCATGGCAGAGAGCTCTGGAAGTCCGACGGCACCGCCGTGGGGACCAACCTGGTCAAGGACATCTACCCGGGCACGGTGGGCTCGGGCGTCAACAGCCCGACGAACTTCGGCGGGACGCTCTTCTTCGGCGGGTTCGACCCCACGCACGGCAACGAGCTCTGGAAGTCCGATGGCACCAGCGCCGGGACGAAGCTCGTCAAGGACATCGTCCCCGGCACCGGGAGCGGTTACCCCGCTTACCTCACGAACGTGGGCGGCACCCTGTTCTTCGTGGCAAGCGACCCAACCCACGGCACCGAGCTCTGGGAGTCCGACGGAACCGCCGGTGGGACGAAGCGGGTCAAGGACATCTACCCGGGTAGTGACAGCTCGTTTCCCCAGATCCTGACTGACGTCGGCGGGACCCTGTTCTTCGGGGCGCGTGACCCGGATCACGGCATCGAGCTCTGGAAGTCCGACGGCACCGCCGCGGGGACGAGGCTCGTCAAGGACATCAACCCCGGCAAGGCGAGCTCCCTCGATGGCAGCTTCGTCAATGTCGGGGGGACGCTCTTCTTCCCCGCCTCTACGCCGGCACACGGCATCGAGCTCTGGAAGTCCGACGGCACCGCCACGGGGACGAAGCGCGTCAAGGACATCAACCCCGGCAGCGCGAACTCCGTCCCCTACGACCTGACGAGGATCGGCTCGACGGTCTTCTTCATGGCCGACGACGGGACCCACGGTTTGGAGCTCTGGAAGTCAGATGGCACGGCCGCCGGGACCGAGTTGGTCAAGGACATCAACCCGGGGAGCGCCGACGCGAACCTCAGCGATCTGACCAACTTCGGCGGGACGCTCTTCTTTCAGGCGACCGAGCCCACCGACGGCCGCGAGCTCTGGAAGTCCGACGGCACCGCCGCGGGGACGACGCTGGTCAAGGACATCAACCCGGGCAGCGGTGGCTCGAAACCCAATGAGTTGACCAAGGTCGGGGGGACGCTCTTCTTTCGGGCGACCGAGCCCACCGACGGCCGCGAGCTCTGGAAGTCGGACGGCACCCCCGCGGGCACGAAGCTGGTCAAGGACATCTACCCGGGCGGCAATGGAAACCCAGTGTTCCTCACGAACGTCGGCGGAACTCTCTTCTTCTCGGCCACCGACCCAACCCACGGCACGGAGCTCTGGAAGGCGGTTCCCTGACCGGAACGAGCATCGCCGCGGCGGGGGCTGGCCCCACCGCGGCGATGATGAACTAGAGCACCTGGCGAACGCCTCGCATCGTTGGCTGGGTGTGCTGACTCCGAGTGTCGGCTACTGGACCGCGTTCCAGTTGAACGTCGCCGACGAGTTGGCGCCCTGGTAGACGTTCCCGGCGGAGCTGTCGAAGGTCGTCGCAAACTGGTACTTGTGCTTCTCGTTGGCGGCAAACGTGCCGAGCGCGACGTTGGACGTCATCGCGGTGAGGGTTCCGGAGTACTTGACCGGATCACCGGCGTCGCAGGTCGGCGTGCCGCTCGAGAAGTCGCCACAGTCCTTGACGACGAGGTTGATCTTGTCGGACATCGGGTTCGCGTTGTCCGAGTTGCTGAGCGCCGAGCGGCTGAGCATGAACGTGCCGGCGAGCGAGCCGGTATTCGCGATGTCCACGGTGCCCGTCTGGGTGTCGCCCGGCTTCCAGTTGCTTGCCGTGAGGACGGCCGCGGCGTCGCTTGAGTTGGACATGGTCAGGGTCCCGGCGGTGAACGTGTTGCTGGGGTTCGCGCTCGAGGCCGAGAAGTTCGCGCCGGAGCCGACCGCGACTCCAACGGCGATGAGAACGAGGGCGAGCACGCCAAGCGTTCGCTTGGGGTGGATGAGAAGAACGTCGATGCGAGACATTTGGCTCTCCTGAGTGATTGCTTCGGGGCCGCTGGCCCCTCCTACAGGACAAGCATCGGAGAGCCCGGTTGGCTGGGGGGCGGAAACCGGTATGAGGTCTGTATGGCCGGCGTGGCAACCGCAACCTCCGACGAGCACGTTCGCTACCCTGCTCGCTCGAGCACTGGAACAAGCCGAGTCCTCGCCACCAGCGCGAGGAGCGGGGGATCCAATTCCGGGGCTAACTCGCCCGACTCGGGCGGGGGCGCAGGCTCCTTTAGCGCCAGCCCGTCAGCTAACCCCGCAGGCCGACGAAGGAGACCGATTCATGCTCCCCAACCTGTTTCGCACCCGACGCCCGCGGGTTGCCGCGGCGGTATCCGCTGCGTGCATCGGCGCGCTCGTCCTCGCGAGCCCGTCCGCCATGGCAAGCAGCGGTGGCACCGGAACTACCGACTCGTCGCCGACCGTCAAGGGCCACAAGGCCAAGCTCGTCCACGGCAAGGCGGTCGCCCCGAAGTCGGCGCCGCGCCGCGTGAAGCAGGTCATAGCGGCCGCCAACGACATCGCCAAGGGCAAGGGCTACTGCAGCGGCGGCGGCTACTCGAGCTGGCAGTCCCCCTGCTACGACTGCTCCAGCTCCGTCAGCTACGCCCTCCACGGCGGGCACCTGATCAAGCACGCGAAGCCGCCGAGCGGCCTGAAGACGTGGGGCAAGGCCAGGAAGGGCGCGTGGATCACGGTCTACGCCAACCCGAGCCACGCCTTCATGACGATCGCCGGCCTGCGGTTCGACACCGCGGACACCAAGGGCGCCGGCCCGGGCTGGGCGCAGGGCATGGGCTGGGAGAAGACCCAGTCGCACGTCAAGCGCCACAAGGGCGCGCTCTGAGCTGAGCTCATTCCCGCGCGGCGTGCCGGCCGCTTAGTCCCGGCTTATCGAAGGGCGTAGCCTGTTTGGTGGAAGCGGGCACCTGGATGAGCTATCTCCGTCGCATCTCAACTCGCAGGCTCCTGGCTCTATGCGCCGGAGTCCTGGTCGTCGGCATCGCGACGGCCGCGATCGCCCTGGCTGCCTCGGGCGGCGGTCCGACGCCTCCCCCCAAGCCTCTGCCGAACGCCGTCCATGACGCCCTCGCCGCTCCACGGGTCGCGGGGATCTCGGCTCGGATCGAGTTCACCAACCACCTGCTCACCTCCGACAGCGTTCAGGGCTCCGATCCGCTCCTGACCGGCGGCTCGGGGCGGCTGTGGGTCACCCCCGGCGGCGACCTTCGGCTCGAGCTCCAGTCGGACTCCGCTCGCGGCGACAGCGAGATCGTCGTCAACGGTCGGCGCTTCCTCGTCTACAGCGGCGACAGCGGCAGGGCGTATCGCGGCACGCTGCCGCGCGAGACCGGGAAGCCCGCCGGAGGCGCCCGATCGGAGGGCCCGCCCTCGGTCACCCGGATTCGCCGGGCGCTCGCGAACCTCAGTAGGCACCTCAACGTGAGCGGAGCCATGCCCACGGATGTCGCCGGCCGGCCGGCGTACAGGGTGCGGGTCTCGCCCAAGAGCCACGGCGGGCTCCTCGGCGGTGCCGCGCTCGCCTGGGACGCCGTCCACGGCACGCCTCTGGAGGCGGCCGTCTATGCGCGCGGGTCGAGCTCGCCCGTGCTCGAGCTCAAGGTCACGGACATCTCCTTCGGGTCAGTCCCCAGCTCTGTCTTCGACGTCGCTCCAGCACCCGGGACGAAGGTCGACAACCTCGGCACCCTCAGCCGGAGCCACTACGCCTCGCACCAGTCAGCCCACGCCCAGGTCACGGGATCGTCGGCGGTTGCGTCCAGGCTCAACTTCCGGATGCGAGCGCCCGACACGCTCGCGGGCATGCCGCGGCAGGGGGTGCGCCTGATCCGCGGCGAGAAGTCGAACGGCGCCCTCGTCACCTACGGCCGCGGCCTTGATGGCGTGGCCGTCGTGGAGTACCCGGCGTCCCACGGCAATTCGCAGGCGGGGCAGGCCTCCGGTCGCTCAGGCGAGCTCACCCTGCCGAAGGTCACCGTGGGAGGCGTGTCCGCCGACGAGCTTCAGACCCCGCTGGGGACGGTGCTCCACTTCAAGCGCGGCGGTGTGGAGTACGTGGTCGCCGGCTCCATCCCCCGCGGCGTCGCCGAGGCAGCCGCACGGGGTCTCTAGCCGGTGCCCGAGGGCCGGGCGGCGGGTGGCGCGCCGCCGATTGAGGTTCGCGGCCTCGCGAAGCGCTACGGCGAGATCGTGGCCGTCGACGGAGTCGACCTGACGATCGAGCCGGGGGACGTATTCGGCTACCTGGGCCCGAACGGGGCCGGCAAGACGACGTCCCTGCGGATGATGCTGGGCCTGATTCGCCCGACCGCCGGGTCCGTCCGGCTGTTCGGGCGCGACCCGCAGGTGAGCGTTGCGGCCCTCGAGGGCGTCGCCGGCTTCGTCGAGGCACCGTCCTTCTACCCCTACTTCAGCGGCCGCAGGAACCTCGAGCTCTTCGCGGCGCTCGACGGGCCGGCCACCGGGTCGGCGAGCCGCATCGACGAGGTCCTCGAGACGGTCAGCCTCCTCGACCGCGCCAAGGACAGGGTGCGGGGCTACTCCCACGGCATGCGCCAGCGCCTGGGGATCGCGGCGGCCCTGCTGCGCAGCCCGCGCCTGCTGATCCTCGATGAGCCGACGACAGGGCTCGATCCGGCGGGGATGCGCGACATGCGGGAGCTCGTCCGCGACCTGGCGGTGCGGGGCATCACGGTGCTGCTCTCCAGCCATCTCCTCACTGAGGTCGACGAGCTGTGCAACCGCGTCGCGATCGTCCGCCGGGGCCGGATCGCCTACGAGGGCCCGCTCGCCGAGCTCCGACAAACGGCCGGTCTCACCTACCTGGTCCGCACGACCGACGACGAGCGGGCACGGGACATCCTGTCCCGGCAGCCAAACCTCCGAGCCATCGAGGCCGACCCGTCCGGGGGGCTCTCCTTCAAGGCCACCGACGAGCGGAGCGTCGGCGAATTCTCGCTCGGTCTCGCCGAGGCGAGCATCGCGGTCCTCGAGCTGAGCCCCAAGCACGCGACGCTGGAGGAGCTCTTCTTCCGCCTCACCGAGGACGGGGCCTCGCCGGCGCCGGACGCCGCCGAGCCCGCCGAAACGGCGGTGGCCGCCTGATGCCCAGCGTTCTCGCCATCTACCGGTGGGAGCTGAGGAAGCTCCGCGCGCAGAAGCGCACCTACCTGGGCCTCGGCGCGGCGGCCGTCATCCCGCTCATCTTCGTCATCGCGCTCGTTACCCAGGGCGGTGAGCCCCGGGACGTCGTGTTCGGCCGCTACGTCCACGACACAGGGCTCGCGATCCCGCTGGTCCTCCTGCTGTTCGGCTCGATCTGGATGTTTCCGCTGATCACCGCGCTGGTCGCCGGCGACATCGTCGCGGCCGAGGATCGCCACGACACGCTCAAGGCGATCCTCACGCGGTCCGCCGAGCGCCATCAGATCTTCGCCGCCAAGGCCCTGGCAGCCGCGAGCTACGCCACCGCCGCGATCGCGATCACCGGCGCCGTCGCGCTCGTCGCCGGAGTCCTCGCCTCGGGCTTCAACCCGATCACGAGCCTCTCGGGAACGGAGGTCTCCGCACCGCATGGGCTCGCCCTTGTCGGCGCAAGCCTGCTCGTCTATCTGCTTCCGATCCTCGCGATCGCCTCGATCGCGCTGCTGCTGTCGACCGCCCTCCGGAACAGTGGGGCGGCCATCGTCGGCACGCTGATGTTCTCGCTCCTCCTGCAGCTCGTCGACATCCTCCCGGGGCTCTCGGCCCTGCACCCGTACCTCCTCAGCACGCAGTTCAACGCCTGGCAGGGGCTCCTGCGGACCCCGGTCGACTGGGCGCCGATCGTGCGGGCGGTGTGGATCTGCGCGCTGTACGCGGTGCCGGCCCTGGTTGCGGCTGGGCTCATCTTCCTGCGCCGCGACGTCGCGAGCGAGTGAATGTCTGCAATCTGACGCCCCACCGCTACTTCCGGGGCCAGGGTCTGTTCTCCTACATGTGGTGCTGACCGACGGTCAGCAGGGCGCAGCGCTAATCACACGAGGAGACAAGATGAGGGCGATGAGTGAGACGGGGCCAGCCACGAAGCGGCTGGGCCATCAGCATGCACGGACGTCGTTCGTTGCAGCGGTGGTGCTCGTCACCGCCGCGATCGCGAGTGTTCTCCTCGGGACGACCGGGGCCGGGGCCGCGAGCGGTCCGGGCGCGCGGGGGGTGCTGGCCGCCGGGGCGGGCGTCTCCGTCGGCCACTCGGGGTGGTTCTGGGGCGATCCGCAGCCGCAGGGGAACACGCTCAACGGGATCGACTTCGCCGGCTCGCGCGGCTACGCTGCCGGGAACTTCGGCACGCTGCTCCGGACCGACGATGACGGTGCGACCTGGGAGGGACTGCCGACGGGCATCACCGCCCCCCTCGTCACCGTTCGGGCCATCGACTCCAACACGGTGGTCATCGGGGGCGACTGCGCCCTCCGCCGCTCCGACGACGGCGGCCAGACCTTCACCAGGCTCCCCTGGACGGGCAGCGACCAGAGCTGCCCGTCTCAGATCGCATCGTTCTACTTCCCCAGCCCCTCGGTTGGATACCTGATGACGCAGGACGGCAGCATCCTCCGCACCGATGACGGCGGGACCACCTTTTCTCGCAGGACCTCCATTCCCGGCACCCAATCAGCCGGCGGCTCGCGATCGCCGACGGACATCTTCTTCACGGGCGCCGACACGGGGGTGGCCACCACACGCGGCCAGGGGCCGGGGAAGATTTTCAGGACCACCGACGGCGGTAACTCCTGGACCGAGGTCGCCAGCGCCGCGAACGGCCCAGGCCCCACGCAGGTCAACGGCCTCAACGGCCTCGACTTCGCGGGTGGCGCCGGATATGCGGTGGGTGACGGACGGACGCTGCTCAAGAGCGTCGACGGGGGTGCGCACTGGGCTCCGAGAAGCCTCACCGGCGTCTCCGGGGCGCCCGCGCTCGCATCGATCGGCTGCGCCAGCGCGAGCACCTGCCTGATCACCGAGCCGGGGGGCGGGCAACTCGTCCGGACGACCGATAGCGGCAACCACGGCAGCTTGGTCAGCCCGTCGACCCAGAAGATCTTCGCCGCGGCCTTCGCGTCGCCGACGCGCGCGGTGGCGGTCGGCGTGAGCGGCGCGACCGTCGTGTCGAACAACGCGGGCCGCACGTGGGCGCCCGTTGGGGGCAGGATCTCGGGCCACGGGTTCGAGAACCTGCGCGCGACGAATTCCCAGCTCGCCGAGGCCGGCGGAAATAACGGGATCCTGGCTCGAACCGTTGATGGCGGCGCCAACTGGTTCACGGTTGGCGTGACCACGCCGGCGGACATTCGCGATGCCTCCTTCCCAAGTCAGAGCACGGGCTTCGCACTCGACACGGCGGGAGGGGTGTTCAAGACCGTGAACGGCGGCTCGAGCTGGTCGAACCTCGACACCGGAGCGTCGTCGACCCCAAAGGCCCTGCTCGCCCTCGACGCCAACAGGATCCTGCTCGTCGGGCCCAAGGGGCTGCGGATCTCCACAAATGGCGGTAACTCGTTCAAGACCGTGAAGTCGACGGCCGTCAAGGGCAAGCCGCTCGACAACGTCGATGTGGCCAGTGGGGCGCTGATCGCCTTCGGCAGCAAGCACATCGCCGTGTCGAAGGACAAGGGCAAGACATGGAAGAAGGTGAAGGGCCCAAAGAAGCAGCAGCTGAACGACGTGGACTTCCTGGGTGCGAGCAAGGGATATGCGCTCGCCGACACCGGGGAGCTGTTCAAGACGTCGAACGGCGGTGAGAAGTGGAAGGTCGTGAAGGCCCTCGGGACCGACGCGGGCACCGGGATCAGCTTCTCATCGGCGAGCTCCGGGTATGTCTCCGTCGACCGCTTCGGGAACCAGAGCGCCGGTTACGTGTTCCGGACGAAGGACGGCGGCAAGACGTGGCAACCGCAGCTGATCGCGCCGGACTCCGTCGAGGTTCAGGACGAGCACTCGACCGGCTTCGCGATCTCTCCATTCACCGATGACGCGGGCTTCTTCGCGACGACCACCGGCGGTCAGGCGGGCGAGAAGTCCAAGCTGACTCTCGACGTGGCGAAGAAGAAGTCGTCCAAGGCGGGCAATCAGGTGAAGGTCCTCGGCAAGCTGTCGCCGCCGGAGGGCGGCGAGCAGATCGTCGTCTCGAGCCGCAAGTCCGCGGATACGAACTGGAAGAACGACACGCTGACCGCGGCCTCCAACGGCAAGTTCACGGCGAAGTTCAAGGTCAAGAAGAAGAAGGAGCTCTTCGTCGTGGCCCAGTGGAGCGGCGACGACAATCGAGCCGGCACCGGCACCAAGGTGTTGACGCTGAAGCGGTAGGGCCCGCGCTCTCATCTTCTTGACATCGCGCATGGCCGGGCCGGGTTAGGATCGGCTCGAGCTACAGAGGAGAGGTTTTCATGCACGCACGTGTAGTCAGGTTCACGGACGTCACCCCCGAGCAGGTCGACGCGGTGGTCAGTCGCGTGGAGGAGTCCGACGGCCCTCCGCCCGGAGTCGAATCGAGCGCGATGAAGCTGTTCTACGACTCGGACCAGGGAACGGCGGTGTTCGTGGCGTTCTTCGAGACCGAGCAGCAGATGCGCGACGCGGACGCGGTGTTCCAGCAGATGGACGCCTCCGAGACCCCGGGCACCCGGGCGTCGATCGACAAGTGCGAGGTCAAGATCGAGCGCAGCGCCGGCTAAGGCCCCAGGCCTCGCCGTCCCTACGCGGCGGTGCGCTCGGGCTCGCGGCTCGAGCGGGACGGGAGCAGCACCGCGTCCTCGGCGAGGTCGTTGGCGCTGCGGCGCGGCACCAAGAGCGCGAATCCCAGTGCGACGACCAGCGCGATCAGGCACATCAGGAATGCCAGCGTGAAGCCGGTCGACGTCGGGTCGCCGCCGGCCCCGAGGTTGTTCGCGAGGAGGGTTGCCGCAAGCTGACCGCCAAAGGCGCCGCCGAGCGTCCGCGTGACGGCGTTCATGCCCGTGGCGACGCCCGTCTGCTCCTGCCGTACGTTCTGGACGATGAGGTTCGCCATCGCGGAGAACGAGAGCCCGATGCCGATGCCGAGCAGGCCCGCGGCGATGTAGATGTCCAACTCGGAGCCCGAGTTGGTGACGAGCAGCGCGTAGCAGGCGAGGCTGAACAGGGTGCCGCCTATCAGGGACCCCCGCGAGCCGATGCGGCGCTCGAGGATCCCCGCCATCTGGCCCACGATGACGATCGCGATCGTCGCAGGCAGCAGGAACAGCCCGGCGACGGTCACTGAGGCGCCGAAGCCGTAGCCGGTGCTGGTCGGCTCCTGGACGAACTCCGGCAGGAGGATGAACGACGAGTACATGCCGACCCCGATCAGGAACGCGACCGTGTTGGTGGTCCAGACGCCGCGGATCGCCATCATCCGCATGTCGACGAGCGGCTCGCGGGAGCGGAGCTCGGCGCGAATCCAGGCTCCGATCACGAGGGTGCCGACGGCCAGCAGCCCGAGTGTCTTCGGCGAGCCCCAGCCCCAGGTGCTGGTCTCGGTGATCGCGAGCAGGACGGCCGAGATGCCGAGCGTCATGAGCGCGGCGGCCCGGTAGTTGATGTGGCCCGGCGTCTTGACCGGCGACTCGGGGATGTACCGCCAGGTGAGGAACGCCGTGGCAGAGATCATCACGAGCGGGAACCAGAAGAGCCAGTGGTAGGAGAGGCTCTGGGTGACGATGCCGGCGAAGACGACGCCCGCGCCGCCGCCGATGCCGAGCAGGGACGAGACCAGGCCGATCGCGCCCGGAACCCGGTGGTTGGGGAACTCGTCGCGGATGATCGAGAAGGCGAGCGGGAAGATTCCGCCGCCGGCGCCCTGGATCACGCGGCCGAGGAGCATCAGCGACAGGGAGGTGGCCACCGCCGAGATGAGCGTGCCGACCGCGAGCGCCACGAGGACGATCAGGAGCAGGCGCTCCTTGCCGTACATGTCGCCGAGCCGGCCGATGATCGGAGTGAAGACCGACGCGCTCAGCAGGAACGCGGTGAGCACCCAGGCGACTGCGCTCTCCGAGGTATGGAGGGAGGCCTGGATCTCCGGCAGGGCGGGGACGACAAGCGATTGCAGGAGCGCGTAGGAGATCCCTCCGAGGGACAGGACGGCCAGGATCATCCGGGTGTTCGGCGTCGCGGCTCGCTGCAAGATCGTGTGACCTTAGCAAATCGTTGGTTGACACCAAGGGTTAGCGACTGGTAACGTTCCGCTCGTGCCGAAGCAGACCGAACAGAGCGCTCCTCCGGGGATCGCCAAGCAGTGGCCGATGCTGCTGATGATCAAGCTCGGGCGGATCACCATGCACCGATTTACGCAGGCGCTCGAGCCGTACGGGGTCCGTCCGCGGCACGTCGCCGCGCTGATTGAGCTTCGCGATCGGGGCCAGGTGACCCAGCAGGCGCTCTGCGGCCAGCTTCACCTCGACCCCACCAACCTGGTCACCATCCTCAACGAGCTCGAGGAGCGCGGCTATGCGACCAGGCGCCGCGACCCCGAGGATCGCCGCCGCCACCTGGTCGAGGTCT
Organism: uncultured Actinomycetes bacterium; assembly: GCA_963710955.1. Classification (GTDB taxonomy): domain Bacteria; phylum Actinomycetota; class Thermoleophilia; order Solirubrobacterales; family 70-9; genus AC-56. Next base: position 2,062 of record CAVQCK010000004.1, on the reverse strand, counting down.
CGAAGAAGGGGCTCGCAGTCGTCGAAAAGGTCTCCGAGGTGATGGACGGGGTGGAGGAGGAGCTGCTCGAAGGCCTCGACCCGGAAGAGCGCCGGGAGCTCGAGGGCATCCTGACCTCGATCTGGGAGCGAAGCGGCGGATATGAGGCCTGGTCGCAGGTAGCGGACCAGGCCTCAGAAGACGCCGCCTGACCTAGCGCCCGCACTTCGCCAGCGCCGCGGCATAGAAGCGGAGGTACTCGGACCAGTGTGCGTTCCAGTAGTCGCTGTCATGGCCTCCCGGCCGATCGAGCTTGATCGTGGCGTCCGCGCCGTCATTCCGCAGCTCGTCTGCGAACGCCTGGTCGCCGGGCTGAAATGGGTCCTGGGCGCCGGCATCGATCCAGACGGGCTGGCTGGTGAAGGGGGCGGAGTTGGAGGCCGCCGCGCCGATCACGTTGTTGCGGTCGAAATCCTCGGCATCGTCGAACGCGCCGGGCGCCGTCTCGCCTCCCGTCTGCCAAAGGGCTGGACCGTGGGCTCCAACCGCGCAGAACCTGCCGGGGAAGTGCAGCGCGAGGTCGAAGGCCCCGAAGCCGCCCATCGAGATGCCTCCGACTGCCACCCGACGCGGGTCCCCGTCGTAGCGCTGGGCAACCTGCGGGATCACCTCGTCGACAACGTAGTCCCCCCAATTCCCGTCGGCGCGGTTGTGCCAGTAGGAGTGATCGCCGCCGTAGGGGAAGGCCACGATTGGGGCGCGGCTGCCGAGCTTGGCCAACGCGGCGAAGAACTGATCGACCTGCTCGGAGCCCTGATTCCCTCCTCGGCCGTGAAGGAAGACCAGCATCGGCAATCGCCGCCCGCTGTCGGCTCCCGGTGGCAGCACCACGTCCACCGGCAGGCTCCGCCCGACATCCTTGCTGTCGATCGTGAGGTGCTCGACCGTGGCACCGGAGGTGTCGGGCTCGAGCGCGTTGGCGACCAACCGCCAGGCGACGATGCCGACGACAACGAGGGCGACGATCGCGAGCAGGCGGCGGCGCCATAGCGTCCGGGAGTGGTACCGGCGTCCCCGCGCGTTCATCAACCGAACGGTAAGTGCCCCGGCCGCTGCTACCGTGCGGCCATGTCACGGGTGGGCGACGGCACCCGCAGGATCATTGGCCCGGTCAGACGGCACCCGCGGATCGCATCGGCGGTCGCGGCCTTGGTCGCCCTGCCCGTCCTGCTGATCGTCGCGGCGAACGCGTATGTGATCCTCAGCTCCGAGGGAGAGGCAACGGGCGACGTTCGCGACGTCCCCCGTGCCGAGGTGGCGATCGTTCCGGGGGCGTTCGTCAACGCGCAGGGGACGATGAGCACGATGCTCGCCGACCGCGTGAGCCAGGCGGCGGCACTGTGGCACGCCGGCAAGGTGAAGCGGGTGCTGGTCTCCGGCGATCACGGGAGCTGGGCCTATGACGAGCCCGACACGATGCGGGACGCGCTCACCAAGGACGGCGTCCCGGAACGCGACATCTTCACCGACCACGCCGGCTTCGACACCTGGGCGACGATGGTTCGCGCGAAGAAGGTGTTCGACGTTCGAAGCGCGGTGGTCGTCACGCAAGGCTTCCACATGCCGCGCGCGCTCTACCTGGCCCACGCCGCGGGGCTCTCCGCAACCGGCCTGACGGCGGATCTCCACGACTACGGGAAGCAGGGGACCCTGAGCGATGCCCGCGAGATCCTGTCCAGGGTCAAGGCGGTGGCCGACGTCGCCACGAACGCCGGCGTCGTCCTCGGTCCGCAGGTGCCGATCACCGGCAGCGCGAGGGCGAGCTGGGGCCCGCCGCCACCGCCCGGCACTCCGCCGGCGGGCGCGCCCGAGGCGCTTCATCCGAGCCACGCCCACGGCTAGCGCCTTGTCCTAACCGGCGCACGCGCGGTTGCGCCGTAGTGCGATATGTGCAATCGTTAACGAGCGATCGCAGATCGCTAACACTCACCGAGGAGGAAGGAGCCTCTCCAACAGGGGGTGACGACCGCCCCGGAGGTAGCACGGTATGGCCCTGGCGCACTGTCCGCACTGTGGGGCCGAG
>CAVQCK010000003.1:0-108776 GCA_963710955.1 uncultured Actinomycetes bacterium | reverse complement strand
CGGAAAACGGCGAAATAGCCGCCGTTTCTCGACAATCGTCGTGAACCTCGGTCGGGGACCTGCCCTACTTGCCCAATCCAGGCCGGCGGCGGCGAAGGCGCCCGGGTTCGCCGCAACGTTGCGCGGATCCCAGGCCCTTGTCTATCCTCAACGCCTCATGGCTTCGGACCGCGCAACGCTCAACGTCTCCGATCGCACTGAGTTCGGGTCTCGCACGACCCGGCGGCTGCGGCGTGACGGGCTCGTCCCCGGCGTTCTCTACGGCGGCGGCAAGGACGCGCGTCATTTCCAGGTCGCCGAGCGTGAGGCCCGCACCGTCCTGCTGCACGGTGGGGCGCTGATCGACGTGAAGTTCGACGGCTCCGGCACGACCCCCGTGGTCATCAAGGAGGAGCAGCGCGATCCCGTCCGTGGCGGATTGCTCCACCTCGACCTGCTCGAGGTGAAGCTCGACGAGGCGATCGAGGCCGAGGTCACGATCGAGCTGCTGGGCACCGAGGAGGCGCCCGGCGTGAAGGAGGGCGGCGTGCTCGAGCACGTGACCCACCAGATCACGATCGAGGCCCTGCCGACCGCGATCCCCGACAGCATCCCCGCCGACGTCTCCGGCATGTCCATCGGCGACACGCTCCAGCTCAGCGGCGTCGTGCCTCCCGAGGGCGTCACCTTCGCTCTCGGCGAGGGCGTCGATGCCGACGAGGTGACGATCGCGACGCTATCGCCGCCTCGCGTCGAGGAGGAGCCCGAGCCCGAGGTCGAGGAGGAGGCCGAGCTCGTCGGCGAGGAGGGCGAGGTGCCCGAGGGCGAGGAAGCCCCCGAGGGCGAGGCCCCGGCGGAGGGCGACGCTCCCGCCGAGGGCGCCGACTCCGAAGGGGAGTAGCGCCCCCTGTCGCTGCTTGGCCGGCTGCGACGCGGCCGAGCCGCTTTGGACACCGACGCATCCGGCGCGGACGAGCGTGTGCTCGTCGTCGGCCTCGGCAACCCGGGCTCGCGGTACGACCGCAGCCGCCACAACATCGGCTTCGAGGTCGCGGCTGCGCTCGAGCGCCGGTGGGACCTGGCGCGCCCGAAGGAGCGCTTTCGAGGCCTGATCGCCGAAGGGCGGGCCGGCGCCGGAGGCCCGCGCGTGGCGGTCCTCCGGCCGCAGACCTACATGAACGACTCCGGCACCGCCGCCGGCCCGGCGCGCGGTTCGCTCAAGGTCCCGCTCGAGAACACGATCGTCGTCCACGACGAGATCGACCTCCCGTTCGGCGAGATCCGCACCCGGCTCGGGGGCGGGCTGGCCGGCCACAATGGGCTGAAGAGCATCGCCCAGGGATTCGGGGGACCGGACTTCTGGCGGGTTCGCGTGGGCGTCGGCCGCCCCGACTCGACGGACCCTGACGTGGTCGCGCGCTACGTGCTCTCGCGCTTCTCCGAGCCGGACGACGAGGTGATCGGGCTGATCGAGCGCGCCACGGAGCACACCGAGCGGCTGGTCCAGGAGATCGTCTCCGAGGACTCCGACCCGCTCGGTGAGGTGATCGATTGACCGACGCGCTGACCACCTACGACGTCGACGAGGCGGGCGTCGCGCTGCTGCGGCTCGACCGGCCCAAGGCCCGCAACGCCATGAACACGCAGATGCTCGAGGAGATCCTCGAGCACCTGGCGTCGGCGCGCGAGGATGACTCGGTCCGCGTCCTGGTGCTTTCGTCCACCGACCACATGGGGCTGTCGGCCGGCGCCGACGTGCGCGAGGAGCTCGACGCCGATGCCCGCGTCCGCCGCATGGAGCTGTTCGCGAAGCTCTACGACGACCTCACTGGCTTCCCCAAGCCGACGGTGGCCGCCTGCCATGGCTCCTGCGTCGGGGGCGGCGCCGAGGTCGCGGTCGCATGCGATCTCCGCGTGGGCGGATCGAACCTTCGCCTTCGCTTCCCGGGCGGCGCGCTCGGGGTCCCGGTTGGCCCCGCGCGACTCGTCACGCTCTGCGGCCTGTCGGTCGCGAAGTACCTGCTCCTGACGGGCAAGGAGGTGAGCGCCGATCTGGCGCTTCGCTGGGGCCTTGTGCATCGCGTCGCGCCCGCCGCGGCCACGGAGGAGGCGGCGCTTGAGCTGGCGGCAACCGTTGCGCAGAATCCGCCCGAGGCGGTGGCGACCCTGAAGCGCATGCTCCACCAGTGGGACGACGTCGAGGGCCGCTCGCGAGTGGAGGGCCAGGGCCAGGTGGAGTGGCAGCGCTCCGGCCCGGGCCTCCCGTTTCGGGAGTAGGGACCGCCCCTAACATCGACGGGCGATGAGCCTTCGCCCGCTTCTCGACCTCGCCGCCGACGACGAGCGCTTCGGTGCGCTCACCGAGGCCGTGCGCGGCGGCGCCGGGGCGGACGTCCACATGTCCGCCGCGATTCGGCCCTACCTGCTTGCGGCGCTCGTCTCGTCCGCCCACGGGCTGGGTGACCGCCCGGCCCTGATCGTCGCGCCCGACGACATCGCGGCGCGTGACCTGGCCCGCGACCTCGCCGCATACCTGGCGCCGCAGCGCGTCCGCTACTACCCGTCCCGCGGCACGGGGTACGCGTCGCACCTCGCGCCCCCTCCGCACCTCGTGGGGCTCCGCATCGCCGCACTGGACTCCTTGAGCGAGGGGAGCGCCGTGGTGGTCGCGAGCGCGGCCGCGCTGGCGGAGGCAGTGCCGGACACTTCCCTGCGACCGGCCGGGCTCACCCTCCGGACGGGCGAGGAGATCGATCTGGGCGAGGTCGGCGATCGGCTCGTCGAGGCCGGCTACGAGCGGACGGACCAGGTTGAGGAGCGCGGCCAGTTCGCGATTCGCGGCGACATCCTCGACGTCTTCGGCGCCACCGAGGACCGGGCCGCGCGCGTCGAGCTCTTCGGCGACGAGGTCGAGGCGATCCGGTGGTTCTCCACCTTCACCCAGCGATCGCTGGGCGAGGCCGAGACGATCGAGCTGGCCCCGGCCGCCGAGCTCGGCTCCGAGTACCGCGAGCTCGCCGAGCTGGCCCTGTCCGAGGAGGAGGGGGAGCGCGCCCGGCACCACCCGCAGACAGCGGACGCATCCGAGCAAGCTCGGATCACCGCTCGCCTTCGGCTGGCTGAGAGCATGTCTGCGGCTTTGGATTTGTTGCCGCTGGACAGCTTCCGCGCACCGCTGGACCTGATCCCCGACGACACGGCGATCCTCGTCGCCGCTGCGGGCGAGATGGAGGGCGCGCTCCGCGACCAGTGGGAGGACGCGACCGCCGCCATGCACTCGAGCGACGCGAGCCGCCTCTACGTGAACGTCTCGGACGCGCTGAAAGAGCGCGCCGCGCTGAGGATCTCCGACTCCGACGCGGGGCACGAGCTCTCGTTCCGCGCTCAGGCGCCGAGCTCGGCGGCGCGCAGCATCGGCGAGGCGGAGAAGCAGCTCGAGAAGGAGCTCCGGTCCGGCTACCGCGTGGTGGTCGCCTTCGAGCACCGGGGCGAGGCCGAGCGCGCCCGCTACAACCTCCAGCGCGTGGAGGCCAGCTTCCTGGGCGGTGCTCCGCCGCCGGATGAGCAGGCTCTGTTCTTCGCCGAGGCCGCCCTGTCCGACGGCTTCGTCTCGCCGGACCTGAAGCTCGCCGTGATCCCGTTCCGGCGGCTCGTCCACCGGCGGCGGGGGGCCGCACCGGCGCCGGCGCGGGGCCGGCTGGCGGCGTTCACCGACCTGCGCGTGGGCGACCACGTCGTTCACGAGGACCACGGAATCGCCCGCTTCGCCGGCTTCGAGACGAAGACGGTCGGTGGCGTCACGCGCGACTACCTGGAGCTCGAGTACCGCGGCTCGGACCGCGTCTTCGCGCCCACGGACCAGCTGACGAAGATCACCCGCTATGTCGGCACCGGCGGGGCGCCGCCGCAGCTGTCGGCGCTGGGCTCCAAGCGCTGGGAGGGCGTCAAGGCGCGGGCTCGGCGCGCGGCCCGCGAGCTTGCGGGCGAGCTTCTCAACCTCTACGCGGAGCGCCGAACGCGGACCGGTCACGAGTTCCCGCCCGACGGCGAGTGGCAGATGGAGCTCGAGCGCGCATTCCCTTACCGCGAGACCGCCGACCAGCTGGAGGCGATCGAGGCGGTCAAGGCGGACATGGAGGCGCCGCGGCCGATGGACCGCCTGATCTGCGGCGACGTTGGCTACGGCAAGACCGAGGTCGCGCTCCGCGCCGCGCACAAGGCGATCTCCGACGGCAAGCAGGTGATGATGCTGGTGCCGACCACGATCCTCGCGCAGCAGCACCTGGGCACCTTCAGGGAGCGGCTTCAGGAGTTCCCGATCGAGGTCGAGATGGTGTCCCGGCTCCGCAAGCCGGCCGAGGTCCGCCAGACCCTGTCACGCTTCGCCGACGGGAAGGTCGACCTGCTGATCGGCACCCACCGGCTGCTCTCGCGAGACGTCCGCGCGCCCGAGCTCGGCCTGCTGATCGTGGACGAGGAGCAGCGCTTCGGTGTGCGCCAGAAGGAGCTCCTGCGCCAGTTGAAGCTGAAGGTGGACGTGCTCTCGCTCTCCGCGACGCCGATCCCGAGGACGCTGCAGATGAGCCTCGCCGGCCTTCGCGACATCTCGGTGATCGAGACGCCACCGGAGGGCCGCCGGCCGATCCGCACCTACGTCGGCCCCTACGACGAGGAGCTCGTTCGCCGGGCGATCGAGCGCGAGAAGGAGCGCGAAGGCCAGGCGTTCTTCCTGCACAACCGCATCGACACGCTCCACGAGACGGCGGAGCGGCTGCGCGCTCTGTGCCCGGACGTGCGCTTCGCCGAGGCCCACGGCCAGATGGACGAGACCGAGCTGGAGACCACCATGCTCGAGTTCCTGCGCGGCGAGGCCGACTGCCTGGTGGCGACCACGATCATCGAATCGGGCCTCGACATCCCACAGGCCAACACGTTGATCGTCGAGCGCGCGGACGAGCTGGGCCTCGCTCAGGCGTACCAGATCAGGGGCCGGGTCGGGCGCTCCCGCGAGCGCGCCTACGCCTACCTGCACTACCCATCCGCCGAGGCCCTCAGCCCGGAGGCGGGGGCGCGGCTCGCGACCCTCTCGGACTACACGGAGCTCGGGTCCGGCTTCGCGATCGCCATGCGCGACCTGGAGCTCCGGGGTGCCGGCAACCTGCTGGGCGACGAGCAGTCCGGGCACGTCGCGGCGATCGGATTCGAGCTCTACGTGTCGCTGCTCGACGACGCGGTCGAGGAGCTCCGCGCCGCGGACGGAGCCGGGCGGGCCGAGGCGGCCGTGCGGCTGGACGTCGACGTCGATGCGTACCTCCCGGCGGACTACATCCCCTTCGAGGCGGCGAAGATCGACGTGCATCGGCGGATCTCGGGCGCCGGCGACGTGGGGGAGTTGCGAGCCCTCCGCGACGAGCTGCGCGACCGCTTCGGGCCCGTGCCCGAGCCGGTGGAGAACCTCATGGAGCTCCAGCGGGGGCGGGTCGAGCTGGGTGCGCTGGGGGCTCGCACGGTCGAGTTCCGCGGCGGCCGCCTCTCGGTCACCCCGCTCGAGATGGACGCGGCCGCCGTCGCGCGCCTCCGCGAGGGGATGCCCGAGGCCATGTACGAGTCCCGCGCCAAGACCCTCTCCGTGCGGGTGGAAGACGAGCCGGAGGCCCGCCTGGCCGCGGTCCTCGGGCTCGCCGACGCCGTCCGGGGCGCGGTTCCCGAGCCAGTCGCCGCCTAGCCCAAACACCGACGTTGTCGGATTTGTAGCGATACATCCGATAAATCCGACAATCGCGGGAGAGGGGTGGTTAAGGGGCGCATTAGCCGCTGTCGCTATTCTCCCCGGCTCGTGCCGAAGCGTGGGGACAGGAGAATCGTCGTCGGCGCCATTTTCGGCGTGCTGTTCGTGCTCCTGTTCGTGATCGTGGCGATCGCGCAGGGCATCGGAACTCCGAGCGTGCCATCTGGAGACGTGGCGCTGGTTCAGGACGCGCCCGACGGCAACATCACGACGGACCAGTTCAACGCCGCGCTGAAGCAGACGGCGCTCGGCCAGGGCATCACAAAGGTTCCGAAGCCAACTGATCCCCAGTACGCGACCCTGCGCGACGCGGCACTATCGAACCTGATCACGCAGCAATGGGTGGCAGGCGAGGCCGAGGAGCGCGGGATCACCGCCTCTGACACCGACATCCAGAACTTCATCAAGCAGAACATCGGCCCCAAGCCGTCCGACTTCACCAAGGCGGCCAAGCAGGCTGGTTTCACCCCTGCTCAGGCCAAGGACCAGGTCAGGCTGATCGTGATCTCACAGAACCTCCAGAAGGAGGTCGTGGGAACCACTCCGCCGAGCGTCCCCCAGGAGACGGTCCAGAACTTCTATGACGCCAACAAGGCCCAGTTCACCCAGCCCGAGACCAGGGACGTGCGCGAGATCCTGAACAAGGACAAGAGCCAGGTCGACGCGGCGAAGGCTCAGTTGGAGAAGAGCGACTCCGCGTCCAACTGGAAGGCGGCGGCGGCGAAGTACTCGACCGACAAGGCCACCAAGAGCAACGGCGGGTTGAGGAAGGGCGTCGCCAAGGGCCAGAGCGAGCCGGCGCTCGACGCGCAGATCTTCTCTGCTCCCACCGGCCAGCTCGTGGGACCGTTCAAGGGCCAGGCCGGCTACTACCTGATCGAGGTCGACAAGATCACCCCGGAGTCCGTCACGCCGCTCTCGAAGGTCCAGAGCCAGATCCAGCAGCAGCTGGCGCAGGGCCTGCAGCAGGAGAAGGTGAGCCAGGTCCAGGCGAGCATCACCGCCAAGTGGACCTCGCGCACCTTCTGCGCGGACGGCTACGTGGTGCAGCAGTGCTCGAACTTCACGCCGCCCTCCACGGCGACGCAGGGCGCGCCTCCGGTGCAGTCCAGCGGCGCGGTCAACCCGGGCACCGCGGCCACCTTTCCGGGCCAGGCGCCCGCGGCGCTGCCGCAGGGCCCCCAGTTTCCCGCCCCCAAGCAGACCTCAGTGATCGGCCCGGGCGGCGCACCCACGCTCCCGCCCGGCACCGCGCCGCCCTCCGGCGCCGCCCCGCCGCCATCGGGCGCCGCACCCGCCCCGCCGCCATCGGGCGCCGCACCCGCGCCGCCGCCGTCCGGCGGCTGATCCGGCCGCCCGCATGACCGACGCACCCGCCGAGGCGCTCCTGCGGCTCGACGAGATCACCCGCCGCCTGCGACGGGAGTGCCCGTGGGACCGCGAGCAGGACGAGCGCTCAATCGTCCCCCACACTGTCGAGGAGGCGTACGAGCTCGCCGATGCCGCCGCCGCCGGGGATGACGACAAGCTCCTCGACGAGCTGGGCGACGTGCTCTTCCAGGTCTACTTCCTTGCGCTCCTGCTGGAGGAGCGCGGCACCGGCAGCCTGGCCGAAGTCGCCGAGTCGATGATCCAGAAGCTCATCCGGCGCCATCCGCATGTGTTCGGCTCCACGGAGGCCGAAACCGCCGGCGAGGTGCTCCGCAACTGGGACCGCATCAAGCGCGAGGAGGAGGGCAGGGGAGCGGACGACCCCTTCGCAGACGTGCCGGAGAACCTCCCTGCGCTGCTATACGCCCGCAAGATGCAGCGCAGGGCCGTCTCGGCCGGGCTGACGGGCGAGGAGGCTCAGGAGCGACTCGGCGACGATCAGACCCGGGAGGCCACCGAGCGCTGGATCGGCGAAACCCTGTTCGAGCTCGTGGACATGGCCCGCCGCCTGCGGGTTGACCCGGAGCTCGCCCTGCGGGCAGCCGCGCAGCGCTTCCGCGACGAGCTGTCGGAGACATAGACTCCCGCGCCCGTGCCGACCATCGAGCGCATCCACGCCCGCCAGATCCTCGATTCCCGTGGCAACCCCACAGTCGAGGTGGACGTCGCCCTGGACACCGGGGCGCTCGGGCGTGCGGCCGTGCCCTCGGGCGCCTCGACCGGTGAGTTCGAGGCGACCGAGCTGCGCGACGGGGGAGACGAGTGGGGCGGCAAGGGCGTGTCGCGCGCCGTCCATAACGTCAACGACGAGATCGCGCGTGCGCTCACCGGTGCCAGGGCGACGGAGCAGGGGGCGATCGACCGGACCCTGATCGACCTGGACGGCACCCCCAACAAGTCGCGCCTCGGCGCGAACGCCATTCTCGGCGTGTCGCTGGCGGTGGCGAAGGCCGCCGCGGCGGAGGCCGGCGAGCCGCTCTACCTGTTCCTGGGCGGGACGGCGGAGACGACGCTCCCGGTGCCGATGATGAACGTGCTGAACGGCGGCGCCCACGCCGACAACAAGGTGGACTTCCAGGAGTTCATGGTCGTCCCGGCCGGCGCGGCCACGTTTGAGGACGGCCTCCGCATGGGGGCCGAGATCTTCCACGCTCTCAAGGGGGTGCTCAAGTCCCGCGGCCTCGGGACCACCGTGGGCGACGAGGGCGGGTTCGCGCCCGACCTGGGCTCGAACGAGGAGGCACTCGAGATCCTGATGACGGGGATCGAGGCCGCCGGCTACGAGGCGGGGAAGGAGGCGTTCATCGCCCTCGACCCGGCGACCAGCGAGCTGTATGACAACGGCGCCTACGTCCTCGAGCACGAGGGGCGCACGTTGTCCGGAGAGGAGCTCACCGACTACTGGGCGGGCATCTGCGACCGCTATCCGGTGGTCTCGATCGAGGACGGGATGGATGAGGAGGACTGGGACGGGTGGGCGAGCCTTACCCAGCGGCTCGGCGACCGGGTCCAGCTCGTCGGCGACGACCTCTTCGTGACCAACGCGGAGCGCCTGAGCCGCGGCATCGAGGCGGGGGTCGCCAACTCGGTGCTCGTCAAGCTGAACCAGATCGGCACGCTCACCGAGACGCTGGAGACGATTGCGATCGCACGCGACGCGGGGTACACGACCGTGATCTCGCATCGGTCCGGGGAGACCGAGGACACGACGATCGCGGACATCGCGGTCGCCACCGGCGCCGGCCAGATCAAGACGGGCGCGCCCTCGCGCTCGGACCGCGTGGCGAAGTACAACCAGCTGCTGCGGATCTCGGAGGAGCTGGGGGAGAGGGCCACCTATCCCGGGATCGACACCTTCGCCGGCAGGTAGAACGCTCCGGCCGCCGAACCATGAGGCGTGAGCGCTCGCGCGTACCGCGTATCACCGCGCCGTCAGGGCGGCAGGCGAACCCGGATTCACTGGGACAGGCTGGGACGGATCGCCCTCGTGCTGGTGTTCTTCGCGATCCTCTTCTCGTACATCAGCCCGGCGATGAACTTCTTCGACGCCTGGCGGGGCTCTCACACCACCGATACGCAGCTCCAGGGGCTACAGCAGGAGCACAAGCGGCTCACGGCGCAGGCGGCATCGCTGAAGGACCCCAATGCCGAGATCTCCGAAGCGCGCAGGATGGGCATGGTCCTGGACGGCGAGCGCTCCTTCGTGGTCAAGAACCTGCCTCGCTCGCCGCACTCCAACTAGCCCGCGCGCGGGCCGCATGCGCATGAGCGCGGCGCTTGCCTTTGTCACCGCGCCCGCGAGCGAGCGGGTCCTCACGGCCGGCGACTACCTGATCGGGGTGGTCGAGCTGCTCGCGGTCGTCGCCGCGCTCGCCTTCGGCGCGTACCGCGTGCGCGCCCTGCTGCTGCCCGGCTGGTCCGGGGCGCCGGCGCGCCTGGCGGAGATCGTCCTGGGCGTCACCGCCCTGGTGTGGATCAGCGAGATCCTCGGGACCTTCGGCTGGTTCGGTGAGTTCACCGTGCTGACGGCGACGATCGTGGTCGGCATCGGCGCCGGCCTGGTCTCGTCGAGGCTCGACGCAGGGCGGGCCCCGGCGCCCTCGGAGGCGCCGCCGCGGCCGCCGGTGTGGAACGTCGCCGCCATCGTGGCCGTGCTCGCGGTGGGCGCGCTCGCGGCCGCCTGGGTGGTGCCGACGCTGAGCACGCTCGCCTCCGGGATGGATCGCACCGACAGCCTCTGGTACCACCTCCCGCTCGCGGCGAAGTTCGTCCAGACGGGCTACCTCGGGCACATCTACTTCTTCGACCCGATCTTCCTCGCCTCGTTCTACCCGGCGAACTCCGAGGTGATCCACGCAGTCCCGATGCTGTTCTTCGACCGGGACATCGTCTCGACGGTCATCAACCTCGGCTGGCTCGCGGTGGCGCTCCTCTCCGCGTACTGCATCGGGCGGCCCTACGGCCTCGGCCCGCAGGCGCTCATCGGCTCGTCGATCGCGCTGGGCTCGCAGTCGCTGGTGGAGTTCCAGGCCGGCGAGGCGCTCAACGACATCACCGGCGTCGCCTTCGTCCTGGCTGCGGTGGCGCTGCTCGTGAACGGCTACGCCGCAACGCGGGCGGGGGATCAGGCGGCTCCGGACGCCCGGTCCCCGGTCACCGATCGTCGGATCGCGCCGGCCGCACTTGCGTTCGCCGGGCTCGCGGCGGGGTTCGCCGCCGGCGTCAAGCTCTCGTTCCTCGCGCCCGTTGCGGCGCTGACGGTGGCCGTCATCATGATCGCACCGCGCACGACGAGGCTCCGCGCGACGCTCGTCTTCGGGATCCCCATGCTCGCCGCCGGCGGGTACTGGTACCTGCGCAACCTGATCGCGGTCGGCAACCCGATCCCCTACATCGGCTCGGTCGGGCCGATCTCGCTGCCCGCCCCGGTGCGGGACTTCCAGCTCCGCCCCGACTACGCCGTCGTCCACTACTGGAACGACACGAGCGTGTGGACGAACTGGTTCGTGCCGGGGCTTCACGAGTCGTTCGGCACGCTGTGGCCGGCGACGCTCGTCGGGATGCTCGGGGTCGCGGTTTACGCGATCTGGCGGGGCGGCGAGCCGGTCCTCCGCGCACTCGGCGCGTTCGTGATCGTTGCCGCCGTCGCGTACGTGTTCACGCCGCTCACCGCCGCGGGCAAGGCGGGGATGCCGATCGCCTTCACCTGGAACGTCCGCTACCTCGCGCCGGCGATCGCCGTCGGCCTCGCGATCCTCCCGTGCCTGCCCGCCGCTCGTGCGACCGCGCGCCGCCGGACCGTTGTCCTCGCCGCGATGAGCATCGTCCTCGCGTTCACGGTCGGCTCGCTGGTCCAATGGAACCAGGGGCACGTCAAGGGGGCCGTCGCCGCCGGGGTCCTCGTGGTGCTCGGGGCGGGCGCGATCGCCCTCGCCCACCGGCGCGGCTGGATTGCGTCCTCGCGAGCCTGGATGCGCCTGGCCGTAGGCGTGGGCGCGGCCGGCGTCGTGATCGCCGGCGGATATGTCGCCGAGCGTCACTATCTGCAGAACCGCTTCGAGAACGAGGGGCAGAGCCAGGATCTCACCGAGGCCCTGCGGTGGGCGAACGACATCCGCGACGCCCGGATCGCGATCGGGGGGATCCGCGGCGTCTTTTCGCAGTTCCCGTTCTACGGCACCGACCTCTCCAACCAGGTCCAGTGGCTGGGTGAGCGCGGGCCTCACGACGCCTACAACCGGATTCCCGACTGCCGGCAGTGGCGCGAGGCCATCAACGCCGGCGGCTACACGCACGTCGTCACGACGTTCGACCCGTTCCTCCCCGGAGCGATGCGCAACTCGCCCGAGGGTCGGTGGACCCAGTCCGATCCCAACGCCCGCGTGGTGGTGAGCCAGGGTCCCGTCCGGGTGTTCCAAATCACCGGCCCGCTCGATCCCGCGGGATGCAAGGGCCAGAAACCTTTGAGCCACGCGCAGCTTCATCGCGTGCCCGGTCTCAACGCGAGCCTCAAGAGCAACAACTGAGGGATAGAGGGCAGCCTTAGGTAAGGGGCAATACGCTGCCGCGATGCTCGGCGTCTACGCCTCGGCGGCCGTGATCCTCCTCGCGTCCCTCGTGCTCGGCAGGGCCCTCCTGCACATCGTCGGGCTGAGCGTCCACACGTGGCTTGGAGGCGTGGTCGGATTCGCGGTCCTGACGATCGCCTGCCCTCTTCTGATCCGCCTGCCGGGTCGCGGGACCACGGTCGGCGTCCTGCTGGGGCTGGTGATGATCGGCGGCATGCTCTACCTCTGGCGGGAGGACCGCGGGGGACGCCTGCTCGCGCGGCGCACCCACGCGGCGGAGCCGGCGGCCGGTGGTTCGGCGGAGCTGAGCCCGCCCGGCGAGGGCCATCCCCAGACCACCTGGGCGCTCGGGGTCCTGGTCGCGCTGATCATCGGGGTCGTGGCGTCGCTGCCGTTCGCGTTCAACGAGCGCAACGGCGTCCTGGGCGAGGGCGCCTACACCAACGACCAGGCGGCGCAGCTCTACTGGACGGACTGGCTGCAGCACGGGCTCGGCCCCGAGCCCAACGCCGTGCGGTTCGGGTACCCGACCGGGCCGCAGTCGGTGGCGGCGACCGTCGCCGAGGTCACCAACACCAGCCTGCTCGACTCGTTCAACGGGCTGCTGCTGGCGATCCCGATCCTGACCGGGCTCACGGCGCTGGGCGTGATGGGGGGGCTCTCGCCGCCGAGGCGGGTGATCGCGGCCTCGCTTACGGCGCTGCCCTTCCTGGCGGCGTCGTTCCTGGCGCAGAGCGCGTTCAAGGAGACTGCGATGGCGCTCCTGGTCCTCGCGTTCGCCGTGACCCTCCGCGACCTGGCGTTCCTCAACCGCAACCCCGACTACGGGGGCGGCGCACACCCGCGCCGCGCGCTGATCGTCGTGCTCATCCTGCTGACGGTCGCGAGCGTCTTCGTCTACAGCATCCCCGGGCTCGTCTGGTTCGCGCTCGCGCTGCCGATCTGGCTCCTGCTCGAGCTCTACACGGGCGGCCTGCGGATCGACCTCGGGGGCGCGCGGAGCACCATGAGGCGCCACCGCCGGGCTCTGATCGTCGGCGGAGTGCTGGTGCTCGCCGTCGCCGCCTTCTCGGCGTCGCAGCTGTCCGGCTTCGTCAGCAAGGTCGGGATGGTGCAGGCGTCGGCGGGCAGGCTCAGCTCGCCGGTGTTCCCCGGCGAGGCGCTGGGGATCTGGCCCGAGGGCGACTTCCGGATCGTGCGCGGCGACGTCACCGGCGCCTACCCGGCCGTGGCGCTCGGCCTGCTGGCGGCCGCGATCGCGGCGTTCGCCGCCTTCCGGCGCCGCGACTGGGGGCTCGTCGCGATGGGCGCCAGCACGGTGATCGTCTACATCGGCGCCCGCCTCTTCGCGTCGATCTATGTGGAGGCGAAGGCGCTGGCGGTGATGTCGCCCCTTGTGGCGATGGCGATCCTGGTCGCCCTCTTCTCGCCGAACTGGGTTCCCGACGGCGTCCGCGTGCCGGTGGTCGGCGGGACGCGCGACGGGCCGCCGAAGAAGGGACGGCTGCCCGCCGGCCCGATGACCGTGGCCCGGTACGTGCTCGGCGGCATCGTCGCCGTCGCGCTCGCGGGCTCGACACTCCTGGCGCTCCGCGCGACGCCCGTCGGCTTCGACCAGCGCGGGGCCGAGCTCGAGCACCTGTCGGGCCTGATCCCGAACCAGTCGGTCGTGTACCTCGGGGTCGATCGCTTCTCGGGCTACTGGCTCCGCGGCACCCTGATGAAGAGCCCCGGCGGATACGTGCCGTCCGTGATCAAGGCGCGGCCGAAGAAGACCTGGGACCAGGGGCTGCCGATGGACTTCGACACGCTGCCCCCGAACCGGCTCGACGATTTCAGCTACGCCGTCACTACCCGTGGCGGCTACCAGAGCACGCACCCGCCGAACTTCAAGCCGGTGGCGCGAACCCCCTCGTTCATCCTCTGGAAGCGCACCGGGCCGACCCCGCCGTACCAGATCATCGACAAGCGCGGCGCCCCTGGCCGCGTCCTCGTCTGCCCCAGCGGCCCGAGCCACGGCCTGGCGAGCCACGCGGGCGACGCAGTGGTCCTGACGCGTCCGATCGTGCGGAATTTCGAGCAGTGGAAGCCGACCTGGCACTTCGACGCGCCCGGGACCGCCACGGTCCGCATGCGACTGCCGCACGGTCATTGGAAGCTCTCGCTCTCCTACGACAGCCAGGTCCCCCTGGTGGTCTCGGGCGGCAACGGGGACTTCACCCTGCCGCCGTCGCTGGACGGGATGTATTTCTCCCAGCAGGGCCAGGGCTCCTTCTGGCGGGCCGGCACGGTGCGCTCGAACGGCGGGCCGGTGCAGATCAAGGTGACCGCCGAGGAGCCGAGCTCGTTCCAGAACTTCGTCGGCGTGCGCCGCCAGGTGTGGCTCGGGTCGATCGCCGCGACGCGGGGAGGGCCGCAGGCGGTGCCGCTGCACCAATCCTGCGCGCGCTACATCGACCACTACATCGTCCACGGCCCCAGCCCGGCCAGGCGGGCGGCCAAGAAGACCTCTTCGGCCAGCTGAGTCGCTTAACTAAGGCGTAGCCCATGTCCGCGAACCAGCCACTTCAGCTGCCCACGCGCGAGCGCAACGACGAGGGCCGGCCGGTGGCCAAGCCGCCGCCCGTGGTGTTCGTGGGCGGCACCGGGCGCAGCGGCACGCACGTGCTCGCCAAGCTCCTGGGCAAGCACGACAAGATGGCGCTCGTGCCCGTGGAGGTGCGCTTCCACGTCGACTCGGATGGATTTCCCGGGCTTCTGTCGGGCAGCGTCTCCAAAGGCCAGTTCCTCCGGAGGCTGCGCGGCTTCTGGTGGCGGGGCTTTCAGACCCGACGGATGCGCGGCCTCTACCGGTTCGTCCCGGAGGAGCGGTTCGAGGCGGCCGTCGCGGCCTTCGAGGCCGGCTTCGACGAGGACCCCGAGGCGGCGTGCAGCCGCCTCTTCTACGACCTGCTCGCCGTCCGGCAGGAGCGGGCCGGCGCCGACGGCCTGATCGAGCAGAGCTGCGACACGGTCGCCCAGGGCGAGACGCTCACGAAGCTCTTCCCCGAAGCGAGGTTCATCCACGCCGTGCGGGACGGCCGCGACGCCTCGGCCTCACGGGTCGGGCAGACGCACGGGCTGGTGTATCCGCGGACCCGGCGCCAGGGACTCGACTGGTGGGAGCAGCGCATCCGAGCTATCGACGCGGGCGCCCAGGGCATCGCGCGCGACCGGCTGCTGACCGTGAGCCTGGACGAGCTGCTCCTGCTCGGTCGCCATCGCGGGCTGCGCCCGATCTGCCGCTTTATGCGGATCTACCCTCAGCGCAAGATGAAGCGGTTCTTCCTGCGCAGCATGACTCCCGAGCTCGCGCATTCGGAGCGCTGGCGGGCGGGGCTGAGCGATCGGCGCGCCGGCGACCTCCAGCGTGCGTACGAGGAGATCGTCGCCGGCCTGGAGGCCGACGGGGTCGCCTGCGCGCCCCTGCTTCGCCAGACGCTCGAGCGCTCCCAGGGCGCGAGCCCGGACGAGGGCGAGATCACTGCGTTCCTGGCGGGGGACGGGAGCCCGCTGCAGGTGCCCACGTGAGCGACGCCGCGGAGCTCGTCTTCGTAGGGGGGACCGGGCGCAGCGGCACGACGGTGACGGCCGAGCTCCTGGGCCGCCATTCCCTGTTCTGCGACGTGCCGATCGAGTGCCGGTTCCATTGCAACCCGAACGGGCTCGCCGACGTCATCAGCGGGCGGGCCACTCCCGAGCAGTTCGTGCGCAAGCTCAGGACCTACTGGTGGCATCGCGTGAGGGCCGGCTCCCGCGTCATCGTCCCCGCCGGCGTCGCCGGCCGCGCGCGGTTGGGCGCTCATCGGGTGGGGCAGCGCCTGGGGCTCGGGCAGGAGGAGTCGCGCGTGCGCGGCCTGCACCAGATCATCGACCGCGACCGGTTCGAAGAGGCGGTCACGACGTTCGAGCGAACCCAGGGAAACGACCTGCTGGATGCGTCGCACCGACTCTTCTACGACCTGCTCGAGCCGGTGCGCGAGCGCTCCTCCAAGCCGGCGCTGGTGGAGATGAGCACCTTCACGATCGCCGCTGCCCCCGAGCTGGCGCAGATCTTCCCCGAGGCACGGTTCGTCCACAGCGTCCGCGACGGGCGCGACTCGGGCGCCTCCAAGACGATCCTCCGCGAGAAGGAGCACCATCCCACCGACGCGATCTCGGGAATCGACTTTTGGGCGGATCGGCTCCGCCGGGCGGACCTCGGCGTCAAGGGGCTCACTGAGGCCGACCGGCAGCGGCTTCACCTCATCAGCCTGGACGAGCTGGTGTCGTCGAACCGGGACGGCGCCTACGGCGGGCTGCTGGAGTTCCTGAGGGTTGGCGACGAGCCCGCGATGCGGGAGTTCTTCGATACGTCGATGACCGCCGAGGCCGCGAACCAGGGCCGCTGGCGAGAGGGCCTGGACGCAGAGGAGCAGCGGGAGGTGACCGCGCACTACGAGGCGACGCTGGCGAGGCTGGAGCTCGAGGACTACCACTGCGCCCCGCTCCTGCGCCGCACGTTCGAGCACACGCTCGCCCCCAGCGCGTGACCGCTACCGGGCGGGCGATCATCTTCGTCGGTGGGACGCCGTACAGCGGCGCGGAGGCCGTGGCCGGCCTGCTTACGGCAGCTGAGGACGTCGCGACCGTGCCCGCCGCGGTTCGCTTCCACAGCGACCCCCGCGGCATCCCCGCGCTCCTGGGCGGCCGCATAGGGCTCGCGGACTTCCTGACCGAGCTCCAGACCGGCGAGATCGCCGGCAGAGTGCCTCCGGAGCCGCTCGACGGCGCGATCGCGGCGTTTCGGGACTCGTACGACGACGACCCGCTGGACGCCTGCAGAGCCCTGTTCTGGTCGTTTCTCGACGGGGACGAGCACCGCGACCCCGCGACAACGCTGGTCGACGTGAGCCCGGGGAACCTGCTCGAGGCCCACACGCTCGCGCGCCTGTTCGGAGACTCCAGGTTCGTCCACGTGGTCCGCGATGGCCGCGATGTCGCAACTGCTGCCGCCGAGGCCAAAGTTGCCCCACCGCGCCTCGCTGCGGCGCTCGAGTGGTGGGCCGATCGGCTGCGGGGTGTCGAGCGCGGAATCAGGGGCGAGGAGGACGGCGCCCGATACGAGATCCCGGATGCGCGGTTGATGATGGTCATCCTGGACGAGCTGGCGTCCGACGACGGCGCAGACGCGTACCACGGGCTGCTCGACGGTCTTGGTCTCGACGGCGGGCTGTCGACCCGGTCGAGCGCCCAGCCGCCACTCGACCCTGCGGCGATCGGGCGTGGACGCTGGCGCAAGTATGCACGCGGTCCGGGCGCCTGGCTGTTCTCTCGGCGTTATGCGCGGGCCCTGAGTGAGCTCGCTGAAGAGGGAAATCACGCGGCAGGCCCGCTCCAGGCGTCGTACGAGAGGCTGGGCTGATGGCGGGCTCGCGGATCATGTTCGTGTCGTCGAACGGCACCGGCCTCGGCCACCTGACGCGGTCGATGGCGATCGCCAGACGGCTCGATCGCGAGATCGAGCCGCTCTTCGTGACGCTCTCGAGGGCGGCCCCGGTGGTGCGCGAGATGGGGTTCCCGGTCGAGTACATGGCGTCGCACAACAGCCCCACGGTCGGCAGCGACCTGCGCTGGTCGCGGCGCATGACCGCCCGCCTGCGCACCGCGATCGCAGAGGCCCGGCCGGACCTTCTCGTCTTCGACGGCGTTCTGCCCTACGACCCTCTCCTCGCCGCCATGAAGCGCGTGCCTGCCACCGTCTGGTGTCGCCGTGGGCTGTGGCAGCCCGGGGCGAGCACGGCTCCCCTCACGCGCAGCGACCTCTTCGACGCGATCCTCGAGCCCGGGGACTTCGCCGCCGACGCGGACGCCGGTCCCACCAGCACGAGGCACGACGAGGTTCACGACGTCCCGCCGATCGTGTTCCTGGACGACACGGAGCTCCTGCCGCGCGCCGAGGCGGAGCGCGAGCTGGGCCTCGAGCCCGGCAAGCCGACGATCCTCGTGCAGCTCGGCCAGGGCCCCGAGGTGGCGGCCGCGACGACCCGCTGCCTGCGCACGCTGGCTGGCGCCGACGGCGTACAGGTTGCGGCGGCCTCTTCGGGCATAGCCGGCCTGCTCGACGTCCCGGAGGGCATCGTCCACCTGCGCTCGACCTATCCCATGAGCCGCTACTACGCGGCGTTCGACGGGGCGGTGTCGGCGGTCGGCTACAACGCGTTCCACGAGATGGTGGCGTTCGGCATCCCGGCGCTGTTCGTACCGATGCGCCGCGAGACCGACGACCAGGCGGCCCGGGCCCGCTACGCGGAGACCGCAGGCGTGGGGCTGGCCGTGGACGGCCCGGAGGACGAGCGGATCGAGGATCGCCTCGGCGAGCTGCTCGACGCCGGCCGCAGGGTGGCGATGAGGGAGAAGCTCGAGGAGCTCCGCCCCGACAACGGCGCAGCGCAGGCAGCCGAATGGCTGCAGCATCTTGCCGAGGGTGCCGGGGGGCGGGACGAGAAGACTTACGAGCAGGGACTGCGAGGCGGCTTTAGCCCCCGACCCATGGACGGGGAAGGGTCTTCTCGGCCCGCTCCTCGGCGCCCCACGCGCTTCGGCTCACCCTCCAGGGCCTGGGTCTTCGTCCGCACGATTCCCAGGACCGTCTGGCGCCTGATCGGCCAAACGCTCATCCTGCCACGCCCGACCACGCTCATCCTCGCCTTCGGTGCCGACGAAGCCGCGATCCGGAACGCGGTGAACCGGGTCCAGGAGCCGCCCGAGCGGATCCTGCTGGTGACCGATTCGCTGGCGATCGGGGAGGTCTGGCGGGCCGGCACGGGCGTCGAGCACGTGCCCGCCTCCGGCGAGCGGCAGGTTGAGCTCGCGAGCATCGACTACTCGGAGTTCAGGCGCCGGCACCTGGGCCTGATCCTCGCCGGCCGCCCGCGCTTCCGGAAGGCGCTCCCTGCAGGCGACGTCCCGCCGGATCTCCTCGACGCCGCGACAGCCTCGCCGCGCCGTCGCGCGCGCCTCCTGAGCTAGGCCCAAAGCGCACAAGCGGGCGTTCGAGCCGTCCGGAGCCGGGATCGCTGCTTGTACCCTCGGGGTGCAATGGAGTCCTCCACGGGCACCATGGCGTCGCCTGACGCGGCGCCCACCACCGCCCCCACCGACGCCGCCGCACAGCCGACCCCAGCGGCCCACTCGGGACCCGGGGCGCTGCCCAATTTGATCGTCATCGGGGCCCAGAAGTGCGGCACGAGCGGCCTCCACTACTACCTGAGCCTGCATCCGGAGATCTCGGTCTCGCAGCCCAAGGAGCTCAACTTCTTCATCGCCGAGCGCAACTGGCCTCGGGGGGTCGACTGGTACCGCAGCCACTTCGACCCGAGCGCCAAGGTTCGCAGCGAGGCCTCGCCGAACTACACGGCGTATCCGCAGCATCTCGAGGTGCCGGAGCGGATGCATTCGGTGTTGCCGGACGCGAAGCTCCTCTATATGGTGCGCGACCCCCTAGACCGGATCGCCGCCCACTGGGTGCATAACTACGCAAAACGGCGGGAGAAGGGCGATCTGCGAAGCACCCTCATGCACGCCAATACGTCCTACCTGGCCCGGAGCCACTATTACGCTCAGCTGCAGCGATTTCTGCGTCTGTATCCGCGCGAGCAGGTGCTCGTGATCGAGCAGGAGGAGCTCCGCAACCAGCGCAACGAGACCCTGCGGCGCGTGTTTGAGTTCGCGGGCGTCGACCCCGGGTTCTCGGATCCCGGCTTCGCGACACAGCGGCACCGCACGTCCCGCAAGCGGCGCGGCACGCCCATCACCCGGGTCCTTGACCGCATCGACCGCAGGCGCGGGACCGTTTCCGCGCGCCGGTTCCGGGCACTTGCCGGTGCGGTCTTCCCAGTGGGTCGCTCGATCGAGGTCCCGGACGTGCGTGGGGCCCTGCCCGACGAGACCCTGCGGTCCCTCCGTGAGGACGCCGAGAAGCTTCGCGACCTGACCGGGCTCGACCTGTCCCACTGGTCCATCTGGAACGCCTGATGTCGAAGGACAAGACACCCGAGGAGAGGCAGCGCCGTAAGAAGGCGCGCGCGGCGAAGAGCCAGGCGCTGAAGCCGGAGCGCCACGAGCACAGTCACCCCGGCGGGGCCGCGGCCGCGATCGGCACCCACCTCGCGAAGTTCTCGAGCTTTCAGGGCGTCTCGCTGCTCCTCACCAACATTCTCCATTACTCCTCGCTGATCGTGGTGGCCCGGTTCCTGGGCCCGGGAGCGCTCGGCTCCTATTCGCTGCTGTTCTTCCTGACGGGGCTGGTCACGCAGATCATCCACATCGTTTCGAAGCCCGGGACGATGATGCGGACCTTCGGGATCTCCGACGACGACGCCGACGACATCGAGGAGGACAAGGAGAAGGACGAGGGCGGCTCCCGTCCCACGTACACCCTGGGTGTCGGCCTGGCCTGGACCCTGTTCCTCTCGGCGGCGATCATCATCCCGGTCACCATCTTCCAGACTCAGATCGCCGGGTTCCTTCTGCACGACTCGAGCCAGGGATCGGTGGTCATGTTCGCGACGATCACCGGCGCCGTGTGGGCGATCTTCAAGCTCGCCGAGATGGTGGTCTGGTTCGAGGGCCGAGCGTTCACCTTCGCGCTCATCGACGCCGCTCGCCCAGCGTTCAACCTGACCGCGATCGTGCTGATCCTCGCCACGGGCGCCGGCGTGAAGGGCGCTGTGATCGGGCAGACGATCGGCACCGTGACCGCCACCGCCGTGTGCGTGGCCCTGATCTGGGGCAGCTTCCAGAAGGTCTTCTCGTTCACCGAGCTGGCGGAGATCCTGAAGCGCGGTGCCATCCGCATCCCGATCGCCACGTCGCTCTGGGTGACGCAGAACTCCGACACGTTCATCCTCTCGCGTTTCCTGGACCACAAGTCGATCGGGCTCTACAACCTGGCCTCCCGGACCGGGTTCATGGTGGCGTTCCTGCCTCAGGGCTTCCGGATGGCGTTACGGCCCATCCGCAAGACGGCCACCTACGAGGCCTTCCGTCGCGAGTACGGGATCGCCGTCGCGCAGGGGCAGATGCTCGCCTACTTCTACCTCGTCACACTCACGGCGATTCTCGCCATGGTCCTGGGCGGCGAGATCCTGATCGTCGTCGGCGGTCCGAAGTTCGCGTCCGTCGCCCCGCTCGTTCCACTCACCGCCGCGGCGATGACCATGCCGGCCCTGTTCCGGTCGATCGCGATGGCGGGGACCTACAACAACCGGCGCAAGATCTTCGTGAGCTCGGCGATCTTCGTCGGGATCGCGTACGTGCTGTTGGCCATTGCGTTCCTCAGCTTCACCAACTGGGGGATCTACTCGCCACCCGCGGCCATGATCGCCGCCTTCATGATCCCGTCCGCCCTGATGTTCGGCCTCTCGCAGTTCGGCAAGACGCCGATTCAGTTCCCATACTTCCTCATGCTCGAGGCCACGCTCGTCGCGACGGCGCTGGCCGTCGGGTACCACTTCGCGCACCCCGGCGGGGAGCTCACCCAGGTGCCGGTCATCGCCGCCGTGATGATCCTGTGGTTCTGCCTGCTCTTCGTGCTCCGGATCATCCCCACTCATCACTGGGGACCGATCCGGCACATCGTCCGCTCGGCGCTCGGTCGCAGGTCGGCCCTCAAGTTCAACAAGCGCGCCGGACTCCGCTCGCTCGATCGCCCGGGTCGCAAGGCGCTGCGCGAGGCCGTGATCGACCACCTCCCCGACAAGACACTCGTCCCGGCGTTCATCGAGGACACCGGGGAGGACGACGGTGACGGCCTGAGCTGGATGGTGCATCCGGATGCCGAGGGCGCCCGGCTCGTCGGGCTCCTGCGCCAAACCGGCAGCGAGGGCGGGGTCGTAATTGACAGCGAGGGCCACTACGACGCGGGGATCTCCCTGTTCCTGTTCTCAGATCAGCCCGTTGCGGTCAAGCTGCAGCGGATGCGGCAGCTGCTGGCCAACGGCGTCGATCCGAACGAGCTCCGCACCCTGGAGGACCTCCGCAACGACCTTGCACGCGGCAAGGACGCGGTCTGGAAGGCGGGGGCCGGCGGGGGGAACGGGCGCGCCAAGAACCAGGAGGACGGCGCCGGGAAGGAGGAGGTCGGCGCCCCTAAACGCGCTTGACGACGATCCGGTCGGGCTCGATCGTCACCTCGACCTTGCGGTGCCCGGCCCAGTGCTCGCTGTAGACCGGGTCGTCGGAGACGGACGGGTCGAGCCACAGGCCGTAGCCGTCGGTATCGCCGTGGTCGAAGGTGGCCTGCATCGAGGTGCCCGCCCGATCGCCGCCTCCGCCGCCCCGGCCGCGGCGGCGCCGGCGACGCCGGCGACGGCCTGTGCCCTCGCCCTTCTCGTCGCCCTCCTCGGCTTCGCCCTCCTCGGCCTCGGCCTCCTCCTCGGCGGCCTCCTCTTCCTCGGCCGCCTCGCTGAGGGCCTCGATCTCCGCCTCGATCTCGTCGCGGAGCTCGACCTCGCCGGTGTCCTCGTCCTCGGCCGAGAGCTCGTGCCGGCGCCGGAACTCGCGCAGCTCGGACGCGGAGACGTCGAGCTGGTGGGCGATCCAGGCATCGGTGCGCCCCTGGCGCACCCAGGCGCGGATCTGGTTCAGCTGTGAGCGGAGTGGTTTCTTGGCCATTTGTACGGCTCCCTGCCGGCGGAGGATGCTAACGGACGGCCGTATGACGGTTGTGGGTGGCGCTTCGCCTTCCGAGTGGTTACTCTGATTTCGGATGGCGGCCGGACCGGCCGAATAGCTCGAATGGAGGCGAGATGCTCGTCCTGACAAGAAAGACCAATCAGAGCATCATGATCGGGGATGACGTCGAGGTTTCTGTCCTCGCCGTGTCCAGGGACAAGATCCGGCTCGGCATCACCGCGCCGCGCGACGTCCCGGTGTTCCGTAAAGAGGTTTACATCTCGATCAAGGAAGAGGAGATGTCGGAGAACCAGGGAGCCAGCAAGCACGTGAACAAGGCTCTCGGCGACCTCTCCAACACGGACTGACCTGCCTCTACGGGCAGGGCTGCTGAACTAGAAGGCGTTTGGGGGCTGGGCTAGCGGACTGCTAGCCCATCAACCAAGCCAGCGTCTCGAACATCACGACGGTCACGACCACCACCGTGATGGTGAGCGCGACGACCAGGACGCTGAAGGCGACCTTGCCGTGCTGCTCGGTGCGCTGGATGCGCCGCGCGCGAGAGCGGTTGACGGCGCGCTGGCGAAGCTGGTGCCGGCGACGGCGCTCGAGCGCGGCCTCCTGTTCGAACGCCAGCTCGAACTGGGAAATGCTTTCTTTCATCCTCATGGGGATCGATCCAGGAAGAGCGTTTGTGCCAGGTGCGTCGCGTTGCGCCAAACCCGCGACGCGCAGGAAACTAGCAGACCGATCCGGAGCAAAACGCGGTTCCGCCCGTGTCGATCGCTACTAGCGACCTTTTAGCGTTCGGTCAAGAGTCGCTCACCGGTCCGGCCTGCATTCGACCCTCAGCACGCGCCCCAGAGGCCCTTTCCGGCCCGGGCCGCCTTCGTTGCCAGCCGTTGGAGTTCGGGGGCGTGCGAGGTGTTGGGAGCGATCTCGAGCGTGCGTGCATACCCGCCCCGGACCAGCTCCGCGTTGACGAACCGCCCGCCCACATACACGTACGCGAGCAGCCGCCCGTAGACGTCGCGCGCCTCGCGATCGAACGCCAGCCGCACCGTCCGGCCCTCGACCAGCCGGTGGTTCTCGTCGCTCGCGTTCGGGCCGAAGCACTGCACGGGTGTGTCGGGCTTCACCGTCTCGGGCGTGTCGACGCCGATGTAGCGGACGTACTCGTCATCACCTTCGACCGAGGCGACGATCGTGTCTCCGTCGACAACTCGCACGACCCTCGCCTGGACGGAGTGCTCAGCGGGCGCCGGGCTGGAGCTGTCGCTGGATCCGCCGCCGTCGATCCAGGAGTGGACGAGCAGCCAGCCTCCGAGGGTAAGTAGGAGTACGGCCCCGATGCCCGGCGTGCGCCGCATCCCGATAGACAACCCCGGCAATCAGACGCCCGCCCCGGGAGGGCGCCGCCGGCCCGCTATCGGCCCGCGACCGGTGCCTCGGAGTCGTCGTAAACGTTTACGAAGCGCAGATAGTTGTTGCCGATCTCGCGGGCCGCCACATCGCGCTCGACTGAGCCGTCGAGGAACGCCTTGAGCGGACCACCCCAGATCGAGCGACCGATGGCGAAGCCGATGAACCCGTCCACGGGCGCCGCCTGGGCGAGCCAGTGGTCCACCTTCTCGTTGCTCGCGCCGCGGCCCAGGAGGACGCAGGTGACGTGGTGACGGCCACCCACGCGGGTTTGCTCGGCGAGCATCTCGGCGTCCGACCGCTTGTCGACGCCCTCGATCTTCCAGATGTCGACCTCGATGCCGTGATCCTGGATGTCCTGGATCGCCCGGCGCATCAGCTCCGGCCGCAGCTCGGCGTCATAGCGATCGGTCTCCCCATGCGCACGAGCCAGCTGGTCGTCCGTGGCGGGGACGAGCAACTCGAAGAGGAATTTGCGGTCATGCTCTCCAAGCCAGTCGGAGAGGCGCTTCAGGCGGTCGAGCTGGCGACGGTTCATGTCGACGTCCGGGTCGTCCGGGTTGTAGCGGACGAGTACCTTCGAGAAGTCGGGGTCGAACTGCTCGATGTGGGCGCCGAACTCGTCGCCGTACTGGAAATCGAACTC
Organism: uncultured Actinomycetes bacterium; assembly: GCA_963710955.1. GTDB lineage: Bacteria > Actinomycetota > Thermoleophilia > Solirubrobacterales > 70-9 > AC-56. The sequence continues at coordinate 84,247 of CAVQCK010000003.1, read as the reverse complement.
GTTCTGGCCGCTCTTCTCCACTGGCATGGCCAGCCTGAGGCCGCGCTCCTTCGCCTGGCTGGGGATGCTCGTGGGCGCGCCGAATTGCTCGTCGACCAGGGCGCCGGTTGAATCGGGGGCGGCGCCCTCAGCGAGCGCGTGCAGTAGCCCCTCGAAGACAAGGTGCTTGGCGTCCGAGATCCTTCGCGTGTCTTCCTCGGTGGGTTCGCCCTCCAGGCCAAACCACTTCTTTTGGAAGGAGCCGCGATGGTCGAATGCAAGGATGAACAGCTTGTGACCGTAGCCAGAGTTCATGAGGGTTCCTCCCTGTCCCCGGGTTTGCCGGGAGCCGGGCCCGCATAATAACCGCGCGCCCCGTGGGCGCCCGGCCGCTGCGGCCGCAGACTCATGCTCGAGCACAGCTTCAACGGCCCGCCGTTCACGATCGGCATCGAGGAGGAGCTGATGCTCCTCAACGCCGAGGATCTGAGTCTGGCTCAGGCGATCGAGGACGTCCTCGCGGCCGTCCCCCCCGACCGAGAGGGCCAGGTCAAGCCGGAGCTGATGCAGTCGGTGCTCGAGATCGCGACCAAGCCGTGCCAGAACGTGGCGGAGGCCGGCGACGAGCTCGGGCAGCTACGCCGCATGATGGCCGGGATCGTGGAGGAGCTTGGGCTCCAGTTCGCAGCCTCCGGCACGCACCCGTTCGCCCTCTGGGAGGACCAGAAGATCGTCGAGCGCCCCAGGTACAAGGAGCTGATCGGCGAGCTCGGCTTCATCGCCCGCCAGGAGCTGATCTTCGGCACCCACGTCCACGTGGCCATCGACGGGCCCGACAAGGCGATCTACGTCGCCGACGGCATCCGCCTCTTCCTGCCGCTGCTCCTCGCGCTTTCGGCGAACTCCCCGTTCTGGCGCGGCGATCGGACCGGAATGATGTCCACCCGCACCCCGGTCTTCCGCGCCTTTCCGCGCGCCGGCGTGCCGCCCCACTACGGGACCTGGGAGACCTACTCCAACCGCGTCGAGCAGATGATGCGCGGGGGCGCGATCGAGGACTACACCTACCTCTGGTGGGACGTCCGCCCCCATCCCAACCTCGGGACCGTTGAGACGCGCATCTTCGACCAGCAGACGACGCTCGACCACACGATCGCGCTGGCGGCCCTCACGATCTCGCTCGCCCATCGCTTCAGCGCCCTGTACGACGCCGGGGAGCCGATCGGCGAGTTCCCGACCGAGCTGATCGACGACAACAAGGTCCGCGCCGCGCTTCGCGGCATGGACGGGACGCTGATCGACTTCTTCCGAGGGGAGCAGCTGCCGGCCGAGTACATGGCGTCCGCGCTGGTCGAGGGATTGAGCGACGACGCTGCAGATCTGGGTTGCTCGGCCGAGCTCGACCTGGTCGATGACCTCCTGGGTGGACAGAGCGGGGCGCACAGGCAGCTTCGCCACTGGGAGCGCCACCACGACCTATCGAAGCTCGTCCGCGAGATGATCACCGACACTCGCGCCTAGCAGCCCCACATCCAGGGCTATTCTGCGGGTGTGGCAGAAACCGAGCTGAGTGTCGTCTGCAAGAGCTGCGGTTCGGAGGTGAGTCCGTACGTCACGGAGTGCCCCTACTGCGGCACCCGGCTACGCAAGCGGGCCCCGAAGCTGGAGCGTCGCGGCGACGGCCTGGAGGCGCAGGAGAGCCGGCGCGATCGCCGTCGTCGCGAGCGCCGGGAGCGCAAGGAGCGCAAGGAGCGAATGCAGCGCGTGACGCTCACGGCCGAGCGCCCCTACGTGACGATCGCCCTCATCCTGGCTCCGGCGGCGCTGCTCGTCGTCGCGCGGGCCGCCGTTATCCCGCTCACTGACCTGGGGCTCGTCGTCGGCACACCGGGCACCGCCAATCCGTGGTGGCACTACCTGGTCTCCCCATTCCTCTACAACGACATCGGCTATCTGTTCGCGATCGGGGTGGGGATGGTGTTGTTCGTCCCCGACCTCGAGCGCCGCCTTGGCGCGATCCCGACCGCGCTCCTCCTGGTCGCCGCCGGCGCGCTGGGCGCGCTGGCGGCTCCGGGGCTGGACAGCGCCTTCGGCGACGGCTTCACGCTCGCGGCGGGCGGCAACGGCATCGCGCTCGCGGCGCTGGGCGCGTCGTACATGGTCCGGCGTGCCGACGCGCGCGAGGACCCAACGGAGGAGCTCGACATGATCCCGATCGTCGTCTCCGCGATGGTGCTGCTTGCCCTGCCGCTGGTGAACGACTACGCGAACGAGTGGTCGGGCATCGTCGGCGGCCTGGTCGGGCTCGCCGCCGGATTCTCGGCCACGCTCGGGCGGCGCTAGCGACGCCGATGCCGGACAAGTACATCACCCTCACGCCCGAGCTCTACGCCTACGTGGTCGAGCACGGCGCGCGCGAGGACGACGTCCTGCGTCGCCTCCGCGCCGAGACCGAGGAGCTCGGGGACATCGCGATCATGCAGATCTCCCCGGAGCAGGGCGCGTTCATGACCGTCCTCGTGAAGGCAATGGCGGGCAGGCGGGCGCTCGAGCTGGGCACCTTCACCGGCTACTCGGCGATCTGCGTCGCGAGGGGCCTGGCCGACGGCGGCCAGCTCGTCACCTGCGACCTGAGCGGCGACTGGACCAAGATCGCCCGCCGCTACTTCGAGGAGGCCGGCGTGTCCGACCGGATCGACCTTCGCCTCGGCCCCGCGCTGGAGACGCTCCGCGGAATGACGGACGAAGAGCCGTTCGACTTCGCCTTCATCGACGCCGACAAGAGCGAGTACCCGGACTACTACGAGGAGTGCCTGCGGCTCCTGCGGCCCGGCGGGTTGATCATGCTCGACAACGTGCTGCGCGGCGGGGAGGTGCTGAACGGCGCCGACGAGGACCCCCGCACGGTCGCCACGCGCGAGGTGAACGAGCGGGCGATCGCCGACGAGCGCGTCGACGTCGCGATGCTCGGCGTGGCGGACGGCATCACTCTGGCGCTGAAGCGCTAGGCGGCGGGGCGCCGGCGCGATGGACCGCGACGCAGCGATCGAGCGCCACCGTGGCGCGCTGATGTCGTTCATCCGGCTGGTGGGCGGCGGCGGGACCTCGCAGGTGCTCGAGCCCGGCGGGGTGACGGCCTCGGTCGTCCCGTCGATCCCCGATCGCTCGATCGTGAACTCCGTCGCCTACCGCGATGCGGCCGCGCTCGAGGCCGCGATGGACGACCTGGCCGCCGCCTACGAGGACGCCGGCATACAGGCGTGGACGGTGTGGGTACCGGAGGACGACCGCGAAGTCGCTGCGCTCCTCGAGGCCTCCGGCCACCGTCTGGACGCGACCCCCACGGCGATGATGGCCGACCTCACCAGCATCCCCGACCCGGACCCGGGCGACCTCGACTGGGGAGTGGACGCGAACCCGCGGGACGTGGGGCGGATCAACGACCTCTCCTACGGGTGGCCCGAGAACACCTTCATCCGCGCGATGGACCGGTTCGCCGGCGTCGACGCGCTGCGCCTCTACCAGGCGCGCGTGGGCGGCGCACCCGTGTGCGTCCTCGGCCTCCAGGACAACGCCGACGATGCCGAGGTCTACTTCGTCGCCACGCTCCCGGACCACCGCGGCATGGGCCTCGCGCGCCGGTTGCTGAACCAGGCGCTCAACGACGCCCGCGAGCGCGGCATCACCGTGTCGAGCCTGCAGGCGACGAAGATGGGCTATCCGATCTACGAGCGCCTGGGCTACGAGCCGATCTGCAAGCTCGAGATGTGGGAGCGCCGGGCGTAGCGAAGGCCGGGCGTGCCGCCCCGATATGTTCCGTGCGATGGCGGTGGATCAGGCGCGGCTGGACGCGGCGATCGATGCCCTCTCGGACCGCGAGCGGTTTCGCGAGGCGGAGTCGGTCGTCGCCGCCGCGGCCCCCAAGCTCCACCGGATCCTCGCCGACGCGCTCCAGGAGGGAGGCTGGTTCGGCGAGGCGCACGAGGCGGAGGTCCGCAAGGCCGCGACAGCCGAGACCGACGAGGAGCGCCTCGCCGCGGTCCGGACGCTGCTCGCCGAGGAGGCGCGGATGGGCATGATGGTTGGCGTCGCCGTCGGCTGGGCACTAGCGGAGGAGCTGAGTGAGACGACGACGAACGAGGAGGACTGAGACGTGACCGACATCCGCTTTCTGGGCCAGTCGTGCTTCGAGCTCTCGGACGGGAACGCGCGGGTGGTCATCGACCCCTTCCTGGCGCCGCACAATCCGGTTGCGACCGTCTCGGCGGGCGACCTGGACGCGACGCACGTCCTCGTCACCCACGGGCATGCGGACCACCTCGCCGACGCGGTGGCCGTGGCACAGAAGAACGACGCGCCGACGGTCGCGATCGTCGAGCTCGCCGGATGGCTCGGCGCGCAGGGCGTCAAGAACACCATCGACCCCAACCTCGGGGGCACGGTCGAGTTCGATTGGGGCTGGGCGAGGATGGTGCAGGCGTTCCACACGAACACGACGCCCGACGGGACCGCGGTGGGCCAGGCCGCCGGTTATGTGATCAACATCGGCTCCAAGACGATCTACCACCTCGGCGACACGTGCCTGTTCAGCGACCTGAAGCTGATCGCGGAGCGCACGCCGCCGGACGTCGCGCTGATCCCGATCGGCGGCCACTACACGATGGACCGCCAGGACGCCGCCCTGGCTGCCGGGCTGATCGGGGCGCCGACCGTGATCCCGATGCACTACAACACGTTCCCACCGATCGAGGCCGACGCCGAGGCGTTCAAGTCCGACGTCGAGTCGAACACGTCATCGACCGTGGTGATCCTCCAGCCGGGGGAGACCCACACCGTCTGATCCAGGAGGAGTCAAGAGATGCCAGATCTGGAGTTCGCCGCGAACGGAGGCACTGCGACGGGTTACCTCGCGGAGCCCGAGGACACCGGCCCCGGACTGATCGTCATGCAGGAGTGGTGGGGGTTGGATGACCATATCCGCGGCATCTGCGACCGCTTCGCCGCCGAGGGTTTCGTGGCTCTGGCACCCGACCTGTTCCACGGCGAGACGACCGAGCAGCCCGACGAGGCCCAGCAGAAGATGATGGCCCTGAACATGGATGAGGCCGAGAAGGAGGTGCGCGGCGCTGTCACCTACGTCCTGGAGCACCCGAAGTGCAACGGGAACATCGGCTCGGTCGGCTTCTGCCTCGGCGGCGGTCTCTCGGTGTGGGCCGCGACGGCGAACCCGCAGATCGGCGCCGTGGTGAGCTTCTACTACGTCATGCCGCACGGCAAGCCGGACTTCACGAGGCTCAACGCGCCGGTGCTCGGGCACTTCGGGACCAATGACGACTTCATCTCGCGGGAGGACGCCGAGTCGCTCGAGGCCGAGCTACAGCAGGCCGGGGTGGAGGCCGCGTTCGAGTTCTACGAGGGCGCGGGCCACGCGTTCTTCGCGGACCACAACCGGCTCGGCACCTACCACGAGGAGCACGCCGACAAGGCCTGGGGCAAGACGGTCGATTTCTTCAACAAGCACCTCAGCCGCAACGACCGCGCGAGCCAGAACGGGAACTGACGCGGGCAAGATCCTGGCCAGTCAGCCAGTTCAGGGTGTAGGCTGGGTGTGTTGGTCGAGGAGCGTCTAGCGACGAGTCAGGCAGGTAAGGCGGCGTAGCCGCCACAAGAGATTTATGGAAGCCAGGACGGAACCGGACTCAGCAGAGGCCAGGACGGCCCGAACCCTCAGCGACATCGCCCAGCAGGAGGGGTTCGAGGAAACCTCAGATCCGGCGCTCGAGGAATCGGCCGACCGTGGGAAGGCGAAGCTCCTCGACTACGGCCAGCTGTATGAGTTGTGGGAGCGTCAGCAGTGGGCGACCCAGGACCTCGACTTCAGCCAGGACCGCATCGACTGGCACGAGCGCATCTCCGAGGAGGAACGCTTCCAGCGGATGTACGGGCTGTCGGGATTCTTCATCGGCGAGCAACGCGTCACAGACGAGCTGGGTCCGATCATGCGCGCCTGCCCCAAGGAGGAGCAGCGCATCTTCCTCTCCACCCAGATCGCCGATGAGGCCCGGCACGTCCGTTTCTTCGACCGCTTCTACAGCGAGGTCGGCGTCTACGAGGGCACCGACAGCCTCGCGGACCGGTTGCGGGCGACGGAGGAGAACCTGAACGAGTCCTTCGGCCAGCTATTTGACGACCTGCTGCACAACCGGGTCGACCGTCTCGCCGCGGAGCCGGAGGACACCGTGGCCCTTGTGGAGGCCGTCACGCTCTACCACATGATCATCGAGGGCGCCCTCGCCCTCACCGGCCAGCACTTCATCATCGAGTACAACACCGAGCAGAACACGCTGCCGGCGTTCGTCGAGGGATTCAACAAGGTCGCTCGCGACGAGCACCGCCACATTGCGTTCGGCGTCCGCTTCCTCACCGACATGGCGCAGGAGGACCCGAAGTACCGGGAGGCCATGCAGCGGATGATGGGCGAGGCGCTCCCGATCGCGGACGGTGTCCTCGACCCGCCTTGGTCCGAGGACGAGGATCTCGAGATGTTCGGCGTCTCACGCGACGAGACGCACGCCTTCGCCGCCCAGTGCCTCACACGGCGGCTGAAGGTGATCGGCCTGGCCTAGGCCCTGATCAGTTGGGCACCGTGTAGGTGTCCGTGCCGCCGGGCGGCGTCGTTCCGGTGTCGTTGGGCGGCGGAACGGAGCCCGGCGGTGGATTGCCGTCGACGGGCGGCGGGTTCGGGTCGACCGGCGGATCGGGGATCACCGGCGGGTTCGGGTCAGTGCCCGTTGGGTCGCCGGTGCCGGTGGGGTCGGTCGAGCTTCCGCCCGCCGTCGGGTCGCCGCTCCCGTCGCCGGTCGTAGTGGTCGGGTCGGTTGTGCCCGAGGGGTCGGTGGCCGTTCCGGTGTCGGTGGTGGACGTGTCCGTTGGCGTCGTGGTCGTGGGGTCCGTGGCCGGCGCCGTGTCGGTCGCGGTGGTGTCGGTCGCGGTGGTGTCCGTCGTCGAGGTCGGGGTGACCGGAGGAGCCTCGGCGGTGGTCGTCGGGTCGGCTACCGGCGCGGTCGTCGGCGCCGGCGCGGCGTCCGCCCGCGCGTGCTCGACCGACCACTGGCTGGTCTGCGCGACTGCCGCGGGCGGGGCTGCCGGTGTCGGTGTCTGGTTCATGTGGTTGGCTCCGACGGCACCGGCGGTGATGAGCGCCGCGGTGGCGACGCCGACCGCGGCCTTGGCGCCAACCATGCCGCCCACGGTCCCGAGCGCGCCGCCGATCGAGATGCCCGAGCCGCCCGCTGCCGCTGCGGCTCCGCCCACGGAGCCGGCGACGCCGCCAACGGATCCCGCAGCCCCCACGGATCCGGCCGCGCCGGCGCCTGCCGCACCGGCGCCTCCCCCAGCGGCGCCGCCAGTCGCTCCGGCGGACCCCGCCGTCCCGCCCGCCGAGCTTGCAGAGCCTCCGCCGGCCCCGGCGAGCTTGGACGCGAGGAACTTCCCGACGACTGCGAAAAGACCGAGTGGCGCGAGCCCGGCGAGCGACCGGGATGTGGAGCGCAGCTCCCTGCGGAAGCGCTTGCAGGAGGGGCACTCCTTGACGTGCCGCCGCGCCGGCCCGGACACCTTGGCGACCCCCTCGGCGGCCTCGGCCAGCTCGAGCCTCACGTCATCGCAGGCGAGGATCCGGGCCTCGCTGGCCTCGGCGAGCGCCATCCGAGCACGGACGAGCAGCGACTTGACCGCGGCCAGCGTGATGCCCATCGCCTGGGCGATCTCGCCGTAGGTGAGCCCGTCGATCTCGCGCAGCACGAGCGCGCTCCGCTGCGTCTCCGGCAGCTCCTGGACGTCGGCGACGATCGTCCGCAGCTCCTCTCGCCGCTGGACGCGCTCGAAGGTGGTCGTCCCGTTCGCAGACGGGTGAATGTCCATCGAGTCCTGCCCGTCCGCCACCGGCTTCCGCAGGAAGTTCAGGCACCGATTGCGCGCGATCCGGTACAGCCATGGCCGAGCCGTGATCGACCGCTCGTCGGCCAGCATCGCCGAATGGGCGGCGACGAAGGCTTCCTGGAGCAGATCCTCGGCGTCCTGGCTCGACCCGACCATGTGCCGGCAGAAGCTGAGCAGCCGGGACTGGTAGCGGTCGAACAGGACCTCGAACGCACGGTCGTGGCCGTCACGAATCAGAGCGACGAGCTTCTCGTCGCTCTGCAGGCGTAGCAGCGGCGAACGCCGCGCGAGCAGCCCGGTTTGGCCGGCAGTTGTGAGGGCGGAGGCCTCCATGTAACGCCCGTTCACTTGAACACGCTACATCCGAAAAAGTTGCTGTCAAGGCATCCCGACCAAAAAGGGCACCAAGAACACGCGTGCTGAGTGCCCGGGGCGGGACTCGAACCCGCAAGCCCTCTCGGGCGGCGGCTTTTAAGGCCGCCTGACTTCACCCATTTGTCGACCCGGGCGCGCACCGGGATCGTAACCCCGGCCGAAAGCGGCTCCTAGGCCTCTCGGACGACCCGAATGTTGAACGACGGCGTCCCGAGAGCGCCCATGAGCCGCACCCATAACGCCACGTACAGCTCCGCTCCCCGCGCCGCCGAGATGTCGCCCAGATCGATGATGTCCGCGGACAACCAGCCGAACGTCTCCAGCAGCTCGATTACCGTCGCCTTCGCCTGGTCGTCGTCACCGCACACGAACACGTTCGTCGACTCGTCGATCGACGCGGGAGCGACCATCAGGGACGCATTCATCGTGTTGAGCGCCTTCACGACCCGGGCATCGGGAAAAGCCGCCTGAATCCGCTCCCCGAGGCTGTCGTCCGCCGCCACCCCGACAACGGGCGGCCCTCCGCCGCCGAAGTCCAGCGCATTCGAGACGTCGACCAGCACCTTCCTGGCCAGGTTCTCTGCCCCTGCCATCTCGAGCGCATCCACCGAAACCCTGCCGCCGGTGGCGTTGACCAACAGCTCGCCGAACTCCGCCGCATCCGCAAACGTCCCCTCGCTCGCCCCCTCGCCGGCCCCCTGAGCCCACTCGACGGCGTTCTCGTTCCCGGCCTGCCGCGACCCCATCCGCACTTCGTGCCCGAGCTCGACGAGCTTGCCGCCCAACGTTCGCCCGACGACCCCGGTCCCAAGCACACCAATCCGCATGCCGCCACCCTAGCGATGGCGCCCCGCCGACCGCGGGCAAGCGGGGCCAGGCGTGTGGGGCCGGTCCAGACCGCGCAGTCGACCCGCCCAGGGGGGTGATCGACTTTATGGGTCGCTATTGGACGAAAAAGTCGAGAACCCCCTTACGCAGATGCGACGAATGTGTCGAGCCGCGCGAATCGACACGAACCGTTCGCATTGCCTTAACCGCTTCTTCCTACATGCCCGTTTTCCGTCCTGCGACCGAACGCCGGAAGTGACTACAGCTGGACCCAGACGGTCTTGGTCTCGAGGTAGGCGTCGAGGTTGATGTGGCCCTTTTCGCGGCCGATGCCGGATGCCTTGTAGCCGCCGAAGGGCGCTGCCGGGTCGCCGCCGCCCCAGGTGTTGACGTAGACGTTGCCCGCCTGGAGCATCGAGGCGAGCTTGTGGGCGTTGGAGACGTCGCGAGTCCAGAGGCCGGCGGCCAGGCCGTACTCGGTGTCGTTGGCTCGGCGGGCCACCTCCTCGAGATCGTCGAAGGGCATCGCCACCAGGACCGGGCCGAAGATCTCTTCGCGGGCGATGCGCATCGAGTCGTCGACGCCGACGAAGAGGGTGGGGTTCACGAAGTAGCCGCTGCCGTTGCCGTCGGGTGAGTTGCCCGCGGCGAGCTCGGCGCCCTCCTCGACGCCCGAGTCGATGTAGCCCTTCACGCGGTCGAACTGCTCTCGGGAGACGAGCGGGCCGAGCTGGGTCTCGGGGTCGAGGCCCGGGCCGACCTTGGTCTCGCGGGCGAAGGCGGCCAGCCGCTCGGTGACCTCGTCGAACAGGTCGCGCTGGACGAAGAGGCGGGAGCCGGCGTTGCAGGCCTGACCGGAGTTGAAGTAGATGCCCTCGTAGGAGCCCTTGATCGCGCGGTCCAGGTCGGCGTCGGGGAGGATGATGTTCGGGCTCTTGCCGCCCAGCTCGAGGGTGACGCGCTTCAGGGAGCGGCCGCACTTGGCGCCGATCTCGCGGCCGACCTCGGTCGAGCCGGTGAAGGCGACCTTGTCTACGCCGGGCTCGTCGACGAGCGCGGCGCCGGTGCCGCCGTCGCCAGTGAGGACGTTGAGGGTCCCCTCGGGGAAGCCCGCCTCGAGCGCCAGCTCGCCGAGGCGCAGGGCCGTGAGTGGCGTCTGCTCGGCGGGTTTCAGGACGATCGAGCAACCGGCGGCGAGGGCCGGGGCCACCTTCCACATCGCCATCAGGAGGGGGAAGTTCCACGGGACGATCTGGGCGCAGACGCCGACCGGCTCGCGGACCGTGTAACAGAGGACGTCGCGGGCGGAGACTGGGATCGTCTCGCCCTCGATCTTGGTCGGCCAGCCCGCGTAGTAGCGGAGGTGGTTGACGGTTGCCGCCATGTCGCCCTTGGCGGCGGCGAGCGGCTTGCCGTTGTCGAGCGACTCGAGCTCCGCCAGCTCCGCGCCGTTGGCCTTGATCAGCTCGGCGAGCGTGTTCATGACGCCCGAGCGCTTGGCGGCGTTGATCTTGCGCAGCGGGCCGTCGAGGGCCTCGCGTGCGGCCTCGGCCGCGCGTGCCGCGTCCTCGGCTCCGCCGAGCGCGACCTCGCAGATCACGTCGCCGGTCGCCGGGTCGATCGTCTCGAAGGTCTTCCCGTCCGCCGCTTCCGTGTGCTCGCCGCCGATCAGGAGGCGCTTCGGCCCCGAGTCGACGAACTCGCGCGCCGCGGGGGAGAGTGACTCGGCGGTGGCGGTGGCCATCACCGGGATCGTAGTGACCGTCGCTTTCACGCGAAAGCAGAAGCGAGGCTTCAGTCCCTCCGTCTCAGCGGCTCGCAAGCTGTGCTCTGCAGAGTTACGCTCTGTCGATGCCGGCCGCCGCGACACTGGTGATGTGGTTTCAGCTGCGCTCGCCGGAGCTAGCCGAGGAGTTTGAGCGTCTGATGGCCAGCGATCGGGACATCGTCCATGGCTCGCTGGACACGATGCCGGATTGGCAATTGACGCGGCCGATGGATGTACCCGGACAGGCGATTGACTCAGCCGATTACGTGCTGATCGCGGAGATAGTCAACCTCGGGCGCTGGCAGCAACAAGCGGAGCAACGGGTCCAGGGCTTGGCGGATGACTTGGAGCATCTGGTGTCCAGCCGCAGGATGCTCGTCCTCGAACGCATCCTTTGAACTAAGGACCCCTGGGTGCGCGGGAGCCCTGCGCAGGGTCAGGAACGGTGTCGCCTACTCGCTCGGCTCGGCCGGAGCCATGCTCAGGTGGCGCTCGACGCGGCGGTCAGGCACCAGCCACGTCAGTGCCACCGCGATGTAGACCGCTAGGCCGAGCCAGCCATCAACGAACGACAAGCCGATCCCGAGGCAGTACAGGAGCGTTGTGACCTTGCCCTTGACATCTGAACCGAGGGCGACGCGCAGCCTGGAGTGCTCTCCTTCAGCGCGAATGAGCGTCGTCTGCAGGATCAGGTACGCGATCGCGGCAGCGAATAGAACGATCCCGTAGACGGCGGTCGGGATCGTCGGAAACCGGTGCTCGCTCATCCACGCGGTGGTGAACGGGATCAGAGAGAGCCAGAAGAGCAGGTGCAGGTTGGCCCACAGGCCCGCGCCGTTCACCCGGAAGACGGCCGCCAGCATGTGGTGGTGGTTGTTCCAATAGGTCCCCAGGTACACGAAGCTGAGCACGTAGGCCAGGAGCACCGGCAGCTCGTGTCCCAACGCATGCCAATCAGTACCAGCCGGGATGTGCAACTCGAGCACCATGATCGTGATCAGGACCGCGATCACGGCATCGCTGAATGCCTCTAGCCGTCCTTTGGGCACGGAAGGAGCCTAAACCGCGAGCAGGGAGGCGCTGCTGCTTGGGCCGGAGCGTGCCGTCCCTGGCCCGGTCGCCCGTCCACGGCCCGGGACGCATCTTCGCCGCCTAGTTGACGGTGACGTTGGGGGGCAGCAGACCGTGGTCCTTCAGGACCTGCACGACGTCGTGGATCTGCTGCGGGTCCGTGATCTGGAGCGCGCCGCCCACCTGGGCGTTGATGCCCTTCGCCTGGAGGTCGCTCGCGACCGCCTGGCGGACCTCCATCGGCTGGGACTGGAGATTGACCTGGTGCGTCGTCATGAGCTGCTGGAGCCCCGACATCTGCTGCATCAGCTCGGGGGTCATTGTCACCGCCACTCCGCCCGGGGGGACGTTCGGAGCCCCTGGGGCCGGCTGGGGCGTAGCGGTGGGGGTTGCCTCTACGGCCGCCTCTGTCCCCTCCGGGATCGCGCTCTCGCGCTCACGGCGGCGCTTGAAGAAGTCGAAGAGCCCCACGGGGTCAGCCGCCGGAGGTCGTTCCGGAAGGTGCGCACGGAGGCGTCGTGCTGTCGGCCACCTCGCCCTGGGACTCGAGGCCGGCGATGCCCGCGTGGGTGCCGGAGATGGTTGCCCCCGTGGACCCCGAGGATCCGGTCGGGCCGGTGGGACCGGTGGGCCCGGGTGTCGGAGGGGGCGGGCACGGCTCGGGCGGCCCGCCGGTTGTGCCGGTCGGACCGGAGGTCCCGGTCGGACCGGAGGCGCCGGTCGGACCGGTCGTGCCCGTGGTGCCGGTCACCCCGGTCACACCGGTCGTGCCGGTGGTGCCGGTGGCGCCCGTCGCGCCGTCGGCGGGGCCGCCCGGACTGGCGCCGCTGTCCTTGCCGGCGCTTGCCTTGTCGGTGGCCAGGAGCCGGGGCTTCTTGTCCTTGGACGGCGGGGTGCCCCAGGCCTGGACCTCGACGGTGTAGGTGCCGTTGCCGACGTAGGGAACCCATAGGCTGGCGCCGCCGGTGCCGACGGTGCCGTAGTCGGAGACCGCGCCGTTCGGGGCGGTGACGCTGGCCGTGTAGCTGGTGGCTCCGTCGACCCCGTTGAAGGAGGCGTCGATCTTGCAGACGATCTGGTTCTCGAACAGGCCACAGCTGTCGAGGGAGGCGGAGGCGTCCAGCGAGCTCGATCCGGATCCGGGCCCGCCGAGCTCGAGCGCCAGCGCGGGGACCGGCACGAGCAGCGCAAGCACGACATAGAGGAGCAGCCTGGGTCGTCTCATCGTGCCTTCCTTAGCCTGACTTTCCTGTCGCCACGGGGACGAACGAGCTGTGGATCAACTCGGCGCCGTCGGCCGCTTCACGCGATGCGTTGGCCTCGACGGTCGTGGCTAGGTAGTAACGATAGGGGCCGGTGACGCGAAGCGTCACCTCGTAGGCCGGCGCGCCCGGCTTCGGAGCCGGCGCGAGCGTGACGATCGTGCCGTCGGCGGTCGGCGCGGGCGTGCGGCCGGTGACCTGGGCGCTGCCGGCCGTCCGGCGGAGCTGGGTGAGCGACTGGGACTCGAACTGCGGGAAGCTCAGCTTGGGATCGCGCTTGACCCAGAGCGCCGCGGTGGCCTGGCGGCCGTCGGCCGAGGCGGTGAAGGTCTGCCCGTTCTGCGGCTCGGTCTGGGTCCAGCCATGGGGCAGGGCCAGGGTGTAGCTCGAGCCCTTGACGAGCTCGCCGCCCTTGCTCGAGCTCCCGTCCTTGGCAGGGGCATTCGCAGCCGGTGCCCCGCCCGCAGGGGGCTGGGCGGGCGTCGCCGGTGCGGAGGGCTGGTTGTCGCTCCCCGAGCCCTGAATAAGGATGAGCGCGACGATCACCGCGGCCGCGGCGACCGGGATGCTGAGGTACTTCCAGAGCCGGTTGCCGGCGCTCTCGCGCGGCTCGACCACGCCGGCGTCGTCGGCGCCGTCGCACTCGAACGGCTGGTGGCACGAGTCGCAGACGACCCGGCGCACCGCGCGCGCGGGAAGCGCAGGCGGCACGCGGACGCGGGTCGACTCCCCGCAGGCGTCGTGGCGCGCCCGAACCAGCCGCACCGGCTCACCGGCGACGGGCTCGGGGAAGCCCCCGTTGCTCTCGCGTTCCACCTCCATAGTTTCGGACCCCGAGAGACGGTACTTGAGTGCTCGCGCAACCCGTGATCAGTCGCTCCCAGGCTGCAAAGCGCCCGTCGTACATGTGTCCGCGTCAGGGTCGCGCAAGGGCTGACACAATCCCGCACAATCCCGCCATGGCGCTGCCGGCGCTGTCCCGTCTTTATCGCCGGCTTGGCCGGTCCTATCCGTACGTCTTTCTCGCGGTCGAGCTGCAGAGCGCGTTCGTGATCACGGCTGCGACGCTCGGCCTGTTCACCTTCTATTACAACGCCTCGAGCGACGACTACCTGAAGGTGATCGCCGTGGCGCTGGTGCTCACGGGCGCCGCCGTCGCGATCACGCTCGTTCGCACGTTCCCGCTGATGCGGCCGATCCGCGACTGGATCGGCGGTGCTCGGGACGAGGCGAGCACGACGCGGGCATGGGCCTCCTCCGTCGCCCTGCCGCTGAACCTCATTCGGCACGACTTATGGGTCCCGGTCGGGGTCGCGATCGCGCCCACGTGCGCGTGGGCGGTCTACGTGCTGGGCCTCCAATGGCCGGCCTTCTTGCCGCTCTTCGCGGGGTCGATGGTGGCGCTCGGCTACTCGGCGATCCTCCACTACCTGATCCTCGAGGCCGGGATGCGCCCGGTCCTCATCGACATCCACAACAGCGAGGAGACGCCGCGACTCCAGACCCCGATCTCGGCGATTCCCCTGCGGGTGCGGATGATGACCGCGCTGCCGCTCATCAACCTGATCACAGGCCTGGTGGTGGCGGCCCTGAGCTCGTCCGGCGGCGGCGGGGCGGCCCTGGGAGCGGACGTCCTGATCGCCGTGGCGGTGGCAACGACGATCTCGCTGGAGCTCACCGTCCTGTTCGCGAAGTCGATCCTGCGCCCGATCGCCGACCTGCAGCGGGCGACCGAGGCGATCGCCCGAGGCCGCTACGACGTGGGGGTCCCGGTGACCACCGGCGACGAGCTGGGGGAGCTCGCCGTGTCCTTCAATCAGATGGTCCAGGGGCTCGCCGAGCGCGAGCGGCTGCGCGAGGCGTTTGGCACCTACCTCGACAAGTCGGTCGCCGAGTACATCCTGAGCGAGGGGTTCAGCGAGGAGGGGGAGGAGGTTGAGGTCTCGATCCTGTTCTGCGACGTCCGCGACTTCACCACCTTCGCCTCGCAGGCCGACGCGAAGGAGGTCGTCATGCGGCTGAACGCCCTGTTCGCCGTGGTGGTGCCCATCGTCAACCGGCACGGCGGGCACGTCGACAAGTTCGTGGGCGACGGCCTGCTGGCCATGTTCGGCGCCCCCGAGCCGTTCGCGGATCACGCCAATCGCGCGGTCCGCGCCGCGTGCGAGATGGCGAGCGTCGTCAACGCCGACGATGAGCCGTCCTTCCGCATCGGCGTCGGGGTGAACAGCGGCCGGGTGGTTGCCGGGTCCATCGGCGGCGCGGGCCGCCTGAACTTCAGCGTGATCGGCGACGCCGTCAACATCGCTTCCCGGGTCGAGGCCGCGACGCGCGACCTCGACGAGGACGTCCTGATCACCGACGCCACCGCGCGCGAGCTGTCGGACGACCTCGACGTCACGGAGTGCGGCGAGCGCCTGCTGAAGGGGCTTCCCGAGCCAGTGCGCCTCTTCGCTCCGCGGCTGCGGGGCGCAGACGGCGTCCAGCCGGGCGAGGAGCCGTTGGCTGCCACACGCGGCGACGGCAGGCGCGGCGACCTGGGCGAAGCGAGCCGGGCCAAGGGCCTGGCTCCGTTGTAATGTCGCGGGTGTGTTGGGCGAGGAGCGTCTAGCGACGAGTCAGGCAGGTAAGGCGGCCCAGCCGCCGCAATAGTCTGATGGCGACGACTGAGGAGAGCGCCGAGCGCGCCGGCAGCGAGTCCGGCGGGGTCGTTCACGGCGGGCGGCTCGTGGCGCGGACGCTTGCCTCGCGCGGCGTCAGCAACCTGTTCAGCCTCTCGGGCGGACACCTGTTCTCGATCTACGACGGGTGCAGAGCGGAGGGCATCGAGGTCGTCGACACGCGCCATGAGGCCTCGGCCGCCTGGGCGGCCGAGGGCTACGCGAAAGCGACGAGGGAGGCGGGGGTCTGCGCGCTCACCGCCGGGCCGGGAGTGACCAACGGGATGAGCCCGCTGGCGGGGGCGCAGCAGAACCGCTCGCCGCTCGTGGTGCTCGGGGGGCGCGCTCCGGAGATGCGGTGGGGATCCGGCTCCCTTCAGGAGATCGACCACCTGCCGTTCGTCTCGCCGCTCACCAAGTCGGCCCAGACGGTCAAGGACACCGCCCAGATCCCGGCGCTGACCGCCGCCGCGATCGACGAGGCGCTCTCACAGCCGAGCGGGCCGACGTTCGTCGACTATCCGCTCGACGTCGTCTTCCAGGAGGCGGAGGCGGAGGTGCCCGAGGTGCCCGAGCGATCGGCCGCCAAGCCGGCCGATCGCTCCGACGAGGCCGCCGCACTCCTCGCGAGCGCCGAGCGCCCGGCGATCATGGCCGGGACCGGCCTCTACTGGGCGCGGGGGGAGGACGAGCTCCGCGCCCTGGCCGAGGCCCTCGAGATCCCGGTGTTCCTCAACGGGATGGGCCGCGGGTGCCTTCCCGCCGACCACGAGCTCTACTTCTCCCGGGCGCGCGGGCAGGGCCTGAAGGAGGCCGACGTCGCCCTGGTGGTGGGCGTGCCGCTCGACTTCCGCCTCGCCTTCGGCGGCTCGTTCGGCGAGGAGACCCGGATCGTCTCCCTGGACGTCGAGCCCAGCAAGCTCGCCGCGACGCGCCAGCCGGAGATCGAGCTGGTGGGGGACATACCCGCGACGCTCGCCGCCCTGCGCGAGGCGGCCGCGTCCCCCGAGGGCGAACGCGGCCGCGGCGCCAATCCTTGGCTCGCCGCGCTTCGAGAGACGGAGTCCGCGAAGCGCGAGTCTGAGGTAAGCGATCTCACAGACGACCGGGCACCCCTACACCCCGTCCGCATCTACGCCGAGCTCAACGACCTTCTGGACCGCGACGCGATCGTGATCGGCGACGGCGGCGACTTTGTCTCCTACGCCGGCCGGTTCATTCAGACGTACGAGCCAGGCGCCTGGATGGACCCGGGCCCCTATGGCTGTCTCGGCGCGGGTCCGGGTCAGGCGATCGGCGCGGCGACGGCCCGGCCGGGCCGCCAGATCTGCCTGCTGCTCGGCGACGGGGCCTTCGGGTTCTCCGGCATGGAGTTCGACACGATGGCCCGCCACGGGCTCCCCGTCGTCGGCATCATCGGCAACAACGGGATCTGGGCACTCGAGCACCACCCGATGAAGTTCCTCTACGGCTACTCGATGGCGGCGGAGCTCCGCCCTGCCACCCGGTACGACCAGATCGCGGAGGCGCTCGGCTGCCACGCCGAGCTCGTCACGAGGCCCGAGGAGCTGCGCCCCGCCCTGGAGCGCGCCTTCGGCGCCGGCGGCCCGGCGCTGGTGAACGTCCTCACCGACCCCGAGGTCGTCTACCCCCGCAAGGCCGTCCTGGCCTAGCTGGCCGACCAACTCTCAAGGCCTAACTCTCAACCTTGGCTTGAACCGGCGCGAGCCTGACGGGCCACCGTCACCCTTCCGTTTTCCTGCGAGCCGGTTCGGGTAGTGCAAGTGGCACCGGCAACCGCTCCGGCTCACCCACGGACGGCTCGCCAGGGAAGGGGCTTGTGAGAGTGCGAAGGAGGCATCTGCTCTGGATCGGAATCGCCGTCGCGGCGATGGTCGTCGCTGTGGGCGCGGTGAACGCGCAGGCGGGAGGCCTCGTCGGCGGGGCGACCGGAACGGTCAAGGACACGACCGGGGGCGTCAAAGACACCGTCGGAAACACGGTCAAGGACACCACCGGGACCGTCAAGGACACGACGGGGAGCGTCAAGGACACGGTGGGTAACACGGTCGGCACCGTCACCGGCAGTGGCGGCAGCGGAGGGGGCTCCGGTTCCTCGGGATCGACCGGCAGCGGGACGACCACGACCGGCACCGGCGGCTCCACCGGGAGTACCGGGACCACCACCGGAACCACCACCGGCACATCGGCCTCCGGCAGCGGGGGGGCGGCGGGCCCCGGCGGTCGCCAGGGAAGTGGCGGAAACGCCCGCGGCGGCCGCGCCTCGCACCGCGGCCGCAACGGCGGGACCTCGATGCCGCACCCCATGGCGATCTCCTCGGTGCCCGAGCAGAAGCCCAACGGGGTGCCGACGAAGGCCAACCCCGGCCTGAGCGTCGCGACCCCCAACCCATCTCCGTTCGGGCCACCGAGCTTCATGGTGGGCCAGTTCGAGATCCCACCCTTCCTCCTGCCGATCTACCAGGCCTGCGGGAGCCAGTACGGGATCCCGTGGGAGGTGCTCGCATCGATCAACAAGATCGAGACGGCCTTCGGCACGAACCTCAACCTGTCGACCGCCGGGGCGGAGGGGTGGATGCAGTTCATGCCCTCGACGTGGCAGACCTGGGGAGTCGACGCCAACGGCGACGGCCGGAAGGACCCCTACAACCCGGTCGATGCCATCTGCGCCGCGGCGAGGTACCTCCAGGCCTCGGGAGGCGACACCGATCTGCGCCGCGCGATCTTCGCCTACAACCACGCGTCCTGGTACGTCGACGAGGTCCTCATGGCCGCAAGGCAGTACGGACAGCTCCCGGACGGTCTGGTCGGCTCGATCACGGGACTGACCGAGGGCGACCGCTTCCCGGTCGACACCAAGGCCAAGTACGCGGACACGAACAGTCGCGCGATCAACATCTACTCCATTGAAGGCGCGCCGGTGGTCGCGGTCAACGACGGGACCGTCAAGCGGACCGGGCACAACGGCAAGCTCGGCAATTACCTCGTCCTCCAGGACAACTACGGCAACCGGTTCACCTATGCCCATCTCGGGTCGGTGCGGACCGGGTTGACCAAGCACCCGTCGAACAAGCACTCGTCCGGCAAGCACTCGTCCGGCAAGCACTCCTCTGGCAAGCGTGAGACCCCTTCACGCCGGCTCTTCGCTCGTCCGGATCGGGCCAACAACGTCGCCAAGGCGACGCTCACCGGGCAGATCCCGATGCCGGGCGAAGGCCCCGTCTCCCCGTCGGCCAAGCCCTCGAAGTCGGGCCCGCTGGAGCGCGGCACGAAGGTCACCGCAGGCACGCTCCTCGGGCGGGTCGGCCGGTCGAACGGCCTCGCCCCGCATCTGAGCTTCGCGATCCAGCCCACTGGGAGCGGCAAGCCGCTGACGGATCCGAAGCCGATCCTCGACGGGTGGCAGCTCCTGCGCGACACATCGGTCTACGGGTCGCCGGACCAGAGCCCCCTGCGCCAGCAGAACACCACGAGCACCGCGATCAGGGACCTGCTGATGCCCTCCACGGAGCTGGCCCACGAGGCCCTGTCGAACCCCAGGCTCTCCATCTATCGCTGCGGTCGCAGCGACATCCGCCGCGGCAGGATCGACCGGCGGGTGCTGGCGACGATGAACTTCCTCGCCGCCAACGGCTTCAGGCTGACCGTGGACTCGCTGCGCTGTGGCACGTCCGGTCATGACACGGAGGCCGACTCGGAGCACTCGAGCGGCAACGCGATGACGATCTCGAAGGTCGACGGCATCCCCACCGCGGGCCACCAGGGTCCCGGCTCAGCGGTCGACTCGCTGATCAAGACCGTGCTCGGCCAGCAGGGCGTCATGGAGCCGGACAGGGTGACCTCGCACGAGGATCTCCCCGGCCCGGTGAGCACCTCGGCGTCCGGCAAGCCCGGCGACCACGTCGACGTCGGCTTCACGCCGCTCACCGGCTCCGGCTACCAGAGCCCCTTCCCGCATGCGATCAAGGGCCGGATCGACATGGGCGTCGACTATGTCGGCCAGGGCCCAATCAACGCGATCGGCAACGCGCGGATCCTGCGGATCGGAGCGCCCGGCTGGCCCAACGGCGGCGCCGGCCCGGCGGGGCAGGGTGTGCTCTACAAATTGCTCGACGGCCCGCAGCAGGGCAGCATCATCTACGTCTATGAGGGTCTTCGCCCCACCGTCCAGGCGGGCGACGAGGTTGTCGCGGGTCAGCAGATCGCGACCTTCTACCCGGGGAGCTCGATCGAGATCGGCTTCGCCGACGCCTCGGGGCTGGCGCTGGCCCATGGCGTGTACACGGAGGGCATGGTCACTGACTGGGGCCGCAAGATGGACGACTTCCTGAGCTCGGTGGGTGCCCCGGGCAAGCACGACGGCCACTTCGCCGAGATGCTCTCGCCCCAGGACTGGAACCGCGTGATGAAGCAGATGCGACACATCTCGAACCCGACCGTGCGGCCCGGATCCAACTCCGAACCGCCGGCGGAGCCGCACAGCGGCCCCAGCGGCCCCACCGGCCCTAACTAGTTACTCGTTCGGGCTCTTCGTCACCGTCAGGTCGCCCGGCCAGACCTCGTCGGTCCAGTGCTGTTCGACCGTCGGCGACGAGAAGAAGCCGATCACCCGGAGGTCCTCGTCCCCCGTGTTGTGGAGGTCGTGCATCGTACCCTCGGTGAGCACGATCAAGTCGCCCTGCTTGACCGGCTTGGCGCCGCTGTCGAGCAGCAGCTGACCGCTGCCGCCGATGAAGAACTGCGTCTCCTCCGCGGTGTCGGTGTGCTTGCCGAGCCGCTTTCCCGGCGGGATCGCGAAGTAGATGAGGCAGGAGTCGTTGGCGCCGCTGCCCCCGTAGGCGAAGTACCCGCCCACCCACTCGGCGTCGTCAGAGCTCGTCGACTTCAGGTCCGAGGTCTCCACATCGTCAACGTTCAGTGGTGCATCCATCCAGGCCCTCCTTCGCGTTTGTGTTCGCCTCCGGCGCGCGTCCGGCCGATCCTCGCATATGGCCGTCGCCGGCTCAGGCGAAGTACTTCTGGAGCCCGCTCAGGATGAGCTGGATGCCGATCGTCGCGACGAACAGGCCGCCGAACTTGGTGAGGATCGACATCGCGCGGTCCGAGAGGTTGACGCGGTTGGCGATCACCAGGTAGCCGAGCGGCATCAGTGCGAGCGCGACGGCCACGGCGACCAGTGCGGCGATGACGCCCTCGCCGCTCGACGGCGCCGACGCGATGGTGATCACGGCGGTGATCGCGCCGGGCCCGGCCACGAACGGGATTGCGTACGGGACGATGACGCTGCCCTCGAAGCTCTCGGGCCGCTCGTGCGCCTCAGCCCCGCCCTGTGTGCGGGACGGCTCCCCCTCGTAGAGCATCTCGAACCCCATCAGCGCGAGCACCAGGCCGCCGGCGACGCTGAACGCGTGCAGGGTTGATCCTCACCAGCTCCAGAAGCTCGCGTCCGGCGAGCGCCGACACCCCGAGCGTGACGCCCACCACGATGATGATCGTCCGCACGTACGCGCCGCGCTTCTCGGGCTCGTGCGCGGTCATCGACTTGAACAGCATCGGCCGCATGAACGGGTCGGTAAGCAGGACGACCGTGATGATCGCCTGCACGTAGTACTTGAGGTCGGCTTCCATGCCCGGAGCCAACCCTAACCTGAGGGCCGTCGGCTAGGGATTCGCCGGCGGCTCAGCGGCGAGCGCGAACGGGCTGCCCTCGCTGTCGCGGCAGATCGCCCATCGCTCACCTGGATGGATGACGGTGCCGCCGCGCTCGCGGATGCGCTCGAGCGTCGCGGGCAGGTCGGTGACGGTGAAGTACGGGAGGGAGGCGGTGTCCCCGGGGCCTGGTCCGCGCTCATGGATTCCGAGACGGAGGCCGTCCACCTCGGCTTCCCACCCGGACCCCGCATCGTCTGACCGCTCCTTCAGGTCCACCCCCAGCACGTCCCGCCAGAAGCGGAGCGCCCGATCGGGATCGTCGGCGGGGAATTCGATCAGCGGCTCGGGCACGGAACGAGTATGGCGCCCGGGGCGCTGGATCGGTGACCTCGTACCGTGTCCTGCCGTGCCCGACCTTCGGAACATCGCGATCATCTCCCACGTCGACCATGGGAAGACGACCCTGGTCGACGCGATGCTGCGCCAGGCCGGGACGTTCGCGGCCCATGAGCACCTGGTCGAGCGCGTCATGGACTCCGGCGATCAGGAGCGCGAGCGCGGGATCACGATCCTCGCCAAGAACGCCTCCCTCCGGCTGCCCTCGCCCGACGGCGAGGAGATCAAGATCAACATCGTCGATACCCCCGGGCACGCCGACTTCGGCGGCGAGGTCGAACGGGGGCTCTCGA
Organism: uncultured Actinomycetes bacterium; assembly: GCA_963710955.1. Taxonomy (GTDB): domain Bacteria; phylum Actinomycetota; class Thermoleophilia; order Solirubrobacterales; family 70-9; genus AC-56. The sequence continues at coordinate 62,001 of CAVQCK010000003.1, read as the reverse complement.
TGGTGGACGGGGTGCTGCTCCTGGTCGACGCCTCCGAGGGGCCGCTGCCGCAAACACGATTCGTCCTGCGAAAGGCCCTGGAGCAACAGCTGCCGCTCATCCTCGTCGTGAACAAGGCGGATCGCCCTGACGCCCGCCCCGCCGAGGTGGTGGACGCCGTGTACGACCTGTTCCTCGACCTCGACGCCACCGACGACCAGATCGAGTTCCCGATCGTCTACGCCTCCGCCAGGGAGGGATGGGCCACGCTTGACCTCTCCTCGCCGGGCGGGGACCTGGGGCCGCTGTTTAAGACCCTGGCCGCCGAGATCCCGGCGCCCAGCGGCGATCCCGGCGCGCCGCTGCAGGCGCGGGTCACGAACCTCGACGCCTCCCCCTACTACGGGAGGCTGGCGGTCTGCCGCGTTCACCGCGGGACGATCAGCCGCAGCGCGGAGGTCGCCTGGTGCCGGCGCGATCGCAGCGTGTCGCGCGGACGCATCGCGGCGCTGTACGTGACCGAGGGGCTCCAGCGCGTCGAGGTCGAGGCGGCCGGCGCCGGGGAGATCGTGGTCGTCGCCGGGATGGACGAGATCACGATCGGCGAGACCCTCGCCGCGCCCGACGACCCCGATGCACTCCCGCTGCTCGCCGTGGACGAGCCCGCGCTGTCGATGACGATCGGCGTCAACACCTCGCCGCTCGCCGGAGCCTCCGGCAACAAGCTCACCGGTCGCCAGCTCGAGGAGCGACTGAACGACGAGCTAGTCGGCAATGTGTCGATCCAGCTGCGCGACACCGAGGCCGCCGACGTGTGGGAGGTGCAGGGAAGGGGAGAGCTGCAGCTGGCCGTGCTCGTCGAGACCATGCGGCGGGAGGGCTTCGAGCTCACGGTGGGCAAGCCCCAGGCCATGACCCGGGAAGTCGACGGAGCCGTGCACGAGCCCGTCGAGCGGCTCTCCGTCGACATACCCGAGGACTACATGGGCGTCGTCAACCAGCTGCTCGCGCTGCGCAAGGGGCGCATGGACAACATGGTCAACCACGGCACCGGCTGGATCCGGCTGGACTATCTGGTCCCGGCTCGCGGGCTCATCGGCATTCGCAACGAGTTCCTCACCGAGACCCGCGGCACCGGGATCCTGCACTCGGTATTCGAGACGTACGAGCCGTGGCACGGGGAGATCACCACCCGTGCCACCGGTTCCCTGGTCGCCGACCGGCGCGGCACCACCGTCCCGTTCTCGCTCATGAACCTTCAGGACCGAGGCCAGCTGTTCGTCGGCCCGGGCGAGGAGGTCTACGAGGGCATGGTGATCGGAGAGAACGCCCGGGCCGAGGACCTCGACGTCAATCCGACCAAGGGCAAGCAGCTCACCAACATCCGCGCCGCCGGCTCGGACGAGGCCGTGCGCCTCGTCCCGCACCACCGACTGTCGCTCGACCAGGCGCTGGAGTTCATCCGCGACGACGAGTGCGTGGAGGTGACCCCGGAGGCGGTGCGGCTGCGCAAGGCGGTCCTGCCTGGCGTCGACCGGGTGAAGCTCGCGCGGGCCGGCAAGCGCCAGGCGCGGGCCATCAGCGATGGGTGATCCGGCCTCCGCTCAGTGGGAGACGGTCTCGCAGGCGATCGCCGGCGGGTCGATGCGGGCGTCCGTCCGCGCGCCGTCGATCCCGGGGCCGCAGACGATCTTCAGGTCGGCTCTGCCGTCCTTCGCATCCAGCCGGTCGTTCCCCGCGCGGCCGTACAAGCTGTCCCCGCCGGCGCCGCCGACGAGCGTGTCGTCGTCCGGCCCGCCCTCGAGTAGGTCCCTTCCGAACGCGCCCGTCAGCGTGTCGTCGCCTGGCCCGCCGTACAGCTCGCCCGAGCTGGAGTCGCTGATGGTGTCGTCGCCCGCCCGGCCTCGGAGGACGGTCCCTCCCACGGGCGGCCCGATCAGCGTGTCGGCGAACATCGAGCCAGTCGCCCGCGTCGCCCCCGGCACCTGATCGGTTCCCTCGCCGGTGACCACCGAGGAGCCGAGATCGGCCCTGATCGGGCCGGCGGCCCGCGAGTAGTCGAGCCCGCGGACCGCGGTGAGATCGTCACCCGGTCCCGGTGCCGCCACGTCGCCCTTCTCGAACGTGGGCGGCAGCCCGCTGCTCGGATCGCGGTTGTGGCCGATGATCGTGTCGCCGCCCGGGCCGCCGAGCATGTTGTCGGTGCCCGCGTCGCCGCAGATGGTGTCGTCGCCGCCGCGGCCGATGATGGTGTCGTCGCCTCCCAGGCCGGCGATCACGTCGTCGCCGGCGGTGCCAACGAGCGTGTCCGGCCCCTGCGTGGCGCCGCCCACGGTCACGTCCAAGCCGTTGCACTTCGGAACGGCCGCGTGGCCGATGCCGGCCACAGCGAGCGCATAGATCGCCACGGCCGCCAGCGCCAGTGCGACCGGGCCTCTACGCGGATTCCGTTCCTTCACGACAATTCACCCCCGGTGCTGAGACCCTACCCCCACAAGGCTCGGCCACCAAAGGGAGATCACCGATGAGCGATGGAACATCAATGCTGAACGGCGTCGACTTCATCACCGTGCCGACGAAGGACTACGAGACCGCAGCCAAGTTCTACGGCGAGACGCTCGGCCTTCCGTTCGGCAAGCGGTGGGGGAACATGCCGGCCGGTGAGTTCGAGACCGGCAACCTCACGATCGCCGTGATGCAGTCGGACGCCTTCGGGATCGAGTTCAAGCCCCACAGCCACCCGATCGAGTTCCACGTTGATGACTTCGAGGCCGCCAAGGCCGAGCTCGAGTCGCGCGGCATCCAGTTCCAGGGCGACGTGATCGACTCGGGAGTCTGCTTCCAGACCTTCTTCTCCGACCCCGACGGCAACAGCCTGGCGATCCACCACCGCTACGCGCCGAAGGACGCCAGCCCCGGCGGCTGACGCCCTCGGCGCAACGGTGTGGCTCAGGCCGTGACGCGCTCGTTGACCTCGGTGAGCCGAATGCTGTTTCCGGACGGGTCGCGGAACCCCGCGTCGATCCCGTAGGGGCGATCCTGGGGCTCCTCGCTGAACTCCACGCCACGGCCCGTGAGCTCCTCGAAGGAGCCGCGGCAGTCGTCGGTGGTCAGGAACACCGTCCCGGCGAACCCCTTGGCCACGAGGCTGCGCACCTGCTCGGCCGTCTCGGCATCCATCACGGGCGGCCCGGGGATGGCCATCAGGGTGATGGCGATGTCGGGCTGATCCGCGGGCCCGACGGTGAGCCAGCGGAAGTCACCCATCTCGGGGAGAGTGACGTCCGAGCGAACCTCCATGCCGAGCTTCTTCGTGTAGAACTCGAGCGCCTCGTCCTGGTCGGTGACCCAGAGTTGCGCGTTCGCGATTCTGATCATCTGAGACCTCCTCTTCGAGTGAAACGGTCGCCGGGCACGCTAGCCCCGGCTCGCGCCGTTGTCTTCTCGAAACGTGCGGTGTTGCGGGCGCCCATAGGCGCGCTGGATGCACCAGGGAATCATCGCCTGGCTCGATGCCGGCGGGAACGTCGCCCGGTAGGCGGTGGGGGACATCCCATACGTGCGCGTGAAGCTCGTCGTGAACGAGCCCAGGCTCTGCAGCCCGACCGAGAAGCAGATGTCGGTGACCGAGCGATCCGTGTTGCGCAGCAGCGCTGCCGCCCGCTCGAGGCGCCGGGTCAGCAGATAGGTGTGGGGCGGCTCGCCGAACGCGCGCCGGAACTCGCGGCTGAAGTGCGCTCGCGACAGGCCCGCCGCGCGCGCGAGGTCGTCGACGTCGAGCGGCTCGAAATAGCGGGCATCGGCCAGGTCCTTGGCCCGGAGCAGGTGCCGGGTGGTGGGTGCGTAGGCCATCGTCTCGATCCTAGGGACCGGCGAGAGGCCGCGAATTGAGCGCTCACGGCTGCGGCGCGGGATACTGCCGCCGATGTCGTTCGAGAACGTGGAGGTCGTGCGCCACATCTACGGCATGTGGGAGAAGGAGGGCTCGCCGGTCGCCTCTGGACTGCTCGACCCCGAGATCGAGTGGGTCAACCCGCCCGATGCGGTTGAGCGGGGGACCCGCCACGGCGTCGATGAGTTCGGTGCGGCCGCCGCATCCGTCTCGGACACGTTCGACGGGGTTGCCTCGACATCGACGAGATGCTCGACGCCGGCGACCGGGTGGTAGTCCTCGCGACCCTGCACGGCCGCGGTCGCGGCAGCGGCGCCGATGTCGAGCGACGGCAGGGTTACATCTGGACGCTGCGCGACGGCAAGGCGACGCGCTTCGAGTGGTTCAACACGCCCGACGAGGCCCTGCGGGCGGCCGGGCTCCACTGCTGACCGTGGCCTACGGCTCGACGGTGGAGAGCCCGACGAAGGTCTGAGCGGACTTCGACGGGACGAGTCCCTTCGGCGTGCTGCGGTTGGCGAACAGCATGTAGGGACCGGGCGGCGCGACGTTGCCGTTCGGCGGTGCCGCGAGGGTCAGCGTGTGGCCCTGCCGGCTGAGGACGCGGAGCACGACGTTGCGCTGGTCCGCGTCGACGAGGTGCGTCAGCGACGGGTTGCGGACGAGCACTACCGAGTCGATCTTCGACGCGTCGACGTTGGTCGTGACCTTGATCGTGCGCCCGTAGTCGATCGAGTGCGGTGCGGAGGTGATCGCGGGCTGCGGCGTCCCCCAGTGCAGGTACGGCGGGCTGTAGATCTCGAACGACGGGTCGCGCCCGTCGTTCGGGGCGGTCACTCCCTGGAGCACGGTGGTGTCGCGCGCGTAGAGCGTCGAGATCGGCGCGTGGCCGCCGACAAGCACCCGCCCATCCGGGAGCAGGACGGCGGTGTTGTGGTACGTGCGAGGCTGGTGGGCGCTTGCGAGCGTGGTCCACCTGTTGGTGGCGGGGTCGAACATCTCGGTCCTGCGCACCGGGACCTCGACGCCCGGGCCCGCCACCTCGTCGCGGTCTGAGCCGTTGAACGCCAGCACCTGGCCGGTCGGGAGCATGACCCCGGTCGGGTACCAGCGCGGTTCGGCGAGGTCCCCGGTCGGTCGAGTTGACATCTTGTCGCCGTTGGCCGTGTCGACCGTGGTGATCCGGCTGTCGGAGGTCGCGAGGTAGCTGCCGGGACTCGGCGGGTTGAGCACGCCGCCCGCCGTCAGGTAGCTCGCCTTGGTGTAGCGGCCGTTTCCGTCGGGCTGGAGCGGGAGCATGATCGAGAAGGTCGAGCCGCGGAAGCCGGGGATCGTCGCGGCGCTGCCGCCGCCGGGGATTCCGCGCCCGGCGACGTCACCCACCGGATTGCCGATGTTGCCGTTGAGGTTGACCGCGCCCTTGCCCTCGAGGCCGGGGATGCCGAGGTTCTTCCAGGTCTTCGTCGTCGGGTTGTAGACGGCCGCCTCGTTCCAGAGCGCCTCGTCGTATGACTGGCCGAACGGGTTGAACGACTGCCCCTCCGCGTCGTAGAAGACGTTGCCGTCCGGGAGCACGGACAGCCTCGGGTAGAGCGGCAGCGAGCGGTCGGCCGAGCGGCCGTTGTAGGTCCACTTGGCCGTCACCGGGTTGTAGGTCTCGGTCTCCTTGACGTTCGTGAGCGAGTCCGCGGGTCGGTCCGGGTAGACCGGCTTCAGCAGCTTCGTCACGCCGCTGGCGGTGAACAGGCTCCCGTTCGGCAGCGTGACCGTCGTCGGATACCAGCGTCCCCAGCGCATGTCGCCGACCTGCTGCCAGTCGTTCGTGGCCGGGTCGTAGACGCGGGTCGACTTCAACCCCTCGAGCTCCGACACGCCGTAGTCGATGCCGTTGCCGGCGTTGACGTTCGGCTCCAGGTAGTAGCCGGTCCCCCCGTTCGCGAGCACCCGGCCGTCCGGGAGGAACTTGAGGTCGGTGCAGAAGAGCGCACCGTCGTTCTGCGTCTCGGTGCTGGAGAGTGGGGGAGGCAGGATCGCCTCGTTGCTCGGCGGCTGGGCGCCGCCATCCGGATGGGTGGGTACCGACCAGACGGGATGGCCGTTGTTCAGATCGAGGAGCCTGCTCTGGTCGTTGACCGCGTTGCGGCCGTACTCGATGACGATCGAGGTCTGGACGTTCTCCGTTCCCTCGAGCCCGTCGTAGTAGAGGATGTTCCCGTCGGGGAGGACGGCGACGCTCACCGCGGTCGGCTTGCAGTCGAACATCAGCCCGTTGTCGTCCACCTGGTGCTCGAGGCACTTCTGGGTCGTCGGTACGCCGTCGATCGTCGGCTCGGCAAAGGGCTCGGAGAAGTGCCCGTACTTCGGCGGGTCGTTGTTGTTCTCGGCCCCCTGGAGGAAGGGCTGCGTCAGGCCGGCTGCGAGACCGGAGAGCCCTGAGTCCTGCTGGAGCTGCTCGTAGGCGTTGGAGACCTGTGAGCCAACCGGCGTCACCGGGTTGCCGTCAGCCCATGACGTCGGCGCGATCGCAGCCGCTATGGCAGCCACGACGGCGCAACCTATGCCTGCTGCAAGCCTCCTCATTGCCACCCACTGGTTGGCTGACCGGCCGAACCTACACATCGGCGCAGGTCCATGCGCCGGTTCGGCGCTCGGGGGGACTACGAGGCGGAACTCTCTACTAGGCGCAGGCGTCGAGGCGCATCGTGCTCCCGTGCCCCACCTTGGGGAAGAAGAAGTGCGCTCGCGAGAAGACGCGGTGTCCGCAGCGATTCACCGGGTGCGACAGCCTGATCCGGACCGGTGGGTTCTTGTGTCCCATCGGCGTCACGTCGCGTCCCTTGCCCCGGGCATGCCCTCGGTGCCACATGTGCCAGTGGTCGTGTGTGGTGCGGACCAGGAACGCCTCCGCCACCGGCTCACCGTGCCGGTGAAAGGTGCAGTGCCCCGGCTTCTTGCGATAGACGCGATGCGAGGTCTTGGAGCTGACGCAGACCACCTTCGTGCCCTGCCCCTTCCCGACCGCGACCGCCGGAGGCACGGCGAGGGCCAGGAGGGCGGCGATGATGATCGCTGCGATTCGCACGGCCAAAGCCTACAAATCCCCTGCAACTACGCCTGCAGCAGCCAGGTTCGCGTTGCCACACCGGGTGCCGAGGGCTAGCTTCGGCCGCCGCACCTTCTACCCATGTCGATCACCAAGCGCTCCTCGATTGCTCTGGGCATCGCGGGACTCCTCGCCGCCGCCGCGCTCGTCGCGGTCCCGGCCGGCGCGCAGGCCGGCAGCCTGTCCTCGCGCCTGTCGCACAAGCGACACCACCTGCAGACGGACCGCTCCAGGCAGGCGGCGCTCGCGACGACGATCGAGCGCGATTCGCGGCGCATCGACAGCCTCTCGGCCGAGGTGACGCGCCTCCAGGAGCAGCAGGTCCAGGTGCAGGCGCAGCTCGATCGCAAGCAGGCGCAGCTCAAACGGGCGAAGGCCAAGCTCGCGCGGGTGAAGGGTGATCTCCACAAGGCCATGACCGATCTGAAGGAGCGGCTGGTCGCGAGCTACGAGGTGGACCGCCCCAGCACGCTGACCGTGATCCTCAACTCGCACGGCTTCGACCAGCTCGCCTCCCGGTACGCCTACATACAGGCGCTCGAGAACCAGGACGCGGCGGTGGTCTCGAGGGTACGGCGGCTGCGGAACGAGGTGCGCGCCACGGTCGATCGCATCGACGCCGCCCGCCAGCGCCTGGCTGCCAAGCGCGACGAGCTGATCCAGACTCAGAACCAGATCAAGGTCCAGCAGCGCGCACTCGCGGCCGCTCACGACCGCAAGCAGCGCCTGTTCGCGCGGGTCAAGGCGAACGGCGAGCGCCTCCAGCGGGAGATCAGCGACATCCAGTCGAAGATCGCCGCGGCACAGGCGGCCGCCCAGGCGGCTACGGGCAGCGGCGCAATCCAGGCCGGCCCCGCCTTCTCCGCCGAGCTCGGGCCGATCCCGCCGGGGCAGGCGATCTCACCGTTCCCCGCGTCGGTGTCCCTCAGTTGGGGGCGGACCGATCAGGGCGTTGACGGCACCACCACCCCGGGCTCACCTCTGCTCGCGATGGGCTCAGGGACGGTCTCGATCGGTCACGACCCGGCCGGCTTCGGCGACTCGTACCCGATTCTCCACACGGCGTTCGGCGACTTCTACTACGGCCACTGCGTGCCGGTGGTGGGGGACGGCGCAAGCGTCCACATCGGCGAGCCGATCGCCACCGCCCACTTCGGTACCTGGGGCAACTCCACGACCCCGGGCGGCTTCGAGATCGGCCAGTTCCCGCCGTCGGGCATGACGTCCGGCGGCGCGATCCGCTCCTGGCTGATCGCCTTGCCCCGCCGCTAGCTGACGGAGGCGAGCCTGCGCTCGCGCAGCTCAGGTGCCGCGTCGGGCGCTTCCTCGCTGACCGCCTCCTCGAGCAGCTTGCGCAGCTGCTTTACCCGCGTCGCGCCGAATCGCTCGGCCCAGCGGTCCTCGACGTCGGCGAGGAGGCCGAACCCCACCTTTTGGGCCTCGATGCCACGGTCGGTGAGGCAGATCAGCTTGGCGCGCCGGTCCTCCGGATCGGGAATGCGCTCGACGTAGCCGCGGTTCACGAGGTCGTCGACGAGCTCGCCGACGGACTGCTTGGTCATCCCGGCGAGGCGGGCGAGCTCGGTGAGCCGCATCCCGTCGTCGCGGACGAAGCGAAAGACGCAGCCGTGAGTGGGGCGGATGTCGGCATAGCCGGCCTCCTCGAGATCCCGTCTGAACTCGGCCAGGACCGACTCGGTGGCGGCGTCGAGCAGGCTGAGGAGCGTCGTCGGCGGCTGTGGTGTGTGTGCGCTGTCACTCATGGTTAGTCAGGGAGTCTGATAAGTTGCCCTGAATATTAGATCAGGAAACCTTACAAGGCAACCTGACGATTGTACTCGACGTTTCGGAGGTGCTGGACATGAACCGCAAGTGGTGGACCCTCGGGGTGGTGAGCGTGGCGACGTTCATGCTCCTGCTCGACATCACCGTCGTGAACACGGCGCTGCCCGCGATCCAGAGGGATCTGGGCGGGAGCTTCACAGATCTTCAATGGGTGATCGACGCCTACGCCCTGTCGCTTGCGGCGCTGGTGCTGACCGCGGGCTCCCTGGCCGACCGGCTGGGGCGCCGCAGGGTGTTCGCGATCGGGCTGGCGATCTTCTCGGCGGCTTCCCTCTTGTGCGGGCTGGCCCCCGACCCGACCTTCCTGAACATCGCGCGTGCCCTCCAGGGGATCGGCGGGGCGATCATGTTCGCCGTCTCGCTCGCGCTCGTCGCGCAGGAGTTCCCGGCCGGCCGTGAGCGCGGGATGGCCATGGGCATTTACGGCGCGACGATCGGCATCGCCGTCGCCATAGGCCCGCTCGTCGGCGGTCTGCTGACGGACGGGCTGGGCTGGGCGTCGGTCTTCCTGGTCAACGTCCCGATCGGCATCGCCGCCATCGCGATCACCCTCTGGAAGGTGGCCGAGTCGCGCGATCCGAACGCCACCCGGGTGGACTGGGCCGGGGTCACCACGTTCTCGACCTCGTTGTTCCTCCTGGTGCTCGCCCTCGTGCGAGGAAACGACGAGGGCTGGGGCAGCACGCCGATCGTCTCGCTGATCGCGAGCGCGGCCGTGCTCCTGATCGCCTTCGTCGTGATCGAGCGCCGGGTGGCGCAGCCGATGCTGCCGCTCGAGCTGTTCAAGCGGCCGGCGTTCACGGGCGTGCAGCTCGCCGCGTTCGCCGTCTCGGGCTCGATGTTCGCGCTGTTCCTGTATCTGACGCTGTACCTGCAGAACTTCCTCGGGTACTCGCCGATCGATGCAGGGCTGCGCTACCTGCCGATAACCGTCGCCTCGTTCATCGTGGCGCCGATGGCCGGGATGGCACTGGCCCGGGTCCAGGCGCGCTACCTGATGGCCGGGGGCCTCGCCCTGACCGGTGTCGGGCTTGCGCTGATGGCCGGCCTGCACCTGGACTCGACCTGGACCGCGCTGCTCGCCGGGTTCGTGGTGAGCGGAGTCGGTGTGGGGCTGCTGAACCCCGTGATCGCCGACGTCGCCCTGAGCGTCGTCCCGAAGGAGCGAAGCGGCATGGCCGCCGGCATCAACGACACGTTCCGCCAGGTCGGCATCGCCGTCGGCATCGCGGCCTGGGGAGCGATCTTCCTGGGCGTCGGAGCGTCGAAGACGCAGGAGGTCGCCGGCGGAGCGGTCAGTGGCGGGCAGGCCCGCGGACTGGTCGAGGCCGCTTCCTCCGGCCAGCTGGGACAGGCCCTGAAGGGAGTCCCGCATGGGTCGCAGGAGGTCGTTCGCAACGCGGCCCAGCAGGGCTTCCTGCACGGCCTGAACGAGATCCTGATCCTCGGCGCGGCGCTCTCGTTCGCGGGCTCCGTGCTGGCCCTCTGGCTCGTTCGCGAGCGGGACATCGAGCGCGAGCCGGTCGCCGAGGCCTCCTCCGAAGCCGCCATCGAGGCGCAGCCTCAGGCCGCGTAGGCCTGAGTTCCGTCGGTCCAGGCGCCGCCGGCGATCCCCCCGCCGGCGGCGCCGCCGTGTCCAGTCCGCGATGATTTCCCCGGTGGGAATCGTCCGCGTAAGCACCACACTCTCGCTCGACGGCTTCATGGCCGGCCCCAATCACGAGATGGACTGGGTGTTCGACCACGCGGGCGACGCGTCGCCCGAGCTCATCCAGGAGCTGATCGACACGACCGGCGCGATCCTGTCCGGACGCGGGAGCTACGGCGTCGGCAGGAGCTCGACGCGCCAGGAGACCAGTGGGCCGTTCGGCGGCCGGTGGAGCGGGCCGCAGTTCGTGCTGATGCACGATCCGCCCGACGACGAGGAGGACGAGTCGATCACGTTCCTGTCCGGGGACATCCGCGATGCGGTGGCGACCGCTCGCGAGGCCGCGGGAGAGAGGAACGTCCTCATCCTCGGCGCCAACGTCGCCAACCAGGCGCTCGACGCGGGCTTGGTCGATGACTACGTGCTCGTGCTGCTGCCGGTGATCCTCGGCGACGGGATCCCGCTGTTTCCAGCGGGGCGAGAGCGGGTCGACCTGGCTCCGATCGACATCTCGCGATCGGGCCAGGTCGTCAATCTCCGCTACGGCGTGTCGACGTAGCCGGCTGCCTACAGGCAGCCGTCGCCGTCGCTCGGGCCGCCCCGATTGTCGGAGTCGTGGTCGCCACGGTTGTGCTGCGGAATGCAGTGGTGGTGATGATGGTGATGGGCGATTGCGGTGCCGGCGTCAAAGGCGCCGGCGACGCCGAGTGCGATGGCGCCGGATCCGAGCGCTACCGCACAGATGGCGGCGACGCGATTTCGTGTGCGCGAGAGCATGACCCTCCTTTCTTGGTGCTGGCTCGGTGATGCATCACGTCTTGAAGGCCGAGATCGCGCGCTCGATCGCCGGGCTCTGGCTGTGCCAGTCCTGAGGCGGCGCGGCGCCGACGATGACCGTGGTGGCATTGGTGCCGGCGACGATGCAGGCGATCTCGCGGTATTGGTGGCCGGACGACGACCGGTAGTCGTCGATCACGCAGGAGCCGTGGCCGTTCCTGAAGGCCAGGTTCGTGGCCGAGGCGACGAGCTTCACGTTCGTGTCGCCCTCGTCCTTGTTGTGGTTCACCCGGAAGGTGCCCCAGTTGGCGAGCGTCTCGTCGCCCTGCTGTGGAGTCGCGTTGAGGTAACCGGCTATCCGCCCGGCGTTCGTGCGCGTGGCGGCCGTGCGCGTCCCGGGGTCGGAAACGATCGAGTGCCAGCTGCCCGGGAAGGCCATCTCGCCCTTCCCGTTGGGCAGCCGGCTCGTCTGCCAGGACGGGGGAGGGGGTGCGGGATGAAGCCAGGCGAAGGCATGCGGCCGCATCTGGGCGGGCGCGTCGGCTGAGCTCGAGCTCACCGCCTGCTGGGTGGCGGACCCGCAGGCAGCGACCGCCGCCGCACTCGCGACTGCGAGCACGGCGACGGTCGCTCGGGCGATGCGACTAGAGGTTCCCATCGCCGTCGCTGGGTCCGCCGCTGTTGTCGGCGTCGTGATCGCCACCGTTGTTCTGCGGGATCCCCGCCGTCGAGCTCGACGCGGACGAGCCGCCCGAACTGGAAGCGGAGGCCGAGGGTGCCGACGTGGGCATCGAGGAGCTGCTGCTCGACCCGCCGCCGCAACCGGCGGCAGCGATGGCGAGAGCAGCGACCACGGCAACGGTGGCAGCCACCAGACGTGACTTGCGCATGACTTCGTTCCTATCTCGCGAGCGAGACACCAGCGGGGGAGTGGCTGGTTGATCGCTCGTTGCGGTTGGTGTTGCCGCGTAGTACCGCGACGACACCGGTCCGGTTCAAACGGCGCCTAAGGAATCCCTCAAGACGCCACGCGGTCGAGGACGTCAGCCAGCCGCTCCGGGTCCTCCGCCATCGGGAAGTGTCCGCCCGGGATCTCGATCGGCTCGACGCCGAGCAGCTCGCGCGCGATGAAGCGCTCGTATGAGGGTTCGAAGAACTCGTCGTCGGTGGCGTAGACGAGGGCGGTGGGGACGTCTACCGGCCGCTCGAGCGGGAAGTCGCCGGCGGGCGGCGCGGTGGGCCGGAGCTGCGCCGCGAGCGCGCGGGCCCTAACGGGGTCGAGGCGTCCGTACATCTGGAGGATCGCGTCCTCCCGCTCCCAGACGATCGCCCCGTCTTCGCGGCGCGGCGGGAAGGTGAGCGTCTCGCGAAACACCCGCGGCTCTCCGGGCGGGTGGTCGAACTCCGCGAGCCGCGGACAGAGGTAGACGAGCCGCTGCGCTGGAGCACGCTCGGCGACGATGGCGGCGTAGCCGGAGGAGGCCGAGTGGCCGACGACCACCACGGGACTGCCGGCGCCTTCGAGCTCGACCAGAGCCGGCCGCACGCGGTCGTCCCACGTGGTCTCGGCATCCTCGACGGGGAGGTCGGGCGCCACCGCCCGGTGACCTCGCTCCTCGAGCGCCGAGATCAGCCGGTCCCAGCAGGAGCCGTCGTGCCAGTTGCCGTGGAGCAGGCAGAAGGTGGCCATCGGCAGGCTTGACACTAAGGCGTCTGGTGCATAGCGTCGCCCGTCGATGGCCGGGGACGGCACTTCTCACATCAGTCAGGCCTATTCGGACCGGGTCGAGGTGCGCGGGCGCGACCTCACCGGCGATCTGATGGGCCGCCTGACCTTCACCGAGTACTTCCACCTGCTGCTCACCGGGAAGGAGCCGACCGAGGAGCAGCGGTTCTTCCTCGACCTGCTGCTGGTGGCGATCGCCGAGCACGGGATGATGCCCACGAACGTCGCGGCCAGGATGACGCTCGCGGCCGACCCGGGATCGCTTCAGGGGGCGGTCGCAGCGGGGATCCTGGGCTGCGGGCCGGTCATCCTGGGCACCGCCGAGTCGTGCGCGCGACTGCTGGAGGGCGCCCAGGAGAGGGTGGAGGCCGGCGAGGAACCTGCGGCGGTCACCGAGGAGCTCGCTCGCGCCTTCCACGAGTCGGGCGACCGGCTGCCGGGCTTCGGCCACCCAGTGCACAAGCCGGTGGACCCGCGCGCCGAGCGCATCCTCGAGCTCGCCGACGAGCACGGCGTCAGTGGGCCGCACGTCGCGCTCGCCCGCAGCTTCCGCGACGCCGCCGCGGCGACCTGGGGCAAGCCGCTGACCCTCAACGTCTCGATGCCGATCGCGGCGGTGATGCTCGACCTGGGCTTCTCGCCGGACGCCGTGAAGTCGATCCCGATCCTCGCCCGGACCGCCGGGCTGCTCGCGCATCTGGCCGAAGAGCGCGAGGAGCCCATCGGCTTCCTGATGGCGGCGGAGGCCGAGGAGGCGATCACATACCGCGAGGGGCAGGAGGACCCGAGCGAGTGATGCTCGCGCCCGAGGTCGAGACCCGGCCGTGGGCGGAGCAGCTGGCCATCGACGACGCCTCGTACCGCGATCAGCTCGGCTACCTGTTCGAGCGCTCTGCCTTCTACCGGGAGAAGCTCGGCGCCGCGGGGGCCGCCTCCGTCGCCGACGCGGGCGGGCTCGACGAGATCGCGCGGCTGCCGTTGACCGAGAAGCAGGAGCTGCGCGCGACAACGACGGCCGAGAACCCGATCGGCGCCCACGTGTGCGCCGAGCGCGCGGAGATCGTCCGCATCTACTCCACCAGCGGGACGACGGGCACGCCCAGCTACATCCCGCTCACGGCCGGCGACCTCGACAACTGGGTGACCGGCTCGTCGCGAAGCTACGCCGCATCCGGCATCGAGGCCGGCCAGCGAATCGTCTCGAGTTACAACGCCGGCCCGTTCGCCGCGGGCGCGGCGCTGGCCTCGTTTGACCGCATCGGCCTCTCCCACATTCCGATGGGCACCGGCAACACCGAGCGGTTGATGCGAGCGGTCGAGCTGCTCGAGCCCGAGGCCGCGGTGCTCACGCCGTCCTACGCGGCCCACCTCGTCGAGTGGGCGGCCGAGCGCGGCATCGATCTGGCCCGCTCGAGCGTCGAGCGTGTCCTCGTCGCGGGTGAGCCCGGCGGGGGCGAGCCGGCGTTTCGGGCCAAGCTCGAGGAAGGGTGGGGAGCGCGTGTGACCGAGGCGATGGGCATCGGCGACATCGGGGTGTCGCTCTGGGGCGAGTGCGAGCGCCAGGACGGCATGCACCTTGGCGCCCGCGGCTTCGTCCACGCCGAGCTGATCGACCCCGAGACCGGGGAGGCGCTCGGCATGGAGGACGGCGCAACCGGCGAGCTCGTCCTGACGCACCTTCAGCACCGCGCGGCGCCGCTGTTGCGCTTTCGCACTCGCGACCACGTGGAGGTGCAGACGACTCCCTGCCCGTGCGGGCGCACCGGGCCGCGCGTTCGCTGCATCGGGCGCACCGACGACATGCTGATCGTGCGCGGGGTGAACGTCTTCCCGTCGGCGCTCCGCGAGGTGGTGAGCGGGTTCGCGCCCGACGTCAACGGCCAGATCGCCGTTCGGCCCGGCGCGCCGGGGCCCAAGCAGGATCCGCCGCTCCCTGTGAGCGTTGAGCTGGCGCCCGGCGCGACGGCGGACCCGGCGCTCGCCGATGCGATCCGCGAGCGGCTGCGCGAGGTGCTCGTCGTCCAGACCAGCATCGAGCTCGTGCCATCGGGGACACTGGAGCGAAGCGAGTACAAGTCGAGGCTGGTCCAGCGCTAGGAGGAGTCGGATGCGAAAGCTTCAGTCCCAGGGTCTCCACCACATCACGCTCGTCGGGGCGGACCGGCAGACCTCGATCGACTTCTGGGAGGGCGTCCTGGGCATGCCGTTCGTCTTCGAGCAGCCCAACCTGGACAACGAGTCCGAGAGCCACCTCTACTTCGACCCGGGCGACGGCCGCCTGGTCACGATCTTCACCAACGAGGACCGCAAAGGCACCCCGGACCGCACGCCCACCGACCCCGGCTGCGTCCACCACATCGCCTTCGCGCTCTCGCAGGCGACCTTCAACCAGGCCGTGGAGCGGCTCGACGAGCGGGGGATCCGCCACAGCGGGGTCAAGGACCGTGGCTTCATGGACTCGATCTACTTCGAGGACCCCCTCGGCCTGTTGATCGAGCTCGCCTCGTATCGCTTCGAGCCGCCCGCCGGCCACACCCATGCCGACGTGCTGCTCGAGGCGCACAAGATCAGGGTGGAGCGCGGCGACTACAACATCGCCCAGATCCACCTCGCGGACGCAATCGAGACGCTCGCCCGGCGATCGCGGGCGTCGCTCTCGGACGATCGATCGCCCAAGGACCCATACGAGTAGGGACTACAAGGAGGAGAACATGGCGGACAACACGCTGAGCATCCTGAAGCCGAGCGTCAACAACCTGGCGGCTCGGGTCTTCGTCAGAGCCGCGGGGCTCGAGTACGAGGAGGTCGACATGTGGGGCAACAAGGGCACGCCCGAGTTCCTCGCCAAGGACCCCGCCGACCTCACGCCGCTGCTGGAGGAGGAAGGGCTTCCCCGCGGATCGCTGTGGGAGAGCTGCGCGATCATGCAGTACCTGTGCAACAAGCACGGCCTGGACCGCTTCTACCCGACCGATCCCGCCGAACGGGCCATGAACGACTCGGCGATGTTCTATTTGATCGGCACCTTCTACCCGCTGGTGGCGCGCGCGACCTACCCGACGCTCGGCTTTCCGCAGTACCCGGGTGAGGCGGCTACGTCCGACGCCGGCGACGACGTCAAGGCCAAGGCGCAGCAGGACGCGACCGACGCGCTGGCCGTGCCGCTGGAGGCCTTTCACGAGTTCTTCCTGGAGGGCAAGCGGTTCATCGGCGGCGAGGAACCTTCGATCGCCGACATCCGTCTCGCGGTCACGCTCGAGTTCCTGCGCGCGATCGACTACGACTTCCCGGCCTGGGCCGAGGAGTACATGGAGGCGGTCGAGTCGAGCCTGGGCGATGCCTACTCGGAGCCGGTGGCCGACGTTCGCGGGTTCGTGGCGTCGGCGAAGTAGGCGGCCTCAGCGGGCGAGGCCTCCCCCGAGTCCTCCGCCGGCGTGGACGCCGCGGAGCCCGGCCGCCTGCCGGGCCAGCCGCTCGCCGGCCCGACGATGCTGATCAGCGCCGGCACCAGGAGTGCTCGCACGATCAGCGCGTCGATCAGCAGCCCCACCGCCATTCCGAAGGCGAGCTCGCGGAACGAGTCGAGCGGAATGAGCGCGGCGGCGCCGAAAGAGCCTGCGAGCACCAGCCCGGCGACGGTGATCGCGCGCGTTGAGCGCCCGCCGGCGACCTCGATGGCCTCGCGCAGAGGCCGCACCCTGGCCTCGTGCCAGATCCGCCCGACGAGGAAGATGTTGTAGTCGGAGCCCATCGATAACAGCAGCACCGCGATCGTCAGCGGCACGAAGATCGAGATGCCGGAGTGCCCGAGCACCCCTTCGAAGAAGTAGGTGGTCAGCCCCAGCGCCGCGAGCAGGCCGAGCACGCTGGCGACGAGCAGATAGACCGGCGCGACCAGCGCCCGCAGTAGCAGGGCGAGCATCAGGAAGATGACCGCCGCGGCGATCGGCGTGACTCGGAGGAGGTCGGAGTGAGTGGCGTTGGCCGTGTCGGCCGACAGTGCCGAGTCGCCCCCGACCAGCGCCTGGGTCCCGCTCATGCCGGCCCGCGACATCAGCTCGGGCATGCGGCGGCGGATGGTCTGCACGGCCGAGATGGCCCTGGGCCCCAGGGGATCGCTCTTGAACACGACCATGTAGCGGGCGGCGTTGCCGCTTTTCGCCAGGACGACGCCCAGCGGCTGCTTGAGCGGGTTCTCGGCCGGGCCGATCACGCCGGCGACATTGGGCTGCTGGGAGAGGGAGTGCTCGAGCCTCGCGAGCGGGCCAGCCTCGTGGGCCACTCCGCTGCCCTCGACGACGACCGTGGTCGGGGCCACCATCCCGGGCACGAAGGCCTCGCTCGTCTCGACGTAACCGCGATTGACCGAGGAGTCCGTCGGCAGGTTCGTCATCTGCGGATTCGAGGTGTGGATGCGTAACAGCCCGGTGGCGGCGCCGACGAGGAACGCGCAGCACACGGCGGCGATGAGAACGGGGTGGCGCACGGCGAGGCGGACCGCCCGTCCTCCGATGCCCGGGTCGTGCTCGGCGGTGACCGCCTTCCGCGCGGCTCGCCTCGGCCAGAGCATCGCCCTGCCGAAGATGGCGAGGACCGCTGGGACGAACGTCGTGCCGATCAGCATCGCCACCAGCACAGTGATCCCCAGGGCCGGCCCCAGCGCGTGCAAAAAGCCGAGCTGCGCGAAGTAGAGCGCGCCGGTGGCCAGGGCGATCACGATGCCCGCTGTGAACACGACCGGCAGAAGCTCCCCCGCAGCCCGCCTGGCTGCATCCACGCGGTCCATGTCCTCCTCCTCGAGCATGGCGCGGAAGCGGGCCAGGAAGAAGATCGCGTAGTCGGTCAGGACGCCGAACAGGAGGACCGTCATCACAGGTAGGACGTCGCTCGAGACCTCGAGCCCGGCGTGGGCCGCCACCCATGCGACAAGCCGGGTGGAGATGAGCAGGCCGACCCCGACGGCCGCCAACGCGACCAGGGGCGGGAGCAGCGCCCGGAAGTGAATCCCGAGGATGAGGAGCACGAGCGCGACCGCCGCGATGTCGAGCCAGATCAGGTTGTGCGAGATCACGTTCCCCTGCTCGATCTGCGCGGGAACCGTTCCCGTGGCCTCGACCTGCGTCGCCGGCCCCTGCGCCCTGCGGTGCGCGGCGAGCTGCTCCGCGAGCACCGTCGTCCTGGTCAGCCCGAGGCTCGGGGGGGTGAACAGGTAGCTGAGGACGGCCGTGCCCTCCTCGGTCGCGAAGGGGAGGACCGGGAGCGTGTTCGGTACCGGCAGCGCGCCCAGCAGGTCGTTGAACGGCGGCTTGTGCTGCTTGCTCAGCTGGAGGTCCCGGCGGATGATCGTTTCCTGCTGCTTCTGCGTCAGCCCCTTGGGATTTCGCTCGATGATCATCGTCCGGCTGCTGAGCGGGAACTCGAACTGGCTCAGCGAGGCGTTCTCGGCCTGGAGCGCCTGCGAGTGTTGGGGCACGACACCGCCGAGCTCGCCGCCGGACCCCTCGCCGATGTTCGGCAGGTTGAGCGCCATCAGCACGGCCCCGGCGATCCAGGCGACGATGATCGGGTAGCGCAGGGTGACGATCAGCCAGGCGAGGGTGCGCGGAATCGCCCGGATGGGCGCGCGGCCGCCGGCCGCTGGTGCGGGCTGCTGTTCATCCCTGACGTTCAAGTCGCCTCCTTGCTCGTTCTCTCAGGTCGCCTGGGTGGAGGGCTCCGGAAGCCGCTGGTAGATCTCGAGCCGGTGGAGCTCCGCCGACGCCAGCGCAGCGAACCGCCCCTGCTTCATGTCATCCCAGGGGTGGGCGCTGACGGCCATGACGTCCTCGTAGTCGAGCTTCTCGATGGCGCGCCGGGCGAGGAACTCCTGGAACTGCGGATCGTGACCGTGAAGCGCCAGCGCCCGCTGTGCCACCCGCCGTTCACGGACCCGTGTGATCCGGATCGGCAGGTAGAGGCCGATGATTGGAATGGACGGGAGGATCGCGATCGCGATCCCGAGGTAGATGCCGAGCCGGTTCGCCGCGTCCTGGCCCTCGGTCCCGTTCACCTCGGCGCTCGCCCCGGCTGCCTGAACGCTCCCGGAGGCGCCGCTCACGTTGCTCGGGAGCAGCGGGATGTCGTTGATCAGCCCGCCGACCTGGCTCACCGCCGAGCCGGTCTGCGAGACGGTGCCCCCGAGCTTCGCCACGTCGCGCGTGTTCTGCACCACGGCCAGCGCGACGGCGACCCAGAGCACTGCCCAGGCCGCCACGAGGAGGTCGGGCGCGGCGACGCGCGAGGTAGTGGGGATTCTGAGCACCTTCGTCCACATGGGTCTCCTCCGATTCGAGTGCTCTTGCACATACCCACTTGAGGCCCGCCGACGCCGGTTCCCGCATGTGTGAAGACCTCAGTAGTCAGCGCTGCCGCGCCAGTAGAAGCCCGCAGCCGAAGCAGTAGCTGCACCCGATGATCTCCCTCCCCGGAGGACTTGAATGGGCGTGATCCACCGTGTTGCGCATGTCGAAGGACATCGAGCTTTCGCTGACGCTGGGGTCCGAGCCGGAGGCGGCGACGTGGGTCCGGCGTGCGATCGACGACAGATTCGCCCGCAGGCTTCCAAGCCCACTCGTCGCCGACCTGATGACGGTGGTGAGCGAGCTCGTCAACCACGCCGTGACGTACGGCCCCGGGACGGCGGTCAAGGTGCGGGTCACCGCGAGTCGAGATGGTCGCACCGTCACGGGTGAGGTCGAGGACGACGGCGTCGGACGGATCGCGATGCGCGACATCGACGGGGTCGGCGGGGGGTTCGGGCTGCACATCGTCGACGCCCTGGTGGACCGCTGGGGTGTCTACGAGGGAAGCACCCACGTGTGGTTCGAGATGTCCCAGAGGTAGGCCGCCTCCGAGACCTTCGTCACAGATCGTGAACGGCTCGCGAGGGGCGCCGGTAGTCCGCGCATATGAAGCTCGGGCTGGCAACGATCGGTGTGGTGGCGGCGCTCCTCGTCGTCGCACCCAAGGGCGCCGGAGCGCAGGTCATCGACCTGGCCAACGCGCCCAACAGCGTTCGCCTCGACGGCCGGGCCAAGAACGACCAGGCCGGCACCTCGGTGGCCAACGCCGGCGACGTCAACGGCGACGGCACGCCTGACTTCATCGTCGGAGCCCGGAACGCGGACAGTCACTCGCGCCACGACAACGGCTCTGCCTTTGTCGTCTACGGCGGCAAGGGCCTGGCCGGCGTCCGGCACCGCAAGCTCGGCCTCGATGGCTTCCGAATCGACGGCGCGGCGTCCGGGGATCTGGCGGGCACTGCGGTGGCGAGCGCGGGGGACTTCAACGGCGACGGCATCGACGACGTGATCGTCGGCGCGCGCCTCGCGGGCACCAACCAGGTCGGAGCGGCGTACGTCATCTACGGCCAGCGGACCGCCGACCTCCAGAACGTCGACCTTGCCCGGATCACCACGACGCAGGCGGCACGTGGGATGCAGATCATTGGCGCCGAGCAGTTCGACAATACGGGCGAGGCCGTGGGCGGCGGCCGTGACATCAACTTCGACCAGGTGGACGACGTCATCGTCGCGGCGCCGAGCGCCGACAACAACGATCGGCTCGGCTCGGGCTCGGCCTACGTCATCTACGGACAAAACACGGCGGATCCCGCCGACGTCGACCTCACCAAGATCGTCAACGCGCAGGCCGGGCGCGGGATGGAGATCGACGGCGCGGCCCCCAATGACATCGCCGGGTTCTCCGTGGCCATGAGCCGCGACCTGAACGATGACGGGATCGCCGACGTTCTCGTCGGAGCGCCGAGTGCCGGCAACAACAAGCGCAATCAGTCCGGCTCCGTCTACGTCCTCTACGGCATGAACGGAGACGATCTGCCCGATGTCGACCTCGCCAAGATCACCTCGGGCCAGGCGGCTAATGGGATGCGCATCGACGGCGCCGGCGTACTCGACGAGCTGGGTGGGTCGGTGGCCGACGCCGGCGACATCAACAGCGACGGGATCGACGACGCGATCATTGGCGCGCCGCGGAACCGCAACGACAGGGGCGCCTCATACGTCGTCTACGGCCAGCCCGCTGACGCGCCCGATCTCGACCTCGCAAAGCTCGGAGGCTCGCAGGCGGCGCGCGGGATGCGCATCCTCGGCGGAGGCATAGGGGACGAGTCCGGCACATCGGTCGGCGGCGGCCGTGACGTCAACGGCGACGGGCGCCCCGACGTGATCGTCGGCGCCCCGGGACTCGAGAACGGTCGCTTCGACTCGGGCTCCGCCTACGTGGTCTTCGGCGGACAAACCGCAGACCCGGCGGATGTCAGCCTCGCGCAGATCAACCAGCGGCAGGGCTCACGCGGCGTTCGGATCGACGGCGCAGCCCGCAGCGACCAGGCCGGCACCGCGGTCGCCGGGAGCGCGGGAGACCTCAACAACGACGGCCGCGCGGACGTCCTCGTCGGCGCCCCCGACGCGCACAACAGCGGGCCGCAGTCCGGCTCCGCCTACGTCGTGGACCTACGCCGGTGACCGCCAGGCGCGTGGAGACGTCTTGGATGAGCCTCGGCATCGCAGCGGTCGTGGCGGCCGCGCTCCTTGCGGGCCCAGCCGCCGCCGGGGCCACGACCATCGACCTGGGGCACACGGCGGGCTCCGTACGGATCACGGGCGGCGCGACCAACGACGAGTCCGGCTCGGCCCTTTCGAGCGCGGGCGACGTCAACGGCGACGGCCGCGATGACGTGATCGTCGGGGCCCCGCTGGCCGACGGGAGCTCGCGACACGACGCCGGTTCCGCGTTCGTCGTCTACGGCGGGCGCCGAAGCGGGAACTTGAATCTCGGCACTCTCGGTTCCGCCGGCTTCCGGATCGACGGCGCCCGCAAGAACGACCACGCCGGCTGGTCCGTTGCGGGAGCCGGGGACGTCAACGGGGACGGCATCGACGACGTGATCGTCGGGGCACCCGGTGCGGACGACCACGGCCGCACGGGCTCGGGCGCCGCGTACGTCATCTACGGCCGCCACACGGCAGACCCGGGCAATGTCGACCTGGCGAAGCTCACCACGAGCCAGGCGACTCGGGGAATGCGCGTCGACGGCGCGTCAGCCGGGGACGCGGCGGGCACCGCGGTGTCCGGCGCCCACGACCTCAACTTCGACCAGCGCGCCGACGTGATGGTCGGCGCTCCGCACGGGGACAACAACGGGCGGCGGGACGCGGGCGCCGCGTACGCGCTGTACGGCCGGAACACAGCGGATCCGGCGGACGTCGATCTCGCCAGGATCGTGACCGCGGAGAGGTCGCGAGGGGCGCTGATTCTCGGCGCCGCCGCCGGCGACGAGGCCGGCTCCTCGCTGGCCGTCACCGCGGACATGAACGGCGACGGCGTCGGCGACGCGATCATCGGCGCGCCGCAGGCCGACCCGGGCAGCCGCACCTCCGCCGGCTCCGCCTACATCGTCTACGGGCAGAAGACCGCCGACCTGGCCGACTTCGACCTCGCCGGCATCGCCGGCTCGCCAGCCGGGATGCGGATCGACGGCGCCGTGGACGCCGACCTGGCAGGCCAGTCCGTGGCCGGCGGCCGCGACCTGAACGGCGACGGGATCGGCGACGCAATCGTCGGCGCCCCCTTCGCGGACAACAACGACCGCGTCAGCTCCGGCTCCGCCTACGTGGTCTACGGCGTCGCGGCGGATGCGGCCGACGTGGACCTCGCCCAGATCACGACTGGGCAGGCGGCGCGGGGTATGCGGATCGACGGTGCCGCTCCCGACGACCGCGCCGGCACAGCGGTCGCTGCGGCCGGCGACCTGAGCGGCGACGGCCGCCCTGACGCGCTCGTCGGCGCGCCGTTCGCGAGCAACCGCGCACGCGCGGTCTCAGGTTCCGCTTACGGCATCTACGGCCAGGCGACGGCCGATCCACCCGACGTGGACCTGGCCAAGATCAACGGGACCCAGTCGTCGCGCGGCTTCCGGGTCGACGGCGCCACGGCCGGCGAGGGCGAGGGATTCGCCCTGGCGGGCGGGAACGTCATCGGCAACCCCCGCCAGGACGCGATCATCGGTGGGGTCGGAGGCGAGGACTTCGCCGGCACGACCTACCTGCTCAACGTGAGCGCGAACCTCAGCGCGTGAGTCCGCGGCCTAGGGGACCGAGAGCACGATCTTGCCGCGCGTGTGCCCGGACTCGTTGAGCTCATGGGCGCGCTGGACTTCGGTTATCGGGATCACCTCGGAGAGCTCTACCCGGACGTCGCCCTTCGCGATCAGATCGGCGATTTCACGCAGCTCGACCGGGTTGGGCTCGGTGAGATGCAGCTCGGCACGGATGCCCCGCTCCTTCGCGGCCTCCACGGGCGGCGCGGAGGCGATCGTGACGATCACTCCACCGTCGCGAACGGTCGGCACCAGTGACTCCGTCACCTCACCTCCTACCGTGTCGAAGGCGACGTCCACCTCGCTCACCGCGTCCGCGACGTCCTGCTCCGAGTAGTCCAGGTACTCGTCGGCGCCGAGGCTCAGCACGAAGTCGTGGTTGCGCGACGAGCCGGTGCCGATGACGCGCGCGCCCGCGTGCTTGGCGAACTGGACGGCGAAGTGGCCGACCCCGCCGGCCGCGCCGGTGATCAGCGCCGTCTGGCCGCGCTCCAGGCCGGCCTTGTCGAAGAGCGACTGCCACGCGGTCTGCGCGGAGACCTGAAGCGTCGACGCCTCCTCGTGGGTGATGCCCGCCTCCGGCTTGTGGGCGATCGACCCCGCGGGCGAGGTCGCCAGCTCGGCGTAGCCGCCGCTCGCCGCGAATCCGAACACCTCGTCGCCCTCGGCGAAGCCGTCGTCCCTGGAGGCCTCGACGATCCCCGAGGCCTCGTGGCCGAGCACCGCGGGGAGCTCCCGCTCGGCCATCCCCGTGCGGTACTTCCAGTCGACCGGGTTGACCCCGGCCGCGTGGACCCGGATCAGCACCTCGCCCTCATCGGGCTCGGGATCCGCGACCTCCTCCCACTGCAGGACCTCCGGGCCTCCCGTCTCATGAATGACCACTGCGTGCATCGGGCCTCCTCTCGCAGGCGCTGGATCTCAAGACAGGCTAATTCCTGCTTGATGTGGGTCACAGACCGTGAACGCCGCAGGCTGCCGGCGAGTAGTCCGGTCGACCAAACGGAGCACACCCCGTGAAGGAGCACACCATGACCTCCACCTCCCAGCCCACCCGCATCCTCGTCGTCGCCAATGACTCCGTCCTCGACCGATCCCTGCTCTCCACCGTCGCCCGCCGCGCAATCCAGTCGCCGGCCGACTTCACGCTTCTCATTCCGGCAGTCGCCCATGGCCTCCACCGCGTCGTAGACCCTGAGGACTACGGCAGCGGGGAGGCCGAGGCGGCCCTCGACGCGGCGATACCCATGATGAGCATGGCCGCGGGCGCCCCGGTGATCGGCGTGGTCGGCGGCCACGACTCGTTCGCGGCAGTGTGGGACGCGCTCAACTTCGGCGCCTACGACGAGGTGATCCTCGCGACGCAGTCGAGCCGCTTCCTGCGCTGGCTGCGCCTCGACCTGGCGCGCCGGATCGCCGCGCTGGGCGTGCCCGTCACCGCCGTCGCCGCGGGCGGCCTGCCGCAGACCGCCTAGCCGCTCAGCTGCTCGAACTCGTCGTCTGGCGAGCCTATCGGTGCCGGGCGACCTCGGTCACCTGGCGACGGCCGGCGGCATCGCCCGTCCCGGCGCCCGGTCGCTTGCCCGGCCAGCCGCTGGTCGGTCCGACCATGCTGATCAGCGCCGGAACCAGCAGCGCACGCACGATAAACGCGTCGATCAACAGGCCTACCGCCATCCCGAAGGCAAGCTCGCGAAACGAGGCCAGCGGGATCAAGGCGACGGCCCCGAACGTCCCCGCGAGGACGACGCCGGCGACCGTGATCGCCCGGGTGGAGCGGCCGCCCGCCACCTCGATGGCCTCACGAAGCGGGCGCACCCTGGCCTCGTGCCAGACTCGCGCGGCGAGGAAGACGTTGTAGTCGGAGCCCAGCGATAGCAGCAGAACGGCGATGGTCAGAGGCATCAGGAGTGAGATTCCGGAGTATCCGAGGACGCTCTGGAAGAAGTAGGTCGTCAACCCGAGCGCGGCGAGCAGACCAAGCAAGCTCGCGATGAGCAGGTAGGCCGGGGCCACCAGAGCGCGAAGCAGGAGCGCGAGCATGCAGAAGATCACCGCAAGCGCGATCGGTGTCACCCGAAGCAGGTCCGAGTGAGTGGCATCCGCGGTGTCCGCGGAGAGCGCGGAGTCGCCGCCGATCAATACTTGGGCGTCGCCGACCCCCGCCTCGGCTAGTAGATCGGGCATTCGCGAGCGCATCGACTCGACCGCGCTGATCGCTCGCGCTCCGAGTGGATCCGTCTTGAAGACGACGAGAAAGCGGGCGGCGTCGCCATTGGTCGCGACCATCACTCCCAACGGCTTCCGGAGCGGGTTGTCCCCGGGCCCGATCACGCCCGCCACGGCAGCCTGGTTGGACAGGAGCCGCTGGAGCTTGACCAAAGCCGGGCGGTCGTCGCCGATTCCGCGCCGCTCGAGGACGACCGTCGTCGGCGCGACGATTCCCGGGGTAAATGCCTGGCTCGCCAGGACGTAGCCGCGGTTAACGGAAGAGCTCGCGGGCAGATTCGTCATCTGCGAATTCGCGGTGCGAATCTCCGTCAGTCCGCTTGCCGCCCCGAGGAGCAGAGCGCCGCAGACGGCGGCGACGATGACCGGATGCCTCACGGCCAATCGGACCGCGCGTCCTCCGATCCCGAGGGTGTGCTTCGCGGGCGCATCTCGTGCCGCGGCCCGCTGGGGCCACAGCATCGCTTTGCCTGCGATTGCGAGCACGGCGGGCACGAATGTCGCCGCTACCAACGTGGCGACGAGAACGGGGACGGCCAGGCCGGGCCCAAGCCCGCGCAGGAACCCGAGCTGGGCGAAATAGAGCGAGCCCGTCGCGAGGGCGATCACCAGGCCCGCGGTCGAGATGACCGGCAGCAACTCGCCCACGCAGCGACGCGCGGCCGGCACGGCCTCCATGCCCTCTTCCTCGAGCATGGCGCGGAACCGAGTCATGAAGAAGATCGAGTAGTCGGTCAGGACGCCGA
The DNA here is from genome assembly GCA_963710955.1 of uncultured Actinomycetes bacterium. GTDB lineage: Bacteria > Actinomycetota > Thermoleophilia > Solirubrobacterales > 70-9 > AC-56. Next base: position 35,897 of record CAVQCK010000003.1, on the reverse strand, counting down.
AGAGCAGCACCGTCATCACCGGCGTAATGTCGCTCGAAACCTCAAGTCCGGCATGCGCCGCAACCCAGACCACCACGCGGTCCGACACCAGGAGCGCGACCGCCACGGCTGCCAGGGAGACGAGTGGGGGGGCGAGCGCCCGGAAGTGCAGCCCGACGACGACGAGCACGATCAGCACGGTTGCGAGGTCGAGCCAGATGAGGTTGTGCGAGATGACGTTCCCCTGCTCGATCTGCGCGGGGATCGTGCCGGTGGCCTCCACTTCCGGAGCCGGTCCCACGGCCCTGCGGTGTGAAGCCAGATGCTCGGCCAGGACCGTGCTCTTGGTCAGTCCGAGTTTGGGGGAGGTGAACAGATACGTGAGGACGGCCGTCCCGTGCTCGGTGCCGAACGGCAGCAGCGGGAGGGTGTTCGGGACCGGGAGCGCTCCGAGGAGGTGGCTGAACGGCGACACGTGGCGACGAGTCGCTCGCAGGTCCCGGCGCACGATCCTCGCCTGCGCCCCCTTCGAGAGGCCGGCAGGATCGCGCTCGATCACCATTGTGCGGCTGCTCAGCGGAAAGCTGAACCGCTGTAGCGCGGCCTGTTCGGCACGTAACGCCTCGGAATCCTTCGGCACAACCCCGCCGAGCCCGCCTCCTCCGGCATCGCCGAGCCCCGGCAAGTTCATCGTCATGAAGACGGCTGCCGCTATCCACGCGACGACGATCGGAAAGCGCAGGCGGACGATCAGCCGCGCAAGGCTCCGGGGGACGGGCCGGATCGGTAGCGCCGCCCCGGGATCGGGACGCTGTTCGCCGCCCGCGCTCACGTTGGATCCGAGCGAGTCCGTGGCAGGGGTTGCTGGATCTCGAGCCGGGCGAGCTCGGCCTCGGCGAGGGCTCGGAGGCGTCCCTGCTTCATGTCCTCCCATGGCTGCTCGCTCACGGCCATGATCTCCTCGTATGGCAGGTTCTCGACGGCCCGCCGGGCCAGGAACTCCTGGAATCTCGAATCGTGGCCGAACGTCACCAGCGACCGTCGAGCGAACCGCGCCTCTCGAATTCGGCTGAATCTGATCGGGAGGTAGAGGCCAATGAGGGGAGCCGACGGGATGAACGCGATCGCGATCCCGAGGTAGATGCCAAGCCGGTTGGCCGCGTCCCCGCCTTCATTGCCACTGACCTCCGCGCTCGCCCCGGCCTGCTGGACGCTTTCCGAGGCACCGCTCACGTCGCTCGGCACCAGCGGGATGGAATTCATGACCCCGCCCACCTGGCTCACCGCCGCGCCCGTCTGCGAGACGGTCCCCCCGAGCTTGGCGACGTCACGCGTGCTCTGGACGACGGCCACGGCTAGTGCGATCCAGAGCGCCGCCCACAGCGCCAGGGCCACATCGGGAAAGGTGATCCGGGGGGTGGCCGGAATCCTCAGCGCCTTGATCCACATGGGTCCTCCGATTCGTGTCTGGGTAGCCGGGGTACGGGCAACGTAAGCCCTTCCGGACACACTCGCTGTGGGGCCCCGGCGCCTTCGGGGGCCACGAGTTCGGCGCCAACATCCCGTTCGCGGGGTTTCAGCGCCTGAGGAACTAGCCGCTCAAGAGCTCGAACTCCGCCTCGGTGAGCTCGATCTCGAGTGCGGCGAGGTTCTCCTTCATGTGCTCGAGCGAGAGCGTGCCGGGGATCGTCACGATCGTCGGCGAGCGCCTCATGAGCCACGCGAGGCGGATCTGGCTCGGCGTCGCGCCGTGTGCCTCGGCGACCTCGGCGACCGCCGGCGGGTCCTCGCCCCGCAGCGGGAAGTAGGGGACGAACACGATCCCCTCTGCGGCGCAGTGGTCGACCTCGTCGTCGTGGGCCCGCGAGACGAGGCTGTACTCATTCTGGACCACGGCGACCGGCGCGACCGAGCGCGCGCGCTCGATCTCGTCGATCGTCACCGCCGAGATCCCGATGTGCCTGATCCGCCCGGCCTCGCGGTACTCGTTCAGGACCGCCATCGCGTCCTCGAGGGTCAGGTCCGGGTGGACGCGGTGCTGGTAGTAGAGGTCGATCACCTCGGTCCGCAGGCTCTCGAAGCTCTCCTCGAGCTCCGCTCGGAAGCCCTGGATGCCGCCGCCCTCGTCGTAGCCGCCCTTGGTGGCGACGAGGAGGTCGTCGGGGAAGGGGGAGAGGGCGGCCCCGATCGTCTGCTCGCTCTCGCCGGCCGTGTAGAGGTGGGCCGTGTCGATGTGGTTGAGGGCCGTCTCGGCGACCGCCGCCGCCAGGAACTCGCGGTTCTCGGGCGCGTTGGTCAGCCGGTTGGTGCCGAGGCCGATGCGCGTGAGCTGCCTGTCGCCGAGCTGGACTGTGGAGGCCATGGCCAGTCTTCTACCCGTTTCTCGTCCCCGGAGGAACCACCGTACCGCCGCCACGGCCGTCTCATCCTGATTCGCCCCGACTCGGCGTCGACCCGCGCGAAGCTTCGCCGCCGCGCGCCGCAGTAGAGGGAGGCCGAGCCGTCCTCATAGGCGGCGATCGCGATCCGGCAGCGCCGATTCCAGGGCGGCCGCGCCGTCGCCGGATCGAAGTCGCGCGCGGGCCTGGGCCGAGTCGCCACGGGATCGCTCGTTGGCCCGCCTGCGACCTCGACGATGGCCGCTCCCACCGCCGCGATTGCCAGCGCCAGGATCGCGACCCTCGTCCGCATGCGTAACGATCTCGCCGCCATGCACCCGCCAACCCCGAGATGGCTGCTCGCGACCCTCGTGGCGGTCGCCACCATGGGAGTTTGGGGATGCGGAAGCGACTCCGGCGGCGGGGGCGGAGGATCCGGGCACGTACACGCCTCGAAGCGGCACGGGATCGGCCCGGCCCAAGCACCTCATCACCCGCCGCGCCACAAGAAGGCCCACCACCCGGCCGCGGCGCCGAAGCCGGCACCCACGCCCGCCCTCGCCTCGCTGTGCCCCCCGCGGCAGCGGACGCTTGCAGGCGTCTACCACCCCGAGCGCCTGCAGGTCCGCGATCCCTGCCGCAGGGCCACGGGCGTTGTCCGCACGGTGAGGAGTGAGGAGGACGGCGACGTCCACCTGGGCATCGGCCTCGACAGGCCCTACCGCTCGATGCTGATGCAGAACAACTATGCGGAGCAGTCCGGCAACCTCGTGGTCGAGTTCATGCCGCGCGACCACGGCCACCTGACGCAGCCGGGCATCGGTCAGCGCGTGACGATCATCGGCGCGTACGTCGACGACACCGAGCACGGCTGGGCCGAGATCCACCCGGTCTTCGGCTTCGCCGCGGCCGGCGGCCCTCTCCAGCGAAGCGGGCCGCAGTTCGGCGGCAGCCCGGCATCGTCCCTGTCAGACAACGCGCTTGCCACCTGCCGGACGAACTCCGGCGCCCGCTGCGTCGGCTACGGCGGCGTCACGGCGGCGCCCACTCCCGCAAAGCAGTCCACGCCCTCGCCGAAGACCTCTGGCAGCAACTGCGACCCCAACTACAAGGGCGCCTGTCTCGATCCGAACGCCTCGGACTACGACTGCGCCGGCGGCGGGGGCGACGGGCCGAAGTTCGTCGGCCCGGTGAGGGTCGTGGGCACCGACCACTTCAACCTCGACAGCGACGGTGACGGGATCGGCTGCGAGTAGCCCGTCCCCCGAGCTTCGGTCAATCCGCGGGCAGCCCCGCGGCCTCCCGCGCCTCCGTCCGGTCGAAGTACTCGACGGTACGAAGAACCCTGCCGTCGCGAAGCGTGATGACGTGGGCCAGCTCCATCTCCATCGGCGCCCCGCTGGCCGCCCCATGGCCGCTGAAGCGCACCCAGAGGAAGACCACGTCGCCGCTCGCCTCGGCCTCGACCGGCTCCACCTTGAGATCCGGGTAGGCGGTGAACCAGCTCTCGAACTGCCGGGTGACGGCTTCGATTCCGCGATGGACCGCCGAGTCCGGGTCCTCGCGGGCCGCGTGATACTCGCCCTCGGCGTGCCAGTATCCGAGATCTGGCGCCCGCTCGCCCGCGTTGAACCGCTCGTACCTCTCGAGCACGAACTTCACGTTCTCCTCCGACACAGCGCAAGTATCGCGCCGATCGGGGCTCGGCCCACCGCGGGGGTCACATCGGGCCACGTATCGGATTTCAGGGGGAATGCACCAATCACTTCTGCTTTCACTCGAAAGCAGCACTAGAACAAGAACCCTGGCCTTGTGGGAATGGCGCTTTCGAAGTCGTATAGTCGATCTGCCATGCGTCGACGGATTCGGTCGCGACTGACCTACGCGAATGTGATGGTCACAATCCTCGCGTTCGTCGTGCTGGGAGGCGGGACGGCGCTCGCGTCATACGTGATCTCCTCCAACGGCCAGGTCGGCCCGGGGACGATCTCCGGCCACAAGCCGCCGAGCGGCGATCACTCGAACATCATTCCCGGCTCCGTAAATGGGACTGACCTCGCCAACGGCGCTGTCACGGCGTCGAAGCTCGGCGCGGTTGCGAAGTTCCATACGACGAACAACGCCCCGACACTTCCGATTCAGGTTCTTTCGCTCGGCGGGTTGCGGGTCGTCTATCGGTGCTTCCCAGACGCACCCGACAACATGCCCACGCTCACGGCGAAGACGCTCGTCAACCACGCCGCGATCACGCTCACGTATAGGACGGGCGACTCCCTCAACGGACAAAGCCTCGCTAACGCCGATGGGGACTTCCTGACCTCCGATAGCTTCGACCTCACTCCTAACGTGAGCAGCAACAGCCCCTTCGGCGGAGGCACTGCCGTCTACAGCGCGCCGAACGGCAACGTGGTCACGCTGACCTACGGCTACAACACCCCGCCATGCCTGGTTCACGGCATGGCGGTGGTTCGCTGAGCCTGGAAGCCGCCGGGCTGCGGGATTGCCCCCGCACTGCTGCTTTGCGCGAAAAGCAGAAGCAGGCTTCAGGTCTTGGATTGGCCAGGCTCTACCGCCCACCTCAGGTACGGTCGCCGGGGGTGGTCTTCTTCGGTCTGAATTGGCCTCCGCCTTGGTGGATCGTTCTCCTCGCTCAGGGCGGCGACGTCAATTGCGCAGCCACCAACGGCGGCACTCCGGGCGGTACGGCCGGGGGAGATCTCTCCGGCAGCTTCCCGAACCCCTCGCTCGGGACCGGCGTCGTCACAGACGCCAACGTCGCGGCCGCGAACAAGGACGGCAGCGCGAGCACGCCGTCGTTGCGGACCCTCGGCAATGGCTCCAGCCAGGCGATGCCCGGGGACGCGACTCCCGGCGGGCCCCCGACCGGCACGGCCGGCGGCGACCTGACCGGCACCTATCCCAATCCGACGCTCGCCACGAAGCCTCTGATGAGCAGCGGCCAGACGTCGGCGACGACGGTTATCGGGACCTCCTGCACCCATTACGCCGGCGCCGAGGTGACCATCGACGCGCCGAGCTCGGGGACGGTGGCCGTCTATGCGAACGCGTGGCTATTCACGGGCCACACGGCCACGACGGTGGACACGATGCAGGTCTTCATCGGCACCTCAGCGACCGACTGCAACACCAGCCAGTTCGGCTTCGCGACCTCCGACACGATCCCAGGCAGTTACCCCGCGTTCTCGGGCGCGAACCTGACGCTCCCGGTGTCGAGGGTGTTTTCGGTCAGCCAGGGATCCCACACCTACTTCATGAACGGAATCATGGCGAGCGGAACCGACACAGAGGAGTTCTTCTACGCGGGACTGACCGCGGTCTTCATCCCGTCCTGACATCCGCTGACCGCCGCGCGTCACCCGAGCTGCGGCCTGGGTGACGCGCGGCTCGCCGCGAACCGGCGCACGCCTTGAACTCGTTCTCTACCGTCAGCGGCCGTGCGGATGTTCAGGGGATGGGTACTCATCGCGACCGGCGTGGCGATGCTCGCCGCGGCACAGGTCGCGTACGCCTTTGACGCCGCGAAGGAGGCGCAGAACTTCTCCAAGATCACCGAGCGCGAGCGCTACATCACGGCGACGCCCGAGTTCCAGACCGAGCTCCAGGAGCAGAACGCCAAGGATGCGGTCCAGTACCCGAAGATCATCGCCAACGACCCGGGGCGGAACTTCGCGGCCAACATCTGCTCACATCGCAAGAACGAGTGCGCGGGCGACGTCCGCTTCTACGACTGGCAGAAGAAGGGCTACGGCCTCAAGCACCCGGTGCTGTTCACTGCGCGCGACGGCGCGACGCTCTCGGGCACGGTGTGGGCGACGCGCAAGGGCCCGGCGCAGCGGCCGGGCATCGTCATCACGACCGGCTCGGTGCAGGCGCCCGAGACGCTGTACTGGGGGCTGGCGGCGACGCTCGCCAAGCACGGCTACGTCGTCCTCACCTACGACGTGCAGGGCCAGGGCCGCTCGGACACGTTCGGCGCCGGCCCGGATAGGCAGGAGGGAGTGCCCGCGCAGGCCGGCCAGCCCTTCTATGACGGCACCGAGGACGCGCTCAACTTCTTCTTCTCGAACCCCAAGAACCCGTACCTGCCGCAGAAGAGCTGCGGCAACGCCAACAACGGCGTCGGCACCAGCCACGCGGGCAAGCAGAAGCGGCGGGTGAGAGAGGGCTTCGACGCCCCTTACAACCCGTTCTGGAAGATGCTCGATCGCTCGCGGGTGGGAATCGCCGGCCACTCGCTGGGTGCCGCCGCCGTCTCCTACATCGGCCAGATCGACCCGCGCGTTGACGCGACCGTCGCCTGGGACAACCTGAGCGCCCCGAGCAGCCACCCGGCCTGCCCGTCGGGCTCCTCGCCGCGGCCCGACAACCCGCCGATCACGAAGCCGGCCATGGGCATGTCGGCCGACTACTTCCTGGTGCCTCAGCCGTACACCTCGGACCCGGACCCGCAGGCCAAGAACCAGGGCTTCCTCGCTTACAAGAAGGCGGGCGTCGACTCGATGGAGTCGATCATCCGCGGCGGCACGCACTACGAGTTCTCGTTCCTGCCGGGCAACACGGCGGCGTACCCGTTCGGGACCGCCACCCTGCGCGGGATGGACATGGTCGCCTGGTACTCGACCGCCTGGTTCGACCGCTACGTCAAGTGCCAGGGCGACGCCCGCTGCAAGCAGAACGCGGACCGCCGCCTGCTGACCAACCGCTGGCGCAACGACTCCGAGGAGGGAGCGGTCGACCCGAACGGCGACCCGAACATGTACTCCTTCTACTACCGCTCGCGATACGACTTCGGGGTTCCTGGTCAGGGCCAGGTGACCTGCGACGACATGCGGGCGGGCTGCCCGACGATGGGCCCCGACGGCCGGCCGCCGAACTACGACTACTTCAAGGACGCGACCACGCCGGACGGTCGCTGAGCAGGCCCTCCTTCACCAGATCGCGTAGACGAGTGGCTCGCGGCGGGGCAGCCCCCGCCGCGATCCACACCGTCAAGGGCTAGACCTTGATGGTCTTGCTGATCCCCTTCTTGCAGCTGGTGGTCCCCTTCGCCAAGGCGTAGAACTTGCCGTGCGTCTGCCCGGAGTTACCGGTGTCCCAGCTGCCTTCGTTGTCGGTGGTCTCCTTGAACATCTTCTTGTCGGTGCTCGGGTCCTGCGAGTTGCCCTTCTGCTTGTAGACCTTGACCGTGCGGTTCTTCACGCACTTGGCCTTCGAGCTCTTGACCTTGCCCTGGAATCCGTCGCCGTTGAACTTGATGGTCACGGTGGTCGACGCCTTGCCGCGGGCACCGGCAGTGCTAGCCATCGCCACCGCACCGCAGAGCAGTGCCACGACGAGGGCAATCGAGAGCTTCTTCATGTCGCTCTCCTCCTTTGGTTGGCAGTCCGGCTCCGCGTCGGACTGCAGCTGATCAACGCGACCTTACATCCGGACGGCGATCCAGGTCGTTCGCTATCTGACCCTCAGAGAATCGGCAGGCTATAGCCGTTGAAGTACCAGAGCGCGGCCGTGTACCAGAGCACCGCCACCAGGGTGACGACCGTCCCGCCCGCGACGGGGAGCACCCACCGCGGGTAGCGCCCGAGCCGGATCACCAGGAGCTTCGCGACGATCGCGCCGTAGAGGAAGCAGCCGGCGAGCGAGTGGATCGCGACGCGGGCGCTCAGGTTGGTGTGGACGCCGTAGGTGATCACGCAGTGCAGCGCGATCGGGATGCTCAGGGCGACGGCGAGGACCCCGACGCCGCGGTGGATCCGCGTTACCGGGCGATCCGCGGCGGAGAGCCGTGGCAGCTTCCCGTAGATCCACAGCGCCAGTCCGGCCTGCGCCGCGGCCAGCGCGAGGAGCGCCGTCGCAAGCCAGGACTTGAGCGGGACGACGTTGGTCAGCGAGCGCTCGTAGTCAGCCGGGGTGACGTGAGGCGCGGCCTGGGTACCGATCACGTAGAGCGCCGCCGCCACGCCGAGGCCGAGCCCGACTGGGAGCGCGTAGCGCCCCGCCGGGGTCGGTACCGATCCGCCAGCTGTCGCGCCTGCGGTCGACATCGTCTCCGCCCCGGTGTACGGCCATGTCCGAGGCTGGGTTCACCCATCACAGGCTCCGCATTCGATCGCGGCAAACTGCTGATGACGCCGCGGCGTGTGACGCCTAGGGTTTCTTCAGCGTGACCGAATACGAAGGGAAAGAGCAGCACGCGGACGAGCAAGGCGGCCGACGCGGTCCGCTCCCGATCCGGCTTGCCTCACGCGCGCTGACACGCGTCTTCCTCAATCCCGGGGGCGATCCCGACGATGGACGCCTGCGCAAGGCGGTGGAGGGGAAGGTTGTCCTGGTCACCGGCGCGTCCTACGGGATCGGCGAGGCGTCGGCGCTGCGGCTGGGAGGGGCCGGCGCGACGGTCCTGCTGGTCGCCCGCTCGCGCGAGCGGCTCGAGGAGGTCGCCGGGCGCATCGAGGAGGAGGGAGGAACGGCCCGCGTGCACCCCTGCGACCTCTCGGACCCCGATGCCGTCGAGGCGCTCGGCGCCGACGTGCTGGCGGCGAACGGCCGCGTCGACGTGCTCGTCAGCAACGCCGGCAAGTCGATCCGGCGCTCGATCGACCTCTCCTACGAGCGCTTCCACGACTTTCGGCGGACGATCGACGTCAACTACCTGGGGCCCGTTCGCCTCGTGCTGGCGCTCCTGCCCTCCATGCGCGAGCGCGGCGAGGGCCACATCGTCAACGTGTCCACCCTCGGCATTCGGATGCCGCCCACTCCACGCTGGTCGGCCTACCTGTCCTCCAAGGCCGCCTTCGACGTGTGGCTGCGAAGCCTGGCGCCTGAGGTGCGCCACGATGGGATCAGCTGCACCTCGATCTACATGTCGCTCGTCCACACCCGGATGAGCGATCCCACCCCGACCTTACGCAACATGCCCGGGCTCACTCCAGAGCAGGCGGCCGGCCTGGTCTGCCGCGCGATCGTCGACCGTCCCCGCGAGATCGAGCCGTGGTGGGTGGGCGCCACGGCGCCGGCGCTCCAGGCCGCCCGCGGGCCATGGGAGCGGGCGACGTCGATCGTCTACAACCTGACGACGGATACGCCGGCGAGCGTCAGGCCGACCCGGGAACCCGGCGCGGAGCTCGAGGATGCCGAGAGTCCCGGCGCCAGCGCTGCGCTCCGCGGGGCCGCCGCGCTCGCCGGGCTGGCGCCCCGGGCGGTGGAGGCGATGGCGCGCAGCGGCATGCTCCAGCCCGCCCGCCCCGATCGCGTCGTGCGGATGATGAGGGCGCCGCTTCGCCACGGGATGGGCCCGGCGGCGCTGGGCGCCGCGTCGGCCGCCCGCTGGCCCGACCAGCCGGCGATCGTCGACGAGCTCGGAGAGCTCACCTACTCGGAGCTCGACTGCCGGGGTCGCGCTCTCGCCGCCGGCCTCCACGACCGGCTCGGCGTGACCGCCGGGGACCGGTTGGCCCTGATGTGCCGCAACCACCGCGGCTTCGTGGAGGGGCTGCTCGCCGGCTCGCGCCTCGGCGCCGACGTCCTGCTCCTGAACACCGACTTCGCCGGCCCGCAGCTCGCCGCGGTGCTGGAGCGCGAGGAGGCGAGCGCGGCGATCTTCGACGAGGAGTTCGGCGCGGTCTTCGACGAGGCCGGCTTCGAGGGCCCGCGCACGCTCGCCTGGGGGGAGGGGCGGCGATCCGAGCCCACTGCCGACGGCTTGATCGATGCCTACGAGTGGGCGACCGCGCGTGACCTCGCCACCCGCGCCCAGGGGCGGCTGGTCATCCTGACCTCGGGCACGACGGGGACCCCGAAGGGGGCGCCGCGCTCGCTCTCGGTGTTCTCGCTCGTCGGGCCGATGACCACCTTCCTAGCCCGCGTGCCGGTGCAGGCCCGGGAGCGGATCCTGATCGGGCCGCCGTTCTTTCACGGCTTCGGGCTCACCTATCTCGGGCTGGCGATGTTCCTCGGCGCGACCGCGGTCGTGCGGCGGCGCTTCGATCCCGAGGAGGCCCTTCGCGCGATCGACGAGCGCAGTGTCACGACGCTGATCGCCGTCCCCGTGATGCTGCAGCGGATCGTCGAGCTCCCGCCCGAGGTCCGCCACCGCTACGACACCTCGTCGCTTCGCGTCGTGATCTCGGCCGCCGCGCCGCTCGGACCCGACCTCGCCGCCGCGCTCACGGACGCCTTCGGTGACATCGTCTACAACATCTACGGCACCACCGAGACGGGCTTCGGGACGATCGCGACCCCGGAGGACCTGCGCGCGGCGCCGGGGACGGTCGGCCGCCCGCTTCGGGGCTCGATCGTCCGGCTCCTCGATGATGCGGGCGCCGACGTCCCAACCGGCACGACCGGCCGCATCTTCATGGGCGGGGGGATGGTGTTCGAGGGCTACTCCGGCGGCGGGAGCAAGGACACCCTCGCGGGAATGATGAGCACCGGCGACCTCGGCCACTTCGACGAGGAGGGCCACCTGTTCATCGACGGCCGCGAGGACGACATGATCGTAAGCGGCGGCGAGAACGTCTTCCCCGGGGAGGTCGAGGAGACCCTGGCTCGCCATCCGGACGTAGCCGACGTGGCCGTGCTGGGCGTGGAGGACGAGCAGTTCGGCCAGCGGCTGATGGCGTACGTGGTGGTGCAGAAGGACGCCGAGGTCACCGAGGACGACCTCAAGGGCCACGTCAAGACGAACCTGGCGCGGTTCAAGGTCCCGCGGGAGATCGTCTTCGTCGAGGAGATCCCGCGAAATTCGACGGGGAAGATCCTGCGCCGGCGCCTGAGGTCCGACGCAAGCGCGGTCGGCTGACCCGAGACGCCCCGGTTTGCTTCCGGGCACACGCGGGGAGATACTGGGCGGGGATGTCCGCGGAGAACACCGAGCTCGCTCGGGCCATGGCTGACGCCTTCAACCAGCGCGACTGGCCGGCCTTCATGGGCCTGACCGACGACGAGATCGAGGTGGAGTCGCGCCTGGTGGTCATGGAGGGCGCGTTCACCGGGCACAAGGGGCTGCGCCGTTGGTGGGACGCGATTCTCGGCACCTTCCCCGACTACGAGGTCGAGATCGACGAGCTGCGCGACCTCGGCGACGTGACGCTGGCTCACCTTCGCGGCGGCGGACACGGCGCCGGCAGCTCGACCCCGTTGATCGACCCCATCTGGCAGCCGCTCCAATGGCGAGATGGCAAATGCGTCTGGTGGCGCAACTGCTCCACGGAGGAGGAGGCACTCGAGGCGATCGAGGAGCGGAGGTAGGCGATGTCGGAGGAGAACGTCCAGCTCGTGCGTGCGGTCTGGGGGCCGTTCGAGGGGATCAACGTGGCCCAGCTCGACTTTGGCGCCGACGGGATGCGTGAGGTGTTTGGGGCTCGCTTTGCGCCCGACGTGGAGCTGAGGACGCTCGCATCGGGCTTCGGCAGCGGCGTCGGAGAGCACTACAGCGGCTGGGACGGCCTCATCAGCTACCTGACCGAATGGATGGAGCCCTTCAGCGAGTATCAGGTCGAGAACCTCGACTACATCGACGCTGGCGACTTCGTCCTCGTCCCGAGCAGGCAGTGGGGCATCGGCAGCGGCAGCGGAGCCCGGGCCGAGATCGAGCTCACGACGCTCCACGAGATACGCGATGGGCGGATCGTGTTCGTGCAGCAGTTCGACGCGCTCGAGGAGGCGCGAGCCGCGGCCGGCGACTCCCAGCGCTGACGAGTTGGGAAATTCGAACATTCGGCCACCGTGTAAGGGCGCTTACGGCGCTCCCACGCATCACCACCCCCGGTCACCGGAATTGACCCTTGACGCGGGCCCGATCGAGAGAGAGGATCGGCGGTACTAGGAGGCACAGCGGGCGCCCGGGGGAGGTGCGCCCGCGCGAGGCAAGGAGGCGCCTATGCGCTACCGCCCGATCGACCACGATCCCGAGGATCCGAGGCTGGGTCGATTCATCCCTGACGACTGGGAGCACGTGGAGAAGTACGCGCTCACTGCGCTCCCGGCGGAGGAACGCCCGACCCAGTCGCCCGTGGTCCTCGGAGTGAACTGGTACACGGAGTTCGACAACCCCGCGGAGGACGCCGACTCGGGCGAGACGTTCATCGCGCGCGGGGGTGCGGCCTCGCTCACCAAGATCCGCGGCGGCCACTGCGTCTGCCTCGAGCCAGGCGGCGAGATGACGGACCAGCCCGGCTGGCGGGAGTTCTACAACCAGGGTCACGAGGGCGCATGCGTCGGGTTCGGCTGGTCGCGCTGCATGTCGCTGCTCAACAAGGACGAGTACGCGGCCAGGTGGCTCTGGGATCGGGCGAAGGAGGCCGACCAGTGGCCCGAGACCCAGCCGGGGGACGACAACGGGACGACCGTGCGGGCCGCCGGCGACGTGCTGCAGAACAAGGGCCACGTCGTGTGGAGCGAGGACGACACCGACGACGACGCCACCGAGCGAGCCGGCTACACATCCGACGTCAACAAGGGGATCACCGCGTTTCGCTGGGCCCAGAGCGTCGACGAGGTCCACGGCGTGCTCGGCAATGCGCGCGCCGACCAGCTCGGCGCGGTGCCGGTCCTCAACTCGTGGGGGGACGGCTATCCGGAGCGCGTCTGGATGCCGGACGACGTGCTCGACCGTCTGATGAAGGAGGACGGCGAGATCGCGATCCCGACGGACCGCTGAAAGACAACCGAAAGGGGACGAGCCATGGCGAAGAAACCGGCTGCGAAGAAATCGGATGAGTTCACGCTCCGCGTTCACGAGACCGGCGGCTTCGGCAAGACGCACCAGGAGTCCGGTCAGCGGAGCGCGGGAGTGGAAGCCCACAGGCCCGGCGTTCGGGACCTCGAGGCGGATGAGCTGAGGATCCACGACCGGGCGTTCAAGACCCGGGGCCGCGGTCCGACAGAGCTGCCTCGCCGCGAACGCGAAGCCGAGGACTAGGAGGCGACGATGCTCAAATTCACGAGCAGCTACCCGAGCAAGCTCTGGGTGGCGATCATGTGGTACACGCCCAACTGTCCGGACGGAGGGAACTGGTCGAAGAAGGGCTGGTGGAGCCTCGTCCCGGGCCAGAGCAAGATCGCCTCCGGCGCGGATCTGGACGAGGTCAATCGCTACTGGTGCTTCTACGCGCAGGCGCAGAACGGAGCCCACTGGGCCGGCCCGTACAAGCGCATGGTCCCGAGCCAGGCCTTCGACTGGTGTGAGTGGACGAGCAGCACCGGCGCCTTCCAGGTCGGCTTTCGCCTCCTGGACATCGATAGCCACGACGACTACACGGTGAACCTTGTTCCGTAGGCCCGCGGGGGGCTAAGTGCGGGCGACGGCTGAAGCGAACAAGGTCTCGGTGAGGGCCTTCGCGGGCACCACCGGCGTTCTGCTGGCGATGAACGTCCCGGCGGATGCCCGCGAGGACCTGCTCGGCTTCGCGATTCACCGCGCGGGCGGCGACAAGCCGGCCGAGTGGCTGAACGGGATGATCAGCTTTCCCGGAGTCGAGCACAAACCGGGCGAGCCGCTGTCGACCGAGCAGGCGCCGATTCAGAAGTTCCGGTGGTCCGACTACCGCGTCTACCCCGACACCACCTACAAGTACGAGGTCCACCCGGTGCGCGGGACTCCGGCGGACCCCAAGATCGAGGCCGGGCCCACGATCGAGGTGAGGACCGAGAGCGTTCGCCGCGGGGAGCACCGGGTCCTCTTCAACCGCGCCGCCGCCGCCAGCCAGGCGTTCTCGCGCAAGTTCCCGGACGTCGACGCCGAGCTCGCGGAGGCGAAGAAGGAGGGCAAGCCGCAGGAGCTCCCGTCCGAGGCACTCGCCTGGCTCTCGCGCGGCGTGCTCGAGCAGATCAACGGCTTCATCGCCCGCGCCGCCGACGCGACCTGGGCGCTCGACATCGCGATCTACGAGTACGAGCTCCCGGCGATCATCGACTCGGTCAAGGCGGCGCTCGACCGGGGCGCCGACGTGCGGATCGTCTTCCACGCCGCGCCCGGTGACACGCAGACCGCCGAAAACGAGAAGAACCTCGCCGGATGGCCGGCCGACCGCATGCGGCCGCGCGTCACCTCGAACATCTTCCACGACAAGTTCGCGGTCCTGAGCCGCGTGCGGGCGGACAAGCGCGACCCGGTTTCGGTGCTGTGCGGCTCGACCAACTGGACCAGGAGCGGCGTCTACCTCCAGGCGAACGTCGTCCACGTTGCGGAGAGCGCCGAGCTCGCGGGCAGGTACCTGACGCTCTTCGAGGTGCTGTTCGGCGGCGCGACCGTCCCCGAGACGAAGAAGTGGATCGACGACAACGACCCGCTGCCCGACGATCCGATCGTGGCGGGGTTCTCGCCGCGCTCGGGCGAGAAGGACCTCGACGCGTTCGTTGCGACCATCGATCAGGCGAAGAGCGACGTCCTCTTCTGCACCGCGTTCGACCTCAACGACCGGATCGAGAAGGCGCTCCTCGGCGAGCCCCACGACGACGTGCTGCGGATCGGCCTTCAGAACAAGCCCAGCGAGATCACCGGCTATCACCGCGATCGGACCGCCGACTTCGTCGCCACCGCATACCTCAAGGAGGGACTGGACGGCTATCTGGCGGAGAAGACGAGGCAGCCCAGCGGCATCCTCATCCACACGAAGCTCGTCGTCGTCAACTTCACCTCCGACGACCCGGTCGTGATCTCCGGTTCGCACAACCTCTCGGCCGCCGCGTCGGGGTCGAACGACGAGAACTTCCTCGTTGTCCGCGGCGACACCGACGTCGCGGACTGCTACGGGGTCGAGGCCATGCGCCTCTATGACCACTACAGGTACCGGTGGGTCTTCGACTCCAAGAACACCGAGCAGCGCGCCGACGACCCCTGTCCGGGGCGGCCGCCGAACACGCTCTGCCCGGACGGCCGCTGGACGAAGAACTACTTCGAGTCCGGAACGCTCGAGGCCGCCGACCGGGAGCGCTTCGGTGTCCCCATCACCTGAGGAGGCCACCTCCATGGCCGAGCCAAACGACAGGTTCCGGATCCTCTCCGTCGACGGTGGCGGCATGCGCGGCCTGATCCCGGCGCGGGTCATCGAGAACCTCGAGCAGCGGCTCCAGGCACAGGCCGGCCCGGACGCGCGCGTCGTGGACTACTTCCACATGTTCGCCGGAACGTCCACCGGCGGCCTGGTCGCTTTGAGCCTGACGGTGCCGGAGCAACCAGGAGGAGACCGCCCGAAGGTCAGCGCCTCCGAACTTGCCGAGCTCTACACGCGCGACGGCAAGGGAATCTTCCACCGCAGCCTGTGGCAGAAGCTGATCACGCTGTGGGGCCTGCGCCGTCCCAAGTACACGCTCGGGCCGCTGGAGGAGGCGGTCAAGCGCAACCTCGGCGCGGACGCGAAGCTCGCCGACGCGCTGCGCGAGCTCGTCGTCGTCGCCTACGACATGACCGATCGCGAGCCGTGGTTCTTCAAGCGCTGGCCGGCGCGTGAGCCCGGGGGCGAGGCGCGCAACTACGAGCTCTTCCACGCCGCCCTGGCGACGTCCGCCGCGCCGACTTACTTCCCCTCGCACGAGGTCGACGACCACGCCCTCGTAGACGGCGGCGTCTTCGCCGCAAACCCGACGCTCGCCGCCGTGGTCGAGGCGCTGAAACGCCAGGTAGACGCGCCCAGCCACCTGAGCACCGACGACCTACTGGCCGTCTCGGTAGGGACGGGCCATCACGAGACGAAATACACGCAGGCGCGGGTCAGCCGGTGGGGGACACTCGGCTGGGTCATCCCGAAGGACGGTGAGCCGCCCATCCTCGCCACGGTCCTGGGCGGCGCGTCCGACGGCGTCGACCACTGGACGCACACGCTTCTGAACGAGCCGCCGCCCCCGCACGTCACCAGGGATGAGATCGGCCGAGGCCCTCGCTTCTACCGCCTCCAGGTCGACCTCGACCCACCGATCCCGATGGACAAGCCGGAGGAGCTCCCTGCGCTCGAGGAGGCGGCGAACCAGCTCATCTCGGATAACGAGCAGGTGCTGTCGGAGATCACCGCCCGGCTGCTGCACGCCGGGCCGCTGCCGCCGGATCCCGCTCAGGGCGCCTCGGCGTCCTGAGGGCGGGGCAGTGGAGAGCGGGGCCAAGAACGGGAACGGAGGGCCGAGTGTGGTCACCGTCCTCGCGGCGGTGGCGACGGCGATCGGGACCCTCGGCTGGGTCGCCTTCATCGGCGGGGCGATCCTGTGGATCAACTTCTCGCGGGCGGACCTGCCCGTGCAAGAGGCCATCGCGAAGGTCCCGACGCCGGTGATGGTGGCGACGGGCGCCGAGTTCGTCGTCTGGGCCTTTCTCGCGGCGCTGGTGACGGTCGTGGCCCTCTACGTCTTCGACGAACCGCTGCAGCGCCTGATCACGGCGTCGAAGGCGGGCGCCAGCGAGCCGATCCTCCGGGGCCTGCTGCCGGCGGTGCTCGTGGCCGGCACGGCGGTGGGCTTCGCCTTCCTGGTCGACCTTGGGTACGGGCACGTGCCGTGGCCCTGGGGAGTGCTGGCCGTCTGCCTGGCGGCGGTGGGCGCAGGTGTCGTCGGGGCGCTGCTGTTCCGGAACACGGGCGCCCGGTTCGCGGTCATCGGGCTCTTCGCGCTGGTGGCCGTGCCCCTCGTGATGGCGATCGCCACCTACTACCGGGCCCAAGCAGCGCCGCGGGTCGAGCCGGTCGCGCTGCTTCGCGGCGACGGCACCCCGTTCGTCGGCTTCTTCGTCGCCGAGACCAGCGACCGGGTCTATGTCGGGACCTTCGACGAGCAGACGCGGACGCCGTGCGCGGCGCCACACGGAGCCTGCGGTGGCAAGACCGACGAGGTGACGATTCCGGCGCGCCTCCTGTCGCTTCCCAGGAACGACGTGGTGAACCTGACCGTCGGCCCGCGAGAGCCGCTCTACGCGGAGGACGCGCTGTCCGATCCCACCCGGCCGAGGACGGCACGGGAGTGGGCGGCCGGCGCCGCCCTGCGCCTGTGCGACCTGGCCAACTCGGCGAGGCAAAAGGCGGTGGCGAACGTCCCGGCGGGCGCCGGTGCCTCGCCACAGCCGACCCTGCCTGCGATCTGCTCCGACGATGACATCCAGTACCTGAACCAGTTCGCGCAGCAGGAGCGGGATGCCGTGGACGCGGCGGCGAGCAACTAGCCCGAGCGCCGTCCCGCCAGGCGGGCCGAGATACTGCACAGCGTGTCGGAGAGGAACGTCACGATCGTGGAGCGGGTCTACGAGCACTGGGGCCGCGGCGACTTCGAGGGTTCCACCGACGTGTTCGACGAGCACGCGGTCCTGGTCATGCGCCCCGAGTTCCCTGATACCGGGACCTATCTGGGCCGCGAGGCGATTGCGGGCTACACGCGCGGCTTCCTCGAGCCCTGGACGCACATCACGATCGAGGCCGAGGAGATCATCCCCGCGGGAGACAGCGTCATCGTCGCCGTCCGCCAGCACGGCGAGGGGGAGACGAGCGGCGCCGTGACCGAGTTCCACTACTTCCACCTCTGGACCTTCCGCGGCGGCAAGGCGATCCGCATGGAAACCGTCCGGGAGCGCAGCCAGGCCCTCGAGGCCGTCGGGCTGTCAGACGGCTAGCGCCCGAGCCCGCGCAGGAACATCGCGGCCGCGCGGGGGACGGGCCGGATGAGCTCACGCGTCTCGTTCAGGCCGCTGCGGAGCTCCGCGTCGCCGAACTCGATCGGAAGCAGCGTGTCCTGGAGCTCGGCGAGTCGTCGATCGGCGTCGGCGAGCGCCGCCGCCATCTTCTGGATGAGCTCCTTCACGCCCTGCGAGGCGGGGCCCGCCGAGGGAGGCGTGAAGGTGTCGCCCCCGAGCCCGATGCGCTGGGCAAACTGCGCGTGCGTCCGCTGGCCGCGCCCGTACGCGCGCTGCACGGGTCGGTAGAGGTCGGCCTGCAGGCGATCGGCGGCGTCGACGGCCAGCTGCTCGAAGGCCTCGCTCAGGCACGCGACGGCGAGCCCGAGCTGGTCGAGCGCGGCGGCCAGGTCGTCGAGGATCTGCTGCTGGGCTTCGGCCCTCGTGATCGCCATGGCCCGAGGTTATTCGGCGGCGTGAACGGGCGAGGTCGCGAGATTCATATCGTCCTCCGACTTTGGGCCCCTAGCCTTCGTCGCGGCGATGGACGATTCGATCTTCTCGACTGCTGTGCTCCCGATCGCGTTGGCCGTGATCATGGTGAGTCTCGGCATGTCGCTGACGGTCGCCGACTTCAAGCGCGTGGTCGAGGAGCCGCGCGGCGTCCTGATCGGGCTGCTCAACCTGCTGCTGCTCTCGCCGCTCCTCGCGTTCGCGATCGCCGAGGGGTTCGGCCTCGCCCCGGCGTTCGCCGTGGGGCTGGTCCTGCTCGGCGCCTCGCCGGGCGGCGTCCTCGCGAACCTGCTGACGCACTTCGCGCGCGGCGAGACCGCCCTCTCGATCACGATGACGGCGATCTCGAGCGTGGCGGCCGTCGTCACCGTGCCGCTCTTCCTCAAGCTGGCAACCCACCACTTCGGGACCGGCAGCCTCGACATGAGCGTCAACATGCTCGGCGTCGTCGCCCGCGTTCTCCTGATCACGGTGGTCCCGCTTGCGTTCGGGATGTGGCTGCGCGTCCGGCGCCCCGAGGCGGTTGCGCGGATCGGCCCGGGCCTGCGGCGTGCGACGGCCGTGCTGTTCGCCGCGGCCGTGATCGGCGTGATCGTCGCGGAGAGCGACCGCGTCACCGACAACCTGCAGGCTCTGGTGCTGGCGACGCTCACGCTGAACATCGCAGCGATGTCGATGTCGTTCACGATCGCCCGCCTGGCCCGGCTCGACAACCGCCAGGCGACGGCGATCGCGATGGAGCTCGGGATCCACAACTCGACGTTGGCGATCGCCGTGGGGGCGTCGATCGCGACGGTGCTGACCGTCCCGGCCGCGGTCTACGCGTCGATCATGTTCATCCCCGCGGGGCTCTTCGCGTGGCTGATGTATCGGCTGAACGCGCCCACCGAGGCGCAACCGGGGCTCGCGGGCGACAAGGCCTAGACGTTCGACCCCGCCGGTGTCCTCATGCGTGAAAGCGGGTTAGGCAAGCGGCGCCTACGTACGCCTCATGCGACCCATTTCCTGCTCGATGTCATGCTCGGAGATGGACCGCTGCCCATAGATCTTCCAGGCGTGGAGAACGAGGATGATCCCCCAGATGCCGCTGACCCAGGTCGGCCAGGGGACGGTGTCGTGGATCTCGGCGCCGGTCAATGCCCAGATGCCCCACAGGATTGCGTTGACGAACAAGTACGTGACTACGTTGCCCTGGAAATCCCGCTTGCGCTTCAGCCGCTTGATCGCATCCTTCCGAAGCTCGCCCTCGGTGGCGCCGGCCATTCCGCTGTCTCCTTGAGCCTCCATGGGTGCGCCTTCTTCTCGGCCCTAGGAGACTAGTCGCAATCGCGAGTTAGCCAGTTGCGGGCGCGTCCGTGAAAGATCTGAGGGCGCCTCGTGGCGTCTTGATCAGTCGCCCGCCAATGCGCGCAGTTCGGCCAGCGAGTCGGCGATCCCGCGCTCGAGGACGTCGAGATCGCCAACCGTCTCGCGATCGGCATTGAGCCCGAAGACGACCTCGCCGTCGTAGCTCACGACCGCGATGCCGACGGCGTGGTAGGCGAAGATCGGCACGAGCGGGAAGATGTGGCGCAGGGGAGCGCCCAGCGCGTACAGCGTGGTCGGTGAGCCGCGGACGTTGGTGATCGTGACGTTGAAGAGGCGCGGCGTGTAGGAGAGGCGGGCCACGGCCGCATGCAGGACGGGCGGCGCCAGCCCGGCGAGGTCGACCAGGGCCTCGGAGCCCGCTGCCTGGGAGCTTCCCTTGAGCGCCTCGGCGGCCTCCATCGTCCGCCGGTAGCGCTCGCGCGGGTCCGGCTCGGCGGCGGGAAGCTCCACGAACAGGGAGCTGACGCGGTTGCCGAGCGCCAGCGCCTCGCTTGCCTCTCTCACGCTGACCGGCACCATCGCTCGCAGGCCGCGCGAGTCCGGGTCCTCGCCGCGGGACTCGAGCAGGCGCCGAATGCCGCCGACGGAGGCGGCGAGGACGACGTCGTTAACGGTTCCGCCGAGGCCGCTCGTGATCGCCTTTAGTTCGTCCAGCGGGACCGATACCTCGGCGACGCGGCGGTTGCGGCCGATCGGGACGTTGAGGCTGGTGCGCGGGGCGGCGCGGAGCTCGTCGCGCACGAGCAGCTCGACAACTCCGCGGGAGCGGGAGAGCAGATCGCGCACCTTGCCCGGGTGAAGCGCGACGTCGACGCCCGCGCGGATGCCGTGGGTGATCAGCGACCGCGGGCCGAAAATGCCGCTCTCACGGTCGGGGGGTGGCTCGAATCCCTCCAGCAGGCCCTGCGAGTCGGTGCCCGGGTCAGGCTCGGAATCCAGCATCAGTCCCGTCACCAGGACGCCGCTCATCCCGTCCACCAGGCAATGGTGGATCTTGGCGGCGATCGCCCACCTGTCATCGCTCAGTCCGTCGAGCAGCACCATCTCCCACAGGGGCTGAGTGCGATCGAGACGCCGCGAGTAGAAGTCAGCGATCCATTCGAGCAGCTCATCCCGGCCGCCCGGCTCGGGCAGGGTGGCGTGACCGACCCGGGCGGCGATGTCGAACTCCTCGTCGCCCACCCAGGTCGGATAGGTCAGTGACCCGGTGTCGGGGGTTGACAGCCGGCGGCGAAAGCGCGGCATCATCGACAGGCGCTCCTCGAGCTGGCGACGGACATCCTCGACCCGGGGCGTGCCGCCCCCGGGAAGCGGGTCGAAGACCATCGTCCAGCCGATGTGCATGTGGGCGGACGCATCGCCCTCCTCGAGCTCAAGGAAGGCGGCGTCGAGCGGGGCGAGATGATCGGTCACCGAAGCCCCCGCCGGCGGCGAAACAGATTGGCGGCTCGCGCGCCAGCGGCGCGCCCTGGCCTCGATTGCGACGTCGCGATCACTTCGTGATTTCCCCTCCGGCCTTCCGAATGGTCGCACCTCCGGGCCGCTACCGCACGCCGGGTGGCGCGCGATTCGCGACACAGACTTGGATCCACGACCCGTGGTACCGCTTTGGTACCGACTGCTACGTCCTATGCGTCCAGATCGTCCACGGCCCGGGACGATGGGGACGCTGGGGACGCTCAGACACCGGTTGCCGCCCGGCTGGGGGCCGAAAGATCGCGAGTGCAAATCTCGCCGCCCCGACTAACCAGAAGTCCGCTTCCGAAGCGGGCTTTCGGCATTTCCGGATGACGAGAACGAGCTGGAGAGAGCCGGCCGAGGCGGACCCGCACTCGCATTAGGCGAAGGGGTGGAAGGGTCGGAGCGGCGCCACCTCCCAGTCGCTGCGCTACTCCATCGGCTGGCAGCCCTGCCTAAAGGCCCGTCTCGGGCGGCGCAAAGATCACCAGGAGCTCGAGGTCCTCGACGATGTCGACGAAACGGTGCTCGGCAAGCTTGGTCACGAAGGCGATCGACCCGGGCTCGACCGCCTCTCGCTTGCCCTCGACTTCGAGCTCGGCACGCCCCGCGAGCACGTAGTAGATCTCGTCCTCGGCGTGCGGCGTCTGCCGATCGTTCTCCCCCGCGGAGAGGCGGTAGACGCCTGAGCTGAATATCCCCGCGCGTAGGAACTCCCGCCACTGATCGCCTGCGGCGCGTGCCGCCTCGACGACCCGGTCGAGCTCAACGACCACGTGGTGTGGCTCGGGCATGGGCGCATGGTATGTCGGCTAGTCGGGAACGATGGGCGACGGACGCGCGCTTCTGCTTTCACGCGAAAGCAGCAGCAGCCATCCTGCCTGGACAGGGACTCGCGTTCTTCGCTCGCTCTGAGCTTGCGCGCGGGGCGCGAGATACTGCGTAGGGGATGTCGCAGGAGAACGTGGAGTTCCAGGATCCAATCTTCGCGATGGGCCGCATCCGCCCCCGTGGCACGACTGCCCACGGCGCCCGGTGAGTCCCGAGTCGATCCTGCTGGCAATCGTGAACGCGCTGCGCCCGAGCGGCGTCGCCGCCGTCTACGCGTTGCTGTCAACCCGAAGGCCGCGGCGGCTTCTGGTCGCGTACATCGCCGTCGGATTCGCTTGGAGCTTCGGCGTGGGAATCCTCGTCGTCGTGGCGCTCAAGGGAGTCAAGGTCGAGACCGGATCCTCGACGGCGAATGCGGTGCTAAGCCTGGCCCTGGGGGCCGCCGCCGCCGGGTTCGCGGCGGGCATCGCCACAGGAAGGATCGACACCACCTCCCCCGGGCGCTCAACGGGACAGTCCAGGGTGTCCCGAGCGCTTCGGGACCCGACCCTTGCGGTCGCTGCGGGCGCCGGCATCGCGACCCATCTGCCGGGCCTCTTCTACCTGCTGGGGCTGAACGCGATCTCGGAAAGCGGTCCAGGGTTGGCTCTAGGCACGGTCAACGTTCTGATCTTCGACGCGATCTGGTTCGCGATCCCGATCGCGGCGCTCGCCGTCGCGCTGCGTCGCCCGGCGGCCGCGAGAGTGGCGCTCGACCGGGGCAGCGCCTGGGCTCGTCGCCACGAGCGCCAGCTCGCCACGGTGGTGTTCGCCGTCGTCGGCTTCGCCTTCGCGCTCAAGGGTGCCGTAGACCTGCTGCGCTGAGGTTCCGGGGGTCGGGGCCGGAGAGCTGGAGCAAGGAGAACGTGCGAGCGGCGCGAACAAGAGGCTCGCTGACCCAGCACCACCACCAGACGACAGGAGGATCGATGGCAACTCCAGACAGGACCAGGGCCGAGCGAGGTCCAACCGGATGGGTGATCTTCGCCGCAGTGATGATGGTGATCATCGGCTCGCTGAACTTCTTCTACGGTCTGGCGGCTGTGCTCAACGACCAGGTCGTAGTGGTCGGAGGTCACGGGGCGATCATCGCCGACCTCACGGCCTGGGGATGGGTGACGATGATCCTTGGCGTCATCCTGATGCTGGTCGGTGTCGCGCTGGCGGGCGGGGCCCCATGGGCCCGTTGGACCGCCGTGTTCCTCGTCGGCCTGAACGCGATCGAACAGATCTGGGTCTTCCCGGCCGCCCCGCTGTGGGCGTTCCTGGTGATCGTGCTCGACGTAATCATCATCTACAACCTGACCGCGCGGTGGGCGAAACCTGTGTGAGCTAGGGCGCTCGAAGCCGCCGGGCTGCGGGGAGTAACCCCCGCTTCTGCTTTGCGCGAGAAGCAGAAGTGAACGCGGCACCGGTGTTTTTGAAGCGGCGTTCCCGCTCACTCTTCGTCTGGGGTGCGCCAAAGATGCCGAGCGGGAGGGTCGGCGCCGACCCTCCGGGAGGAACTCGATCCGTGGACGGTGAGCTTCGGTCGGATCTGCGCGGCCGAGACCGGTCACGGTGCCAGCCACGCGCGGATAGAGTCGCGGCATGGACCTGCCGCAAGTCGCCTCGAAGCTCGACGGGGCGATCGGGCTGACGCTGGAGAGCGCCGAGGATGGAGTCGTCACCCTGCGGCTCGAGCCGGGCGCGGTCGGGGTCGTCGAGGAGGACGAGCGCACCTACCTTCATGGTGGGACGCTTGCCACCTGCGTCGATACCGCGGCGTGGTACGCGGCCGCCAGCGCGTCGGAGGGCGACTGGCTGGTGACCGGGCTGCAGCTCGAGGCGCTGCGGCTCGCGCGCTCGGAGGCCCATCGGGTGATCGCGCGCTGCGTCCGCGCCGGGCGAACGCGAGCGGTCGTCGACGTCGAGATCGCGTCCGACGTCGACCGGGAGCGGATCGTCGCCGTTGGCCGGGCGAGCCTCGCGCGTCCGCAGGCCTAGGGCGGCCGCCGTGCGCATCGGCTGCACCCCAAGGTCACTCGAAGCCGCCAGCGCCGCCCGACACGCAGAGCCGGCGCTCGGACGGCAGCTGGCGTCTCGCTCACGCGGTGCCGGACCCGCTGGCGGGACAGCTGCCGGACTGAGAACACCCCGAGAGGCCTTGGTCGCTTCTGCTTTCACGCGAAAGCAGAAGCGAGCAGCTTGGACCACCGGCTGCTGCCGCGAGATACTGCGCTGGCGATGTCGCAGGAGAACGTGGAGATCGTGCGGAGAGCGATCCGCCATCTCAACGAAACGGGAGAGCCTGATTGGGATCTGTATGACACCGACCTCGTCTGGACCACGCGGCCGGACGGACCGGCTCATTTCACGTATCGCGGACTCGACGGCCTTCGGCGAGGCAGCCGGTCGATGCGCCAGGTGTGGGCGGAGCTTGATGGCGAGATCCTGGAGGTGGTGGATTCGGGCGAGGTGGTGGTCTCCGTGATTCGTTGGCACCTGCGAGGGCACAGTGGCGTCGAGCTCGACGAGGTCGAGGGCTGGGTGACCTGCATCCGAGATGGCAAGATCAACCGCATCAAGCAATACGGAAGCAAGGCCGAAGCCCTCGAAGCCGCCGGGCTGCGGGAGTAGGCCTTGGGACTTCTGCTTTGCGCCAAAAGCAGAAGTGCACATCCACCCGAAGTGGGTCAGGCCGTGAGGCGGCGATCTCCCTGCGGCTCGCCTCAGACGCCGTTTGCGTGCCAAGTCTTTGCCAGGGGATGGGGTGGACGTTGACGTCCCGCGATCACACTGACCGTGCTCAATGTCTCCCTGAAAGGAGTGGTCATGAGCGACATGTTCCGACGAAGGCTCGCGCTCATATCGGTGGCGGTGATTGCGGTCCTCAGCATGGCCGCGTTTGCGGTCCCGATCGCGGCGGCATCAAGCGGTGCGGGCCGCCACCTCAGCGGCAGGCTGGTGGCGACGGATCGGCATTCGAGGACGATCGAAGTCGGTACCGCGTCCCGGGGCCAGCTGCTGAATCTGCGAGTCAACCAGCAGACCGGCTTCGAGCCGTAGAGCATCGAGGACCGCTAGCCGTGTTTCGTGATCGGGGCGTCCAGCTTCCGCGGCCCTTCTGATCCGGAGCTCGGCCACCGATATCGGCAGTGCTGCTTTTCGCGCAAAGCAGAAGTCGTCACGCTCTCCTGCGACACCGCCCGCGCTGTATCTCTCGTCGAGGAGCGTTCGGCGATTAGCTAAAGCGCGGCGGCGCTAGGGCAAAGGCTCGAAGCGATAGCCGCAGTGCTTGCAGACCCGGGCTGCCGCGAGCACCGTTTCGGCGCAGTCAGGGCAGGTCTTCGTTCGCTGCCCGGCCTCGGGCGGGGGCGACGCTTCCGCCCCTGGGGGCGCCTCCGGTTGTATCGGTAGATCCACCCGGGCCGGTTGGGGAGTGAGTTCCCGAGTCGCCGCATCGGGTTCCGTCTCGCCCTCCCCCGTGCCCGTAAACGGCCGTGCTCCCAACACCCGCGTGGCGGCCTCGCTGAGGCTCCCGGTCTGGGCCGCGGTCGATTCGACGGGGCTGAAGTCGGCCGGGGGCTCGGTCCGGACTGCCGCTGCGCTGCGCGACGCTCCCAACCATCCGAGAGCGCCGGCCCCGGCGAGAACTAGCGACGCGATCGCGAAGTCGCCGAAGTAGGCGTCGACGATCCCGCCCGCGACCGCTGCGTCGCTCGTGGCGTGGACGACCACCTCGCGCAGCACGAAGTAGAGGGCCAGCAGCACGACCCCGGCAACCAGGGTCGTGATCGCCGCGCGGCGGAGCGCGCGAACGCGGTCGATCGACCTGACGAGCAACGCGGCGAAGAGCGCCAGCGCGATGAGCCCAAGGACCGCGGGCAGCCAGGTCAGCGAATGGAGAACGCTGACCACGCTGCGGACGCTGGACGGCGGCTTGATCTCGAGCCTGATGGGGGGAATGGTCCCCGGCGTTGGCATTGTCGGGTTCGCCGGCTGAAGGCGCTTCGCGACGAGCGGGCCGATGCCGCTCAGCTCAAGCGTGGCGCTGTCCGCGTCGTTTTCGACGAGCGCCGTGTGTACCTTGACGATCGCGGCGCGGAACTGGCTGGCGAATTGAGGCTCCGCGATGACCTCGTCGACGGCCTTGTTGACCTGATCGGAGGGCACCGCGGCACCGGAGGCGCCCGAGATGGCGTTGGAGACCGCGCCTGCGACCTTGGCTCGCACGGCCGCGTCGTCGAGCGCCGAGGTCGCCCGGTGCGCGAAGTGCTGCGGATTGAGAACCGCCAACCCGATGTAGCCGAGGATGAGTGAGAACACCAGCGCCACCCCGGCGAGGGCGAAGAGCACGGCCGACGGCGCCCTTTGCGAGTCGTCACGGTTCCCTCCGACGGCCTTGGGCACGAGATCCGGACGAGCCTATCGCAGCGACGGCCGGGCAGCGGTCGACGGTCGCCACGCCACCTCCGCCACCCGTGATAAGAAGATGGACTCCTCGTGACCGTCGGCGTCTACCTAATCCTCATCGCACTGAGCGGGCTCGTCGTCGGCCCGCTGGCGCAGCGGTTCCTGCGCGGCGACCGTCCGATGGGCATGATCGAGACGATCCCGAGCGGCATCGCTGCCGCGCTGCTCGCCGGGCTGATCGGTTGGTACGCGGTCCACAGCGGCGTCGTTGGGTTCCTGCTCGCGGTTCTCGTGACTGTCGGGCTCGTCCACGTCCTCCGCAAGACGCGACAACGAAGCGGGCTCGGGCGTGCCTCAGCGGGGCGCTCCTAGCGCACCTGAGAGCTGACGGTCTATCGGCGTTCGTAGCGACGGCACGTCCGCATCGGCGTTTACGAGCGCCTTTCGTGCGTTGCTACGCGTGTTCACTCCGCGGGCTACGTCCGCGTCGGCTCCGGCGTCCCGGCGGCCCGATGGCGAGGGCGCCTGTCGGGGCCTCCCACCAGGGGGTCGTCACTTCTGCTTTCGCGTGAAAGCAGAAGCGTGGTCTCCCCCCGGCCCGGCGGCTTCGAGGGCTCGTACCCAGGCCGCACAGGCACCCAACGTGCGAGCAGGCCTCTGACCGTCACGGGTCCACCCCTGGGGTTCTACCGCGTTCCGATCACGTCCAGCGAGAACGAGTCGATCTGGGACGAGCCCGAGCAGGCATCCGAGAACCCGGAACCGGAATGGTCAACGAGATGAGCCGTCGCGGTGACCGTGTGTTGGCTCGAGGCCGCGTTCATAGGCACGACGAGCGTTTGGCGCGTAGCAACCGTCTTGGTCGCCGGCTGGTCGCTGAACGTCCCCGGGCTGCTTTGACTGCCGAGCGGCTGTCCGTCGAGGCTCAGATTCAGCTGCACTTGGCAAATGGTGTTCACAGAAGCAGACGGAGTGGCAAGGGTGGTCTTGATCTGGCTCACGAACTCGACGATCTCGTTCGGGGGTTGGGTGAAGGTCGCGTTCGAGATCGGATAGGAGGTCTGACCTCCCGTGGTGAGTCCGCCAGCGGAAAGCGTCCCGCCTGTGGGTTGCGCGATCACCCTCGAGATCAGAAGACTCGATTCATTGACGTCCGCGCCACCCAGCGAGTTATCCGCCACATCCTGTCCGTTCACCGAGCCGGCGATCAGGTTCGAGTGCTTGCCGGTCGGCGGCTTGTGGCCGCTGATCGTCCCCGGCCCGATCTGGCTGTTGGAGGAGACGACGTAGGTAACCGCCGTCGCCGTGCCACCGAGAGCGACGAACAGCGCGATGCAGGCGACGATCATCGCGGGGCTGGGACGAAATCGCGAACGTATTGGAAGACCTCCCTGTCATTCGGGGCGGAGGCCTGGAGCGTCGGCGAGTCCGTTCAGGCTCCTCGCCAGCGGGCGATCCGCCGATGTGGGCCGAGCCTCTCATCCGAGGCTCAGAGGGTCAAGTCGCTGAGGTCCCTACTCCCGCAGCCCGGCGGCTTCGAGAGCCTCGGCGCGGTCGGCGTGAAACTCAACGCGGACGACCTTGCCATCCTCAATCGTCCATACCGACCCCCCGATGTTCTCGACCTCGGCTGCGCTTCCCCGAAGTCGGCCGTGGTCGCGCACGAGAACCACGACTCGCTGGTCACCTGCATCGATGAAGTCCTCGACCTCGGTCCAATAGGCCTCCCACGGTTCCAGCCATTCCCGCCAGGCCTCGATCAAGCCCTCGATGCCGTGCGCGGTGACTGCGATGCCGGTGGCGCTTCCTCCGAAGATTTCGACATTGGGATCGAAGTAGGCGGCTGCCTCTCGCAGGCGCTGAACGACAGCCTCATCGCGAAACAGCTCGCTCAGCTGAGAGCCGGAAGGCGGATGTACCGCCCTAACGATCTCCACGTTCTCCTGCGACATCGCCTAGGCAGTATCCGTCCATCCGGGCCCTGGGGGGCAACCCCTGCGGAGCTGATCGAGGACCGCCGAGGCGGTCAACCCGCGAAAAGACTCCTGGGACTCCTGAGCGGACCCCGGGAGGGAAACGCCGCGGGAGTCTGCGGCACTTCTGCTTTTCGCGCAAAGCAGAAGCCGATGCTCTACTCCCGCAACCCGGCGGCTTCGAGGGCTTCCGATCGGTCAAGGTAGATCCACTCTCTAACTATCTTGCCGTCGCGAAGCTCGAACAGACCGCCGAGCTTGCGAACCGTCTTGACACCACTCTCGCGACCCGTCGCAATGACGCGGTGAAGGCTAAGGACTCGGGCGTCATCAACCTCGATGAGTTCGTCCACCTCCCAGCGGAACGCGGACCACTCATTCGCCCAGCGATCCAGAAGGCCCTGGATTGCCTCAAGGCCCCGGACCGTCTCGCCGAAGAGGTCCGTCGTCGCCGAATGAAACTCCACGTCTTCCTTCAGGTACTTGGCAAGCTCAACCGGATCGCGACTGGTCCATGCGTCAAAAGAGCGGCGAACGATCTCGACGTTCTCCCGCGACATCGCCTACTTCGAAAGCCCCGCGGCTTCGAGGGCTTCTTCGAACTCCTGGTAGAGGCAGGCCCTGAAGATGGGTTCCGTCACGGATCGTCCAAACCCAGGTGCCCCGAGCTTGCAGTTCGATCCCGTCGCGGCCCAAGACTCGGTTGGTGAACGGTGTCACGACGTGCTCCCCGGCGTCGATGTACTCGTCCACCCCTATTTGGAAGGAGCCCCAGGTGCCGCTGAACTCATCGAGAAGGCGTCGGAACTGATCGAGGTCATAGACATCCCTGTTGATGTTGATGCCGATCGCTCGCGACATGTCGATCTCGAAATCTGGCGCAAAGTCTTTGAATGCAGCGTCAACTTCGCCCCGGTTGAAGGCGTCATTGGCGGCGCGAAGGACCTCCACGTTCTCCTGCGACATCGCCTCCGCAGTATCTCGCGGCAGCAGCTGGGTAGCTCAAGGTGCTCGCTTATGCTTTCGCGTGAAAGCAGAAGCGCTGCTTCTCGCGCAAACGACGGCCCGTCAGAGTGACCGAGTCGCACCTTTCCGCAGATAACCGGCACGCCCTCCCGCCGATCCTCCGTGGCCGCCTGAACCGCTTGCGGCGTCCTTCGGCTCAGTCTGGATGACCGGCGTGTAGCCGCCGCCTGCTCAGCTAGGGTCGCGCCGTTCCGCAGGCAACCAGGAGGAGAGAGTCGTGGACACGCAAGCAGGCTTCCTTAAGGCGCTATTTGACACGCGATTCGGGACCCTGATCACCCCGAAGATCATTCGGGTTCTGTACATCCTGACCATCGTTGTGCTGGCGCTTCTGGCAATCGGCTTCATCATCGCCGGGTTCCAAAACAGCGTCGGCCTCGGGATCGCAACGCTTCTGATCTTCGCGCCGCTCGCGTTCCTGATCTATCTGATCGTGGCTCGCATCTGGCTCGAGCTCGTGATCGTCGCCTTCAAGATCAACGAGTCGGCTCAGCAGATATCAGCCCACACCGCCACGACCGCCGGGTCGCCACCGCCACCGCCCCCGGCGATCACGCCGGGTGAGACGGGGACGCCACCGGCAACCACGGGCTAGTTCCTCGGACCTGCGGATCCTGGGGGCTGGTCCCTGATATGCAACAAGGGTCAGCTCTCCAGGAGCCGTGGTATCCCGACATCTGCGACTTCTGCTTTCGCGTGAAAGCAGAAGCGGCGCTGTGGCCGGTCGCTGGCACCAAGTGCCCCACGTCACTGCAGCCATTCTGCAGCCATTCGCTCAGGCACAGGCTGACCCGATGCACGTCGCAGACCGCCGAATCGCCTGCAATCAGGCATAAACGGCGACGTTCAACGACACGCGCCGTTACGGCGCTCCGCGAACATGATGTCCGAGGACGCGAAGTTCGCGCTGGGCTACTAGTCGACGAATTACCTGCTCAGGACGCTATTACCCTGCTTCAAATGGTAGGCGAGTCCCAGATTGGTCCACGCCTTGGCTGAGCACGATCTGGCCACACTGGACGGGCTCGCAGGCGCGATCTAGGGTCGTCCCTGCGAGACGGATGGGCGCGCCGGGGTCCCGTCCGTTGGAGCGGCGATGACCCTTCGCCTACCCCCGCAGCCCGGCGACTCAGGCGCTCGGGTCGGTTACGCAGACGGCCTTGGTCGACGAGGTGTTCGCCGGGGTAACGGCAGCGGTACCGTCCTCCGCCACTTCGAACGACTCAGCGCCACCGGAGTCGCGGTAATAGTCGTCGGTCCAGAAGTAATCGGTCGGAGCGACTCCCGGAACGTTGTATTTCGTCGCCAGCGCGGCCGCCTCCCCGACCGAAGGCAGGCGAAGGCCAAACCCTCGACAGTAGTTATAGGCCTGGTCCCAAGTTCGCGAATTGCCGTCGGACCCAGCGCAGATCGGACCGAACTTGGCGGTGAGTGGCGTCTGGCAGGTGTCGACGCCGCTTCGGTCGGCGATGTCCCCCCCGGTGATCGACCCGGCGATGATGTTGGCGTGCTCGCCCGTGGGCGGCTTGTGGCCGGAGATCGTCCCCGGCCCGACCTGGCTGTTGGAGGAGACGACGTAGGTGACCGCCGTCGCCGTGCCCCCGAGGGCGACGAACAGCGCCGCCAGCGAAACGACGTTCGCGAACGTCAGATGGGAACGAATCCGTTGGCGCATGAGCGACCTCCCTGTCGGTTGGACGGAGGCCAGGTGCGTCGGCGAGGCCGTTCCGGGCCGCTCGACGGGTCTGGCAACCGCCGATTTTGGGCGATCCTGGTCAAGCCGACTAAACCGGTGCTAAAGCGCCTGCTCCGAAAGACTGGCGGCTTCGAGGGCGGCTTGGAGATCCCGGCCCCACTCGAACCGGACGACCTTGTGGTCGCGGATCGTCCATGTATGCGCCTCCTCTTGGACCACCTCCCTGTCGCTCCCACGGCTGCGCGCGAAGAAGCTGACCGACGCGACAACGGTGTCTCCGGCGTTGAAGATGGCGTGGAGGTCATAGCGGGAGGAGTCCCAGCCCTGCGATGCGTTTTGAAGTGCACGCCCAGCCTCCGCGAGCCCGCGACGCACGCCCGGCTCGATCGCCTCGGGAGGGTTGACGTACTCGAACTCTGGGCCTATGAGCGCGAGAAGTTCTGCCGGATGGCTGTCAATCAAGCGATCCTCATAGATCCGACCGACGATCTCCACGTTCTCCTGCGACATCGCCTACTCCGAAAGCCCGGCGGCTTTGAGGGCGTCGGCTCGCTCTTGGAACATCCGAATCCGAGTGATCTGCCCATTCTCGACCGTGGAGACGAGCGTGCTCCTCGCAATCACTTCGATTCCGTCGCGGCCCCGATTGTGGGAGGTGTTCGAGTACACGACCTCGGAACCCGCCTCCGCCCAGCCGTACGTCTCGAGTTCGACATCCTCAAACGTCGACCAGAATTCGTCCGAGAAGGCCTCGAGCTCACGATGACCGCGATAGACACCCTTGAGCGGTCCTCGGGAACGCGACCAGTCAATTTCCGCGTCGGGGTGAACGGTCGCCAACCACGTCGTCAGGTCGCGCCGGTTCCATGCTTCGACCGAGCGCCGCACAAGGTCCACGCTTTCCTGTGACATCGCCTACTCCCCCAGCCTGGGCGCTTCGGGCTAGGTTGCCTTCGTTCCGCTGCCGTAGACGAAGCAGCGCCCGGTCGAGCGATAGTCGGCAACGGCATCGTAAGTGAGCTGCACGAGTCCGGATCGGAGTTGATCATCACGGTTCCACCTTCGCGGGTGTAGGTGCCGGGGGTCGCCAGGGCCGCGAAGATCCCGTCGTCCTGATTGGCCGCGAGGGCATGGTCGTTGGAGGAGTTGAACGCAGTGCTCGAGTCGTTCGAGGTAACGCTCTGCATCACATGAGCGGTACCCGCAGGGCCGTTCACGCTGACCGCGAGGTCTGTCGGGCCGCCGCCGGCGGTGATGGTGCAGGCCGCCTTGATGATGTACGGGCCGACGACGGCGATCGGCTGCGGATTCGGGACCCCAGACGCGGCGGCGGCGCTGTAGCTCAACTTTCGGGCATTCCCGGTCAAACTCGCCTCGTTGATGTCCACGCCCCCGAGACTGTTGGTGGCGACATCCTGGGTATTGATCGAGCCGTTGACCGCGTTCGCGTGATCGCCTGCCGGCGGCTGGTGGCCCGAGATCGTCCCCGGGCCGACCTGGCTGTTCGAGGAGATGACATAGGAGGCGAGCGCCGTGCCGCCTCCGAGACCAAAAACAG
Source organism: uncultured Actinomycetes bacterium (assembly GCA_963710955.1). Lineage (GTDB taxonomy): Bacteria > Actinomycetota > Thermoleophilia > Solirubrobacterales > 70-9 > AC-56. The sequence continues at coordinate 3,076 of CAVQCK010000003.1, read as the reverse complement.
CGACAGCGTTGCCACCACGTTCGCAGGTCAGACGGCTCCGGATATGGCGCATAGCTCCTCCTCGAAGGGTCGGCTCACGGTCGACCCTAGACCTACAGCGCAGCCGTGTCTAGATCGGTGTCGAAGTCGAGGGGGAGGGTCGGAGAGAGCGTTGATTTGGACCAAGGGAGGAGCTGCTTCTAGCCGCAGCCTCGCAGCAAGCCGACGACATCAGGGTCGGCGTGGACTACACCAACTCCTCGGTGTCATCGGAGGGCAGCGAGACCACGACCAACAGGATCGTCGGCGGCAGCGGGTCGGCGCTCTTGATCACGAGGCCTTCAGCTCGTGACGATTCACCGAAGCGGCTCGGCCGCCACGCCCGCGGTCTCGCCCTCCACGTAGCGGCTGCCGCGCCACCACGAGGCGAGCGCGGCGAGGAGACACGCTGCGATCGCGAAGGCGAAGGCCTCGTGCAGGCCGGTGCGGAACGGGCCTGAGATCAGCTCGGGAAAGAAGCTGCGGCCGGTGATCGTCGCGGCGGCATGGTGGGGGAGCTGCGCGATGACGTGGTGGCCAAGTAGGTGGCTCGCCGGGTTGTAGCCGAGGAACGAGGCGAACAGGATCGAGATCGGCGGCGCCTGGCTGACGTTGTGCGCGGTCGCCGGCGCCACGCCCTGGGCCTCGAGTCCGCTCCCCAGTGCGTGGGGAAGGGTCGCGGCGAGGCCCAGGATCATCAGGCTGAAGAAGATCCCGATCGACAGCACCTGGGCGGAGTTCTGGAAGGTCTGGTTCATGCCTCCCCCCGCGCCGCGGGCGTGCGCCGGCAGGCTGTTCATCACGCCCGCGCGGTTGGGGATGCGAAGACGCCCATCGAGAGTCCGTTGATGAGCAGGACCGCCGCGAAGGCCGGATAGGAGAAGTCGACCGGCAGCAGCATGAGCAGCAGGAAGCTGAGCGCCACGCCGAGCATGCCGCCGGTGGCGAACGGACGCGCGCCGAACCGATCCGACAGGTATCCGGAGACGGGCCCGGCGATCAGGATCCCGGCGGTCAGGGGGAGCATGTAGATGCCCGCCCAGAGGGGGGTCTGGGCGAAGCTGTAGCCGTGCTCGGGGAGCCAGATGCCCTGCAGCCAGATGATCAGCATGAACATGAGCCCGCCCCTGGCGACCGCGGAGAGGAACGTCGAGGCGGTGCCGAACGTGAAGGCCCGGATCCGGAAGAGCTCGAGGCGGAACATGGGGTTGGGCGCTCGCCGCTCGACGAAGGCGAACGCTGCCAGGCACACCACGCCCCCTGCCAGGAGCGCCAGCACGCGCGGACTCGCCCAGCCCGTGCTGGACTCGCCGTAGGGGCGGATCCCGTAGGTGACCGAGACCATGATCAGGATCAATCCGAGCGCGAACAGGACGTTCCCCGCCCAGTCGATCCGCGCCGGGTGGCGCTCGCCGCGCTCCTCGAGCTTCAGGTACGACCAGACGGTCCCCAAGAGCCCGAACGGCACCGAGACCAGAAACACCGCCCGCCAGCTGATCGGCGCAAGCAGCCCGCCCAGCACGAGGCCGATGAACAGCCCGGTCACGCCGACCACGTTGTTGATGCCGAGTGCCATCCCGCGCTGGTTGGCCGGGAAGGCGTCGGTGATGATCGCGGCGGCGTTGGCGAGCAGGAACGCGGCGCCGATCCCCTGGACGACGCGGAAGACGATCAGGAACAGGGCTCCGGCCTGGCCGGTCATCCAGTCGATCGCGAGCAGCAGCGACGCGACCGTGTAGATGACGAAGCCCAGGTTGAACATCCGCACCCGCCCGAACATGTCGCCCAGGCGGCCGAGGCTCACAATGAGCACGCTCGAGACGACGAGGAAGCCGAGGATCATCCACAGCAGGTAGAAGCTGTTGCCCGGCTCGAGCGGGTCGAGGTGGATGCCGCGGAAGATCGCCGGCATCGCGATGAGCGTGATCGAGGCGTCGATCGTCGCCAGAAGCACCCCGAGCGTTGTGTTCGAGAGCGCGATCCACTTGTAGCGGTCGTGCGTGGCCTCCATCAAATAGACAGTTAACTGAACAGGTTGCCTGTATAGTTTCTGACGATGCCCACCCTGGCCCGTCCATCGACCGTCGCCAGCGACCTGAGGGTCGTGCTCGGCCAGCTGATCCGCAGGCTGCGCGCCGAGCACCGGTTTCCGATCTCGCAGGGGGCGGTCCTCGGGCGTCTGGACCGCGAAGGCCCGCAGAGCACGAGCGACCTGGCCGCGGCCGAGCGGGTGCGCCCGCAGTCGATGGCCCAGATGCTCGGGGACCTGGAGGCCGAGGGGCTGATCACGCGCACGGCCGATCGAAACGACGGGCGCCGGACGCTCATAGACCTCAGCCCCGCCGGTCACCGGGCGCTCGCCGCCGATCGGCTCCACCGCGAGGGCTGGCTGGCCCGGGCGATCGCCGACGAGCTCTCCGACGCCGAGCAGGAGGTGCTGGCCCGCGCGGTCGTGCTCCTCCAGCGCCTGAGCGAGAGCGGGGCGATCGACCTCGGCGAGCGGGCCTAGGCGGCCGGGTCCGGCTCGGCCGGGCTCACGGAGCCGGCGTGAGCGCCGCAGCCGCGATCACGAGCGTGAACGCGAGCACGCGGATGATCACCCCGAGTGATGTGGTGGGCATCGGCTCGCCGAAGACGATCGGGCCGGCGGCGATCGTGAACAGGTTCGCGGCCACGCTCGTGACGGCGATCACCGGCACCGCCTTGCCGAGCTGTAGGCTGCGCGCCGACACCGCGAGGCCTGCGAACGAGGCGAGCGCTATGAGCGCCGCGAGCGGGTTGAGGAGCACGGCGGCTGCGCCATCGCTCAGATGGTCCGTGAGCGCCTTGATCGAGGTGTCGGAGGCCGCCCAGAACAGTCCTGCCGAGGCCCCCAGGATCACGCCCTCGTGGACCCTGCCGCGGCTCGTGGCGGCGACCACGAGGGCGCCGCCGGACAGCGCGCCCACCCAGGGCCACAGCCGCGCGGCGTCGTAGGCGGAATACGCGTTGTCGCCGGTCCCGCCGATCGTCGCCGACAGGAACGCGAGGCCGAGCGCCGCGAGGCCGACGCCGATCC
>CAVQCK010000002.1:0-89016 GCA_963710955.1 uncultured Actinomycetes bacterium | reverse complement strand
GCGAGAATCCATTCCAACTGCCCACCGGGTAGAACCCTCACTGTGGATGAGTTAACGGTCGGGGTCGTCGCGAGTTCGCGGAAAGAGCACGAGCGGCGACTCCCTCTGCATCCCCGTCACCTCGCCGAGATCGACCGGGAGCTGCGGCGCCGGATCGTGCTGGAGGAGGGCTACGGCGAGCTCTTCGAGGTCCCGGATGAGGAGTTAGCCGAGCTGGTCGGTGGGCTGCTACCGCGCGGACGTCTGCTCGAGGAGGCGGACGCCGTCATCCTTCCGAAGCCGGTGGCCGAGGACCTGGTCGCGATGCGGGAAGGGCAGATCCTGTGCGGATGGGTACACCTGGTGCAGGATCCGACCCTCACCCAGCTCGCGATCGACCGGCGTCTGACGGTCATTGCGTGGGAGGCGATGAACCTCTGGTCTGATGAAGGTGTCTTTCAAGTTCACGTGTTTCACGAGAACAATGAGTTGGCCGGCTACTGCTCGGTTCTCCATGCGATGCAGCTCCGAGGGCTCACCGGCGAGTACGGGCGCCGGCTGCGCGCCGCGGTCGTCAGCTTCGGTGCCACCGGCCGGGGCGCGGTGGCCGCGCTCATGGCGATGGGCGTTCGGCGGATCTCCGGGCTGACGCGGCGCCCCGTCGAAGCCGTCGTGGATCCAATTCACGGCGTCGAGATGCTCACATTCGCGCGCGACCCCGACCACCCCTCCCAGCCGCTCGAACTCGACGGGCCCCACGAGTCGGTCGCCGAGTTCCTGGCGGAGCACGACCTGATTGTGAACTGCGTGCTTCAGGACACGGACCGGCCGCTCATCTTTGTGAGGCGCGACGAGCTCGACCTGTTCGACCCGGGAACGCTGTTCATCGACGTCGCCTGCGACGAGGCCATGGGCTTCGAGTGGGCGCGGCCGACGACCTTCTCCGAACCGATGTTTGACGTCGGCGGGGGGCGCTTCAACTACGGCGTAGACCACAGCCCTTCACTCATGTGGGACTCCGCGACCTGGGAGATCAGCAGGGCCCTGATCCCGCATCTGGAGGCACTGATGTCCGGCCCCGGCGGCTGGCGGAAGAGCGAGACGATTAGCCGTGCGATCGAGGTCCAAGACGGCACGGTCCTAAATCCGAGAATCCTGTCGTTTCAACTCCGCTCGAGCGACTTCCCGCACGAGCATCTGCCCAGCTAGGCGCTGGCGACGACCTCTCGCACTTCGACGTCCTCGACGCTGACGTCCTCGGGGGCAATGGAGCGGATCCGCCCGGCCGCCTCGTTCGCGGTCTCCTCGGACTCGAAGATGACCATCGAAAGCCCCTTGTCCGAGTCCTCCCTGCGCGTCCAGTAGCCGGCGACGAAGCCGGGCGCCTGTGACACCGCCGGGACGACGCTTTCTCGGAGCTCCTTGATGGAGGCCTCGACGTCATTCACTGTGACCCTCACGACGACTGCATGCATGCGTTCTCTCCTTCGCTCGGGGACCGGCCCCGACCGTACCACCGCGCGAGCGCGATCAGGCGACGCCGGCGGAGCGCCGGACGCGCTCGCAGTTGCTGGTGCTCGACTGCCCGTTCGTGGTCGCGACGTCGTGCTTGCCCGGGCCGCAGTCGATCCTGTTCTTACCGGTGTCGTCCGTGATCTTGTCGTTGCCCTTGCCGCCGCAGAGGCGGTCGTTGCCGGCCTTGCCCTTGATGGCGTCGCTTCCCCCGATTCCGGCGATCACGTCGCCGAACTTTGAGCCCTTGATCGGGTCGCCGCTGTTCGTCCCCGGCATGGTCGCGGTCTGTCCCTCGCAGGTCGGCGGCGCGACCTCCATTCCCTCGGGGTAGCCGAACCCGGTGGAGATGCTCGCGAACTTGCCGTTGCTCAGGTTCACCCGGTAGATGTCCTTGCCCGCCTGCGTGATCACCCGACCCTTGAGGTCGAATGCGAGGCCGTAGCCGTCGGTTGGGACCGGTCCCGTGAGATCGCTCAGCTTCCCGCTGCCAGGATCGATGGCGGTGATGCCCTGGGTGCTGTCCGCCATGTAGAGGGTGCCGTCTGGTCCTCGGGTGAGGCCCTCACCGCCGACCAGCCCGTCGCCGGCGTCCGCGATCGTGGTCGCGGCACCGGTGAGCGGGTTCGCGCGGGCGAGGAGGTTCGCATCAGACACGATCGGATTGCCGCTCGGTGGCACGACAACGCCAAGTGGCCCATCGGCGAGCAGCGGGTCGTTGGAGGCGACGCTCGTCTTGCCGCTGGGGAGTTCGACGCGGAAGACGGCGCCCTGCGGGTTGGAGAGGTCGGTCACGTAGAGGTCGCCGTTCGGCGCCATCGTGAGTCCGTCCGGCTGCTCGAAAAGGGGGTCCTTGGTGACGACCCGCGTCTTCCCGGTCTTCGGATCGACGGAGAACACTCCGCCCCCGCCGTCAAACGCTTCGTAGTCGACCACGTAGATCGTCCCGTCGCGGCCGAAGACCGTGTCGCTGGGGTCGACGAGACGCGGATCGTTTGAGACCAGGCTCTTGGCGCCGGTCTTCGGATTGACCCTCAGCACCACATGATTGGTGGAGTCGCCGACGATGATGTCGCCCTGCTTCGCGCCGGCCGACGACGCGCACATCGTCAGGGTGGCGACCACGGCCACGATCACGGCTGACTTCCTCATGAGTCCCTTCCCTGGTTGCCTCGGCCCCGCTGTGCGGCGATCGTACCTTCGCCCGCGGGGGCGGTCAAGGTCGCCTTCCCGCCGCGCGGGTGCCGCCACCTGGCTATGAACGCGATGAGAATTCTTCGGAATCGGTTATCCACGGCTGAGGTGAGGCTTAGCGAGGTGTTATCCGCCGCTGCGAGCCTCGCGTCATGGCGCTGGATCCCACGGCGGCAGGCGTGCCGCGCCCGGCCGTCGGCGCTCCGCAACAGGGCGCGCCGCCCGGGACCGGCCGCGCGCCGGCCGGGCGCGGGCGCCGGCCCATCCGCCGTGCCTTTACCAAGGACTGGGATCGCCACGTCGCCCAGATCGACGAGCTCTCCCAGACGGCCGCGTTTCAGGCGCTGCGCGACGCCATCCTCGAACGCGCCAACCCGCGGGCCGGCGACCGCGCCATGGACGTGGGCTCCGGAACCGGGTTGCTGGCGCTCCCACTCGCGGATCGAATCGCGTGGGTGTGGGCACTCGACATATCGCCGTCGATGGTCGAGTGCGTTCGGTCGCGGGCGGGGGAGAACGGGCTTCGCAATGTGACTCCGATGGTCGCGTCGGCGACGGGCCTGGGGCTTCCGGATGCGTCGGTCGACCTGGCGGTCTCGAACTACTGCTTCCACCACCTGGACCCGGTGGAGAAGCGACAGGCGCTGGCGGAGCTCTACCGGGTGCTGGTCCCGGGTGGGCGGCTGGTCTTTGGCGACATGATGTTCGAGCTCTCGATGATGGATCGGCGAAGCCGCGCGATCATTACGGCGAAGGTGACGGCGTTGATGCGAAAAGGACCTGCTGGCGCCTGGCGCGTTGCGAAGAACGCCGCTCGGACGTTCGCGGGGGTGGGCGAGCGTCCGGTCTCGCCGGCATGGTGGCTCGAGGCCCTGGCCGATGCGGGCTTCGTCGACGTCGCGGTGGATCTGGTCGAGCACGAAAGCGGGATCGCGTTGGCGCGAAAGCCCCCGTGAGCCCATCCGCCTCAGCCCACGTCCGGCGACGCCTGCTCGCAGGAGCAGTCGTCGCTGCCTTCGCCGCCGTCGCAATATTCATCGCCCTTCGCGCGCTGGGGGGTGGGTCCGGCGCGACCCCGGCGGCAGCACCCGCACCGGTCCCCGTACGCCTGACGAGCAATGGGAAGACGCTGGCGAGCCGCCCGATCGATCGCCTCCAGACGCACCGCGACGTCGACCGATGGCTCTCGGCGGCCGTCCCCGCCAGCGCAACCGAGGTTCGCGGCCGGGCGCGCATCAAGCTGCAGACGAATCAGGCGGCCCTCGATCAGCGGCTGCACCGCACGATCGCAGCGGGTGGCGGCGCGGTCGCGGTGCCGAGGCAACCCGTATCGGCCGACATCCGGCTTCCGGTGATCGCGCAGACCCTGCACAACGACTGCGAAGCCACCGCCCTGTCGATGCTCCTGCTCGACCGAGGCAGGCAGGTCGACCAGCTGACGCTGCAGAACGAGCTGCCGCAAAGCCCCCCGCTGACCCCCGAGCAGCCATCGACCGGCACCGGCCCGATCACCTGGGGGGATCCCGCCCGTGGTTTCGTGGGGTCAGCCTCCGGAAACGGCTACGGGGTGTACCAGCGGCCGGTCGCCGCGCTCGCCCGACGCCACGGCGTCGCGCTTCGAGATCTGACGGGAGCCCATCCCCAGGCCGTCTACCGTGCGCTGCTGGCCGGCCATCCGGTGATGGCGTGGGTCGCGCTGAGCAGCGGCCCTTACGAGACTTGGCGCACGCCGGCCGGCCGGACCGTGCACGCCAACTTCGGCGAGCACACAGTCGTGCTGACCGGGATCGACGGCGACTCGCTGACCGTGAACGACCCGCTATCCGGCCAACGTCTCACATGGACCAAGACCCAGTTCGAGCAGATGTGGTCGGCACTCGGCCACCGAGCATTGGCCGCCTAACCGCCCGGCGAGGCAGATGCTTCGCTTCTAACATCGCGCCCGATGAGGGGGAGGCTTCGACCTGCGATCGCCGCGTCGTGCTCGACTACTGCTCAGGCGACATCCGGACGTTTAGGTTGACGAAGGGGCGGGCTCGTAAGGACCGCGCGCTCAACGTGCGTCGGGCTAACGGGCCGGTGGCGTTTGGGGTGGACGGGCTACGTCGCGTTTACGTCCTTGAACTCGATCCTGAGCAGATCTCGCGGATCGATCCGTCGCAACGCCGGACGGGGCACTACCGTCAATAGTCCACATGGCCCCCAAAAGCCGTAAACCCACCAGTCCGAAGCAGATTGCCGCCAACCGGCGGAACGCAGAGCTCTCAACCGGGCCACAGAGCCGCGAGGGCAAGGAGGCGGTGAAGTTGAACGCGCTCAAGCACGGGCTTCTGGCGCAGGAGGTTCTTCTGCCCGGAGAGGACAGCGAGGTCTTTCAGGAATTGAGCCAGTGGCTTATTACCGATTTGCGGCCCGAGGGAGCGATCGAGACGACGCTGGCCGAGCGCATCGTCGCGGGGTTGTTCGCGTGGCTGATGTACCGGCGAAACGCGGCCGCCGAGGCGCTACTGGAGCCCGCCCCGCCGCCGGCGCCGAGCTAGGCGCTGGCGACGACCTCGCGAACCTCGACGTCCTCGACGGTGACGTCCTCGGGGGCCATGGAACCGATCCGCGCGGCCGTTTCATTTGCCGCGTCCTCGGACTCGAAGACGCGCTTGGCCTCCTGGATGCCGCGGAGAAAGCCTCCCGACAGGTTCGTCATGCCGCCCGGGTAGATCGTTCCCAGTGCGTTGCGGATGTGTTGGCCGTCAGCCACCGGGGCGGCGGCGACGGGTACGGCGATTTGATCGTCGAACGTCACGAGGCCGAGTCGATCCTCCGGCGCCAGATGTCCGACAAGACTGTCGACGGCTTGCAGTGCGGCCAGCAGTCGATCGCCGGCCATCGAACCGCTTCGGTCGATGATGAGTTGAAGGGTCGCCGGCGGGCGCTCGGCGGCCTTGTCAGTGGTGGGCGCGGTCAGCTCGAGGAGCGCGTGAACGGTCTCCTCGTGCTCGACCGCGACGAGGTCAAAGTTGAGCTTCGCGTTGAGTTTCATGACTTCTTGGTCGCAGGCGGAGGTGCGTTCCTGACACGGGCAAAACGTCAGGCCGTGCCGCGGCCGTGAAGTTCGTCGTCGCCCAAGTCGGGATCGAGCCAGACTCGGAGCTCGCCGAACGGGTGCTGCGTCACCCTCAGCTGGGGCAGGTCAGCATCGTCCGGCCCCTCCGTCGCGGTTGACGTCTCCCAGGCGAATTCGTCGAGCTGAGCTCGACAGAACCGGCAGCTGAAAGCTGGTGGCTCCTCACCGGCGAAGCAGGCCTCATAGGTGGCGAAACAGCCGGGACAGGACAGCGAGAGCGAGCGCACCGTACTAGTGTCGTCGCGGGCGGAGCTTTCGTTCTGACAGCGTCAGGTGGATGGCCTTGGCTGCCGACCCTAAGCGTGTCCAAGATGATCGAAGTCCCGCAATCAGGGTCGAAACACGCCGCCGTCGGCGCCGCACTTCTGGCGATCCTGGTGATGTACGGCTGTGGGTCGGCGCCACGCGAGACCCACTCGCGGCACGCTGGCGCGGGGCGCACGACCGAGGTTCGCCACCAGGCGCGCCAGCCCCGGCACCAGCGAACGAGACCTCGGCATGACCGGCGTCCCAAGCCGCCGCCAGCTCACCGACCCCACGAACGCAAGAGGGTGCGACAGGCGGCTGGCGGCATAGTCGTCAGCCGCTGCCGGTGGCAGACCGGCGCAGGATGTCCGGCGGTCCCGTCCGCTGGCCGCTGCCACCTTCGCGGCCCGCTCCAAGACCCCAACTGCACGCCCGGAGCACTCAACCCCGCCGTGACCCAATCCAACATTGACTCGACTATCTGCGTGTCCGGCTACACGGACCGCATCCGACCTCCGACCAGCTACACGGATCCGCTCAAGTACCGGCTGATGAGTGCATACGGAAGCGGCAACCGCTCAGCGTCCGCATTCGAGCTGGACCACCTGATCTCGCTCGAGCTCGGCGGCGCGCCGTCGGATCCCAGAAACCTCTTTCCCGAGCCCTACGCGGGCTCCCGTGGCGCATCCGCGAAGGACGGGCTCGAGAACAGCCTCCACGACCAGGTCTGCTCAGGAACGATGAGTCTCGCCAGAGCCCAGCACGAGATTCTCGACTGGGTCAAGTACGCCGCTCCGACCGAAGGCGCGCCAAGTGCGTCGCGGTCCAAGGACCATCGATCGCCGAGCAGCGCTCCGGCGAGCCATGCGCACGGCTCAGGCTGCGATCCGAACTACTCCGGCGCCTGCCTCGATCCGAATGCCTCGGACTACGACTGCGCCGGAGGGGGCGGCGACGGGCCCAAGTACGTTCAGGGACCCGTTCGCGTCGTTGGCACCGACCACTTCCATCTCGACTCCAACGGCGACGGCGTCGGCTGCGAATAGCGTTGAGCCGCCCGGGGAAGGTTTCAGATCACGGCATGGAGTCGCCGGCCCATGGCGGCCCCCGATGTCTCGAAGAGCGTGCGTAGATTCTCGAAGTCGCGGTTGCGCGCGTACTCGCGGCGCAGAAACTCAGCGGGCATCAGGAGGGCGGCGGCGAACATGCTCGCCTCCTCCTCGATGTCGGGAACGTCAGCTGCGCCATCCTCAGGTTGCTCATCGGGCTGAACGAGCTTCGAGCGACAGAAGACCGTGTCGTCGGATCGATCGCGATGCAGAACCCAGTGCCCGATCTCGTGGCCAATCGTGAACCGGCGGCGAGCCGGCCACTGGCGGCCCTCCGCAGCGTTGACCCAGATCTCACGGCGGGCGGGCAGCAGCAGCCCGGAGAGCGTTTCATCGCCCTCCAGCTTGGGGCATCCAGGCGCGATACATAGGTCGTCCATGTCGCGCACGAGCAGGCCGTAGTAGCTGGACGCGATCTCCTCAACCGGAATCGGCGGGCCGCTCCCATCCCAGATGTATGGCGGTACCGCGGCGAGCAGCTCATTAGCGCGCTCCTCGATCTCCTGCATCCCGCGGTCGATCCTAGCCCTGTCGGCCGCCCAGGCCAAGGGTGCGAGTGAGCTGTGCCGCCGCGCGGAGCGCGCCCAGAGAAGGCACGGACCGTGCTCGAGCCTGAGCGAGCTCCTGCTCGAGGCGTTGCTGCGTTGGCTTGCCGCGTAGCAGTTGCGCGAGTCCGCCGGCGAGCGATAGATCGCCTTCCCGCAGCGCGAAGCGAAAGAGCATCACCGGATCGCGTACGACGTGCGTCATCTTGCCTTGCCTGTCGTCGGCTGCGGTCCCGTGCTGACGGGCCACGACGCAGCGCTGGTGTCAGCCGCCACCGCGAAACAACTCGTCGACATCGTCCCATTCGGATTCCGGCGGCTCGGCCGGCGCCCGCATCTCCGTCGTTCCTTCGGCGCCCTCGTAGCGCTCATCCGGGAAGGCGCGACGGGCGTAAACAAAGTCCGCGCTCGTCGCCCCTGGGCCGGTCCCGAGCGGCTCGCCCGCCTTCCGCAGGAACTCCGCGCTGGCGTCGACAAGTGCGCCGAGCGCGATCAGGACCTTCGGGGAGACACCCGCAGAGGGCAACAGGCCCTGCTCCATCTCGTGGTAATAGCCCTCGACCTTCTGCTCGTGGTCGGCGACCCCGAGCGCCTCGGCGAGCCGGTGGACGAGGGCCCCACGGGTGATCTGCGCTCGGTCTCGAAGCCGCGGCAGAATCGTTGGCCACAGGCCGGAGGCTCCCTCGAACGAACGGGCGAGGCTCTCGGTCAGGCGTTCCGACGTCGATCCGCTGAACGCCTCTCGATCCCAGCTCCGCCCAGGGGAGCGCGCCAAGTAGGCATCGATGAGCAAGGCGAGCTCGTCCCTGTCGGTGCCCTGGAGTTGATCGAGGTACTCGATCGGGTCCGCCGCGCCGCCTGCGCGGTGCTCGGCGATGTACTCCGAGAGGAGCTGTTCCACGTCGGCCATGTCTAGGTGTCGTGTTCGTCGAGCATTTCACGCAGCTTCTTGCGAAACCGGCTTGCGATCTGGTGAATGTTCTCGGGCGTCATCGGCTGCTCGAGCTCGTCCCCAAAAGTGTCGTTGATCCGCTCGAGCGGTCTCCTCCGCGCCGAGGTCCTCGAATACGTAAATGTCGATGACCGCCCGGTGCACGTCGTTGTCGGGCATCGCCTGATCGATCAGCTCCCGGGCCTCGACGGTCCCCGTCTCGGGTTCGGTCGTTGCGGCCGACCCCCAGATCTCCTCAGCCTCGGCGTGCTCCTCGGGCAGTGGGACCTCCTCCGCCCGTGGCTTGCGGTGGTAGTCGGCGATTCGCCGGTCGACGATCGTGTTCAACCAGTTGACGAACTGGCCCACAGCGGTGCCGTCGAACGCCGACCTGAACGCGCTGGTCACGGCGTTCATCGCAACGTCGTCGACGTCGGACGTCGGGATCTTGATCCTGACTCGCCGCACCACGTCGTCGAAGTGGCGATAGACGAGAACGCCCAGGGCCGTCCTCGCACGCTCCGGCTTGCCGGCGTCGTGCGCCTCGCGGATATAGGCGATGAGCGCATCGGAATCGAGGCGGTTGAGCTCGTTCTCGTTCAGGGGTCGAAAGTCGGACAAGTTCGTGGGGGATGGTCGGATTGGTCGTCTGCCGGGGTCCCTCGACCTGACGCGAAGGGCCGAGAAAAGTAGCCCTTGTATCAGACAGAACTTGAGCCGCCCGGGCCGGGCGCATCGCCAAGGTCGACGGCGTCAGGCCGCGGTAGACGAGCGAGGGCGACTCGAAAGAACCATGAAGGCAACCGCCGAAGCAGGGATCGCCGACGGCATTCGACCGGATCGAGGACTTCCTCTCCGTGCAGGGACAGCAGCTCTCGGTCGAAGCCGTCGACCTCCTCCAGGGTCCGTTGGCATCGAGGAGGAGACGCGCGCGGTGTTCCGCGATCGGCTCGAGAGCTCTGGACTGCCGAGGTACAGGGCCGGGACAGGTCCTGCTCGGAGTGATCGTCGGCCTGCTCGCTGCGCAGCTCCAGGCCGAGTGCGGCTGAGCCGCGACGCCCAACTGAGGGCTCGTATCAGATCCGGTGTCAGGAATCGCGTCTCTCCGGCATGACTATGGTCTTCGACGTATCCATCAAGAGCGGCTGAGGGATCCGGCCCTGCGACGCCGCAGCAACCGGCCGACGGCTCAGGCCCGAGGCGCGGTGCTAACGCCGGGACCGATGGAGGTGAACAAGTTGGCTGGAAACCAGTTTGCATGGGTGCTCGATGCGCCAGCGGACTACATCCTGCTGTTCATGCAGGATCCCGACGGCGAACATGCCGTCGTGAATGCCGTCTTCGACAGCGACGACGAGGTGCGGCGCTCGGGCCTGTCGCTCGAGGGCGCGCAGTGCGGCGATGGCGAGGTGCATGCCTACTGCACGCTCCCGGGAGAGGCAGAGCGAGTCAAGGCCCGCGTTGATGCTTTCGGGCCGCGCCAGGCCTGGATCGACCCAGGAACGGTGGGCCTGCGGCGCCTCCGATACCGATCTGCGGTCGACAGAGGTTCGGACGAACTCGGGTCCACCAGTTCCTTTCGCGGTTGCTGCCGATTCGCCGCCGCCTGGCGAAACGACACAAGAGATCGCAGGAGTGAGCGCGGTCGTCTCGCTCGGTGTGGCGGGGCCGCGCTGCTACCGCTTCGAAGACCAGTGCCCGACCTGCGGGGAGTTCCGCGGCAAGATCAGTGTCCTACCTCGCGGACGGGTGGAGATCGACACGAGGACACTCAGCTGCCGATGCGTCTCGATTCCGTGCCGCTACTGCGAGAACGGACGAGTCCGTCGACCGCTCACCGAGCACTTCGACCCTGAGCGACATTCCGGCCGCACGCCGTGGTTCGGATATCTCGTTCCGTGCGGAAACTGCCAGGCACACGGCCGTGGTCCGCGTGTGGTGATGTCAGCCGGCAAGCCTCAGGACTCCTGACCCCTGAGGCATCGGCAAGTAGCTCGACCGCGCGAGCGGGAGAATGCCCGCATGACGATCGACGTCTGGATGCAGCACCCGACACAGCGCTTCCTGAACCAGGACGCCTTTGAGTCGCTTCGCCGCTGGACGGGGCAGCAGATCCCCGACCAGGAGATTCCCGATCGACGCGACGATCGCGGCCATGGACGCGGCCGAGATCTCGTTCGGTCTGCTCTCGGCCTGGCACGGGCCGCAGGGGCCGCTGATCGCCAACGACGAGGTCGCCGGATGGGTCGGCGAGCATCCCAACCGCTTGGCCGGGCTCGCTGCGGTGGACCTGGCGAAGCCGATGGACGCGGTCCGCCTTCTCCGCCACTGCGTCGAGGGGCTCGGGTTCATCGGCCTGCGCGTCATCCCGTGGCTCTGGGAGGCGCCGCCGACCGATCGCCGCTACTACCCGCTGTTCGCGGCTTGCGTCGAGCTCGGGGTTCCGTTCTGCACCCAGGTGGGTCACACGGGACCGATGCGGCCCTCGGAGACCGGTCGGCCGATTCCCTATATCGACCAGGTCGCGATCGACTTCCCGGAGCTCGTGATCGTCGGCGGGCACATCGGCTATCCCTGGACCGAGGAGATGGTCGCGGTGGCCCGCAAGCACGAGAACGTCTACATCGACACCTCGGCCTACACGGTGAAGCGCTACCCGCCCGAGCTGGTGCGCTACATGCAGAGCCGCGGCGGACGGCGCAAGGTCATGTTCGGATCGAACTATCCGATGATCGCGCCGAGCGTGGCGCTTGAGGAGCTCGACTCTCTCGGCCTCGACGACGAGACCCGGGAGCTCTTTCTGGCGGGCAACGCGCGACGGGTCTTCGGCCTCGAGAACGACCGCCCGGTGGCTGAGTAGCGGTCAGCTCGCCGGCGCGACAGAGCGAGCCGTCATGCGCGTGCGCTGATCGCCCAGGTCGATGATGGCGCCACGACGGATCCGTCCTCGGTCTCGTAGTCGGAGAGCACCTGGCGCAGGTCGGCCGTGATCTTCGGCTTGATCTCGTCGACGCGATTGCCCCACAGGCGAAGGACCTCGGCGGCCGGCCCGAGCGCCATGTTGAAGGCCACCGCCTCGTCCACGTCGTTGCCGATCTTGTAGGGAACGTCCTGCCGGGTGAGGCGGATGTGCTCATAGCCCGAGTGCCTCAGGATGTCGCTGACGGTGTCGGCGTTCGCCATCGAGAACGGGCCCGGGCCGCAGCGCGGGGCATCCGATTCCTCGGGCTCCTCGAGGTACTCGGCGACGACCAGCTCCGCCCGGTGCATGAATTCGTTGTCGAGCTTTCGCCGCCAGACGACCATGTTGAGTAGTCCACCCGGGGCCAGGGCCTCGCGGACGTTGCGAAGGGCCGCCACCGGGTTCGCGAAGAACATCGTGCCCATGCGCGAGAACGCGTAGTCGAAGGTCTGGTCGAACCTGGTCACCTCGACGTCGCAGGTCGCGAAGGTGACGTTGGCGGTCCCGGACTCCTCGGCCTCGGCGATCGCGGTCTCGATCATCCGCGGCGCGACGTCCACGCCGTGGGCGTGACCGCTCGGGCCGACCAGCTCCGCCAGGCGCGCAGTCGTGTCGCCCAGCCCGCAGCCGATGTCGAGTACGCGATCGCCCTCGTGCGGAGGGTCCGCCGCGATCGCCATCTCGCCGTGCTCGCCCACGCTCTCCGCGACGATGTCGCGGTACTTGATCCAGACCTCGAAGAGCGGGCCATTCCAGGCATCGGTCGCCTCGGTGTTGTCCTCAACAACTCGGATCGCGTCCTCCATGAAGGCTGAGTCTAAGTCGGCAGCCCGCCGTTGCAAGGCCCTCGCGGCCATTGACACGCGCGTGAGACGGTGGTTTGATCGCCTGGATGCGACAAGGAGCGACGCGCGGCGGGGGACTGGGTGTAAGGAGCGCGCCCATGCTGGTCGCTTTCCTGGCGGTCCTGGCGGGCGTGATCACCGCTTCGCCGGCGACGGCGCAGCGGCGGACGTCGAGGCAGCTGAAGTTGGTCTTCGACCGGCACCTCGGCAGCGGGTCGCGGTACGACGTGTTCGGCATCAACCCGGATGGGACCAAGCAGCACAACCTCACCAAGAATCCGTTCGACAACTGGGGAGCCCAGTTCTCGCCGAACGGCCGCCGGATCGCGTTCACGAGCAATCGCGACGGCGATCAGGAGGTCTTCACGATGCGGCCGGATGGATCCGGCCTGCGGCAGCTGACGCACAACGACGCCCAGGACTTCTATCCGTCGTATTCGCCCGACGGCAGCCACATCGTCTTCAACAGCGATCGCAAGGCCGGTAATCAGGACATCTTCATCATGCGTGCCGACGGCTCCCACCAGCACGCGCTCACCAAGGGCCCGGAGAACGACAATGCGCCGGTCTTCTCGCCGAACGGCCACCGCATCGCCTTCGATAGCGACGAGAGCGGGTCCTTCCAGATCGTCTCGATGCTCGCCGACGGGTCCGATCGGCGCACGCTGACCAACAACGCCGGCCCGAACTATGAGCCGTTCTACTCGCCGGACGGTAAGACGATCATTTTCGAGAGCGATGCCACCGACAACTTCGAGATCTTCTCGATGCGTTCCGACGGCTCTCACAAGCGCAACCTGACCAAGAACTCCGCCGCGGACGAGGATCCGTCGTTCTCGCCGAGCGGCCGGAGGATCGCCTTCGACAGCGACCGCAACGGCGGGGTCACGGGAATCTTCACGATGCGGTCCGATGGGACTCATCCCACGCAGGTGACGCACGGCCCCTTCGACGAGTTCCCGCACTGGGGGCTCGTGCCCGGCTAGCCCGGGGCGCCGGGAACCTCGTCGTCGGCGAAAGCAGGTGCAACGCCTCGCCAGGGCGTCGCCTGTTCGAGCTGCGCCGCGATGCGGATCAGCACGTCCTCGCGTCCCAGTCCGGCGATCAGCTGTACGCCGACGGGGAGCGCGTCAGCACCGGAGTCGACCGGCACCGAGATTGCCGGCTGGCCGCTGACGTTGGCGAACGGGGTGAGCGGAAACCAGCGCAGCTGTCGCTCGAGCAGGGTCTCGGGATCCCCCTCCATGAGCGCGCCGAGGGCCGGGGCCGGGGCTTGGACGGTCGGGGTCAGCAGCAGGTCGAATCCCTCGCCCCACCAAGCGCCTGCGATCCGGGCCATGGTGCCGAGCTCGTCGCGCCGCTCAATGAATTCGACCGCCGACATTGCTCGCCCGCGCTCGCTGAGCGCCCAGGTCATGGGCTCCACGTCGTCCGCTCCGATCGGGGCTCCGACCAGGGCCTCGATCGCCGCGATCGTGGCGGCGGCTGCCGTGACCGCCCACAGATCAACCCAACCGGTGGCAAAGGACCAGTCGCTGATCGGCTGCGGAGCCGAGTGCTCGACCACGTGCCCGAGCTCCTCCAGCGTCTCGGCGCAGCGCCGAACCGCCTCAACGCAGGCGGGGTCGGTTGGCCAGGCCTCGGCCGGGGCCTGCTCGAGCATGCCGACACGAAGGCGGCCCGGATCGGCGCCGACCTCCTCGCGCCAGGCTCGTCCTGGCGCCGGCGCCGAATACGGATCGCCGGGAAAGGTGCCGGCCAGCACATCGAGCAGCGCCGCGGTGTCGCGCACGGTCCGCGTCAGCACCCCCTCGACGGCGAGGCCGGCGTCGGTCTCCCAGAGGACGGGGCCCCAGGAGATGCGTCCCCGCGACGGTTTCAGGCCGACCAACCCGCATGCCGCGGCCGGGATGCGGATCGAGCCACCGCCGTCGTTGCCGTGGGCGACGGGGACGAACCCGCCGGCGACGGCGGCCCCGGCACCGCCGCTCGAGCCGCCCGGCGTGCGGCTCGGGTCCCAGGGATTGCGCGTGGCGCGAAAGGCCTCCGGCTCGGTCGTCGCGCAGAGCCCGAGCTCGGGCGTGTTGGTGCGCCCGAGCGGGATGAACCCCGCCGCCCTGATTCGGTCGGCGTAGTTGCTGCCGAACGGCGCCCGCATGTCGCGGTCGCGCAGCAGCCGCATGCCCAGCGTCGCGCGCTCGCCCTCCTCGAAGGCGCCGATGTCCTTGTAGAGGAATGGGACGCCGGCGAAGGGCGCCGCCGTATCGACGGCGTCCGCCTCGGCCAGCGCCTGCTCGAAGCGCTCGTGCACGACGGCGTTGAGGCGGGGGTTCGCCGCCTCGATGCGCGCGATCGCTGCGCCGACGAGCTCGCGCGGCGTGCATGTGCCCGCATGGGCCAGCTCCGCGGAACCGATCGCATCCAACTCGGCCAGCATCCCCTCGGCGTACGTGCTCACAGTTCGCCGACGGGCGTCCGGAACGCGTTCAGCGTGTGCGTGGCCGCGTCGTATCCCTGGCGGATGAGCTCGGGCCAGTGGCCCCGGTCGATGAAGAGCTCATAGAAGGAGGTTCCCCGCAGCGCCTGGGCGTCGACGGGGTCGATCAGCGTCAGCTTGTCCCCGAGCGCGTCGCGTGCCCGGCGCGCGAGCTCCAGGTGGTAGCCCTGCTGGAGCTGGCGGCTCGCTTCGAGGATGCCGCCGAGTCTGTCGGGCCAGCCGGTGATGTCGTCGGGTTCGAACCCCGACGGCAGCATGAAGTTGACGCCGAAGACGCGGTCGAAGCTGCCATCCCCGATGACCGGCCCCGCGGGCCACACCTCGATCACTCCCCCGTCGACGTAGAGGTGCCCGTGCACCTCGACCGACTCGATGAACAGCGGCAGGGCGATCGCCACCCGCACCAGATGTCCAACCGGGACGTCCGGTGTCCGCTTGGTCCCGAAGTACTCCACCGTCCCGAGATCCATGTTGTAGACGATCGTGGTGATCGGGATCGGCGTCTCGCCACAGCGCATCTCGTGCAGGCGCCGAGCGAAGAGGCGTTCGATCGCCTCGCCCTTCGCGATACCCGTGAACCCGCGCAACGCCGAGAGGGCGAACCTCGGCAGCTTCAGCCATTGGATGTCGAGGTAGTCCTCGGGCTGCCAGGAGAGGGAGAACTCCGCCATCTCCTGGGCGGTCATTCCGGCGGCCCACATCGAGCCCCAGATCGCTCCCCCGGAGCAGCTCACGATCTCCGCCGGCTCCAGGCCCGCCTCCTCGAACGCCCGGGCCACGCCGATAAGCGAGACGGCGGCACCGCCCCCACCAGAAGCGATGAGGGCGATCCGCTCACCCGCCAGTCGAGGGACCGGCTGCGGCTCGAACGGCGGGAAGACACCCGAGGCATCTATCTCGCGGGGCCGGTCGATCAAGGGGAGAGGGAGCAGCGACCGGCGCGCGCGGCGCAAGAAGCCGACGTCCGCGGCGAGCGAGCCCAACCCGGCGAGCTCGCTCAGTCGCTCGACCTGCGCCTTGACGGCGAACAAATCCAGGCGCTCGTCCAGCGACATCGACCTACCCCAGCTCGGCGCCGGTCCCCATCGCGACGACCGGCGCGAGAATCTCCTCGAGCCCGGGGCCGCTCACCTGGCTCAGCTCATATGTCGCGTGGCGGACCGGGTGATGCGAGTCGATCAGGCGCGACAGATCGATCGGCGTGCCCGTCACCACGACGTCGCACGGCGTCGCGTTGATCGTCTGCTCCAGATCGCGGAGCTGATCGTCCGAATAGCCCATTGCGGGCAGGACGGATTCGATGTGCGGATAGCGCTCGAACGTGTCCCGGATCGAGCCGACGGCGTAAGGCCGTGGATCGACCACCGAGCCCGCCCCGGCCTGGCGAGCCGCCACGGTCCCTGCCCCGAACGGCATCCCGCCATGGGTGATCGTCGGGCCGTCCTCGACCACGAGCGCAGCCCGTCCCTCGAGCGGGGCGCCAGCGCCAAGCGAGACGGGTGAGGCCGCCTCGATGACCGCGGCGGCCGGGTTGGCGGCGGCGACGTGGCCCAGGACCTCCCGGATCTGGTCTTCGCTCGCGCTGTCGACCTTGTTCACGATGACCACATCCGCCATTCGCAGGTTCGTCTCGCCGGGGTAGTAGGCGAGCTCGTCGCCGGGCCGCAGCGGGTCCACGACCACGATCGAGATGTCGGGCCGCAGGAAGGGGAGGTCGTTGTTGCCCCCGTCCCAGATCAGGACGTCGGATTCGCTCGCGGCGAGACGGGTGATGTCGGCGTAGTCGACCCCCGCGTAGACGACGATTCCCATCTCGACCGGGCGCTCGTACTCCTCCCGCTCCTCGATCGTCGGGTGCGAGGCGTCGATGTCCGAGATCGTCGCGAACCGCTGCACCCGCATCGGCTCGAGGTCGCCGTACGGCATCGGATGCCGAATCAGCCCGACCTTGAGCCCCGCCCCGACGAGGATGCGGCCGATCTCGCGGCTCGTCTGGCTCTTGCCGCTGCCGGTCCGCACCGCGCAGACGGAAACGACCGGCTTGGTCGCGGCCAGCATCGTCGAGCGCGGCCCCGGAAGGCTGAAGTCAGCGTTCGCCGCCTGGACCCGCGCCGCGCAGTGCATGACGTATTCGTACGGGACGTCCGAATACGCGAACACGACCTCGTCGACGTCCTCGCTTCCCACCAGGTCGACCAGCTCCTCCTCCGGCCGGATCGGGATCCCGCGGGGATATCGGCGGCCGGCGAGCGAGGCCGGGTAGGTGCGGTCGGCGATTCCCGGGATCTGCGTGGCCGTGAACGCGACCACCTCGACGCTTGGATCATCGCGGTAGAGCACGTTGAAGTCATGGAAGTCGCGGCCCCCGGCGCCCATGATGATCACGCGTCGCGGTCGAATCCCGTTGGATCGAGCGGCGCTTTCCACCATGCACGCAGCCTATGCTCCCGCGCCGTCCGCCGCCGGGCGATAGAAAGGTCCCATGCGGCTGGTGGTGGCCCTCGGAGGAAACGCGCTCCTGCGTCGGGGCCAGCACGCGGATGCTGAGACGCAGCGGCGCAACGTCGCGGTGGCGGTGAGGGCGATCGCCGATCTCGCCCGCGAGCACGAGGTCGTCGTGACCCACGGGAACGGCCCCCAGATCGGGCTCTTGGCCTTGCAGGGCGAGGCCGATGCCGCGGAGCGTCCATATCCGCTCGACGTGCTGGGGGCCGAGACGGAGGGCATGGTCGGGTACATGCTCGATCAGGAGCTCGCCAATGCCCTTCACGGTCGGTCGGTCGCAACCCTCCTAACCCAGGTGGTCGTCGATCCCGACGACCCGGCGTTCGACCGGCCGACCAAGCCGATCGGGCCGATGTACGACCGCGACGTCGCTGAGCGGCTCGCGGCGGAGAGGGGCTGGTCGGTAGCGGCGGACGCCGCAGGCTATCGGCGGGTCGTGCCGTCGCCCGAGCCGCGCGAGATCATCGAGCTTCCGACGATTTTGCTCTTGGTGCGAGCGGGCGTGTTGGTCATCTGTGTCGGTGGAGGTGGGATTCCCGTAGTCAGCACGGAAGGGCGGCTGCATGGGGTGGAGGCGGTGATCGACAAGGACCTGGCGGCGGCGCTGCTGGCGTCGGGGTTGGAGGCGGATGCACTGCTCCTGCTGACGGACGTGGCGAACGTCGAGGCCGCCTGGCAGACGCCGCACGCACGCCCGCTTCGCGAGGTCTCCGCGCCCGAGCTGCGCGAGATGAAATTCGCCCCCGGGTCCATGGGGCCCAAGGTGGAGGCGGCGTGCCGGTTCGCGGAGCGCACTGGAGGTTTCGCCGCGATCGGCGGGCTCGGCGATGCCGTGGAGGTTCTGGGCGGCGCGCGGGGCACCAGAGTTCACGGCTAGCGCAGAGTGCCGAACATCGCCAGGCGCATCAGCCGCGGGTTGCCGAGGCTGCGATTGCGCTCGGAACCCCGTAGAACTCCGGCATCGCCGCGGACGCCACGATCGTCGACGCCGGGGGACGCGATTTGCGCGTGTCCAATCCCGATCGTGTGATCTTTCCGAAGACCAAGGGCTCCAAAGAGGTCACCAAGCTCGACGTCGTCAACTACTACCTCGCGGTCGCCGACGGCATCATGCGGGCGCTCGAGCGGCGGCCCACCACGCTGGAGCGCTGGCCGAAGGGCGTGCATCCGGGCATCGTCCTCTCGACGCGGGAGAAGGGTGGCGGCGACGCCTTCTTTCAGAAGCGCATCCCTCGAGGGGCTCCGGATTACGTCGAGACGGCGCGGATCCAGTTCCCGTCGGGCCGGCACGCGGATGAGATCTGCCCCACGGAGGTGGCCGTCGTCGGGTGGGCTGCCCAGATGGGCACGATCACGTTCCATCCCTGGCCGGTTCGAAGCGACGACGTCGACCATCCGGACGAGCTGCGCATCGACCTGGACCCGCAGCCGGGCACGGACTACGCCGACGCCGTGCGCGTCGCGGGCGAGGCGCGCGTGCTGCTGGAGGAGCTCGGGTATGCCGGCTTCCCGAAGACCTCGGGAGGCCGAGGCATCCACATCTACGTCCGGATCGAGCCGCGCTGGAGCTTCACCGACATGCGCCACGCGGCGATCGCGCTGGGGCGTGAGCTCGAGCGGCGTCTACCTGGCCAGGTGACCACGAAGTGGTGGAAGGAGGAGCGCGGCGAGCGCATCTTCGTCGACTACAACCAGAACGCGCGCGATCGGACCATCGCCTCGGCCTACAGCGTGCGGCCGAAGCCGGGCGCGCCGGTCTCCGCGCCGGTGACGTGGGAGGAGCTCCCCGACGTCGTGCCGGAGGACTTCACGGTCGCGACGATGCCGGCCCGCTTTGCCGAGGTGGGCGATCGCCACGCCGCGATCAACGACACCGCTCACTCACTCCAGCCCCTGCTGGACCTGTACGAGAGCGACGAGGAGGGCGACATGCCGTACCCGCCCGACTATCCGAAGATGCCGGGAGAGCCCAAGCGCGTTCAGCCCTCGCGCGATCGCGACCGCAAGGGGGACTGACTTAGGCGGTCAGGCCGCCGCGAGCCACTCCTCGAAGCTCGGGCCGGCGAGCTTCGCGCCCGGGTTGGGGAGCACCGCGCCCTCCGCATAGGCCTCGGCGTCCGGGTCGCCGGCCGGTACGAGCACCGACTCGCGGACCTCGCGCACCTCGACCGAGTCGCCTCGGCTCGCGAAGAGCGCCGCTGCCACCTCGGCGAGACGCTCGGCCCGCGGGCCGGCGACCTCGGTGATCCTGCCGTTCTCGATCTCCGGCTCCTCGGCCGCGTCGGCGAGGGTTTCGGCGACGACTCGGGCGGCCACGAGCTGCGTCTGCATCTCGGGCACGTGGGCGACGCCGTCGGAGATCGTCCAGCCGACTAGCGGCTCGACGAACTCGTGGAACTGGGCCGCGCGAACGATCCGGACCGGGAGTGGGCCCTCGAGCAGCGCCTGCTCCTGCGCCAGCTTCGCCGCGTTGTAGCCGCCGTGGAACTTGTCGATGCCGATGATCGAGACGACGACGATTCGCTTCGCGCCAGCTGCCGCGCCGGCTCGCTGGAGGTTCCGCGCCGAGGTGGTGAAGAACTCCGTCGCCGATTCCTGGTCGGGAGAGGGCCCCGTGGCCAGGTCGATGATGGTCTCGACCCCGGCGAGCGCCTCGTCGAGACCCTCGCCGGTAACCACGTCGACGCCCGTCGAGCGCGAGATCGGGACCACATCGTGTCCGCGACGGGCGAGGATCTCTACGAGGTGCGTTCCCACCCGGCCGGTGGCTCCGGTGACGGCGATCTTCTGGCTTGTGCTTTCGGTCTCCATGGTTCGTCCTTTCCAGCGCCCCCCTGCGCTTTCGGTCGTTTACCTTGGAGACGAATGGGACCCGCTCAGATCGACAGGGCGCGGGTCTGATCGCTGACTAGCGCGCGTCGCGCGTCGCGACGCGCCCCTCGATCGCCGGGTCGGTGAGAGTCGTCGTAGCCATCTGATCGCCTCCCGTTCGCGCGTGCTCACGCGGCCTCCTGGTAGGCGGGCTCCCGCTGGTCCACTTCAGCCTCGGACCCACCCATCTCGGACGCCTCTTGAAGCGTCGGAGCCGGCCCGAGCACGGCCAGGGCCACGGCGAGCGCGGCAATCACCAGGCCCGCGCCGATCAGGAAGGCGAGGTGGAAGCCGCCGGTCAGCGCCGACGCCTGCGAATCGCCGCCGGCGAGCAGGTTCTCGGTGCGGGTCGTGGAGAGCGTGGCGATCACTGCCAGCCCCAGGGCTCCGCCGACCTGCAGGGTCGTGTTGACGAGGCCGGATGCGAGGCCCGAGTCCTCCGGAGTGGCGCTCGACATCGCGAGGGTCATCAGGGACGGGAAGGCGAGCCCGGCTCCGGTCCCGAGCAGAACCATCGCGGGCAGGATGTCGCTGACGTACCTCGCGTCGACCGGCGCCCGGGAAAAGAGCACCAGCCCGCCGGCCATCAGCGTCAGCGCCGGAACCAGCGTCGCTCGCGCCCCGAACCGCATGTTGAGGCGAGCCGAGACGCCGAGTGAGAGGGCGCCGATGAGCACCGCCACCGGGAGGAAGGCCAGCCCCACCTCCAGCGCGGTGTATCCGAGCACTCGCTGGAGATAGATCGCGCCGAGGAAGAACATCCCGAACATGCCGGCCACCATCAGGGCCTGAATCAGATTCGCGCCCGCCATGTTGCGCGAGCGGAAGATCCCGAGCGGCACCAGCGGGGTGGTCGCCCGCTTCTCGCGGACTACGAACGACCCAAGCAGCGCCACTGCGAGAGCGCCGAGGCCGAGCGTGTGTAGAGAGCCCCACCCGTAGGTGGTGGTCTCGACGATCGTGTAGACGCCGAGCATCAATGCGCCCACGAGCAGCCCAGCGCCGAGCACGTCCGCGCCCTTCGCGAGGCCGATGCCCACGTCACGATCCACGAGCCGCAGCGCCAGAAGCGCGGTGGCGACTCCGATCGGCAGGTTGACGAAGAAGATCCAGTGCCAGTTGATCGCCTCGGTGATCACGCCGCCGAGGAGCAGCCCGATCGACGCTCCCGCGGCGGCGACGAAGCTGTAGACGCCGATCGCCTTCGCGCGCTCGCGAGGCTCCGGGAACATCGTGACGATCATCCCCAGGATCACGGCCGAGGTCAGCGCGCCGCCGATGCCCTGAACGAAGCGCGCGCCCACCAGAAGCGACTGGCTCTGGGCGAGTCCGCACAGCGCTGAGGCTGCGACGAAGACAGCCAGACCGACCATGAAGATTCGCCGGCGACCGAGGAGGTCCCCAAGCCTGCCCGCGAGGAGGAGCAGGCCGCCGAAGGCGATGAGGTAGGCGTTGACCACCCACGCCAGGCTCGATTGGCTGAACCCGAGGTCGCTCTGGATCGACGGCAGGGCGACGTTGACGATCGTCTGGTCGAGGATGATCATCAGGAATCCGACGCAGAGGACGATGAGCGCGATCCAGCGCGAACGCTCGTCCGAACGTTGCCTGCTTCCGGTGGCGATGGCGGCGATCTCGGTCATAGGAGCCTCCTCCTGTACTCGGTGAACACAAGACAGGAAGCTAGCAGATCGTCTCGTTCAAGATCATCTCGTCGCGGACGAATGTGACCGCAATCACATTCGCCGTCGCTGAGAGCGACGATTCGCTGCCTGGAGTAGGAGGGGTTCGGGCTAGCCGCGCGGCTCGCGGCGGCGCAGCCCGGAGCAGTCCGCCTGCTCCGACAGCCGGCCCTCGACCAGGTCGGTCAGCGCCCCCAGCAGCGCCTTGCGCTGGCTGACCGGGAGAGACTCGAGCACGTCCGACTGCACCTGCTCCTTGACCGCATTGGCCTCGGTGAGCTTGCGCTTGCCGGCCTTGGTGACCGAGATCACGCGGGCGCGGCGGTCAGTTGGCGAGGGCTGTCGCTCCGCGAGGCCGTCCCGCTCGAGCTCGTCGATCGTCACGACCATCGTGGTCTTGTCCAGCCCGACCATGTCGGCGAGCTCCTTCTGGGTGTGCTCGCCGTCGAGGGCGGCGCGCAGAACGTGATACCCGCGCCCGGACAGGCCGAGGGGAGCCAGAGCGGCGGTCATCTCGCTGGCGAGTGCCCAGTGCGCTCGATACAGGAGCCAGCCCAGGTTTCCCTCGAAGCATTGGCCCTGTTCGGCGTCGGTTGCACGCTCTTGTGTCTTCACGGCCATGCCTGGGATGGTAGCGCAACTAGGTCCGCCAAAAAACAATCCGCTATTGAACTAATCGCAGGCGGGACTGACTACGGGGCCTGAGGCAGCTTCTTCGCGCCGCGCTTCGTCACCGGGCGCGAGGGCGGCGGCACGACCGGCCCGATGTTGCCGTCCGGTGCGTCGTCCAGGTCGACCATCACCGGCGCGTGGTCGCTCGGCCCGCTGCCCTTGCGAGCCTGCCGGTCCACCCAGGCCGCCTGAACACGCTCGGCGACCGGCGCGGAGGCCAGAACGAGGTCGATCCGCATCCCGAGGTCCTGGTGGAACATTCCGGCCCGGTAGTCCCAGTAGGTGAACACCCGCTCCTTCGGCCAGCGATCACGAACGACGTCGCGCAGGCCGAAATCCATCAGCTCCGCCAGGGCCGTGCGCTCGGGCTCCGTGACGTGCGTCTGGCCGATGTAGGCGTCGGGGTCGAAGACGTCGTCGTCGGTGGGGGCGATGTTGAAGTCGCCGGTGACGACCGTCGCCTCCGGCCCGGCGGCGACCATCTCGCGCAGCGCCGCTAGCCAGGCAAGCTTGTACGCGTAGTGCTCTGAGCCCGGCTCGCGCCCGTTCGGCACGTACACCGAGACCACCCGGATCCCGCCGCAGGTCGCGGAAACAGCGCGCGCCTCCGGATCCGGGAAGCCCGGTGCCCCGGGGATTCCTGCCTCCACGTCGTCCAGGCCCACCCGCGAGAGGATCGCCACCCCGTTCCACGCCGCCTCGCCGTGAACGGCGACCGCATAGTCGCGCTCGGCGAGCTCGTCCGCGAGCAGCTCGCGAAACGCGTCGTCGGTGAGCTTCGTCTCCTGCAGGCAGACGACGTCGGGTCGGCGCTCATCCAGCCACGGCAGGAGCCGCGGGAGTCGCTGCTTGACCGAGTTGACGTTCCAGGTCGCGATTCGCACGGCGCTCAGGATAAGAGCCGTTGCCGCTAGGGTCGGATGCGCCGAATGACTCCCCCTGTCCTGCTCGTCGTGGAAGAGGACCCGGACGTCCTCGCAGACCTCGAGACCCAGCTCGTCAAGCGCTACGGGCGCGACTACCGGGTCGAGTGCCTGGACGATGCCGCGCGGGCGCTCAGCAGGCTGGCGGATCTGGCGCGCGACGGCGACGACGTGGCGCTCGTGCTCGCCGGCAGGTCGCTCGCCGATGCAGCCTGCGGTGATCTCCTCGAACGAGCGCGCCAGCTGCATCCGCACGCGAAGCGGGGGCTGGTGGTCCCCGGGGGCTCTTGGGCGGATCCGGCGAGCGCCGAGGCGATCCTCGACTGGATGTCCCTCGGGCTGATCGACTACTACGTCCCGAGGCCGGCGGCCGCCGCCGACGAGGTCTTCCACCAGGCGATCTCCGGCTTCCTGCTCGAGTGGGCGACCGAGCGGCGCCTGGTCCCCCACACGGTCCACATCGTCGGCGAGGAGTGGTCGGGCAGGGCGTATGAGCTGCGGGAGGTCTTCGAGCGCTGCGCGGTCCCGCACTCCTTCTGCCTCGCCGAGTCCGAGCAGGGGCGCGAGCTGCTCGCCGCGGCGGGTGCCGACATAACGCTCCCGGTGATGCTCCTCCCGGACGGGCGGGCACTGAGCAACCCCTCCAACGCCGAGCTCGCGGAGGCCGCCGGCGCGCCGATCGAGGTCGAGGAGGCCGCGTTCGACGTCGTCATCGTCGGTGCCGGCTCGGCTGGCCTGTCGGCGGCGGTCTATTGCGCCTCCGAGGGCCTGCGCACCGTGGTCGTCGACGAGGGCGGCATCGGCGGGCAGGCGAGGTCGAGTTCGCTGATCCGCAACTACCTCGGCTTTCCGAGAGGCGTCAGCGGCGCCCGGCTGGCCGAGCGCGCCTACGAGCAGGCCTCCGTGTTCGGGGCGAGCTTTCTGTTCATGCACCGCGCGACTGAGCTCGTCCGCGCGGACGACCGGCTCACGGTGTCGCTCGCCGACGGGCGTCGCCTGAGCGGCGGGGCGGTGATCCTCGCCAGTGGCGCGACGTACCGCCGCCTCGGCGTTCCGTCGCTCGAGGCCCTGACCGGCGCCGGCGTCTTCTACGGCGGCCCCGCCGCGGAGGCGCACGCGCTGACCGGCAGGGACGTCTACGTCGCCGGTGGCGGGAACTCGGCTGGCCAGGCCGCCCTTCACCTCGCCCGCTACGCGCGCCGCGTCACCCTTCTGGTGCGCGCCGAATCGCTCGCCGCCGGCATGTCGCACTACCTGGTGCGCGTGGTCGAGGCGACGCCGAACCTCGACGTGCGCACCGACACCGTCGTGGTCGGCGGGGGAGGGGAGGGCCGGCTGCAGGAGCTGGTCCTGCGCGAGAGCGCCGCCGGCGAGGAGGCCACGGTCGCCGCCGACGCGCTGTTCGTGCTGATCGGGGCCGATCCGCACACGGACTGGCTCCCCGGCGAGATCGCGCGCGACCGCCACGGCTTCCTCTACACCGGCGAGGACCTCCCGGCCGAGCACGATTGGCCGCTCGAGCGCCGGCCGCTGGCGCTCGAGACGAGCATGCCGGGCGTACTCGCGGCCGGTGACGTGCGCCACGGCTCCGTCAAGCGCGTCGCCTCGGCGGTGGGCGAGGGCTCGATCGCGGCGCAGGTCGTCCACGGCCTCCTCGACGAGGAGCTCGCGGCAACTCTCAGATCGCCGACCGCCTCGAAGCGATGAATTCCGCCTGCTGAGCCGGTCATTGGATCGAACCAACCGAAAGGAGCCCGGATCATGAGAGAGCTCGTAGTGCTCACCTTCGTCACCCTCGACGGCGTCATGCAGGCGCCGGGCGGCCCGGAGGAGGATCCAAGCGCGGGTTTCGAGCACGGCGGCTGGTCGGTCGGCTACTGGGACGACGAGATGCAGGCGGCGATGGCGAAGTCCATGTCACCGCCATTCGACCTCGTCCTCGGGCGCAAGACCTACGAGATCTTCGCGGCCTTCTGGCCCGACTCCCAGGACCCCGGCGCCGAGCTGCTGAACGGCGCGACCAAGCACGTCGCCTCGAACACGCTGAAGGACCTGGAGTGGGAGAACTCGCACCTGATCGAGCCCGACGTACCGACGGGAATTCGCGCCCTCAAGGAGGAGGACGGCCCCGAGCTTCAGGTGCACGGCAGCGCGAACCTGATCCAGAGCCTCCTCGAGCACGAGCTGGTCGACGAGTTCCGCCTGAAGATCTTCCCGCTCGTGCTCGGGAGTGGAAAGCGGCTGTTCGATGGCGGCACCGTGCCCGCGGGCTTCGAGGTCACCAGCTCGCAGGTCACCCCCAGCGGAGTGATTGCGGCCACCTACCGGAGCGGCGCCGAGATCAAGTACGGGTCGTTCGCCCCGGAAGCGGGCGAGTGAACCACGCCGACTTCACGAAGAAGCTCGTCATGCCGGCGGACTTCGAGCCGCCGAGGAGGCTGACCTACGAAAACGTGGTGGCCGAGGCACTCGAGCGCTCCCACCTTGACGACGACGTCGCGGGGATCAACGCCAGCGTCGAGCTGATCCAGCGGACTCGGGGCGGGACGTGGCCAACGGGACCGGTCACCGAGGAGGAGGACTACGCCGACCTCGTCTGGCACGAGGTCGAGTTCCGCGACGCGTTCTCGTTCTCATACGCCGTCTACGAGGCGAACGGCCAGTACATCGGCTGCGCCTACCTGTACCCGATGGGGCGCCGGACGGAGCTGTCGGCTGAGCTACTCGACCGCGACGTCGATGTGAGCTGGTGGGTGACGCCCGCCGCCTACGAGCGCGGGCTCTACACGAAGCTCTATTTCGCGCTGCGGCACTGGCTCGCCGAGGAGTTTCCGTTCAGCGCCGTCCACTACTCGAACGCCGAGATTCCCTCGTAACGCAGGCGCCCGTGACCGGACATAACGTGGACGGCATCCAACGACTTCGAAGGAGGACGTCATGGCCGATGGCTCGACGCGGCTCGCGTACATCCTCGGCGTCCCGCTTGCACAGGCGGTCGTGCGCGAATGGCCGCAGATGGGGGAGGTCGTCCGGGGACCGGACCTGATCGGCGCAATCGAGGGGAACTTCGAAGAGCTCACCCTCGCGGTGGGGGAGCGCCGCCGCTTTGGCGACTTCCTGCTCGTCGAGTGGAGCGCCGACTACGGCGACGGGGCGGTCTACCGCAACGTGACGATCGCCGAGATCGAGGATGGCGAGGCCGTGCGGGTGACCGACTACTGGGGCAAGCCGTTCGAGACCCCGGAATGGCGCGAGGGAAGGACCGACCGACTCGACATGCCGCCAGAGGGTCGTTGGCCGGCATCCGATCGGCTCGAGCACCGCTGAGCGCGCGCTGACCTCGGTGTTGCGGGGCCAGCCTGTCTCGAGCCGGGCTACGATCGCGGCGCCCGATGCCGCCGCCGTTCGACCTCACCTCCCGCCATGCCCTCGTCACCGGTTGCGGAAGCGCTGACGGGATCGGCTTAGCGAGTGCCCTGATGCTCTCGCGTCTCGGCGCTCGAGTATCGATCACCTCGACGACGGAGCGGATTCACGAGCGCGTCGGCGAGGTTGGAGGCGAGACTTTCTCCTTCGTCGCCGACCTCACCGACCGCGAACAGGCCGGAGCCCTCGCCGCCGCCGCGCGCGAAGCGCACGGTCCGATCGACATCCTCGTCAACGCCGCGGGGATGGTGCAGACGGGCGGCGCCACGGACGACGCGACGTTCGCCGAGCTCTCGCCAGATGCGCTGGACCACCAGCTCGAGATCACGCTGAAGACGGCATTCCACACAACCCAAGCCGTGCTCCCGGAGATGGTCGAGCGAGGGCACGGGAGGATCCTGATGGTCTCCTCGGTCAGCGGCCCGTTCGCGACGGTGCCGAGATGGACGGCCTACGCGACCGCGAAGGGCGCGATGGACGCGATGATGCGAACGATCGCGATCGAGAACGGCCGTGCCGGCGTAACCGCGAACTCGGTCGCGCCCGGCTGGATCGAGACCGCGTCGTCGGAGCCGAATGAGCTCGTGGCGGGCCGCAACACTCCGGTCGGGCGCCCGGGCACGCCGAAGGAGGTCGCCGCCGTGATCGCCTTTCTCTGCTCGGACGAAGCGAGCTACCTGACCGGCCAGTCCATCGTGGTTGATGGCGGCAACATCATCCAGGAGCCGCACGGGATCGATCTCTACGGGAGCGCTTAGACCCCTACGCCCGCCCGCTCACCGGCACTGCGTCCGGTGCAGGCTCGCGCACCGTCTGCCGCGCTCGCGAGACGAGGACGGCGGCTGTAAGCGCGAAGAGCGCCTGCACGGCCAGCGAGATCGAGAACGCGTCGCCGTAGGCGGCGGCGCCGGTTGCCGAGCCGAGCTGGCCGAAGAAGATCGTCCCGATCGTCGCGACCCCGAGCGCGTTGCCGATCTGCTGTGAGGTGACCAGCGTGCCGGAGGCTGCGCCGGCGTCCGCGGGGGGCACCGCCCGCAGGACGAGGTTGATGAGCGGCGGGACCGCAAGCCCCATTCCTCCGCCGACCGGCACCAGGGCGAGGAGCAGCCACACGGACACGGAGCCGGGGTCCGTGGACTGAATCACGGCCACGGTGGCGATGAGCCCGATGGCGGCGATGACTGCGCCGATCTGCGGCAGGTACTCGCGAGCGCGGTCGGCCATCCGCGGCCCGGCCAGCGAGGAGCTGACAAAGGCGACCGCGATCGGCGTGAACGCAAGCCCTGAGTCGAGGGCGCTCAGGCCGAGACCGTCCTGCAGGTAGATCCCGAGCAGGAAGAAGAACGAGATCACGAAGTAGAGGAAGACCGCGGAAAGCAGCCCGATCCGAAAGCCGCGGGCCTCGAACAGGTGGAGCTCGAGCAGCGGGGAGCCTCCGCGCGCCGCCATGCGGCGCTGGGAGGCGATGAACAGCGCCGCGGCGGGCACGGCGGCAGCGAACGCCGCGAAGGTCCATGCCGGCCATCCGACCTCGCGCCCCTCGACGGCCGGGACCATGACCAGGCTGAGGGTGATCGTCGCCAGGGCGACGCCCACCAGGTCGATTCGCCTCGCGCTCTCAGAGCGGGACTCCGGGATCACGCGGTCGGCGCAGAGCAGAGCGATCACCCCGACCGGGACGTTGATCAGGAAGACGGAGCGCCAGCCGAGGCCCAACACGTCGAGGGCGATGAGGCCGCCGCCGACGATCTGCCCGGCGATCGCAGCGACGCCCTGGACGAGGCCCTGGAAGCCGAACGCTCGCGGCCGCTCGGTGGGCGAGAACTCGACCTGGATGATGGAGAGAACCTGCGGCCACATCGCCGCGCCGCCGAACCCCTGAAGCAGCCTCGCGATGATCAGCGTCGTCGGATCGGGCGCCGCGGCGCACAGTGCCGAGGCCGCGGTGAATCCCACGATGCCGAGCTTGAACATTCGGCGGCGCCCGAGAACGTCGCCCAGGCGCCCGCCCGTGATCAGCGAGAGAGCGTAGGTGAGCAGGTATGCGGCGACCACCCACTGCAGGTCCGAGTCGGTGGCGCCGAGATCCGCGCGCAGCGACGGCGCGGTGACGTTGACGATGAAGACGTCGAGGATCACCATGAAGACCGGCGCGAACAGCACCGGCAGGAGCCAGGGGCTATGGCGGGTGGGCTGTTGCTCGGTTCGCTCCATCTGTGAATTCAACGGTTCTCCTCTCCGAAACGTGAGGTCGGTGTCGGGCGAGTCGCTTGCCATCCGAGGGCCATTGTGCGATCATCTTGATCCAGGTACAAGAGAGGGATTTATCCTGGTACTAAAAGCACCACCCAAGACTGATGGAGCGCCCCGGCGGGCCGAGCTCGCAGACTTCCTTCGCACCCGTCGCGAGGCGATCCGGCCCGAGGACGTCGGCCTGGCGGGTGGCGGGCGCCGCCGCACCCCGGGACTCCGTCGCGAGGAGGTCTCGCAGCTCGCTGGGGTTGGGACCACTTGGTATACGTGGCTCGAGCAGGGCCGCGACGTCCGCGCCTCAGCGTCCGTGCTCGAGGCCATCGCCGGCGCGCTCCAGCTCACGCCGGCCGAGCGCGCCCATCTCACCCTTCTCGGTCGCGGCGAGGAGGTGGCGCCGGTCAGGGGACCGAAGGAGAAGGTCCACCCGACGGTCCGCAAGATCGTCGACGGGCTCGATCCCAACCCCGCTTCGATCACCGGGCGTCGCTACGACTTCCTCGCCTGGAACGACGCACACTCGGCGGTGTTCGGCGATCCCGCCGAGATGCCCGACGGCCGCCGCAACCTGCTCTGGAGCATCTTCACCGACCCTGCGCGCAGGAAGCTCCACGCCGCCGACTGGAACAAGGGTGCCCGGCGGCTCGTCGCCCGCTTCAGGGCCCAAGCGGCACGCCACGTGGGCGATCCCGACTTCGAGAACCTGATCTCAGCGCTTCAGGAGGCGAGCCCCCAGTTCCGCGAGTGGTGGGAGCTTCACGAGGTGGCCTCGAGTGGTGTGGGCCGCAAGGTGCTCAACCATCCGAAGGTCGGAAAGCTCGTCTTCGAGCACGCGGTTTTCATGCCGCAGGAGAGCCTGGAGCATCGCTTCATCGTCTACACGGCCGCGCCGGAAGCGAACACGCCCGAGAAGCTGCAGCGGCTGCTCGGCTCCAGGCCGAGGCCCGCGCTTAGCGGCAGTACGCGATCGCGGTGACCGGCGGCGACGCGGAGGTAAGGAGGGGGGCGGCGGCGGTCACCCGAAAGGTGCGGCTGTCGAGGCGCTCGAGTCCCGTGACCACGCTGACCCCGGCGCTCTCGCTCGCGCTCGCCTTGTATCCCCCGTAGGCGAGCTCGGTGCCGCGCGGGCACCGCGCCTTCACGCTCGCGGCGGTCAACGGCTCGATCGCCTTGGTGTCGCTGACCGCCTTCGTAGTGCCCACGTTGCCGCAGTAGGCGATCGACCTGAGCTTGCCGGCGTCCTCGGGACCGTCGCTCAAGTTCCACCCACGCACCGTCCAGCTCCTCGGCCCGTCGCGCTTGGCCGAGACCGGAAAGACGACCGGGTTGTCCGGGTCGCCGTCCGGGCGCTGCTCGGCCTGGAACCCACCGAAGACGATTCTCTTCCCTGCGGGACAGGTTGCGGTCGCTGACTTGATGACCAGGGTCATGCCCGCGGGCGGCAGCGTGGTCGAGCTCGATACCGACTGCGATGCCGGCCCCGAGGCACAGCGTGGGTCAACGCTGAGCTTGCCGGGTGCCGAGCCGATATTGAAGGCGCTCCCCTCGGCGCGGCGCGCTGCGGGCCTGGTGAGCGACCCCAGGGCGAGCACCGGCCCGCTCGACGGGCCGGCCTCGCCGGCGACATTGACGCCGACCACCCGACGCCCGCCCGTGCACGAGTCGGCGAGCGAGCTCACCTGTCTGGGGGCGACAGTGGTTGTGGCCGCTCCGCTCGCGACGACCCAGACCACGCCCGACCCGAGCGCCAGCGCGACCAAGGCCAAGAGGCTCACCGAAGTCCGCGCCGTGAGGGATCTTTGGCCGAGCACGAACCGACCCTAGGGCCAGGTGGCCGCCGGGTCAAGCGAACGGCGCTGGAGTCGTGATCATCCGAGCGAGGACGCGATCCGCGGCGGCGGGAGGCCTCAATCGGGCGTCACTCGCTCACGCCGACGTGCGTGTGGGTGCCGTCGCGCGCTCGACGGCTACAGGTCCTCGGTGAGAAAGCCGATCAATTACCTGCCGTGGCGTTTGCCCCACGCAACCTGCCGCACATTCTTGGTGGCGACACCAATACCTATGAAGGAGCGGACCGCGTCAACGCAGCCCGCCTCGTCGCCATCCTCTCGGCCCTGAGCGGCCTGCTCACCCTCGCCTATCTCGCCTTCGACCCGCCGACGGAGGCGCTCGGAAGCGCTGGATGGCCGATTGCCGGCGCGGTCACGGCGGCGCAGATCGGCTGCGGCGCGGTCCTCCTGCGAGGTCATTGGAGGCCGGGCTTCAACGAGCTCCTCCTCATGAGCTACCTCGGCCTCGGGTCGGTGGCCGTGATGGTCTGGCTCGCCGGTGGAGCGAGGACGCCGTACGAGAGTCTCTATCTGCTGTGGCTCGGATCCGCCATCGGCGTTCATCCACCCCGTCGTGCGCTGACCTTCCTCGCCGCGACGGCCGTGGTTGCGAGCCTCCCGTTCGCATATAACGGATGGAACTCGGCGGCCGCCTCGGACATCGCAACCTCGTTTCTGATGTGGGCGGCGATCGCGACGCTGCTCATGCTGCTGATGATCTCCGTCAGGGCGCAGCGGGTCCGGCTTCGCGCCGAGGAGGCGCGGGCGCAGCGACTTGCTCGAGCCGACAGCCTGACGGGGCTCGGCAACCGCCGAGCGTTCGACGAGGCACTCGCAACGGAGGTGGCTCGTGCCCGCCGCGTGGCCTCGACGGTGACCGTCGCACTCGTGGATCTCGACGGGTTCAAGAAGCTCAACGACCGCTTTGGACATCTGGAGGGCGACAGGTGCCTGCGGGAGGTCGCTGAGGCGATCACGGACGCCACTCGCGGGGGCGATCGGGCCTTCCGGTGGGGTGGGGACGAGATCGTCCTGCTGTTCCCCGACACGGATCACGGCAGCGCCCGGGAGATCATGGCCCGGATGGCCGATCAGGTTCGATCCAGGGTCGACGGCCCCGAGGGATGGGAGATCACGATCTCCTGGGGAGCAGCCGAGCTCGATTCCGGGATGACGCCGCCCGAGCTCCTGTCGGCTGCCGACGGCGTGCTGATGGCAAACAAGAGGGGCACGGCGAGAGTCGTCTCTGACGCGCAGGCGCTCACTCCCTCGCGGGGAGTCGAGTCCACGGCGGAGTACGGCTGAGTCTTTACGGGCCCGGCTTCTGGTTTCGGTTCCACTCGACCCAGCCGAGGCCCTCGCGGCCGTCGGTCGCGCGCACGCGGCACATCGCTCGGGGGAAGTGGGAGATGCGGCCGTCGGGCGCCTCGAGCAGGATCACTCCGAAGGCGAGCGGCTCGAGCTCGACGTCGAGCTCGACCGGCGACATCTCGATCCGCCCGCTGGTGATCAGGCCGTCCTTGGCGACCTCCTCGCTCGAGTTCACGTTGGTGAGCTCGCTCAGCTCGCCGGCGCGCTGCACGTAGCCGACCCCGAAGTCCGGGTGGGTGGGCACACATACGGCGTGGGTGTGGGTGCCATCGTCGAGGTGCAGGGCGCTCCACATCCAGTCGCTGGCCCACCAATCGCGTGCGCCCCAAGAGTGATCGCGCTGGCCGGGGCCGGAGAGCTCGAACTCCTCGTCTCCTAAACGGACGGTGCCGCTGACCCGGCACGGGATCTCGTAGCGGGTCGCAAGGCGCCACTGATACGGCACGCCGTCGGTCTCCCAGGTGAGGTCGACGCCGATCTCGACGGGCTCGCCGGCCTCCTTGCGAAGCGGCGCCGAGTGATCGGCGTGCGCTCCCGCCGTGCCCTCGACGACCACCCGGAATCGCTGTAGCGGCTCGATGCAGCGTTGGCTCGCCCTGATCGCCTCCGTGGTGATGGCCTGGGCCTCGTCGTCGGCCGGCGGCAGCGGCGCGCTCGAATCGACCAGCATGATCGCGGGCTCGCCTGGGCGGACGATGCAGGTGGTGATGAGGCACGCGTCCGTGTTGGGCAGTCGGCCGATCCGGTAGTAGACGCCGAGCCCTCCGTCGTTGCTGATCGCGTCGAAGTACCAGCTCTCGTTCCAGAGCTCCTCGGGGCCGGGATCGTGCGTGCCCTCGTCGGCGGGGTCCGGCCGAAGCGGCGCGTTCGCGTTCGCGCCGGGCTCGGGGAGGAGCTCGGTGGCGTTCAGGTCGATCGCCATCTGCGCGGCCCGGCCGAAGACCGCCATGAACATGTCGTCGCCGCGATCGGTCCGCTCGACCACCATCGCGGGGGCGATCGTCATCACAAGGAGCAGGAAGCATTGGCGCCGGTACTCCTCCCAGCACTGCTCCCACGAGAACCCGGCGACGCCGTGGGCAAGGAGCTCGTCGTGGTAGGCGCGCAGAAGCGATTCCTCGTGCGCGCGGCGCTCCTCGACGGACAGGGCGCCGCCGATGAAGTACGAGGCATCCCTCATCACCGGGCCGAGGCCCAGCGTCTGCCAGTCGACGACCGTGCAGGTTCCGTCGTGGAAGAGCATGTTGTCGAGCCGGTAGTCGCCGTGGACGAGGCCGAGCGGGGGCCGTTGATCCGCGTACCAGGCGTCGGCGGACGCGACGAAGCGCTCGCTGACCGCGGCATGCTCGGGGGCGATCCGGTCGCCGTAGCGCTCGAGGAAGCCGGGCAAAAGCGCGGTCAGCAGTGCCTGGTTGAGCGGGTTCGGCTGGTTCAGCCAATCGGTCGCGGCGAGCGCGAGGTCGCCGAACACCGGCGCGTGGATCCGGGCGAGGGCCACCATTGCGATCCGCGCCTCGTCGGGTCCGCAGCCGGCGATCTGATCGCCCTGCACACCGTCCGCGATGTCCTCGAGGACGAGGGTGAACCAGCCCTCCTTCGGGTCGTGTGTGGCCAGGTGGCATTTCGCCAGCGTCCCGTCCCCGCCGATCCGGTCGCGCAGCTCGCTGTAGAAGGTGACCTCACGCAGGTACGCACCCAGGTTGACCCCGACGTCGCGGCTGTTCTGGTCGGTGGCGGCGAGCTTGACCGCCACGCTCTCGGGCTCGCCCCGGGGCCGGCGGTAGGAGGCCCGGTAGACCCTGCTCATCTGCCCGGTGCCGATCGCCTCGACGCCGATCAGCTCCAGGCCGTCGGCTCCGAGCACGGAACCGAGCCATTCGCCCGTGATCTCGTCGGCCGTCTTGATCACGCCGCCTGGCATCGTCAGGCGAAGATTCTCATAGCGCTGGAGCGTCCGGTGCTAGGGGCTGAGCCGCATCGTCCTGAAAGTGCGCTTCGGCATCCCGTCGGTGTCCAGCTCGCGGGCGTTGACGCGAACCTTCATGTGCCCGTTGCGAGCGACGGCGTGGACGGCCGCGGCGCGTATCGGTACCCGGATGAGCGCGGATGAGCCCGCCGCGATCCTTCGGTAGCGCTTGCGGCCGATGATCGCCTTGCCCTTGTGAAAGCCGGTGAGCTGCCTGATCACAAGGCTGCCCCGGCAGCCTCGATGCAGCGCCCGTGGGCACCTCAGCTTGGCGCGGACCGAGGAGTGGCCGTCGTGGCCCCTGTGGAGGCGGAGCGATCGACCTCTGATCTCCACGGTCGGGTGCTGGTCGACCGCCGCCTGGGTCACGGCCTCGCAGTCCCTGAAGCCCCGCGGCCCGTCCTTCAGGTCGACACGCGCCTTGTCCGTACCGGTCCCGCAGGTCACGTTGTCCGCGATGCCGTTGTTCGCGTCGATGAAGTCGCTGCCGCCGTCGCCGGACAATGAGAGCCCGCGTCCCTGGGAGCCGGTGACGGCGGAGGCCGTGATGGAGTCGTTGCCCGACCCGCCGAACACACGCCAGTTTTGATCGCAGATGCCGCTCCCGGAGCAGTTCGGGCCGAGCGGACCTGAGAGCCGGACCTGGTCCTTCTGGTCGCTGAGGTCGACGTCCATCCCCAAGTTCCCGGGATGGCAGCGGACGCTGTGGGAGCTGAGCTGGTCACAGCGGGAGGACGAGCCGGACGGAAACGGTCCGGTGGTCACGGTCACGCTTCCGAGCTCGGTAAAGGTGAGGGTGTTGTGTGTCGCGCTGTAGCTCACCGAGAGGTCGTTCGCCTCACCGGCGGCGGCCTGGTACCTCCACGTCAACGGGATGGCGGGATCGAAATTGCCGCCCTCGAACCCCACCGTCGCCGCGTCGGCGGCAGGTGTCAGCGCCACGGCGGCAATCCCGGCAGCAGCGATGACGGCGGCGAGCAGTCCCATCAGCGCCCAAGGGCGCCACCACCTCGCTCCGCATGTCGGACGACTGTCGAGCACCCGCTGCTCCCCGATATGGCCAACCTACACCCGTCCTAAGCCGACGGTCAATGTCCGTGGACGAACAGTCCAATGCGACGGCCTGGCGGAGCCCGGAGCTATTCCTGGAGGGCAGCCGGCTCCGGAGACGGGACGCCGTTCGCGCCGTTTCGCGCCAGCAACTCGTCGAGGATCCGGGAGAGCTCCACGAGCTCCACCACCGCGCGGTCGCGCCTCTCCAGCATCTCGTCAACGTGCGCTTGGAGGACGCGGATTCGGGTCTCGGCGCCCGCGATCGTTCCACCCGCCTCCTCGGCGGCCGCGTCGCGTAGCTGCTCGGCCTCTCGTTTGGCCTCCTCGATTCGGTCGTCCGCCTGCGAACGCGAGCGGCGGGTGATCTCCTCCGCCTCCTGCTCGGCCGCGGCGATCACGGACCTGCGCTCGTCCTGGACGCTCTCGAGGGCGGCCTTGATCGCATACTCCGGGGCGGCGGTGATCCGGAGCTCCGCGAGGAGGGTGTTGACCTTGAGGATGTAGCGGTGGACCTCGTCGCGGTCGTAGCCGCGGACCGAGGTCGAGAAGCGCACGTTCTGCATCGCCATGACCTCGCGGTCGGGCACGCGGGTGCGGATCTCGGCGCGCGGCTGCGCGCTTGGCCCTTGCCTCCTCGCCTCGATGTCGCGCACCGTAGCGAACCAGTTCTCGCGGTGTCTCGGTGGCGCTCGAAGGTGCGTAAACCGAGCCCGGGGCAAATGTACGTGGTGATCCCTGATGCGAACCGGCGTCGGGGGCGAGATGCTGAGCGCGCATAGTCGGTTCGACGTCAGGAGGAGCGATGAGCGGAACTGCGAGAGCGCGGCGTGGGGGGTCCCGCGTCTTGTTGCTGGTCGGCGTGGCGGCGGTGATGGTCGGCGTGCCCTCGATCGTGGTGGCGACCGCCGGGGGTCGTTCCTCGCGCGTGTCGAAGCGCGACACCACCCTGGAGGGGCACCTCCTGTACGTCTCGCGTGACAAAGACGTTCCCAAGCCGCCCGAGAGTCCCAGCGGCCGCACCAGCGCCCTCGTCGGCTGCCCCACGAGCCATCCCCACCTGACCGGGGGCGGAATCGACACCAGAGGTGGATCCCTGCCGGCGGACGTCGAGGTGGGCTCGACCGGTCCGGCAACGCGCGCCTCGTGGCTGGGTGAGGCCAACAACGACACGGAGGCAGACGCCACGATGACGGTCACGGCCATCTGCAAGAAGGCCGGCAAGTTCCGCTATCACGACGTCGAGAAGGCCGACCCGGGCGGTGGCCAGATCCTCAAGGGCTCCAACTGCCCGCCCGGCACCAAGCTCACGGGCGGCGGGGTCGAGACCAACGGGGACCATTCGGTCGAGGTCGCCTCCAGCGAGCCGGCTGACGGGCCCGACAAGAATTCCAAGCGCGACGATCGCTGGGTGGGCGCGGCCAACAACGGATCGATGACGGTCACCGCCGTGTGCGCGAAGGTGGGCACGGCCGGCATCTACAAGTACACCGAGTCCGACCGCGCGGACCTGCCCGACAACTCGATCCAGTCGAGGATCGCCAGTTGTCCGAGCGGGTTCGTCGTCACGGGCGGCGGCGTTGATGTCAGCGGCATTGACGACAACCTCGAGGTGAAGGCAAGTGCCCCACTCGAGGAGGCCGCCTGGCTGGGGACGGCGATCAACGACGGCAGCGGACAGGACGAGACTATGCGGGTCTTCGCGATCTGCAAGAAGAGGCCCTGAGGGGGCCGGCGGCGTCGCGCCGCCGGCCCGCCAGCCGACGCTCTCAGGTCGGCGAGTGCGCCGTCCTCGGGGTGCCCTGAGACCCGCGTCCCTCAGCCGGCGCACTCGCCGCGTAGGTGGCCGGGAATCCCTGGCGCCAGCTCGCATAGCGCGGCTCCCAGCCCAGCTCGCGCTTGGCCTTCGCATTCGAGGCGCCGCGCGCCTCGGTTCCCAGCATCGCCGCCGCTTCGCCGGCGATGAGGCGCGCCAGCCACCGTGGGAAGTGGCGGGGCGGCTTGGCGCCCAGCGACTCCGCGAGCACTGGCAGCCACTCGCGCACCGGGGCCGGCTCGTCGTCGGTGATCGCGTAGATGTTGGGCCCCTCGCGCTCCAGGGCGATGACCGTCGCCGCGGCGGCGTCGTCGAGGTGGATCCACGAGATCATCCCGCCGCCGTCGCCGATGATCGGGAACTGCCGCTTTCGCACCGGCACGATCAGGCCGTCGTTCTCGGCTCCGTAGAAGACGCCGTAGCGGAGCACGATCCCGCCGGCCGCTGTGAACGCGTCCTCGAGGTGGTTCATCGCCGCCCATGACTCGCGCATCGTTGCCGGGGGATTGGGATCGAGCGGGTCGTCCTCGGTCTTGACCATTCCGCCCTCGCGGATCCCCCGATATGACGCGAAGCTCTGGGCGACGAAGCGGCTCACTCCCGCCTCGCGACCGGCGGCGATGAGCGCGTCCGTGCCCTCGGTACGAAGCCGGTTCGTGACGACGAAGCTCTTGTCCAGGTTCCTGGTGAACTTCGCATTCGCGAGAGCAGTCGCCTGGTGGACGATCGCGTCGGGCGCGGCGCCGAGGACGGACTTCCGGACGGCCTGGGGATCGAGCAGGTCGAGCTTGACCGGCTTCGCGCCGAGTTGGCGCACCCGGTTGGCGCTCTCGGGCGACGTCGAGGTGCCGATCACCTCGTGGCCGTGGTCGATCAGTTGGGGGATGAGCCGGGTGCCGATGGCACCGCTTGCTCCTGCTACGAAGACTCGCATCGGGTCCTCCTTTCGTCAGATTCCCGCGATTCCGCGGGTCTACTGCTAGGACCCCGAGCGCCGAAGGAATGTGACCGATGCGAGCCTCGCTCAGCCCGGGTCCTCGTCGGTCACTCGGCGGCCGGCGTTACGTTCAGGTTGAGCCGAAAGAGGTTGTCGGGGTCGTATTGACGCTTCACGTCGGCGAGTCGCTTGAGGGTTGCGGGCGGATAAGCGCGCCTGACACCCTCGTCCCCGTCATCGCCGAGGAAGCCGACGTAGGCCGCAGCGGTTCCATCGGAGAGTGCCGTCGCCAGGCCGCTGGCCCAGGCCTCATGCTCTGCGCCCTCCGCCGGGTTTCCGTACATCGCGGCGACGTTCACCATCATCCTCGCGCCGCGATGCCCGAACGCGGTCGCATCGTCGGGAACGCGCGCCATCG
Organism: uncultured Actinomycetes bacterium; assembly: GCA_963710955.1. Taxonomy (GTDB): domain Bacteria; phylum Actinomycetota; class Thermoleophilia; order Solirubrobacterales; family 70-9; genus AC-56. The sequence goes on along the minus strand of CAVQCK010000002.1, from coordinate 50,359 downwards.
CCCCGCCGAGCACGCGGAGCTGGACCCCCGCCATCTGGGCGCTGGAGGTCTCGAGGTGCTCGAGGATCGCCTCCGCCGCCCCGGGCGCGAGGGAATCGACGAGCACGTTCGTCCCCGCGGAGGCGGCCGGCCGCGGGCCCTCCGGTCCCTCGTACATCTCCGGGTAGTGGATCGGGCGGACCAGGTCGGCGAGCGGCGTCGCGAGGGCGCGGATCGGAGCGATCGCCCGCTGGGCGGGCTCGGCGTCTCCCGCATAGACCATCAGCGCGATGACGATCGGCTTGCCGTGCGCCTCGGCGGGGATGAACGGCATCGGGGGAGCCTTCGTGATGTTCGCGATCAGCGACAACTCCTCGGGCGCCGCGTCCGCGGCGGCGACCAACCCGTCGATCACCTCGACGCTCGCCGGGAGCATCAGCATGCCGCCGACCACCTCGTCGATCTCGTGGAGCCGGAAGCGGAGCCGAGTCACGACACCGAAGTTGCCACCACCACCGCGAAGCGCCCAGAAGAGGTCGGGGTGGTTCTCACCGTCGACCTCGAGGAGCTCGCCGTCGGCGGTGACCACCTCGGCGCCGAGAAGGTCGTCGATGGTTAGCCCGTTCTTGCGGACCAGGAAGCCGATGCCGCCACCGAGGGTGATCCCGCCGATCCCGACCGAGGCGGCGTCGCCGAGACCGGTGACGAGGCCGTGCTTGCCGGTCGCCCTCGTGTAGTCGCCTGCTTCCACGCCGGGCTGGGCCCAGGCGGTGCGGGCGCCGGGCTCGATCTCGACCGCGTTCATCTCGGAGAGGTCGAGGACGATCCCGCCCTCGGAGGTCCCATGCCCGGCGCGGCTGTGGCCGCCGCTGCGGACCGCGAGCTCGGCGCCCGTCTCGCGAGCGAGGTTGACTGCCCGGGAGACTCCGGATGCATCGGCGGCGCGGACGATCGCCGCCGGCCGGCGGTCGAACCCGGTGAAGAAGACGCCGCGTGCGTCGTCGTATCCGGGATCGTCCGGGGCGATCACACTGCCGTTCAGGTCGGCGCGGAGGTCGGTGATCGAGATGTCGGGATTGGCGTTCATGTGCACTCCTTAGTCGTTGCTTCTTCGTTAGTACGGCGCCTTGCTCGCTTCTCGCGGCGTCAGGCGCCGGCGCGCCCAGGCGCGGCCGCGAGCTCAGGCTCGCCCGCAGGCGAAGCGCCCGCCGCCATGGTCTGCTCGGGCTCCTCCCCGCGCGTGTTCGTGGCGCGCAGCCCGACGATCGCCGCCGCGAGCAGGAAGAGGCTCGCCGCGACCAGGGCTCGCGAGAAGCCCGAGGTGAGCGCCTCCGGCTGCGAAGCCCCCGACGCCAACAGGTCGTTGATGCGAGACGTCGCGATCGCGGAGAAGATCGCGAGCCCCAGCGCGCCGCCGAGCTGCTGCGAGGAGTTGAGAAGCGCAGCGGCGAGCCCCGCCTTGTCGGGCGGGACGCCCGCGTTGGCGGCGGTGGTGACGCCTACGAAGACACCGCCGAGGCCGAGCGCGACGATCAACAGGCCCGGCAGCAGGTCGCTGACGTAGGAACCATGCACGGGGATCCGCGAGAGCTCGTAGATCCCGACGGCCCCGATCAGGGCGCCGACGACGATCACGGGCCGGGTCCCGATGCGCGTCACCAGCTGCGATGAGACGCCGGAGGAGATGACGACGGCGAAGCAGAGCGGCAGGTACGCGGCCCCGGTCTGGATCGCCGAGTAGCCGAGCACGTTCTGCATGTACAGGGTGAGGAAGAAGAACATCGACAGCAGGCCTGCGATGCCCACGAGCTGGGTGGCATCCGCCGCTGCGAGGCCCTTGATCCGGAAGATCGAGAGCGGCATCAGCGGGTTCCGGGTCCGTCGCTCGTTGACGACGAACGCGACCAGCAGCCCGATTGCTCCGGCGATCTCGCCGACGGTGCGCGCGGCTCCCCAGCCGACATCCGGCGCCTTCACCAGGGCGTAGACCAGGAGCAGCATTCCGCTGGTGGCGAGCGCGGCGCCGAGGGCATCGAAGTTCTGCAGCCGCGACCTGCGCCGCTCGCCGTCGATGAGCCGGAAGATCGGGGGCAGCACGAGCATGGCTGCGATCGGGTTGACGAACATCACCCACCGCCAGCCGGGACCTCCGGTCAGGAGGCCTCCGAGGAGCACGCCCGCGGCGGACGCGAGTCCGGCCACGCCGCCCCAGACTCCGAGCGCGGTGTTGCGCTCCGAGCCCTCCTTGAAGCTCGTCGTGAGGATCGAGAGCGCCGCCGGGAGCGTCAGAGCGGCGCCGGCGCCCTGCGCGAGTCGGGCGGCGATGAGGACGCCCGAGCTTCCGGCGAACCCGCCGACGAGCGACGAGAGCCCGATCACGACGATGCCGGAGACGAGGACGCGCCTGCGACCGAGCAGGTCGGCGGCGCGGCCGCCGAGCAGCATGAATCCACCGTACGTGAGCAGGTAGGCACCCGGGATCCAGACCAGACCCTGCTCGGAGATGCCCAGGTCGCTGCGGATCGACGGCAGCGCGATGTTGACGATCGAGGCGTCCACGAAGTCGAGGAACGCGATCGCTGCCAGCAGGGCGAGGGTGAGCTTGCCGCGACGGGTGCCGAGGAACGTGGATTGGGATTCTGACGATGCCATGGATACCTCCGGACGGGAAACTAATGGTTGAGTACCATTATTTTTAGCAGCATTTATGTTCGCCGTCCAGTACATGTGCAAGAATCACACAATGGCCACGAAGCTCTCCACCGACACCGAGGTCGCCGAGTTCGCCGGACAGCTGTTCTTCCGTCTCTGGCGGGCGTCCCATACGCGAGTCCAGGAGAAGCTCGCGTCGATCGGGCTGACCTCGGCCCTGTTCGGCGTCCTCAACTTCCTCGGTGCCCGCAAGGCGGCGATGCAGCTCGAGATCGCCTCCGCGATGGGCATCGATCCGAGCGCGCTGGTGTCGCTGATCGACCAGCTCGAGAGCGCGGGGCTGGCAAAGCGCCGGCCGCACCCGACGGACCGTCGCGCTCGCGAGGTCGTCATCACGCCCAAGGGGCGTCGCATGCTGGAGCGCGGGCGGCGGATGGCGCTCGAGGTCGAGGACGAGGTGTTGCAGGGGCTGAGCGCAGGCGAGCGGAAAGAGCTCCTGACCCTGCTCAGGCAGGCGCTCGACTCGTTGCCGCCGCAGTCGCCGTGGCGGGCCGAGGAGGATGACTAGCTGTCTGGGATGGCATTGCTTCCGCATGTGTTCTCGTCACATCCGCGTGCTTTCAGGGGTCCACTGCTATGACCCCAAGCGACGGAGGAATGTGACCGATGAATGAGCGCGACTTCCTGGCCGAGCAATTCGAGGAGAACCGGACCCACCTGAAGGCGGTTGCCTACCGGATGCTCGGCTCGCTGAGCGAGGCGGACGACGCCGTGCAAGAGGCGTGGATCCGCCTGGGCCGCTCCGACGCGGATCAGATCCAGGACCTCCGCGCCTGGCTGACGACGGTCGTCGCGCGGGTGTCGCTCAACATGCTGCGCTCGCGCAAGCGGCGGCGCGAGGAGTCGATGGACCTGCGCATGCCCGACCCGATCATCGATCCGGCGGACGGAACCGATCCGGAGCACGAGGCGCTGCTCGCCGATTCAGTCGGCCTCGCGCTCCTCATCGTGCTCGAGACGCTCACACCGGCGGAGCGTCTCTCGTTCGTCCTTCACGACATGTTCGGCATCCGCTTCGAGGAGATCGGCCAGATCATCGACCGCTCACCGCAGGCGTCGCGTCAGCTGGCGAACAGGGCGCGCCACAAGGTCCGGGATGCGCGTACCGAGCCCGACCCGGATCTGGACGCTCAGCGGGAGGTCGTCGACGCGTTCCTCGCGGCCGCGCGCGAGGGCGACTTCGCGCGGCTCGTCGCGGTGCTGGACCCCGACGTCGTCTCGCGGGGCGACTTCGGGGGCGGCGCGCCATTGCGGGAAACCCGTGGGGCCGAGGCCGTCGCTTCCAACGCCGTCATGTTCCAGCGACTCGGGCTGGAGGTGCGGCCGGCGCTCATCAACGGCGCCGTGGGAGCCGTCTCGCTGCGAGACGGCAAGCCGTTCTCGATCGGGGCGATCACAGTGCGCGACGGCAAGATCGTCGAGCTGGACTTCTTGGCCGACCCGGAGCGCCTGGCCCAGCTCGACCTGACCATCCTCGACGGCTGAGGAAGGCCGACAAGGAGATCGCCATGAGCCCAAAGAAGGACAAGGGATTCACGCCTGAGGAGCGAGCCGCGATGAAGGAGCGCGCCCGAGAGCTCAAGGCGGAGAAGAGCAAGGCGGACGGGGAGAGCGCCGTGCTCGCAAAGATCGCCGAGATGCCGAAAGCGGATCGCTCGATGGCCGAGCGGATCCACGCCATCGTCAAAGCCAGCGCGCCCGACCTCGCACCGAAGACCTGGTACGGGATGCCCGCGTATGCCAAGGACGGCAAGGTCGTGTGCTTCTTCAAGAGCGCGCAGAAGTTCAAGTCGCGGTATGCGACATTTGGCTTCAACGACCCAGCGAACCTCGACGAGGGCGCCATGTGGCCGACCTCCTTCGCGCTGAAGAAGCTGACCGCCGCCGATGAAAAGAAGATCGGCGCGCTCGTGAAGAAGGCGGCGAGCTGAAGACCGATCTGGCTGCTGGTCCCAGTGGTGCTATTTCACCCGGAGACGATCTGCGGAAAACCCCTGATGTGGCCGCACTTGCGTGGTGCCATCCTGACCACTGCAAGAGCGAAACCCGGACCTAAGGGGACCACAGGCCAGAACTAGAGAGTCCCGCAGGTGTCCGGGTTTTCGCCGTGCGAGGACCTCTAGCCTCGTCACTCGGTGATCCTCGCCGACGCAATACGCCCCGGCCTGCGGGTCGTCTTCTGCGGCACCGCTCTCGGCACAGTCGCCGCGCGCAAGCGCGCCTACTACGCCGGGCCCGGCAATGCCTTCTACGAGACGCTCTGGCGGATCGGGCTCACGCCGCGACGGCTCGAGCCAGCGCAGTACCCGGAGCTTCTCGACTACGGCATCGGCCTGACCGACATCTGCAAGACGAGGTCGGGATCGGATCAGGAGGTGGGGCGCGACGGCTTCGACGTCGATCGCCTGACCGCGCTGCTCCAGGAGAGCCGGCCCGGCTGGATCGCCTTCAACGGCAAGAACTCGGCGAGCGGCGCCTTCGGCCGCCCGGTCGACTACGGCCCGCAGGACGAGCCGATCGCCGGCATCCCGGCGTTCGTGCTGCCGTCGACATCAGGCGCCGCGCGGCGCTACTGGGACATCTCCCACTGGCGCGAGCTCGCGCAGCTCGTCTAGGCGGCGGCGCGGCTTCCGGCCTGGTCCGAGATCCAGGACTGGATCGCCTTGGAGTGGGTGAGAACCGTCCCGTCGGGCAGCTTGAGCGCCGGGAGCTTCTCCTCGCCGGTTGCCTCGCGCAGCTCGTCACGCGAGCCCTTGCGCAGGAACGGGATCGGGCTGCCGTGGGCGGCGATCACTTTGTCGTACTCGATTCCCTCCGCGCGGAGCGCCTCCTGAACTCGGCGGCACGGATGGACCCGTGGCCCTCCGTCATCCCCATGGCAGACATAGAGCGTCGGGCGGTCTTGGGGCATCGCGATCCTCCTGTTGTCGGGTTCAGGGCTTCAGACCCGCGAGTCCGCGGGAATTCATCGGCGCCCCTCTCTCGGGGTCAGGCGCCGCTGAGGTCCCGACGCTGGAAGAGCCTCAAAGCCGCGATCGCCGCCGCGGCCGCGATCGCGAGCATCACTAGCGCCGGTACTGTCTTGAACGACTGCGCCGGGACCAGGCCGAGATGGTGGAAGGGGGAGAGGTCCAGGGTCCAGGCCGGGATGTCGAGCAGCGAGCCGAACAGCTGCCACACGAAGGCCAGCAGCACGATGCCGTAGGCGAATCCGGTGGTCGCCCGAGGGACGAGCGCGAACGCCAGCGCACCCAGCGAGAGGAAGAGCAGCGACGCGGGCAGGCAGTTGAGGCCCGCCAGCACCATCCCCGTGAACGAGACGTCGGCTCCCTGCGAGGCGGCGCCCGCCCAGGCGAGCAGGCCCGCCGCGAGCGAGATCGCGGCGGCTCCGCCCACGGCGAGCGCCAGCCGGCCCGTGAACCAGCTGCGCCGCCCGACCGCCGAGGAGAAGAGCGTCTCCAGCCGCCCGTCGGACTCCTCGTGGCGGGCCGCGGTCATCTGCGAGCAGCAGAAGAAGCTCACGACCAAGACGAAGAAGATGAAGGTGAGGCTTAGGTAGCCGGAGGCGGTCGTGATCGAGATCCCTCCCAGCTTCTGGAACTGCTGCTCGAGATGCTTGGAGATGTTGACCTCCGAGACGCTCGCAGAGAGCACGCCGATCACGAACGCGAAGGCGCCGGTGCCGGCGATCCATGCGCCGAGGCTGAAGGCCTCCCCGCGCAGCGCCAGCGTCGTCGGCGAGGACAGGAGCGCAAGGCGCGGCGGCCTCGACTCGCGGCTTCGCAGGAGACCTCCGCCCACGTCTCGGCCGAGCCAGAGCCGCAGCGAGACCCAGAGCAGGATTGCCACGGCCGCGATCGGGGGCAGAAATCCCTTGGGGTCGAAGTCGGTGAACGGGTGCACGTCCTCCGCCCAGCCCAGCGGGGTTGCCCAGCGGAGCCAGGCGAGGTTGGGCTGGGTGTCCGAGACCACCCGCAGGAGGAAGGCGATGGCGAAGGCAGCGGTCCCCAGCTCGAGCGCCATCCGGCGGCTCGAGGCGAGCTGGCTCACGAGCGCTCCCACTGCCGCGAAGGACACCGCCACCGATGCGGTCGCCAGGGCGAGCAGCGCCGAGTCGCCCACGTCCAGGTTGGCGATCACGAGCCCGGCGAACGTGGCCGTCGCGATGACCGCGGTGCCGCCCACGACGGCGACCAATGCAGACCAGAAGGCCCGCGTGCGCCCGAACGGGCCGGAGAGGAGCAGCTCGTAGCGCCCCGAGTCCTCCTGCGCCCTCAGCACCTTCACCGCCGCCACCAGGCCGAGGATCGCGGCGATCACCTGGAGGATCCCGCCGACCCTCCATTCGGCGTAGCCGCCAGCGGTCAGCAGGTCCTTCGGGACGCCGTAGAAGATCCGCAGCGCCTTGTTGTCGCCGAAGGTCTGCGCGAACTGCATCCTGTCGGCGAGCGTCGGGTAGGTGCGGATGTACTCGGTCCCGTTCGACCACGCGTAGAGGCCGAAGAAGAGCGCGAACGACAGGTTGCGCACCCGCGAGTCGACGAACTCGCGCCACGCCAGGGTCCTAGCTGCCGCCATCTCGATCCGCCGAGTCGTAGTGGTGCATGGCGTCAGGCGCCGGTGAGGTCACGGTGCTCGAAGAGGCGCAAGGCCGCGACGCCCGCCACCGCGGCGATCGCGAGCATCACGAGCGCCGCCGTGGTCTTGAAGTCCTCGGCCGGGACCAGGCCGATCTGGTGGAAGGGCGACAGCTGCAGCGTCCAGTTGGGGACGTTCAGAATCGATCCGATCAGCTGCCAGACGAAGGCCAGGAGGACTAGCCCGTAGGCGATCCCGGTCGTCGCCCGCGGGAGAACCGCGAACGCCAGCGCACCGATGGAGAGGAAGAGGAGCGTCGGCGGCAGGCAGTTGGCGCCCGCCTCGAGCAGGTCGACGAGGGAGACGTCCGCTCCCTGCGACGCCGCGCCGGCCCAGGCGCAGACGGCAGCGCCAAACGCGATCGCCGCAGCGCCGCCAATCGCGAGGAGCAAGCGGCCCACGAGCCAGCTCCGGCGCCCCACGGGCTGCGCGAACAGCGTCTCCAGGCGCATGTCGGATTCATCGTGGCGGGCCGCCGCGATCTGCGAGCAGGCGAAGAGGCTGACGACGAGCACGAAGAACAGGAAGGTGAAGCTGAGGTAGCCCGAGGCGGTCGTGATCGAGGCGTTGCCCAGCCTCTGGAGCTGCTCCTCGAGGCTCCTCGAGATGTTCACCTGCGAGACGCTGGCGGACAGCGCGCCGATGATCAGTGCGAAGGCCCCCGTGCCGAGGAGCCAGGCCGCGAGGCCCACGCCCTCGCCGCGCAGCGCATGGGCCGCCGGTGAGGAGAGCAGCTGGAGCCTCGGCTCGCGCGTCTCGCGGCTTGGCAGGAGCCCATCGCCGACGTCCCGTCGCAACCAGATCCATCGGGCCGTGATGAGCAGGATCACGGTAGCCCCCGTGGGGAGCAGCAGAACCGCGGGCCGGGCTCCGCTGAACGGGCGCAGCTCCTCGGCCCAGCCGAACGGGGTGGCCCAACGCAGCCAGCCGAGGCTGGAGGAGGTGTCGGCCACCACGCGCAGGAGGAACGCGACCGTCAACACGACGCCGCCGAGCTCGGTCGCGACGCGGCGGGTGGATCCCAGCTGGCTCGTCACCGCGCCAACCCCGGCGAAGACGACCGCCCCCGAGATCGTGCCCAGCGCCAGCAGCGCCGAGCCGCCCGCCGCGAGATTCCCAGCCATCAGCCCGGCGAACATCGCCGCCCACAGGGCCACGATCCCTCCAGCGATCGCGATCAGGGCGGCCCAGAACGCACCGCGGCGGCCGAACGGGCCGGAGAGGACAAGCTCTTGGCGGCCCGCGTCCTCCTCCGCGCGCGTCGCTCTGACGGCTGCCAGCAGCCCCCATGCCGCCCCGAAAATCACCAGCAATCCCCCGACGTGCCACTCCGTGTAGCCGCCGTTGGTCACCAGGTCATAGGGGAGGCCGAAGAAGAGCCGCACCGCCTTGTTGTCGCCGAAGCTCTGCGCGAACTGCATCCGGTCGGCGAGCGTCGCGTAGGTACGCGTGTACTCCGCGGCGTTCGAGTACGAGAACAGGCCGAAGAGGAGGGCGAAGGCGACGTTGCGGATCCGGGAGTCCGCGAATCCCCGCCAGGCCAGCGCCCTAGTCGCCGCCACCGCCGTCCGCCGAGTCGTAGTGGTGGAGGAAGATCTCCTCGAGCGAGGGCTCGCGGCTGGTCAGTGACACCACCGGGTGCTCGGCGAGTGCGGCGATCAGTGGGCCGACCTCGCCGCTGACCTCGTACCGGACCGCGTTCTCGCCGGCGGGCGCCGGCGCCACCCCCGGCAGTCCGTCGAGGCTCGGCGGCGGCCCCTCGAAGGTCACCTCGACAACATGCGCGCTCAGGTGGCGAAGCTGTTCGAGCGTGCCCTCGTCGACCAACCTCGCCTCGCGCAGGATCCCCACTCGGTCGCAAAGCGCCTCCACCTCGCTGAGGATGTGCGAGGAGAGGAAGATCGTCTGGCCCCGCTCCTTCGCCTCGTGTACCTCGTCCCGAAAGGCGGCCTCCATCAGCGGATCGAGACCCGCGGTGGGCTCGTCCAGCAAGAGCAAGTCCGCCCGGGTCGCGAGCGCGGCGATCAGCTGGACCTTCTGGCGGTTGCCCTTCGAGAGCGCGCGCACCTTCTTGTCGGCGTCGAGCCTGAAGCGCTTCACGAGCTGATCGCGGTAGGGGATGTCGACGCCACCATGAAGGCGGGCGAGGAACTCGAACGTCTCCGCGGCCGTCATCTGCGGCCACAGCGATGGCTCGCCGGCGACATAGGCGACCCGGCGATGGGCTTCCACCGGGTCCTTCCAGGCGTCGATCCCGAACAGTTCCGCGTTGCCGTCGGTGGCCCGGTGCAGGCCGAGCAGGAGCCGGATCGTGGTCGTCTTGCCCGCGCCGTTGGGTCCGAGGTAGCCGTAGACCTCGCCCTCACGGACCGTGAGATCGAGCGAGTCGAGCGCCAGAGTGGAGCCGTAGTGCTTGGTGAGGCCGTGGGTGCGGATTGCGTCGGGCACGGGCTACCGGCAGCCTATGCGGCGCGCTGGCGTTACCTCTGCGCGGCGCGAGATACTGAGCCCCGCGATGGCGCAAGGAAACGCCGAGACGCTGCGCGCAATGATCGAGGACTTCGACGCGGGCGGCGTGGACGCCTCCCTCAGGCACGTCCATCCGGAGATCACCTGGAACGCGCCGCCCGAGTGGCTCGAAAAGCGCGTCTACAGCGGACACGAGGGGATCCGAGAGCTCGCCACCTCCTGGGAGGAGAACTTCGAGGAGTACCGGCTGGAGATCGAGCGGTTGGAGGAGCTGGACGACGGCCGTGCCTTCGCGCTCGTCCACCAGCGCGGAACGATCAGGGGCAGCGGCGACGAGATCGAGCAGGCTGTCGCCTTCATCGCCGAGATCCGCGACGGCCTCGTCTTCCGCGTCGATGTGTTCTTCAGCTGGGAGGCCGGGCTCGAGGCCGCAGGGCTGCAGGAGTAGACAGCGAGCTTTCATCGCCCTCTCATCGGGCCGGCGTAGAACGGCCTCAGGTGTCGGACCCCCGACCGAGAGGAACGGCCATGAGGACACCAGACCAGGGGATCCGCGGGACCGCCGCCGCGGCGACGATCGCGCTCGCCGCGCTGGTCGCCGTGATCGCAAGCGGCTGCGGCTCCTCCAGCAGCAGCACGACATCGGTGGCCGCTGGGGCCTCGGGCGCGACCGGCGCCTCGGGGTCGAGCGCAGGCCCGCCGGCCTCGACGCTGGCGCCGATCCACGGGAAGTACTCGCCAACGGTCAACCCGTCTGAGTTCGTCACCACGATCGACAATCCCTACTGGCCGCTGAAGCCCGGCACGGCGTACCACTTCAAGGGCGTTCGGGGGACGACGCCGCAGACCGACGACGAGACCGTGACGAATCAGACCAAGACGATCATCGGCATCCCTTCCACTCAGGTCAACGACGTCGTCTCTGAGCACGGCAAGCCCGTCGAGCGGACCCGCGACTACTACGCCCAGGACAAGTGGGGCAACGTCTGGTACATGGGCGAGGACTCGTTCGAGACCGACAGCCAGGGCAAGATGGTCAGGGCCAGCGACTCGTGGCTCTCGGGCGTCAACGGCGGTCAGCCCGGGATCATCATGCCCGGCCATCCAACGCCCGGAGAGTCCTACCGGCAGGAGTACTACCCGCCCGGCAAGGCCCTCGACGAGGCGACGGTGCTGAACCTCCGTGGCTCCACCACCGTGCCCTACAAGGGTAAGCACACCGGCCTGCTCGTGACCAGCGAGCGGAGCCCGCTCGAGCCCCAGACCGAGCAGAAGTACTACGAGCCCGGGCTCGGCGAGGTGATGGAGAAGGTCGTCAAGGGGCACCACGAGGAGTTTCGCCTCGTGAGCGTCACGCACTGACGCGGCTTGGCGGGGGGGCGCCGACCTCTGCGGCGAAGCCCTCGCGCCAGCTCGCATAGCGCGGCTCCCAGCCCAGCTCGCGCTTGGCCTTCGCGTTCGAGGAGCCGCGGATCCGAGTCAGCATGGAGACCGGGACCTCGCCCGCCGCGATGCGCCCCAGCCATGCCGGGATCCGCCGCGGGGGCTTGGCGCCGGCCTGTTCGGCCAGGTAGGGGAGCCACTCGCTCGCCGGCGCCGGGTCGTCGTCGACGACGTTGTAGATGCCGGGTGCGCCGTGGTCGAGTGCGGCCACCGTGGCCGACGCCGCGTCGGCGGTGTGCACGAAGGACCACACGCCCGCGCCGTCGCCGACGATCGGGAAGCGGCCCTTGCGGACGAGCTCGAGCCCGTCGCTCGACGTCATTCCGGTGTCGGGCCCATATAGCGGCCCGTAGCGGAGCACGACGCCCTCGAGACCCTCGGCGGCCGGAACCGTCGACTCCACGTGCTTGATCGCGGCCATCGACTCCTTCATCGCGTAGGGCGGGTGGGGGTCGAGCGGGTCCTCCTCGGTCTTCACGGCGCCGCCCTCGCGGATGTTGGGCCAGCCCGAGTAGCTCTGGACGATCAGGCGCCTGGCGCCGACCTCCTGGGCCGCGCGGATCAGGATGTCGGTGCCCTGGGTGCGCAGCCGGTTGGTGGTCGCGAACCAGCGGTCGAAGTGGCGCAGGTCGACCTTGCCGGCGAGCGCCGTCATCTCGTGGATCACGACATGCGGCTGTGCGCGGCGAACCGCCTCGGTCATCGCCTGCTCGTCCAGCCCGTCGGCGATCGCCGGCTCGCCACCGAGTTCCTGCACCTTCTCGGCGCCCCTGGCCGAGCGCGTCGTCGCGACCACGTCGTGGCCGGCGGCGACGAGCTGGGGGACGAGTTGGATGCCGATCGCTCCTGCTCCTCCTGCGACGAAGACCTTCATCGTGCCTCCTCCTTTGCGTTGTCTGCGAGGACGTCCACCAAGCGCCGCAGCGCCTTGGCGTTCGCGCGCGCAACGACCGATCTCGTGATCGGGGCCATGAGCCGCTCCAGCCGCGGCGCCTCGAGCCATGTCAGCTCGAAGGTGATCCTGGTGCCGCCGCCCGGGAGCTCATCGAACGTGTAGGTGCCGCGCGTTCGCCGCCTGCCCTTGGCGCCGATCGACTCCTCAGTCGTCGTGCGCGGCCGCTCCGCGGAGATGACCGTCATGTCGAGCCAGTCGTCGGGGCCGGGGCTCTTGACGCGCATGTGCGCTTTGGCCCCTACCCCGGCGGCGGGGCCGGAGAGCTCCCAGTCGACGAGGAAGTGGTCGTTGAACCGCTCGTGGTTGGCGAGCACGTCCAGGAAGTCGTAGACCTCCTCCCGCGACTGGGAAACGGTGACTGTCGCGCTGACCGGCTTCATGCTGCTTGAAGAATGCCGGGCTGGTAAAGCCCCGGCTCGACGCGCGCGGTGATCATCAGTCGGTTCCAGGCGTTGATTGCCGTGATCTCGAATACGAGGTTGGCGAGGTCGCTCTCCCTGAGGCTTCCGGTGGCGTCTTCCCAGACCTCATCCGGGATGTGACCGTCGGCGACGAGGGTGAGCGCCTCGGTGAGGCCGAGGGCCGCGCGCTCGCGTTCATCGAACAGCGGACTCTCGCGCCAGGCGCTGAGGGAGTAGAGGCGCTCCTCGGACTCGCCGGCGGCCCGCGCGTCCTTCCAGTGCATGTCGACGCAAAACACGCAGCCGTTGATCTGTGAGGCGCGGACCTTGACCAGGTTGGCGAGGCTCTCCTCCACCTCGATCGATCGCTCGAGGTGGTACATCGCCATCATCGGCTTGGGGGCCACCTCGTCGAGCTGGATGCGGTCGGCGGGGAAGGGACTACTCATGATCGGCCTCCTCATCGAGTAAGCTCTACATCGTTGACTTAACATCGTTGACTTTACAACGTTGAATTCAGATGTCAAGGATGAATTGGTGTGATTGAAGACACAGCTCCGAAGGCCACGAAAACGCCGCGTACAGGACGTAGACCCGGGAGGAGCTCTTCGCGTGACGAGATCCTCGAAGCGGCCCGCAAGCTCTTCGCCGATCGCGGCTACCAGGGGGCCACGATGCGGGCGATCGCCGCGGAGGCGGGAGTCGACGCATCCCTCGTCGTCCACTTCTTCGGCAACAAGGCGGCCCTCCTCGGCGAAGCGATCGAGTGGCCGTTCGACCCCGAGGTCGAGATGCCGAAGCTCCTCGTCGATGGGAAGCACCACGTCGGCGAGCACCTGGCCGGCCTGGTGGTGCGCACCTGGGATCGGGAGGGCGGGCGGAACCCAATTCTCATCCTGATTCGGGCGGCGACCACGGAGCCGAAGGCGGCGGAGATGCTCGGCGAGTTCGTGCGAGCCCGGCTGTTCGCACCGCTGATGGAGCGCCTGGGATCAGACCGGCCGGAACTGCGGTCGACCCTCGCCGCTTCCCAGCTCGTTGGGCTTGGGCTGGCGCGACACGTGCTGCAGGCCGAGCCGGTCGCCTCGGCGAAGCCCGCCGACGTCGTCGCCTGGTACGGCCCGACCCTGCAGCGCTACCTGACAGGCAAGCTCGAGCGTTCCTAGGAACGCTCGGACCGTACGTACTCGAGCCTGCGGCTTCTCCGGAAAAACGAGAGGATCGCTCCTCTCGCGAAAGGAGACGCAGATGGGAGAAGAGCTGGTACCCACAGCGGAGCAAGCGGAGCGACTTGCACGGATTCCGGAGGACCGGTCCGTCGTGATGATCAACCTGCTCCGCTTCAACAAGCCCGACGGGGTCGAGCGCTACGAGCGCTACGCCCGCGAGGTCCAGCCTCACCTGGAGCGAGTCGGCGGCACCCCTATTTACTGGGGCGGCGCGGATGCGATGGTCATCGGAGAGGGGGTCGAGCCGTGGTGGGACGCCATCCTCGTCGTTCGCTACCCCACACAGCAGGCCTTCATGGACATGGTGACCGGCGAGGGATACTCGGAGGTGCACGAGCATCGGGCGGCCGCGCTCGAGCGTGCCGAGCTCATTGCGACCGGTGACTGGGGGATCCGGTCATAGAGAATCGGATCCGCCCCGTCGACCGCGCAGCGATCCCGGGATAATCAGGGCGTGTCGGAGGGGAACGTCGCGCTCGCTCGGCGAGCGCTCGAGCTTTTCAACAGCGGCAACCGGGACGCGCTGACCGCGCTGACTGCGCCGAACGCCGAGATCGTGCCCATGCGCGCCGCGCTCGAGGGAACGGTATTCAGCGGGGAGAACGCCCTCGCGGAGTTCTGGGCGGCGATTGACGACACGTGGGAGTACACCCACATCGACGGCGAGGAGATCCTCGACTGCGGCGAGAAGGTCCTCATCGTCGGGCGCCTTCGCGGGCGCACCAGGAGCACGGAGGTCGAGGTCGACTCGCCGATGGGGTGGGTGCTGGCGTTCGACGGCGACAAGGTGGCGAGCCTGCGCACATACACGGACCTCGCCGAGGCCCGCGAGGCCGCCGGCGTGGCTGGGGAACCGTGACTGTCGCGCTGCCCGGCAAGCTCGGGCGGCGCTGATCGCGACATAGAGCCCGGTCGCGCCGCACCGGCAACCGCGACAAGCAGGCCCGGCGAGGTCTACGCTGCCGCGCTGACGTCAGTCGGGGGCTGAGCGTGACCGACCGAGATCCGATATCCCGTCCGTTGACCAGGCGCGACGTCGTGCGCACAGGCGGCGGGCTCGCGCTCGCCTCGATGTTCCCGATGGCCTCGCGGCTCGCCTCGTCCGCATGGGGGATGGGCGGCCGCGGCCCCGACTCGCTTCCCGACCCCAGCCGCCCGGCGGGCGAGCCCACGAACCAGCTCCCGTTCGACCACCTGATCGTGGTGATGATGGAGAACCACTCTTTCGACAACTACTTCGGGATGCTGCCGAAGGCCGGGAAGCGCAGGGCCGACGGCTTCACCTTCGGGCCGCACGGCCACCCGGTCAATCGCAACCCCCTCCACGGCGGGTACGTGCTGCCGAAGCACGCCAAGTCTCGCTGTCAGCCGCTCGACATCACGCAGAGCTGGAACGCCACCCACGAGCAGATCAACGGCGGTCGCATGAACGGCTTCGCAAAGACGACCGAGGGCGCGATGCTCTACTGGCGCGAGGACGACATCCCCTTCTACTACTCGCTCGCGAAGAAGTTCACGCTCGCGAACCGCTGGTTCTCCTCGGCCCCGTGCCAGACGTTCCCCAACCGTCGCTTCCTGCTCGCCGGCACCGCGTACGGGCTGATCTCAACCGACACGCAGAGCGTGCTCGACCCGCCCCCTCCCAACGGCACGATCTTCGACCGCCTCGCCGCCAACAAGATCGACTGGCGCGACTACTACACGGACCTGCCCGGCGTGGGCGTGATCGGCTCCGTGGTCAAGAGGTATCCGGAGAAGCTCGCGCCGATCTCCCAGTTCTATGCCGACTGCGCGACCGGGCGGCTGCCGCCGGTGAGCTTCGTCGACCCCGAGTTCGGGCTCACGAACGACGTCGGCGCGGCGCTCAGCGGCGTCCCGGGCATCCCCATCATCACCAACCCCGGCGAGACCCAGGGCGGCGACGAGGAGAACCCGCAGGACATCTCGATCGGCGAGAACTTCGTCGCCAAGGTCGTCAATGCGGTGGTGGATTCGCCGGCGTGGGCGCGCTCGCTGCTGGTCTGGCTCTACGACGAGCACGGCGGCTACTACGACCACGTGCCGCCGCCGAAGGCCGTGAAGCCCGACAACATCAAGCCGGAGCTCGGCCCCGACGACGTCCCGGGCGGTTATGACATCTACGGCCCGCGCGTTCCCGCGGTCGTGGTCTCACCCCACGCGCGAAAGCACGACGTCTCCAACGCCGTCTACGACCACACTTCGGTCCTGGCCACGATCGAGCACAAGTGGAACCTCCCGGCGTGCACGCGCCGAGACGCGAACGCCCGCACGCTCATGGGCTTCCTCCACCGCCACAAGGCGCCGTTCGCCGAGCCGCCGAAGCTGGCCAAACCCGGCGATCTGGCCGAGAGCGAGCGCACCTGCTCGACCGAGGAGCCGACGCTCAAGGTCCATCACCGGCACCGCCATCACCACCACGCCCACTAGCGCGCACGCCCGGGTTCGGGGAGACTTCGGTGGAGGGGATGGAGTGAGGACCGAGTTTGAGATCGCCGCCGAGAGGCGCCCGTGACGCCGGGCGCCGCCGAGGTGGTCCGGGAGCTGGCCGGCGCGATCAACGCCGACGACGTGCAGGGCCTGGCCCGGCTGCTGGATCCCGAGGTGGTCCAGTACGGGACCCGAGGCGGCGTCGACCAGGGCCGGGTCATCCGCGGCCGCGAGGCCGTGCTCGCCTATTGGGACGAGATCGGTGAGAGCTGGGAGTGGCAGACGTTCGAGCCCGAGCAGGTGATCGAGGGGGACGACGTGGTGGTCGCGCTCTGGCAGGAGACGGTTCGCATTCGCGGCACTCAGAGCGACCTCGAGAGCAGCACGGCCAGCCTGATCAAGGTCCGAGACGGCAAGGTCGTCGAGCTGCGCGGCTACATGGATCCCGACGAGGCGCTACGCGCGGCCGGCCTCAAGGGCGACTAGAGCCGCTGGACTTGATTCTCGCCCCGCGGGCGGGGAAGATGGTCGGTACACGATTCGACGGGGGCGACGGCGGATCCCAGCAGCTTTCACCCCGTGTCCGAGAGGTTCCTGCTCGGGTGCAAAAGACCAACCGCCCAGGCGGTGAGGCGTCCGCCGGCCCCGTCGGGCTCAGCGCTTCCTACCTCTTGCAGGGGGATGGGCTCGATGCCTGCTGGGTCACATGGTCGACGTAGTCGAAGGTCGCCGTATTGGTCCATTCACCGCTCGCGGGACAGCGCGGTGGCGTGGTCAGGAACGAGCGTCGGTTGTCGCCGTGCCCCTTGACGATCTTGGAGAAGTTGAGCCGATCGCGCTTCACCGCCGTGTACTTGTCGGGCGGCGGAATGCCGGGGATCAGCTGATTCTCGGCCGACAGGGTCAGACCGTTCACCGCGCCACGGTCAACCACCCTGATCGGGAACCCCAGCTTGACGTTCCTCACCCGGAAGAGCGTGATTATGTGTCTCGGGCCGCCGCTCAGCATCGTGACGTGGGACTTGATGATGCGCGGGAGGACCCAGACCGCCTTGCCGATATCGAGGTCGACCTCTCCCTCGCCGACCCGGCTCGACTTGGGGCAGGCGCTGGGCCCGCGGTTCACGAGCCGTTGGTCGGTCGCCGTGCACTTCGTCGGCACGGAGAAGTCGAGCTTCGCGCCCTTTGCGAAGGTGAAGCTGTCGGAGGTGATCGTGTGCGGCTTCTCGCCGGGATTGTCGCCGAGCCAGGTCGGGTTGACCTTGGCGCCGGTCGGGACGCCGGGGCGCGTGCTCGTGAACCGCATGTCCAGCTTCTGTCGCGGCTTGGCGCCGGTGGCGGCCACCGCCGTCACCGAGGCCCCGAGAACGAGCAGTGCCGTGGCGAGGCTCAGCAGGACCGTACGCCGGGTCAACTCAGGACCTCCTGCGCGGCGCGATCACCGGAGGCGAGCGCCCCCTCCATCGTGCCCCAGTAGTTGGTGGCGGTCTCGGTGCCGGCGAAGTGGATCCGGCCGATCCGCTTGTTGAACAGGTACCGGTAGTCGGTAAGGAGGCCCGGCGAGAAGTACGACGCCGCGCCGCCGCGGATCCACGGCTGGCTCGACCAGTCGTGCTCGACGTAGCCGATCGGGTTGCGGGCCTCGGGGCCGAACGCCTTCGCGAAGCCGTCCAGGATCGTGGCCTTGCGGTCGTGGCGGGACATCGCGCCGAGCCGCCGCGCGTTCTCGTTCTCGATCAGCGCCAGCAGCACACCGACGTCGCCCTTCGGCGGTGAGTTGTCGAACGAGATGAACGGCAGGTAGAGGTTCGACTGGATGATCCCGTTGAGGCCCTTGTCGCGCCAGAAGGGCTTCTTGTAGATCGGGAAGGCCTTGATGGCGGCGCCGTTTCCGGTGCGTTGAACCGACAGGTTCCGGTCGACCGGCAGCTCCGGCTCGAACAGGATCTGCTGGGTCATCGTGGGCGAGAGCGCGACGACGACGTGGTCGGCGACCCAGCGGCCCTTCGGCGTCGTCAACCGGACGCTCTTCCCACCGTGCTCGATCATCGTCACCGGCGTATTGAGCTCGATGATGTTGCGAAGCACCTTCGTGAGCCCGATCGCGAGCTGTTCCGAGCCGCCGACGACGCGGTTCGAGAGCGCGCCCTGGTTGAGGGTGACGAGCTCCAGCGGGCCGCCGTTCGCCGCGGCGACGAACAGATAGAAGAGGAGCGACATGTCCCTCGTGCCCCAGGCGCCGGCGCCGCCGATCGCCTGCTCGGCGAAGTCGCGAGCCAGTGGGACGGTCATGTTGTCCTCGATCCAGGTCTGCGCCGTCTGCGAGTCCCATTCGAGCGCGTTCTTGGCGGTCCAGGGGGCGTCGACCGGGATGCTGCTGGCCATCCGAGAAAGGCGGAAGAATCCCTGCAGGAGCTCCTTCTTGGCCTGCTGCGGGATGTCGGGGACCGTGCCGCTGTACCGCGACACCTTCCCGTCGATGATCAGGGTCGACCTGCCCTTGTCGTAGTTCTGGTAGAGCCGCAGGTTGAAGCGCTTCAGGAGCTTCTTGACGTGCGGCATCTTGGGGTTGACCCACTCGCCGCCGCCCTCGGTGACGTTGCTGAAGCCCTTGGCCACGGGGAGGTTGAGGATCCGGCCGCCGGTGCGGTCGTTGGCCTCGAGGATCACGACCTTGCGGTTCGCCCGGCGAAGCTGCTCGGCCGCATATAGGCCCGCGAAGCCCCCGCCCACGACCGCCACGTCCACCCGAGTCTCGCCGGCGCGCGCCGCCGCCTGCGCGGCCGCAGTGGGGAGCGCGACAGCCGCCGTCCCGATCGCGGCGCCCTTGACAAGCGTTCGCCGATTCATTCCGCCTTCCATGGCGTACCTGCCTTTCTGATGAGTCGAGGGAACCTGGCGCGACCCTAACCCACGCGGCCGCGCCTGTCGTTGCCGATCCAACACCCCCCGTTCCCTCCCCGAGAACGGAATTCGCTACGTTCGTCGAGTCGGGGCAAGGAAGCCGAGACCCACGTGTC
Organism: uncultured Actinomycetes bacterium; assembly: GCA_963710955.1. GTDB lineage: Bacteria > Actinomycetota > Thermoleophilia > Solirubrobacterales > 70-9 > AC-56. The sequence goes on along the minus strand of CAVQCK010000002.1, from coordinate 31,065 downwards.
CACTCCACGACTGATCGCACCCTTCGCGGCCTTTGCCGCGGCGGTCGCCCTCGCCGCCTGCGGGAGCGGCGGCAGCGCGGTCGCGCAGTCGCAGCGCGGTCTCGACGCGCGGCTCGACACGGCGCTCTCCCGCGGAGCGCGGCACCTGGACACGCCGGGCGCCACCGCCGCGATCGTCAAGGACGGCCGGGTGGTGTGGTCCGGCGCCGTCGGCCGGGCCAGGGGCGGGCGCGGCGCCGCGATGCGGGCCGACACCATGGTTCCGATCGCGAGCGCCACGAAGACGGTGACGGCCACGATGGGTATCGAGCTGGCGCAGCGCGGCCAGCTCGGCCTCGATCAGCGGATCGCCCGTTGGCTACCGCGGCTTCCGGGCGGGCGACAGATCACGGTCCGCATGCTCATGAACCACTCGAGCGGGTTGGAGGACTACTTCAGCGACGGCGCGGTGGACTGGATCATCCGCCACCACCCGTTCCACCACTGGACGCGTGGCCAGGTCCTGGCGCACGTGCATCGGCTCCTCTTCCGCCCGGGAACGCAGCACCGCTACTCGAACAGCAACTACATCGCGCTCGGGGGAGTGATCACCCGCGCGTCGCATCGCAGCGTGGAGGAGCTCTTCCACCGCTACATCGCCGGCCCGCTTCACCTCAACCACTCCACCTACCGTTACGGCGGCGCGCCGACGGCCGAGCTCGCGCATCCCCTGCGCCCGCTGCGCGGCGGCGGTGTTCGCGACAAGTTCGGCGCCCACGGCAAGGTGACCACCGACTACTGGGGCGAGGTGTGGACCGACGGCGGCCTCGCGACCACTCCCTCGGACCTGGCACGGTTCGGCAACGCCCTCTATGCCGGGCCGCTCCTGCCCCCATCGTGGGTCGCGAGGATGCTTCCCGACGGCACCAACGGCTGGGGCCTCGGGACCTTCGGCAAGCGGGCGCTCGGCACCAGGTGGTTCGGGCACGACGGTTGGTACGGCGGCTTTCAGACCGAGAACTGGACCGATCGCAAGCGCGGCCTGACGATCGACGTCTTCACGAACCGCGCCGGCGGGAAGGCCGTCGCGGCGCCCCTGTGGCGGGACGTCGCGGCGGCCTACCTCCGCTGACCGCTAGGCCGACTGTGCACTTATGGCGGCCATAGCGACCACAAGTGCACAATCGCGCCGCGCGTTGAGGGCTAGCCGGGCTTGATGTCGCCGAACAGGCCGTGCTTCTCGTCGTTCGGCCCGGCGGTGAAGAGCAGCGTCTTCGGCGTGCCGATCACGCCGTTGCCGAACTTGAGCGCCCACAGGCCGTCGATCGAGATCGGGTTGCCCATGGCGTTCTTCATCGGGCCGAGGAAGGCGCCGCTCTGGGAGTAGACGTTGATCTTGCCGTCGCCGAAGTTGCCGATCAGCATGTCGCCGCTCGCGCCGCCGAAGCCCTTCGGCGCCATCGCAATCCCCCACGGGGAGTTGAGCGCGCCGCGCGAGGCGAAGCGCTTGAGCAGCTTGCCACCCTTGCTGTAGAGGTCGACGAAGCCGTGTCCGGCACCCGAGACGTCGTCCTCGGCCTTGGCGTCCTGCTTCGCGTAGCTGACGACGATGTCGTTGTTGATCGCGTCGATCCCGAATGGCGCGTAGCCCTTCGGCAGCTTGCTGTCGCGGAAGGCGCCCTTCTTGTGCACCCGCATGAAGTTGCCGTCCCACACGTCCACCTTGTTGTTGTGGAAGTCGCTGGCGTAGAGCCGCGGTCCCTTGGACGTGTTGGCGATTGCCAGTCCCTTGAAGATGGCGTCATGAGCCGAGGCAACCGTCTGCGCCGTCGTGAGCGGCGGCACGTTCTGGCTCCAGGCCGTGATCTTTCCGGCCTCCGAGGAGAACAGGAAGTTCGCCGGCCCCTTCTTCGCGCCAGCCTTGACGACGAACGACTTCGAGCCGTTGAAGACAGTTCCGGTCGGCGCGCCGCCGGGGATCTTGACCGTCAGCGGGACCTTGGTCACCGGGGTCGAGCCCACATCGCCCTGGTAGAGCGTCGACACGTCGGCGCCGTTGTCGGCAATCCACGCTGGGGTGGCGGGCTTGGTGCCGAAGGAGAGCCCCCATGCGTTCACGAGGCTCTTGTCCATCACGTCGGCCTTGCCGGCCCGGTCGGAGACGAGGTTGTGAGTCTTGAAGGCGCCGAGCGAGGTGCCGTATCCCTTGCCGGTCGCGCCGCTCGCGAGCGCGGAAGCGCCCACGGTCAGTAGGGCCGCCCCTATCAGCGCAATCCCTGCGCGCCTTCCTCCTCCGGACCACCTAGTGCGCTGACGACCCTGCTCTGCTGAACCCACCATCGCGTCTCCTCACACGTCGGAGGCCGGCCGAACCCGGCCATTCGCCCCTGACTACCGGTCGAGGTGGGCGGAGGTTCAACCTAAAGACGGAGAAATCGAGGCGCGGGTACGGTAGGCGGAGAGCAAGCCGCCGACCCAGGAGGGAAGCATGGCCAACATCCTCTGTGTCCTGTATGCCGATCCGGTCGACGGGTACCCGCCGTCGTACCCCCGCGACGTCGTCCCGGGGATTGAGCGCTACCACGACGGGCAATCGACGCCCACGCCGGAGGCGATCGACTTCACGCCCGGCGAGCTGCTCGGATGCGTGTCCGGGGAGCTGGGCCTTCGCAAGTTCCTCGAGGGAGCTGGGCACACCCTGGTCGTCACCTCCGACAAGGACGGCGCCGACTCCGAGTTCGAGCGCCGCCTCCCCGAGGCCGATGTCGTCATCTCACAGCCGTTCTGGCCGGCCTACCTGACCGCCGAGCGCATCGCCATGGCGCCCAACCTGAAGCTCGCGATCACCGCGGGCATCGGCTCCGACCACGTCGACCTTCAGGCGGCGATCGACAGCGGCATAACGGTCGCCGAGGTCACCTACAGCAACTCGATCAGCGTCTCCGAGCACGTGGTGATGATGATCCTGGCCCTGGTCCGCAACTACATCCCCTCGCACAGGGTTGTCATGAACGGCGGCTGGGACATCGCGGATTGCGTCTCGCGCTCCTACGACCTCGAGGGGATGCAGGTCGGCACGGTGGGCGCGGGCCGCATCGGCTCGGCGGTCCTGCGCCGCCTGGTCCCATTCGAGGTCGGCCTGCACTACACAGACCGCACCAGGCTGCCGGAGGACGTCGAGGCCGAGCTCGGCGTGACCTACCACCCCGATGCGGCCTCGCTGGTCGAGGTCTGCGACGTGGTGACGATCAACGCTCCGCTCCACCCGGAGACCGAGCACCTCTTCGACGACGCATTGATCGGGAAGATGAAGCGCGGCGCATATCTCGTGAACACCGCTCGCGGCAAGATCTGCGACCGCGACGCGGTGGTCCGGGCGCTGGAGAGCGGCCAGCTGGCCGGCTACGCGGGCGACGTGTGGTTCCCGCAGCCCGCCCCGGCCGAACACCCGTGGCGCTCGATGCCCCACCACGGCATGACGCCGCATATCTCGGGCACGAGCCTGTCCGCTCAGGCCCGCTACGCGGCCGGCACCCGCGAGATCCTCGAGTGCTTCTTCGAGGGCCGCCCGATTCGTGACGAGTATCTGATCGTGGACGCCGGCGCACTCGCTGGGGCGGGCGCGCACTCCTACAGCGCCGGGGACGCGACCTCGGGCTCCACCTGATTCACGTGCGCGTCGCCAGGCGGCCCGGCGCTGGCAGCTAGCTTGCGAGGAGTGAATCCAGTGCGTTGCTGAACGCCCGGGTGTGGTCGTCCACGTCGGCCGCGGTCGTGGCCGGGCACATGAGGGCCATGTTGTGGAACGGCGTCATCAGGATGCCCCGGTTGAGCGCGTGGAGGTGGAGGAAGCGTTCGAGCTCGTGGTCGGTGCTCGCCGCGGCCTCCGAGCCGTTTCGGGGCGGGGTCGGGCGGAAGCCGTACTCGACGCGGCAGCCGAGGCGGGTGACGTGCCACGGCGCGCCGTGGGCGAGGATCACGTCGCTGACCCCGGTCTCGAAGCGCTTGCCGAGCTTGATCATGCGCTCGAAGGCCTCCTCGGTGAGGACCTGCTCGAGCGTCGCCCGCGCCGCCGCCAGCGAGAGCGCGTTGCCGGAGAGCGTGCCGCCGATGCCGCCGACATCGCTGACCTCCAGCATCTCCATGTACGCGCCGACGCGGTCGGCCAGCTCGGCGCTCATGCCGTAGGCCGCCGCCGGCACGCCGCCCGCGATCGGCTTGCCGAGGGTGACGAAGTCCGGCTCCAGGCCGTGCGCCGCCGTGTAGCCGCCCGGGCCGGCGGAGAGCGTGTGGGTCTCGTCGATCGCGAGCAGGGTGCCGTGCTCGCGGGTAAGCGACCGCAGGGCGTCGTGATAGCCGCGGTCCGGAAGGATGATTCCGATGTTGGTCATCGCCGGCTCGGCCAGCACGCAGGCGACATCGCCGTCCGCCAGCGCCCGATCGAGCGCCTCGACGTCGTTCCACTCGATCGCCTTCGTCGTCTTTGCGACGTCCACCGGCGGGCCCACGTTGTAGGGGCGCGAGCGAGTCTCGCCGTCGATCTCGATCGCGAACGTCTCGTCGACCGTGCCGTGGTAGCACCAGGCGTAGACGAGGATCTTCGGCCTGCCCGTGATCGCCCGCGCCAGGCGGATCATCGCACGGTTGGCGTCCGTGGCCGTGAGCGTGAACTGCCAGTAGGGGAGGCCGAAGCGGCGGCCGAGCTCCTCACCGACCCAGCTCGAGTCCTCGGTGGGGAGCATCAGTGTGATGCCGCGGGCGGCCTGCGCCGCGATCGCCTCGGCCGTGGGCGCGGGTGAGTGCCCGGTCATCGCACCGGTGTCGCCGAGGCAGAAGTCGACGTAGGAGTTGTCGTCCACGTCGGTGAAGTGGGCGCCGGAGGCCTCCGCCACGAACACGGGGTAGGCGCCGGCCCACTCGGTCATCCATGGCATCGGCACCCCGCCAAGGAGGGAATGCTTCCCCTGGTCGAAGAGTTCCTTGGAGCGCGGGTGCTGCTCTGAGAACCGTTCCTCCTCCGCCAGCAGGAGCCCGCGAAGGCGCTCGCGATCCATCTCCCCAGTCACCGGGCCAGCATATGCGCGACGGAGCGCTGTCTCGCGGGGGTCAGCCGTGGAAGTTGAGCCAGGGCCCCGCCAGCGAGAGGCTCGCGGCGCCGATGGCAAGGCCCGCCACGAGCGCCGTCGCAACGAGCACGATCCGCATGCTCGAGCCGGCCACCGTGCTCTCGGGAGTTGCGCGCCGCCAGTCGGCGGACGCCAGATTGGGGACCCGGAGTGCGTGGCCAAGGACATGGATCGTCATGAAGCCGAACCAGACGAAGAAGCTCACCTTGTGGATCAGAAGTAGCAGGCCACTGTCGGGTCCGTGGATCAGGAGCGCGACTCCGCTGGCGAGCACCAGGAGGGTGAGGCCGACGGTGAACGGCGCCGAGGCACGGAGGATCAGCGGCGGTGCGCCCCTGGCTCGGTATGAGGGGTTCTTCGTGTAGTACCTGACGAACCGATATCCGGTGCTCCCAAGCTTCAGCAGTACCGGTGGAATCAGGGCGACGCCGATGAAGATGTGCTCGCCGAGCAGCTGCCCGACGAAGACGATGGTGATTCCCTCAGCGGCGAGCATCACCAGGAGCAGGACGGCGGTCGCGGCGGTCAGCCGCTCGTTTCCGCTTATGCCTCCGGTACGCGCCTGGAGCCGACGCCCAGCGCGAGCGAGGCGCTCGCGCGAGCCCGCCGGTCCGGCCGTCGATGCCGCCGACCTCGATTCCACGGCCGCGGAGGGTGCGGTCCTCCCCTAATCGCACCCTGAGCCGTTGTCAAGAGTTCTCTTCACAGGGCGATGACTTCCGGCACTTGGAGGGGTCTAACTTGCAGTTAGGCCCACAACCAGAGGAGGAGGCGAATGCCCGAGACAGGAGCAGCAACCCGAATCACCGCGGTGGGAACCGTGATCGTGACGGTCAGCGACCAGGACCGCGCGGTCGAGTTCTTCACCGAGAAGCTGGGCTTCGAGAAGCGCAGCGACTCGCCGTACGGCGACGGCCAGCGTTGGGTCGACGTCGCCCCCGCCGGCGCCTCCACGACCATCGCCGTGGTCCCGCCGATGGGCGAGGGCTCGCCCGGCGGCGAGACCGGCATCGCCTTTGCGACCAAGGACATCGACGCCGCCCATGCCGACCTGCAGGAGCGCGGCGTCGACGTGGACGAGGTCATGCGGATGGGCAGCCCCGTGCCGCCGATGTTCTTCTTCCGCGATCCGGACGGCAACCGGTACCTGATCGTCGGCGAGCCGGACTGAACCGAACAGCGAGGTCGTCCATCATTGGCCCGGTGGACGACCTCGCACCGCTCGCCGGCGAAAGCTACTGCTACCTGACGACCACTGGTCGGGTCAGCGGCGAGCCGCGAGAGATCGAGATCTGGTTCGGCCTCGAGGGCGCGACCCTGTACATGCTCTCCGGCGGGCGCGACCGCTCGGATTGGGTGAAGAATTTGCTGCGCGAGCCCGGCGTCACCGTGCGCATCGCCGACCGGACCTTCGAGGGCCGCGCGCGCGTGGTCGATGACGCCGACGAGGACGCCCAGGCCCGCAAGCTCGTCTTCGAGAAGTACGCGCCGACGTATTCCGGCGACTTGACCGACTGGCGGGAGAGCTCGCTGCCGATCGCGGTCGACCTCGCCTCCCCCTGATCGACCTGGGATAGGGTGCGCGCCGTGGTTCGGGCCTGGGGAGTGATCTCGGTGACCGCGATCGCGCTGGCCGTGACGGCGGGCAGCGCTTCGGCCGTGTCGATCCCGTCGGTCCCTCCGCCCCCGTCGCTGCCCGCCTTCTCGGGCCACGCGTTCAAGGGCAAGCCGGTCCACAACACGACCAAGTCGCCGCAGAACCCGTTCCTCGCCAAGAACCCGAACAGCAACATCCACAACGACACGTGGATGACCGACGCGTACGACCGCGCGGGGCCGCTCGGCAGCAACCTGCAGGCGACGTCCGAGCAGATGCGGCCCGCTGTCTGCGGCTCGATCGCCTTCGACACGCACGGCCGGCTCGTCAGCGTCTGCCCGTCCGCGATCGCGGCCCCACAGGCGCGCATCATCGACCCGGACACGCTGGCCACCGTCGCCACCTACGACCTCCCGACCGCCCCCGACCCGCCCGGTACCAAGACCTACCAGAACTTCACGGGCGGCGGCTACTTCTTCCTCGACAACAAGAACCGCCTCTGGGTCCCGACCAAGACCGACCACATCTTCGTCCTGCGCGAGAACGCCAGCGGCACCCAGCTCGAGAAGGTCGGCGACTACGACCTCACTCGCGTCCTGGACGAGTCCACCGAGCGGATCACCTCGGCGCTCCCTGACTTCAACGGCCTGATCTGGTTCGTCTCGAAGAAGAACGGCAAGATCGGGACGCTCGATCCCAAGACGGGCCGGATCAAGGTGATGAAGCTGGGCGAGGAGGTCGAGAACTCGTTTGCGGTCGGCGAGCGGGGAGTCTTCATCGTCTCCGACAAGCGGATGTACCGGTTCCAGGCGAAGGGCAACGGCAAGCCGTACATCACCTGGCAGCACGGCTATCCGAACTCCGGGATCGTCAAGCCGAGCCAGGTCGACGCCGGCTCGGGAACGACCCCCACGATCCTGAACGGCGGCTACGTCGCGATCACCGACAACGCGGACCGGATGGACGTGGTGGTCTACCGCACCAGGAACAACCTCAGCAAGGGCCAGCACCGCAAGGTGTGCCGGGTGCCGGTGTTCAAGAAGGGCGCCAGCGCGACCGAGAACTCCCTGCTCGGAGTGGGTCGCTCGCTGATCGTCGAGAACAACTACGGCTACCAGGACCCGTTCGGCCCCAATTCCGGCGCCGTGACCCAGCCCGGCTTCGCCCGCGTCCACATCACCAAGAGCGGCAAGGGCTGCAAGAAGAACTGGACCAACCACGACGTTCGCGCGCCGACCGTGGTGCCGAAGGTCTCGACCGCGACCGGGCTCATCTACGCCTACGCCCGTCCTCCCGATCCGAGCGGCTCCCAGGGCTACTACTGGACGGCGATCAACTACCGCACGGGCAAGACCGTGTGGCGGCAGTACGCGGGCTCCGGCCTTGTCTACAACAACAACTACGCGGGCGTTGCGATCGGCCCGGACGGCACCGCCTACCTGGGCGTGATCGGCGGCATCGTCGCCCTGCGCGACGGACCGTAGTCAAGGGCCCGTCTGTGTCGGGTCAAGTGAATCCGCATCCGGTTTCCGAGTACGGGTTCACTTGATCAGGTCTATTCGTTGGACGGATCCTCTCGCCGCAGCCGGCCGTCCTGGCCGACGAGCGCCAGGGCCTCCGGGCTGGGTTCGACGACCTCGTCCGAGGTGAGGTACTTCGGATAGGCCGCCCTGAGGCCGGTCGTGTGGCCGATCGACGCGAGCAGGAGGAAGAGGGGGCGCTGCACGGAGGGCGGGGGAGAGGTGACGACCATGACGTCGCGATACGTGTTCGCGGTGACCGCGAGCTGAAGGAGCCCCGGCAGGCCCCGGCGGTTTGCCCTGCCGTCCCGCGCGAGGCCGAAGAGGGTGCCGACCATCTCGAAGAAGCCGTCGCCCGGGTTGACCTCCACCACCACCTCGGCTGTCTCGGGGCCCACCTGCCGCCAGTCGTGGCGCGTCCCCGGCGGGACGGTGGCGTCATCACCCGGGGCCAGGACGCGCTCCTCGCCGTCGATGAGGAAGCCGATCTGGCCGCGGATGACGTGGAAGCGCTCGGTGAGGGTCGGGTGGAAGTGCTCCGCCGCGACGCGGCCGCCCGGGCTGACGAACAGATGAGCGACGAGGACCCGCTCCGGATGCTGGGCGGGGTCGGTCAGGATGACGACCCGCTCGCCGGTGGCCGGGTTCTCGAAGACCTGGCCTCGCCGGTCCATCGCTCAGACGGTAGCCGCTCCGTCTTCACCGGGCCGTAGCCTCGGCGCTCGATGGGCGAGGTGATCGAGGGAATCGGCGCCGAGCAGCAGAGGCGGATCGACGGGCTCCGCAAGGCCGGAGGCTTCTTCTGGATCGACGTTTCGCTGAGCCAGACCAGCCGCGAGGCACTCGGCAAGGCGCTCGGGATTCCCGATCACGCGCTCGACCCCCTGCTGGGCTTCAAGCAGGACCTGCCCCCCTCACGCAAGTTCCACGTCGACGACGACCACGTGATCTTCGCCTTCACCTGCTTCCTCGATCAACCCGACGAGCCGGAGTCGATCAACCCACCCCTGCGGCCGCTCGAGGTGCACGTCATGATCACCGGCGACTACATCCTCACCCTCCACCAGCGGGCGATCTCGCTGCCGGACGTGCTGGACCCCGATCCACCGGCGGGGCGAAGCGAGCAGTACGTCGTCTACGCGATCCTCGACGCGATGGTGGCGACCGGCTTCGATGCCCTCAACGAGGCCGAGTTGACACTGGAGGGGATGCAGCTGTTCTCGACCGATATGCGCGCCGCCCGGGTCCGAATGGGGACCCTCCGGGCCGTCAACTCCCGGCTCGCGCGCATGCGGCGCCGGTTGGGGCCGCAGCGCGGGATCTTCGAGCGGATCAGCGAGGAGATCGGCCGGATCAAGGGTCTGCAGGCGGACAACCAGCAGTACTTCGAGCGCATCTACTCGCAGCTCAGCCGCCTCGTCGACGGGATCGACGCCGCCTCCGACGGGATGGCGAAGCTGATCGACCTGCGCCTCAACGAGACGATCTACTGGCTGACCGTCGTCGCGACGGTCTTCCTGCCACTCACCTTCGTGACCGGGTTCTTCGGCATGAACTTCGGCTGGATGGTCGACCGCATCGACTCTTTTCTAGCGTTCGTGCTGCTCGGCATCGGAGCCTCCGTGGTCGGCGCTGGTGCGACCGTGCTGCTGGTGCGCCGCCGCGGCACCCCGGTCGAGCCCGGTCAGGCGAAGCCGCCCGGCGGCTGAGGCCTATAGATTCGAGCGGCATCCCCAGGATCCACGATTCGAGGAGGAGAGGCTGTGAAGGTAGGAGTTGGGCTTCCGTCCACGATCCCCGGCGTCGATCGCGACTCGCTGCTCACCTGGGCGAGCAAGGCGGAGGAGCGCGGTTTCTCCACGCTGGGCACGATCGACCGCGTCGTCTACGGGAACTACGAGTCGCTGATCGCCCTGGCGGCGGCTGCGGCAGTGACCGAGCGGATCCGGCTGACGACGGACATCCTCTTGGGACCGGTTCGCGGCAACGGAGCGATGCTCGCTAAGCAGGCCGCGACGATCGACTCGCTCTCGAACGGCCGCCTGACGCTCGGGATCGCGGTTGGGCTCCGCGAGGAGGACTACTCCGCGACCGCAACCCCCTTCCACGAGCGCGGCAAGCTGTTCGACGCTCAGCTCGCGGAGATGAAGCGAGTCTGGCGGGGGGAGGAGTACGGACCGGCCGGTGCCATCGGGCCGCCGCCCTCGTATCCCGACGGCCCCGAGCTCATCATCGGCGGCACCGTCTCCGCCACGTTCCGGCGTGTCGCCGAGCACGGCCACGGCTGGACACTGGGCGGCGGCAAACCGGACCAGTTCAGGGAGACGTCGGAAAAGGTGAAAGCGGCCTGGTCGGCCGCAGGCCGGGAGGGGGACCCGCGATTGATCGCGCTCTGCTACTACGGGCTCGGCGAGCACGGGGAGGAAGCGGCCAGGGAGGACCTGGGCGACTACTACGCGTGGCTCGGCGAGGACATCGCCGGCGCGATCGTCGCGAGCGCGGCGACCGACGAGGACACGATCCGCGGCTACCGCGACGCCTTCGCCGAGGCCGGTGCGGACGAGCTGATCTGCTTCCCGACCTCGACCGACCCCGCGCAGGTGGACCTGCTGGCAGACGCGGTGCTCTAGCGCTAAACCCGCTCGGACCGCAATTTACGTGAGCGAGGCGTGAGTTATCGCCTGGGGCGTTGTTAACATGCCGCCGCTCTGAGCTGAGTCCCCGCCACATATCGCGGGGATCGGGGGACCCAATCGTCTGGGGCGAATCGCGGCCCGAGCGCCGCGTAGCGCCATCTTCGGCGCGAGCCCGTCAGCTAACCCCGAAAGCCACGGAAGAGCAGCGCAATGCACGAAGTGCCCGCCGCAAGGCGGAGAAGACCCGTCTTCATCAACTCACCCCACCGGGGGTGAACCGGTAGCCAGGACCCGCGCCCTGGCCGTGGTTGACACGGCCCGGGGGCGGGAGTGAGAAGGCAGGAGGGCGCGCTGGGGCCGCGATGCGGCCGCGGCCCCGCGCCGCCCAGTCTGGCTTGCCTCGCCTCGTTCTGGTTTCGGGCGGTCTGCTTCCTGACCGGGATCCGATCCGCGCAACCCGAGGGCGTTTCTTGGCTTCCTCGAGGGGTAGACGCCGAGTGTCATGGAGGCGTCGGCGCAGGCACAGGATGCCGGAGAGCTCGGGACGATCAAGACCCGGATTCCCGCTCGTCTCGACCGGCTTCCATGGTCGCGGTTTCACTGGCGTGTGGTCATAGGACTTGGGATCGTCTGGATCCTCGACGGGCTCGAGGTCACGATCGTCGGCTTCCTCGCACCGACACTGGTCGGTGGCGGAGCCGGGATCGACTTCACCAACTCCGACGTGGCGGCCGCCCAGTCGATCTACGTCGCCGGAGCCTGCCTGGGAGCCCTGTTCTTCGGGCAGCTCACCGACCGCTTCGGCCGCAAGAACCTCTTCCTGGTCACGCTCGGGCTGTATCTCATTGCGACCGTCCTCACGGCCGCCTCGTGGACGGCGTGGTGGTTCCTGGCGATGCGGTTCTTCACCGGCGCCGGGATCGGGGGCGAGTACGCCGCGATCAACTCCGCGATCGACGAGCTCATCCCCGCGCGGGCGCGCGGGCGCACCGACCTGATCATCAACGGGTCCTTCTGGGTGGGCGCCGCGGTCGGCGGTCTAGCGTCGATCGTGCTGCTCCAAGAGTCGCTCTTCGCGCTCAACGTCGGCTGGCGTCTCGCGTTCGCGCTCGGCGCCACGCTCGGCCTCGGCATCCTGTTCCTACGGCGCACCCTCCCGGAGAGCCCGCGCTGGCTCTTCATCCACGGCCGTGAGGAGGAGGCCGAGCGCATCGTCGACGAGATCGAGAAGGAGGTCGGCGAGAGCACGGGTCAGCAGCTCTCGAAGCCTGACGAGTCGATCACGGTGCGGCAGCGCCGCCGCATCCCCTGGCGCGACATCGCCAGGACGGTCTTCAAGACCTACCCCAAGCGAGCCGTCCTCGGTCTCTCGCTCTTCGTGGGTCAGGCGTTCATCTACAACGCCGTCACGGTCACGCTCGGGATCACGCTGACCACCTACTTCGGCGTCGGCGCCAACAAGGTCGGGCTCTTCTACGCCGTCTTCGCGGCCGGAAACTTCATGGGGCCGTTGCTTCTCGGCCGGCTCTTCGACACCGTCGGCAGGAGGCCGATGATCGCCGGGACGTATCTCCTCTCGGCATTGATGCTCGGTGGCGTGGCCGTCCTCTTCGGCGGCTGCGCGCCGACATCGTGCCAGGGCCAGTTCACCGACTGGGAGCTGACCCTGGCGCTGGCCGGCACGTTCTTCTTCGCATCGGCCGGCGCGAGCTCCGCGTACCTGACCGTGAGCGAGGTCTTCCCGATGGAGATCCGAGCGCTGGCGATCGCCTTCTTCTACGCGGTCGGGACCGCCATCGGCGGTATCACCGGTCCGCAGGTCTTCGAGCACCTGGGCTCGGCCGACACGAGCGGCGTCGTGACCGCCTACCTCATTGGTGCCGCCGTGATGGCCTTCGGCGGCATCGTCGAGCTTTTCCTGGGGGTCCGCGCCGAGCAGCGGCGGCTCGAGGACATCGCCAAGCCGATCACCGCCGACGAGGCGGAGCAAGAGGAGGCGGGAGAGGGAGCTCCGGCGCCTGCGCCGGCCGAGGACGAGGCCGAGCGCCGTCACCGGGCCCGCTCCGATCGCGAGCGACGGGGGCTGCGCCGCTACAGGCCCGGGCGGGGCACCGCGTCCTACTCACCCTTCTTCGCGTATCCGGTCGAGCAGCGCCAGGAGTGGCTCGACAACGAGGTCGCGATCGTCGTGCGGGCGCTCCAGGAGCAGGGCGAGCTCAGCCGCGACGAGCTGGCGAGGCGAACCGGGGCCCGTTACTGGGGTCCGGGCAGGTTCAGGGCCGCGCTGCGTGAGGCGCTCAGCGAGGGCACGATCCGCCGGGTGTCGCGATCCACGTACGCGCTCGCCGACGCCGGAGCGGACAGCTCTAGGGAACCCGCTCAGCCGGAGCCGGCGTGATCGCCTGCCGCGTCCTCGGCCACCGTTTGCGGTTCTGGGCCGATGGGGAAGTGATGCGCTGGGACTGCGACCGCGAGTGCGGCTTCTGCGGCGAGAAGAGATACCCGAGCGCCGCCGACGCGCAGCGCTACGCGCGCTCTTTCGACCGCCGGGACAGCGACGACCTCGGCAAGCGCCCCACGCTCTCGCTTCTGCCTTTCTGGCTCGGGCGGAAGGCGGCCGGGCGCTAGCCGAAGGGGCGACCGTTGCGGTTGCCGAAGCGGTCGCGGGCGGCGCCCGCCGGGATCGTCACCTTCGCGCCCTGTGCCGCGCGAGTCTCGAAGACGCCGCCCGGCCCCGCCTTGACCGTGCGACGGTGTCCGTCGACGACGAAGGTCACCCTGCCGCCGCCGGTCACCCCGTCGGGTCGCGCCGTCAGGCTCGCGTTCGAGTCAGGCGGCGGCTCGCCGACGTCCTCGTGGACGACCGGCTTGGGGTAGTGGAGCTGGACCGCGACCCGGCCCGCGGGGGCATGCACCTGTTGAACGGTCATTGCGGTTGACGGCTTCAGCCGGAACGGCTGCGAGGTCAGGTCGTATCGATTGGCCGTGATCCGGAAGCGGTATGTGCCCAGGCGATGGTTGTATGGCGCCTCCCACTCTGCGTGGTAGAGGCCGTGCGAATCCACCTGCCAGAGGACGTCGAGGCCGAGGTCCGAGTCCACCGTTCGCCAGTGCCCACCGGAGCGGCGCTGGACGTGCACGAAGGCCCGCCCCAGCGGCCGGTCCAACCCGCGGGGGCCGCCCTGCCAGGCGACCGTGGGATGCAGGAGGCGGCGGGTGGTCCGCTGCGGCTGCTTGACGATCCTGCCGTGCCCGGCGCCCTTCGGGAAGGGCGGTGACTTCGCCCTGATGCCGTTGCGCGGGTCGTACGCGTAGGGCTTCGGCGCCTTGTGCCCGCTGACCAAGTCGCGGGTCAGCTGCACGAGGGTCTCCTGGAGCGCGACCGAGCTGGCGCGGCCATAGACCGTCGCGGCGCCCTCGTAATGCTGGGCGTCGTACTCCTCGGGGGTCGTGAAGTAGTCCGCGTACTCGTTCGCGAGGCCGGAGATCACGGCGCGGACGACGCCATGGCCGGCGGCGGCCTCCTCGACCGCGTGACGCACCCTGCGGCCCATCTCCTCGGTCATCTCGCCTGGGACGGAGACGACCATGCGATCGCCGACCTGGAGCGCCATCAGCGGGACGGCGCGCGGCACGTTCAGCGGGATCGGCGTCTGGATCTTGTCGCCCTGCGCGCCGGCGCCGACCGGCAGGTGGTCGCCCTCGAACGGGATGCGCGTCTCGTCGTAGAGCGGCCCGCGCCCCTCCTCCGAGCCGGTGAACTCCGCCTGGCCGAACACGCCCTTGTTGGCCACCCGCCCGGCCGCCGTCTGCTGGCCGCAGAAGCACATCCGGGTCCAGCGGCGCGCGAGGGTGGGGGTGCGGTCCATGTGGCTCCCGGCCTGGCGCCAGGCGGCCATGAACTTGTGCGCCTCGACAGTGCCGACGTGGTCCGCCTGGGCGGGTCCCCACTTGTCGAGGCCGGAGGACTGGTCGCCCTCGTCCGTGTTGCCGTACGCATCGACCACGTCCTGGCCCTTCGGGACGTCTCCCTTGCGGCGTATCGCCCGCTCGACCAGGTGCGTCGCGGCACCGTGGTGGTCCTCGTTGTAATAGGTGAACTGGTAGTGGTTGACCGTCCCGTGGTTGGCGAACGTCGACCACATACCGACCGGCACGTCCCGCCCGCCGATGATCTTGTCCACGCGGAGCACGTTCGCCTCGGGGTCGATCGTGTGCAGGCGGCCCTTCGGGTCTTCGCTCACCTTGCCCTTGCCGTAAGGGAGGTGGATGCCGTGGTCGTAGAGGTGAGCCTCCAGCGAACGGTTCTTCGTGAGGTGCTTGATGCCGACCTCGCCCCAGCCGAGCTTGCCCGGCCCGAGGTCTGCGTTCGCCCGGCGGATCGCCTGGGCGAGCTGGCGCACCTCGAACGAGTAGAGCTGCGGGTCCAGCTTGCCCGTGAGGTCGAAGCTGGTCGGCGATTTGATGGTCATGAAGACCGAGTTGTAGGTCGGGAAGTTGTAAAAGCCGGTCGGCGCGGCGTGCGTATGGGAGGCGGAGTCGAGGACGTTGCGCTCCGAGAAGCCGAGGTCGTGGACGCGCCTGGCGGCCTGGTCCATCATGCCGCCGGGGATCCCGTTCAGGTCCTCGCTGACGAGCGCGACCTTGCTGCCGCCGCGCCGAAGAACGATCACCCTCGCCCAGAGCCGCGTGTTCTGCCCCATGATGACGCCGTCGGAGCGAACCCAGCCCATCATGTAGTAGCCGGTGGGCGGGGTGATGTCGGCGCGGCCGACGCCCACCTGGAGCTTGGGCTGCGCGCTCGCGGGCGGGCTGAGCGCGAGCGCAAGCAGGCCGACGGCGACGAGCGTCAGCGCGAACCTGCGTCCTATCCGTGGCGCGGCCGCCATCACCGCAGAATCTAGGCGGCGGCCGCGCCCCGCGTGCCGGTTCGGCCCTCTAGGTCTCGTCCTCCACGTCGGGGTCGAGCTCGACGTCCTGCTGCCAATGGAGCACATGGACCGTGTCGCCGAGCATGGCGTGGATGATGCCGACGGCGTGTGCCGGCCCCTTCTTGAACTTCCTGTTCGCGTCCACGGGATGGACTTCGAGCATCCACTCGTCCTCCGGAGCCTCGAAGTTCGGCGGCGAGCTGGCGGTCCCGACGAGCTTTTCGCCCTTCTGCGTGATCGTGATCGTCACGATCGCCTCGACCTCGCCCGGATCCCAACCGAGCTTTCCGCAGGCCTTCGCGACGCCATCCTCAACCCCCATCGGTGAATCGAACGCTGACCGCATCTGTTGAACCTCCTGGTCTCGCGACGTCCGCTTAGGCAGGCACCAGAACCTCAAGTGCCGAGCGGGCGCGTTGAGCACCGATCGTGTTTCCTTTTCTGTCGTACAGCGCGATCGCCTCTTGAAGCGCTCGCACCGCCGACTCCCCTTCTCCGGCTACCCGGTACACCTCTCCTTGAGACAGGAGGGCATCCGCGTGATCACAGAGCCAATCCGTTCGCGCAGCCAGCTCCACCGCCTCCGAGCTGACCCGCTTCGCCTCCGTGACTTCCCCGCTTCGCGCGAGGAGCCGCGCGCGGACAGTCCGCCAGACGATCTGCGCCGACACGTCGTCGTCGGCCGCCTCCGCCTCCGCCTCGCGCGTGTGAGCCCAGGCCTCATCCGAGCGCCCCTGCCCCTCGAGCACCTGGGCCAGCATGGCAGCCGTGTCCGCGAGGAGCGCCTTCTCGCCCATCCCCGCCAGCAGCTCGTGTCCGGCGCGCAAGATCGCCTCGGCGCCGGCGGGATCGCCGGCGACCAGCGCCACGTAGGCCTCGTGGTGCGAGACGGCAGTGTGCATCGTGACGCCGAGGTCCGCAAGCGTGGCATTGCTTTCGGCGATCAATTGGCGGGCGACTTCGATCTCCCCACGCATTGCGTGTAAGCCGGCGAGGGGGTGAAGCATCATCGCCTGGGCTCGCGAGTGGTCTCGAAGCTGCGCGCGAATGCCCTCGCAGCGGGCGATCGCATCGGGGACGGGCGTCGGTCCGGCGAGCGCGGATGAGGCCAGCCACATCAACGCATCCGACCATCCGCGTTCGTCACCAGCCCGACGAAAGTGGTCCGCCGCTCGCTCCCACGCCCCGTCGGCGTCCGCCGACCGGGCCTCGATCCAATGGACGAGGCCCCGCAAGCGCCACAGGCGCCCGAGACCCAGGTCGTCGCGGGCCTGCTCGAGTGTCTCGAGGAGCGGCTCGAATCGATCCCGGACCTCGCGCGTGCCCGCCTCGGTGTCCACCTGCAGGCGAAGGCCGAGCTGCGCCACCGTCGCGTGCGCCTCGGCCAGAGCGTCACCCCTGCGCGCGGCGATCTCCACGGCGGAGTCGAGGAGGCTCTCTGCGTCCGCCAAGCGTCCCACCTCGGTCAGAGCCGAGCCCAGCTCTGGCATGAGGAGACCGGCCGCCGAATCGTCGTCCGGCAACATCGTCGTCGCTCGCTCGAGCAGGTTGATCGCCGCCGGCATGTCATCACGCGCCAGCGCCGCACGTCCGGCGCTCCCCAGATGGTCGGCCCCTCGGCTGGCGAGGGACCGGTAGCGATCGCGCGCGGCCGGCTCGAGCGCGAGGTGGCATCGGAGGGCCTGCTCCAGGTGGTAGCCCGCCAGCTCCTCGTGCTCGCCGAGCTCGTAGTCGGAGCGCTGCTCGAGCCAGCTGGCGTGGCGCTCGTGAAGCTCGGCGCGGCGCTGCTTGGGAACGACGTTGTACGTCGCATCGCGGACCAGGATGTGGTCAAAGCGGTACGCCCGCTCGCTGGCGAACTCCGAGCGCCCCGGGCGGATCAATCTGCGGTCCAGGAGTCGTTCGAGTGTGGCATCGAGATCGGAGCGATGGCTCGCCGGGACCAGGTCGGCGAGGGCGGCCCGGTGAAAGGTCCGCCCCTCGATGGAGGCTCCCTCCATCACGGCGCGCTCCGCGTCGGGCAGGCGGTCGATTCGGGAGGTCAGCACCGCCTGGATGGTGTGCGGGATCCCCTCCGACTCGCCCGCCTCGGCCCGCATCGCGACCATCTGCTGCAGGAAGAACGGGTTTCCCTCGGCGGCGGCGAGCAACTCGTCGCGGTCCTCGCTGGTCAGCCCGGAGCCCTCGGGCAGTCCGGAGAAGAGGGCGTCGGCCTCCTCTTTCGAGAGTGGCTCGAGCGCGATGGACGTCGAGCGCTCCCCGACGGCCGCGCCCCACGCCGGGTGAGCGTCCGCCAGCTCAGGCCGGGCCACGCACACCAACAGGACAGGCACGCCGGCGCCGACCGTGGCGACGTGCTCCAGCAGCGCCAACAGGCTGGGCTCGGCCCAGTGGATGTCCTCGACGGCGACGACGACCGGGCGATCGCGTGCGATGCGCTCCATGAGCTTTCGGAACGCCCATTGGGCCTCCTCGACGGAGACGGTCCCGGGGACGAAACCGGCTGCCCGGCAGACTCGCGCTGCGATCAGCTCGGACTCGGCGTCGGGCGTGTCACCATCGACCAGCGCGGCCACGGCCGCTTCGCTCGGCGCTCCGGCAAGCGCCCGCACGATCTCGGCCACCGGCCAGTACGTGATCCCGTCGCCGTACGGAAGGCATCGCCCGACCACAGTTGTCGCCTCATCGGCAACCTCGCCCAATAGGGCCCGGACGAGCCGGGACTTGCCGATGCCCGCCGCGCCGATCAAGGTCACGAGTCGCGGCTCCCGTTCCGCCGCGACCGCGTTGAACGCCTCGCGCAGGAGGGTGAGCTCTCGCTGGCGCCCGACGAACGGCGGAGCCGCCCGGCTCGGCCCGGCGGCGAGCTCGGACCTGACCGACCGAAGGCGTGATGCGGCGACGGGAAGCGACTTGCCCTTGAGCGTCAGCGCATCGACGGGTTCGAGCTCGGCGACGTCGCTGAGCGCCCGCGCGGTCTCCTCGCCCACGAGCACGTCACCCGGTTGCGCCGATGCCTCGAGGCGCTGAGCGACGTTCACCACATCGCCCACCGTGGACAGGTCGCCACCGGGAGCGCTTCCGACGACAACCTCGCCGGTATTCAAGCCGGTGTGAATCTCCAGGCGCACGCCCCACCGTCTCGCGAGCTCGTCGTTTAGGTCGGTGAGCGTGTCCCGCATCTCCAGCGCCGCCCGCGCGGCCCGCGCGGCGTCGTCCTCGTGCACGACGGGCACGCCGAACACGGCCATCACCGCATCGCCCATGTACTTCTCGACGGTGCCGTCGTGGCGCTTGATGATGCGCCTGGTCTCGTCGAACCAGCGGCTCATGAGCTGCTGGAGTGACTCTGGATCGAGCCTTTCGCCCAGCGCGGTGAAGCCGCTCACGTCCGAGAAGAGGACGGTGACGACCTTACGGGCGGTGGTTGGCGGCGGTGTCGGGAGAAGCCGGGTACCGCAGCGTCCGCAAAACGTCGCCTCGTCCCTGTTCGGCTCCCCACACCGGGCACACGCCGGCATGGGCCAAGTCTATGCCTGCATCCAGGGGCCGGACCAGTCGGCTGGACGCTTGGTCAGTCGTCCTCGATTCGCCGGCGGAACGCCTCAGCGGGCTCGACCGTCGCGCCCGTCAGGCGCGATCGGTCGGCCAGCCAGTGGTCCGAGGTGACGACCCGGATCGAACCGGGGTCGTCGTCGGCCTTGAGGCGGCGGGCGATCTCGTCGTCGGCCGAGTTGGGTCGCGGCCGCGGGGCGTGGGCGACCTCGATCACGGTGGAGCGGATCGGCGGGCGCGGCGGCTGCTCGAAGACGACCGTGACGTCGTCGCCGTTGACCGCAACCCAGCGCTCGAGCATGTCGACGAGCCTGACCATGGCCGCGTGACGGTCCTTCCACCAGTTGTCGGGACGCGTCCCGATCACGTTCATGCCGTCGACGAGGTAGCGCACTCCAGCAGCAGGCTAGCCGCGGTAGGGTCACGGCGTGACCATGGACGGCACACGGGAGTCACTCGACGACGTCCTCGTCGGCGATCGCGAGCGCTGGAAGGACGGCCCGCCGCACGAGCTCTTCAAGCAGATGCGGGCCGAGTGCCCGGTCCACTGGTCGGACAGGATCACCGAGTATCCGGAGGAGCCCGGGTACTGGTCGCTCACCACCGCCGACGACGTCCACGAGGTCAGCCACGACTGGCAGACCTACTCCTCGGAGCGCGGCGGGATCACGGCGGTCGGGATCATGCCGCTCGAGCTCATCCGGGCGATGTTCATCGGCATGGACCCGCCAAAGCACGACCGCCTCAAGATGCTCTTCCAGCGCGGGTTCACGCCCAAGCGGATCGCCGAGCACGAGGAGGCGATCCGGCAGATCACCGTGGATGCGATGGAGCGCCTCGACGGGCGCGAGGAATGCGACCTGGTCACCGACGTGGCGCAGCCGGTCGTCTCGCGCGTCATCCACAGCTTCATGGGGGTCCCGCCCGAGGACGACGCGGACTGGGCGCGGTTGATGAACAGCATCATGGGTGCCGGCGATCCGGACGTGAACCCGGACGTCGAGTCGGTCATGCAGCGGGACGTGCCCGAGCTCTTCGAGCGCGTCAATCGCCTGATCGCGGAGCGGCGGGAGAACCCGACCGACGATCTGACCAGCGTCCTCGTCCACGCGGAGGTCGACGGCGAGAGCCTCGAGGAGCACGAGATCGTGATGGGCTTCTTTCTGCTCGTCGCCGCCGGTAACGACAGCACCCGGGCCACCTATGCGAGCGGCATGAGGGCGCTGATGGAGAACCCGGACGAGCGCCAGAAGCTCCTCGACGACCCCTCACTGATCCCGAGCGCGGTCGAGGAGTCCCTGCGGATGTTTCCCGCGTTCGCCCACTTCCGCCGCACCGCGACGAAGGACGTCGAGCTCAACGGCCAGACGATCAAGGAAGGCGACAAGGTGGTCATGTGGTACGTCTCGTCGAACCGCGACGAGACGCGCTACGAGGACCCGGACCGCTTCGACGTCGAGCGCAACCCCGAGCACCAGGCATTCGGCGCCGGCGGACGCCACTTCTGCCTCGGCACTGCGCTGGCGCGCCTCGAGTTGCGGATCCTCTTCGAGGAGACCCTGGCGCGCTTCCCGCGGATGGAGCTGGCGGGCAGGCCGGAGCAGACCGAGTCGCCGTTCGTCAACCAGCTGAAGTTGCTCCCGGTCCGGCTGAACGCTTAGCCGCGCCGCACCGCTTCGCACGACCCCTTGGGATGCTGGGCGGTCGCGTCGGTGATCACGTCTACGGTGTCTAGTGTTGCGATGTCCGTGCCGGGACCGCAATCGATCCGGTCGACTTCGCCGTCGCGGGCATCGATGCGATCATCGCCGGCACCGCCGTAGAGGAGGTCGTGGCCGGTGTCGCCTGTGACGGTGTCTCCTTGGGGTCCGCCGTCGACGGTGTCATTACCGGGCCCCGCGCAGAGCGTGTCGTTCCCCTGCATGCCCCGGATGCGGTCGTTGCCGCCCTTCGCATCGATGAAGTCCGACCTGGCCGTTCCGCGAAGGAGGTTGGGTCCGCTGGCTCCCGCAATCGCGTGGCCCGGGCCGCCGCACCCCTTCGAAGTCCTGAGCAAGCGGCGCTGCAGGTCGGGATACGAGCTGATGAGGGAGTCGTTGAGTGGATGGGCGTCGGAACCATCGGGCTTCACCGAGTACAGGAACGGTCCCGGTGCCGGGTCTGCTCCTGGGATGGCCGAGAACGCGCCCTCGAACGCGTCGAAGAGCAACTCGTCCCCGGTGGTGGACCACACCGGCTCCTGGGCATTGATCGGTAGGTCGGTAATCGGGTGGGGGTCAGTGCCGTCCGGGCTCACAACGTAGATCTGGCCGACCCCGCCTTGAGGGAGGAAGCTGAATTGGGTCCAGGCGATCAGCGTCCCGTCGGGCGAATAGCTAGGCCACATGTCAAACAACGGCCCCGGGAACTGGTCGCCGGTTATGTGGCTGAGCACGGTCAGGTCGCCCGTGGTCAGGTCCACCACCGAGATGCCGCCGGCGTTGCTGGTCGCCGATTGCGCGACGAACGCGATGTGCGTCCCATCGGGGGAGAAGGCAGACATCTGCTCGTTGAGACCGGGGTCGTCGGTGACGACGTGCTGATTCGACCCGTCCGAGTTCATGACCCAGATCGACGACCCCCACGAGTCCGGGCCGTCGTTGCCCGAGCGGGTGTAGGCGATCTGGGAGCCATCGAGCGAGAACGCGGCCTCGTCCTCGTTGATGAGGTTGGTGGACGTAAGGGGATGCTTGTTCGACCCGTCGGCGTTCATCGCCCAGAGGTCGAGCTGGTCAGGGGTGCCGGCATCGCCTCCGTCCTTGCGGAGGAACTGCGTGTAGACGATCGTGCTCCCGTCGGGCGAGTACGTGGGATTCGTCGACGGCAGGGACGATGTCGTCAGCTCATTCACGCTCGTGCCGCTCAGGTTGCGCGAGTAGACCCGAGCGCGGTTGTGGACGGCGTCGTTGAATGCGACGCGGCCTCCGCGAGCGACGAGCGCGGCACCCGCCGATTCCGCGAAGGCGCAGAACACGAGCGCCGTCGCGAGGATCGCGGCCACGGTCCGTCGGCGCGAACCGCCCACGGGCGCCTTGGAACCTCCCCTGCTTCCCGTTCCTCCCACGCCAGCAGCATCGACATCATCGCTCGAAACCTTTAGAGCGGTTCCAGGCGGATTCCCTGAACCGATGAATCAGTTCAGTCGGCGCCGCGGGCGCTCCACTCCTCGTAGATCGAGTGGATGAGCGCTGGCGCCTCCCTCTCCCCGTCGGAGCTCTCAAACCGCATTCATACGCGTGAAACTCAGGGTTCGTCACGGCGCTGCCGATATTCAGAGCGTGAACGGGAGTGCCCCACCGCGGCAGTCGAGCCTGCGCCGGCGGCGCAGTCGCTTCCTGACGTTGATGGAGGCGCTTTCGCCCGATACCCGCCAGGAGAGCCGTTGGGCTCGGCAGGCCCGCAGCGAGGAGCGCGCTCGCCGGCTCGAAGGCCTGCTCGCAGGCTCCGGCGTGCGCCTCCTCAACGAGCGCCGTGTGCCCGGGGCTCGTGCCACCGTCGACCACCTCGCCGTTGGCCCGCACGGAGTGACCGTCATCGACGCCGCCTACGAGACCGGCCGCGCCCGCATCGTCGACGGCCGGCTGCTGATCGACGGCGAGGACCGGACGATGCTGGTGCGCGACGTCATGCGCCAGGTCGAGGTCATCCGCCTCGGTCTCGCGGCCTCGCCGAGCGTTCCGGTCAACGGCGCGATCTGCTGGCTCGAGCCGGACGGCCTCCCGCGGGTCCGCAAGCTCGAACTGGGCGGAATCCTGATCGACGGCCCCAGGGCGATCGCCGAGGAGCTACGCCGTCCGGGCCCCGTGTCGCAGAAGCGCGCGCGTCAGATCGCGGGCGTTCTGGACCGCCGCCTCCCTCCGCGCGATTAAGGTAGGGCCGTCAATGGCCGCCGAGCAGGAGACGCCGGAGCGTCGCACCGCCCCGACCGGGCCCGAGGGCGCCGCCGTCTCGCGGGACCCTGGGACTCCGGACACCGCGCCGGACGACGCCAACGACCTTCAGGGCTTCCACTTCCGCCGGCTCATGCGCAAGCGGTCGACCTGGCTCTGGGCGGGGATCCCGACCGTGGTGCTGGCGATCGCGCTCGCCTTCGGGAACCTCTTGTGGGTCCCGATCATCCTGGTGCTCGGGCTCCTCATCACGACGATCGTCTGCTGGATCGTGGCCAACTCGAAGGCCGAGGACGACTTCTTCAAGACCTACGCCGAGCAGCGCCGCCTGACCCGCACCGATCGGGGGCAGCTCCCGGGCTCGACGCCGCTCCTGCGAAAAGGGGACGAGCGCAAGGCCGAGGAGATCCTGTCGGGCCCGATCGGCGAGGGCGCCAACGGCAGCATCGCCCTCTACACGTACACCGAGGTCTACTACGACAAGGACGGGAGGCACGAGACCGACTACCACTTCACCGTCTCGATGACGGACCTCCCCGAGTGCCAGAAGGTGCCGCCGGAGCTCTACGCCAACCGCAAGGTCGGCTTCCGCGTCTTCGAGAAGGTCGAGGACGCCTTCCGCTCCAACGAGCGCGTGAAGCTCGAGAGCGAGCAGCTGGACACCGAATACGAGATCTTCGCGCCGAAGGAGCAGGACCAGAACTTCCTGCGCCAGCTGTTCTCCCCGACGTTCATCGTCTGGATGACGGACTCCGCGCCGGAAAAGTTCGCCTTCGAGCTCGAGGACGGCGTGCTCTGCTGCAACGTCAAGGGGCACAAGAAGAGCGCCCTCGGTCTCGACGCGATGCGGGCCGCCGCGGCGCACATCGCGAAGCGCATCCGCGACGAGGTCGCGGAGAGCGCCGCCAGCACCTCGGCCGCGGACCCGGCCCAGCCCGCGGCCTAGAGGCTGTCGATCACCTCCTGGGCGGCGCGCTCGCCCGAGCGCACCGCGCCGTCCATGTAGCCGTTCCAGAATGTGGACGTCTCGGTGCCCGCCCAGTGGATGTTGCCGACCGGCTTGCGGATCGCCGGCCCGTACCCGGTGATCGTGCCGGGGCCGGCGATCGCGACCGGGCAGCCGCGAGTCCAGTTGCGCTGCGACCAGTTGGTCTCGAAGTACTCGCGCGGGTGAGCCGCCTTCGGCCCGAAGTACTTCTTGAAGTTTCCGAGCACCGCGGCGCGTCGATCGGCGTTCGACATCGGCGCGAACTGACGCGCCTCGCGACCCCCGATGAAGCCGAACACGACGCCCTTCGAGGCCTCGCGCGGCGAGTCGTCGAAGGTCGTGTTGCACGGGCCCTCGTAGGACACGACGCTGCCGTTCAGGCCGGCGTCGCGCCAGAACGGCTCGTCGTAGACGGCGGTCGCCTTGATCAGCGTCCCCTGCGGCAGCCGCTGGGTGAGTTGGTCGCGCTGGAAGGGAAGGCGCGGGTGGTAGGAGATCCGCGCGGCTAGCGTGGGGGGGACGGCGACGATCACTCGCTTGGCCCGCACTTCGAGCGTGCGGGTCCGTACGGTGACGTGACCACCGTCCTGCTTGATGCCGCGGACCGGCGTCTTCAGCAGCACCCGGTCACCCAGCTCGCGGGCCATCTTGAGGCACAGCCGCTGCGAGCCCCCGGCGAGGCGCCACATCTGTGCGCCGCCGCGGGTGTTGAAGTTGCGCTCGAACGTCCCAGGGTTGTCCTCGTTGCCGGAGGCGGCGATGTAGAAGAGCGTGAATAAGAGTGAAAGCTCGGAGGGCTCCGCGCCGAAGATCGCACGCGTCGCGATCGGGATGAGCGCGCGGAACTCGGGGTTGTCGCTGTTGTCGGCGATGTACGTGGCCAGCGTCTGCTCGTCCCACTCCGCTCCACTCGGGGACTCCCAGGGCGCGTCCACGGGGACATCGGTCGACATCCGGTCGAGCGCGAAGACGGTCCGCGCGAGGTCGGGCAGGATGGCCGGGTCCGGGGGCGCTGACCCGGTCGGGCCCTTGTCGCTGTAGGTGCTCCGGTCGCCCTCGAAGTCGACGTAAACGTTGTCGCCGTTGTCGAAGGTTCGGAACTTGCCCACGCCGAGCTTCTTGGCGAGCGCCAGGATGTGGTCCTGGGTCGGCCCCACGAAGGTGGCGCCGCGCTCGGAGATCTCGCCGCCGCCGATGTCCTTGTTCAGGGCACGGCCGCCGACCCGCTTGCGAGCCTCGAGCACGAGGACGGACCGTCCCGCCCGGTGGAGCTCACGGGCCGCGGTGAGGCCGGCGAACCCGGCGCCCACGACGACCACGTCGCACTTGCACCTCTTCCGGCCGAGGCCCGCCGCCGCGGCGCCGGGGATCCGGCCGATGGCGGCACCGAGCCCGGCCGCCGCCGACGCCCCCACCAGTCCCCGCCGCGAGATGGTGTGTTCGCTCATACGGCACTGACCATCTCACAGGACGGTCGCCGGCGAGGTCCCGGCGGGCGCTATGGGTCAGGCGGCTGCGTGTACTTCGGTCTCGGCGAGGAACTCCTCGAAATGCTTGTGGGACGGGCAGAAGTCGCGGCCGGGCAGCGGTACGCGCTGGCACGGGGTCCCCTCGCGGGTGTGCGCCTGGCAATGGCGCGGACGGCCGTCGATGTCCACCCCGCCGGGGCACTTGGCCAGGAACTTGGCCGCCAGGTTGATGTTCATCTCGACCACCCGCCAGGCATGGACCTGTTCGTTCATGCGGATGTAGGGACGCACCTCCCCGAAGAGCCAGCGGGCGGGATTCGCGAAGTAGCGCCCGTCATAGGTCATGCGCTGGATGGCGGTCTCGCACGCGTCCAACACGATCTGTCGATTGCGAGTCGCGGTCGGATCCTCTTCGTCGCCGGCCACCCGAGGCGCCAACTCCCGATAGATGGAGCGGCTGAACTGATACATGCCGTAACCCCCTTGGTTGTCCGTACCCAGGCCCGCCCGCACTCCATGCGTGCTGGGGGCTTCTACGCATGGCTTCCCATGTGCGCTTGGT
This sequence comes from uncultured Actinomycetes bacterium, assembly GCA_963710955.1. Classification (GTDB taxonomy): domain Bacteria; phylum Actinomycetota; class Thermoleophilia; order Solirubrobacterales; family 70-9; genus AC-56. The sequence goes on along the minus strand of CAVQCK010000002.1, from coordinate 4,773 downwards.
CTCAAACATCTTTTTTTCAATTCGGACGAATGTTCTCCCGGCGGGCCTTGGCCGGCGTGCGAGGATGGGGCCGTGGAGCAGCGGCTGAGCCTGATCACGCTCGGCGCCGGGAACCTGGCGCGCGCCCGCGCCTTCTACGAGGGGATGGGGTGGAGCAGCGGCGCGGCCCCGGGCGACGACGTCGTCTTCTTCCAGACGCCGGGGTGCATCGTCGCGCTGTGGGATCGCGCAAGGCTCGCGGAGGACACCGTCGTGACCGATTCCGGCGGGTGGGGCGGGATCACGCTCGCCTACAACGTCCGCTCCCCCGAGGAGGTGGACGCGATCCTTGCCGAGGCCGACGCGGCCGGGGGCAAGGTCACCCGCGCCGGTGCCGAGACCTTCTGGGGCGGCTACTCCGGTGTCTTCGAGGACCCGGAGGGCCACCCGTGGGAGGTCGCCCACAACCCGCACTGGACCCTGAACGACGACGGCTCGGTCACGCTGCCCGGGTGAGCGCGCGCAGCCCGGTCTAGAGGGCGGCGAGCGCCTCGGGAATCGGCACGTCGCCGGAGACCACATCGAACGCCCTGCCGATCGTCTTCGGCTCGTCCAGGCAGGCGAGGAGCGTGGCGGCCACATCGTCGCGGGGTATCTGCCCGTAGCGCTCGAGTGGCAATTCCTCGGTCGCGGCGATCAGCCCCGTGCCCGGGTCGTCCGTGAGACCGCCCGGGCGGACGATCGTGTAGTCGAGTCCGCTCTCGGCCAGCTCGCGGTCCGCATCCGCCTTGGCCTCGTAGTAGGGCCGCATGTCGTCGGACCAGTTCTCCGGGTGGCTGGCGCCGATCGCGGAGACGATCAGGTAGCGGGAGACGTCGCTCAGGCGGGCGGCCTCGATCAGCTTCACCGCGCCCCCGTAGTCGACCGTGCGCTTGCGGGCCGGGCCGCTGCCGGCCCCGGCGCCGGCGGCGAAGACGACGGCGTCGACGCCCGCGATCGAGCGGGCGACCGCGTCGGCGTCCAAGTTCTCGATGTCAGCCCCGACCGCGGTGGCGCCGGTGGCGTCGACCTCCGCGGCGTGTTCGGGGTTGCGGATCAGCCCGCGAGCGCGATCACCGCGCTCCGACAGCAGGCGAAGCAGCCGCAGAGCGATCTTCCCGTGCCCGCCAACGACCGCGACCTCCATGGCCATGCACGGAGGCTTATCAGGTGCCGGCGAGGCGCATAGGCTCCGCCCATCGCCGTCACGGACTTCACCCGCACCGCCGAGAACATCCTGCGCGATGCCTCGACGTTCAAGTGGTACACGGTCGCGCTGCTGGCGTTCGTGCTCTACGTGTACGCGCAGGAGGTCGAGCGGCGGCGCTTCGACATCGTGTTCGCCGGCATCGCCTTCTGGCTCGCCGACTGGGTCAACGAGATCGCCAACTCGCTAGTCCTGCACTTCACCGACCGCGCCGCGCTCTGGACCGTGACCGGCAGCACCTCGTACCTGATCCTGATCGGGCTGACGATCGAGATCTCGTTCATGTTCGCGATCAGCGGCGTGATCTACGTGAAGACGCTGCCCGCGGACCCGCGAGCCAAGGTCCTCGGGATGCCCAACCGCCTGGCGATCGGCCTGGGCTACTCGCTGCTCGCAACCGGAGTCGAGGTGCTGCTCCACGCGACCGGGTACTTCCACTGGGAGTACTGGTTCTGGAACGTGCCGTTCGTCCTCCCAATCGTGATCTTCGGCTATCTGTGGTTCTTCCTCATCGCCGCCTACGTCTACGACATGGGGGACACCCGCCGGCAGGTCCGATTCGTCGGCGCGATGGCCGGCGTGGTCGCGGCCGCGCTGATCGTCTTCGGGCCGATCCTCGAATGGATCTGATCCGTACGATGGGGCCTGGCATGGACGATCTTGGAGCGCCCAGTTCCTACCTGACGCTCGAGAAGGGCGACGCCTGCTACTCGAGCGACGGGCAGCCCCTGGGGAAGGTCGAGCATGTGCTCGCGGACCCGGACCTGGACCTCTTCGACGGGATCGTCCTCGACAAGAGCGTCCTCCCGGGCGGCCACCGCTTCGTGGACGCGGACCAGGTGGACTCGGTCTACGAGCGGGGGGTCGTGCTGTCGGTGGACGCGGCCGCGGCACAGAGCCTGCCTGAGCCGGCCCCGAACCCTGGCGAGATCGAGGTGGGGCCGGACGACGTCGTCCCCGACGAGAAGCGCGACAAGCTTCATCGCGCGTGGGACCGGATCTCCGGGAAGGAGTGACCCGGGCCGGCGGTGCCCGGCTAGGCGCTCCCGGCAGCCTCGAGCGCGGCGCCGTAGAGGATGTCGTGCTCGGACACCTCGATCTCCTGTAGTCCGAAGGCCCGCATCGCCTGGATCAGGATCACGACCCCGGCCACGATCGTTGGTGCCCGCCCCGGATGGAGGCCGGGCACCTTGAGGCGCTCCTCCAGCGACTTCCCCGAGAGCATCGAATACATGTGCTGGATCGCGTCGAGCGAGAGCACGTAGCCGTGGACCCGTTCGGGGTCGTAGGGGTCGAGCTCCTGGTCGATGGCCGCCAGCGAGGTTGGGGTGCCGGCGACGGCGATGCCCGTGTGGATCTCGAAGAAGTCGGCCGCCGCCAGCTCGGCGAAGAGCTGCTTGCGGATGTCCTCCGCGAGCGCCTCGAGCTCCGGGGCCGTCGCCGGGTCGGTGCGGATGTGGCGCTCTGTGTGCCGGACGGTCCCGAGCTGGAGCGATGTATGGAAGGTCATCTCCCGGCCTGAGCCGACGACGATCTCCGTCGAGCCCCCGCCGATGTCGATCACGAGAGTGCCGTCGGGCGGCGGCCGGCCGACGACCGCGCCCACATAGGTCAGCCGGGCCTCCTCCTCGCCGGTCAGGATCCTGGCGTTGAGCGCGAAGCGCTCGCGGAGCTCGGCGATGAAGGCGCCGGAGTTCTCGGCGTCCCGCACAGCGCTGGTCGCGAGCGCCAGGATCACGTCGGGCTCGAGCGGCTCATAGAGCTTGATGTACTCGCCGACGACGCTGGCGACGTCCTCGATCGCCTCGGTGGCGAGCTGCTTGGACGTGTCCACCCCGCGGCCGAGCCGGGTGACGGTCGAACGCCGCTCCAGCTCCTTGACCCCGCCGTCCTCGACGTCGGCGACCAAAAGGCGCGTCGAGTTCGTTCCCATGTCGACCACGGCCACTCTCACGGGCGGCGCAGCCTAGTGATCCGGGGCGCGGGCGGCCCTATTGACTTCCGCCGACCCCCGGGGTACTGTCCTCGCCTCGTGAGCGCCACCGAAAGGACCACGTTGGTGCGCTTCGCCTTGGTCGTCGCCGTCGTCGTGGTGGCCCTGGGGCTGGCAGCGTGCGGCAGCAGCTCGAGCTCGACCGGTGCGAGCGGGGCCAGTGGGGCGTCGGGAACCTCCGGGGAGCAGGGCGCGGCCTCCAACATCAGCACGACGTTCGCGAAGCCGACCAGCAAGGAAGACGCCATCGGGGCGACGTTCCTCAAGGAGGGCGGCATCGCCGGCCTGGCGCAGATCCTCGGGAGCACGTTCGAGATCCCCAAGCACATCACAGTCGATGCCGTGAATGGCCTCGACGGGGGCCCCCATTACGACCCGTCGAACAACACCATCACGTTCCAGTACGGGTTCGCCGCGCTCGTCTTCGAGACCCTCAGGCAGAACAACCCGGACTGGAGCAACCACAAGCTCGGGTTTGCCACCGGCGCCGTGATCGCGTTCATCCTCGAGCACGAGTTCACGCACGCTCTGATCCACATCTACAACCTCCCCGTGCTGGGCAAGGAGGAGGACGCGGCCGACACGCTCGCGACGCTGCTGCTGCTCAAGTCGCCGAAGGGCGACAAGCTGGCCCTCGGCGCCGCCGAGTTCTGGGCCGACTTCTCCGGGCGCCAGAACCCGCCGGCGATCGCGGACTACGCCGACGCCCACTCCCTGGACCTGCAGCGCGCCTACAGCATCATCTGCGACATCGCCGGCTCCAACCAGGAGCGCTACAACGAGATCAACCAGGCGGGGATCCTCCCCAGCGGCGACATCAAGAGCTGCCCGGCCCAGTACCAGGAGGACGTGAAGAGCTTCACGCAGGTGCTGCAGCCGCACGTCAACGGCAACCTGAACTTCCAGGCGCCCTCCAACTAGAGGAGCTCTACGAGGGAGTGCCCGCGGGCGCCTGCGGCGGCTCGGCGGGTGCCTTCGGCGGCCGCGCGGGCTTGGGTGGCCGCGGGCGCGTGTAGTCGCGGAACTGGCGCTCGAAGTCCGGCCACCACGGCGGCTCGGGATCGTCCTCGGGCTGGTCGTCCCCGTCGTCGCCACCCCCATCGGCGGGCGTGCGGAGGGCGAGGAAGGCGGTGACGCTGAACAGCACCGCCAGCCACAGCAGCGCGAGGATGAACGAGTTCGACGCGGTGGACGGCCACCGGATCGCCGCCATCAGCGCACCCGCGTCGACAAATAGGCATCCGGGGATCATCGCCACCCCGAATCGCGGTGAGCACGGCCACGAGCGAGCCCTCCGCCGCCGGGCCAGGAACACGATCCACGCGACGAGCGCCGGCCACATCGCAAGGTGCGCGTAGAGCGGGATCGTGATCGGAGTGCCTGGGTGGGGCACCAGCGACATCGGTGTCCATCATCTCGCGATTTCTGCGAGATGCAACCCCCCCGAGCCAATTAGACGCCGCTAACATCTGCGCCCACGCCGCGGGGTGGAGCAGTCAGGTAGCTCGCCGGGCTCATAACCCGGAGGTCGTGGGTTCAAATCCCACCCCCGCTA
>CAVQCK010000001.1:0-450326 GCA_963710955.1 uncultured Actinomycetes bacterium | reverse complement strand
CCCTTCTACCGCGGCCGGGCGGACGGCGAGCATTCGGGGGCCGGCCTCGGGCTCTCCATCGCGCGCGGGTTCGTCGAGGCGATTGGCAGTGACCTGACCGCCGAGTGGCTGCCGGGCCAGGGAACCACCTTCGTGGTCCAACTGCCGCTCCCGGCCGCTGCACGGCAGCCTGAGGCCGCCAGGACACCCACAGTCGTGACTACTTCAGGGGTCGGATCCTCGTCTGCGACGACGAGCATCAAATCATTCGCGCCCTGAAGGTGATCCTGCGCGACAACGGCTTCGAGGCTCTGGCGACTGCGACGGCCAAGGAGGCCCTCGATAGGGCGGCTGTCCAGAACCCTGACGCGGCCATCATCGATCTGGTCTTGCCGGACGGCGACGGCGTCGATGTGGGCGCCGAGCTTCGTTCTTCCTGGAGTGAGATGCCGATTCTGGTCCTCTCGGCAGTCGGCGAGGAGAAGGAGAAGGTGCGGGCGCTCGACGCCGGCGCCGACGAGTACATCACCAAGCCGTTCGGGCCTCGCGAGTTGATCGCCCGGCTTGGAAGCGAGCCTGAGGGCGGGTGGCAGGCGCGAGTCGAGCGAGCCCATGCTGCCAGGCCGACGGGCTTGAACTGGACGTCGATGCACACGCGGTGCGCCGCGACGGCGCGGAGGTGCACCTCGCGCCGACCGAGTTCGACCTGCTCAGGGCCCTGATGGCCAATCGTGGCCGTCCGATGACCCACGGAGCGCTCCTGACTCAGGTCTGGGGCCCTGGATACGCCGATGACGCCGTGGCGACCCTTCGCAGCCACATGGCGAACCTCCGCCGGAAGATCGAGCCCGACGGCGCGCCCAGGCACATCCGCACCGAGGCGGGCATCGGCTACCGGTTCCTCGACTGACCTTTACGAGATCTTGATGGCGGCGCTGGAAACCTTGATTCCGCCTGGACGTCCCGCCGGAATCCTGGTGGTGTGCCGGCAACCGCCACCGCCGCGCGCTTTCCTCAGCGCCTACGAGAACGTCCAAGCCTCGCGTCCTGGGCGCGTGAGCGCCTGCAGGGCCGCCCCTCGACGAGGAGCTCGCTGACGGCACCGACCCCGAGCGCGACCAGGCCCTGGCGCTTCATGCACACCGGCTCCGGATGCCGCGCTTAGGGCACGCCTCGCCGACGCGCTGGAGGGTGTCTGGCGCGACGCCGGACGGCCGCATGGCCTGAGCGCAAAGGTCCGACTCGAGAGCTGGGCCATCCTCGCCACGGGGCCTGAGCTGCAAAGCCTGATCGCCGAGCTGCGCACCGACGATCAGTGTCGACGCCCGGGGCGTCGCGCTGGCCCGTCTCCTGCTCATCGACGCTCGAAGTCCCTCTACGAGCCCTCCTCTCGTGACGAGCTCGCCGTCGCCCTGTCGCGGGCCTACCGGGCGCTTCGATTCGGAGAGCCGACTGATGGACGTCCTCGCGAGCGTCTTCGTGGAGGCGGCACACCTGTGGCCGACGTGGCCGCGATCGCGATCGCGATCGTCACCTTCGTCCTCCTGTTCTGGGCGATCAACCTCATCGACCGGATCTGATGGACGCGGCGAACCTCTTCGGGCTGATCGTCGGACTGCTGGTCTGCGCCTACCTCGTCTACGCGCTATCCGCGGAAAGCGGCTGTAGGGAGCGGACATGGCCAGGGATGGCTACAACTCGCAATCTTCGTCGCGGTGGTCGTCGCCCTGACGCGGCCGCTCGGCGCCTACATGGCGCACGTATTCGGAACGAGCGCGTCTTCTTGACGCCAGTGGTCGGTCCCGTCGAACGGGTCACCTACCGGATCCTGAGGGTCAATCCGAGCGACCAGCAGAACTGGAAGGTCTACGCGCGGAACCTGCTCAGCCTTCTCGCTCTTCTCGTGGCTGGCGCTCTACCTGATTTCAGGACGCAGGGAATCCAGCCATTCAATCCGGCCGGCTTTCACTCCGGCCCGTGGGACGTGAGCTTCAACACGGCGTCCTCGTTCGTCAGCAACACCAACTGGCAGTACTACGGAGGCGAGACGACCCTCAGCTACTTCGCGCAGATGGCCGGGCTGACGGTCGAGAACTTCGTCACCCCGCCGTCGGCATCTGCGCGTTCCTCGCGTTGACCCGCGGAGTCATCTCGCGGAGCGGCGAAGGGCTGGGGAACTTCTCGGCAGGACCTGGTCCGGAGCCTCTACTACGTCCTCCTCCCGCTCTCGGTCGCCGTGGCTCTGATTCTCGTTTCCCAGGGGGCGCTGCAGACCCTCGGAGGCGCGGTGAACGCGACCACCCTCGAGGGGGCCAATCAGACGCTCGCGCTCGGCCCGGTCGCCTCGCAGGTTGCCATCAAGCAGCTCGGCACCAACGGCGGCGGACTTCTTCAACGTCAACTCGTCGATGCCGTTCGAGAACCCCACCGCGCTTTCGAACTTCGTCGAGGTCCTCTCGATCATCCTCATCCCCGCAGCGCTCGCCTACACGTACGGGCGCATGGTCGGTCGAACGCGCCAGGGCTGGGCCATCTTCGCCACGATGCTCGTCGTCTGGGTCGCCCTCGTCGCAGTCATCTACCCGGCGGAGCAGCATGGGACGCCCGCGAACATGCAGCGGGAAGCCCGACCGCCGCCCTGGTCGACTCGACGGGCGGGAACCTGGAGGGCAAGGAGCAGCGCAACGGCATGGCGCAGTCCGCGCTGTGGGCATCGACCACGACGGTCACGTCGAACGGATCGGTCAATGCGGCGATGGAGTCCCTCACCGGGCTGGGCGGACGGTGCCGATGTCGGGGCTCGGCATGAGCGAGGTGATCTTCGGCGGCGTCGGGACGGGGATGTACTCGATGCTCCTGTTCGTGATCATCGCCGTCTTCATCGGCGGCCTGATGGTCGGGCGGACTCCGAGTACCTTGGGAAGAAGATCCAGGCGCGCGAGATGAAGCTCGCCTCGCTCGGCGCGCTGTTCACGCCGCTCGCGGTCCTCGTGACCACCGCCGCGGCGATCGGCACCGAAGTACGGGAGCCCGTCGCTGTTCGTGAAGGGCGGGCCGCAGGGATTCTCGGAGACGCTCTACGCCTACTTCTCGCAGGCGAACAACAACGGCTCCGCCTTCGCCGGCTACACGGGTTTCGTCCAGCCGGACGCACCCGGTAATGCCCACGCCTACGGCATCACGTTCGCCGACATGCTCGGCGGCCTGACCATGCTCATGGCGCGCTTCATTCCGATCCTGTTCGTGCTCGCGATCGCGGGGTCCCTAGCGACGAAGAAGATCGCTCCGGCCGGCCCGGGCACGATGCGCACCGACAACCCCAGCTTCGTCGTCCTGCTGATCGGCGTGATCATCCTCGTCGGGGCGCTCACGTTCTTCCCCGCTCTGCTGCTCGGCCCGATCGTCCAGAGCCTGACCACGAGGCTCTTCTGATGCGCCGCGACCTGCTCACCTCCGTGATCGCAGTCGTCCTTTGCACGGTCGTCTTCGGGCTCGCCTACCCGCTCGTGATGACCGGCGTCTCTCAGGCGATTTTCCCGGGCAACTCAAACGGCTCGAAGATCACCGCGGACGGCCACGTCGTGGGGTCGAAGCTGATCGCCCAGGGCTTCGACAAGGTCGTCCCGACGGATGCCAAGCACGGACCGAAGTTCATGCGGGTCCCCGACCCCCGTTACTTCCAGCCGCGGCCCTCTCAGTCGAACTACGACCCATCGGTCACCTTCTTCAGCAATCTCGGCCCGAACCAGAAGGACACGCGGGACGAGGTCAAGGCGAACCTCCGGGCGTATCTGAAGCTCGAGGGCCCCTATAACCCGGGGCTGTCGGCCGCAAGCGTCCCGGTGGATGCGATCACGCAGTCGGCATCGGGTGTCGACCCGGAGATCTCGAAGGCGAACGCCGAGATCCAGGCCCACCGAATCGCGAACGTCCGGCATCTACCGCTGTCACAGGTCCAAAGCCTGATCGACGACGACACCGACGGCCGCTTCCTCGGCGTCTTCGGCGAGCCGAGCGTGAACGTCTTGGAGCTGAACATGGCACTCGACCAGGCAAAGGCGACGCAATGACGGAGAACGAACCCCGCTCCCTGTTTGACCGCGAGCTCGTGATGCCGGCGCTCTGGGCCTCCATCGCCAAGCTCGACCCACGCGTCCAGATCCGCAACCCGGTGATGTTCGTCGTGGAGATCGGAGCGGTCATCACGACAATCGCCTGGCTGATCCAGGTATCCGGCGGCACCTCCCTCGGCGGCGGTGACGAGCCGGCGTGGTTCACGTTCACGATCGCGATCTGGCTGTGGCTGACGGTGGTGTTCGCCAACGGCGCCGAAGCGCTGGCCGAGGGGCGGGGCAAGGCGCAGGCGGACTCCCTGCGGGCGATGCGATCGGAGACTGTCGCCAAGCTTCGCGACGGCACCAGCAAGCCCTCGTCGGAGTTGACGCGCGGCGATGTCGTCGTTGTCGAGGCAGGGGAGGTGATCCCCGGGGACGGGACAGTGATCGAGGGGATCGCCTCGGTCGATGAGTCGGCGATCACCGGCGAGTCCGCGCCCGTGATCCGCGAGGCGGGCGGCGATCGAAGCGCGGTCACCGGCGGCACGCGGGTGCTGTCGGACCGCATCGTCGTCGAGATCACCCAGGAGCCGGGCGAGTCGTTCCTGGACCGGATGATCGCGTTGGTCGAGGGAGCCGAGCGCCGGAAGACCCCGAACGAGATCGCGCTCGGGATCCTGCTCGCCGCGCTGACCCTGGTCTTCATGTTCGTGATCATGTCGCTGCGCCCCTTCGCGACCTTCGCGGGGACCGACGTCTCGGTGACCACGCTGATCGCGCTCCTCGTCGCACTGATCCCGACGACCATCGGGGCGCTGTTGTCGGCGATCGGGATCGCCGGAATGGACCGTCTCGTTCGCCGGAACGTGCTCGCGCTGTCGGGACGCGCCGTCGAAGCGTCGGGCGATGTCGATGTCCTGCTGCTCGACAAGACCGGCACGATCACGCTCGGCAACCGCGAGGCGACCGAGTTCATCCCGATGCCCGGGGTGACGGAGTCCGAGCTCGCCGAGGCGGCCCAGATGTCTTCGCTCGCCGACGAAACACCGGAGGGCCGCTCAATCGTCGTGCTCGCCAAGCAGTTCGGGATCCGGGAGCACGACTTCGACGGCCACGAGCCCAGCTTCGTTCCCTTCAGCGCCGAGACGCGTATGAGCGGCGTTGACTTCAACGGAACCCGGCTTAGAAAGGGCGCCGGCGATGCCATCAAGGCCTGGGTCACCACCGAGGGAGGCAACGCGCCGCCGCAGCTCGAGTCCGATCTCGACCGCATCGGACGCGAGGGCGGAACGCCGCTCGCGGTCGCGCGCGACAACCAGGTGCTCGGCGTCATCTACCTCAAGGACATCGTCAAGGAGGGGATCAAGACACGGTTCGAGCACCTCCGGGCGATGGGGATCCGAACGATCATGATCACCGGCGACAACCGCCTGACCGCGGCCAAGATCGCCGAGGAGTCCGGCGTCGACGACTTCCTGGCAGAGGCGACACCGGAGCGCAAGCTCGACCTGATCGAGGAGCAGCAGGCGGACGGCCGCCTGGTGGCGATGACCGGCGACGGGACCAACGACGCGCCGGCGCTCGCCCAGGCCGACGTCGGAGTGACGATGAACACCGGCACCCAGGCGGCGCGTGAGGCGGGAAACATGGTCGATCTCGACTCCAACCCCACGAAGCTGATCGAGATCGTGGAGGTCGGGAAGCAGCTCCTGATCACGCGCGGCGCGATGACCACGTTCTCGATCGCCAACGACGTCGCCAAGTATTTCGCGATCCTGCCGGCGATCTTCGCGGCCACCTATGCCGCCGCGGGCCACCAGAAGGGACCACTCGACGCGCTCAACATCATGTCCCTGGGGACCCCGGAGTCGGCGATCATCTCCGCGGTCATCTTCAACGCGCTGATCATTCCGCTGCTGATCCCGCTCGCCCTCCGCGGAGTCAGGTACCGGCCGATCGGCGCTACCGCCCTGCTCCGCCGCAACATGCTGATCTACGGGCTCGGCGGGTTGATCGTGCCTTTCATCGGCATCAAGCTGATCGACCTCATCGTCCACAACCTCCTTGGGGCCTGAGATGTCCTCGCAGGTGGCACGCCGCGGCGCAGTCTCGGTACCGGTCGGCCACCTGCGCTGGAAACGCCCCCGGCCCCGTCCCCTCCTCCGGCTGCGCCTGTTGCTGAACAGTGGCGAGCTCGATCGCGTGCTGGCGAGCGGCGCCGATCCGGCCTCCTCGGAGCTTCTGGCCGCGCGAAGCGCTCAGCTCACCGGCCGGCGCATTCGAACCCGGCTCGCAAGTGGGTTGAGCGCCTTCATCGATCCGCCCCGAGGCCCTGCAGGCCTGAGCTCCGCCATCAGGCCGCGGACCGACCTCCGGCCCCTGCGCCCCGTACTCGTCGCACTCCAACGGCGCCTGCGCTCTAAAGAGCGGCTCGAACCGCGCGGAGTCGCTGTTCTCAAGTGGCTGTTGACCGACGTCATGAGCCCGCTGTACACGGACCCCGACCCGCATGCGGTGAGCAGCCTGCTCCGTCTCGCCGCTGCCACCATGACATCGGAGAGCGAGCCGTGATCGAGGAGAGCGCAGCGCCGATTGCAGCCGAAGCAACCTCTGGCGAGAAGCGGAAGGGCCGCTACAAGATCTTCCTGGGCATGGCCGCCGGGGTTGGAAAGACCTACCGGATGCTGCAGGAGGGTCACTCGGAGATGGAGGCCGGCAGGGACGTCGTGATCGGCTACCTCGAGCCTCACGATCGCCCCGAGACCACCGCCCAGGCCCATGGCCTCGAGGTCATCCCCCGTCGGAGGATCACCTACCGCGACACCACGGTGGAGGAGATGGATCTCCCTGCGGTGATCCGGCGAACGCCGCAGCTGGCGCTGATCGACGAGCTCGCTCACACCAACGTCCCCGGCGTGGAGCACTCCAAACGATATGAGGACATCGCCGAAGTCCTGGATGCCGGCATCGACGTGTTCTCCACCGTCAATGTGCAGCACCTCGAGTCCCTGAATGACCAGGTCTGCGAGCTGACTGGGGTGACCGTGCGGGAGACGTTCCCAGACTCGGTGCTCGGCACTGCCGACGAGGTGGTGCTGATCGATCTCACGCCCGAGGACCTGATCGAGCGGCTTCGCGCCGGCAAGGTCTACCCGGGACAGAACATCCAGTCGGCGCTCAACAACTTCTTCCGCCTGGAGAACCTCGCGGCACTGCGCGAGATGGCGCTTCGCGAGGTCGCCGAGGAAGTCGAGTCGAAGCGCCTCGTCGTCGAGACCGCCGAGCCCCTGTCCACCCGTGAGGACCGCGTGGAAGACGCCGTGCCGAAGGCCGTCGGCGAACGGATCCTGGCGCTCGTCCGTCCGCGGCGAAGCTCCCAGCGTCTGGTGCGGCGCGCATGGCGCTCTGCCCAGCGCCTCGGCACCGACCTTGACCTGCTCTGGGTCAAGCGCCCCCAGGAGCGGATGAGCGACCGCAAGGAAAAACAGCTCCGTGCACTCCGGCAGCTGGCGTCCGTGCTCGGGGCGACGGTGCTGGTCGAGGAGAACGACGACGTCGTCGACGCGACCGCTGAGGTGGTCCGCGAGCGCGGGATCACCTACATCTTCGTCGGCGAGTCCGATCCGCCGCGACTCTGGGAGCGGCTCCGTGAGCCGCTGCCGCAGCGTCTGATGCGAGCCACTCCGCGCGGCGTCGATGTACGGATCGTCGCCTACCGCGGCCAGCCCGACGACGAGGAGCAGCCGTGACCCCGCTCGAAGCCGGCCTGATCGCCATCGGTCTGGTTGTGGCCGGGGTCGCGGGGTTCCTGTTCGCTCGCGGCCATCTCACCGGAGCCTCGCCCACACGAACGCACCAGATCCTGCTTCCGTTCACAGGGCAGTCGATCTCTCGACGTGCCCTGGACGCGGCGCTCCGTCTGGCAAAGGCCGAGGAGGCGGTGCTGATGCCCGCATACCTCGCAGTCGTCCCGATGTACATGCCGCTCGATGCGGCACTGCCCAAGCAGGCGTCCAAGTCGATGCCATTGCTCGAGGCGATCGAGCAGCGGGCGACCGCACAGGGGGTGCCGGTCGACTCCCGAATCGAGCGCGGGCGCTCCTACAAGCACGCGCTACTGAGGCTCCTGGAGGAGGAAGAGTTCGACCGTGTTGTCGTGCCCGCCACCGCAATGACCCACGGCGGCTTCTCCGGAGCAGACCTCGTGTGGCTGCTGGAGCAGGCACCCGCCGAGGTCGTGATCCTGCGTCCCGCCCAAGATGACACCCGGGTGGTGTCTGGGGCGCGGAACAATGGACGTCCCGCCCGCCCATTGGCGGCGGCGCGCGTTTGAGGCAACGCGCGGGGCGCCTCGGCTATGCCAGATAGACCTCGCGGCGAGGGTGCAGTGACCTCACCTAGAAGCGGGTCGCCGCGAGACGCCTTAGAGCCGCTGCGGTGTGAGTCGATCAGTTCTGCTTTCGCGTGAAAGCGACACTTTCTGCTTTTCGCGCAAAGCAGAAGCGATGCCGCGCCGCCCGGATTCCGTAGTTAGGGGTAGCGCATTGCGCGCAGAACTACCGATGCGCCGCAGCGCGGCTGGCCGTAGCGTGGCCGAGATGGGAAAGCGTCGGAGATCTGACGGATTGCGTGGACCGCATTCCGGATGGATTTGCTCTTTCCTTGCGGTTCTGTTTGCGGCTTGCGCCGCGAGGCCCGCGACCGCCTCCGCCCAGCAATGGAGCCAGCCCGTTGACCTCTCTGAACCGGGGGATCACGCGGTATCCGACATACCTTTCTGTCGAGGACATTGACAAGCCGCCGGATGTCGGCCTCGACGACAACGGGAACGCAACCTTCGCCTGGATGCGCCTGGACACCACACAGACCTGCGGAACCAGCGGCTGCTGGCAGGTCCAGGCAGTCCGTCGATCCGCGTGGAGTCATGGGAGACGTCAGGACCCTCTCGCCATCCGGCACTTCGGCGGTCAATCCGCAAGTACAGGTGGCGGCGAACGGGAATGTGGTGGTGGCCTGGGAGCAGGACGAGCGAGTCGTCGCCAGGATGTGGAGGGCATCGACGGGGCTCTGGGGGCCGCCCCGCGACATATCCGGCCTATTTCCCATGGGAGTGCACTACGCGTTCAAGTCGTTCGACATGAAGATGAACGCCCAGGGAGACGCCGAGTTCGCTTGGGTGCGGAGAACGGTCGGGCGCAACGGCGGCCGCGTCTTCGTGCGATCGTGGTCGCCGTCAGGGACTCTCGGTCCGAAGATGAGCGTAGGGACCGGCGAGACGAATAGCCCGCAGGTCGCGGCGTTCTCGAACGGCGACGCCATCGTGGCCTGGACCACACAGAACGGCGAGACCTGTGGAATCCACACCTGCGTTCAGCTGTATGCCCGTCCGGTCTCACCCTCGGCCCTTGGACCCACGGAGCACATCTCGCCCCCTGACCAGAGGGTGGTACGGGGAACACAGCGACTCGCCGTCAACGCAGCGGGCACGGCTCTGTTCGGATGCACGACCTGCGGCATACGCACCCGACGCTGGCGCTCGAGGCAGGCGTCCATCCGAAGGTGATTTCCGAGCGCCTCGGCCACGCGACGATCGCGATCACGCTCGATACCTACAGCCACGCGATTCCGGCGATGGAAGAGGAAGCCGCCGAGCGCATTGCGGCGCTACTCGGACGCTAATGGCTGCAATCGTGGCTGCAGCGTCGCCTGGACGAATCCGACAAACCGCTTAGGCAAGCGGTCTAGTAACCCAAAGCGAACTTCGCGTCCTCGCTCATCATGTCCGGGGTCCACGGTGGGTCGAAGACCATCTTTGGATAGACGCTCTCGACCCCGTCGATCCCGCCCACGAACTTCTTCATCTGCTCGGAGACCTGCGGGCCGATCGGACAGCCGGGATAGGTGAGCGTGAAGGTCACGTAGACGTCGGCGTCCTTGACCTCGACGTCATAGACGAGGCCGAGCGAGACGAAGTCGAGCCCGAGCTCGGGATCGATGACCTCCTCCAGCGCCTCATACACGTCGTCCTGGGTAACCGTCGCTGTGTCCTCTGGGGCCATGTGGGCATCGTAGCGAGAGGCGCTCACTACGCTTCATGGACCGATGGCAATCGTTCTCGTCCTCCTTTTCATCGTCCTCCCGATCGCCGAGATCTACGTGATCATCAAGGTCGGCGAAGCGATCGGCGTGTGGCCGACCATCGCCCTGCTGATCCTCGACGGCTTCCTCGGCGCAGCGCTCCTGCGCCACCAGGGCCGGGCCGCATGGCGGCGCTTCAATGAGGCGCTGGCGGCGGGGAGGGTCCCCGCCCGCGAGGTCTTCGACGGCGCGATGGTGATCGTGGGTGGCGCGTTCCTCCTGGCGCCGGGTTTCATCACCGACGTGATCGGACTGCTTCTGCTGCTTCCGCCGAGCCGCGCGATGTTCCGCGGGATCGCGACGAAGCTCGCCCTGGGGCGCGCGGCGTTCGCGGTCCGCACGGTCAGCTGGGGTTCGAAGGCGCACCAGAGCTATCGAGCCCGCCCGACCGCCACGCAGCGTGAGTACGACTACGAGGGGAGCGCCCACGAGGTTCCGGACACCGAGCGGGAGTTGCCGCCGCCGAGGACAGATGCCGGATCTTGAACCCGCCGTGATCGCCGTCGAGCTCGGCGGGGTCGAGGGCGCGCGGCTGCGGTGGGCCCCGCGTCCGGCGGAGGAGGCGAACGGAGCGGCTCCCCCGTCCCCATGGCGACTCGAGGCGGAGCCCGACTGGCGTCGCCTGGACAGCATCCGACTCGTCTCGGCGCTCTTCGACGACGGCGGCGCGCTGGGCGTGGCCGTGCTCCGCCCGCGCGACGCGCGAGGACACGGCGAGGACGTTGCTGTGACTCGGCTGATCGATGCCGAGGGCGAGCCGACCGAGACGTCGGAGGCCCTGCTCTCGGTCGAGTACGACGCCAACGGAGCGCCGCGGCGCCTTGGGCTGGAGCTCTGGACGGATCCCGACAGCTCCCCGCTGCGGGTCGCGGCCGATCGCGCGGGCGAGGCCGGCGCCCAGGGCGAACGGCAGTCGGTCCCGATGCGGTTTCGCCTCGACGGCGCCGCCGGCTCCGGCCTCTACGAGGTCCTCCGCCCCACGTGAGCGCGCCGGCCCCGATCAAGGCGGTGATCTCCGACTTCGGGGGCGTCCTGACGACGCCGCTCCTGAATTCGTTCAGCGCGATCCAGGACGAGATCGGGATCGAGGCCGGGACGCTCGGCCGCGCGATGCAGCGCATCGCCGAGCACGACGGCGAGCATCCGCTCTACGAGCTCGAGCGCGGGCGCATCACGGAGACCGATTTCCTCGCGGCGCTGCGACGGGAGCTGGCCGTCGAGCTCGGCCACGAGCCGGAGCTCCATCGGTTCGCCGACATCTACTTCGAGGCGCTGGACGTGAACGACCCCATGATCGGGGTGATGCGCGCGGCGCGATCGCGCGGCTATCGGATGGCGCTGCTCACCAACAACGTGCGCGAGTGGGAACCCCACTGGCGCGCGATGGTCCCGGTCGACGAGATCTTCGAGGTGATCGTGGACTCGGCGTACGTCGGGCTGCGAAAGCCGGAGCCGGAGATCTACGAGCTGACGGTCGAGCGCCTGGGCGACGGGCTCAGGCCGTCCGACTGCCTCTTCGTCGACGATGTCGAGGTCAACATCGACGCCGCCCGCCGACTCGGCATGAGCGCCGTCCACTTCCGCGACAACGAACAGGCGATCCCGGAGATCGAGTCGGCGCTCGACGGCGGCCCTCCGGCCTGAGGTCAAGACCGCCGGCGAACCTAGGGACTCGCTGAGGCCAGGCGGAGCCGTGTGACCGGGGACCGGGACGAGGAACCTCGCGAACTGCTCGCCTGCGGCGACACATGTTGGCCGCGGCGGGCGAGCACCCCGAGCGGTCGCTCCCTGTGGCTACGGGTGGAACTCCGCCTGACCAGGTAGGCGCCCTTCGGGGTCGAGAATTCCTTCACGAAACCGTGTCGAGCGAGGACGCGGACTGCTGTGTGGCGATCGGCAATGGCGGCTCCGACTCGCAGGCTCCTGACCCTCCTCATCAGGTGAGAGGAGTGTCCGTCGAGGAGCGAGTAAGTGCCCCAGAGTTCGCTCGAGGAAAAGTGCTCGAGCCAGCCGTCCAGCACGATGGGCGTCTTCGGGGACCGCCAGAGCAGATAGGAGCCAACGGCGGTGTAGGAAGCGATTCGTCCGTGTGGCGGTGGATGTGCAAGCGCGTAGCGGACGAGCGGGGATCCAAAGGGGTTCTTGGCGGGCCCAATACTTCCGAGCCAGACCACTCCGGCGAGGATGGTCGCCGCGAGGGCGAGGGCAACCGGCGCGCGCGACCGCGGTCCAGGGTAGTCGGGGGCCGAGCACGCGATCTGAAGGCCAATCGCCGGCCCTACGAAGATGAGATTGCGCACCGAGACCAGGGCCAAGATCAAGAATGCGCTACAGATCAGGAGCGGGGTAAGGGCACGCGGGCTCGGCGCCCGCCACCAGAGCCAGATCACGAACATCGCCGCCAGCGCTAGATACACCACAGCATTTGGGCGCTCGAGGGCGGTGCGCCATTCGCTGCTGATTCGGCCAATGGCCGGGTTTTGAAAGCTCAGCAGATAGGACCAGATCTCGTCGCCCAAGGGCGTGGTCAACGTCACCGTCACGACCGCGAGGGCTCCGATCAGCCCCAGTGCCACCAAGGGACGCTTGCCGACAGCGCCGGGGTGGCCACGCCAACGGTCGAGTCCCAATCCGACGACAACGAGGCCAATGAGAAGAAAACCGCTGATGAACCCGCCATGGAGGTTCGCCCACACCGCGAATAGGAGGAGCATCGCGAGCGCCGCCCAGCGCTTTCGAAGGCCCCCACTCGCACGGGGCGGTGTCAGCCAGGCAGCGACGAGTAGGACGACCAGCGCCGAGAAGGCCAGCACCGTGAAGCCCGCAGCGCGAGGGTGCAGAACCATCCACGCACCCGGGCCGTACAGGGCAGCGAGAGCAAGCAGCATCATCGTTCCCTTGCGGCGACACATCCACAGCAACAGGGCAAGGGAAGCCGCGAGCAGCAGCGCATAGAGGACGGTCAGGCCGGTTATGCCGACGATCCGACTCAGGCCATAGAAGGTCAGCTCGGTCAGCCACTGTTCGTTTAGCCACGGCTGACCGTGGGCGATGGTCGGGAACGGATCAGTGCCGACGAAGCCA
Organism: uncultured Actinomycetes bacterium; assembly: GCA_963710955.1. Taxonomy (GTDB): domain Bacteria; phylum Actinomycetota; class Thermoleophilia; order Solirubrobacterales; family 70-9; genus AC-56. The sequence continues at coordinate 437,070 of CAVQCK010000001.1, read as the reverse complement.
TGGCCGGCTATGAAGCGCCCGCTCGCCAGCTGCAGATATACGTCACCGTTGAGGACCCCGTCCAGGCACAGCATCACCGCCGCGACAAGCAGGGTGAGCGCCGCGATCAGGGCATAAGTGCGCCGGGGCGTCTCTTCGCTAGGCATTCTGCGACTGGGGAGTCTGACGATGGCGGTGCTGGAGTTCCAAGCGGACCAGTTCGCGATCTCTTGCCCTCCGGCTGTCAACCCGGCCGGCCCTAGTTGCCGCTCACGCCGCCGCCGGGCCGCGGCGACGCTGCGCGACGCCGTTGGCGACCGCCACGCCGGCGAGGAAGATCAGCGTCACGAACACCTGCGGTGGAATTCCCACCTTGACGGCGCCGTAGACCCAGAGCGGGAGGCGAACTGACGGCGGGAGAATCTGGACTGGGTCAGCCGACGCAGAAACGCAGGATCCGCCTCCATCCCGCTTCGAACAACAGCGCTCTAGTTGTCTGAGCCCGCGCGGTCCCAGACGTAGAGCTCCAGCGCCTCGGCGGCGAGCTCCATCAGGCGTGGCGGCGAGAGCCAATCAAGCACCGTCTCGAGTGCCCGCTCCTCGGTGACGCCGCGATCCACGGCCTCCTCGCCGCGGAACCCGGCCGCCAGCTTCAGGGCCTCGCGGCGATGTTGCCCCAGCGCTGTGAAGGCGCCCATCAGGAAGTCCCGGTTGGGGACCGGATGGCCGACGTCCATCGACGCGTGCCATGCGGCGAGCATCGAGATGTCGTGCTCGTCGAGCTCGGCGATGGCCCGCGCGTAGTGGGCCTCGAGCTCGTCATCCGGGATCTCGTCGACCCAGGCGCGAACGGCCTCCCCGAGGAGCTGGCGACGGGCCTCGCGGCCAACCGAATCGGCGATCGCGCGGATGGCGTCGGCGGGGTCGATGAAGCACAGTGGCATGACGTCGCGAAGATAGACCGGGCATCGGCGGATTAACTGAAGCTCGGCCTCGCCGTACTCCTTGAATCTCTTGCGGCGGCTTCGCCGCCTGACATGCCAGTGCGTCGACAGAGTCGCCGCCCGGAATACCTGCCGAACCCCGACCTATGCTGGGCGGCATGCCCATTTCCGTCATCTACGGGCCGCCGAACTCGGGTCGCGCCGGAGCGATCCGCGCCCGGCTCGGGGAGTCCCTGGACCGCGAGCCGGTGCTGGTCGTCCCGACCGCCGACGACGCGGCCAGGTTCGAGCGCGAGCTCGTCTCCGAGGGCGGAGCGTTGCTCGGCGCGGCGATCCAGACCTTCCACCGCCTCACGGACGAGATCGCCGCGGCGACCGGAGCGCCGGTCCGCCCGCCGCTCACCGAGGCCCAGCGTCTCGCCCTTGTCCGCTCGGTCACCCGGGACGCCGAGCTGCGGATCCTGGCCGCGTCCCGGCGCCACCCGGGGTTCGCTCCCGCACTCGACCGACTTCTCTCCGAGCTCCAGGCGGCCCTCGTGGCGCCTGGGAACCTCGCGGCGGCGGCCCGCGAGCTCGACGGCGGTGAGTACGAAGCCGAGCTCGCGAGCCTGTACGCCGCCTATTGCGAGCGGCGAGACGGCGCGGGGCGCGACGACGCCCATTCGGCCGCGGCGGCGGTCGCGAGCAGCCTGCGCGAGCGACCCGACGCCTGGGGCGCGCGGCCCGTCCTCGTCTACGGGTTCGACGACCTGACGGAGGAGCAGCTCGACCTGCTGAGCGCGGTCGGCGCCGCGGCCGAGGTGACCGTCGCCGTCAATTACGAGGACAACGACGCCCTCGCCGCCCGCGCGGGGCTCCTCGCCCGGCTCACGGATGAGCTCGCGGCGGACACCGTGGAGCAGCTCCCCTTCGACCCCACCTATACCGCGAGCGCGACGCTCCGCGAGCTCGACCGCGGGCTGTTCGAGGTGACGGAGTCGCGGGTCGAGCCCGATGGTGGGCTGGCGCTCCTGGAGTGCGGGGGCGAGCGCGGTGAGGCCGAGGCAGTCGCCGGAGAGATCGCGACTCTGCTCGCCCGGGGAGTGGCCCCGGACGACGTCGTGGTGGTCCTGCGCCGGCCGGAGGCGCGCGGCGCGCTCTACGACCAGGTGCTCGGCGGATTGAGAATCCCCGTCGCCGTCGAGGCATCCGTTCCGCTCACCCACACCGCGGTCGGACAGGGGGTCGTCGCGCTCGGCCGGTGCTCATCGCCCGATGCCAGGGCGAACGACCTCTTGGAGTTCCTCCGGGCGAGCCCGGGGAACGAGCCCCAATCGATCGCGGACGGCGTCGAGCTGCGGGCCCGGCGCGAGGCCATCCGCACCGCCACTGAGGCCATGGAGGGATGGAAGGGGCCGCAGCGAGACGTCGCCCGGATCCGCGAGGCACACGAGCCCGCGGCGTGGCTGCGCGAGCTCGCGGCGGCCGCCCGCCGCCTCGCCGAGGACCCGCACGCCGGCGAGGAGCCCGTGGACCTCGGCGGGAACCGGCCGCGCCGGGAGGTCCCGTTCGAGCCGCTGGAGGTCCGCGCGGCGGAGGCCGCCGCCTCGACCCTCGAGGAGCTGGCGGACCTGGAGAGGCTCCCGGGGTGCACTCCCCCCACGCCGGCCGAGGCGCTCGAGGCCCTCGAGGACGTGCGCGTGCCGTTGTGGCGCGGGCCCACCGGTGGCCGCGTGAGGGTTCTGAGCCCCTACCGCGTGCGTGCCGCCCGCGCCCGTCACCTGTTCCTGGCATCGCTCCAGGACGGCGAATTCCCAGGCCCGGAGGTCGTGGACCCGCTTCTCGGCGAGGAGCGGCGCCGCCGGCTGGGCATCAGCGCGCTGACCCGCCGGGATCCGGCGCTCGAGGAGCGGTACCTGTTCCACGCATGCGTCGCCCGCCCGACCGAGCGGCTCTGGCTCTCGTGGAGAAGCTCGGACGAGGAGGGGCGGCCGGCGGCGCGCTCTCCGTTCGTGGACGACGTGCTCGACCTGCTCGCCCCGGACGCGGAGGAGGCCGAGGCTCGCCTGAAGCAGGTCCATGGGCTCGATCGCGTCGTGTTCGCGCCTGAGGAGGCTCCCAGCCGCAGGGCTCTCGATCGGGCGCTGGCGGCGGTCGGCCCGCGTTTCGACCCGGTCCTCCCCGGACCCCTCATCAGCACCCGAGTACTGGCAGAGCTGGCCGAGCGCAATCCCGTGGGCGCCGGCACGATCGAGAAGTGGATCGAGTGCCCCTATCGCTGGTTCGTCGACCACGAGCTGAAGCCACAGCGGCTCGACCCCCAGCCGGAGGCGCTCACGGCCGGCTCGATCGTCCACGAGGTGCTGGAGCGCCTGTACCGCGATCCGCCGGGAGACGATCGCATCCCGCGCCCTGGCGATCTGGATCGGTGGCGGGCGCGGGCGGGTGAGCTCCTCGCCGAGGCGGCTGAGGGGTATGGCCTCGACGCCGACCGGGCGCTGGCCGGTGTCGCACTCGCGCGGATGCGAGCGCAGATCGACCGGCTCCTCGAGCGCGAGAGCCGCAGCGAGACCACTCTGCGCCCCCTCCTGATCGAGGCCTCGTTCGGGGATGGAGACGACGCCAAGAAGCCGGCGCTCCACCTCGGCGACCTGGCGCTTCACGGGATGATCGACCGCGTCGACGTCACCCCCGATGAGCGCTTCGGGATCGTCTACGACTACAAGACTTCGTCCAAGGTGACCTCTGGCGCGAAGCTGGCCGAGGCGGGCAAGCTCCAGCTCCAGCTCTATGCGCGGGCGATCCGCGACCAATGGGGAATCGAGCCCCTCGGCGGGCTCTACTACCAGCTTGGGGGATCCAGGGACCCGAAGCCGCGCGGCTTCGTCGCCAGCGGCGACGCCACCGAGGGGCTCGACCTGAAAAAGCCGGACTTCATGGACCTCGACCAGGTTGAGGAGACGGTGGAGGCGGGTGTGGAGACTGCGCGGGAGCGGGCTGCCGCGATGCGCCGCGGGGCCATCGGCCGCGACCCCAACGGCGGGGAGTGCCCCAGCTGGTGCTCCTACCAGCCGATCTGCCGGCTGGAGCGCGCGGTCGGCGCGGAGGATGGCGGCGGCAACGGGAACGGGGCCAACGGATCGTGACCGGCGGCCCGCCGGAGCAACTCGCCCTGCTCGACGCCGAGCCGGATCCGGAACGCCCACCCGAGGGCTTCGTCCCCACCCCGGCGCAACGCGACGCGATCGCCTGCCGGGATCGGGACGTCTTCACCGAGGCCGGAGCAGGCTCCGGGAAGACCGGGGTGCTCGTCGAGCGCTACTGCGACTGCGTCACGGAGGATGGCCTGGGTCCCGAGGAGATCCTGGCGTTCACGTTCACCGACCGGGCCGCCGCCGAGCTGCGACAGCGGGCCCGGCGGCGGTTGATCGAGCGCGCCCACGCGGCGGCAGAGCGCGGCGACCTCGAGCTGGCCCGCGACATCGCGCGCGCCGCGCGGGAGGGCGAGCGAGCCTGGATCACGACCATCCACGGGTTCTGCCGCCGGGTGCTCGCCGCCCATCCGGTGGCGGCGCACATGGATCCGCGGTTCCGGGTCCTCGACGACTCCGAGGCGTCACGCCTTCGCGAGCGGGCCTTCGGGTCGGCGGTCGAGGAGGTCGTGGAGCGCGAGGGCGAGCCGGCGGCCCGGTTCGTGGCGGCCTTCTGGCTGCCGCGCCTTCGCGACCTCGTCGTTGGCGTCCACGAACAGCTGCGCAGCCAGGGTGTCGATCCGCCGCGCCTGCCCGACCCCGGCCCGCCCGTGCGATCGGTCAAGGAGAAGGACGACACCCCTCAGCTCAAGCCACTCGAGGAGCAGCGAGCCGTCGAGGGCCTGGCTGCATTCTCCGCCCTGCTCGCCGCGTACGACGACGACTACAGGAAGCTCAAGGCGGAGCGCTCCGGCGCCGACTTCCCGGATCTCGAGCTCCGCGCCCTCGAGCTCTTGAGCGGCTCCGGCCCCGTCGCCGAGGCGTGGCGGACCCGCTTCACCCACCTGATGGTGGACGAGTTCCAGGACACGAACCGTGTCCAGCTCGAGCTGATCAACGCCCTCCGCGGCCCCGAGACACGGCTCTTCGTGGTCGGGGACGAGTACCAGTCGATCTACCGATTTCGCCACGCCGACCTCGAGGTGTTCCGCGAGCAGCGAGAGGCGGCGGGCGCCGACGAGGCGATGGACGAGCTCCCGCTCCGCGGCAACTTCCGGTCGCGCCCGGAGGTCCTCGCCGCCGTCGACTTCCTCGGCGACGTGATGTTCGGCGAGCCGTTCCCGCCACTCGAGGCGGGGCTCGAGACAGACGGCGAGCCCGTGGGCGGGGGCCCCGCGACCGAGCTCCTGATAACCGACACGTCCGATGACAGGGCGGGTAAGGGCTGGACGGCGGAGGGCGTCGAGCTCGAGCCCCCGCCCGGGGAGAAGAGCCAGTCGTACGTGGCCGAGGCCCGCTTCCTCGCGAAGCGCCTGCGGGAGCTCCACGACGCGGGCGTCGACAGGGGCGACATGGTCGTCCTGCTGCGCGCGTTCACCCATGTGGACGCGTTCGAGGACGCGCTCGACCGGGCCGGCCTGGCTCCGTATGTGGTCGGCGGGCGCGGCTACTGGTCCCAGCAGCAGGTGGAGGACGCGCTGCGACTGCTCGGCGTCGTCGCGAATCCGCTCGACGACGAGCTCCTGTTCGGGGCGCTTGCCTCCCCGGCCTGCGGCGTGTCGGCGGACGCCCTGTGGCTCCTGCGGAACGCTGCTCGTCATCCTGACGGAAGCCCGCGGCACGTCTGGCCGACGGTGAGGGACGGCGAGTGGCCCGACGACCTTGCCGACGCCGACATCGAGCGCCTGGAGCGTTTCCGCTTGGTGCTCGCCGAGCTGCGCGCGGAGGCCGCGCTGCGTCCCCTGGATTCGCTCATCGACCGCGTGATCACGGTCTTCGGCTACGACCTCGCGATCCTCGCGATGCGGGGCGGCGAGCAGCGCATGGCGAACCTGCGAAAACTGATGCGGCTCGCGGCCGAGTACGAGGAGCACGACGGCCGCGACCTCCGAGGCTTCCTCGAATTCGCAGAGGAGCGCACCCGCCGCGACGAGCGCGAGGGGATGGCCGCACTGCGGGTCGAGGGCCACGACGGCGTCCGCGTGATGACCGTCCACGCGGCCAAGGGGCTCGAGTTCCCGGTCGTCGCGGTCGCCGACATGGGCCGAGGGCTGGGTGCCGCCTTCGCCCACCCCGACCTGGTCGTCGGGCGGCTTGCGGGCCCGGTCGGAGAGGAGAGCGGGGCCCGTTTCGGGATGCGCGTCCCGGTCGCCGCGGCCGAGCCGCTGCGGCTCTGGGAGCTGGTCGAGCTCTGCGACGCCGAAGCGGACGCGGAGGTGGAGGAGGCCCTGCGGCTCGTGTACGTCGCGGCGACCCGTGCGCAGGAGCGCCTGATACTCAGCGGCAGGTGCCGGCTCCCCGCCGACGAGGCGCCGGAGTCGCTGCGGGGCTCGCATACCGCCCTTCAGCTTCTCCTGCCGGCGTTGCACGAGCGCGGGTGGTCCGGCGAGGACAGCGATGTCGCTCTCCCGCGGGCCCCCGCGGTGGGCGGAGGCGAGGCGGGCGGTCCGGAGCCACGCATCCGGATCAGCATCCAGCGCGCCGGCCCCGAGCGCGCGGCCGCCCTGCGGGCCCGGCACGACGCCGAGGCGCCGGCGCCGCAGGACCCGATCGAGCCGAGGGAGCCCCTACTGCCCGAGACGCCCCGCCGCGCGGGTGCCGGGCATCTCTCCTACTCGGCGCTGGCGCGGTATGCCGACTGCGGGTACCGCTTCTACGCCGAGCGGGTCCTCGGCCTCGCGTCGCCCATCGATCGTCCGGCACAGAACGGCGAGCCGAGCGCTCCGGACGAGGCCGAGGGCGACGAGCTACTGGACCCGGAGCTCGGCCCGCGCGAGCGCTCGCTCGCCGTCGGCAACGCAGTGCACGCACTCCTAGAGGCCGCCGCCCGGCGGTCCTGGGACGCGGTCCAGCGGGCGGAGCTCGAACGCGTCGTCGCGCGCGAGGGCCTCGCCGGCGACCGAGATGCGACTGAGCGGGTCGCGAACCTCGTCGAGGGCTGGCTCGGGTCCGGCGTGCGCTCGGAGCTCGCCTCCAGCGGGGCGCGCCTGCGGCCCGAGGTCCCGTTCATCCTCGAGCTCGGCGGTGCGATCGTCCGCGGCAAGATCGACCTGCTGGCCGACACGCCCGAGGGCCCGCTCGTCGTGGACTACAAGACGGACGCGGTCGACGGCGCCGACCCGGCCGAGCTGGCGAGCCGGTACGAGACGCAGCGCGACCTCTACGCGCTGGCGGTGCACCGGGCGACCGGCGGATCGGCTCCGGTGCGGGCCGCGTACTGCTTCCTCGAGGAGCCGGATCGGACCGTTCTCGAGCGCTACGACGAGAACGGGATCCGGGCGGCGTGCGAGCGGGTGGAGGGGTTGATTCTGCGGATCCGCGATGGTGACTTCGCTCGCACCGACTCCCCCCACCGATCGTTGTGCCACGGCTGTCCTGCCGCGGCGCGCCTATGCGGCGCGCCCGCGTGGAAGCCGCAGTGGGCGTTATGACCAAACCACGGCACCAGCCAGTTTCGGGGGCTGAAGCCCCCTCACGCACATACCTGTTCGCCTACGGGTCGCTGGTGAGCGCCGCGAGCGCCGAACGGACGCTGGGGCGCCCGGTCGAGGGCGCGGCCCTGGCGCGCCTCGCCGGCTGGCGGCGACGCTGGTCGCAGGTCCGGGACAACCTCGCCACCGAGAAGACCTTCGCGCACGCCGAGACCGGCGTCGTGCCGCCCCACTGCATGGGGTTGAACCTCGAGCCCGACCCCGGGGCCGGCGGGCCGAACGGGGTCCTGTTCGAGGTCACGGAACCGGAGCTCCAGCGGCTTGCGCTCCGCGAGATCCGCTACGACCGAATCGATGTCACGGGCGCCCCTGCGGGCGAGGCCGAGGCGGCGTTCGACCGCATCGTGACCTTCACCGCCAAGCCCGAGAACTTCGCCCCCAACCCGCCCCGGGGGGCCGTCCTCCTCGCCGCCTACCTGCGGGCCGTGCAGGCCGCGTTCGGCAGTCTCGGAGCCGACCAGCTCGACCTCTTCCACGAGACCACCGGCCCGCCTCCGGTCGAGGTGATCGAGGCCGTCCTCCTGCGCGACGAGATCCCGCACGGAAACCCGCGGGACTGGTAGGTCAGGACTGGGTGCCGTTCCAGCGCTGCGCCCAGGCGCGCAGCTCGCGGATCGCGGGGCGCAGCGCGGTCCCTTTCTCGGTGAGCGCGTACGAGACCCGGGCCGGCGTTCCCGCGTGGACGGACCGCTCCACGAGTCCCTCCGACTCGAGCTCGCGAAGCCGGCGCGACAGCAGGCGGTCCGACAGCCCGGGGACGACCTGGGTCAGCTCCGCGTAGTAGTGAGCCCGCTCCGAGAGGGCCCAGAGGATGGCGCCGGTCCATCGCTTCCCGATGAACTCCACGGCCTGGTGGAAGTCCGGGGACACGCGCACCGGCTTTCCCCGCGGCCGTGGCCTTTGGCGCTCGCCTTCCGAAACCCCTGATTCCACCCTTCATTCAGGCTACAGAAGGGCTCGGGTGGGCTACGCGGCACACGGCCCCGTCCCGGTCGGACGAAGTGGGCCGTGGAGAGCCTGGCTGACGACGTCGTTGGGGACGCCGAGCCCACCGGGTGGCCCCTTGTCCTTGGCTGACGCGAAGACCGTGGTGAGAACGTGGCCCGAGCCGTCCACGACCGGGCCGCCGGAGTTGCCGCTCCGCACCTGGCCGCGGAACGGGGTCATCCGTCGCTGAGTCGGGCCGCGACCGTAGGAGTCCTGGCTGATGACCGTCTCGGTCGCGCCGGTCCTCGCAGGAGCGACGTGGAACGGGCCGTTCTCCGGGTAGCCGAGCACGGCTCCGGCCGTGCCGGACGAGGGCTCCGGCACGATGCTCAGCGGCCGCAGGCCGAGGCCGTCCACGCGCAGAATCGCAAGGTCGTCGTGGGTGTCGTAGTGCACCGCCGTCGCGCTCAGCTCGGTGCCGGTCCGGGTGGTCACGGTCGTGTTGTCCTCGCCCGCGACGACATGGGCGTTGGTCACCACGAGGTCGGGGCCTGCGACCCAGCCGGACCCCTCGACCCCGAGCCCGCACGCCGAGCCAAGCACCTTCACCACGCTCGTGCCCGCTCGCCTGACCCCCGGATCGTGGGCGATCGCCGGCTCCGGCGGCCCCACCTTCGCCTCTGGGCCCGTCACCGCGGGAACGGGGTCGATGTGGCGGAGGAGGTTGAGGATCGGCCCGCTCGGCGGGAGAAAGCCGTTGAGTGTGCTGAGGATCGTCGACTGCTGGAGCTGGTCGCGGATCCCTCGTTCGCCGGGCCCCGGTACGTTTAGCGCCGCGGCGCCGAAGGCCCAGGCGAGCAGCAGCCCCAGAGCGCCGAGGAGCAGCGCCCCGGCGACCCCGTCGATGCGGCGCACGATGACCCCTCGCGGCAGCACCCGGGCCCGCACCGCCTCGGCAACACCCTCCATGAGCACCGCGAACGCGGTCCCGACCAGCAACCCGCATACGACGGTGATCAGCGGGGCATAAGGAGACTCACCGCCCTGCGCGAGGAGCGCGGGGCCGAGCCGTCCACCCAGGATGGCTCCGAGAACGAACCCGGCCAGAGGGAGGGCGCTTGCGACCAGTCCACGCTCGTAACCGATCACCGCGAAGGCGACCGCGAAGACCGCGATGATTAGATCGACGTAGTTCATTGGCGGCTAACGTTCTACCCGCTTGAGCAATATGAGTACCGAGGCGACCAGGAGGCGTCGTCTTCTCACGCGAGCGCTACCGATCGCCTTGCTGGCCTTGGCGGCGTTCGTGGCCGGTCTGATCAGGGGTGCAGGAGGCACCGATCTGGCCGGCGCCGAGAAGTTTGCCGACGCCTGGCAGAGCCGGAGCTTCTCCGGCATGTACGCGGAGATCTCCGACGCTGCCGCGCGCCAGTATTCGCTGAAGAGCTTCACTGCCGACTACGAGGATGCCGAGAAGACCGCAACGATCCAGCGGGTCGACACCGGGGAGGTGTCGGATTCGAACTCGGGCTCGGGGGCCCTGGTGCCGGTCACCCTCCACACGAACGCATTCGGGAACATCACGCGGGAGCTGGCGCTGCCGCTCGACGGCGGCAAGGTCGATTGGTCGCCCAACCTCGTCTTTCCGGGGCTCCGGCCGAACGAGCGGCTCGTCCGCCACACGATCGTCCCAAAGCGGGCTCCGATCCTGGCGAAGGACGGAACGCCGCTGGCCGAGGGCCCGGCCGACGCCCGGACCTCGCCCCTCGGAGGCGCCGCCACCGCAGTCGCCGGGACCGTCTCCACGCCCAAGCCCAAGCAGGAGCCCGATCTCGCGAAGCTCGGCTTCCCGGCGGGAAGCCCGACCGGGGCGAGCGGCCTCGAGCTGGCATTCAACCAGCGGCTCGCCGGCCATCCGGGGGGCGAGCTCGTCGCTGTCCCGACCGGCGGCAAGACGCCGTCGGCGGGCGGCCGCATGCTCGCGTCGAGCGAGCCGATCCCCGGCAAGGCGGTCCACACGACCATCGACCCGGACCTCCAGCGCTCAGCCGTCGCCGCCCTCGGGAGCACCTACGGCGGCGTGGTCGCCCTCGACGCCCGCACCGGGGAGGTCCGGGCGGTCGCGGGGATCGCGTACTCGGCGCCGCAGCCGCCGGGCTCGACGTTCAAGCTCGTGACGACGACCGCCGCGCTGGAGAGCGGTGACGTCAAGGTCAGCGACACGTTCCCGATCGAGACGTCGACGACGGTCGACGGCAGGCAGATCGACAACGCCCACCAGGAAGCCTGCGGCGGAACATTCTCCGAGGCGTTCGCCGAGTCGTGCAACAGCGTCTTCGCGCCGCTCGGGCCCAAGGTCGGGTCGAAGGGCATGGTCGACACCGCCGAGAGCTACGGCTTCAACTCCCCGCCGACGCTTTACACCGAATCGGCGGTCAAGGCCGCCGGCATCCCCTCCAGCACACTGCCCAAGAGCATCCCATCCGACGTCGACCTCGCGGTCACGGCGATCGGCCAGGGCGAGGTGCTCGCGACGCCCCTCGAGATGGCGTCTATCGCTCAGACGATCGGCAACGGCGGCGTGCTCGACCCGACGTCGCTCGTGACCGACCACCAGCTGCAATCCCAAGTGAAGCCCTCGAGGGTCACGTCAACCTCGATCGCGACAACGCTCCGCGGCCTGATGATCGGCGTGGTCACGAACGGGACGGGCACCGCCGCCGCGCTTCCCGGGATCCAGGTGGCCGGAAAGACGGGCACCGCCGAGCTCGGGCCAGTGACCGGCAAGGCGGCCGCCGGCTCGGACACGCAACAGCGGCTCGACGCCTGGTTCACGGCGTTCGCGCCGGCCACCGACCCGAAGCTCGCGGTCGCCGCGATGGTCGTCGACGCGAGCGGCGACGGCGGCACCGTGGCGGCACCGATCGTCCGCCAGGTGATGGCGTCGGCGTTCGGCGTGGCCTAGGCGAAAAACGGGGGCTGGGTAGGGCGACTGACCCCCGTCCGTGCGCAAGCCGATGCGGGCACTCGGCATGGAGGGGTGCCTGACGTTTCCGTCCAATAAGAGGGCAAACCTCAGACACCCCTGAAGGGTGGCGGGCGAAGGCGCGCGCGGGGCGCGGGGAGTGCAACGAAACGGTCGCGCGACCGTTTCGCGTTGCTGGGGCCGCCCTACTTGCCGCCGTGCGCGTCGGGCTCCTCCTCGACGGAGAATCCCACCGCCGCGGCCACGATCACCGCGAGGCCGCCGAGCAGGGCGATCCAGCCGCCCAGCGTCGCCGCGGGCTGGGCGAAGATCGCTCCGGCGATCGACGCGGCAGCACCACCCGCGAGGATCCGCCACCAGGCCCCGCCACGATTGACCCGCGGCGGGGCGGTGAGGAGCGCAGCCGCCCCGATCAGGACCAGGCAGGCGACGCGGACCGCGCCGCCGAACAGGCCGAGGACCACCAGCAACGCACTGATCGCCGCGACGAGGAGGGTGAGCCGAAGTGCGGCGTCAGAGGTCAAGCTCGACTTCGCCGGCCGAGCCCGTCGACGTCGTGATGTGGAGAGTGAGCGGCCGGTCCTGAATCGCCGAGGTCGTGATCCGGAAGAGGACCATCGATCCCTGGATCGGCCCGTTCGCGGCCACTGACTCGCCCTCCGGCAGCTCGTCGCCCCCGTGAAGGGTGTCGCCCAGCTTGAGCGCGAACAGGCTGTCGCTCGGAAGCGGCTTGAAGCTGTCGCCGACGGTGTCGACCACGCTCATGTCGGTGGGGACCTGCGCCGACGCGTCGCCCTCGTTCTGGACGCGCATGAAGACCCCGAGGTAGTACTGGTTCGGCCCGAGTGGCTTCTGTCCCACCAGGTAGGCCTTGTCCTCGGTGTCCCCGGGGTTCAGCTGGCGCGTGATCTGGACGTTGAAGAGCAGGTCGTCGAGCTTGATCCCCATGCCCTCGGACACCTGGTCGGCGTTCTCGGGAGCGGTGTCGCAGCCGGAGAGCACGACGCCCGCGGCGATCGCCACGACCGCGGCGGCAACCGCGCCGAGTCGCGTCATGGAGCTGAGAGCGCGCTGCATGGCGGCGGAAGTCTAATCCCGGCCGTCCGGCTACGTCACCGGAAGCCGGGCGCCCCCGGCGATCGACACGCGCTCGCCCGAGCGCCCGGACTCGATCAGATCCTTGAGCCGAGACAGCGCGACCGACCACTGGCGCCGGAAGTAGCGCTCGCCCCGCCGCAGCTCGTGCATGCGGTCGATCGGGTGCATGGCCTCGGTGCCGAACCGCAACGTGACCTTCGAGCTTGCCGCGCTCGGTCCTTCGACGAGCTCCCATGCGGTCAGGATCGGGATGCGGTCCAGGCGCCCGCCCTTGCCCTGCTCGAGGATCCGGTACGGGCGCTCGGCCTCGACGATCACCGACTCCATCCAGAGGGCGCCCCGCTCGATCCGCATGCGAGCGGCCGCACCCACGCCCTCCGACTCGAAACGCTCGAGCCGGTAGTCGCCGATGAAATGGTCGGTGAACGAGGGACGGTTGGCCAGGTCGCTGAGGAAGTCGTAGACGCGCTCGCGGGGTGCGTCGATCGTCCGGGCGACCGAGATCGGCCCCATCAGACGAGCGCGCGCTCTTGGGCGAGCGAGTCCACGGCGCGCGATTCTATTGCCCAGATCCGGTCGGCAATCTTCCAATTTGCGACCGTTTCGGGCCTTGTGCGAAGAGGCACCAATCGACCGTAGTTAGAATTGCCACGAGCAGAGGGGATGGTTTTGCTGGTAGACGAAGGGTTCAAAGTTCGCGAGTCCGGACAGTTGTCCGCAGGATCGCTGGTCTGCGTCGGCTGCGGGTACTCGGTCGCGCTCGAGCTGGACGACGATGTCCCTCGCTGCCCCGCGTGCGGCGAGACACGCTTCCGGCGGGCATCCCTGTTCGAGTCACGGACCCTCGACACCGAGGCCATCTCCCCCGCCCCGACTCTCCCAACCTGGCTCGACGAGGCGCGCGAGGGTCTTGACCCGACCGGGCGCTACGTCGCATACGACGAGGACGGCGAGCCCGTCATAGCCGACCTGCCGACCGGGTGGACGCGGATCGGGCGCAGCACCGCCGCCGACCTGAGACTTGACGACGCGACCGTGTCCCGCCGCCACGCGCTCATCGTGCGCACTCCCGAGAACGAGCTTCGCGCGCTCGACGACCGCAGCCTCAACGGGCTCTTCGTGAACGGCGAACGCGTCGAGTGGACCCCGCTTCGCGACGGGGACGAGCTCGAGATCGGCCGCTACCGGCTGTACGTGCTCGGCGCCTGATTTCAGGCGCCACGAGCGGGCTTTTCCACCACGCCTACGAGTAGGCTTCGCGTCGCCCGAGGGGTAGGCCTCAACGAGTGCAACCTGCGTCCACAGCTCAAGCGGAATCCCAGGTCATAGACGAGGCCGCACCGGCTCCCCTCCCCCAGGACGCTCTCGAGGAGGCACTCGAACGCGGACGCCGCCACCTGATGGCCCTCCAGGACTCCGCCGGCTGGTGGAAGGCGGAGCTGGAGACGAACGTCACCATGGACGCGGAGGACCTCCTGCTGCGCGAGTTCCTCGGCATCGGCGACCCGGCGACGATCGAGCGCGCGGCGAGCTGGATCCGCTCCCGGCAACGGGAGGACGGCAGCTGGGGCAACTTCCACGGGGCGCCCGCCAACCTCTCCACGACCGTGGAGGCCTATGCGGCGCTCAGGCTTGCGGGCGACGAGCCGGACGCGCCCCACATGGCCGCGGCACGGGAGTCGGCCCTCGCCGCCGGCGGCATCGAGAACGCGCGCGTCTTCACCCACATCTGGCTCGCCCTCTTCGGCCTCTGGGAGTGGGAGGACGTCCCCGCCCTGCCCCCCGAGCTGATTCTCCTGCCGTCCTGGTTCCCCCTGAACATCTACGACTTCGCGTGCTGGGCGCGGCAGACGATCGCGGCGCTCACGATCGTCCGCGCCGAGCGCCCGGTGCGCCCGCTGCCCTTCGGCCTCGACGAGCTGCGCACCGGACGCCCGGTCAAGCCGCGGCCCCGGACGTTCCGCGGGCGGGTGCTCCTGTGGCTGGACAGGGTGGGCCGCGTCTATGAGCGGCACCCGCTGAAGCCGCTGCGCCGCCGGGCGATGGCGCGGGTCGAGCGCTGGGTACTCGAGCGCCAGGAGGACGACGGGTCCTGGGGCGGCATCCAGCCGCCCTGGGTCTACTCGCTCATGGCGCTCTCCCTGCGCGGCCACGAGGTCGGCGAAGGAGCGGTGAAGAAGGGTCTCGACGGCATCGAGCGGTTCCTCATCCACGAGGGCGACATGCGGCGCCTGGAGGCATGCCAGTCGCCGGTGTGGGATACGGCGCTGGCGATGATCGCGCTGAGCGACGCGGGCGTCCCGGGCGACGACCCCGCGCTCGTCAAGGCCGCCGACTGGCTGCTCGCCGAGGAGGTCCGGATCAGGGGGGACTGGGCGGTCCGCCGGCCGAAGCTCGACCCGGGTGGCTGGGCGTTCGAGTTCGACAACGACCACTACCCGGACATCGACGACACCGCCGAGATCGTGCTGGCACTCCGCCGGGTCCGCCATCCGCAGCCCGAGCGAGTCGACGAGGCGATCCGCCGCGGCACCGAGTGGACCGTCGGCATGCAGAGCCGGAACGGCGGCTGGGGGGCGTTCGACGCCGACAACGTCCGGGAGATCTGCCGTGACATCCCGTTCTGCGACTTCGGCGAGGTGATCGACGAGCCCAGCGCGGACGTCACCGCCCACGTCCTCGAGATGCTCGGAGGCGAGGGACTGGCCGATGCCCCGACCACCCGTGAGGGCATCTCATACCTGTTGGCCGAGCAGGAAGACGGCGGCTCCTGGTTCGGCCGGTGGGGCATCAACCACGTCTACGGCACGGGCGCCGCAATCCCCGGCCTCGTGGATTGCGGCGTCCCGCGGTGCGACCCCCGCCTGCGCCGCGCGGGGGCCTGGCTGGAACGGATTCAGAACCCGGACGGCGGCTGGGGCGAGGACGGCCGCTCCTACGACGACCCGGCCTGGATCGGCCGAGGCCCCAGCACCGCGTCACAGACGGCGTGGGCGCTGATCGCGCTCCACGCGCTCGGCGAGCGCACGGACGCCGTGGAGCGCGGCCTGGCCTGGCTGGTCTCGACCCAGCTCCAGGACGGGACCTGGGACGAGCCCGAGTACACGGGCACGGGCTTCCCAGGGCACTTCTACATCAACTACCACCTGTACCGGCTGAGCTTCCCGGTGATGGCTCTGGGGCGCTGGGCGGCGGCCGGCGAGCGGGGCTAGGCCGTGGGCGGGGGGGCATCCGCCGGGGCGGTGACGAACCCAGCGGAGCGACGCCCGGGCACTCCCGACGGGGTGCCCGGGCTCGAGGAGGTCATGGCCCGTGCCGGGGGCGAGAACTTCCCGGTCGCGAGCCGCCTGCTCGGCCCGCGGCTCCGCGACTCGCTCCTCGCCATCTACGGCTTCGCGCGCCTGGTCGACGAGATCGGCGACGAGGCGGCCGGCGACCGGCTTGCGCTGCTCGACTGGCTCGACTCCGAGATCGACCGCATGTACGCCGGCGGGGTGCCTGACCACCCCGCCCTGCGTCGGATGGCGGCAGTGGCCCGTGAGTCGGACATCCCCGCGGAGCCGCTCCACCGCCTGGTCGAGGCCAACCGCGTCGACCAAGCCGTGAGCTCCTACGCGACCTTCGACGACCTCCTCTCCTACTGCGCGCTGTCCGCCGACCCGGTCGGCCGCATGGTCCTCCACGTCTTCGGCGCCGCCACCGCAGATCGGATCGAGCTTTCCGACGCGATCTGCAGCGGCCTCCAGGTGACCGAGCACCTGCAGGACGTGCGCGAGGACCTGGCTCGCGGTCGCGTCTACCTCCCGCAGGAGGACCTCGCGCGGTTCGGCTGTGCCGAGGAGGACCTCGCCATTTCCCCGTCGCCCGAGCGTGTCCGCACCCTGATCGCGTTCGAGGCCGAGCGAGCCCGCAGGCTCTTCGATCGCGGGGAGCCGCTCATCACCACTCTCCGAGGCCGCCAGCGCCTCGCTGTCACGGCCTTCGTCGCCGGCGGCCGCGCCGCGCTCGCGGGGATCGAGCGCGCCGGCTTCGCTCTCTGTGACCAGCCGCCGCGCCCCTCATGGCCCGACCGCATCACTGCCCTGCTTCGAACGGCGCGCCCGCACTAGGCATGGAGACGAGGGAGGCCTATCGAATCTGCGAGCGGGTGACGAGGAAGGCGGCCGCCAACTTCTACTACGGCATCCGGCTCCTGCCCGCCGACAAGCGCCGCGCGATGTCGGCCGCGTACGCCTACGCGCGCCGGGTGGATGACATCGGCGACGGCACCCTCCCCACCGACCGCAAGCTCGCCGACCTCGCGGCCACCCGCACCGCGCTCACGGAGGGGGACCCGGATGACGCGGTCATGGTCGCGCTCGCCGACGCGCGATCCCGCTTCCCGCTGCCGGGGGAGGCGTTCACCGACCTCCTCGACGGTGTCCGGATGGACGTCGAGGGCACCCGCTATACGACCTTCGACGAGCTGGTCGTCTATTCCAGGGCGGTCGCCGGGTCGATCGGGCGGATCTGCGTCGGGATCTTCGGAGCCTCTGATCTGGAGCGGGCCCTCCCTCTGGCTGACGACCTCGGCGTCGCGATGCAGATCACGAACGTCCTTCGGGACGTCCGCGAGGACTTCGAGCGGGGGCGCGTTTACCTGCCGGGCGAGGACCTCCGCCGGTTCGGCTGCGCGGAGGACCTCTCCGGCTCGCCCGCCGACGCGACCGCGGAGCTCATTCGATTCGAGACCGCGCGCGGGCGCGAGTGGTTCGCGCGGGGGCTCCAGCTGCTTCCCCTGCTCGACGCGCGGTCGAAAGCATGCGTGCGTGCGATGACCGGCATCTACCGCCGCATCCTCGGGCAGATCGACCGTGACCCGCAGCAGGTCCTTCGCCGGCGTGTGTCGCTGCCGGCCTGGGAGAAGGCGTGGGTCGCGGCCCGCAGCCTCGCGGGGGCACAGGTGTGAGCGCGGTGCCCGAGCAGAAACGCTTGCGGATGACTGGAGACTGTCCACGTCGGCGCCGCGAGATGCAGGTGTTGGTGGTGATTGCGTGAGCGACCGGCGCGTCACGGTTGTGGGCGGCGGCCTCTCGGGGATCGCCGCGGCCCTGTCCTGCGCCGATGCCGGCGCCGAGGTGACGCTCGTGGAAGTCCGCCCGAGGCTCGGCGGCGCCGCCTACTCCTTCGAGCGGGACGGGATGGTCCTGGACAACGGCCAGCACGTCTTCCTCCGCTGCTGCACCGCGTACCGCGCCCTGCTCGACCGCCTCGGCACAGCATCCGCCACGACCCTTCAGCCGCGTCTGGAGATACCGGTTATCGCACCGGGAGGGCGGGTGGAGTGGCTGCGGCGATCCTCGCTGCCGGCCCCGCTTCATCTGACCGGGGCGCTGGCCCGCTACGGGCATCTCTCCCTCCGAGAGCGCGCGAGCGCCGCCCGCGGCGCGCTGCAGCTCTCGCGCCTCGACCTCGCCGACGGCACCCTCGACGCGCAGACCTTCGGCAACTGGCTGGCCGACCACGGCCAGTCGCCGAACGCCGTCGACGCGCTCTGGAACCTCATCGCGCTGCCGACCCTCAACCTCGACGCGGGCGAGGCGTCGCTGGCGATGGCCGCCTTCGTCTTTCAGACCGGCCTGCTGAACGACGCCGAGGCGGGCGACGTGGGCTACGCCCGGCTGCCTCTGTCCGCGATCCACGGGGAGCCCAGCGCGCGGGCGCTCCGCTCCGCGGGTGTGGACGTCCGCACGGGCTGGCGCGCCGAGCGGGTCGAGGCGACGGGGTCGGGGGAATTCACTGTGTCGGGCGCTGACGAGGCCCTGGAGTCCGACGGCGTGGTGGTCGCCCTCCCCCACACCCGCGCCGCCGGCGTGCTCCCGGAGGGTGCACTCGAAGACCCGTCGCGCCTCGAGCGGCTCGGAGCCTCCCCGATCGTGAACCTCCACGTCGTCTACGACCGGCGCGTGACGGACTTCGACCTCGCGGCCGGCGTCCGCTCGCCGGTCCAGTGGCTGTTCGACCGCACCGGAGAGAGCGGGCTTGCCGACGGCCAGCACCTTGCAATCTCGCTGTCGGGTGCCGAGCGGGAGGCGCAGTTGAGTCGCGACGAGCTGCGCGAGCGTTTCCTGCCGGCGCTGGGCGAGCTGCTGCCACGCGCCCGCGACGCGCGCGTCGAGCGCTTCGAGGTCGTCCGCGAGCACAACGCGACGTTCCGGGCCGCCCCCGGCGTCGGAGCCCTGCGGCCGAGCCAGCGCACGGGGATCCCTGGACTCGCGCTCGCCGGAGCGTGGACGGCGACCGGATGGCCGGCCACGATGGAGGGCGCGGTGCGAAGCGGCCTGGCGGCCGCGCGCGAGGCGCTCAGGGGCCGCCCGGCATCCCAGCGCGTGGAGGTGACGGCGTGAGCCGGCGACGTGGCGAGGGGCTCGTGGTGGCCGCGCCGATGCGGTTCGAGGCCCACGCGGTTCGCCGCGGCGCTCCGGGCGCGAACGTGATCCGCACGGGCGTCGGCCGGCGGGCCGCACGCCGCGCCGCGGGGCAGCTCGGCCACGTGGATGGCAACGTGGTGGCGCTCACCGGGTTCGCGGGCGGGCTGTCACCCGAGCTCGAGCCGGGAGACATCGTCGTTGCCACGGAGGTCCGCGGCGCCGACGAAGCGGTCGAATGCGCCGCGACCGAGCTCGTCGCGTCGATGCTGCGGCGGGCCGGGCTTCGCGTCCACACCGGGCCGATCGTCTCGGTTCCCCGCATCGTCTTCGGTGCGGAGCGCGAGCGCCTGGCGGCGACCGGAGCGCTGGCGGTCGACATGGAGTCGGCCTGGCTCGCCCGCGGCTGCGCGGGCCGCCCGTGGGCGGTCGTACGCACGGTGCTCGACACCCACGACCGCGGCCTGCATCGCCCGATCGCCACGATGACCGGGGCTCTCCGCGCCTACCGGGCCCTCGCGCGCGTCTCCGCCGCACTCAGCCATTGGAGCGAGGCGGCCGGCGATCGCCGGGTGGTGCTCGCGAGCCCGCGCGCGTCCTGCGCCGGCGTGGAGCGGGCGATCCGGGTGGTCGAGCGCGCACTGGAGCGGTACGGACCGCCGCTCTACGTCCGCCGGCAGATCGTTCACAACACCCACGTGGTCCGCGACCTGGAGCAGCGCGGCGCCGTCTTCGTCGACGAGGTCGAGCAGGTTCCCGTGGGCTCCCGGGTCGTGTTCTCGGCGCACGGTGTCTCGCCGGCGGTCCGCGAGGCCGCGCGGGGCCGCGACCTCGACGTCATCGACGCCACCTGCCCCCTGGTCAGCAAGGTCCACGCCGAGGCCCGGCGGTTCAGCGGGGCCGGCTACACGGTCATGCTGGTCGGGCACGCAGGCCACGACGAGATCGAGGGGACCACGGGCGAGGCGCCCGAGTCGATCCGCCTGGTCGAGGACCTCCACGACGCGCGCGAGGTCGAGGCCGAGCGCCCCGATCGGGTCGCCTATCTCACCCAGACCACCCTCGCGGTCGACGAGACGAGCGAGATCGTCGACGAGCTTCGCGGCCGCTTCCCCAGCCTCACCGGGCCGCGGACGGACGACATCTGTTACGCGACCCAGAACCGGCAGGACGCGGTGCGCGACCTCGCGTCGGAGTGCGACGCGATCCTGGTGGTCGGGTCCGCGAACTCGTCGAACTCGCTGCGGCTGGTCGAGGTGGCGGAGCGCGCGGGGTGCCCGGCGCACCTCGTCGACGGCATCGGTGACGTCGATCCCGCCTGGCTG
Organism: uncultured Actinomycetes bacterium; assembly: GCA_963710955.1. Classification (GTDB taxonomy): domain Bacteria; phylum Actinomycetota; class Thermoleophilia; order Solirubrobacterales; family 70-9; genus AC-56. Next base: position 416,743 of record CAVQCK010000001.1, on the reverse strand, counting down.
GCGGACGCTCGGACGGTCGGGGTGACGGCCGGCGCATCGGCGCCGGAGCGAATCGTGCAGGACCTCGTAGCCTCGTTGTCAGCGCTTGGACCGCTCGAACTGATGGAGAACGGCGGGATCAGCGAGAATGTCCACTTCGGGCTTCCGGCCGAATTGAAAGGATCCAGCGCGAATGGCCGTTCCACTCAGACAGAGCTTTAGGACCGCCAGTTACCTGGCCCGCCAGCGCCTTGCGAGGCGGGAGAAGTTTCCCCTCCTCGTCGAGCTGGAGCCGCTCTACCAGTGCAACCTCGCCTGTGCGGGCTGCGGAAAGATCCAGCACCCCGACCACGTGCTTCGCCGCCGTATGCCGGTCGACCAGGCGATCGCCGCAATCGAGGAGAGCGGGGCGCCGATGGTCTCGATCGCCGGCGGTGAGCCGCTGATCCATCCCGAGATCGACGAGATCGCGCGCCAGCTGATCGATCGCAAGAAGTTCGTCTACCTGTGCACGAACGCGATCTTGATGGAGAAGAAGCTCGATCTCTTCAAGCCGTCCCCCTACTTCGCCTGGGCGATCCACCTCGACGGCCTGCGCGAGCGGCACGACGCGTCCGTGGAGCGCGAGGGCGTCTTCGACAAGGCTGTCTCCGCGATCAAGGCGGCCAAGAAGAAGGGCTTCCGGGTCACGACCAACACGACCTTCTTCACCCACGACTCCCCCGACACGGTTCGGCAGGTCCTCGACTTCATCAACGACGAGCTCGAGGTCGACCAGATGATGATCTCGCCGGCCTACGCCTACGAGAAGGCCCCGGACCAGGACCACTTCCTCGGCGTCAAGGAGACGCACCAGCTGTTCAGCGCCGCGTTCGCCGATGGGAGGCGCAAGAAGTGGCGCCTCAACCACACGCCTCTCTTCCTCGACTTCCTCGAGGGCAAGGTGGACTACCAGTGCACCGCGTGGGGGATCCCCAGCTATGGCGTCTTCGGCTGGCAGCGCCCCTGCTACCTGATGGCCGACGGCTACGCCAAGACCTACAAGGAGCTCATCGAGACCACGGAGTGGGAGAAGTACGGCCGCGGCCGCGACCCGCGCTGCGACAACTGCATGGCGCACTGCGGCTACGAGCCGACGGCGGTGCTGGCGACCACCAGGTCCTTCAAGCAGTCGGTGCGGGCCGCGCTGAGCCAGTAGCGGCCGGGGCGCGGACGACAGGGATGTCGCAGAGCGACGTCGACATCGTCCGCATCACCAGGCGACGGAAGTAGGGCCTCACGGTTGACGCACTTCTGCTTTCACGCGAAAGCAGAAGCGGCAGAGGCGGAATCCCTACTTCCAGGTGATGTACAGGTACGGGACCCCGCGATTGCCGTATTCGTCGATGCACTCGCGTGACTGCGGTGCCCACCACACCTGGGGCTGATGCGCGTCCATCTCGAGTCCCGTGTTCCCCTTCGCATACAGGGCGGCGACCGCAGGGGTGATCAGCCATGGGCTTACGCCGGGCTGGCTGACCTTCACCGCGGGCGCGGCGGGACCCGGCTGGTTCCTCCAGGTCAGGGTGCGTTCGTACCACCTCGAGGCAGCCGGATGAACGTAGATGGGCGCCGGGACGATGGGCGGGGACACGAGGAGATAGTCGGCTGCGTGGGTGATCCCCAGGCGGGCGGAACGAAGACTGCAGCCGGACGGGATCCGCGGCAGCGGATACTTCACGTAACCGTTCATCGCGTAGTCCCGGGTCAGATGCATGAAGTCCTTCGTGGTGCGGGTCACGGACCACCCGTAGGAGGAGCCGAAATTCATACCGGGCCAGTTGATATCGGCGTAGGTATCGGCGGCTGGGGCGATCGGCCCACTGCCTCCGGGCGTGCAGTTGGAGGCAAAGACGGGGGCAGAAACGCTCAGGGAGAAGACGAGGACCAGCACCAGAGCCGCGCACACCGAGCCTCCGGTGTATCGCGCCGCCTTCTCACCCCTGCTGCTTGCGAGTCCGCCACTGCGGCTAGCTACTCGGGTATATCGGTGGAAGTTGGTGGAAACCATTGCGGTCCTCCTTCAGTCATTCCAAACCTAGGCCGGAAGCAGGTGCGCGACATCGGTGGCTTTCCGCGCATCTGCTGCCGGGAATTACGGACAGAGCAGAAGCGAAGGCAATCTCCGCTAAGGTCGTGGCGAGACGAATCCGGGGAGAGGCGTGCAGGTGAGCAGATCACGGGCAGTAATCGCGGTGGTCGGTTCGGCGATGTTGGTCGGGCTCCTTGGCGCGTCGGGCGCCGCGGCGGCGACCCAGCAGCCGTTGCAGGCCTCCTTCAAGCTCAAGGGCTCACACCACTACGGGATCAGTGGCCTTGCCAACCCCGTCTTTGCCACTCTGACGACCAGCCGTGGTCATGGCCTAGCCCAATACGGCGCTCGAAATGGACAGGACGCGGGTTTCGGCAGCGCGAAGCGGATGGTCATGGACATGGGCTCGCGCGGCGGATACGACCTTCGCTTCCATGCCAAGAAGACGAAGATGATCGACCCTCCGAAGGGCTGCACGGGCAAGCAGGCAAAGGCCCGGATCGGCGTCTGGAAGGGACAGATCAAGTTCCGGGGCGAGGGCGGCTACACCTCCGTTGACGCCACCCGTGCGCGTGGTCGTGTGGTGCCCGAGCATTCGCTTTGGCACTGCGGTCATCAGGTGAAGGGCACGCAGCTGTTCGTCGTTGGTGGGCCGCCGCCACCGCCGATCCAATTCACCGCCTTTAAGCCCGACCAAGGCTCTACGGCGAGCTTCACCGCCACCTCCTCCGAGACCGTGCCCGCGACGGGTGCGACGGTGACGGTCTCGCGCCAGGTTGCAGTCAATGGGACTTCGGGCCAGTTCGTCCTCACCCCTGGTAAGACCGGTGCCTACGTCTATCCACCCGCCCCGTTCAGCGGCACCGGCAGGTACAGCAAGGTCGATTCCAGCTGGAGTGGCTCGCTCACCGTTGACTTCCCCGGCGAACCCAACTTCGCGCTGCACGGGCCGTCAGACTGGGGTGGCAGCCTCGGCCACGGCAAGTTCTTCCAGCCCTAGGGCCGCCAGGCGAGATCGGGTAGGCGTCTGGCGCACTGCGCCGATTCTGCTTTGCGCGAAAAGCAGAAGTGGTGGCGTAGCGAGCGTCCTGCTGCCAGAACGCGTAAAGCGGCAGCTATCCGGCGCCCGGATAGTTGACGCCAGCTTGAGTCAGGAGGAGCCACTGAGCGATCGCCAACACCACCGCCACGGCGCTGGTCGAGCGAAAGATCGTCTTGTTCCCTGCGCTCGCCGCAACCGCAGCTCCGAGGACTGCCACTACCGCTGGCAGGAGGAAGATCGCGGCAACGAGCAGAACGCTGCCCACCGAATCTGGGAATCCCGGGAAGTGAGTGGCCTTGCAGTAGCCCGTTTGGTACTCAGCGGGGACAGACTGGACCAGGTGCAGAGTAGTCGGGTCGCACTGGTAGCTCGTTGCGAAGAAAGCGAAGACGCTGCTGATTCCCAGTACGAGCGCCAGGATCACGCCGGCGCCCATCAACGCCCTCGGCTCTGAGCTCAGACGCCAGGAATCTGGTTCGCCGTTGGCCCGGGTCAAGAGCGCCAGTCACATCGCCTACCGCGCATCACACGGGCGTGGACTCGGCCACGGGGGAGGAAAGCCGCTGGTGGACGAGCCGCACCGCCATTGAGCCCTCTCCCACAGCCGACGAGACCCGCTTGATCGAGCCCGAGCGAACGTCGCCGACAGCGAAGATCCCCGGCCGGCTGGTCTCGAGGAAGTGGGGGCGCTCGCCGTCGTACTCGACCAGGTCCTCACCGTCGACATCGCGTCCCGTCAGGAGAAACCCGGCCCGATCGGTCGCCAGCTGGTTCTCGAGCCACTCGGTGTGCGGTGAAGCGCCGATGAACACGAACAGCGCCCGGGCCGGGAGCTGCGACCGCGTCCCTGATCCACTCTCGGCGACCGTGACCGCATCGAGCTCACGATCGCCATGGAGCTCTACGACCTGGGCGTTTCTCACGACCTCGACCCACTCGTTGCGCTCGACCTGGTCGACGAGATAGCGGGACATCGACTTGCCGAGGTCATCGCCGCGGATCACCAGCCGGCACGCGGTCGCGTGGCGCGACAGGAACATCGCCGCCTGGCCCGCCGAGTTCCCGCCGCCGACGATGACCACGGGGTAGTCGGCGCAGAGCTGAGCCTCGGCCTGGGTTGCGGCGTAGTAGACGCCGTTGCCCTCGAATTCGTCCAGCCGCGGGACATCGAGGCGCTTGTACTGGGCGCCGGTCGCCACGATCAACGTCCGACCGGTTGCCCGCTCGCCGTTCGAGAGCTCGATTTCGTGCCGTCCGGGCTCGCTTCGCAGCGCCATCGCGGCGGCGGGCACGTTCAGCCGCGCGCCGAACTTGCCCGCCTGGACAGTCGCCCGCTGCGTCAGCTCGCTTCCTGAGACCCCCGCCGGAAAGCCGAGGTAGTTCTCGATCCTCGCCGACGTGCCCGCCTGACCCCCGGAGGCGATCGCCTCCACCCCCTGGACGTCGAGGCCCTCCGATGCGGCGTACAGGGCGGCGGCCAGCCCGGCGGGACCGGCACCCACGACGACCACGTCGCAGAGCGGAGGCGGCGATCCCGAGGACCCGAGGCCGATCGCCCGTCCCAGTTCGGCGTTATCCGGGTTGCGAAGGACCTCACCGCCCGCGGTCACGGCCACAGGCGTCTCGCTCGGCTCGATGGAGAGCTCCGCGAGCAGGGCGTCCGCCTGCTCGTCCCGGTCGAGGTCGATCCACTGGTAGGGCATTCGATTGCGCGCCAGGAGCTCACGCAGGCGGCGCGAGTCCGGCGAGAACCGCGAGCCGATCAGCTTCACCCCGGTACCGGCGCCGATCAGGATCGACCGCCGCGCCATGAAGGCGCCGAGGATCACGTCGCTCAAGCTCTCGTCCTCGTCGATGATCTCGCGGAGTTTCGGGAGCGGAATTTGAATCAACTTGCCCGCGTCCCTGACGACCCCGGACAGGTACAGGCGCTGCCCGATGAGGAGGCTGAGCTCGCCCAGGAAGCGCCCTTCACCGTGAACGGCGATGACCCGGTTCTCCTCCCCCAGTCCCTGCACGATGGTCACCGCCCCGGACTCGACCACGAAGAAGTCGGTTGTTTCGTCGCCGGCGCGGAACAGCACTTCACCGGGCTCCACCTCCCGGACCAGGCCCAGCAGCCGCAAGCGCCTGAGTTGCTCGTCGTCAAGCCGCGGGAACGCCCCAGCCCGCTCCGGGGTCTCCCGCTCTCCGACGCCGATCGGCTCGACTCGTTCGGTCATCCGGCCCCCCGCAGCCTCGCGGGGACGATCTCCGCGAGCCGCCGCCACGGGCCATCGACCCGCTCCCCGTCGACGAAGAACGTCGGCGTGCCGTGGGCTCCAGCCCGCCCGCCGCTCTCGACGTCTGCGAGAACGCGCGGGCGGAAGGTGCGCGCATCCAGGGCGGCCTCCGCCTCGTCGGCACCCAGCTCCAGGTTCCGTGCGGTGGAGAGCAGATCCTCGTGCGAGAAGCTCTGCCGCCCTGTCAGGAGCAGCGCATGCGCCTCCCAGAACTTGCCGTGGGCCGCCGCGAGCTCGGAGAGCTCCGCAGCGAGATCGGCTCCCGGGTGCAGCTCGGGATCCGGCAGGTGGCGCCAAACCAGCCGCAGGCCGTCGAAGCGGGCGAGAAGGGTCATCACGGGCCGGCTCGCCGAGAAGCAGTGGGGACAGCCGAAGTCCCCGTACTCGACGAGGGTGAGGTGCGGCACCTCCGCGCCGATCACGTGGTCGCTTTCGCCGACCGGCGCCAGCTGGTTGGGGGATGAAGTGGTCATTGGCTCGCTTCGCACCAGGATCTCGCGGGTGCTCCCCATGAGCCTGTCAAAGTTGTCAATCGCGAAGCTCGCACAGAACGCCGGCCTGCCGCCCCCTCCCCGAGAATGCATCGCATTCAGAAAGCGACGAGGAGGTCCAGATGAGCGACTCGACGGCGATCAATCACCCGGCGGCCGCGGAGCTCGACCGGGAATGGCTGAAGTCGGCCGCGGCCAGCCTTCGGCATCCGCTCACCAGAGCGCTCTCGTGCTGACGCTCACGACCGGCCTCGTCGACGCGGTCAGCTACCTCGGACTCGGTCGGGTCTTCACGGCCAACATGACCGGGAACATCGTCCTGCTGGGCTTCGGCATCGCCGGGAGCGGGGGGCTTCCGGTCGTGGCACCGCTCGTCTCCCTCGGCTCCTTCCTCGTCGGCGCCGCGGGCGGGGGCGTCCTCGCCAAACGGATCGGGAGTCGCCATCCCGAGCACGTGGCCCGCGCGCTCGGGTTCGAGACCACCCTGGTCGGCGCGGCCTCCATCCTGGCGGCGATCGTCGATGTTCGCCCGAATGCGCTCTCGGGCGACGTCGTGATCGCGATGCTTGCCCTGGCGATGGGCGTTCGAAACGCAACCGTCCGGAAGCTCGGGGTGCCCGACCTGACCACGACCGTCCTGACGATGACCCTCACCGGGCTCGCGGCGGATTCGCCCGCGGCAGGCGGCTCCGGCAAGGGCTCCGCGCGCAGGATCGCGGCCGTGGCCGCGATGCTGGCGGGCGCGGTGTTGGGCGCCCTGCTCCTCAAGACGAGCATCGTGCTGCCGCTGGTCGCCGCGGCGGGGCTCGCGCTCGCTACCTGGCTCGTCTACGTTCCGGCCGCTCGGCGGCACCTCTGAGCGGCGTCAGTCCAGCCAGTCCGGTGGTACCGGTCCCAATGAAAGGCGCTCGGGCGGCGCCCCGAGGGTCGCCGCCGCGGCCCGCAGCCCGGAGGTGAACGCGGCCTGCACCGTCCCGTAGTGCTCGGGCACGGTGGCCTCGCCCGCGAGGGTGAGGCGCTCGGATAGGGGCTCGCCGAGGCGGCGCATGTCATCGACGCCCGCTCCGAGCGGGATGTAGCTGTAGGAACCGAGCGAGCACGGGTCGTGCTCCCAGTCGGTGACCACGGTCTCCTCGGGCGCGGGCACGGAGCCGAACATCGTCCGAAGCGTTTCCAGCGCGGCATCCCCTCGCTCCTCCGGTGACATCGCCGCCAAGCCCGGGCCGAGGAGCGGGTTGAAGAAGCCGAGCAGCGTGGGGGTCCCGACGTGCCGGCTGAAGTCGAACCACGCCGGGAATGCACCGTTGTCGGCGACGTGAGTGATCTCCCAGATCGAGTCGGGCCAGAACGCCTCGGCGAACCGGAATGCGACCTTCTCGAGCCTCGCCATCTCCAGGCGTTGGATTGCGCTCGCCTGCGGCTCGGCAAGCGGCGGGTCGAATGCGACGCTCCCGGCGCGGAGGACGCCCAGCGGGAGCGTGACAATCGCGCGGTCGCCCCTGAAGGTCCCCTGGTCGGTCACCACGGACACGCCGGTTCCGGTGTGCTCGATCGCGGTGACCGTCGTGCCCAGCCGCACGTCGAGCCCGGCCGCCAGGGCATCGACCAGCGCCCGGTAGCCGCGCGCCAGGACGAGGTTCCCGCCCGACCCGTTGGCGTACGCCGCGGCGCCCGCCAGCGAGATCCGCTCCGGCGATCCGCCGATGACCAGCCCGCCGATGATGTTCAGGACGGTGAACCGAGCCAGGTCGGCCGCCCTGCCGGTGAGCTCGCGATCGGCGAGGAACCAGTCGATCCCGTCGATGAGGCGATCGCCCTCCACCGCGGCCTGAGCCTCGGCCGGATCCCAGTCGCCGAGCAGGGTCGAGGTGACCGTCGTCGCCTCCGGCGACTCCATCCAGCCGCCGTCCCAGACGGCCATGGGCGCGCCGAACTCCCCGTCGTTGCGCGTCTCGATCCCGGCCACCGCGATCGCCTCGGCCACCGGGTTGCCGACCGGAGCGTGGACCCACGCGGCCCCCAGATCGATCGTCCCCGGACCGAAGGGGAGCGTGTGGACCCGACCGCCCAGACGATCGCGGGCCTCGAGGACCGTCACGTCCGCGTCCGCGCACCGTGCCGCGTCGGCGGCCGTCAGGCCGGCGACTCCCCCTCCCACGACGATCACTCGCATGGCGAGGGCGAGGCTATCGCGGCCGGTCAGGCGGTCTCGGCGGGCGGGGCGACGCCGGCGCGCGCTGGCCTGCCTCGCAGGCCGCGCCAGGCCATCCCCAGCGTCAGCCGGGCCATCGATCGGCCGAGCGACTCGAATCCGCCGATGACCTGGTCGAGGGCGTCCGCGAACCGCTCGATGTCCTCATCCGCGATCACGAGCGGTGGGAGCGCCTTGACCACGTTCATGCTGTGGCCAGCGACCTGGGTGAGGATGCGGTAGTCACGGAAGAGCGGCACCACCAGGAGCTGCGCGGCGAGGCCCGCCTGCCGCCGCTCGATCGAGTCCCAGATGCGCCTGGCGGCGCCGCCGCTGGGCGGGCCGAGCTCGATCGCCCACATCAGGCCGAGGCCCCGGACCTCTTTCACGACCTCGTGACGCTCGACCAGGGGGCGGGTCAGCTCCATCAGCCGCTCTCCCTGCGCCCGCGCCCGCTCAACCAGGCCCGCGTCGTCGATCTCCGAAAGGGTCGCGAGGGCGGCCGCCGCCGCGAGGTCGTTCTGCCCGAAGGTGGAGCCGTGGGCGACGGAGCGCTCCATCGAGTCGAAGACGCGATCGAACACGTCGCGGGAGCTGAGGATCGCCCCGACCGGCACGTAGCCGCCCGACAGGGCCTTCGAGACGAGGACCATGTCCGGCTCGAGCCCCCAGTGCTCGAGCGCCAGGAAGCGGCCGGTCCTGCCCAGGCCGGTCTGCACCTCGTCGATGCAGAACACCGTCCCGTGGCGCCGGCAGAGCTCCTGAGCCTGGGGGAGATAGTCCGCGCCGGGGATCACGACGCCCTTGCCCTGGACCGGCTCGACCATGAACGCCGCCACGTCACCCGCCTCGAGCTCGCGCCGCAGGGCGTCGAGGTTTCCGAACGGAACCGGGTCGCAGCCCGGCAGGAACGGCCCGTAGCGCTCCCGGAACTCGGGGTTGCCGTTCACGGACAGAGCGCCCATTGTGAGCCCGTGGAAGCCGTGCTCGCAGTAGAGGATGCGCGGCCGCCCGGTGGCAGCCCGGGCCATCTTGATCGCGCCCTCGACGGACTCCGCGCCCGAGTTTGTGAGCAGCACCGTGCGCACTGACCGCGGCGCACGGCGCAGGAGCTCCTCCGCCAGCACGCCCGGCAGCAGGGTCACACCGAGCTGAGGCAGGTTGGGCGTCCCGGCATCGAGAACCCGCTCGAGCTGCTCGCGGACGGCCGGCGGGTTGCGCCCCAGGGCGAAGACGCCGTAGCCCGAGAGGAGATCCAGGTAGCGGTCGCCCTTCGAGTCGATCAGGTACGACCCCTCCCCCGCCACCCAGTCGCGATCGAAGCCGATCGTCTTCAGCACTCGCACCATCTGGCGGTTCAGATAGCGGCTGTGGAGCTCCGTCGCCTCGCCCGCCCGAGCGGCGAGGATCGCGGCCACGTCGATGCTCGGTGGCCTTGCTTCGGAAGCCATGGCCCAGATCGTCCCAGAAGGGCCTCGGGAGGGAAGCGTTGAGCGGACTGGAAGAATGGGCGCGCGTTGAAACCGGTCACCGTCACCGTCGACGTTCCCAACTCGCGTGAGGACGTTTACGAGTTCCTCGACGTGCTCGCCAACCACGAGCCGTTCACCGATCACATGCTGGACAAGTGGGATTTCTCCGGGCCGCGGGCCGGTGTGGGTGCGAAGGCGCGCGCCAGGGTCCGTGCTCCCGGATCGAACGAGAACGTCCACATCGAGGTGATCGAGGCCGATCCGCCGCGGAGGATCGTCGAGGAGTCCCTGAGCGCCGGGGGCAAGCGGCGCACCCGGGGGACCTACACGCTCACCGAGCTTCCCGAGGGCGGGACGCGGATCGGGTTCGAGCTCGCCTGGGTGGAGGCGCCGCGCAACGAGCGCATGACCGCGCCCATGATTCGGGCGTTCATGCGACGGGCCAACGGCAAGGCGATGCACCGCCTGGGCAAGCTCCTGCGCACGCGGGCGTAGCCGCGGTCAGAGCCCGAGGCCGCGCACGCCGCGCTCGTCCCAGCCGATGTGATGGGCGAGCTCGTGGCGCACCGTGCGCTCGACCTGCGCGCGCAGGAGGTCGCGGTCGTGCCCGAAGTCGCGCTCGAGCGTGTCCTGGTAGATCACAATGCGGTCCGGGTAGCTGTCCCGGGCGATCGTTCCGCCGATGTACTGGCCGTAGGCGTGCTCCTCGTGGCCCCGGGCCGAGACGATCACCGGCGTGTGGTCGAGCAGCTCGCGGAACGGCTCGGGCAGGTCGTCGAGCGCCTCCATGACCAGCTCGTCGAACTCGCTCGGCGGATGATCGGACGGCGGCATCGCAGCCAGCGTCTCGCTGCGGTGAACGAGTCGCTGGAACTCCGGCTCCGGCATCTCCCTGCCGATCATCGCCACGGTCAACCACGCGGCGAGCAGGGCGATGGCGACGGCGCCGGCGATCAGGACCAGCAGGTCGTCGAGCCCGCCGAGCGACGGCGGGTTGATCAGCAGGACGATCAACCCGACGAGCAGCGCAGTGAGCGCTGCCGCACGGAGCGGCGGTCCGATTGCTTCCCTCACATATGTGAGGTTAGAACGCGGCTAGCCGCAGACGGGCCAGGGCTTGGTGCCCATGTGCTTCTTCAGCGCGACCGCAACGACGGCCTGGGTCTTGTACCCATAGTCGATCGGGTCGCCGCCCGGCGTCTTCGGGGCGTTCTTCCAGCTCGACTTCATGAACTGGAAGGCGCCGCGGTACTGGCCGCCACCGCCGATGGCGTTCGGGTCCTTGCCCGACTCGCACTCGGCGGTCTTGTTCGCCCAATGCTTGTTGTGGCGCGAGGTCTTGCGCCACAGCCGCTTGTACTTGCTGCCGCCGGTGCCCCCGGAGTCGCCGGTGCCGCCGCTCGACGCGGAGACGCCTCCGCTCGACGCCACCGCCGACGATGTCATCGCAACCGCGGTCGCGCCGATCAGGGCCACTGCGGCCATCAGGGCCAGGACGATCTTGAGTTTGGGCGCCACCGCGCCCCGTGACAGGTTCAAATCAAGCTCTTTCGTTGCTTACGGGGTTAGCTGACGGGCTCGCGCCAAAGAGCTGGCGCTACGCGGCGTCCGGGCCGCGATTCGCCCCAATGCGACTTGGGTCCCCCGCTACCCGCGTGTATGTGGCGGGTGCTTCAGCAGGACAGCGCGGAAGGTTAGCAAAGCGTGAGGAAGGCGTTAGCAGCACTCACCCGCGCAGGCGTGTCGACGCCTGGCTCGAGGCCTCGCGACGCCTACTCGGTCGAGATGTTCGGGTCCGCCTGGACCTTGTGCGGCAGGATCATCAAGAAGCTGTCCGCCGCCGCCGACGCGAGCGCGCCCATCCGCTTCGCCTCGTCCGCCTGGTCGGTCGCGCGCAGCTCGGCGGCGTAGTGGCCGAGCAGCTCCTCGACGTCGAGGACGCCCTCGTCGTCGAGCTCGGCGAGCTCCACCTTGGCCCCCTCGCCCAGGCGGCGGCGAATCGCGTCCGCGTCGAGGCTCCAGTCGGGGTTGACGCGCACGTAGACGCGGCCCCCGGTCATGCCTGCGCACGCCCACGGGCCGATGTCCCCCAGGACCACCGCCCGGCCCGAGGTCATGTACTCGAACGCGAAGCCCTTGGCGTTGGCGCGGTCGACGATGCACCCGCGCGAGTCGTCAAGCGGCTCCTCCGGCTCACCGCCGAGCACGACGTCAGCGCCCGAGAGGCGGATGCAGAAGCGTGAGTCCGCGGAGCCCTGCACGAAGAGGCGCCCCCGCTGGGCGCCATAGGCGAACGACTTGCCGACGGAACCGTTGACGCGGCGCCCCTCGGCGTTCTTGCCCTTCAGGATCGAGACGGTCCCGCCGAGCATGGTCTTCGCGACGCCGTCTTGGGCGCCGCCCTCGACCCGGATCACGACGCCCCAGGCGTTGAAGGCCCCGAGGCCCTGGCCAGCCACGGAGCCCCCGTTGAAGTCGAGCTCTGCGAGCACGTCGGCAGGGTCGCCGGCCGGTGCCGAGTCGTAGATCCGCGCGCGGGAGATCGCCCCGGCGAGCTCGGTGCCCAGCACGCGGTCGTGGGCGTCGAGCGCGCGCGGGTAATCCTGGTGGACCGGCCCGCCCTCGAAGATCTTCCCGGCGAGCCCGGCCAGCTGCGTGGAGACCTCCTTCGGCGCCATGCGGATCGGCCTCGCGCGCACGAGCCCTGCCTCGGCACGCGTCTCGGCGGCGACGAGCTCCTCCTCGGCCACGGGCAGGTCGATCGGCTCGAGGTCCAGGAACTCCTCGAGCGGCGTGATCAGCTCGGCGAGGTCGAGCTCCTTTGCGTGGGCGACCTGCTCGAGCAGGTCGTAGCGGCCCACGAGGTCCTGGGCGCGTTCGTACCCGAGCTCGGCCACGACCCGCTTGACCTCCTCGCCCATTGAGTTAAAGAAGCGAGCGCAGCTCTCGGCGGCGGAGTCGACGTGCTGCGGCGTGAACTTCTTGAGCCCGTGCTCCTGCGCCTGCTCGACGGTCTCGATCTGCGTCGCGATGCCGACATGGCAGGTGTCGAGCTGGCAGCCGCGGCAGATCGTGCAGCCCAGGGAGACCATCGCCAGGGTGCCGAAGGCCACCCGGTTGGCGCCCATGCAGTGGAGCTTCACCACGTCGTAGGCGTGGCGGTAGCCGCCGTCGGCCCAGATCTCGACCCGGTTGCGGATCCCCGCCTCCATCAGCGCCCGGTGCACCGCCCGGGTGCCGATGTCGGACGGCAGGCCGACGTGACGCAGGGCGTGCTGGCGGGCGGCGCCCGTGCCGCCCTCGAAGCCGGACAGCGTGATGATGTCGGCGCCCGCCTTCGCGATCCCGAGGCCGATCGTGCCGACGTTCGGCACCACCGGCACCTTCACGGAGATGCGGACGTCCGGGTTCACGGTCTTGAGCTCGTCGATGAGCTCCGCGAGGTCCTCGATCGAGTACAGGTCGTGGTTGTTCGACGGCGAGATCAGGTCCGTGCCCGGCGTGGCGTTGCGCGCCTCGGCGACCTTCTCGGAGACCTTGCGGCCCGGCAGGTGCCCGCCCTCGCCCGGCTTCGCGCCCTGCCCGATCTTGATCTCGGCGAGGTACGAGGAGTTGAGCATCTCGGCCGAGACGCCGAAGCGGCCCGAGGCGACCTGCTGCCCGCGCCACTTGCGATAGCGGCCGTACATGTCCTGGATCTCCCCGCCCTCGCCGTTGATGCAGAGGATGTTGATCGCCTTCGCCGCCTCGGCATAGGCGCGGAAGGCGGGCTCGGACTGGGATCCGAAGCTCATCGACGAGATCACGAGCGGATAGTCGTGATGGCCGACAGAGGCGTCCACCGAGGCCGGGTCGATCGGGTCGCGATCGGACTTCAGGCCCATGATGTGGCGCATCGAGATCGGGCTCTCGGACTCGAGCCCACGGACCTTCTCCGAGTACTCGTCGTAGTCGGAGGTCCCATTGGCCGCGGCGATCGCCGCCTTGTAGACCTTCGGGTAGAAGCGGAAGGTCTTCGCCGGCTTCGCTTCGGCGTCCCCGGTGAGGATGGTGAAGCGCTCGTCCGTGTCCTGGTCGAGGTTCGAGTAGCCGACGCCGCCCCGCTCGGACGCGGCGTAGGTCTCGGTCTGGAAGATCTCGGCGAGCTCGGGCTTGACGCCGATGGAGGAGAACTGGCGCGCGTAGCCGCGGACCTCGTGGATCCCGATCGTCGAGATCACCTTCTCGATCCCCTTGCGGAGGGCCGCGCAGAGGTTGGAGACGTCGGTGTCGTAGTCCTCGACGCAGATCACCTCCACCATCACGTAGGGGCAGACGCCGTTGGCGCCCAGGCCGAGCGCCATGACCACGTCATGGACGTTGCGGATCGCCGCCGAGCGCAGCACGATCGAGCAACGGCGGCGCAGGTTCTCCTCGCCGGTCTCCCCGAAGCGGAGCTGCTTCAGCACCTGGTCGACCGCGGAGGTGGCCAGGTGTGGGTCCAGATAGCGGCGCTCGCCGTCGAAGACGGTGCGGTCGGTGAGCACCAGGAGCTCGGCGCCTTGGCGCACGTCCTTGACGGCCTCCTGCTTGATCCGCTCGATCGCGCCGTGCGTGGTCTCGGACTCGAGCAGCGCGATGTCGATCGCCGCGGCGCGATCGCGGAACTCCTCCCAGAGGTCCTCCAAGAGGTAGGTCTGGTGCTCGCGGGCGATCCTGCGGTACGTGGAGTCCCCGAGCGGCGCGAGGTCGTGGTGGCCGCCCAGGATCACCGGGAACGAGGTCTCGAGCGCTCCCGTGTCGGAGCCCGGGGAGTGGAGTGACGGCCGCCGGCCGAACACGGCGCGCGTCGAGAAGTGCTCGATCTCGCGCTCGCGGTCGATCGCCGGGTTGGTCACGACGGCGACGGTCTCCTTGAAGTAGTCGGCGAGGTTCTGGCGCTCGGGCGACAGCGCCGCGAGCGGCCCGTCGTAGCCGAGCGAGCCGATCGGCTCGGCGCCGTTCGACGCCATCTGCTGGCAGAGCTTGACGTCGTCGCGCTGCCACCCGAAGCCGGCGAGGATCCTGTCCTCCACCTTCACCGGCTCCGACGGTCCCGCGGCGGTGTAGCCGGGGATCTCGGTGCCCTCGAGCGGCCCACCGGTCTCGAGAGCGCGGTCCCACGCCGGGAGCTCCGAGGCCCCGGTGCGGGCGAGCCAGCGCTCGGCGACGGCGCGCTGCATCTGCCAGTGCTCGTGGAGCTTCGACGCGCGCCGCTCACGGTCGATGGTGACCATGTACTTCTCGCCGGGCGCGAGCGGCTTCGGCTCGGAGACCATCTCGTCACAGCCGACGACACCCGGCTCGGAGCTGAAGATGTAGTCCTGCGGCGTCTCCATCTTCCACAGGGGGCGCAGGCCGAGCGCGTCGGCCGAGAACACGCACTCGTCGTCGTGGCGGGCGATCAGCGCGACGGGCCCCTGGGCGAAGGGCCCGAACGTCTCACGCAGGTACATATAGAACGGGTGGAGGTCCTCCGGCAGGGAGCGGATCTCGTTGACGATCGGAGGCACGACGGTCTCCATGGCCTCGGCGAGGGACATGCCGTCGACGCGAATCAGGTGGTCGACGACCCGGCTCAGGTCCTGTGAGTCGGAGTTTCCGGGCTGGATCTGGATCCCGAGCATGCGCGCCTCCTGGCGCAGCTGCTCGATCGTGTTGATCTCGCCGTTGTGGCCGAGGACCGCGAACGGCTGGACGCGCTTGAACGACGGCCACGTGTTCGTCGAGTAGCGGTTGTGCCCGAAGCACCCGATGGTCTCGAACCGCTCGTCACGGAGGTCGGGGTAGTACTCGCCGAGGACGCTCGGCGCGCCCATGACCTTGTAGACGCAGGTCGACGCCGAGAACGACGCGGCGTGGCAGCGGAGCTCCTCTTCCAGAGCGAGCATGAGGTCGAAGCAGATGCGGTGGCGCCGCTTGACGTCGGGCAGCAGGCCGCCGACCTGCCAGAAGTGGGGCTCCTCCTCGCGCGCGGTCGGGCCGAGCGCGTGGGAGTCGACGTTGCCGAGCCGCTCGGCCAGGATCCGGAAGCCGCCGCGCCCGAGGAGCTCGCGGGCGTCGTGCAGCGCCTTGTCGGCGTCCTGCGAGCGGTCGAAGAAGACGTGCGCTACCGCGAACGCCTCGTCCAGCGCGAGCGCGGGGTTGTGGCCGCCGGCACGGACCTCCTCGGACCACAGCTTGCGCGGTATGTCGACCAGGACGCCGCAGCCGTCACCCTCGCCATCGACGTTCCCGGCGCGATGCATCATCTTCTGGAGGTTCGCGAGGGCGAGCTCGACCGGCTCCCGGTTCGGCGTGGCGTCCTTGCGGACCGAGGCATAGATCGCGCACGCGTCGCGGTCCTCGACGCTCGGCGGCGAGACGCGGGGGCGGTAAGCCTTCTCCGGTGAGAAACGCCGCGCCTCTTCAGGCAGCGGCGTGGCGCGATTGGAAGAGCGGGACAACCGAAACCTCCCGGGTTCCGCGCCTTCTTCGAGCGGGCGCGCGACGGGGACAAACGGGTCGGAGAAGTATACGTTCATTATCGGCCGCTCTTGTGGGGGGGCTTTGTGGTGGGCCGGGCGGCGGGCGGCGCATATAGTCCGCCTATGTCGGCGACGATCGCGGTTCTCTCGCAGAAGGGCGGCACCGGGAAGACGACGATGGTGCGTTCGCTCGCCGACGTCTTCGAGCGGCTCGGCCTGGACGTCCTCGCGATCGACGCGGACCCGCAGGGAAACCTCTCCGACTACTTCGACACCGACCCGAACGCCCACCCCACGCTCGGCGACGTGTTGATGGGCCAGGTCCGTGCCGCGGACGCCGTTCACGGCCGCGTGATCCCCGCCAACATGCAGCTCGCCGAGGCGGAGCTCGCGCTCTCGGGCAAGATCGGCCGGGAGGTCACGCTGCGCAACGCGCTGATGGACCTGAAGCGAAGCCGGGAGCTGATCCTGATCGACTGCCCGCCGACGCTGGGCCTGCTGACGGTCAACGCGCTGGTCGCCTCGACCCACGCGATCCTCTCGACCGAGGCGCAGTACTTCTCGCTGCAGGGGATGGAGCAGGCGGTGCAGGTGCTCGACCTCGCCCGCGACAGCCTGAACCCCCAGCTCGAGCTGCTCGGCGTCTGCCTCAACATCGCCAACATGCGGACGAAGCACGCCCGCCAGACGCTCGAGGCGCTGCGCGAGCGCTTCGGCGACAAGCTGTTCCGCACCGTGATCCGGCAGTCGATCGCCTACGCCGAGTCGGCCGAGCGGGCTGTTCCGATCCTCGAGTACCGCCCGGACCGCGGCTCCGACTACCTCTCGCTGGCCAGCGAGATCCTCCGACGCCTCGGCAAGCAGGACCTGCTGGAGCCACTCGACGAGCTGAGCGCCGAGGTCGCCCCGGCCGGCGCGTACTCCCGCGCATGAGCGCCGACGACCCCGCCGAGCTCGAGACGAGGATCGCCGCCTACAACGACGCGTGGAACGGCCACGACCTCGACGCGATCATGTCGATGCACGCCGCCGACATGGTGTTCGAGAACCACACGGCGGGCGAGACCGCCGAGGGCGAGGCGGTGCGGGAGCACATCGGGGCGATCTTCGAGACCTGGCCCGACATCATGTTCTCGACACGGCGCCTCTACGTGCGGGACGGCCTCGTCGTCCAGGAGTGGACCGCCGAGGCGACCCACGCCAACGAGATGCGCCGCGGCGACCTCGTCGCCGAGCCGACTGGGAAGAGGATCACCTGGGACGGCCTCGACGTGATCCCGTTCGAGGACGGCCTCGTCAAGCGCAAGGACGTGTACTCGGACAGCGTCTCGATCCTGCGCCAGCTCGGCCTGCTGTAGGCGGGAGTTTTTACGATCGCGCGATGAAGCCGAGGGACGCCGCCACCGCGCTCGCGCGGGGCAGGATCGCGATCGGGGCCGCGGCGCTCGCGGCACCAGGGCCCGGCGGTCGCGTGATGTTCGGGCGCGACGGGTCCGGGCCCGGGATCAAGACGCTCATTCGCATGCTCGGCGGCCGCGACCTGGTGCTCGGCCTCGGAGTGGTCATCGCCCTGGACCGGGGCGCCCCGGTGCGCGGCTGGCTCGAGGCCGGCGCGGTTGCCGACACGGTCGATCTCGTCGCGTGCGTGCTCGCGCGCGACGAGATGCCGCGGTCTGCCTACCTCAACACCGTGGCGCTCGCCGGAGGTGCTGCGCTCGCCGGCCTATGGCTGTCACGCCGGCTCGACCCGCCCCCCGCGGCCGCACCCGGGCACCCGGAGGCGGTCGCCACCGGGCACCCGACCGCGTAGCTCAGCTCAAGCGAGCAGCTTGGCCTTCGCCTGATCGAACTCCTCCTGGCTGATGGCACCCTTGTCCTTGAGGTCGCTGAGCTTCGCCAGCTCATCGACCGACGAGCCACTCCCCGCGGTCTCGCGGACGTACTGGTCCATGTGGCGCCGCATGTCTGCCTGTTCCTTGACCGCGCGCTCGCGCATGCCCTCGCCGCGAGCGATCAGGTAGATGAGCATCCCGAGGAATGGGACGAAGAAGAGGACGAGTACCCACCCGGCCTTTCCCCACCCGGACATCTGATGGTCCCGGAACAGATCGCTGAAGATCGTGATCAGGATCCAGAAGTAGATGACGAACAAAAAGATCTCGAGGACTGTGAGAAGCGCGTCTCCGAAAGTGAAATCTGCGATCGGCACGGGGCCTCCTTGCAGGTGTTGGCTGGATGTGCTGCGGTCGACGCATCTCACCGCCCGATCGAGTCAAGCGCGTGAATGGCGAACCCGAGTTCCCTTCATGATGCCAGCAGCCAATCGCGACATGGACCGCCTGACCTACATCGGCCACGCGACGACGCTGATCCGGCTCGAAGGGGACCTCGGTCCTCACGGACCCGATGCTCAGGGCCGGGCTGGGCCCCCTCCGGCGCCAGGGGCCAGCCGCCGCCGCCCGCGCTGCCGAAGCTCCCGGACGCGGTCCTCATCTCGCACCTGCACCGCGACCACCTGGACATCCCCTCGCTGCGGCGGGTCCCCTCGAAGACGCCGATCGTTGTCCCGCGCGGCGCTGCGCGGTTGGTGGAGAAGGCGGGTCCCCACCCGATCGTGGAGCTCGGGCGGGGCGAGACCGTCTCGGTCGGCGAAGTCGAGGTGACAGCGGTGCCGGCCGAGCACGGCGGGCGCCGCGGCCGCTGGGGCAGCGAAATCGAGCCGCTCGGATACGTGATCCGGAACGAGGGGCGCAGCGTCTACTTCGCGGGCGACACGGATCTGTTCGACGAGATGTCGGAGGTCGGGCCGGTCGACGTGGCTCTGCTGCCGGTCTGGGGCTGGGGGCCGTCCGTCGGAGAGGGCCACCTCGACCCGGAGACGGCGGCTCGAGCCCTGACGCTGGTTCGGCCCGCGGCTGGCCGTCCCGATCCACTGGGGGACCTTCTATCCCGCCGGCGTCAGGCGGTGGCGGCCGGAGCCGCTGGCGGAGCCGCCGCACGAGTTCGCCCGGCCTGCCCGGGAGCTGGCGCCCGGGGTCGAGGTGAGGGTTCTGCAGCCCGGCTCCGAGACGTCGTTGGAGGTCTGATGCGCGGGCTCACACCGCATCAGGCGCGGAATCGGAATGGCGGCGCGGGGCCTCCTCCTCTGGCTGCTGATCGGGCTGGTCTTCTGGGCGGTCGCCGGCCTTCTGCCCAGCATCGACGTCCCCAGCTTCGGCGCCGTGCTGGTCACCACCGCGCTGATCGCGATCCTCCACGCGCTGCTGTGGCCGCTGCTTGATCCGGCTGCTCCTGCCGCTGACCGTTCTCACCTTCGGCCTGGGCTCGCTGGTGCTGAACGCGGCGATCGTCTCGCTGGCGATCGAGCTCGTGGACGGGTCGGCGCCGGCGTTCTTCGGCGCGGTACGTCCTCTCGTTCGTCCTCTCCATCTGCCTGCTGGTCCTCGCGCCGGCCCTCGGCTTCGACGACGACGCCCGGCAGCTCCGCCTCGTCCGCAGGCGCGCGCGTCGAGTCCGCAAGGCGAATCGCACCGATGTCCCCGGCGTGATCATGTTCGAGATCGACGGCCTCTCGGAGCCCGTGCTGAGGCGGGCGCTGAGCGAGGGGTACGCGCCGACGATGGCGCGGTGGCTGGAGGAGAGCTCCCACCGAATCGTCCCGTGGGAGTGCGACCTCTCCTCGCAGACCGGCGCGAGCCAGGCGGGCCTGCTCCTGGGGAGCAACGACGACATGCCGGCCTTCCGCTGGTACGAGAAGGAGAGCGGAAGGACGATGGTGTCCAATCACGGCAAGGACGCCGTCGAGCTCGAGCGGCGCCACTCCGACGGCGGCGGCCTGCTCGCCGCCGGCGGCGCGAGCCGCGGGAACATGTTCTCCGGGGACGCGCCCCACTGCTCGGCGACGATGAGCGTGCTGCGCGACCGCCAGCGCGCCAGCACGCGGGAGTACTTCGCCTATTTCGCCGATCCGTACGGGTTCACGCGCACGATCGCGCTCTCGCTGTGGGACGTGCTCCTCGAGCTGCGGGCCGCTCGCCGCCAGCGGAAGCGCGGCTCAGAGCACGTCGACCGCGGCGGCCTCTACCCCCTGATCCGCGCCTCGATCACGGTCGTCATGCGCGACCTCAACGTCGCCACGCTGCTGGGCGACATCGTCGAGGGCGTCCCGGTCGTCTACTCGACCTTCGTCGGGTACGACGAGGTCGCGCACCACTCGGGCATCGAGGAGCCCGACGCCTTCGCGGTGCTCAGGCAGCACGACGCCCAGCTCGCCCGCCTGGAGCGGGCCATCGAGCAGGCGCCGCGTCCGTATCACCTGGTGGTGCTGTCGGACCACGGCCAGGCCCAGGGCCGGCCGTTTCGCCAGCGCTACGGCGTCGAGCTCGAGGAGCTGGTGCGAGGCGCGCTCACCGGTGGCGAGGTCTACGCGCCGCCGGCGCCGGACGAGGGCCTGAGCTCCCTCGGCGGCGCGCTCACGGACGCCCGCGACGAGGAGGGGCCGGGCGCCAAGATCCTCGCCCGGGCGACCCGTGACCGCGTCGTCGACGGCGACGTCGTCCTCGGGCCGAACCGGGACGCGGTCCAGGACTCGCTCGCGGACGCGTCGGGCCACGCCGCGGTCGTCCTCGCGTCCGGCGGCCTCGGGCTGATCTCGCTCCCCGAGCGAAAGCACCGGCTCACGATCGGCGAGATCGAATCGCTCCACCCGCGCCTCGTCAGCACGCTCGTCGAGCATCCCGGGATCGGGTTCGTCATGGTGCGCGCGAACGGCGACGGCGCCGTCGTCCTCGGCGCCGACGGCACCCGGCATCTCGCCGACGACCGGGTCACGGGCGTGGACCCCCTGCGCGACTTCGGGCCGCACGCGGCCGACCACCTGCGCCGCACGGACGGCTTTCCCCACTGCCCGGACATCCTCGTCAACTGCCTCTACGACGCCGAGGCCAACGAGGTCGCGCCGTTCGAGGAGTTCATGGGCTCGCATGGCGGGCTCGGCGGCTGGCAGATGCTGCCGTTCGCCCTGGTTCCGGCCGCGTGGAGCGAGCCAGAGAGTCCGATCGTGGGCGTAAGGGCGATGCACGACGAGCTCCGGGGCTGGCTGTCGGAGACGGGCCTCGAGCTCAGGCCGCACGCGCGACTGTGAGCGGCTAGCGTTGGGCCCGTGAACGACGGAGCCCCACCCGTGCTGATCGCCTATGACGGCTCGGACGCCGCGAAGCAGGCCGTCAGCGCGGCCGCCGAGCTGTTCGCGGCGCGCCCCGCGTACGTGGTCACCATCTGGGAGCCGGGCCTGGCCTACGCCATGTCCGACCTGGAGCCGACCGGCCCGGAGCTCTCGCCCATCCCGATGGACATCGAGGGCTCGCAGGAGCTCGAGGACGACCTACAGGTCCACGCGCGCCGTACCGCGGCCGAGGGAGCCGAGCTCGCCAAGGCCGCCGGGCTGGACTGCGAGGCGCTCGTGGTCGCCGATCGGGTCAGCGTCGCCGAGGCGCTGGTCGAGGTCGCCGAAAAGCAGTCGGTCGCCGCGATCGTCGTCGGCTCCCGGGGCCTGACGGGCCTGCGTGCGAGGCTCGAGGGGAGCACGTCCTCGGCGGTCCTCAAGCACGCCAGGTGCCCCGTGGTCGTCGTCCACAACGACTGAGCGCGCCGCCTGCCGAAAAGCCCTTGCGGCAGGGGAATCCGGGCCCCTGCCGAACCTGGCAGCGGCAAGAGAAGGAGGACGCTCAAATGTCAAACGGAGTTCAAGAAAGACAACCGACGGGCTGGACGGTCTTCGCCGGCATGCTGCTGGTGATCGTCGGCTCCCTCGACGCGCTGTGGGGGCTCGCCGGAATTCTCAACGACCAGGTGGTGGTGGTTGGCGGTCACGGAGCGATCGTCGCCGACGTGACCACCTGGGGATGGGTCCACCTGTTTCTCGGATCGATCGTCGCCCTCACGGGTATGGCGCTGTTCACGGGAAGCTCGACGGCGCGGTGGGTGGCGGTCTTCTTCGTGACCGTCAGCGCGATCTCGCAGATCGTCTACTTCCCACTCGCACCGCTGTGGGCCTTCCTGATGATCATCCTCGCCGTCACGATCATCTACCAGCTGACCGCGCGCTGGGATACCTAGGGCATTACGAGACGGTCGTCAACGCGGCCGCGACCGCAAACCCGAGCGTCGTAACGAGGCCGGCCGTACGGCCGGCCTCGTTGGTCGCCTCGGGGATCATCGAGTCGATCAGCATCACGATCAGCGCCCCGGCAGCGAAGCCGTTGATGATCGCCCTGAAGTCGCCCGACGTGGCGTTTGCCACCGCGTAGCCGACAACGGTGGCGAGCGCGCAGATCGCCGCCACGGCGAGCCACAGCCGCGTGATGGTGCGCCGGGAGGTGCCCGCTCTCCGCATCTGGTCAGCCGATCCGATCGCCTCGGGGAGGTTGGAGACGAAGATCGCGACCAGAAGGCCGACGCTCACCCCCTGGCCCGCCGCCAGGCCGATGCCCAGCGCCATCTGCTCGGGCACGCCGTCCAGAAACGCCCCCAGCGCAAGCGCCGGCCCCGCTGCGGCACCGGCGGCCGCCCGCCCGGGCGTCCGCGCCCCGTGGACGATCGCTTCGCGAGCACGCCGTCGAGCACGTAGAACGTCAGCGCGCCGACGGCGAGCCCGATCGCGGTCACGCCGAGCCCGCCCACCCTCTTGCCCTCGGCCGCCAGATCGAAGCTGATCGCGCTGATCAGGGCGCCCGCGCCGAACGCCAGCACGAAGCCGACCCATTGGATCGGCCACCGGCGGGCGAACGTCAGCAGCACACCGAGCACGAGGGAGGAGGCCGCCAGCGAGCCCCAGCCAATCGCCGCGAGCATCGGCTCTACAGCTCCGGGACGTCAGCGCCGAGCGGCGTGAAGCGGGCGCGGCGGATCTCGACGCCGTCGCCCGCTTGCTGTCCCAGGGCGTCGACGACCTTGCCCGTGTCCTGCCAGAAGCACCAGAACAGAACCGAGGGGCCGGCGCCCGAGACAGTCGCCCCGATCGCACCCACATCGTCAGCCAGCGACAGCAGCTCGATCGATCGCGGGTAGACCTCCGCCCGACGCTGCTGGTGCAGCCGATCCGCCAGCCCGCGGGAGATCAGGGTCAGGTCCGATCGCTCGATGCCCAGGACCAGGTGGGAGGCCGCCGCGACGTTGGCGACCGCGTCGGTCATCGGGACGTCCGCCGGAAGCGCTGCGCGGGCGGCCTCGGTCGAGACTTCCTCCGACGGGATCGCCAAGACGCCCTCGACGCCCTCCGGGGGCTCCAACCGGGCGGGCAGCACCGGGGCCGCCGGCGAGTCTGCGTCCGGGTCGGGCGGGCAGACGGCGAAGCCGCCGAAGAGCGCCGCGGCGACGTTGTCCGGATGGCCCTCCAGGTCGACGGCGTGGCGGTAGACGTCCGGCGGGTCGAGCCCGAGCTCGTACAGGTGGTCCGCGGCCAACAGCCCGGCAACGATCGCTGCCGCGCTGGAGCCGAGGCCCCGCGCCACCGGGATGTCGCTGCGGACCTCGAAGCGCAGGCCGTCCGCGCTGTGGAGCCGATCGAAGGCCCGGACGCAGAGGTTGTCGCGGTCGGTGGGGAGCCCCTCCTGCCCTGCGTCCACCTCGAAGGCGTCGCTCTCGGTCACCTCGAGCTCGAGGTGGATGTCGAGGGCCGCGGCAATTACGTCGTAGCCGGGACCCAGGTTGGCCGAGGAGGCGGGCACCCGGACCAGGCGCCTGCGACCGGTCATGGCCTCATTGCTTCCACTTGATCGAGCACCCGACGGGATCCGTGGCACTGCGAGGGGGCTCCTCACCCGCCAGAACCGCGTCCAGCGCGTCGCGGAGCCACGCCGCCCCCGCCGCCGGCTCCATGTGGTCGGCGTCGGCGGCGCCCTCGTAACGAACCCTCAGGTCGGCGTCGAGCACGTAGAGGTGCGGGGTCACCTGGGCGGCCCACGCCCTCGCGGCGTCCTGGCTTTCGTCATGGAGGTACGGAAACGGCCAGCTCTCGGCTTCGACTCGCTCCCGCATCGCGTCGAGCGAGTCGTGCGGGTAGCGCTCGGCGTCGTTGGAGTTCACCGCCAGGAAGCGCACGCCGCGCTCCTCGTAGTCGCGGGCCGCCTGGACGATCCGATCGTGCCAGCCGAGCGCGTATGGGCAGTGGTTGCACGTCCACACCACCACGGTGGCCGGTGCCTCTCCCGCTGCCGGCAGCGTGTGAACGGTGCCGTGGGTATCCGGGAGCTCGAGCTGCGGTGCGAGCTGCCCGACCTTGGTCGCCGTCGCCTGAGCCATCAGTCGCCTCCTTTCATCGCGTCAAGCAGAGTCTGCCGCACCTCGTCGCGGGCCGGGAGCGGCGAGATCCGCCCGTCCGCCAGGCGGTAGACGCGGCAGCTCAGCCCGATGGGCTCGTCCGGCACGGGCTGGATGTCGCGCCCGTCCACCCGAATCGTCGGAGAGCCTACGAACTCCTCCCGCTCCGCATCGGCGTCCGTCGCCACCTCGCGCACCAGGATCGTCGCGGGATCGAGCCCGCAGCGCGCTCATTTCGTCGTGCAGCATCGCCAGCGCATCGTCCGTGCTGGGACACCCCTCCCACCACAGGAGCTCCACGCTCGGTACCCGGCCCGCCACGGCTCCCGCTCAGCCGAGCTGCCCCGCCAGGCCATAGATGGCGTCTGCCACGATCGCGCCGGCCGGGACCCGGGACCCGGGAAGCAGTACCGACTGCCTCACGAACGCCCCGGCACCGATCGACGAGCCGTGGCCAATCACCAGCGGCCCGTCGAGGCGGGCAGTGTCGTCGATGTCGCATCCATCGCCCGACGAGGACGGGCCCGAGCACGCCGGGCTCCCCGGCGTCGCGCGCCTCTTCGCCGCCCCTGGCTTCGAGCATGGTCCCATCGACGTCCACGCTCACCGCGCCGTCGAGCGCATGGAGGTTGCCCTCCACGTACTCGGGCAGGGACCCCACATCGTTCCAGTACTCGTCGATGACATGGACGTGGAACGGGACGTCGTTGTCGAGCAGAGCGGGGAAAACGTCGAGCGCGAAGTCCACCGCAAGCTTGTCGGGGAAATAGTCGAAGATCTCCGGTTCGAGCACGTAGATCATGCAGTTGGCCATGTCGGACAGGGCCTCGGCCGGGTCGGGCTTCTCCTGGAAGCCCTGGATGCGGCCATCGGGGCCAGCGATCACGACGCCGTACTCGCTGACGTTCGAGATCCGCTTCACCGCGAGCGTGGCGATACCCCCGTTCCGCTCGTGCGCCGCGCGCAGCGCGGTCAGGTCGATGTCGGTGAGCGCGTCCGCGGCCAGGACCAAGAACGGCTCGCCGCCGAAGAACGACGCCACGTTACGGACGCCGCCCGCCGTTCCCAACAGCTGCTCCTCATACTCGTAGGCCAGCTCGATGCCCAGGGCCGAGCCGTCGCTCAAAGCGATCGCGAATCGCGTCGGGAAACCAATGGAGGTTCGCGATCACCCGATGCACGCCATGGCGGGGCAACAGCGTGAGGATGTGCTCCATGATGGGCCGGTTCACCACCGGGACCATGGGCTTGGGGACCTCGTAGGTGAGCGGGCGGAGGCGGGTCCCCAGGCCCGCCGCCATCACCATCGCCTGCATCGGCCTATGTGCCCTGGTCCCAGCTGGCCAAGTACTGCTGCTGCTTCTCGGTGAGTGAGTCGATCTCGACTCCCCGTGAGGCGAGCTTCAGCCGCGCGATCTCGCGATCGATCTCCTCGGGAACCGGATAGACCTTCTTCTCGAGGTAGTTGTGGTCCTTGACCACGTGCTCCGCCGCCAGCGCCTGGTTCGCGAAGCTCATGTCCATGACCGCGGCGGGGTGCCCCTCTGCCGCGGCGAGGTTCACGAGCCGGCCGTCGGCGAGCAGGAAGATCTCGCGCCCGTCCTTGGTGCGGTGCCCCTCCACGAACGGCCGGGTCTCGAACTTCTCCTCGGTGATCGAGTCGAGATCGTCCTTGTTGATCTCGACGTCGAAGTGGCCGGAGTTGCAGACGATGGCGCCCGACTTCATGACATCGAACATCTCACCCGCGATCGCGTCGCGATCGCCGGTCACCGAGATGAAGATGTCGCCCACCTTCGCCGCCTCGACCCCGGGCATGACCTCGAAGCCGTCCATGAGCGCCTCGAGCGCGCGCAGGGGATCGACCTCGCACACGATCACGTGGGCACCGTGGCCCTTCGCCCGCATTGCAACCCCGCGTCCGCACCAGCCGTAGCCGATGACGACGACCTTCAGGCCGGCGATCAGCACGTTGGTGGCGCGAATGACGCCGTCGAGCGTGGACTGGCCGGTGCCGTAGCGGTTGTCGAAAAAATGCTTCGTCTTCGCGTCGTTCACGGCGATGATCGGGTAGCCGAGCTTGCCCTCGCGCTCGAGCGCCTGGAGCCGGATCACGCCCGTCGTGGTCTCCTCGGTCCCCCCGAGGACACTCGAGAGCATGTCCGAGCGCTCGCCGTGGAGCACGCCCACGACGTCGGCGCCGTCGTCCATGGTGATCTGCGGCCCCTTGTCCACGACCGCGTGGATATGCCGGTAGTAGCTGTCGTTGTCCTCCGCGTTGATCGCGTAGACCTCACCGTCGTACCGGTCGACGAGGGCGGCGGCCACGTCGTCCTGCGTCGACAGCGGGTTGGAGGCGCACAGAGCGACGTTCGCTCCGCCCGCCTGCAGGGTGCGGACGAGGTTCGCGGTCTCGGTGGTCACGTGGAGGCACGCGCCAAGGTTCACGCCATCCAGCGGCCGTTCCTTCTCGAAGCGCTCCCGGATCGACTGCAGCACGGGCATGTGCCGGTCGGCCCACTCGATGCGCCGCTGTCCCTCGTCAGCGAGCGCGATGTCCGCGATGTCGTAGCTCTGCTCGGCGGTTGCCATCCAATCCTTTCGTCGTGAACGAGGTGGGAAGGATACGGGCCGGGCCGCCACCGGCGTGGCTACCTTCATCGTGTGGAGGATCCACTGTTCGTCAACTCCGAGCTGGCCGTGCCGCTCGCCGAGGTCGAGCTCCGGACGAGCCGCTCCTCCGGTCCCGGAGGGCAGCACGCAAACGTGACCGCCTCGCGCGTCGAGGCCGTGTTCGACCTGGGCGAATCTGCGTCGCTCACCCGCGCTCAGCGCGAGCGACTGCGGTCGAAGTACGGCGACCGGGTGACGGCCGTCGCCCAGGACGCGCGCAGCCAGGTGCGAAACCGCGAGCTGGCGCTCGAGCGCCTGCGCGAGAAGCTCGCCGCCGGGCTGGTGGTGCCCAAGCGTCGGAGGCCTACGAAACCGTCGAAGTCAGCGAGGGAGAAGCGGCTCGAGTCCAAGCGGCGGACCTCCGTGCGCAAGCAGGCGCGCCGGCCGCCGAGCGTCGAGGACTAGGCCGGCGCTCCGCGGCCGGCGGCGATTCGCCCCAGCTCGAGGATCCCCTCCCAGACTCCCTCCGGGACCCCCACGGAGGGCGACGCACCCGGGTGCTGCCTGGCGATCCGGACCCTGAGGACGCCGGGGCGCATGCGAAAGCGCAACGGCGGGTCGAGCCTCGCAGCCTCGCCGTCGATGCCGGCCGGAACCGGCCCGGTCGCCTGGACATCGAACCGAGGAGAAGACCACTGCTGCATCGGCGGGCGCACTCGCTCGCGGGCGGAGGCACCGCGCTCGGGCGGGGCCTCGAGCACGGCGATCCCCAGCTTGCCCGCGTCCAGCCTCGGCCTGGTTCCCGAGCCGATGGCCGCGACCAGCCGATAGCTGTTGTTGGAGACCAGGATCGCCACCCCGGAGCTGCGCTCCTCTCCCCCGGGCCCGCGCCAGACGAGGTCGGACTCAGGCGCGTCGGGGCCGAGCGCATCGGGCATGGCGTCGAGGAGGGTCCGGAGCTTCGCGTCGCGGTACTCGGATCGCTGCACGGCCTCGGCGTATAGGCCGAGCGAGACGTTGTTCACGAACACGCGACCGTTGACCTCCGCGAGATCCACGCGCCGCTCGCCGCCGTCGACGAACGCGTCCAGGGCGCCCACAACGTCCTCTCGATCGACCCCCAGGTCGAGCGCGAAATGGTTGCGGGTCCCCGCCGGGATGCAGGCATACGGGAGATCGAGCTCGGCCGCAACCGAGGCGACGACCGCCTGCGAGCCGTCGCCACCGGCCATCGCCAGGCCGTCCGCGCCGCGAGCCACCGCATCGCGGACGAGCGACTCGAGATCGTCGCCGCGACCGAGCTCGACCGACTCGATGTCGCGGGCCCGCGCCTCATCCGCCAGCCGGAACCGCTCGGCCTTGCCGCCGCCGGACTTCGGGTTGTAGAAGAGGACCGGTCGCTTCGGGGCGGGCGCGTCCGGCAGCGACACGTGCACGACGAACGCCGCACGCGCCGCACCGAGCGCCAGGGCCGCGGCCACGAGGACCACGACGTCCTCCACGAGTCGATCCTGCGTCGCCACGAGCGCGATTGCGCCCGCCAGCCCGAGTGCGGCAACGGCGAGGCCGACCGCGCGTGCCGCCCCCCGACGAACCAGCGCGAACCAGGTCGCGGCGACCGCGACCAGCAGGCAGAGGACCACCCATGCCCCGTGCGGGAAGTTCCGGATCCCGACGAGGATCACGAGCACTGCGGTCGCTGCCGAGAGGACGATCGCCGCGATGGCCGCCAGCCGCGGGCGACTCATGAGATTCTCCGACTATGAGCATCTCGCAGATCCACGAGGAGGTCGAGCGACTGGATGTCGCGGTGTACGCAGCGATCGCCCGCACTCCCACCCCGAATCTCGACCGTGTCATGAGGCGCGTCACCAGCGCCGCCGACTATTCGAAGCTTTCGATCGCGGCCGCCGCCGTCTTGGCGGTTGCCGGCGGCCGCACCGGGAGGCGCGCGGCGAAGTTCGGGCTGGGCTCGGTGGCCGCGACAGCCGCGGTGGTCAACGTCGTCGTCAAGCCACTCCGCAGGCGTGGCCGACCCGACCGCATGGCCCATGAGGTGCCGGCCGACCGTCACGCTCGCATGCCGATCTCGCACTCGTTCCCGTCGGGCCACTCGGCCGCGGCCTTCGCGTTCGCGACCGGTGTGGCTCACATCTCCCACCTCGCGGCGGTGCCGCTCTACGGCATGGGGACGGTGGTGGCCTACTCCCGCGTCCACACCGGCGTCCACTATCCCGGCGACGTGATCGCCGGATCGCTTCTCGGTGTCGTGCTCGCCCAAGCCACTGCCAACCTAACCGACAGGCTGCTCACCCGGTCAGGCTGAAGGCAGCTTGCGCCAGTCGGCGCCGCTCTCGCGCCGGAAGGCCTCGACCGCGCCCTCGAGCGTCGGAAAGAAGTGGGCCGGGTCGAGCCTCCCGATCAGCTCGTAGCGCTCGAGCTTGGCCCGCACGGGGTCCTTGAGCTCGGCGAACACCAGCGACGTGCCGGCCGCGTTCAGCTCCTCGTCGAGCTCGGCGAGCATGTCCGCCGCCGTCGTGTCGACGTCTGTGATCGGCTCGGCGGCGATCACGATCCAGCGGGGCCGCGGGTCGCTCTGCGCCAGCCGCCGGATCTGGTCGCGGAAGGTCCGGGTGTTGGCGAAGAAGAGCGCGGCGTCGAACCGGAAGATCACCAGGCCCGGCAGTTCCTCCGCGTTGGGGTACTGCTCGCGGTCGTGATAGCCCGCTATCCCTTCGACCCGGCCGAGCGTCGCCTGGTGGGGCCACCAGGCGCGCCTGAAGACGTTGAGGATCGACAGGCCCACCGCGACGGCGATTCCGGCAAGCACGCCGAGCAGCGCCACCCCGAGGAACGCCGCCACCGACAGCATGAACTCCACCCGGCGCTGGCGCCAGAGCCGGCGCGTGCCGGCGATGTCCGCCAGTGACAGCGACGCGGCGATCACCACGGCGGCGAGCGTTGCCTGCGGCAGGTTGCTCAACAGCCCCGGCACCAGGATGAGCATCAGGACGATGGCGCCCGCGCCGACGAGCCCGGTGAGCTGCGTCTTGGAGCCGGCCTGCTCGGCGACCGCGGTCCGAGAGCCACTGGTGCTCACCGGGAAGCCCTGGAAGAGCCCCGCGCCGACATTCGCGGCGCCGATTCCGATCATCTCCTTGTTGCCGTCGATCTCCTGACCGGTTCGCGCGGCGAACGCCGAGGCAGTGGAGATCGTGTCCGTGAGCGAGACGAGCGCGATCCCCAGGGCTCCCGCCACCAAGAGCGCCAGGTCGGAGACCGGGCTCGGCCAGCTCGGAGACGGGAACCCCTCCGGCAGAGTTCCCACCAGCGAGACGCCGTGGTCGGAGAGATTGAACGCCGAGGCCGCTGCGATGGCCACGACAACAGCAAGGAGCACCCCCGGTATCCGGGGCAGCCATCGTTGCAGGACCAGGATCAGGGCGAGGCTGACGAGGCCGATCGCCACGGCCGCGCCGACTGCGTCCCCGGAGGCCAGCCCGTCGACGAACGCCCGGGTCTCGTTGATCAACCCGTTCGCGTCGATCGAGAAGCCGAACAGCTTCGGTAGCTGTCCGACCAGGATCGTGAGCGCGAGGCCATTCATGTATCCGATCTGAGTCGGTTTCGAGAGCAGGTCGGCGATGAAGCCGAGCTTCGCCACCCCGGCGGTGATCTCGATCGCCCCGACGATCAGCGCCATCATCGACGCGAGCGCGATCGCGCGCCCGGGGTCGCCACCAGACCCGACGATCGGCAGAAGCGTTGCCGCGATCATCGGGCCGAGAGAGGAATCCGGGCCGAGCACCAAGATCCGGGAGGGCCCGAACACGGCGTAGCCGATGAGGCAGATAACCGTGGTGTAGAGACCGGTGATCGGCGGCAGGCCCGCCAGCTGGGCGTACGCCATCCCCTGCGGCACGAGCAGGGTGCTGAGCACGAGCCCCGCGACCAGGTCGTGGCGAAGCCATGACCTCCGGTACGACGCGAGCGCACGAGCGCCAGGCATCCATGTCGGCGGCTTCATGGGCCTCGAGCGCCGTTAAGGGTGGCCGAGCTCTTCCTTCAGCCTGTCGATGAACTCGATCTTCGACGGGTCCACGCCTCGGGCCGCCGCGAACTGGAGCGAAAGCAGGTCACCCAGCATCACCGCCCACAGGAGCCTCTCGGTGCGGCTCTCGCCCTCGGTCTCGATGCGCGTCACGTGATGGGCGGCCGGCTCCACCATGGCCGCGGTCACCTCGAATCGCTGGCGCACGCGCGGGTGCTGGTCGCGGTCCTCCAGGAAGATCGCGCTCATCCGCCCCGCCTCCGTGGCGCCGTCCCAGCCCTCGATCTCGTTGTGGTCGGCCTCGGGCAGGGACGCCGTGAATGCGGGGAGCTTCGCGTTCTCGTTGACCTGGGTCTTCCAGCGCAGGGCGACCGGCACGGTCAGATCGGCGCCATAGATCACCGGGACGGAGCCCGTCAGCTGCCCGGCCAGCTCTTCCGCGCGCGTCACGAGGGCCGGCGCGACCTCCCTCAGATGCGCCCCGGCGCTGTCGATCTCGGTGCGGATGCCCGGCGCCGCTCCGGTGAGGGCGGCGACCTCCGCGGCGACCGTGAACAGGTATCCGACCGCGGCGCGGGGCTGGAGCCCCGCCGGCAGGCCGATCACGGTCACGCCGTCGCCGCGCGCAGCCTTGGCGAGGCGACCGCCCGTGGTCGCGACGATCCTCCTCGCGCCGAGCGCCTCGGCGGCCTCGTAGCAGGCGATCGTCTCCTCCGTGTCCCCGGAGTAGCTCGAGCACAGCACGGCGCGGTCGGGGAGCATGGCGAATGGAAGCTCGTACCCGCGCTCGGTGGTCAGCGGGCGCGACAGCCGGTTGCCGAATGCGACGGCCGCGAGGTCCCCGCCGATCGCGGACCCGCCCATCCCGCACACCACCAGGCCTCCCGGCGCGTCGAACGGCTCGATCCGGGCCGACTCGACCCTCCACAGGGCGTCGCTGAGGTGGTCCGGCAGAGCAAGGACGTCGTCGAGCAGGTTCGAGCGATCGTTGCCGGTCAAGTGACGAGCTCCCCCGGCGCCAACCGCGCCCCCTCCTCGAGCTCCGCACCGGCCTCCACCCGGGCACCCTCGCCGATCACCGCGCCAGGGCCGATGCTCGCCCCCTCGCCGATCCGCACACCGGGGGCGAGGATCGAGTCTGAGATCACAGCCCCGGGCCCGATCCACGAGCCGGCAAGGACCACCGAGCTCGACACGGTCGCGCCGTCGCCCACCTCCGACCCGGGGGCGACCACCGCCCGGGCGCCGATGGATGCCTGGTCGCCGATCGTCACATCGGCCCCGAGCCAGGGACCGGCGCCGTCGAGACGGTCCGCCACCTCCGTCCGCACTCGGCCCTCGAGGATGTCCCAGCTCGCCTGGAGGTAGCGCTCGGGCGTCCCGATGTCCATCCAGTAGCCGTCAAGGGCGTGACCGTACAACCCATTGCCCACCAGGCGCGGAAACACCTCGCGCTCAATCGACACCATCCGGCCCGCCGGGATGAGATCGAGCACCCGCCGCTCGATCACGTACGCGCCCGCCGAGATCTCATTCGTGTCAGCCTCGCCGGGATCGGGCTTCTCGAGGAACTCGGCGACCTCGCCGCCCGTCTTCGTGCGAACGAGGCCGTAGGCGCTCGGGTCGTCCACCGGATAGAGCGCGAGGGTGGCGACGGCGCCGCTCTCGGCGTGGACGCGCATCAGGGCTCCAAGGTCGAGGTCGGCCAGGATGTCTCCGTTCAGGACGAGGAACCGCTCGTCGAGCATCCCCTCGTCGGCGGCGAGCCGCAGCGGCCCACCGGTCCCCAGCGGCTCGGACTCCTGGACGTAGGAGATGGCCGGGCCCTCGCCGGCTCCGCCCTCCAGCGCTCCCTGGAGCGCCTCAGCGCCGAATCCCGAGGCGATGACGACCTCGTCGACCCCGTGCCGGCCGAGCCAGTCGAGCATATGGCGAAGGAACGGCCGGTCGACGAGCTGAATGGCAGGCTTCGGGATGGTCAGGGTGAGCGGGCGCAGGCGGGTGCCCTCCCCCCCGGCCAGGATGAGTGCCTGCATCAGCGCGAGCCGGCCTCGGCCGGCTCGCGCGCCCGCCTGGCCTCGTCCGAATCGCCGTTGGCGAGCCCGATGCCCTCGTAGGCGAAGCCCGCGTCTCGCAGCCGCTGAGCGTCGAGGAAGTTGCGGCCGTCGACGACGAGCGCATTGGCCATCCGGGCGCGGAGCGACTCCCAATCGAGCTCGGCGAACTCCTGCCACTCGGTCACGAGCACGGCGGCGTCGGCGCCCTC
Organism: uncultured Actinomycetes bacterium; assembly: GCA_963710955.1. Classification (GTDB taxonomy): domain Bacteria; phylum Actinomycetota; class Thermoleophilia; order Solirubrobacterales; family 70-9; genus AC-56. The sequence continues at coordinate 383,481 of CAVQCK010000001.1, read as the reverse complement.
GAGCGCCTCCGCGGCCGATCCGGAGAGCTCGACAGAGGGCAGCAGCTCGGTGGCCCGGCGCTCGGCCGCGGGGTCGTAGCCGCGAACCGTCGCGCCCTCGCCCTCGAGCCGGGCCGCCAGGACCAGGCTCGACGCCTCACGCATGTCGTCGGTGTCCGGCTTGAACGCCAGGCCGAGTAGCGCGATCGTCTTGCCGGCGAGCGAGCCCAGGTGCTTCTGGAGCTTCCCGATCACCCGCCGCTTCTGGAGCTCGTTGACCTCGATCACAGCGGTCAGGAGCTGGAAGTGGTAGCCGGTGTTGCCGGCGAGCTGCTTGAGCGCGGAGACGTCCTTGGGGAAGCAGGAGCCGCCGTAGCCGACGCCCGCCCGCAGGAACGAGGGCCCGATCCGCTTGTCCAGGCCCATACCGCGTGCCACCTCGGTGACGTCGGCGCCCACCTCCTCGCACACGTTGGCGATCTCGTTGATGAAGGAGATCTTGGTCGCCAGGAAGGCGTTCGCGGCGAGCTTGATCATCTCGGCCGAGGCCACGTCGGTACGCACGATCTCGCCGCCCAGCGGGCGGTAGATCGCCTCGATCTCGTCGGCAGCCCACTCCGCCCCGGCGTCGGTCCCAATGACGACGCGGTCCGGGTGCAGGAAGTCGTCGACGGCGGTTCCCTCCTTCAGGAACTCCGGGCACGAGACGTACGCGAGGCTTGGCTCGTCGCGACGGATCGCGCGCCCGGTCCCGGAGGGGACGGTGCTCTTCATCACCAGCGCGCGATCGCCGTAGTCGCCCAGCCGCGAAACGACGGCCTGCACGCGCGAGAGGTCGGCGTCGCCGGAGTAGGTGGGCGGGGTGTCCACACAGCAGAAGAGAAGACGGGCGGACTCCAGCACGTCCTCCATCTCGGTGGTGAAGGTCAGCCGGTCAGCGTTGCGCTCGAGGAGCTCGTCGGTGCCGGGCTCGTGGATCGGCACCTCGCGCCGGGTCAGCGACCGGATCTTGGCCGCGTCGATGTCCATCGCGATCACCTCGTGCCCCATGTCCGCAAAGCACGTGGCGGTCACGAGGCCCACCCAGCCCACTCCGATCACACCGATTGGTCGTTCGCCGCTCATGAGGGGAGTATCGTCGCCGGTTTGCGAGAGCGACGCGGTCAGCCCGTGTACTTCTGCATCGACTCTGCGATCGCGAACATCTGACCAGGCGCCAAGACATTCAGCAGCGTGTTCTCGATCCAGTACGAGCCCTGGTCGGTCTTCCACCCGATCAGCCGCAGCTGCGGGCCGTCCCACGAGAGCAGGTAGTCGGTGCCGTTGATCGTCCTGGTCTCGTCCGGATGGTCGAGGATCGGCGGGTCGGGCCAGTCCGTGCCGGACATCCCGTAGTAGCCGAGGTAGCCGTCGGTCGGCACCTGCACCACGAACTTGTAGCCGTGGTAGACCTCGCTGCCCGGGCCGTCGATCGGGAATGCGCGGGACTCGGGCGGCGTCGCGTCCGGGCCGAGGATCTCCGATCCCGGGATCAGCTTCGTCGGGTAGTAGATCGGGAAGTTCACCAGCGGCTTGCCGTCCTTGGCCTTCGTGTTGGCAAGCGTGGCGGCCATTTGCTGGCCTGAGCTGGAGGCATCGATCAGCGTCGGGGCGGGGGGAGCGGGCGTGCTCGACGAGCCTCCGGAGGCGGACCCGCCTCCGCCGCCCGATCCGGATCCGCCGTTCGACGCGGTGCCCGACCCCCCCTTCGAGCTGGTCGTCGTCGACGTCCCCGGGATGGTCGTGGGCGTCTGCCCCTCGAACTTCGCGACGGCCGCCTTGATCGCGGAGTCGGACGCGGTGACGTAGGTCGCCGTCGGCCCTCCGAGCTGCGCCGGGAAGTGGACCTGGACCACCGGGGCGCCGTTGGCGGCCACGATCAGCTGCGCCAGCGAGAGCAGGTCGCCGGTGTTCTGGATGTCGAGCGTCACGTACTTCTGGAGAATGCTCTTGAGCTTGTCGTAGTCGGAAGCGATCTGGCCGGCCGGCAGCTCCTGCCGCATCTCGCGCAGGAACTCCTGCTGGCGAGCCGAGCGGACGAGGTCGTTGTCGTCGTGGCGGTAGCGGACGTACTGGAGCGCGTTGTTCCCGCACATCCGCTGGTAACCGGCCGGGATGTCGATCTCCGCGTACTGCTCACTCGGGGCCAGCCCGACGTTCGAGTGGTAGTAGTGGTGGTCGACGTCCACGTAGACACAGCCGATCGAGTTCACGGCGTCGGCGAAGCCGTAGAAGTCCACGTTCACGACGTGGTTGATGTCCTGGATCCCGGTCAGCTGCTTCACGACCTTCAAGGTCAGCTTGGGCCCACCGTAGCTGTAGGCCGCGTTGAACTTGTCGACCCCATGGCCGGGGATGTTCACCTTCAGGTCGCGGGGAATCGACAACAGGGTGATCTGGTCCGACGCGATGCGCACGAGGATCGCCGTGTCCGACCGGGCGCCGAACTCCTTGCCGACCTCGCCCGGCCGCTTGTCCGACCCCAGGATGAGGATCGTCTGGGGCTGTCCCGGATTCGCGACGGCGAGCTCGTTCTGGACGCCGGCGAGGGCGTGGAACCCGTGCAGGACGCCGTTGAGGAAGAAGAAGAGGCTCAGCGCGGTCGCCGTGGCCATTGCGACGATGATCAGCAGCGATCCGACGGCGAACCGCGGCCAGATTCCGCGGCGACGCGGCGGCCCCTCGTCCTCGGCGACGGCCGCGACCGCTGCGGGCTGTGGCTCGGCCGGCGGCTGGTCGGCCTCGCCCTCCGCCTTGACCGGCGCGGGCGTCTTGGGAGGCGGCGACGTGATCGCGCCGGTTCCGTGCTTGGTCTTGTTCTCGGCCGCCCTGGCCCGTAGCCCGGCAAGAGCCGCCTCGCGAGCGGCCTCTCGATCGCCGAGCGAAAGCGTGTCCGTCTCGACCGTGTCTTGGGCGAGCCGCTCCTCGGTGTCGGGGCCGCCCTCCTCCTCCGGCCCCTCGTCGGCTTCTCCGGGCTCGTCCTGCGGCTCTTCGTCCTGCGGCTCTTCGTCGGCCCCCTCGGCCTGGGGCTCCTCGCCACCAGCCTCCTCGGCCTGCGGCGCGTCCTCCTGAGGCTCCTCGTCGCCGTCGGGGCCTTCCTCCCCTTCGTCCCCGTCCTCGGCCGGCTCGTCCTCGGAGAGCTGCGGGTGCTCGCCGGCGTCCTCGGACGAGCTCCGCTGGCGGCCGGCCCAGGTCGCCGGGATGGTGGCGTCCTCCGACTCGGTGCCGTCCGCGTTCTCGTCGAGCTCATGCGGAGTCTTCTCGTCGTCTCGATCGGTCATCTGGTGATCCCGGGAACGCTGTTGACGAATTCAACGATCGAGCGGCGGTACCTCTCCAGCGAGGGCACCGAGACCCACTCCTCGGGGCCGTGGTGACCGCCGCCGATCGGCCCGTACTCCACGGCCGGGACGCCGGCTCGCAGGAAGGAGACCGCGTCCGAGGCGCCGTCGCGGCCGACGACGCCGCGCGAGGTTCCGTCGCCTTCAGCGCCGGCGGCGTCCCGCAGGGCGAGGACGTAAGGCAATTCCGGGTCCACCTCGGCGGGCGGACGGGAGAAGGTCGAGATCACACGGGTCCCCTGGAGCCCGCGAACTTGAGCGAGTATCTCGCCGGGATCCTGCTCGGGCAGGTAGCGCACGTCGACATCGATGACACAGGAATCGGGAACCTTGTTCAGAGCGTCGCCGCCCAAGATGCGACCGAGGTTGATCGACGGCCGATCGAAGAGCTCCGAGCTTTGGCCCGCAAACGGTAGCGATTCGAGTTCACGGAACACCTCGTACGCACGGAGGATCGCGTTTTCGCCCAGCCAGGGCGTGGCGCCGTGCGCGGCGCGTCCGCTGACCAGCAGGCGCATGGCGAGCACGCCCTTCGCAGCGACGCCCACGTTGAGGTCCGTCGGCTCGCCGGTGATCGCGAAGTCGCCGACGAAGCCGGCCTCCACCAGGCGGTCCCCGCCGCGGTCGGTCTCCTCCTCGGACTCCTCGTCGGGGACGATGCCCAGGCGGACGCGAACCTGGTCCTGTGACCTCAGGTCGGCCAGGGCCAGGAGGAGGCAGGCGAGCGCACCCTTCATGTCGTAGGCCCCGCGGCCGTAGAGGCGATCGCCCTCGATGCGGGGAATGAACTGCTCCTGCCGGCCCGGAACCACGTCGAGGTGGCCGTGGAGAAGGAGCACCGGCTTGCCGTCCGCGGGGCCAACCTCGGCGACCGTGACCGGCAGGCCGCGGACTCCCATCTGCTCGGCGGTGATGTCGCGCGCGTCCAGCCAGCCCTTTACGAACCCGGCGCAGAGCTTGATGCCCTCCTCGGTGGAGGTGTCGTACGCGATCAGCTCTTCGGTCAGCGCGCGGGCTTGCACACGCGAAAGGCTACGACGAGCTGCGTTCGGCGATCTCCAGGAAGGCCTGGACCCGCGCCTTCTCACGCTCGGCGAGCTCGTGCGCCGCGGAGCCCTCCTCCGCGTCGCTCAGGCGCCGCTCGGCCTCCTCGAGCCGCTCGCGGAGCTCTCCCGCCTCGAGCTGATCCGGCGGAACGGCCTCGGCGATCAGCACCCGGGCGCGGTTGGCGAACACCTCGAGCCAGCCCTCGCCCTGGGCGTAGCGCTGCACCTCGCCGTCGGGCGTGTGAAGGCGAAGCTCAGCCGGGACCAGGCGAGCGACCATCGGGGCGTGCCGGGCCAGAATGCCCACCTCGCCCACGGCGGTCCGGGTCGAGAGCTGCGTCAGGTCGCCGCTGAACACCTCGCCTTCGGGCGTCAGCACCTGGGCATCGAGAGTGTGCCGGTCGTCGGCCACGCGCTAGGAGTCCTCTGACTCCGCGCTTTCGGTGTCGGAGCGATCGTCCTCTTCTGACTCCGCCTCGTCGTCGGGCTTCGCCTCGCGGCCCTCGCTGCGGGCGTCCTCGACGACCTGGTCGATGGTGCCCTTCATGTAGAAGGCCTGCTCGGGCAGGTCGTCGTGCTCGCCGTCGAGGATCTCGCGGAAGCCCCGGACCGTCTCCGCTACCGGGACGTAGATGCCGTCGCGGCCCGTGAACGCCTCCGCGACGAAGAACGGCTGCGAGAGGAAGCGCTCGATCTTCCGGGCCCGGTTCACCGTCAACCGGTCCTCGTCCGAGAGCTCCTCGATTCCGAGGATCGCGATGATGTCCTGGAGCTCCCGGTAGCGCTGCAGGACCTCCTGGACCTCGGTCGCGGTGCGGTAGTGCTCCTCGCCCAGGATCTCCGGCTTGAGGATCGTCGAAGTCGAGTCCAGCGGGTCCACGGCCGGGTAGATCCCCTTCTCGGAGATCTGCCGCGACAGCGTCGTGGTCGCGTTGAGGTGCGCGAACACGGACGCGGGCGCCGGGTCGGTCAGGTCGTCGGCCGGCACGTAGATCGCCTGAATCGACGTCACCGAGCCCTGCTGAGTCGAGGTGATCCGCTCCTGGAGCTCGCCCATCTCCGTCTCGAGGGTGGGCTGGTAGCCGACCGCCGAGGGCATGCGGCCGAGCAGCGCCGACACCTCGGAGCCGGCCTGGACGAAGCGGAAGATGTTGTCGATGAAGAGCAGCACGTCCTGGCCGCCCTCCTCACGGAAGTACTCCGCCATCGTCAGGCCGGACAGCGCGACCCGCAGGCGGGCGCCCGGCGGCTCGTTCATCTGGCCGAACACCAGCATCGTCCGCTCGAGGACGCCCGACTCCTTCATCTCGAGCCAGAGATCGTTGCCCTCGCGGGAGCGCTCGCCGACGCCGCAGAAGGCCGACCGGCCCTCGTGCTCCTCGGCGATGTTGCGGATCAGCTCCTGGATCAGGACCGTCTTGCCGACGCCGGCGCCGCCGAACAGCCCGACCTTGCCGCCCTTCGCGTACGGGGCCAGGAGGTCGACGACCTTGATGCCCGTCTCGAGCATCTCCTGAGTCGGGGTGAGGTCCTCCACGTCGGGCGCCGGGCGGTGAATGGGCCAGCGGGTGTCGCCCTTGACGGGCTCGCCCTCGTCGATCGTCTCACCCAGCAGATTGAAGAGCCGGCCGAGCGTCTCGTCGCCCACGGGCACCGTGATCGGGCCGCCGGTGTCGACGACCCTGTCGCCGCGACGCAGACCGTCGGTGGCGTCCATGGCCACGGCCTTGATCCGATCGTCGCCCAGGTGCTGCTGCACCTCGAGCACGAGGTCCATCGCATCGCGGCCGTCGCCCTCGGGGACCTCGATCTTGAGGGCGTGGTAGATCTCGGGCAGGTCCTCGTCGGGGAAGACGACGTCGACGACGACGCCCAGCACCTGCTCGACCGACCCGACCCGTTGACCGTTTCCGTTGCTCTCAGCCATTTATCTCCTTATCCGAGCGCTTCCGCTCCGGCTACGACTTCCAAGATTTCCTGAGTGATCTCCGCCTGCCGAACCCGGTTCATCTCCAGGGTGAGGCTCGAGATCATGTCCTGCGCGTTCTCCGCCGCGTTGCGCATGGCGGTCATCCGCGCGCCGTGCTCCGACGCCGCCGACTCGAGCAGCGCCCGGTAGACCGAAAGCGACGCGTACTCCTCGAACAGCATCGGCAAGAGCTCCTCGGGCTCCGGCTCGTAGAACCACGAGCCCTTCATGTGAGCCTCGGCCAGGTCCTCGTCGGCGGGCTCCTCGGGGTCCGGCAGCCCCTCGCCGTACACCTCCGCCGCCTCGAGCGGCAGCAGCGTCTGACGCCGCACGTATTGGGTCAGCGGCGACACGTACCGGTTGTAGACGAGGTCCACCCGGTCGATGTCGCCGTCGATGTAGCCCTGGATCAGGTCCTGCGAGATCTCGCGCGCGTTGGCGAACGCGGGGCGATCCGTGAAGCCCACGTAGGAGTGCGAGACGTCCTCGCCCCGGAACTGCATCGTCGAGTTGCCGCGGCGCCCCACGACCGAGAACACGACCTTCGATCCCTCCGCGGTGAAGTCGCTTTTGAGCCGCAGACCCTCGCGGATGATCTGCGTATTGAAGGCGCCGGCCAGGCCACGGTCGCCGGTGACGAGCAGCAGGCCGACGGTGTCCGTGGTCTCGCGCTCCTCCAGCAGCGGAATCCGCGGCACGATGCCGACGGCCGACTCGGAGACCTGACGCGCCATCTTGCGGATCGCCTGTGCGTACGGGCGCAGCGCGGCGATCCTCTGCTCGGCGCGCCGCAGGCGCGCCGCGGCCACCATCTCCATCGCCCGAGTGATCTTGTGGATGTTCTTGACCGAGGCGATGCGGTTCTTGACTTCCTTCTGGGTGGCTATGCGGGGACCTCCTCGCGCTCGGACTCCTCGTCCTGAGCCTCGGTCTTGTCCTCGCCGTCACCTTCGCCCTCGGACTCCTCGCGGTGGTCGCGCACCCGGTCGGACTCGCCCTCCTCGAGGGGGTTGCCCTCCTCGTCGAAGTTGGGGCCGAAGTCGTCGATGGCCTCCGCGATCGCGTCCCCAAGCGCTGTCTCGTCCTCGTCGGAGAGCTGGCCTGACTCGTTGATCCCCTGCATCAGGTCGCTTCTGCCGGAGTGGAGTCCCGACAGCAGCCGGTCGAGGAACTCCTGGACGCGGTCGGTCTTGATGCGGTCCAGGTAGCCGCCCGTGCCGGCGTAGATCGAGGCAACCTGGTCGGCCACCGACAGCGGCTTGCGCTCTTTTTGGTTCAGCATCTCGACGAGCCGCTCGCCGCGGGCCAGGGCCCGCTGCGTCTCGGGGTCCAGCTCGGAGCCGAACTGCGCGAACGCCTCGAGGTCGCGGTACTGGGAGAGGTCGAGCCGCAGCTTTCCGGCCACCTTCTTCATGGCCTTCGTCTGCGCGTTGCCACCCACCCGCGAAACCGAGATGCCGACGTTGATCGCCGGGCGCGTCCCCTTGTAGAAGAGGTCGGCCTCCAGGAAGATCTGGCCGTCGGTGATCGAGATGACGTTGGTAGGGATGTACGCCGACACGTCGTTCGCCTGCGTCTCGATGATCGGGAGCGCGGTGAGCGATCCACCGCCGAGCTCCTCGTTCAGCCGCACGGCCCGCTCCAGCAGGCGCGAGTGCAGGTAGAAGACGTCGCCCGGGTAGGCCTCGCGGCCCGGCGGGCGACGGAGCAGCAGCGACATCTGCCTGTAGGCGTAGGCGTGCTTCGTCAGGTCGTCGTAGACGCAGAGCGCGTCGCGGCCGTTGTAGAGGAAGTGCTCGCCCATGGCGCAGCCGGCGTAGGGCGCCATGTACTTGATCGGCGCGGCCTCGTCGGCGGCGGCGGCGACGATGATCGTGTTCTCCATCGCGCCGTTCTCCTCGAGCATCTCCATCACCTGGACGACCGTCGACATGCGCTGCCCGATCGCCACGTAGATGCAGACGAGGTCTTTGTCCTTGTTGTTGATGATCGTGTCGATCGCGACCGACGTCTTCCCGGTCTGGCGGTCGCCGATGATCAGCTCCCGCTGGCCGCGGCCGATCGGGATCATCCCGTCGATCGCCTTCAGTCCCGTCTGGACCGGTGTCGTGACCGGCTGGCGCTGGACGACGCCGGGGGCCTTGAACTCGGCGGGGCGCGTCTCGCTCGAAGAGATGTCTCCCTTGTCGTCGAGCGGCCGGCCGAGTGGGTCGACCATCCGGCCGAGCAGCCCCTCACCGACAGGGATCTCGAGCAGCTTGCCCGTGCGCTTGACGGTGTCGCCCTCGACGATCTTGTCCCAGTCGCCGAACATCACGACGCCGACGTTGTCCTCTTCGAGGTTCAGCGCGAGCCCGGTCACGTCGTGGGGCAGGTCGAGCATCTCGAGCGACATGCAGTTGTCGAGCCCGTGCACACGGGTGATGCCGTCCGCGACCGAGAGGACGGTGCCCACCTCGGCGAGGTCGGCGCCCTCCGTCTCCAGGCCCTCGATGCGCTCCCGCAGGATGCTCGCTATCTCGTCCGGCTTGATCTCCAACTCAGTCAGCTCCTTGATCTTCTGAATCTCTTGCGGCCGCCTTCGGCGGCCTTCGTGCTGCGTTTGCCTAGCTCCTTGAATCTCTTGCGGCCGCCTTCGGCGGCCTTACATGCCAGTTTCGGGGCTAAGGCCCCTCACCACATCTATGCCGCTTTAGCGACTTCTTTCCTAAGTCTCTCCAGCTTGTTGCGAACGCTCGCGTCCAGGACCATGTTGCCAACCTGCAGCACGATCCCCCCGAGCACGTTCTCGTCGACGTCGGTCTCGAGCTCGATGGTCTGGCCGGTCTGCTTCTCGATCTGCTTCCCGACCTCGTCGACCAGATCTGGGGGCAGATCGACCGCGCTCGTCAGCTTCACCTCGAGGCGCCGCTCCTCCTTGGCCCACATCTCGTCGAACCGGCGCCGGATCCGGACGATCGCCGGCATCCGGTGCTTCTCCGCCAGCAGCTCGAGGAAGTTGACGAGCTCCGGGTCCCCCCCAGAGACGACCCGGCTGATGCCCTCGCGCTTCTCGGACGAGGAGAAGTAGGGGCTGAACAAAAACACCTGCAAATCACGGTTGTCAGCGATCGCGTCAGCGACCTGGCCGAGCTGCTCGTGGATCTCGTCCAGCTTCCCCTTGTCCTTGGCGACGTCGAACAGCGCCTCGGCGTATACGCGAGCGATCTCCTCCATCACAAATCCCCGCCCCTGCTCCGCTCCCGCCCACACCTATTGCCATCGCCCTGCGGGCGATGGCTTTTCCATGCTGCTCCCGCGTCCGCGCCGCGGGGGTGTTCTCGGGACGGGGTCACTGATCCTCCGACACACCCGTAGGCGACAGGGCCGAGAAGTCAACTTCCTTCAGGGCGTCGTCGATCAGGCGCTTGTGGTCGTCGGCGTCGAGCGTCTTGCGAGTCACCTTCTCGGTCGCGAGCACGGTCAGGTCGGCGACCTCCTTGCGGATGCGGTCCAGCGAGCGCTTGGTCTCGAGCTCGATGTCGCGGCGCGCCGCGGCGACCAGCTCCTCGCGCTTCTCGCGGCCGGACGCCGCCGCCTCCGTCTCGGCGGCCTCGGCGGCCTTGCGGGCACGCACGACGATGTCGTCCGCCTGCTCTCGGGCCTCCTTGAGGCGCTCGCGGTATTCGCCGAGCAGCTTGTCCGCCTCGGCACGCTGCGCCTCAGCCGCGTCGATGCTGTCCCGGATGGCGTTGGCGCGCTTCTCAAGCGCCTCGCCGATCCGCGGCAGCGCGACTCGGGAGAGGACGAACAGCGTCAGCCCGAACGCGAGCAGGGTCCAGATCATCAGCCCCAGGGCGGGCGAGACGAGGAAGTTGCCGCTCCCGCTTGCGAGTGGAATCGCTGCCGTCATCTGATCGATCGCCCCCAAGCCGGCCTAGAGGAAGAAGGCGATCAGGCCGAAGATGAACGTGTAGAAGGCGACAGCCTCGGTGAGCGCGAAGCCGAGCCAGCGGATCGCCTGCAGCTCGTCCTTCATCTCGGGCTGTCGGGCAACGGACTCGATCTCCTTGCCGAAGATGAAGCCGATGCCGATTCCGGCGCCGATTGAGCCGAGCCCGGCCCCGATGCCGAGCGCGATCGCCTTGCCGGCATCGGTGATCCCGGTGTCGGTGACGCCGCTCGATGCGGCTAGTGGGTCAACCATTAGTGAACTCCTTTTGTCTCTTGACGCATCTCAGTGACTCGCGGAGGTCGCGCCTCCCAGGTAAATAGCGGTGAGGATCGAGAAGATGAATGCCTGCAGGGTGGCGATCAGAACCACCTCGAAGATGTAGAAGGCAAACGCCATCGGGAAGGTCAGGGCGCCCAGAGCCGCCAGCCCGAGCAGGACGGCCAGGCCACCCGCCATGAACAGGATGAGCAGGTGACCGGCGAGGACGTTGGCAAAGAGTCGTACGGAGAGCGAGATCAGACGGACGAAGTGCGAAATGACCTCGATCCCGAAGATCGCGGCCTTGCCGAACGGGTTCATGTCCTCGAGACCGGGCGGCAGCCAGGTCTTGAAGTAGCCGAAGAACCCGTGCGACCTGATCCCCTCGATGTTGTACGAGAACCAGACCATGATCGTGAGCATCAGCGGTATCGAGATGTTGGCCGTCGCCGCGTAGAGGGAGAACGTCGGCACCGCGAGCCCGAAGATGTTCACCGTCTCCTCGGTGTTCGTCGGAAGCGGGACGTAGCCGAGCATGTTCGCGAACCAGATGAAGAAGAACAGCGTGGCGCAGAACGGGAACCACTTCGTCGCGTACTTGCCCTCGAGGTTCTGGCCGACGATGTTGTCGTGGGTGAGGTCATAGGCGGTCTCGACCGCCATCTGGACCCGGTTGGGCTTCTGCTGCATCCGCCGCGCGATCCAGGACATCGTCCCGATCGTGAGCATCGTGCCCAGGAAGAGGTAGAGGACCGCCCGGTTGATGGACATGTCGACGCCGAAGACCTTGATCTCGACCCACGACGGCAGCTTGAACTCGTTCTGAGGCTGGAACTGGTCGTTCTTGCCCGCGCTGCCGAAGGCGACGGCGAGCACGATCAGGGCGACGACGTACGAGCCCACGGCGATCAGGACCTTCGTGCGGGTCCTCATCCCTGGCTCTCCTCGGGGTACAGGACGTGCTCCACGACCTTGCAGACCATGTACAGCGTGAACATGGCGAGGCTGAGAAGCGCGGCGGCGAGCCCGGCCTCGCGCTCGGCGAGGCCGACGACGAGCACGGAAAGTGTGATCAACCAGACCCGGCCGAGGGTTGCCACGGCCATCGTGCCGAGGGCGGTTCGGCGGTCTCCACCGGCGAGCGAGCGGGTGGCGCGTCGCTTGGCGGCGTACTCGATTCCGCGCCCCGCGAGCCACGCGGCGGCGGCAACCGCGTAGCCCAGGAGGGGCCAGCCCGCGACGACGAAGGCGGGCAGCGCAAGGACAAGCAGTCCGAGATCCGCGTACCTCAGCGCCGCCCCGGCCCGTCCTCGGCTGGGAACGGTCCTAGATCCGTCTAAAGCGAGCGTAGACAAGGGCAAACCCCACGACGAGCCCCACGAAGAGGCCGGCGAGTCCGAGTGGGACCGCAAGGCCCACGACATAGCCGAGCCCGTACCCTGCCGCACCGCAAACCAGCATCGCGGCGATGAGCATGGCTCCGGCCGCTGCGGCATCCGCCCCCCCAGGCGGGGTCTCGGTCATTTGGGGTCTCGAAATCGGGACGAAACAATAGGAACCGCTCCAAAGGAAGAGATAGCCGCGCAGGTCCGGCGGACGCCGGTGCCAGGCGGCTGCGCGAATATATCCAAAACCGAGGGCGGCCGATACGGGGTCCTAGTGCCCTTCGGCACACCCATGGGCCACGCGTCAGCCGTCGCGATCGACCGCCATGAACTCGCCGGTCTCGGGATCGACGGCCGGGAAGGTGCCCGTCTCCAGCTCGCGGGCGACGCCCGAGTCCACCTCCTCGGGGCCTGAGACGGGCACCCCGAGGCCCACCAGCTCGCGGAACCTCGACATTCGCAGCTTCAGGATCTCGAGCGCGAGGAGCAGGTAGACGCTCGCGGCCACTGCCGCGATGCCGAAGACCGCCATCACGATCGTCCACAGCGGGTCGAAGTGGCCATGGTTGTCGCTGTACGGCACGAAGCGCAGCGCGAGCGCCAGGCCGGCCAACACCAGCGCCCACCCGTAGAGATAGGCGAGCGTGCGGCGCTGCGAGAAGCCGATGTTGGCCATGCGGTGATGGAAGTGGGATCGGTCGGCGGCGTAGATCGGCTGCCGGTGCTTGATCCGCTTTGCGATCACGAAGCCCGAGTCCAGGATCGGCACGGCGAGGACGCACAGGGGGAAGAACAGCGCGACGACGGCGTTGGTCTTCAGGGATCCCAGGACCGTGACCGCCGCCAGCAGGTAGCCGAGGAGGTTGGAGCCCGTGTCCCCCATGAAGCTCGAGGCGGGCGGGAAGCCGTGTCGCAGGAAGCCGAGCGCAGCGCCGGCGGTGAGCGCCGCCAGCACCCCGGCGCCCGGGCGGTCCAGCGACAGGGCGATGATCGAGAGGGTCACGGCCGAGATCAGGCAGACGCCGGCGGCCAGCCCGTCCACGCCGTCGATGAAGTTGATGACGTTCATCACCGCGACGAAGCCGATGACCGTGAGGATCTGGCCGACGGTCACCCTGCCGAGCAGCGGGACGTTGTGGAACAGGACGTGAGTCAGGTCAACTCCGCCGACGAACGGCAGCGTGAAGTCCGCCACGGTCACCCCGCTGAACACGGGGATCATCGCCGCCACGGTCTGGCCGATCAGCTTGACGCCGGGGGGCAGGTCGAAGACGTCGTCGAGCACGCCCACTAGCGCAATCAGGATCGCGCCGGCGAGGATGGCCCTGGTGACCGGGGCCCACGGCAGGAACAGGAGCCCGGCCGCCACGACGCCGACCAGCATCGCGAGCCCGCCGAGCTTGGGCGTCGGGGTCACGTGGAGGCTGCGCTCGTTCGGGATGTCGATCGCGTTGATGCGACGCGCGAGCTTCTCGGTCGCGGGAACCAGCACCCAGGCGAGGACCGCGGCGACCGCGAACGCGTAGAGCGCGTAGATCTCCGCCGGTCTTCCGTTGACGAACAATGGGCCTCTCCGGCGGCGAGACTAGCGCCCGGTCCCCACGGCTCCGAGGATCGCGTCGACGAGCAGGTTCGGATCCTGCGGCGCCCGCGGGCCCGGGCCGGCATCACGCTTCGCCAGAAGGAGCTCGCCGGGATCGCGGAGCGGGATGAGCCTCCCCTCGGCGATCAGCTGCTCGTCCACGGCGCCCATGCGGCCGCTGAAGATCGTGTAGGCGGGGGTTCCCAGGGCGACGGCCTCGCGGTTCATGGTGCCGCCGGCGCTCACGACGAGGTCCGCGAACGCGATCAGGCTCTGGGCGTCGATCGCCCGGTCGGGGACGATGAGGTTCGCCGCCGCGCGGGCGCGAATCCGCTCCGCCTGGGCGTCGGTCCGCGGGATCACGACGCAGGTGACGTCCTCGCCTTGAGCGAGGCGGTCGAGCACCTGCTCCTCGAGCGGATTGGCCGCGTGGTAGGCGGACGTCTCGGGAGACGGCCTCATCACGACGAGCACTCGATCCGAGCCGATCGCGAGCTCGTCGAGGACCGCGCGGTCCGGCTCGAAGTCGGCGAGGTAGTAGTCCTCCTTCAGCCCCGGGTAGCGGAACAGCTTGTCCGGGTTCGCTCCCGCGCGCCGCATCGCGTCGGGCGGGATGGCGTCCGGGACGAGCACGCGACGCGCGACCCTGAAGGCGACCTGCCGCTGGAGGCCCGCGTGCTCGTAGTCCTGCATCTGCACCGAGGGAATCCGGAGGAGCGCCGAGACGACGCCCAAGTCGACCGAGCCGTGACCGAGCGCGAGCTCGAAGCGCTGCGGCCGCGCCCAGCGCGCCAGCGAGACGCTGCGTGAGGCGACCGCGCCCGCCTTGCGCGCCACGGACGCGCCGGCATGGCGTCCCACGGCCTCGTACGGGATCCCGAGGCGGTCGAGCACGCCCAGGGTCTGCCCGTACTCCCTGGCCGTCACCCGGACGTGATGCCCGCGCGCCTGCAGCCGCTCGATGATCGGCCGCAGCACGAGCGGGTGCGCGGCGGCGGTGCAGTCAACCCAGATATTCAACCGGTCGCCTCCTCCGCTTCGCGTCCGGGGGCGACCGGGTTTCCGTCCTCTGGCGGGCTGTACGTGTGCCAGTACAGGACCGGGCCGTCGCCGAATGCTCCCCTCGCGTTCAGGCCAAGGAGCGCGGCGACCGCCTTCGCCGTGTAGACCGGATCGAGCGTCACTCGCTCGCGCTCGAGGAGCTCCATCGCCTGCTCCGACTCCGGGGTGGAACGGCCGTAGCCGGGCCCGAGCCAGCCCCGCTCGAGCTTCAGCGTGCCGGCTGCCGTGGCCGCGGGTGCGGGCGTGCCGTGCTCGGCGAGGAGCCGGAGCGTCCGGCGAGCAAGGCGCGCGACGCGGCGGGCCTCCTGCCGGATCGCGTCGCTCACGACGACGCAGAGCAGGCGCGACCGCAGCCCGCTGAGGCGGATGCCGGCGAGCAGGCCCGCGGCGGTGCCGCCGCTCCCCAGGGCGACGACGATGTGGGATGGCTCCGGCAGCTCGCCCGCGACGACCTGGTCGTGCAGCTCCAGGGCGGCGCGAACGTAGCCGACGCAGCCGAGAGGCGTCGACCCTCCCGGGGGGATGAGGTACGGCGTTCGCAGCCCGGGTCCGGCCTCCGCGGCGGTCAGCCACGCGGCGAGCAGAAACGAGGTGTAGAAGCCCGGGGCGATGTGGATCTCCGCGCCCGAGGCGCGGAGCCGCGTGAGTTGGGCGCGGACGTGATCGGTCTCCGGCTGCGGGGCCAGGACGAGCACCGTCCGCATGCCGAGCCGGCGCGCGAAGACCGCCGTCGCCAGGCCGTGGTTGGTCCCGGCCGCGCCTCCGGTCAGGATCGTGCTCTTGCCGCGTCTCCGCGCGTCGGCCAGGAGCCATTCGAGCTTGCGCGCCTTGTTGCCTCCGACCCGGCTGTACGCGCCGTCGTCCTTGATCCAGACCGGGGCCTCGCCGCTGCTCGCCCCCAGTCCAGTGAGCTCACGGACCGGGGTCGGCCCGTCCCCGAGGGGCACTCGGTCGAGGTCGGTCTGCAGGGGCATGCCGCCCGCTATGCGCACGTCGGGCTGTCGGCGGTGGAAAGGGGCTTCGCCCCCTGCGGCGTCAGGTCGAAGCCCACCGGGTTCGCGGCCGAGGGAATCGACACCTGCTTGCCGTCCAGCTTGACCTGGATCTCGCCGTTCCCGAGCGTGAGTTGCATGTCTCGGGCCTTGAAGGGCCCGCGGGTGTCACCCGTTGTGAGGGTCTCGCCGTTGACCAGTGGCTTCCCGGACTGGTCGACCAGGCACACCCACACCGTCCCGGTGGGGGTCAGCGACACCGTCGCCTCGGACGGGGTCGTCGTCGTGGTCGTCGAGGTCTGAGCCGAGCCCTGCTTGTCGCCGCCACGGTGGTGTTGGTGATGCTGCTTCTTCGGGCTCTCGCTCGAGCCGCCGGTGATCCCGAGGACGATGAAGAGGGCGGCGAGGGCGGCCGCCACGAAGATCGCGCCCCAGCCGAGCCGGCGCATGGTGGGGCTGCCGCCGTTCATCTGGCGTGGCGGCTCGAAGGGCGCGTCCATCGGGCGCTCCGCCTGTGCCGGGACCTCCTGGCGGTCGTACTCGTTCACGAGCGCCGCGCCGTCGAGGCCGAGGAAGTCGGCGTAGGTGTGGAGGAAGCCGCGAACGTAGGCGTCACCCGGAAGGACGGCCCACTCCTCGTTCTCGAGCGCGTCGAGGTAGCGGATCCTGATCCGGATCGTCCGCTCGGCGTCGTCGAGCTGGATGCCGGCCGCCGTGCGGGCCTCCCGTAGGGTCTCCCCAATCCCGGGCATGGCCATATTGTCGCGTTAAGCGAACTAGACCGGCGTCGCGGAGAGCTGCGGGTAGAGCGGGTACTGCTCCATCAGCGCGCCGGTGCGCTCGGAGAGCGAGTCCTTCTCGGCGTCGAAGCGGTCCGAGAGGGCGATGCTGATGACCCGGGCGATCTCCCGCAGATCGTCCTCGTTGAGGCCGCGCGTGGTGAGCGCCGGCGTACCGATGCGCAGGCCCGACGGATTCATCGGCGGGCGCTCGTCGAAGGGGATCGCGTTGCGGTTCACCGTGATGCCGACCTCCTCGAGCCGGCTCTCGGCCGTCTTGCCGTCGAGCCCGGTCGGGCCGAGGTCGACCAGCACCAGGTGGACGTCCGTCCCGCCCGTGAGCACGTCGATGCCGCCCGAGATCAGCTCGTCGGCGAAGGCCCTCGCGTTGGCCACGGTCTGGCGCTGGCGGGCCCTGAAGGGCTCGGACTGCGCGATCCCGAGCGCCACGGCCTTGGCGGCGATGATGTGCATCAGGGGGCCGCCCTGGGTGCCGGGGAACACGGAGCGGTCGATGTCCTTGGCCAGCTCCTCCTTGCAGAGGATCATGCCGCTGCGCGGGCCGCCGAGGGTCTTGTGGATCGTGGTCGTGGTGATGTCCGCGTACGGGACCGGGCTCGGGTGCTCGCCGGCCGCGACCAGCCCGGCGAAGTGAGCCATGTCGACCATGAGCCTGGCGCCGACGGAATCGGCGATCTCGCGGAACGCCGCGAAGTCAAGATGCCGGGGATAGGCGGACCAGCCGGCGACGATCACCTTGGGCCGGTGCTCCTGCGCCAGCCGCTCGACCTCATCCATGTCGCAGAGGTAATCCTCGCGACGCACGTGGTAGGCGACGACGTTGTAGAGCTTGCCCGACAGGTTGAGCTTCATTCCGTGGGTCAGGTGCCCGCCGTGGTCCAGGGCCATGCCCATGATCGTGTCGCCCGGCTCCAGGACCGCCATGTAGGCGGCGTTGTTGGCCTGGGCGCCGGCGTGAGGCTGGACGTTGGCGTGCTCGGCCCCGAAGAGCTCCAGGGCGCGGTCGATCGCGAGCTGCTCGGCCACGTCGACCTCCTCGCAGCCACCGTAGTAACGCCGCCCGGGATAGCCCTCCGCGTACTTGTTGGTCAGAACCGATCCCGCTGCGTCCAGCACGGCCTGCGGGACGAAGTTCTCCGACGCGATCATCTCCAGCGTGTTCTGCTGGCGATGTAGCTCCCGCCGCAGCACCTCGGCGATCGCCGGGTCGACCTCGGCGAGGGGCGCGGTCTGGAAGTCGTCGGGTAGGTCGGGCATCGATCCCGACGATAGCAACGGCCCTGGCGGGCAATACTTCAGCCCGTGACCGGAGGGAACCTGCAGCTGGCACGCGATGGATTCGAGGCGCTCCAAGACGGCGACGTGGAGGCGCTACTGCCGTTCGTCCACCCCGAGTTCGAGCTCACCACCCCGCCGAGCATGGCCGCGGAGCCGGACACGTATCGAGGCGAGGAGGGGGTCCGGCGCTACTTCTCCTCGTTCTACGAGGCGATGGATCGGGTTTGGTTCGAGGCAGACGATTTCATCGAGGTCGGTGACCGCGTGGTCATTCCGACCACCCTTCACACACGCGGGAGAACCACGGGCATCGAGACCGAGCAGCGGGTGGTGCAGGTCTGGGAGCTCAAAGACGAGTTGGCTTTTCGCATCGAGGTCTACCCGACGGTCGAGCAGGCGATGGACGCGGCGCGGTCAGCCGTCAGCGACTCGTAGCCGCGAACGAACGGGCATCGAGGGCAGCGCCCGGATCGTAAGTGTGCACTCAGGGCCGCTATAGCAGCCATAAATGCTCACTCGATGCCGCGGAGGCGCTCGTTGAGTTCGTCGCGGCCGAGGGCGCCGTCGCGCAATACCTCCCACGTGCCCCCGTCGTCCAGCGCGGTGAGGTCCACCACGGTCGACGGCTCGCCCCCGAGCTCGCCGCCGTCGATCGCCAGGTCCGCGCCGGCGAGGATGCCGGGGGCCACGTCCTCGAAGCGGCCCGGCGCCCGCTCGCCGCTGCGATTGGCGCTGGTCTGGAAGAGCGCGCAGCGAGCTCCGGCGAGAGGGCCTTCGATCAGCCGCAGCCCCAGGCGCTCCGGGTCTTCCCGGCAGGCGAGCGGGTAACGGTGCTCGGGGTTGGCCACGACAGCCGTCACCGGGCCCGGCAGTAGCGCGCCGAGCGCCTCACGGGTGCGAGGGCCGAGCGCCGACAGGATCTCCCTCATCGCCAGCGGGGCGAAGAACATCACCGCCGAGGGCTTGCCGTCGTCCCGGCCCTTGAGCGCGTGGATGCGCTCGACGGCATCGCGGCGCAGCGGGTCGCAGGCCAGGCCGTACAGAGTGTCGGCCGGGAACGCAACCACCCCGCCGTCGCCGATGCAGCGCTCGAGCGCCTTCCTGGCCGCCTGCCCGCCATCGCGGGCGACGGAGACGACCATCAGGCCGCCATGCGACCGAGCACTACGCGGGGAATGCCCGCCAGGTCCTGGCGTCCCTCCACCTGCCCGAACCCGAGGTCGAGGAGTAGCTCGGCGGCCGCGCCGGCCTGCCCGGCGCCGACCTCGAGCGCAATGGCGCCCGCGTCGGTCAGGGCGGCGCTCGAAGCAGCGGCAACCGCGGCGATGGCCTCGAGGCCGTCCTCGCCCGCCACCACGGCCTGGCGCGGCTCGTATTCGGTGATCTCGGGCTCCAGTGCAGCCAGATCGCCCTCGCGCACGTAGGGCAGGTTGGCGACGACGAGGTCGAACCGCCTGCCCGAAGGCACCGTGCCCCGCTCGAAGGCGACCCGATCGGCGAGCCCGAGCCGCGCGGCGTTCTCGCGGGCGAGCACCAGGGCGTCCTCCGAGGTGTCGGTGGCGGTCACCTGAGCGTTCGGAATCTCGTCAGCGACCGCCAGCGCGACGGCTCCCGACCCGGTGCCGACGTCGAGCACGGAGCGCGGCTCGAGCTCGACCGCGATCTCGACGAGGAGCTCGGTCTCCGGCCGGGGGATCAGGGCGCGGGAGTCGACCGAGAGGTCGAGGTGGCGAAATCCCTTGCGGCCCAGGATGTAGGCGACCGGCTCGCGGCGGACCCTGCGCCGGACCATCGCGCCAAACCGGCGCCCGGCGCCGGAGTCCAGCGACGCCTCCGGCTCGGCCGCCAGCTGCGCTCGATCGAAGCCCGTCGCCTCCGCGAGCAGGACCTCGGCGTCCAGGCGCGGCGTGTCGACACCGGCGGCCTCGAAGGCGTCGCTCGCCGCCTCGAGCGCCTCACGTACGCGGCCCGCCACGGCGGCAGGCATCAGGACGCCGCCTCCGCGGTCTGCGCCTCCAGGCGCTGCCGCTTCTCCTCGCCCGCGAGCGCGTCCGTGAACTCGCGCAGGTTGCCGGCAAGCACCTCGTCCAGGTTGTTCACGGTCACCTTGATGCGGTGGTCGGTCACCCGGTCCTGCGGGAAGTTGTAGGTGCGGATCTTCTCGGAGCGCTCGCCTGACCCCACCTGGGAGCGCCGCTCCGAGGCGATCTCCGCCTGCTGAGCCGCCAGCTTCTGCTCGTACAGCCGCGCGCGGAGGATGCGCATCGCCTTCTCCCGGTTCTGCAGCTGGGACTTCTCGTCCTGCATGGAGACGACGATTCCCGTCGGGACGTGGGTGATGCGCACCGCCGAGTCGGTCGTGTTGACCGACTGCCCGCCCGGCCCGGACGACCGGTACACGTCGACCTGGAGATCTGACGGCTCGATCTCGACCTCCACGTCCTCGGCCTCGGGCAGCACCGCCACCGTCGCGGTGGACGTGTGAATTCGCCCCTGTGACTCCGTCTTCGGCACCCGCTGCACGCGGTGCGTCCCGCCCTCGTACTTGAAGATCGAATAGGCCCCCTCGCCCTTGATCGCGAACGTAACCTCCTTGAACCCGCCGACCTCCGCCGGCGAGGAGGACAGGACCTCGGTGCTGAAGCCCCGCAGCTCGGCGTATCGCGTGAGCATCTTGAACAGGTCGCCGGCGAACAGAGCCGCCTCGTCCCCTCCGGTGCCCGCGCGAATCTCGACCAGGACGTTCTTGTCGTCGTTGGGGTCGCGCTCGACCATCGCCAGGCGAATCTCCTCCGCGAGCCGCTCGAGCTGGTCCGGCGCCTCCGACACGAGCTTGCGCAGCTCGGGGTCGTCCCCGTCCTCGTCCAGCAACTCGCGTGCGCCCTCGAGGTCATCACGAAGGCGCGTGTATTGCCCGGCCAGCTCGTGCGCGGCCTGGAGCTCGCGGTACTCGCGGCCGACCTCCGCGTAGCGCTCGCGGTCCCCGATCACCTCGGGGTCGGACATCTGCCTCTCGAGCTCCGCGAAGCGGTTCTCGATCTGCTCGACCAGTTGATCGATCACGTGTGATGGGCCGGCGCCGTACGGCGCCGCCAGTGGCAGGTGCGGTTCATTTATTCAGTGTGACGCGAGCCGCTGCAAGGCGGCGACCAGGACCCAGTGACGGCGGCTTCGCCGCCTAACTGCACCGCTGCTGCGGCGACAAGGTCGCCGCGCTCAACCACTGCTAGGCGACGATCTCGATGTCGCTCTCGAGCGCCGCCTGCTCCGGGTTCTCGACCGCCAGCACGGCCTCCAGGGAGGCGATCGCAACGGCGAGCTGGTCGCGGTCGGGCTCGCGCGTCGTGAGGTTCTGCAGCAGCAGCCCCGGATACATGATCGCCCGCACCCAGCGCTTGCGGCGGTTGCGGCCCGCCCACTTGATCACCTCGTAGGAGATCCCGGCGATCAGGGGGATGCCGAGGATCCGCGACGCGAGCAGCCAGTACCAGGCCGGGAGCCCCAGCGGGGCGAAAACGAAGATCGCGACGATCATGACGACCAGCAGGAAGCTGGTGCCGCAGCGCGGGTGAAGCCGCGAGTAGCGCTCGGCGCGCGCGGGAGTGAGCCGGTCGCCGGCCTCGAAGCAGGAGATGGTCTTGTGCTCCGCGCCGTGGTACTCGAAGACCCGCCGCAGGTCGTTGAGGCGGCTGATCAGGGCGAGGTAGCCGATGAAGATGGCGGTGCGGATGACGCCCTCCACGAGCCAGAACAGCACCGACGAGCCCAGCTGGTCCTTGATCAGGCTGGTCGCGCCGACGGGCACCACGAAGAAGAGGCCGATCGCCAGTATCAGCGACAGCGCGATCGTCGCGCCCCAGGTGAAGCCGCCGATCTGCGGTGGCTCCTCCTCGCCCTCCTCGGGCTCGATCTGCGCGTTGGCAGAGATGGCGAGCGCGCGGAAGCCGATCTTCAGCGACTCCCCAAGCGCCACGACCCCCCGGATCACCGGCCAGCGGAGCACCCGGTGCCGATTCGCCCAGGCGACGAGCGGCTCGGAGCTCACCTGGATCTCGCCGTCGGGCTTGCGGACGGCCACCGCCCAGGTGGACACGCCGCGCATCATCACGCCCTCCAGGACCGCCTGACCTCCCACGGGGGCGTCGCGGTTGGCGACCGGCAGCCCGTCGGGCATCCGCACCTCAGCGAGCTGCGGGCGGCCGTTCAGCTCGGGCGCGCCCTCGGTGGGCACTTCGAGGTCCTGCACGTCCTGCACGCCCTCCCCTGCCACGGGCGCGCCTTACCTAACTACGGCTGCGGGCGGCGCGGCGATTGAACCGCTCGACCCGGCCGCCGGTGTCCACGAGCTTCTGCTTGCCGGTGTAGAAGGGGTGGCACGCGGAGCAGATCTCCACGTGAAGCTCCGACTCCGTGGAGCGCGTATAGAACTCGTTGCCGCACGAGCAGCGCACATGGGCGAGCGTGTAATCGGGGTGGATCCCAGACTTCATCCCAATCGATTCTAGCGGCGCGTGTCAGCCCGCTCGAAGGCCCTCCAGCGTGCCGCGGAGCACGCGGCCCATCTCGTCGCGCGCCGCGTCAGCGTCGTCCGCACCCGCGACGTAGAGCCCGGCCTCGGTCAGCATCCCCAGCATCGCGTGCGCGAGCGGGTCGATCGGCTGCGGCTCCGCGATGCCGGCGTCGATCAGGTTCTGGAGCCCGGCCTGAATCAGACCGAGGCTGTAGCGCGACTCGATCTCCCGCCAGGCCGTCCAGCCAAGGACCGACGGCGCGTCCAGGAGAGCGATCTGGCGGACCTCCGGCTCGCGGCAGACATCGAGGAAGAGCTCCAGCCCGGCGACCAGGGCCTCCCAGGGATCCGGCACGGAGAGTGCCTCCGTGGCGAAGCGCTCGGAGAGCTCGGCCTCGATCTGCTCGAACACAGCCTGGAACAGCCCGGCCTTGCCGTCGAAGTGGTGGTAAAGCGCGCCGCGGGTCACCCCCGCCGCCCGCACGATCTCCTCGGTGCCCACACCGGAGTAACCGCGCTCCGCGAAGAGCCGCCGGGCGGTCGAGATCAGCGCCGCCTGCGTCGCCCCGGAGCGCTCGGCCTGCGTTCTTCGCGTGCTCCCCACTTCCATACAGTCTGTATGCTACTTGCGTACTGGCTGTACGTAACCTAGTTTCCGAGGAGGACGCCATGCCCGCACCCCCAGCCGCACCCGAGAGGGTCGATCTCGATGCGGGGACCATCCGCTACCGCGACTCCGGATCGGGCCCGACGATCGTCTTCGCCCACGGCCTGCTGGTGGACGGAAGCCTGTGGCGGAAGGTCACGCCACTCCTCGACGGCGAGTTCCGCTGCGTCGTCCCGGACCTGCCACTCGGCTCCCACCGCGAGGCGATGAGGGCGGACGCGGACCTCACCCCTCCCGGCGTGGCGAGGGTCCTCGCCGACTTCATGGCGGCGCTCGAGCTCGACGACGTGACGCTTGTCGGCAACGACACCGGCGGCGCGATCTGCCAGCTGGTGGCGGCGAGCCATCCGGAGCGGCTGGGCAGGCTGGTCCTGACTCCCTGCGACGCGTACGAGAACTTCCTGCCGCCGTTCTTCCGGCCCATGCAGTACGCGGCAAAGGTCCCGGGGCTCTTGACCGCGCTCGTCCAGCCCATCCGGCTCCGCGCGTTGCAGCGCGGGCCGCTGGCGTACGGGCTGCTGATCTCGCCGGAGAACATCGATCCGGACGTCCTCGACACGTGGGTCCGCCCGTATCTCAGCGACGGCGGCGTCCGCCGCGACACGATCAAGTTCCTGCGCTCGATCTCGAACCGCTACACGATCGAGGCGGCCGAGAAGCTGCGCAGCTTCGATCGCCCGACGCTGATCGCGTGGGCTCCCGAGGACCGCTTCTTCAAGCTGCGCTTCGCGGAGCGGCTCGCGAAGGAGATCCCGAACGCGCGCCTCGTGCGGATCGAGGACTCGCGCACCTTCGTCTCGGAGGACAAGCCGGAGCGCCTGGCCGAGGAGATCGCGTCGTTCGTGCGCGAGAGCGCGCCGGCCCCGGCAACGGGATGAGCGAGGCCGACCTCGGCGTCCGCTCGGCCGGGGACGCGGACGCCGAGGTGATCGGCAGGCTCCTGCACGACTTCAACACGGAGTACGACGAGATCACGCCGGGCCCAGCGGCCGTCGCTGACCGCGTGCGCGAGCTCCTGGCGGGCGAGGACTTCGCCGTCCTCCTGGGCGGCAGCGAGCCGCGCGGGCTCGTCGTGCTCCGCTTTCGGCCCTCGATCTGGACCCGTGGGCTCGAGTGCTACATCGCCGAGCTCTATGTGCAGCCGGAGCATCGACGACGAGGGCTCGGCCTGGCGCTCATGAATGCCGCTTTGGAGGCGGCCCGCAGCCATGGAGCCGACTACGTCGAGGTGGCGACCAGCGAGGACGACACCGGTGCGCGTGCCCTGTACGAGCGCCTCGGGTTCGTCAACCGCGAGCGCGGGCCCGACGGTCCGGTGATGCTCGTTTACGAGCGGGAGCTCTAGGCGGCTCGGAGTAGCATCGGTCGGTAGTCGGGGGGCCGAAACGGTCCCTGATGAAACGACTGCGGCGATCTCATCTGGCGTGGCTCGCAGCCCCCGTGCCGCTTGCGATCGTCCTCGTCGCCATCGCGTTCGGGATCGCCTGGCTCACGGCACCGAGCGTGAGCCGGCTGGGTGCGCGCGTGCGCGCGCTGGACCGGGCGAACGGCGCCACCCCGGTGAGGCTCGCGGCCGTCGCGCCTGTGATGCGTGAGGCGGTCGTCGCAACCGAGGACGAGCGCTTCTACCGCCACGACGGAATCGACGTCATAGGAATCCTGCGGGCGGTCCCCTACGACCTGAGCCACTTCTCCCTCGCCCAGGGCGCCAGCACGATCACGGAGCAGCTCGCGAAGCTGGTCTACCTCGGCGGCAACGACCACAACCCCTGGGCGAAGCTCCGCGATGCCGCGATCGCCCTGCGCATCGAGGGGGCGTACTCCAAGGACCAGATCCTTCAGGACTACCTGAACACGGTCTACTTCGGCGCCGGCGCCTACGGCATCGAGGCAGCGAGCAGGCGCTACTTCGGAGTCGATGCCTCGAAGCTCGACCTCGCCCAGGCGACGCTGCTCGCGGGCCTGATCCAGGACCCTTCCGCCGACCAGCCGTATGCGGACCCGGCCGACACCAGGCAGCGGCAGGCTGACTCGCTCGCCTCGATGGTGCGGGACGGGTACGCCACGGTGCAACGAAGCGCGGGCCGCCGCAGCCGAGCCGCTCCGCCTGGCGCACGGCCCGCCGCTTGCCCCCCTCGGCCACATCGACCTGAAGCGCGAGTCCCTCTTCGACTGGGCTGAGCTCGCGGTGGGCGCGGCTGTGCTCCTACTCGGCATCGCGGGCTTCGTCCTGATCCGCCGCTACCGGACGCGGATGGCGAGGGCCGCGCTGTTCAGCTCGCGGCTCGCGGCGCTCATCCTGGTCGCCGCGGGCACGCTGATTGCCTTCGCTTCGCTGCGTGGCGTCTGAGCCCGTCGCGGCGGCCCTGGGTCAGGTCTCCAGCTACCGCCGTGAGCTACGCCAGCGCCGGAAGTCGTTGAGGAGGCCCAGCGTCTCAGCGCCCAGCAGCTCCCAGGCACGGGCGATGCCGATCGCCGAGAGCACGACACCGATGACCGCGATCGAGGTCACCGCGGATCGGTCGTCGGCGGTGGCCAGGATCGCGATGCCGTACCCGAACTGAACGACGAAGACCAGCAGGGA
Source organism: uncultured Actinomycetes bacterium (assembly GCA_963710955.1). GTDB lineage: Bacteria > Actinomycetota > Thermoleophilia > Solirubrobacterales > 70-9 > AC-56. Next base: position 358,055 of record CAVQCK010000001.1, on the reverse strand, counting down.
GGCGCCGGAGAGAACCGCCCAACGCCATCCGGGTTCCTGGGCTCGCCGGCGAACGAAGATCTGCACGGAGAGGGCGAGCGTCGCGCTGATCGACCAGACGGCCACGACGACCGCGGCGACGCCAATGTGCTGTCCGGGGATCAACGCGAGCAGGGCGACCACGAGGGTGTTCGTGAACGCGACGAAGGCCAGGCCCGCCGTCGCCTTGGCAACCGCGGTCGCCTCCGGGCCGACGGTGCGCTCGGGCGCCACCGAGATCGCGACGAACAGGAGCCCGATCAGCGCGCCGCTGGCCGCGGCGATCGCCGCGAAGAAGTCGTGGAAATCCGCCGGAACCACGAGCCCAGCCTCCCACAAGCCGGATGATCCGGCGGAGCCCAGCTCGGCAGCGGCTAGGTCTCCTGGTAGAGCGGGCCGTCGCCGCCCTCGGGCGGCGTCAGGCGGCCGCCCTTGGCGGTGATCGCGCCGCACTGCACGCAGTTCGACGGCGTGATGTTCAGGTCGATCTCCTCGGCGCCGTTCTCCGCCTGGTCCTCGGGGATCTCGTAGACCTGCGCGGGGCACATCGCGACCCAGGTCTCGGCGACCTCGCGCGGCACGCGCCGCTGGACCTTGATGTGGTTGGGCGCGTCGTCGCGGGTGGCGTTGCCGGAGGCGAACACCGACGAGAGCTTGTCGAACGTGTACTTGTTGTCCGGCTTCGGGTAGCGCTTGGACGCGCCGTCCGGCTCCATCGCCTCCTCGGAGTCGGGGTGCTGGCTGCCAGCGGCCGGGCGGCAGGGCGCCGCGCGTGAGGAGCGCCATGTTCGCGACCGCGCCGCCGAAGAAGAAGCCCCTCCCGAAGGCCTGACGGACGTTCCGCCACTTGTAGAGGTCCTGGGTGATCGCGCTGTTGCGGACCCGCTCGTCGTAGGCGTCGAAGTTGACGGAGTCCTGCTTCAGGGCCGCGACGATCTCCTCCGCCGCGTACATCCCGGCGTGCATCGCGTAGTGGATGCCCTTGAGCTCCGAGCACGTTGCACATGCCGGCGCCGTCGCCGCACATGACCATGCCGGGAACCGTGAACGTCCGCGGGAGCGCCCAGTAGCCGCCCGAGGGGATCGTCTTCGCGCCCCAGCCGACCCGCTTGCCGCCCTCGAGGATCTTCCGGACGAATGGGTGGGTCTTGAACTCCTGGAGCGTGTCGTGGACGGAGAAGGTCGCGTCCGTGTAGTCGAGCCCCGCGACGAAGCCGATGCAGACCTTGTCCTCGCCCATCGGGTAGATGAAGCTGCCGCCGAACTCGTTCCACTTCGCGCCCTTGCGAAGCGGCCAGCCCATCGTGTGGATGACGCGATCCAGGGGCTTCTCCACCTCCCAGATCTCCTTCACGCCGAGCTCCCAGCGCTGCGACTCGAGGCCGTGGAGCTCGAAGAAGTCCATGGCGGCGCCGGTCAGGTGACCCTGTGTCCCCTCGGCCAGCACCGTCGCCTTCGCGACCACGTCCGAGCCGGGCTCGAAGTTCCCGAGCTCCTCGCCGTCTCGCCCGCGGCCCTTGTCCCCGGAGCGCACGCCCTTGACGACGCGCTCCTCAACGAGGAGCTTGTCCGCCGCGGTCTCGGTCAGCAGGTAGGCCCCCGCCTCCTCGGCCTTCTCGCCGAGGAACCGGCCCAGCTTCGCGATCGAGGTGACGTAGTTGCCGTGGTTGCGGAAGTTGGGCGGCGGCGGCTTCAGCGGGATCGCGTTCCGCTTGGTCAGCAGGTAGACGGCGTCCTTTTGACCTCCTGGTAGACCGGCCACTCCGACCGGTCCAGGTCGGGGAACAGCTCCTCCATCGCCGACGGGCGCATGTTCGCGCCCGACAGCAGGTGCGCCCCCGTCACCTTGCCCTTCTCGATGACGGCGACCGGGACCTCGCCGAGCTTCTCGGCCAGCTCCGGCTCGTCCTCGAGCAGCTGCATCGTCTTGATCGCGCAGGCGAGGCCGGCGGGGCCGCCGCCCACGATCGCGACGCCGACCTCGATCCGCTCCTCCTCGGGATCGGTCGGCTCGGTGACGTAATCCTCCGCCGGATCGACCGGCGGCGGGAACTCGGCGGGAGCGACTGCCATCGCTACGGCCGCCCTTCTTCGCCTTCACGGCCTCGGTCAGCTTGGGCAGGATCTTGTGGAGGTCGCCCACGACCCCGAGGTCGGAGAACTCGAAGATCGGCGCGTTCGGGTCCTTGTTGATCGCCAGGATGTTCTCGGAGCTCTGCATCCCGACCTTGTGCTGGATCGCGCCCGAGATCCCGGCCGCGAGGTACAGCTTCGGCGCGACCGTCTTGCCGGTCTGGCCGATCTGCGCCGCGTACGGGTACCACCCGGCGTCGACGACCGCGCGGGTCGCGGCGACGGCGCCGCCCATCGCGTCGGCGAGCTCCTCGGCGAGCTTGAAGTTGTCCGCCTCGCCGAGCCCGCGGCCGCCGCCCACGAGGATCTCAGCGTCCTCGATGTTGACGTCGGCGCCGCGCTGCTCGCCGCGCGTGACCATGCGCGCCTTGGTCGACCACTCGGAGAGCTCGACGTCGACGTCCACGACCTCCGCGGAGCCGCCGCCGCCCTCGTTCACGTCGAACGCGTTCAGGCGGCCGATGATGATCCCCGGCTCGCCGACGTAGCCGACGTCGACGATGGCGGAGTCCTGGAGGACCGGGCGCTCGGCGACCAGCTTGCCGTCGGCGACCTTGACCTTGGTGACCTCCATCGTCACGCCGGCGTTGAGGCGCGCGGTGAGGCCGGCGCCGATCTCGAAGCCGAGCAGGCCGCCGCCGAACAGGGCGTAGGAGAAGCCCTCGTCGGAGATGACCTTCGCCATCACGTCGACGATCGGCTGGGCCAGCCCCTCGGGGGCCTCCTTGGCGCGGAAGACTGCGCTTCGCGCCGTAGGCGCCGAGCCCGGCCGCGGCGTCGTCGGAGACGTCGCCGACGACCACGGCGGCCGCCTCGGAGCCGAGCTCGCAGGCCAGCTTCGCGGCCTCGGAGATCGCTCCCAGCGAGTTCTTGTTGAAGTTGCCCTCGTCGTCGTGGAGGGCGTAGACCAGGATGCCTCGCCATCTAGATCAGCTTCCTTTCGTCAAGCCAGGCGACGATCTTCTCGACCGTCTCGTTCGTGTCCTCGTCCTCGATGATCTCGCCGGCCTCCTTCTGCGGGGGCGGGTTGATCTCCAGGACCTGGGTCTTCGAGCCGGTCTCCCCGACCTCGCCGGCGTCGATGCCGACGTCGCCGGTGGCGTGGGTCTGGAGGGGCTTCTTCTTCGCGCCCATGATCGCCTTCAGGCTCGGGTAGCGGGGCTCGTTGATCGCGTCGCCGACCGAGATGACGGCCGGCAGGTCGACCTCGACGGTGTCGTAGCCGTACTCGGCCTGGCGCTCGCAGGTGAGCTTGCCGTCGCCGACGTCGATCTTGATCACCTGCGTCAGCGAGGGCATCTTCAGGTGATCGGCGACGACGGCGCCGATCGTGTAGCACTCGCCGTCGTCCGACTGCTGGCCGAGCAGGACCAGGTCGGGCTGCTCGGACTCGAGCACCTTGGCCAGCGCGTAGCCCGTGGCGCAGACGTCGGAGCCGGCGAGCGCCTCGTCGGTCAGGTGGACGGAGCGGTCGGCGCCGAGCGCAACCGCCTTGTGGAGCGCGCGAACGGCGGACTCGGGGCCCATGGTGACGGCGACGATCTCGTCGACGTCGGCCTTGCCGCCCTCGCGAATCTGCATCGCAGCCTCGATGCCGTGGGTGTCAAACGGGTTGAGGTTCTTCTCTCCGGAGCGGTCGAGCCGCTTCGTGTTCGGATCGATGCGCTTCTGCACAGCGGCATCGGGAACCTCTTTGACCAGGCAACAGATCTTCAAGTGGTCCCTCCTTCAGGGGGAATGGCCGGCGGCATATTAGCGAGTGTGGGGTGTCTGACTGACCAGTCAATCAGGTGATTCCCCGTTGGCTGGGAGCCGAAACACGGCGGCTCAGGAGGCCTGTGCGGCGAGTGTGCGGCGCTCCTCGATCGCGTCGCGGATGAAGTCGACGATCTCGTCGGTGGAGGCGCCCGGGGTGAACACCTCGGCGATGCCGAGCTTCTTCAGCTCCGGCGCGTCGTCCGCGGGGATCGTCCCCCCGACCGTCACGACGACGTCCTCGACGCCCTGCTCCCTGAGGAGCTCGACGACCCTGGGCACGAGGGTCATGTGGGCGCCGGAGAGGATCGAGAGGCCGACCGCGTCGGCGTCCTCCTGGATCACCGTCGCGGCGATCTGCTCCGGCGTCTGGTGCAGGCCGGTGTAGATGACCTCCATGCCGGCGTCACGCAGCGCGCGGGCGATGATCTTCGCGCCGCGATCATGCCCGTCGAGACCCGGCTTGGCCACGACCACGCGGATCTTGCGCGAGGACTCCACGGCCCGGAGCTTAGTGGCGCCGACCGGGCTCGGTGGGCCTTAGCTCAGAAAACCGGCTGCTCCGTGTAGCGCCCGAAGACCTCCTGGAGCGCCGCGATCATCTCCCCCTCGGAGGCCCGGGTCCGGGCCGCGTCCAGGAAGTGCGGCATGAGGTTCTCGCCCTCTGTCGCGGCCGCCGCCTTGAGGTTGGCGAGGGCGGCCTCGACCGCGGCGGAGTCCCGGGCGGCGCGGGTGCGCTGGAGGCGGTCGCCCTGCTTGCGCTCGACCGCGGGGTCAGGACGGTGTAGCTCGAGCCTCTCCTCGTCCTCGAGCTTGTACTCATTGACGCCGACGACGACGCGGCGGCGGGAGTCGACCTCCTGCTGGTAGCGGAACGAGGCGTCCGCGATCTCCCGCTGCGGGAAGCCGCTCTTGATCGCCTCGACCATCCCGCCGAGCTCGTCGATGCGGGCGAAGTACTCGTAGGCGGCGCGCTCCATGTCCTCGGTCAGCGACTCGACGAAGTAGGAGCCGCCGAGCGGGTCGATGGTGTTGGTGACGCCGGTCTCGTGCGCGATCACCTGCTGCGTGCGCAGCGCGATGCGGACGGCCTCCTCGGTGGGGAGGGCGAGGGCCTCGTCGTAGGAGTTGGTGTGCAGCGACTGGGTGCCACCGAGAACCCCCGCCAGCGCCTCGATCGCGGTGCGGACGATGTTGATGAGCGGCTGCTGGGCGGTCAGCGAGACCCCGGCGGTCTGGGTGTGGAACCGCATCAGCAGGGATTCGGGCCGCTTGGCGCCGTAGGTCTCGCTCATCTCGCGGGCCCAGATGCGGCGGGCGGCGCGGTACTTGGCGATCTCCTCGAAGAAGTCGATGTGCGCGTTGAAGAAGAACGAGAGGCGCGGGGCGAAGTCGTCGATGTCGAGGCCGCGCGCAACGGCCTCCTCCACGTAGGTGAAGCCGTCCTTCAGCGTGAACGCCAGCTCCTGCTGGGCGGTCGAGCCAGCCTCGCGGATGTGGTAGCCGGAGATCGAGATCGGATGCCAGCGCGGCATGTGCTCGGTGCACCACTCGATCATGTCGGTGACGAGCCGCATCGCCGGCTCGATCGGGAAGCACCACTCCTTCTGGGCGATGTACTCCTTGAGGATGTCGGTCTGGATGGTCCCGCCGAGCGCCTCCGGGGGATCCCTGCTCCTCGGCGGCGCAGACGTAGAACGCGAGCAGGATCGCCGCCGGCGCGTTGATGGTCATCGACGTCGTGACCTTGTCGAGGGGAATCCCGGCGAACAGGTCGATCATGTCGTCGAGGGTGTCGACGGCGACGCCCTCGACGACCGACCTCGCCGAGGCTGCGCCCGTCGCTCGAGTCGAGGCCCATCAGGGTCGGCATGTCGAACGCCGTGGAGAGCCCGGTCTGGCCGTGATCGAGCAGGTACCGGAAGCGCTCGTTGGTCTCCTCCGCCGTCCCGAAACCGGCGAACTGGCGCATCGTCCAGAGGCGGCCCCGGTACATCGACGGGTAGACGCCGCGCGTGTATGGGTACTCGCCGGGGAGGCCAGCTCGCGATCGGCGTCCCAGCCGGCGAGGCTCTCGGCGTCGTACAGCGGCTCGATCGGCTGCCCCGAGATGGTCTCGAACAGCGCGTCCCGCTCGGGCTGCGCCGAGTAGACCTCCTCCTCCACTGGTGGGCGCGCCGCTTGGCCTCAGGCTCGATGGCCATATTGGGAAGTCTAGGTGCGCGGGCGTACGCTTCGGAGGACGCTGCTAGCGGCGGAGCGAGGGCCTGTAGCCGCGGCGCTCGGGACGTCGCCGTGCAAGGACCGTGCCCGTGCCGCCCACGGCCGCCGCCACCAGGGTCGCCCCAGCGATCGCCAGCTGCCGTCCCAGGCGCTCGAAGCGCATCACCCGCCAGCCCTCGGCCACCGCGATCTCCGCCAGCTCCGCGTCCGGGTTGACGGCGACCGGATGCCCGACCTCGCGCAGCATCGGCAGGTCGGAGGCCGAGTCCGAGTAGGCCCACGAGGCGTCGAGGTCGATGTCGTGCTCCGACGCGAACCCGCGCATCGCCGCAACCTTTCCCTCGCCATAGACGAATGGCTCGACGATCCGACCGGTGAGCAGCCCCGACCCGTCGACCTCGTACTGGGTGCCGATGCCGCCCTCCATCCCGAGCACGCCGGCGAGCACGACGACCAGGTCGTTCCCGGCCGCGCTGATGATGAAGGTGGGCCGGTCGGCGTCCTGGTGGCTGCGGACCTCGTCGAGCATCTGGGGGTAGATGCGCGGCAGCACCCCCGCCAGGAGGCCCGGCGCCAGGCGCTCGATGTCTCGGGCCGGAACCCCGCCGAGAAGCTCTTTCACCTGCGCAAGGAGCTGGGCGGTGCGCTCGTCGGTCGATCCCCGCAGGCGGAAGTGCACGTGCTCGAGGCCCCACCTCATCAGCTGGCGCCGGCGCACCAGCCCGCTCCCGTACGCCGCCCGGGCGAAGTGCATGCCGCTCGAGCCCGCCATGAGCGTGCGATCGAGATGAAGAACGCTGCGCCCTGTGCCATGCGGCACTGAGGCTAGCTGTCCGGGCGACCTCCAGCGCGCCGCACAACGCGGCGCCGGGGCTCACAACTCGTTCAGAATCTCCTTCGCCGCGCGCTCGCCCGAGCGCACCGCGCCGTCCATGTAGCCGTTCCAGTACGTCGAGGTCTCGGTGCCGGCCCAGTGGATCCGGCCGACCGGCTTCGCGGAGCGCGGTCGCCGAAGGCGAGAGCGTCCCGGGGCCGGCGACGCCGACCGGACAGCCGCGCGTCCAGATCTCGTCCGTCCAGTTGGTCTCGAAGTACTCGCGCGGGTTGCGGGCCTTCGGCGCCGAAGTAGTGCGGAAGTTGCCGAGCACCGCGGCGCGGCGCTCGGCCGCGTCATCCGCCATGAACGGCGCGCCTCGTCGCCGCCGATGAAGCCGAACACGACCCCGGCGACTCCCGTCCGGCGGCGAGTCGTCGAACGTCGCGTTGACGGGGCCGTTCGAGCGACAGCCCGTGCCGTTCAGGCCCGCGTCGCGCCAGAACGGCTTGTCGTAGACGGCGGCGACCTTCATCAGCGTTCCCTGCGGCAGGCGCTGCGTGAGCTGGTCGCGGGCGGCCGGCAGCCGCGGCTGGTAGTGGATGCGGCCGGCGAGCGTCGGCGGGATCGCGACGATCACCCGCTTCGCGCGCACGTCGAGGCCTCGGATTGGACCGTACGCCGCCGGCGCCCTGGACGATCCGCGTCACCGGCGAGCCGCAGCAGGACCCGGTCGCCGAGCTGCTCCGCCATCTTCAGCGCGAGCAGCTGCGTGCCGCCGTCGAAGCGCCACATCTGCGCGCCGTCGCGGGTGTTGAAGTTGCGCTCGAAGGTGCCCGGCGTTCTGCTCGTTGCCGGAGGCGGCGATGTAGAAGAGCGTGAACAGGAGCGAGAGCTCGCGCGGCTCGGCGCCGAAGATCGGCCGGGTCGCGACGGCGACGAGGCGCCGGAACTCTCGTTCTCGCTGTGCTGGTGCGTCGACCCACGACTCGAGCGTCTGCCCGTCCCACTCCGCGGCGCGAGACGCCTGCCACGGCGCGTCGACCGGAACCTCGGTCGAGAGCTGGTCCGAGCTGACGACGTCCGCCGCATCCGCCGCGATCGTCGGGTCCGGCGGAGACGATCCCGGTCGGGCTCCGTCGCTGTACGTGAGGCGGGCCCGTCCTGTATTAGACGTTGTCGCCGGTGTCGTAGGTCGGGAACTTGCCGACCTTGAAGCGCTTCGCGAGCCGGAGGATGTGGCCCTGGGTGGGCCCGACGAATGTGGCGCCGGCCTCCGAGATCTCGCCGCCGCCGATGTGGTGGTTGTGGGCGCGCCCCCGACGCGATTGCGGGCCTCGAGCACGGCTACCGACTTGCCGTGGCCGCGAAGCTCGACTGCGGCCGTCAGCCCGGCGAACCCGGCGCCGACGATCGCGACGTCGACCGACCGGCGCCTGGTGCCGCGCTCCGCGGCGCATGCACGCCGGGCGCACCGGCGAGCGCGGCCCCCGCGGCACCCGCTGCCGCTGCAGCCGATGAGCGCGCGTCTGCTGAGCTTCGATTCCTGCCCCAAGGGACGCGGAATTCTCCAACGGCCGGCACCGAGGGCAAGCCACAACCCGCTCAGCTGGCGAACACGAACGGATTCGAAAACCCAGCAGGTTGGTCGACGAGCCCGATCGGCGAGGCGAGCGTAGTTGTGGCCTAGGTGAGCGAGGCGATCGGGTCGGCGGGCGACATGCGCAGGTTTTGCAGGATCCCGCGCCTAGGCGCCGTTGACCTCAACGATGATCGCGTCGCCCTGGCCGCCGCCGGAGCAGATCGCGGCGCAGCCCAGGCCGCCGCCGCGGCGGCGCAGCTCGTGCACCAGGGCGCCGACGATGCGGGCGCCCGAGGCGCCGATCGGGTGGCCCAGCGCGATCGCGCCGCCGTTGACGTTGACCTTGTCCTCGTCGATGCCGAGCATCCGCATCGAGTTGATCGCGACCGAGGCGAACGCCTCGTTGATCTCCCAGAGGTCGACGTCGTCGGCGGACTTGCCGATCTTGTCGAGCGCCTGCTGGGCAGCCTTGGCGGGCGTGCGGGCCAGGTACGCGAAGTCGTCGGCGACCGTGCCGTACGAGAGGACCCGGGCGATCGGCGTGCGGCCCTCCTTGGAGGCCCACTCGTCCGAGGCGACGACCACGGCGCCGGCGCCGTCGTTGACGCCCGGCGAGTTGCCGGCCGTGTGGGTCGCGTCGTCTCCGCCGACGGCGCGGAGCTTCGCCAGCACCTCGACCGTGGTGTCGGGACGAATCGCCTCGTCGGCGGCGACCTCGACCTCGTCCTTCTTCTTCTTGACGGTCACGCTCACGATCTCCTCGGCCAGCAGGCCCTCGTCGGTGGCCTTGGCGGCGAGCTGGTGGGACCGCGCGGCGAAGCGGTCCATGTCGGCGCGGGTGATCTCGAGCTCGTTGGAGACCTCGGAGGCCTCGTTGATCATCTGCTTGTGCGTGAAGGGGTTGGTGAGCCCGTCGTGGGTCATCGAGTCGATCGCCTGGACGTCGCCCATTCGGAAGCCGAACCGCGCACCGGGCAGCAGGTAGGGCGCCTGGCTCATCGACTCCATGCCGCCCGTGACGGCGACGTCGACGTCCCCGGCGCGGATCGCCTGGTCGGCGAGGCCGATCGGCGCGCATGCCGGAGGCGCAGACCTTGTTGATCGTCTCCGACGGCACCTCGCGCGGGATCCCGGCCTTGATCTGCGCCTGGCGCGACGGAATCTGGCCCTGGCCGGCCTGCAGCACCTGTCCGTAGACGACCGCCTGGACCTGCTCGGGATCGACCTCGGAGCGCTCGAGCGCCGATGTGATCGCCTTGCCGCCGAGGTCCGTTGCGTCGAGGGATGAGAGGCCCCCACCCATCTTGCCGAAGGGGGTGCGGGCGGTTCCGAGGATCACCGTCTGGGACATCTGAGCCTTTCGTGGACGGGCGGCCGGCCGATGGGCCGCGAGCTTGACCTTCCCTGAAGATGCTAGTGATGCCGCGTCAATAGACTCGCCGCCCGTGCGGATCGAGGTCACCGCAGAGCCGCTCGAGGCAGTCGACGCGGACCTGCACGTAACGGGACTCGCCCAGGGCGAGGAGCTGGACGGCGCTTACCGCGAGCTGCCGGGCGCCGGCGACGCGCGCGGCGGCTTTCGCAAGCACACGCTGCTGCGCCCCGACGCCGACCGTCGCCTCCTGGTGGTGGGGCTCGGCAAGCGCGACGAGCTCGACCCCGAGCGCCTGAGGATCTGCGCCGCCGTAGCGGTCGCGCAGGCCGCCCGCTACGAGGCCACGACGATCGCCTGGTCGCTGCCGGAGTCCGGCGGCGCCGGCGTGACGCCCGCGACCCTCGCCGCCGGCCTGGTCGAGGGGACGATCCTCGCCTCCTTCAGGTTCGACCGCTTCAAGTCGCGCGACCCGGACGATCCCCCGCCCCCCGCCCTCGAGCGGCTGGTCATCTCGGCGCCGGGCTCCGCGGGCGACCTCGACGAGCGCGGTCACCCGCGCGCGCGTGGCGGCCGAGGCGGCGAACCGCGCCCGGGAGCTCCAGGCACTGCCCGCGAACGTCGTCACCCCGACGTATCTGGCCGACCGCGCCCGGGAGATCGCGGGCGCCCACGACTCGGTCGAGGTCGAGGTGCTGGGCCGCGACGCAGATGGCGGAGCGCGGCATGGGCGGCCTGATCGCCGTCTCGCAGGGAAGCGCGCAGGAGCCGCAGCTGATCTGTCTTCGGTACTCCGGAGGCGGCGCGGGCGGCGAGACGATCGGCCTCGTCGGCAAGGCCGTCACCTTCGACACCGGCGGGATCTCCATCAAGCCCTCGGCGAAGATGGAGGAGATGAAGATGGACATGTCGGGCGGCGCCGCCGTGCTCGAGACGATCGCGGCGATCGCCGAGCTGGAGCTGCCCGGCAACGTCGTCGCCTGCATCCCCGCGACCGAGAACATGCCGAGCGGGACGGCGACCCGTCCCGGCGACATCATCACGCAGCTCAACGGCAAGACGGTCGAGGTGAACAACACCGACGCCGAGGGCCGGCTCATCCTGGCCGACGCCCTCACGCACTGCGTCCGCGAGCTGGGGGCCGAGCGCCTGGTGGACATCGCGACGCTGACGGGCGGGGTCATCGTCGCGCTCGGATCGACATACGCGGGCCTGCTCGCGAACGACGACGAGTGGGCCGAGCGCGTCGAGGAGGCGGGCCAGCGGACCGGCGAGCTCGCCTGGCGTCTGCCGCTTCATCCCGAGTACAAGGACCTCACGCGCGGCAGCGTCGCCGACCTCACCAACAGCTCCAACAAGCGCAAGGCATCGTCGATCTACGCGGCCGAGTTCCTGGAGGAGTTCGTCGACGACGTGCCGTGGGTGCACCTGGACATCGCCGGCACCGCCTGGGACGTCGGGCCGCGCGTACGTCGGCAACGGCCCGACCGGGTTCGGCGTCCGCCTCTTCGTGAGCCTGCTGGCCGAGGACTGAGGTGCGACGTGGACTTCGACCTGACCGACGAGCAGCGCCTGCTGCGCGACACCGTGCGCGAGTTCGCCGCGCAGGAGGTCGCCCCGGTGGCCGAGGAGCTCGACAGGACCAAGTCGTTCCCCTACGAGATCGTCCGCAAGATGGGAGACCTCGGCCTGATGGGAATCCCCTTCCCGGAGGAGTACGGCGGCGGCGGGGCCGGCACGCTCGCCTACGCCATCGCCGTCGAGGAGCTCGCCCGCGTCGACTCCTCGGTCTGCATCACCATGGCCGCGCACACCTCCCTGGGGACGATGCCGATCTACCTGTGGGGGACCGACGAGCAGAAGTCCGAGTGGCTCCCGGAGCTGACGAGCGGCCGCCGCCTCGCCGCGTTCGGCCTGACGGAGCCGGAAGCGGGCTCCGACGCCGGCAACACCCGCACCCGCGCGCGGCTCGACGACGGCGAGTGGGTGATCGACGGCGCCAAGCAGTTCATCACCAACTCCGGGACAGACATCTCGGGCTGCGTGACCATCACGGCGCGGACCGGGGACGACGGCGAGATCTCGAACATCATCGTTCCGAACGGCACCCCCGGCTACGAGGTGGGCCAGCCCTACCGGAAGATGGGCTGGAACGCCTCCGACACGCGGCCGCTCGCCTTCGACGGCTGCCGGGTCCCGGAGGCGAACCTGCTCGGTCGCCGGGGCGAGGGCTTCAAGCAGTTCCTGCACATCCTCGACGGCGGCAGGATCGGAGTCGCCGCGATGGGCGTCGGGCTCGCCCAGGGGGCGCTCGACGAGGCGATCGCGTACGCGAAGGAGCGGCGGGCGTTCGGCCAGCCGATCGCGAGCTTCCAGGCGATCCAGATGAAGATCGCCGACATCTCCGCGGAGCTCGAGGCGGCGCGCCTCCTGACCTACAAGGCGGCGATCCTCAAGGAGCGGGGCGAGTCGTTCACGCTCGCGGCCGCCCAGGCGAAGCTCAAGACCGGCCGCCTGGCGGTGCGGGCCGCGGAGGAGGCCGTCCAGATCCACGGCGGCTACGGGTACATCGAGGAGTACCCGGTGTGCCGGTTCTACCGGGACGCCAAGATCCTCACCATCGGCGAGGGCACCGACGAGGTCCAGCAGATGGTCATCGCGCGCCAGTTGGGTTGCTGACACCCCACCGTCTGAATTCCCCAATTTGGGGGTTGATTTCAGGCCCCTTGTCACGGACCGCACGATTCCGGCCGAAGGGCGGCGTAGAGTCGCCTTCGTCGTCGGAACCTTCGAGCTGGGGGATCCAGTGGACAGAAAAGAGAACGGGCGCAGGCGTCAGCCGTCCCGACTCGCCCTGCAGCTGACCGAGGCCTTCGCGCCGTGCGCGGAGTGGTCTCAGGTTCGCGTGCAGCGCGGAGCGGGTGGCCGCCGCACTCGCGTCATCGTTGGCGCAGACGGAGCGGGAGCAGCCGCAGCCGGCACGGCGCCATTCGACTGGTCAACCGGAACGCTTTAGGCAAAACGGCTAGGACGCCGGGCTGGCGGTGATCGCCTCGAAGCCCCGAGCGCTGAGCTCGGCGGCTCGGCCGGCGTTTCCACCGGCGCCGAAGTGCTTGAGGAGCTCGAGCTCGGCCTCGCGGGTCAGCGGCGACTTCGCGCCGGCCCTGCGCGCCGCCTTGATGGCCTCGCGCGCGTAGGGAACCCAGACGCGCCCGGGCACGCCGACGGCCTCGCGCGCCGGCAAGGCCCTGCTGCCCGAAGTGCCCGAGCCGGACGACGAGCCATTCGGGCGCCCCGTTTCCTCGTCGACGAAGAACCCGTCGACCTTCCCCACCGCGGTCCCGCCGAGCTCGTCGAGGCGCCACCCGATCCAGGTCTGAGCCTCGGCGGCGTCGGGGCCTTGGTGTTCAGGCATCGTCGATCGTCTCCAGCAGCTTTCTGCGCGGCGCTCGCTGGGTCGGTCTCCCGGCGCGTCACGCTCGCCAGCAGATCCTCCCAGTCCGGATCGCTCGTTGCACGCTCCTCCAGTTGGCGGCGAAGACGGGCCGCGGCGATGCCCAGCACCTCGGCGCGCAGGTTGCGGGCGCGGCGCTCGGCGAGCGAGCCGGTCTCGGTGATGTGCTCCCGGTGGGCGTCGATCTGCCGGAGCAGCTCGCCGATGCCCTCGTCCTTCACCGCCTCGGTCCTCACGACGGGGACCTTCCAGTCACCCTGCGGGCCCAGGCCGAGAGCCGACCGCACCTCCCGGATCATCGTGTCCGCCAGCGGGTGATCGCCCTTGTTGACCACGATCACGTCGGGAATCTCCATGACGCCGGCCTTGAGCGCCTGGATCGAGTCACCGGAGCCCGGCATCAGCGCGAGCACGATCGTGTCGGCGTGGTCGACGATGTCGATCTCACCCTGGCCGACGCCGACGGTCTCGAGCAGCACGTCGTCCTTGCCCGCCGCGTCCATGAGCAGGGCGGCCTGGAGCGCCGCCTCCGCGAGGCCGCCGAGCGACCCGCGGGTCGCCATCGAGCGGATGAACACCTCGCTGTCGAGGAAGTGCTCGGCCAGCCGGATCCGGTCGCCGAGCATCGCCCCTTGCGTGAACGGGCTCGATGGGTCGATCGACAGCACCCCGACGCTCCGATCCGCCTTGCGGAGCTCCTTCGTCAGCGCGCCGATCAGCGTGCTCTTGCCCACCCCCGGAGGCCCGGTGATACCCACCACGCGCGCCTTGCCGGTGCGGGGAAAGACCTCAGCGACCAGCCGGTCGCCCTCGGGATCGCGATTTTCGACCAGGCTGATGCCGCGCGCCAGGGCCCGCTTGTCCCCACTGACGATCCTGTCGGCGAGGGTGGCGTCTGCTGGTTCGGCGGCCTTCGCCATGGGGGCCGGAGTCTAATCTCGCCACTAGAGTCCGATCGCCGTGCTCCGCCTGGTCAGCTTTCTCAAGCACAACGGCATGCTCACGCCGAAGTACGCGCGCCTCGCGTCCGCTACGCGTGGCGCCGCCTGCTCACGCCCGCGGGCTGGCGGTGGCAGACCGACGGCCTCGTGTTCTTCGGCCGGAAGCTGCAGATCCAGATCGGCCGCCGCGGGACCATCCGCTTCGGGCGCTTCGTCTGGGTCGGCGACGGGACGAAGATCCGCTGTCACGAGGGCGAGGTGGTGATCGGCCCGAAGACGGTGCTGGGCCAGGAATGCACGATCTCGGCCTTCCAGCACGTCCGCATCGGCGAGCAGTGCGTGATCGCCGACCGCGCCATGTTCATCGACTTCGACCACGGCTCGGTCGAGGTCGACCGCCCGATCCGCCAGCAGGGCATCTACAAGCGGGACGTCGACGTGGGCGCGAACGTCTGGATCGGCTACGGCGCCTGCATCCTGCGGGGCGTGCGCGTCGGGGACAACGCGATCATCGGGACCAACTCGGTGGTCACCCGCGACGTGCCGGCGAACGCCGTGGTCGGCGGCGTTCCGGCACGCATCCTGCGGATGCGTGAGACACCCAAGACGCTGCGCTGGCCGGACCCGATCGAGCCGGACGTCCCGGAGCCTCGACGCCACCGGAGGACGGCACGGCGGCGGCCTGATCACCTCCCACACGGCCGCCCGCGAAACGGTACCTTGGGCGCAGGGGGTACCTCGATAAGGGCCAGGCTCAGGATCAGGTTGTTCGTCAGCGCGGCAGGCGCGGGGCTCTTCGCGGTTGCTGGGGTTGCCTTCGCCGGACCGGGCGCCCTGACCTACAAGGGCTGTTTCGCCGACAGTGGCGCCCATGATTGCCGGACGCCGAAGCACAACTCGCTGGACAGCCTCGTTGGAACCGCGGTGAGCCCTGATGGGCGATCGGTCTATGCCGTTGGAGACCAGGGCATCACATCGTTCCAACGCAGCCCTCATGGGACGCTGGCGTATGGCGGCTGCATCGCCAACCATGGCGCTGGCGGCTGCAGGGAAGCGACCCATCCATCCCTTTGGGGCTCCTTTGGCGTCGCCGTGAGCCCGGACGGGAAGTCTGTCTACGTCGCATCGCTCCTCAGCGACTCGATCACCCGCTTCGACCGTTCGCCCACCGGAGCAATCAACTACGAGGGTTGTTTCGCGGATCGCGCGGCCATGGGTTGCCGGGCGCCTAAGCACAACTCGCTCAAGTTCCCCACCGGCGTGGCGGTCAGCCCGGACGGCAAGTCGGTTTACGTCACGTCGTACCTCGGAAAGAGCATCACGCGCTTCAAGCGCGGGCCGCACGGTGGTCTGACGTACCGCGGCTGCATCGCGAACGATGGAGACAAAGGCTGCGAGAACCCCCCACGGGATTCGCTGCGACAGGCGGTGGGCGTGGCGGTCAGCCCCGACGGCAAGTCGGTCTACGTGGCTGGAGACTCGATCACTGCCTTCAAGCGAGGGCGCCACGGCCAACTCAAGTATCGGGGCTGCATCGCCAACCGCGGCGCGGACGGCTGCAAACGGCCCCGCCACGACTCACTCGCCGAGTCCTACGAGGTAGCGGTGACTCCGGACGGCCGGTCGGTCTACGCGAGCTCATATCGGTCGGGGTCGGTGACCAGCTTCAGGCGAAGCCCCACTGGGTCGCTTAGGTACGAAAGCTGCGTCGCGAACGCCGGACGGCACGGGTGCAAGAGGCCAACGCACGATTCCCTTCACGAGCCATACGGGATCGCGGTCAGCCCCGACGGGGGGTCCGTCTACGCGACGTCGTATGGCGGCGACTCAATCACGCGTTTCAAACGGGGGCCCAGCGGCACCCTCAGCTACGGCGGCTGTGTCGCGAACGAGGGACGAGACGGCTGCAAGCGGGCGCGGCACGACTCCCTCGACGGGGCTACCGGCGTGGCCGTCAGCCCGGACGGGCGCTCGGTCTACGCCGCGTCCAGCTCCGGCCACGCACTGACGCGCTTCGAACGAGAACTCCCCGCGCCCTAGGCACCCGATCAGACCAACTTGGGGCTGAGCTCCGCGTAGAGCGCCTGGGTCCGCTCGGCGACGTCGAGCCAGTCGAAGCGGCGCACGTGGTCGTAGGCCTCGGCGACAAGGCGGCGCCCGAGGTCGTCGTCGGAGAGGACGCGTGTGGCGACCTCCACGAGTGCCTCGGGGTCCCGCGCGCGGAATCGAAGCCCGGCCTCCTCGTGCGGCACCACCTCCCGCAGGCCGCCGGTGTCCGCGACGATGCACGGGCAGCCCGACGCCATCGCCTCCAGCGCGACGAGCCCGAACGGCTCGTAGATCGACGGCACCACGCACACGTCGGCGATCGGGTAGAGCGAGTGCAGGACGTCGTCCCCGATCCAGCCCAGGAAGGTCCCGTGTTCCATGAGCCCGAGCTCGTCGGCCTGGCGCCGCAGCTCGTCCTCGTGGGTCCCTGACCCGGCGACCAGGAAGCGGGTCTGAGGCAGGCGCTCGATCAGGGCCGGCATTGCCTCCAGGGCGAGCTGGAATCCCTTCTCGTAGACGAGGCGGCCGATCAAGAGCACGAGCTTCTCGTCGGGCTGGGCGAACTCGAGGCGCAGGCGCTCGAGCTCAGGAGCCTCCTGCGGCCGCAGGTCGCCCGGGTCGATTCCGTTGGGGATCACCGCGATGCGCTCGTCGTCGACGCCGAAGATGTCGGCGATCTGCTCGCGCATGTAGTACGAGCAGGCGATGACGCGGTCGGAGCGGTTGGTCACCCACTGCTCGATCCCGTGGATGTGGGACTGGGGGTGCTTGTCCACCCAGCCCTGGTGGCGCCCGTGCTCGGTGGCGTGGATCGTCGTGACCAGCGGGGACCCGAACCGGCGAGCGAGGTGGTCGCAGGCCATGGCGACGAGCCAGTCATGCCCGTGCACGAGGTCGAAGTCATAGCGGTCCCCGAGCTCGACACCGGCGGCGAGCATGTCGGAGTTCATCCGCTCGACCCAGGCGACGAACTCGCCGAGGTCGGTGGGCCGCCCGGGCTCGCGAACGCGATGGATCGAGACGCCGGCGACGACTTCCTCCGCGGGCGACTCCTCGCCACCGCGGGTGAGCACGTGGACCTCGGTGCCCAGTTCGACCAGCGCCTCCGACAGCTTGCGGACGTGCCTGGCCAGCCCGCCCTCGATCAGCGGCGGGTACTCCCAGGAGAGGACGAGGGCGGCGGTCACGGCTCGAGGAGGGGCGCCAGGCTGAGGTCGGGTGCCAGGTTTCGCATGGAGGGATCTACGCGGCGGCGGGAGTCTATGGCCTCCAGCAGCGCCCGCGCGTGGCTCGTGGAGCGCTGAAATGGGTAATCCCCCGCCTGCCTGCGGCGGTCGAGGAACGCCCAGTCGCTCGCCTGAAGAGCCAGGAGCTCGCGCGCGGAGCGCTCCGCGGCCTCCCTCGTGAGCTCGCCGGCACCGATCGCATTGACGAGACGGAGCTCGAGCCGCCTCGGCGCCCACGCCATGTCGCCCACCGCCGGGGAGTCCCAGGTACGGAGGTCCTTCCCCTCACCCCAGGTGGATTCCCGGAGAGGCCGCGCCTCGGGCTCGTGGCGCTCGAGCGCCTCGGGGAGCGTCACGAGGCGGACCCCGTGCGCCTCCGCGCCCGAGAGCACGCTCTTAAACCACCGCGGGCCCTCCGACCACCAGTGCCCCAGGAGCTCGGTGTCGATCGCGAACGTGACGAGCCCGCTGCGACCGCGCTCGGAGCGAAAGCTCTCCAGGCGGGCGGCGACGCGATCGAGGAAGTCATCCGCCTGCTCGTCGGCCTTCGCTGCCGCGGCCTCCGGGTCGTACGGCGCGCCCGAGACGGCCCAAAGCCTCGTCCCCCCCATCGACAGCCGGTGAAACTCCGCATAGGCGGTGTCGGAGGGATAGCCCCGCCCCGACCACACCAACTCAACCGTCTCCCAGTCGATCGTGAACGCCACCAGGTCGGCCCCGGCTCGGACGGGGACGAGCGACGCCGGCCCGGGCTCGTGTGCGCTCTGGTCGGTGCAGAAGAACCGCAGGTCGCGCTCCGCGAGGAGCGGCTCGATGCCGGCGCGGTACGCGCACTCCGGCAGCCAGAACCCTCGGGCCGGGCCGAAGCGGCGCATATGGGAGCGCAGCGCGGCGTCGATCTGAAGGCGGCGGCCCGCGGCGGTGGCGAGCAGCGGAAGGACGGCGTGGCTCGCGGCGGTGGGGATCAAAGCCACCGCTCGCTCGCGTGCGGCGTCGGTGAACGCGGCCAGAGCGTCGCCCCCGAGCGCCGCGAAGCGGTCGAGCGCCCGCCGGTACCGGGCCGCCTCCGCCGCGGCGGCCGGACGCAGCTCCGCAGGCGCGTCGCCCGCGTCGCGCTCGGCCGCCTCCAGCCGGTACGCGCGCAGGAAGGCCTCCAGGCGATCCATGACTCCCGGCGCCTCGAGCTGGTCGGCGAGGACGGGCGACACGGTCACGGTCACGTCCCGAGCCTCGGCGAGGACGGGCAGGTAGGAGCGGGCGACCGCGTCGAACAGCCACTCCTCCCCGAACGGGTACGTCCCGAAGCCCTCCACATACGGCATGTGCGAGTGGAGCACGATCGCCAGGTCGCCGACCGGCTCGCGATGCTCAGGCACGGCAGACAGCCAGGAAGTCGAGCGCGCCCTCCAGGTCGCCGTCCGTATGACCTCCGAGGGCTCCCTCGGAGGTCACGCGGAAGTCGGACGAGGAGATCGCGGGGACGAAGCGCGAGTAGAACGGCTTGGTGATCCCGAGCGCCGGATGCGCGCGGTCCCAGCCCGCCCGCAGGGCCAGCTCATGCGCCCGCAGCTTCCGGGCGTGGAACACGCCGAGGATCTCCACGCGCGAGAAATGCGGACCGAGCAGCTCCCGGTACTCGCTCAGGGTGTACTCGCGGAGGTGCCACGGGTTCTCGGACTTCTCGGCGCCCGGAGGCGCGAGGGTCAGGCGGTTCGGCGTCGTGACGTAGGCGACCGGCGCGGCCCGCGCGAAAGTGTCGAGCAGCGCCCCGGGGTCATGGATGTGCTCGATCGTCTGCAGGAAGACGATCGCGTCCCGAGGCTCGTCGAACTCCTCGACCAGGCCGCGCTCAAAGCGCAGGTTGTCCCGCCGGTAGCGCAGGCGGGCATGCTCGTGGGCCTCGGGATTCGCGTCGACGCCGACCACGTCAGCCGCCGCTCCGGCGAGCACGCTGGCGCCGTAGCCCTCTCCGCAGGCCAGATCGGCGACCCTGAGGCCGCGTACCCGTCTCGCGATCCACTCGTACACGGCCAGATGCCGTCGAAACCAGTAGTTCTCCTCGGGAACGTCGGGCAGCGTGCGCTCCCCCGTGAGGGAAAGCGGCGGGACGCCGGGGGGCTGGTTCTGCTGCGTGTGAAGGTCCTCGGTCACGTCTTGGCACTGCCCGTCGCCGGCGAATGACCGGGCACGGTAACGGGCATTCCCCCATACCATCCTGCGCCATGCCCGCCAGGTCCGCCGCTCCGGCGCAGCACATCAAGGACGTCAACGTGCGCTACCACGATGCCGCCGCCACCGAGTACGACGCCAAGTGGGGCATCGACTTCGGCTCGATCGGGCGGGAGCAGGTGCGCGGCAAGCTCGTCAAGGCGCTCGGCTCGTGGCCCGGCCGGCCATTCGGGGACGCGCTCGAGATCGGCTCGGGAACCGGCTATTTCTCGCTGAACCTGGCCCAGATGGGGGCGATCGAGCGGCTCGTCGCGACGGACATCTCGCCGGGCATGTTGTCCACCCTGTCCGGCACGGCGAACCGGCTCGGGATCGCGATGGAGACGGAGGTCACCGACGCGGAGGTCCTGCCGTTCGACGACGAGAGCTTCGACCTGGTGTTCGGACACGCGGTCCTGCACCACATCCCGGACCTGGACACGGCGCTTCGGGAGTTCATGCGCGTCCTGCGACCCGGCGGGGCGGTCGCCTTCTGCGGCGAGCCGTCGCGGTACGGGGACCTGCTGGCGGCGGTGCCGAAGCGCGGCGCCATGCTCGCGGCGCCGCTGTGGCGGCTCGCCCTCGGGGCGTCCGCGCGCCGGCCGGAACCCAAGTCCGAGAGTGACGGCCACGAGCTGGAGCCGGAGGTCGACGTGCACGCCTTCGCGCCCTCCGCGCTCAACCGGATGCTGATCGCGGCCGGTTTCGAGGACGTCAGGATCGTCGGCGAGGAGCTCCTGGCGAACGCCTTCGGCTGGACGATGAGGACGCTCGAGGGCTCGGCGGAGCCCGACGACGTCCCCATGCGCTGGCGGGAGTTCGCGTTTCGCGGCTACCTGGCGCTCCAGCGCGTGGACACCACGGTGCTCGAGCCGAGGCTCCCCCCCTCCCTCTTCTACAACCTCGTTCTCTCGGCGCGGAAGCCCGCCGCGTGAGCGGGCGGACCCTGTACTACTGCGCAGCCTCGCTCGACGGCTTCATCGCTGAGGCCGACGACACGCTCGAGTGGCTGACCGGCTACGACGGCGCATACGACGGGCCGGGCGCGGAGCCCATGAAGGGCAGCTACGACCGCTTCTACGAGGACGTCGGAGCCATGGTGAGCGGATCGGTGACGTACGAGTGGGTGCTCCGTCACGTCGAGGAGTGGCCGTACGGGGGGAAGCCGTTCTGGGTGCTCACCACGCGCGAGCTTGCGGTGCCGCGTGGCGAGGACGTCGATGTCAGATTCGCGCAGGGCATTGTGCGCGAGCTTCATCCGGAGGTAGTCGACGCAGCCGGGGAGCGCAACATCTGGATCGTCGGCGGCGGGGACGTCGCCTCGCAGTACGCCGACGCGGGCCTGCTCGACGAGGTGATCGCGACCGTGGTCCCGGTCGTGCTGGGCACCGGCAAGCCGCTGTTCGACCGCCGGCTGCACGGCGGCCCCATGCGCCTGGCCGGGACGCGCGCGTTCGACTCGGGCATGGTCGAGCTGCGGTACTCGATCGGCTGAGCCCGACCGGCTACGGTAGGCGCATGGCGCTCCGTGGACGGATCCGCGTCGCCCCAGGCAGGCGGACGCAGCTCATCTCCTTGGCCGCGCTGGCGGCGGCCGTCGCGGTGCTCGCGATCCCGGCGACGGCGGGGGCGGTCAAGCCCGACTACGTGCACATCTCCGGCAACCAGTCCTCCAGGGACGGTGCCCGGCCGAGCCTGATCGTGCTCCACACCACCACGGACCCCGACGGCGGCCGTCCGCACTTCCGGGACAAGCCCGGCCTGAAGGACCTCAAGCGGCTGGGTGCGTGGTTCGCCAATCCCGACAGCGCCGTCTCCTCACATGTCGCGAACGACGAGCAGGGCCACGACGCCCGGTACGTGAAGGACGGCCGCAAGGCTTGGACCGAGGTCGCCTTCAACTCGGTGGGCCTCAGCATCGAGCAGATCGGCACCGACGAGTACAGCCGGGGAACGTGGCTCAACCAGCGCGCCGCACAGCTCCAGAACACGGCCGAGTGGATCGCCCACTGGCACCGGCGCTGGGGCATCCCGATCTCCCGGGCGAAGGTAAGCGGAAGCACTGTGGTCCGGCCGGGCGTGACCACCCACGCCGCGCTCGGCAGCGCAGGAGGAGGCCACAACGACCCGGGGCCGGGCTACCCGTTCGGCCACGTGCTTGTCCTCGCGCGTTCGCTGGCCGCCGGCTAGCGGAGGGCGTCGGCGAAGATCGACAGGGCCGCGTCGATATCGGCGCGGCTCACGTCGAGATGGGTGACCGCCCGCACGCAGGGGTCGTCGATCGCCTGCAGCTCCACGCGGTCCGCGAGCCCCTCCACCAGCGCGGGCGCGTCGTCGACCTCGAAGATCACGATGTTGGTCTCGACGGTCGCGGGATCGAGCCGCACGCCCGGCAGCCCGGCGAGGCCCTCCGCCAGCACGCGGGCGTGCTCGTGGTCGGCTGCCAGCCGGTCCACGTGGTGGTCGAGCGCGTAGATGCATCCGGCGGCCACGATCCCCGACTGGCGGAACGCCCCGCCCAGCATCTGCTTCCACCTCCAGGCCTCCTCAATGAGGTCCTCGGATCCGGCCAGGACCGCGCCCACCGGCGCGCCCAGGCCCTTGGTGAAGTCGATCCACGCGGTGTCGAAGCCGGCCGCGTAGTCGCTCGCGGCAATGCCGGAGGCCACGACCGCGTTCATGAGGCGCGCCCCGTCGAGGTGCGCCCGCAGCTCATGTCGCCGGCCGACCTCGAGGACGCCGCGGATCGCCTCCAGCGGCCACACGTGGCCGCCCGCGATGTTCGTGGTCTGCTCCACTGAGAAGAGGCGCGAGCGCGGCGCGTAGCGGTTGCCCGGCGTCCGGATCGCGCCCTCGAGCTGCTCCGGGGTGAAGATGCCGTTCTCGCCCTCGACGGTCCGGATCATGGCGCCGGCCACCTGGGCCGGGCCGCCCGCCTCGTAGTTCACGGGGTGGGAGGTCCGGTCGAGGATCACCTCGTCGCCTCCCGGGCGAATGTGGAGCCGCAGCGCGATCTCGTTGCACATCGTGCCGCTGGGCAGGAACAGCGCGGCCTCGTGCCCGAGGAGCTCGGCGACTCGTTGCTGGAGGCGGTTCGTGGTCGGGTCGAGCCCGCGCTGCTCGTCGCCGACGTCCGCCGCCGCGATCGCCGCGCGCATGCCATCCGTCGGACGCGTCTGGGTGTCGCTGTAGAGGTTGATGGGCTGCACGCGCGGCGCAGCTTAGATGTCCGGCTTGGGCTAGCCGAACGTGAACGCGTAGCCCGAGATGCCGCTCTCAGGCTGCAGCGTCAGCACGTGGGACTCGGGGTGCGGAAGGTCGACGAGCCGGTAGAGGCGCTGGTTGGAGATCGTCGCGACTCCGTTGTGCACGTCGGGGCCCGCGAGCGAGTTCGGGATCGGCTTGCCGTCGAGCAGCACCTTCATCCTGCGCGGCTCCCCCGGCGAGCCGAGGACGAGGAAGACCCGCTGCGCGGTGAAGTTGAGCTCCAGGCTCGCCCCGGTGCCTGCCGTCGCCGACTCCCGGTCGATCTTCCACTGTCCGCCATAGGCAAGCTGGTCGGAGGCGAGCGAGGAGGGCGAGACGGCGTCGAACTGCTGAGTGCCCGGCAGGATCGGCCCGTTGGCGAACCGCTCTGCGCGGGCCGCCCCGAGGTAGCTCTCGGGCGTGGCGTGGGCGTCCGCACGCTCGACGTGCGCCTTCGCGTGGCCACCGAGGTTCTGGTGACCGGCCTCGGCCAGCAAGCTGCGGATGGCGGCCTCGGTCTCGGAGTAGGACCCCTCCCCGAAGTGCACCAGCCGCACCCGCCCCTTGGCGTCGATCAGGTAGTCGGCCGGCCAGTACTGGTTGTGGTACGCGTTCCAGGTGGCGGCATCGTTGTCCTGGACGACGGGATAGGTGAGGCCGAAGTCGCTGATCGCCCGCTGCACGTTCGACGCCTCCTTCTCGAACGGGAACTCGGGCGTGTGCACGCCAACGACGGTGAATCCGTCCCGGTGGTACTTCTGGTACCAGGACTCGATGGAGGGCAGTGTGCGGATGCAGTTGATGCAGGTGTAGGTCCAGAAGTCGACGAGGACGACCTGCCCCCGAAGCTGATCGAGGCTCAGCGGCTGGTCGCCCGGGGTGTTGAACCAGTCCTGCGTGCCGGTGAAGTTGGGCGCCTGGAAGTAGACGGGCAGGCGCTTGCCGGCGGCCGCCTGACTCGTGCCCGTCTCGTGCGACGCCGGTCCACCGCCGCGGAGCGCCTGGAGGTCGCCCGCGACGCTCGAGCTCTGCTCGATCCGGCTCGTCGGGTCGACGAGCGCGGAGGGGAGGTGGCCGGCGATGGCGCTCTCGAAGCGGACGTCGAGGTTGGCGATCATGACGACCGCGACCGCGATCATCACGGCGCCCATCGCCACCTGGACGCGAGAGCGCAGAGCGCCGAGCCGGTCCGTGATTCGCCGGCCGCCGAGCATCAGCAGGTAGAGCACGATCGCCGACCCGATCGAGTAGGCGAGCGCCACCGCGAGCCTGCCGACCGTGAAGTTCTGCGCGGCGGAGACGGTGATCACCCCGGCGAGGATCGGGCCGGCGCACGGGGCGTACACCAGGCCGAGGCTGGCGCCGAGCAGCATCCCGGAGCCGAACCCGTCGCCCTTGGCGCGCGCGGGCTTGGGGACGACGCGGGAGATCCACGCCTCCAGCCGGTCCGACAGGGGCTGCACGCACAGGAGGACGCCGAAGACCAGCAGCGTCACGATCGCCAGGACGCGCGTGAAGTCGTTGGGCAGCCCCAGCGCCTCGATCACATACACCAGGGCGACCGTCGCGAAGGTGAACGACAGCGCAAGTCCGAGGGCCACGCCCAGGGGCCGCCGCCGGCCTCCCGTCACGCCCGCGGACAGGACCGCGGGCAGCACCGGCAGCACGCACGGCGAGAGCGCCGTTCCGGCGCCCGCGAGGAGAGCGAAGAGGACTAGAAGGACCACTGCCTAGGGCTCAATGGAAAAGGTAGCCAGCAGTGAGTCCCGGCAAGCGGCCCTACGTTTCACCCTCCTCGGCACGGACGCGCGAGAGCCTCACCCGGCCGTCGATCCCCTTCAGCCGGCGCTCGCCGGCGAACGACCAGCGATGGCCGTCAGAGGCGGCCTCCTTGACCTCCTCGCTCACCAGGACGCTGCCGGGATAGGCGATGGCGGTGATGCGGCTCGCCAGGTTGACGGGGCGCCCGTACCAGTCGCCGCCGCGCGCCAGGGCAGGCCCTCTCGCGAGGCCGGCGCGCAGGGGTGGGAACCCCTCCCCCTCGGCCTCGGAGCGGGCGACGAGGTCGAGCGCCGCATCCACCAGGGCGTCGTTGTCGGGCGAGACCAGCATCGCCGCATCGCCGATCATCTTCACGAGGCGCACCGGCGGCGCGGCGACGTCACTGGCGAGCTCCCCCAGCCGCCCCGTGATCGCCCCGAGCTCCTCCGGCGGAAGCTCCTCCCCGAGCTTGGTGAAGCCCACCATGTCGGCGAAGCACGCGGAGATCTCCTGCGCGCCGGGGAGGCGGCCGGACGCGATCTCGGCCCGGCCGATCACGTCGCTCCTCACCTGCTCGCGAAGGTGCAGGTTCAGCACGTACTCGAGCACCGGGCCCATCATCGGCCCCAGGCTGCGAGCGCCCTCGGCGAGGCGCCGGGCGATCTCGGCCTCGGTCCCGCCCTCGGCCAGGGCCGATTCGGCCACCAGCGCGCGGCTCGCGGCGGCGACCTGGGCCAGCGCCAGGCCGATGACCCGCGACACCTCGAGGATGCCCTCGTCGGGCAGGCCGGCGTCTCTCAGGGCCGCGATCCGTTTCGCGGTGTTCAGGTCCTCCTCGCCGAATACTGCCTCGTCGCCCGGATCCGGAAGCCCGAGCGCCATCCGGTTGCGCCGCAGGATGCTCTCGTCCACGCCGACCTCCTCGGCGACGTCGGCGGCGGTGTATCGAGGCCCCTCGCTCTCGAGGACGCGCTCCACGGGCAGGAGCACCAGGCGGTCCTCCTCGACGGCCTTGCGCAGGTCCTCCAACGGGACGCCGTCCGCGGCGAGCTCGGAGAGCAGCTCGCGCCGCGCCTCGCGCGCGTCGCCCTGCGTGCCCTCGAGCAGACCCTCGCGCTCGAAGTCGATAGGCATGGCGCGCGATTCTCCCAGGGAACCGGCCGAACCGGGCTCCTAGAATGGGCCTATGGCGGGCGACGGAGTGGAACTCCCGATCTTCGAGCTCCCGGTCGTGATCCTTCCGGGCGAGCTGCTCCCGCTCCACATCTTCGAGGAGCGGTACGTGCGCATGATCGGCCACTGCCTCGAGACCGAGGAGCCGTTCGGCATCGTCTTCCGGGACGAGGAGGGCACGGCGCACCGGATCGGCTGCACAGCGCGCGTCACCGAGGTGCTCGAGCGGTTCGACGACGGCCGCATGAACATCGTCGTCACCGGTGAGCAGCCCTTCCGCGTGCTCGAGCGCTTCGAGGAGCCCGACTACCCCGCCGGCGAAATCGAGCCGATCTCGGCTGACGACGAGCCGTCCGAGCCGGACCCCGAGGCCGCCGACATGGCCCGCCAGGCGTTCATCGAGCTGGTCAAGGGGATCTCGGGCGAGCCGCCCGAGGACCTGGACATCGAGGCGGAGGACGCCTACGGAATCGCGGCGCGGGTTGAGCTCCCGGTCGAGACGAAGCAGGCCCTCCTCGAGCAGCGCGCCGAGTCCGAGCGGATGCGCATGCTGGGCAACGCCCTCCGCGCCCTGGTCGACGCGGTGGCCCGCTCAGGCGAGATCGCCGAGCGGGCGAAGATGAACGGCAAGGTGATCGTCAGCTAGCCGGCCTCGGCGCCCGCCAGCACCTCGGCGGAGCTGGCGATCCGGGCGCCCGCGTCGCGCATGTCCCTTAAGGCCCGCTCCGAGTCGCCGGGGTTGACCTCGACGCCGCGCACGGCGTCCTCCACCACGGTCACGTCAAAGCCCTCGCTGCAGGCGTCGATCGCCGAGGCTCGCACGCAGTAGTCGGTGGCGAGCCCGCAGACGTAGACCTCGCCGGCGTCGTGGTCGCGCAGGAGGCGAGCGAGATCGGAGTTCTCGAAGCCCGAGTAGCCCTCGTCGTCACGGCCCTGGCCGACGTCGACGACGGCGTCCAGCTCGATTTCGTCCATGGCGGGATGGAACTGGGCGCCGTGCGTCCCGCGAACGCAGTGCACGGGCCACGGCCCGCCCTGCGCCTTGAACGACGCGTGGTCCGGCGGGTGCCAGTCGCGGGTGGCCGCGACCATGTCGAAGTGGCGCGCGAGGCGCTTGACCGGCTCCGCGATCTCGTCCCCCTCCGGAACCTCGAGCGCGCCGCCCGAGGTGAAGTCGTTCTGGAAGTCGATGATGAGCAGTGCCTTGGCCACCGCGTGCCCCCTTGAGGTCCTCCGGGACGATGCTACTGCGGCTAGGCGAGCGCCACAGCGCCGCCGCGGCGCGGATCGCCGCCCCCGCTGAGCTCCCCCGTCGCCGGGTCGCGGACCACCGCGTGCACGCCGCCGAAGAACAGGTTCCGCTCGTCCCAGCGGACCAGGCGGAAGCCCCGCTCGGCCAGCACATCGAGGCCGTGCTCGTCCACGCCGGGCTCGACCTGCACGGCGCCGGACTCGAAGTGAACACGAGGCGCGGAGACGGCCTCCTGCGCGTCCATGCCGTCGGCGATCACGCGGATGATCGTCTGCAGCACCGCCGAGCGGATTCGATTGGAGCCGCCGCTTCCGAGCCCGAGCTCCAGCTCGCCCGCCTTGAGCACGACCGTCGGCGACATCATCGACGGGACCCTGCGGCCCGGCGGGGTCACGTGGAAGCCCAGCGGGTTCAGGTCCTCCTCGCCGAGCATGTTGTTCACGTGGATCCCCGTGCCGGGCACGATCACTCCCGACCCGCTGCCGTTCGAGCACGTGACCGCAACGCACCTGCCGTCGCCGTCGACCGCGGTGATGTGCGTCGTGGATCCCAGTAGGTCCTCCGGCCCCGCGGCGCCGGGCGCCGGCGGGCGCCGGCCGTCGCGCACCCGGGCAGCGGCTTCGTCGAGCCGCTCGGGGGTGAGGAACCGCTCCGTGAAACCGTCCTCGTACAGGCCGTGGAAGAAGGCCTCGGTGCGTGCAAGCTGTGCCTCCTCCATGGCGGCCACGACGGTGGCGAGGTCGGAGGAGCCCGCGAGATCGAGGAGCGCCAGGGCGAACGCAAGCAGGATGCCGCCGGAGGAGGGCGGCGGGTTGGTCAGCACGTCCCTGCCGGCGTACTGCGCATGCACGGGGCTGCGCACCTCCGGCTCGTAGGAGGCGAGGTCGTCGGCGCCGAGCGTCCCGCCCCGCTCGACCACCCACTCGGAAACCAGGCGGGCGGCCTCCCCGCGGTAGAACGGCTCGGGGCCCTCCGCCCCGAAGCGCTCCAGCGCGTCGCCGAGCTCACCGAACCTGAAGACCTCCCCCTTCCCCAGGATGCGGCCCTCCGGGGCGTAGATCGCGGCCCCCTCCGGCTGGTGGATCAGGATCGGCGCGAGGATCTCGAAGATGAACGCCTGCTGGGCGTTCACCTCCACCCCGTCGCGCGCGAGGCGGGCCGGCTCTCGGACCAGCTCCGCGAGCGGCACCGTACCGAAGCGGTCCAGGGCCGCGGCCAGCCCGGCCGTGGTCCCGGGCACCCCACACGAGGCCGCGCCGACGTTGAAGATCTGCGGGGCCTCCGGCGTGAAGTAGACGGGGATCGGCTCGAGCTCCGAGCGGCGGTCGCCGAGGGTGCGGCCCGGAACCTCGACGAAGAAGTCGAGCAGGACGTCCTCCTGCTCGGGGTCGTGGACGAGCATGAATCCGCCGGCGCCCAGCCCGGTGAGCGGGCTCTCGGTGACGCACGAGGTGAGCACGGCGGCCACCGCGGCATCGACG
The DNA here is from genome assembly GCA_963710955.1 of uncultured Actinomycetes bacterium. GTDB lineage: Bacteria > Actinomycetota > Thermoleophilia > Solirubrobacterales > 70-9 > AC-56. The sequence goes on along the minus strand of CAVQCK010000001.1, from coordinate 329,367 downwards.
GCGTTGCCGCCCTCGCGGAGCACGCGCGCGCCGGCCTCCGCAGTCAGCGGATGGCCCGCCGCCACAGCACCCCGCGTGGTCACGGGTTGTGAAGGGCGGCGACCCTTGTCGCCGCACCAGCATGTGTCGTCAGGCGACGAAGTCGCCGCAACGTATTCCTAGCGGCCGGGGACGAACTCTGGGACGTCGATCGAGAGGTCGCGCGGGCGCGACTCGAAGCTCTTGGCGGTGCCGGCGCGGCGATCAGCCGGACGGCGCACGGCGGCCGTGGTGGTCCCGGCGGCGCGGATCTCGTTCCCGCCGGCGCCGTCCTTGCGTCGGCCGCGGCCGTCGAAGCGAGTCGCGATGACGGTCACCCAGATCTGGTCGGTCAGCGTGTCGTCGAGGTTGGCGCCGAAGATGATGTTGGCGTCCGGGTGCGCGGCCTCCTGGACGACCTGGGCGGCCTCGGACACCTCGAGCAGCCCCATGTCGGGGCCGCCGGTGATCGAGAGCAGGATCGAGCGCGCCCCATCGACCGAGGTCTCGAGCAGCGGTGAGGACACCGCCCGCTCGGCCGCGGCGACCGCCCGTGTCTCTCCCGTGCCCATGCCGATGCCGAGGAGGGCCTGGCCCGCGTCGCGCATGGTCGTGCGGACGTCGGCGAAGTCGAGGTTGATCAGCCCCGGGAGGGTGATGAGCTCGGAGATGCCCTGCACTCCCTGGCGCAGGACGTCGTCGGCGACCTGGAATGCCTCGATCATGGTGGTCTCGCGAGCGAGCACGCTCAGGAGCTTCTCGTTGGGCACCACGATCAGCGTGTCGACCTCGGCGCTCAGCGCCTCGATCCCCTGGTCGGCCTGGGTGCCGCGGCGCGTGCCCTCGAACCGGAACGGCTTGGTGACGATCCCGACCGTGAGCGCGCCGACGTCGCGCGCGAGCCGCGCGATCACGGGAGCGGCTCCGGTGCCGGTGCCGCCGCCAACGCCGGCGGTGATGAACACCATGTCCGAGCCCTTCAGCAGGCGCTTGATCTTGTCCTGCTCCTTGAAGGCCGCCTGGTAGCCCAGCTCCGGGTTGGAGCCGGTGCCGAGGCCCCGCGCGACGCCGCTGCCGAGGTGGACCGTGACGTCGGCGGTCGACTGCTGGAGCGACTGAAGGTCGGTGTTGATGGCCATGAACTCGACCCCGGGGACCTGGGCCTCGATCATGCGATTGATCGCGTTCACCCCCGCTCCGCCCACACCGACGACGCGGATGATCGGCAGGTGGGGACGCGGCGGCCCGTGGTAATCCGAGAAGCCGGGCTCCTCGCGGCCGTAGGTGGGGCCTTCCACGTCGTGCGAGTCGTCGGCGAAGATGCGGCTGAGTCGCTCCTTGGCCGCGGGGACAGGCGGAATGTCGTCGACGCGGTAGGCGCGAACGCGCTCCGGGTCCGGCGGCGCCGGCTCGGGATCCCTGCGGACGGCGGGCGGCTCCGGCGGGGCCGGGGGCGGCTCCGGGTCCGGGGCTGCGTCGCGCTCGTGGTCGAAGAAGGTCGTGGGCTCCTCGGAAGCGGGCGGCTGCTCGGGCGCCGGCTGCTCGGGCACGCGCTGCTGCTCCGTGGGCTGCTCCTCCTCGCCCTCCTGGGGCACGGTGGAGCGGAAGAGATCGGCGAGCGGGCCTTCGCGCATGCTGGCCCGCTTACGACGCGCCATGTTCTAGGACCTCCTCGGCCAGGTCGCGGTAGTACTGAGCGGCGTTGCCCTGAGGATCGTACTTCAGCACGCTCGACCCTCTGACCGGGGCCTCGGCGAACTTGATCGCCTTGCGGATGCGCGACTTGAAGACCAGCTCCCCGAAGTTCTCCTCGAGGATCTCCACCGCCTCCTTGGCGTGGATCGTTCGCGAGTCGAGCATCGTCGGGAGGATTCCCTCGATTTGCACTCGCGGGTTCAGGTTCTCGCGGATCATCTCGAGCGTGTTCTGGAGCTGGACGAGCCCCCTCATCGAGAGATACTCGCATTGGACGGGGACGATCACTTTGTCCGAGGCCGTGAGCGCGTTGACAGTGAGCAGCCCGAGGCTCGGAGGGGTGTCGATGCAGATGAAGTCGTAGTCGTCGACGATGGCCGACAGGGCCTTCTCCAGCGAGCGCTCGCGGCCGATCTGCATGCTCATCGCGATCTCCGCGCCGGCGAGGTCGATCGACGCGACGGCGATGTCGATCTCGCGATTCTGGATCGCGTCCCGGATCGGGATGTGGTCAACGAGCACGTCGTACATCGAGCGCTCGACCTTGTCGGGGTCGATGCCCTGGCTCATCGTCAGGTTGCCCTGCGGGTCCAGGTCAATGGCCAGCACGTCGTGGCCGGACTCACGGAAGGCGACGGCAAGGTTCAGGGTCGTGGTCGTCTTCGCGACGCCGCCCTTCTGGTTCGCGAACGAGATGATCTTCGCCCGGCGCTCTGACTCGTCGCCGATGTGGGCGCCCGGCGGGCGGCCCATCCCGGGCCTGCGCACGGGTGCAAGCGCCTGCTCGGCGCTCATGCGCTGATCGTCGCCGTCCTGAGGCTCGGCGCGGTTCACCGGGGGCGTCGGCTTCGCCTCGACGGGCGCCGGCTCCGGCTTGGTCTCAGGCTCGACCTCGGTCGTCTCCGCGACCGGCGGCGTCTCCTCGACGGGCTCGGTCTCCTCCACGGGCTCGGCCACCTCGACCGCAGGCGTCTCGGCGACCGGCGGCGTCTCCTCGACGGGCGCCTCGGGCTCGGCGTCGAGCTCGGGCTCCGGCTCCGCGGTGGATGCCGGCGCGCGCTCGGCCTCTGTCGGCTCGGGCGTCGCCTCGCGCCTGTGGGAGGCGCCGTTGGTCGACCACTCGTCCCCGTTCAGGGGGACGTCTGACTTTGAACCACGATTGAAGAGACCCATTGATCGCGCTTATTCGCACGCTCTTGTGCGTTTCCTCCTCATGAGAGCCATTGATCGCAACCGTTTAGGCGCACGAGGGTCCTGGGTATGTTCCTTGGATGCCCGACCTCCTCGACAAGCGCCTGGTGATCGTCACCGGGAAGGGCGGTGTCGGCAAGTCGACCGTCGCCCTGGCGATGGGGCTCTCCGCCGCGGCCGAGGGCCGGCGGACGATCGTGTGCGAGGTCTCGTCGCAGGAGCACACGTCGCACGTCTTCAACCGTGGCGAGGTGGGCTTCCACGAGGTCGAGATGGCCGAGAACCTCTGGGCGATCTCGATCGATCCCGACCAGGCGATGCGCGAATACCTGCTGCTCCAGCTGAAGGTGCGGGCGATGCGGGACCTGCTCTTCAAGTCGAGGATCTTCGGCTACATGGCGGCCGCTACGCCGGGTCTGCGCGAGCTGGTGACGATCGGGAAGATCTGGGAGGTCGCGCTACCGGACCGCAAGGTCAAGAAGGGGCGCGAATACGACCTCGTCATCGTCGACGCTCCCGCGACCGGCCACGGCGTGGCCTTTCTCCAAACGCCTCGAACCTTTGCCAACGTCGCGCGCGTCGGGCCGATCAAGGCACAAGCGGAGGCGCTCGAGACCTTCCTCGTCAACCACCGCAAGACCGGCGTGGCCATCGTCGCGCTCCCCGAGGAGATGCCGGTCAACGAGACCGCGTCGCTCGAGCACACGCTCACCGAGGACGTTGGCGTGTCAGTCGATCGCATCTACATGAACGCCCTGTACCCCGAGCGCTTCCCGAAGGACGAGGCCGAGCGCCTCGAGGCAGTGTCGTCAAACGGGAATGGGACCCTGCGCGCCGCGTGCCGGGCGGCCCTGAGCGAGACGCGCCGGGCCGCCGCCCAGCGCGAGCAGCTGGCGCGGCTCACCGAGCTGGTGACGGCGCCGGTCCGGACCCTTCCCTTCGTGTTCAAGCCCGAGCTGGGCGTCGGCGAGATCCACGAGCTCTCGGAGGCGATCGACTGATGGCCGGCGTCGGCGAGCTGCTCGAGGGCAAGCGCGTCTGCATCTGCGCGGGCTCCGGCGGAGTGGGCAAGACCACGAGTTCGGCGGCGATCGCCGCGGGGATGGCCGCGCGGGGCAAGAAGGTCGCGGTCCTGACGATCGACCCCGCGAAGCGGCTCGCCGACTCGCTCGGGCTGCCGGAGCTCGGCAACGAGGAGCGCCAGGTCGACCCGAAGGTCTTCGAGGAGGCGGGGGTCGAGACCCAGGGTGGGGAGCTCTGGGCGATGATGCTCGACGCGAAGGCCACCTTCGACGAGCTCGTGCGCCGGCACGCCCCGGACGCCGAGACCCGCGACCGCATCCTCTCCAACCGCATCTACCAGCAGCTCTCAAATGCGCTGGCCGGCTCGCAGGAGTACATGGCGATGGAGAAGCTCTTCGAGCTCCACGCCGAGGATCGCTACGACCTGCTCGTCCTGGACACGCCGCCGAGCCGCAACGCGCTCGACTTCCTCGAGGCGCCCAGGCGCCTGATGCAGTTCATCGAGGGCCGCGCCCTCCAGGTGTTCATGAAGCCGACCGGCCTCGGAATGAAGGTCTTCGGGCGCGGGACGTCGATGATGTTCTCCGTGCTGCGGCGCCTCACCGGCGTCGAGGTGCTCGAGGACCTCTCGGAGTTCTTCCAGGCCTTCAGCGGCATGGTCGGCGGCTTCCGTGAGCGCGCGAAGCGGGTCAACGAGCTGCTTGCGAACCGGGAGACGTGCTTCCTCGTCGTCTGCGCGCCTCAGGGGGAGCCGATCACCGAGGCCGTGTACTTCCACCGCAAGCTGGTCGAGGCGAAGCTGCCGTTCGGCGGCGTGATCGTCAACAAGGTGCACTACGAGAGCGAGCTCCCCGACCACGACCCCGAGCAGCTCCGGAGCGAGCTCACCTCGGCGCTTGACGACGAGGACCTCGCCCAACGGGTCATGTCCAACTACGAGGACTACCGGGCGCTCGCCGCGCGCGATCGGAAGAACATCAAGCGCCTGACCGCCGAGATGCGCGCCCGGCTCGTGATCCAGGTCCCGTACCTGGACACCGACGTCCACGACCTGGCGGGCCTGATGCGCATCAACGATTACCTCTTCGCGGCCGGCGCGCGCGAGCGAACCGAGATCGCCGCGGCCTAGGCAGGCCTGAGCCCGGCGGGCGCAAGGCCCGCCGGGAACTCAAGCCGCTCTTCCTGGGTGATCGGAGGAGAAAGCTTCAGGAGGCGTGAATCTGGGCCCGGCGTCGCCGGTCGTAGCTCAGCTCGCGCACGTTCCACTCGGTCGTCTCCGGCCTTGGGAAGAGGTACGCGACGCGCTCGGTGGTGTCTGGGCGGTCCTCCGGCTCCTCCTCGGCACGGGGGGGCTCCTCGACCAGTTCGGCAAGTCTTGACCGCCGGAGCTGCTCGACCTCGTCGACCGTGGTCGGCTCGGGCTCGCGGGCGTGGGCATTGCGTTCGAACACTGTCTCCTCCTCAGAGCGGGGGCGTGACTCGACCGTGATTCGCCCTTCGGGCTCCGGCACCTGCACTTGTTCGAGGCTCTTCGGCCCGCTCGACCTCGTGCCACTCGCCGGGCACGTCGATCCAAAGTGTCTCCTGGCCCTCGAGCACTGGCTCGGGCTCCTCCGCGGCCTCCTCCTCGTCCGCTTCGCCGCTCGGGGCGTTGTCGGGCGAGGTTGCCTGCTCGAGAGCCTCCTCGAGCTCGGAGACCGACATCTCGCGGGTCTCGTCGGAGGCCGTCTCGGCCTCCGCGACGTCCCACTCCTCAGAGCCGCCGCGCTGCTCGGCGCGCCCCTCGCCGACAGCGAGGCCGTCGGCGAGCAGGATCTCGTCCGCGGTCGCCCGCAGGTCGCTGCCGAGGTGTCCGCATGCGGCATCCCTCAGGATCGCCCGCGTCAGGTGCTCGACGGTGGCAGCCGTCTGCGCGGGGGTCGCGGCGCCCTCGCCGGCGGGGGCCGGCTCGCCGCTCCAAAGCTCTCGCTCGAGGCTGACGGCCCGGTCGATGACCGCCTTCGTCTCGCCCCGGTGCTCGGGCTCCGCGCACAGCGCGGCAACTCGAATCGGCAGGCCGAGCTGGGCGGCACCCCCGCCCTCGAGCACGAAGCGGAGGGCCAGCAGGTAGTCGTTGAGGGCGTCGATGACCACCGCGCGTTCGAGGCCGGCCTCGAACCGGGAGATCGCCCGCCCGAGCGCGCCCGAGAGGCCCGACTCGCTCTTCGCGGGGCGACCGAACGCTGTCGAGCGGTAGGCGAGAGTCCGCGAGAAGACGGCGAGGTCGGAGAGCTCCGCCTCGACCAGGCGGTAGCCGCCCGGCCGCGGGCGCCCGGCGCCCGTCGCGATCCGGCGCCAGCGATGCTCACCGGCCCGGATCCAGGCGTAGGGGCCGACTCCGATGCCCCCACCCTTGTAGAGGCGAAGCGTGGTGATCAGCTGGCGGAAGGCCTCGACCGCGCGAGCACCGGCGTCCAGGCTCCGGCCGTCGGCCGTGTCGGACTCGCTGACGCGGGTCGCGGCGAGAAAGGTCGGCTCCCAGCCGGCGGCCCCGGAGCCCTCGGCGGCCCTCGCCTCGGGGGGGACGTCCACGGTGTCGGCGCGCACGATGGTGGCGGTGGCGAGCTCCAACCGCGTGACGGGCATGTGGAGGCCTCGAAGCGGGATGATCACCTCGATCTCGTCCGCGGCTATCTCTCCACCGGCCTCGAGCTCGGCGATCGCGCTCTCGAGGCGACCCTCTTCGAGCGAGAAGTCGGTCGAGCCGGCCCAGAGCCGGCACAGGAAGACCACCCCGGCGAGCTCCCCGCGCTTGCGCGCCTCGCCGGGCACGCCGATGCCGAAGCTCTCCAGATAGGAGGAGGAGAGCTCGGCGGACTCGATCGCCGCGCATGCGGCGCCGAAGGAGTCCATGGCGCTCAGCGCCTGGGAGTGATCGCGGATGAAGCGCTCGGTGAGCGGCACGTACTGCGGCAGTGGCGAGGAGACCTCGGCCTCGCGCACGTCGTAGGGAAGCTGCTCGCCCTGCGCCACGAGCTCACGGAGGCGCTTCGAGGCGTCGCGGGCCATCACCTTCAACGCCTCTTGGGCGACCAGATCACGCATGACCCCACGCTTCTGGGGCGCACGGGTCCCTCCTGCGACTGCAACCGGGGTTGCAGCTACGGGGCGCCTCAGGCGGCGACGGCGGACTCGCGGCGGTCGCTCTTCAGCAGCCACCGGCGTCCGTAGGCCCGCATGTCCTCGATCAGCGGCACCAGCGCGCTCCCCTTCTCGGTGAGCGCGTACTCGACCCGCGGCGGGACCTCGGGGTAGGTGCGGCGCTCGACGATTCCGCTTTCCTCGAGCGCCCGCAGGCGAAGGGAGAGCGTGCGCGGGCTGATGCCGTCGAGCGATCGCTCGAGCTCGCAGAAGCGCTGGCTTCCCTCAGCCAGGTCGCGAATCAGAAGGAGTGTCCACTTGCCGGAGATGATCTCCGCACAGCATCCGACGGGACATGGGTTCTCGGTCATTTGCAGCTAAATGGCAGGGAGCGAAGTCGTTGGTCGCGGGCTCCCCTACCGCAGGCCGAGTATAGCTAACGCTTTACGAAGTGAAGTGAGCCTTCGGCGCCGTCGCCGTTGCCCATCACCTGCTCGATGCCGCTCGCGCGCTGGCCCTGCGCGGCGAGCATGAGCTTGAAGTCGTGGGCGCTCGAGGCGACCTCGAAGGCGGTCTCCTCGGAGATGTTCCGCGCGACGACGTGCGTGAGCAGGGCCTGGTCGAAGGTCTGCATCCCGTAGTAGGAGCCCTCGGCGATCACCTCGGTGATCCGCCCCGTCTCCTGCGGGTTGAGGATCAGGTCCTGCACGCGGCCGGTGACGACCATCACCTCGCACACCGCGACGCGCCCGTTGCCGTCGATCCTCGGCACCAGCCGCTGGGAGACCGCGCCGCGCAGCGTCGATGCGAGCATCACCCGCGCCTGCTGCTGGAGGTGCGGCGGGAAGAAGTCGATGATCCGGTTGATCGTCTCCGACGCGTCCAGCGTGTGGAGCGTGGAGAGCACGAGGTGGCCGGTCTCGGCGGCGGCGAGCGCGGTTCGGACGGTCTCCTCGTCGCGCATCTCCCCGATCAGGATCACGTCCGGGTCCTGGCGCAGCACCCGCCGCATCGCGCGGGCGAAGCTCTCGGTGTCCTGCCCGACCTCGCGCTGGTTGATGATCGACGCTTGTCGCGGTGCAGGTACTCGATCGGGTCCTCGAGCGTCACGATGTGCCGCGACCGGCTCGAGTTGATGTGGTCGATCATCGCGGCGAGCGTCGTCGACTTGCCCGAGCCGGTGGTGCCGGTGAGGAGGACGATCCCGCGCGGCTGCTCGGCGAGCTCGCGGATCACCTCCGGCAGGCCCAGGTCGTCGATCGTCCGCACCTGGAACGGGATCGCCCGGCAGGCGATCGAGACCGCAGCCGCGCTGGCGGAAGGCGTTGACGCGGAACCGCGACAGCCCGCGGATCTCGTACGAGAAGTCGGCCTCGCCCTCGTCGGCGAACTCCTTCAGGAGAGCCGCGTCGGCGAGCATGTGCTCGAGCGCCGCCTCGGTGTCCTCGGCGCTGAGCGCGCTCGGAGTCCTCGATCGGCTTCAGCGCGCCGTGGATGCGCGCCATCGGCGGCGAGGCCACCTTCACGTGGAGGTCGGAGCCCTCGCGCTCGACCACGTAGCGCAGCGCAGCGTCGACATCGAACGCCATCGCACCCGTTATCGGAGCCTCGGAGGATCGCTTTAGGCTGCGGACGTATGTCGAGCGCGGTCGTAGCCTCACAGGCATGGAGTCCAAGGGGACGGAGCTCGAGCGCGCCCTCGCCTTCATGGCGCGGGTCGACGAGGATGCGGCCACCGAGGTCCGCGATGGAGCCTGGGCACCGCGCTCGTCACCCCGGAGCTGCCCAGGGTCTGGGACGCGAGCTACTTCCGCGCCGAGCGGGCGGCGCGGGGCCGCGGCCGGCGCGCGAGGCCGTCGACCTCGCCCGTGAGGCGGGACTCGCCCACTGCGCGTGGTCGTGACGACGAGGACATCGCCGACCAGTTGAGGCCGGGGCTTCGGAGCGCCGGGTTCGAGGAGGTTCGCTTCGTGCTGATGGCGCTGCGCGACGTCCCGCTCGCCGCCGGACGCCGAGGTCGGCGAGGCCTCGTTCGCCGACGTCGCGCCGAGCCGGCGGCAGATCACGCTCGAGTCGTTCCCGGCGACGAGGCCTCGCCGACCAGCTGCGCGAGCTCGACCGTCGCCTCGAGGCGACCGTCGGCGGGCGCTGGTTCGTGATCCGCGAGGGCGACCAGGTCATCTCCCGTGCCTGGATGTCTGGAGGGATGGCGTCGGGCAGGTGGAGGACGTCGCGACGTCAGTCTCGCATCGCGGCGGGGTCTCGCGCGGGCGGTCGTCAGCGCTGCGGCCCGGCCTCGCACGAGTCGGCAACGAGCTGACCTTCGTCGTCGCGGACGACGGCGAGACGACTCCGGCGCTCTACCGCAAGACCGGCTTCGAGCCGATCGGCTTCAGGCGCCGGTTCGTGAAGCGCCTGACCTGGGCGCCGCTACGCGACTTCGCGCAGCTTCTGCGCCTCGGCGAGCGACTGCAGCTTCTTCAGCGACTGGTTCTCGATCTGGCGGATCCGCTCGCGGGTGACGTTGAACGTCCGCCCGACCTCGTCGAGGGTGCGCGGATGCTCGCCGCCGAGCCCGTAGCGGAGCTCGAGCACGCGGCGCTCGCGGTAGGAGAGGTTCTCGAGGGCCTCGCGCAGCGCCTCCTTGGTCAGCAGGTCCGCGGCGCGGTCGAAGGGCGACTCCGCCTTCTCGTCGGCGATGAACTGGCCGAACTCCGACTCCTCCTCGTCGCCGACCGGCTTCTCGAGCGAGACCGGCGCCTGCGCGGAGCGCTTGATCTGGTCGACCTCCTCGGGGTCGATGCCGGTGACCTCGGCGATCTCCTCGGGAGTCGGCTCGCGGCCGAGCTCGGTGACGAGCTTGCGCTCGGCGCGGCCGATCTTGTTCAGCTTCTCGACGACGTGGACCGGGATCCGGATCGTCCGCGCCTTGTCGGCGAGCGCGCGAGCGATCGCCTGGCGGATCCACCAGGTCGCGTAGGTCGAGAACTTGAAGCCCTTGCGGTAGTCGAACTTCTCGGCGGCGCGGACCAGGCCGAGCGTCCCCTCCTGGATCAGGTCGAGGAACGGCAGGCCCTGGTTGCGGTAGTTCTTGGCGATCGAGACGACGAGGCGGAGGTTCGACTCGACCATCTTCTGCTTCGCGTCGAGGTCGCCGCGCTCGATGCGCTTGGCGAGCTCGACCTCCTCCTGGGCCGTGAGCAGCCGGACCTTGCCGATGTCCTTGAGGAAGAGCTGCAGCGAGTCGGTCGTCATGTCCGGCTTCAGGTCGAGCGCCGTCGCCTTGCGGCGCTTGCCGCGCTTGCCGTCGTCGCGCTCGGGCGCGCCGCGGCCTGGGCCGGGTCGACGTCCTCGACCAGCTCGACTCCCTGCCGCTCGAGGTAGCGCGTAGAGCTCCTCGATGTCGGACTCGTCGAGGTCGACCTCGGAGACCGCGGTCGCGACCTCGCCGAAGGTGATGACGCCATCCTGCTGACCCTTGACCACCAGGGTCTTTACCTCGTCAAGCTCTTGAATCTCCGCAACTAGCATTCGCTTGCTCTCGTCTTCCTTCAGCCTAGTGTCATGGATTGCGTTGCTCTGTCTCTGTCTATCGGGTGCTCGCCGCGAATTCCCGAGTCGGCTGCTGTCGGCTCGATGCCCCTAAGCCCGATGTTGCGGCGAGAATACGATTCGATGTGTGACGTGCTTCCGGGCTGGGGTCCTTCCCAGCATAGGGATCGTCAACTGGTTGCCCGCATGATATCCGCTCGCTCTCTCGACCCCTCCGGTTTTTCGCCATTTGCTGCGGGAATCCGTGGTCATGCATCGATTCCTGCGTCCCGCGGGTCCCGCCGCATCGCCAACCTCACCCGCTACAACACAAGGGACGGCGCGGAGTTCCGGACCGGCGCACCCGTCCTCCGAGAACGTTGGAATATGGCCCATGACCGCAGATCGAGAAAACCCACGCCCGCGTCCGGCGACCGCGGCGTCTTCGGGAACCTCCCGAGCGAGCGCCCGGGCGTCCGCAGCCCGCGGCGCGGGGAGGGCAAATCGACGAAGGCGAAGGCCGGAGGCACCAGGAGCAAGAAGGCCGCGCCGGCGGGCGCCAAGGCCGCCAAGCCGACGCGCCGAAGGCGCCGCCGCCCCCGCCGCGCCCGGCTCGCGATCAACCCCCACCGCGAGCCCGCCCCGGAGGCTGCGGAGTCGGGACGCGGCAGCGTCGAGGAGGTCGCGTGGGCCGGCATCACGGTCGCCGCCGAGGCGGCGACGCTCGGGCGTGCGATTGGTCAGCCGCGCCCTGGAGGCGGTGCGGGAGCGACGCTGACGGCGCTGGGGCTCCGCCGCCCCAAGAGCTCGCAGGAAGAGGAGAGTCCGCCGCAGTCGACCCGTTTCCTGCGCGCGTTCTGGCACCGCGCCTACGACGAGAACGTCACCGGGCTGGCCGGGATGGTCGCCTACAACCTCGTGCTGGCGCTGTTCCCGTTCGCGCTGCTCGTCCTCTTCATCTTCGGCCAGATCCTCCAGAGCCCCGACGTCGAGGCCAGCGTCCTGAACGACCTCCAGCGCCTGTTCCCGGCCGTCGAGACGGGCACGCTCGACAACGCGCTCGACCACATCCGCGACAGCTCGACGACGCTCGGGGTCGCCGCGGCGATCGGCGCGCTCTGGATCGGAACCTCCTTCTGGGGCGCGATGGACACGGCGTTCTGCCGCATCTACCACGTCCAGTGCCGCGGCTGGCTGGAGCAGAAGCGCTTCGCCCTCGTGATGCTCCTGGGCCTGACGCTGTTCCTGGCCGCGAGCGTCGTGGTGCCGACGCTCGAGGCATTCCTCGTCACGAGCGCGGGCAACCTCCCCTTCGGCCTGGACAACATCAGCTGGCTCGCCAACGCACTGCTGCTGATCGCGGCCCTGATCGCGGTCTTCCTGATCTTCTGCGTCATCTACTACTTCGTGCCCAAGGGACACGTGCCGTGGCGCGGCGTCTGGCCGGGGGCGCTGTTCGTGACGCTCACGACCGGCGTGGCGAACGCCGTCTACCCCTTCTACCTCGCGAACGTCTCGAGCATCGGCGACCTTGGAGGCACGATCGGCTTCATCCTGATCGCCCTGGTGTGGTTCTACCTGGTGAGCCTCTCGATGATGGCCGGGGCCGTGATCAACGCACTCCGCTACGAGCTTCACGACACGGGGACGATGCGGGTTCCAAGCCCCGCCGTCGGAGGCGCCCGACTAGCCGTAGCGCCCGCCGGTGATCTCGCGCAGCTTGGGCCGGTCGTGCCGAGCCTGAACCGTGCGGACCGTCCCGGACCGCGAGCGCATCACGAGGGACTCCGTCGTGGCGTGGCCGTCGTCCAGGTAGCGGACCCCCTGCAGCAGGTCCCCGTCGGTCACGCCGGTGGCCGCGAAGAAGACGTCGTTGCCCTGCGACCAGCCGATCCGCATTCAGCACCTCGTCGAGGTCGTAGCCGGCGTCGATGGCGGCTTGGCGCTCGTCGTCGTTGCGCGGCCACAACCTGCCGAGCAGCTCGCCGCCCAGGCACTTGATCGCGGCGGCGGACAGGACCCCCTCCGGGGTGCCGCCGATGCCCCACAGCAGATCGACCCCGGTTCCCTGCGAGACGGCGAACAGCGCCGCCGAGACGTCGCCGTCGCTGATGAACCTGATGCGTGCGCCGACCTCGCGGATCGCCTCCACCTGCTCTGCGTGGCGCGGCCGGTCGAGCATGATCACCCGAATCTCGGTCGGGTCGACGTCCTTGCGCTCGGCGACCTTGCGGATGACGTCGGGAAGCGGCTCGTTGAGCGAGAGGAGGTCGGCGATGCTCGGCCCGCCGGCCAGCTTCTCCATGTAGACGCACGGGCCCGGGTCGAACATGGTCCCCCGCTCGGCGAGGGCGATGACCGCGAGCGCCGACGGCATCCCGCGAGCGGTGAGCGTCGTCCCCTCCAGGGGGTCGACCGCGATGTCCACCTCGGGCGGGCTGCCGTCGCCGATCCGCTCGCCGTTGTAGAGCATCGGAGCCTCGTCCTTCTCCCCCTCCCCGATCACGACGAGACCGTCCATGGGGACCGTGTCCAGGAGGAGCCGCATTGCGTCGACAGCAGCCTGATCCGCCTGCTCCTTGTCGCCGCGGCCGACCCAGCGCGCCGCGGCGAGCGCCGCGGCCTCGGTGACGCGCACCAGCTCCAGCGCCAGGTTTCGGTCGGGCTTGGTCGTCTCCCGCACGTCATGCGAGATGACGCTGCTCTCCTCGGCCTCCATCGCCTAGAGCCTAGAGATGGCGCTCAGACGGTGCCCGGGGCCTTGCGTTGTCGTCGCTGGCCGGCCTGTGAGCGTAGGAATCCCGTCGCCGCGATGGCGATCGTGCACAGGAGGGCGATCCAGTAGCCGTAGTCGAGGCTGACCCCCACCTCCGCCGGGCCGCTTCCCGGCTTGTCGATGATCCCGTTGTAGCCGATCAGGACCATCATGATGAAGCCCACGACCATGGTCATCTCGCCCGGCGCCCAGGACAGCTTGTGCCCTCGAACGATGATCCACGCGAGGATCAGCGGCGAGAGCGCTCCGGCGAGCAGGAACCACCGCATGATCGGGAACGTGTTGAAGCCGGTGCAGCTGAAGTTCCCCTTGCCGCAGATGAACGCGTTCGGGTCGTAGCTCGGGTTGCCCGGGGTCCTGGAAACGGTGTGCTCCAGCGTGTACCACGGCAGGAAGAGCAGGCTGATGACCAGGAGGATCGAGGCCGCCCCCCCGACCACCACCCTGTTGCGGTCGAGACGCGAGAAGTCCACGCGCCGACTCTAAACCAGGATTCCACCCGGCGCGACGGATGCATCAACGGATAGGGTCGGCGCCGTGAACCGCTGGGGACTCACCGTTCCGCTGCCGAACCTTCCGCTTCGGGATCACGCCGAGCTCGTCCGAGCGCGCGGAGGCGGCCGGCTACACGGACATCTGGAGCGGCGAGACCAACGGCCCCGACGGCTTCACGCCGCTGGCGGCCGCCGCGACGTGGACCGAGCGCGCGCGGCTCGGCACCGGGGTGGTCGGCGTGTTCACCCGCGGACCGGCGCTGCTCGCGCAGCAGGCCGCGGCGCTCGCGGATCTCTCTGGCGGGCGGTTCGCGCTCGGTATCGGCGCATCATCGGACCGGATCGTCGAGGGCTGGAACGACATGCCGTTCTCGAAGCCGCTGACGCGGATGGCCGAGACCGTCGACTTCATGGACGCCGCCTTCGCCGGCGAGCGCACGACGACGGGATTCAAGCTCGAGCAGGTCCCCGCCGAGCCGCCTCCGATCATCCTCGCGGCACTGCGGGGCAAGATGCTGCGGCTCGCTGTCGAGCGCGCCGCCGGCGCGTTCACGAACTTCCTTCCCCTGGCGGGCCTCCCGCGAGTCGCCGAGCAGCTCGAGGGCGCCCCGGACGGCTTCGAGCTTCTCTGCCGGTTCTTCTGCATCCCCGGCGAGCGCAGCGAGGTCGAGCCGCTCGCGCGCTTCATGTTCGCCTCCTACGCCACGGTGCCGGTCTACGAGGCCTTCTTCCGCTGGCTCGGCTACGGCGAGCAGATCGACGACATGGTCGCCGCGTGGGCCGCGAAGGACCGCGAGGCGGCGATCGCGGCCGCGCCGTGGGAGGTGATCGAGGACACGTTCATCTTCGGGTCTCCGGAGGAGATGCGGGAACGCCTCCAGGCCTACGTCGCCGGGGGCATCACGCTGCCGATCCTCACGCCGATCACGATGCCCGACCGGATGGGCGACCTGATCGAGCGGCTAGCGCCGATAACGGCGGCCAGCGCCGGTCCCGTCACGCGCGGGCGAGCGAGAGCGCGAACAGCCCCTCCGGGTCCGTCCACCAGCCGGCCATCTCGAGGCCGGACTCCCGGTAGATGCCCTCGAGCCCCTCGCGCGCGAACTTGGTCGAGATCTCGGTGCGCATCTCCTCGCCCCGGTCGAAGGCGACCTGCATGTCGAGTGCCTCGACGTCGACCACCTGCCTCGCAAGGGACCGCAGCCGGATGTCCACCCAGAGGTTCTCCGCGTCCCAGATCGCGACGTGCTCGAAGGCGTCGAGGTCGAAGTTGCATGCCAGCCGGTCGTTGAGGACGGCGAGGACGTTCTTGTTGAACTCGGCCGTGACCCCCGCCGAGTCGTTGTAGGCGGCCTCGAGGGTCGCCCGGTCCTTCACGAGGTCCGTGCCGAGCAGGAAGTGGTCGTCGTCGCCGAGCAGGTTCGCCACCCGCGCCAGAAAGCTGGCGCGCTGGGCGGGCTCGAAGTTGCCGATCGTGCCGCCGAGCAGGGCGATCACCCGCGGGCCGCCAAGCGGCATCCGCTCGAGGTCACGCTCGAAGTCGCAGACGAGGCCGTGGACGGTGATCGCGTACTCGGAGGCGATCGCCCCCGCGGTCTCGCGGGTGATCTCCTCGGAGATGTCCACCGGCGCGTAGGCATCCAGGCAGCCGGCGTCCCGCATCGCGTCGAGTAGCACCCGGGTCTTGGCGGCGGACCCCGACCCCAGCTCGATCAGCGTCGCCGGGTCGCCCGCCGTGGAGACGATCTCGGCGGCGTGGCGGTCGAGGATCTCCCGCTCGCAGCGGGTCGGGTAGTACTCGGGCAGCTGGGTGATCTGCTCGAAGAGCTCGGACCCCCGCTCGTCGTAGAAGTACCGCGGCGAGAGCTCCTTGAACGGCTTGGTCAGCCCCGCGCGGACGTCGGCGGCCATGCCGGACAGCGGCCCGCCGGGTGGCAGATGCACGTCGACCGTGATCTGCGGAGTGGAGGTCACGCGGCGTCCTTCGCGCAGCGCAGGCCGGCGAAGATCTGCCGCCGCTGCGGCAGGTCCCAGTTGCGAAAGCTGGTCCTGACGACGTTGCGCCGCGCAGCCCAGGCGCCGCCGCGAAGCACCTTGTAGGTGTCGCCGAAGAAGACCTCCGAGTACTCGGGATAGGGGAACGCCTCGAAGCCGGGGTAGGCGAGGAAGTCCGAGGAGGTCCACTCCCAGGCGTCGCCCAGCATGTGGAGCGCCCCGCAGTCCGACGGTGCGTCGGCGTAGGCGCCGACGCGCGACGTCCCGAAGGCCAGCTGGTCGAGGTTGGCGCGGTCGGCGTCGGCGCCGCGGGCCGCAGCCTCCCACTCCTGCTCGGTGGGCAGGCGCTTCCCGGCCCACCGTGCGAACGCGTCGGCCTCGTGCCAGGACACGTGGATCACCACCTCGTCGGGATCGACGGGCTCGCGGCGGCCCATCGCGGTGCGCACCCACCAATCACCGTCAGCCTCCCAGTACATCGGGGGCTCGGCGTCCGTATCGCTCACGAACTCTGCATAGGCGCCGTTCGTCACGGGAGTGCGGTCGATCAGGAACGAATCGATCTCGACCGTGTGGCGAGGGCGCTCGTTGTCGTAGGCGAAGCCGTCGGGACCGGCGCCGAGCTCGACGGTCCCACCCTCCACCAGCACCATCTCGGGGCCATCGCTCGCCGCCGGGTCGGGCGCCGGCGGCTCGACCACCTCGATGGGCTCGTAGCCGTCGACCATCTGGATCAGCTGGAGCATCGTCTCGGTGTGCTGGTGCTCGTGGGCGATCAGGAGCTCGTAGACGAACCCGCCCGCCAGGAGCGGGTCCTCAACCGAGTCCAGATCGATCCCGTCGAGAACGTCGAGCGCACGCTCGCGGACGTCCTCCAGGTAGGAGCGAAGATCGTCGCCCCGCAGGATCGGCAGCTCGTTCCTCGTCGCGCGCGGGTTCTCGATCGCGTCGTAGAGGGCGCCCAGCTCACCGTGCAGCGGCTCCCTCCCGCCGACCGTCTGCACCAGCCACAGCTCCTCGAAGTTCGCGATGTGGCCCATGTCCCAGGCGAGGGGACTGACGATCGGGGAGTAGACCGTGTTGAGCTCGGAGTCGGACAGCGGCGCCAGCAGCTGGAGCGTCCGCGTACGAGCCTCCTCCAATCGCTGTGCGACCTCGTCCCTGGTGCTGAGCTGAGCCGGCGCCGCGATGGAAGCAGGCTACCGAGTCCCGTCTGCGGCCCCCAGGGGACGCCGCTCGCCCCGCAAGGACGTATGCTGCCGCGCCGTGCGGATCGAGGACGCAAGCGCTCTGGTGGTGGGCGGTGCCTCCGGCCTGGGGGCCGCGACCGCGCGCGCCCTGCACGCGGCCGGCGCCTCCGTGCTGATCGCCGACCTAAACGCCGAGAAGGGCGAGGCGCTCGCCGGTGAGCTTGGCGAGCGGGCCGGCTTCATCGAGGCGAACGTGATGGAGCCCGAGCCGGTACAGGCGGCGGTCCACGCCGCGGCAGGCGCGGAGGGCGGCCTGCGGATATCGGCCTGCTGCGCCGGCATCGGCTGGGCGCAGCGCACCGCCGGCAAGCAGCCTCACGACCTCGAGATCTTCCACAACGTGATCAAGGTGAACCTGATCGGCACCTTCAACGTGCTGCGCCTCGCGGCTCAGGCAATGGTCGACAACGAGCCCGACGACGAGGGCGAACGCGGCGTCTGCATCAACACGGCCTCGATCGCGGCCTACGACGGCCAGATCGGCCAGGTCGCCTACTCGGCCTCGAAGGGGGGCATCGTCGGCCTGACGCTGCCCGCCGCCCGCGACCTCGCCAGCCGTGGGGTGCGCGTCGTGACGATCGCCCCGGGCCTGTTCGACACGCCGCTCCTCGCGGCCCTCCCCGAGGAGGCCCGCGCCGAGCTGGGCCGCCAGATCCCCTTCCCGAGCCGCCTCGGCCTTCCCGGAGGAGTACGCAGCGCTCGCCCGCCACGTCGTCGAGAACACGATACTGAACGGCGAGACGATCCGCCTCGACGGCGCCCTGAGGATGGCGCCGAAGTGACGAAGTGACCGAGACCGATCGGCTGCTCGAGAACGCGCGCGCGTACGCCGAGGACTTCGACGGCCCGGACCTGCCCGCGCCGCCGTCGAAGCGGGTGGCGGTTCTCGCCTGCATCGACGCCCGCCTCGTCCCCACGCGCCTCCTCGGGCTGGTCGAGGGCGAGGCGCACATCGTCCGCAACGCCGGCGGGGTGGTGACGGAGGACGCGATCCGGTCGCTCTCGCTGTCCCAGCACCTGCTCGGGACCGAGGAGATCGTCCTCATCCACCACACCGACTGCGGCATGCTCAAGATCACCGACGAGGAGTTCGCCGCGAAGCTAGAGGAGGAGACCGGGCGGCGCCCTGAGTGGTCGGCCGAGGCATTCTCGGACCTGGAGCAGGATGTGCGCGACTCGATCGCTCGCCTGAAAGCGAGCCCCTTCATCCCGCGAAAGGACAGCATCAGGGGCTTCGTCTACGACGTGAAGACGGGCGAGCTGCGCGAGGTCAGCTAGTCACGCGACGGTCAGCCGATCTCACTGCGAGCCACCTTACGTGCCCTGGTCCTCCGGGTCGCGATAGACCGGCTTCTCCCACGGCGGCGGGATCGCGAATCGCGTCGCCAGTGCACGGTCGCCCAGCGTCTCGATCGGGATCAGCGTCAGACGCGAAGCCGGCGTCCAGCGCGTGCGCGCCGGGCGAACGGTGAGGCGATGCGGCAACTCGGCGCGCGGGCGGCGGCCGCTGGCCAGCGCGTAGGCGTCGACGCCCAGGTCGGCGCCGGCGTGGCCGACCCTGCGGATCGAGAGGTGGCGGTTCTCGTGGACGTGGCCGGCGTGGCTGCCGCCCGAGACGAACAGCTTGCCGGTGCTGCGGTCCCATGCCGAGCGGGAGACGACGCCGGTGTCCGAGGGCCAGCTCATCGGCCCGCCGTCGTAGTTGTAGCCGTGGTGCGAGGTGGCGCGGCTCTCGACCCCGTCCGGCGTGACGCGGACCTGCCCGCCCTCCCAGTCGTCCTCGTGGTGCTCCACCCCGCCCGCCACGACTCCCCCGAGCCAGGTCGAGTCCTCGTAATAGAGCCAGTACTGGATGTACAGGTTCCCCGAGCGCCCGCTGCCGCAGTCGTAGCCCTTGGCGGTGCTCTCAGCACGAGCGAGAGAGGTCCGGCAGTCGACGACGTGGACGAACGCCGCGGCCGGCTCTCCCGTGTCCGACCGCCAGACAGGGCCCGAGTCCGGCCCGTTGCCGCAGGCCTTGCCGCGACAGGAGCGGAAGTCGACCGGGAGCGCCGTCATCCCCTCCTCGTAGACGACGCGGGGCGCGTTTCGCTCCACCTCACCCGCGAGCTCTGGGCCGTACGCGGCGATCAGATCGCCGCTCCCGCCGCACACCGAGTCGATGCCCGCGGCGCACAGCAGGCGCTCCCCGATCGCGCGAGCGAACAGGCCGCCCGGCAGGCCCGCGCCCACGGCGGCGAGCAGGCCGGCGAAGAGCGTCGCGACGACCAGCAGCAGCCCGACCCATTCGACCGTCGACTGACCGTCCTGCGCGGCGAGCCGTTGCGAGCAGCGGGCGCGCATGGCCCGACGCTAGGAGCCGTCGCATCACAGCGTGGCGCGCGCAAAGTGCCGGATGGGTGGCGGGTTCGAGTCAGCCCTCCGGCAGGCCCGTCCTCCGCGCTGCCAGGCCGCCCGCACGCTACGGTGCGCCCATGCCATCGGAGCGGGTGCTGCGCACGATCGCAGGGGTTTTGGCGGTCGCCGGCATCGGCGTCGCGCTCTACATCGCCGTCGTCGAGTCCGGCGGCGGCTCGCCGCAATGCCTCGCGGGCGGGCACGGCTGCGAGACGGTCGCCAAAAGTCAGTACTCGCACCTGGCGGGGATCAACGTCGCCGTCTTCGGGATCGTCGGCTACGTGCTGCTCGTGGCAGCCGCGCTCCTTCCCGGCGACATCGCCCGCATCGGCGGGCTGGCGACCGCCCTGGTCGGGTTCGGCTTCAGCGTCTACCTGACCTATCTCGAGCTGTTCGTGATCGACGCGATCTGCCAGTGGTGCGTCGCGAGCGCCGTCCTGATGACGCTGCTGTTCGTCGTCAGCGCCCTGCGGGCGTTCGGCTACGTGGGCGCCGAGCTCACGGCGCAGCCCATGCCCGCTCACGCCGACGAGCCGTAGGCCCGTGGACCGCACCCGCGCCCGGCAGATTGCGAGCGGCGTCGCCTTCCTCGCCGTCTGCGCGATCGCGGTCCTGATCGTCGTCAGCCAGATTGGGGGTGGATCGGGGGGCGACACCAACCTCGAGGACGTCGGCCTGGTGCAGCAGCAGCTCCACGGGATCCCCCACCACGGCACCGTCCTCGGTGATCCCAAGGCGCGGGTGAGGATCGTCGAGTACGGGGACCTCCAGTGCCCGATATGCAAGAACTTCTCGGAATCGACCGCCCCCGAGCTCATCGACCAGGTGGTGCGCAAGGGCACGGCGAGTTACGACTTTCGTCAGTTCCGGGTGATCGGCGACCCGCCCCGCACACAATCGACCCTGGCCGCGAAGGCGGCGCTCGCGGCCTCCGAGCAGGGGCGGTACTGGAACTACGTCGAGCTCTTCTACCGGAACCAGGGAGCAGAGGACTCGGGGTACGTCACGGACCCGTTCATGACGGCGATCGCGAAGGGCGCCGGCGTCACCGACATCCCGCGATGGAACCGCGACCGCGGCTCCGCGAAGTGGGACGCAGTCCTGGCGCGAACCGACACGGAGGCGGGCAAGCTGGGATTCAGCGGCACGCCGTCGTTCGTCGTGGAGGGGCCCGGGGGCCAGCGCACTCTCGTGGCCCCGAGCCTCGGCGACATCCAGGACGCGATCCAGGCGGTCGAGTGACGACGCCCGCGAGATAGAGTCGCGCCGTGGCCGATCGAGGGGACCTCCAGACGCCGAAGAAGGAGACGAACTGGAGGGCTTGGGGACTCGGCGTCCTGATCCTCCTGGTCCTGATCTTCATCGCGCAGAACTCGCAGACCGTGAAGATCAAGTTCCTGTTCTTCGATGCGTCGATGCCCCTCATCTTCGGCCTCCTCATCGCCGTGATCCTGGGGGTGCTGATCGGGTACATCGGCCCGATCGTCCGCCGCCATCAGCGCGACGAACAGCCGCCCCGCGAGTAGGGCCGATGAATAACTGACGGCGGCTTCGCCGCCTGACGACACCTGCTACTGCGGCGACAAAGTCGCCGCACTGAACCCGCTAGAGGTTCTCGATCTCGGCGGCGATGTCCGCCGCCGCCTGCTTCGCGTCCGAGAACAGCATCGACGTCTTCTCGTGGTAGAAGAGGTCGTTGTCGATGCCGGCGAAGCCGGGGCTCAGCGAGCGCTTGATGACGATGACCTCGTGCGCCTCGTCCACCTCGATGATCGGCATACCCGCGATCGGTGAGTCCGGGTCGTCCTTGGCGGCGGGATTGGTCACGTCGTTCGCGCCGATGACGACCGCGACGTCCGTGTGCGGCATTTCCGGATTGATCTCGTCCATCTCCTTGAGCTCCTCGTAGGGCACGTCGGCCTCGGCCAGGAGGACGTTCATGTGCCCCGGCATCCGCCCGGCGACCGGGTGGATGGCGTATGCGACGTGGACGCCGCGCTTCTCCAGCTGGTTCGCCATCTCCTTGACCGCATGCTGGGCCTGGGCCACCGCCATGCCGTAACCGGGGACGATCACGACCGAATCGGCGTAGGCGAGCTTGATCGCGGCGTCCTGGGCTCCGATCGAGGTGACAGGCCGCTCCTCGGTCGCCGCGCTCCCGGTGGGCAGCGCTCCGAACCCGGCGAACAGGATGTTCGGAACCGAGCGATTCATGGCGGTCGCCATTGCCAGCGTCAGGATCGTTCCCGACGAGCCGACCAGCGTCCCGGCCACGATCAGGACCACGTTGTCCAGCGCGATCCCGGCGGCAGCCGCAGACAGACCCGTGAACGCGTTCAAGAGCGAGATGACGACCGGCATGTCCGCGCCCCCGATCGGCAGCACGAACAGGTTCCCCAGGATCGCGGCAGCGATGAGGACGGCGATGAACAGCCCCTGGGACGGGCCGGAGTCGTGGTCGATGCCGAGGACGATGCACGCCGCGAGGATGCCGACCAGGAGCAGGCCGTTCAGCACCTGCTGCCCCGGGATCTTCACAGGCTGGCCCGAGATCAGCCCCTGGAGCTTGCCGAAGGCGATGTTCGAACCCCAGAAGGAGACCGAGCCGATCACCATCGAGAGCAGGATCGGGATGAAGGTGTCGAGCGGGATCGCCTCGCCGAGCGCGATGTCGTGCCGGAACTCAGCCCACGCGATCAGCGCCACGGCCCCGCCTCCCACACCGTTGTAGAGGGCGACCATCTGGGGCATCGCAGTCATCTGCACGCGCCGCGACGCCACGATGCCCACGATCGATCCGGCAATGAGACCGATCGCGATCAGCCCCCAGTTGCCGATGCCCTTCAGCGCCAGCGTGGTGGCGACCGCGATCACCATGCCGGCCGCCGCGATCATGTTGCCCTGCCTGGCGGTTGTCGGATGCGTCCCGCGCCGGATCCCGATGATGAACAGCGAGAACGAGACGATGTAGCAGGCCTGGACGAAGGCCGACTGCGGATCGAGCGCGGCGAGGACGGGCCTCATTCGCTGTCTCGTCCCTCATCGGACCCGGACGCCCCCGGACGCGAAGCGGAGGAGGCGTCCGGCTTTTGTTCTGCGTCCGGCTTTGGTTTGGGCTTGCGGACGAACATGCCGAGCATGCGGTCGGTGACGAGGAAGCCGCCGACGATGTTGATCGTCCCGAAGAAGATCGCGATGGTCCCGATCAGATTGTCGAGCCAGAAGTTGGAGAGGCCGACGACGATCAGGCCGCCCAGGAGCACGATGCCGTGGATCGCGTTGGTCTGCGACATCAGCGGCGTGTGCAGCGTCGTCGGGACCTTGGAGATGACCTCGAAGCCGACGAAGGCGGCCAGAACGAAGATCGTGATCTCGGTGATCAGGGGCATCAGCCGCTCCCCCCGGCGGCCTCGCGGGCGCGCTCGTTCTTGATCTCACCTTCGTGAGTGAGGCAGGCGCCGGCGACCACCTCGTCCTCGAAGTCGATGTTCAACGCGCCCTCCTCGCTCACCAGGAGCTTCAGCAGGTTCTCGACGTTCTTCGCATAGAGCTGTGACGCGTGGGTCGCCATCTCGCTCGGCAGGTGGAGCGGAGCGATGATCTTGACCCCGTTCTCGACCACGGTCTCGCCCGCCTTCGAGAGCTCGCAGTTGCCTCCGGACTCACCCGCCAGGTCGATGATCACCGAGCCGGGCTGCATGTTGCGCACGGCGTCGGCGGTGATCAAGAGCGGCGCCCTGCGGCCTGGGACGAGCGCGGTCGTGATGATCACGTCCTGCCTGGCCGCCGCCTCGGCGAGCGCCTCGCGGACCTGCTCGTTCTCCTCGTCGGTGAGCGGGCGGGCGTAGCCGCCCTCCGCCTCCGCGTCCGGGATGAAGTCCAGCTCCAGCGGCCGGCCGCCGAGGCTCGCGATCTGCTCCCAGGCGGCGCGCCTGATGTCGAAGCCGCTGACGACCGCGCCGAGGCGCTTCGCCGTGGCGATCGCCTGCAGGCCCGCGACTCCCGCCCCCAGCACAAGCACGCGGGCGGGCGCGACGGTCCCGGCCGCGGTGGTCATCATCGGGAAGAAGCGACCCACCTCGGTGGCGGCGAGCAGCGTCGCCGCGTAGCCCGCGACGTTGGCCTGGGACGACAGCGCGTCCATGGCCTGGGCGCGGGTGATGCGCGGAATGGCCTCCATGGCGAAGCTGGTCACGCCTGAGTCCGCCAGGGCCTTGGTGGTCTCGACGGAGGTGAGCGGCGCGAGATGGCCGATCAGGACCTGGCCCGACCGCAGGCGTCCGATCTCCTCGATGGTCGGGAGGGCGACCTTGACGACGACGTCGGCGCCCCAGGCGTCGTCGGCGGAGCCAACCGAGGCCCCGGCATCCGAGTACTCGCTGTCCGGATGCCCGGCGCTCTCACCGGCGCCCGACTCGACTGCGACCTCGATGTCGCTGCCCGTCAGCGAGCCCACGACATCGGGGATCAGCGCCACTCGGCGCTCACCCTCCCGCGACTCTTTGGGGACACCAACCCTCATGCGAGCCGCGAGAGCCTATTCAAAACTCAGACGGCGTCGGCCGCCATGGCCGGGGGCTCGGCCTGCGTACCCTGGTCTCGGATGTCCTCCCCGCCACAGGCTCCCGCCAACGCCGGCGTCATCGCCCGCGTCGCCGCGTGGACGATCCGGCACCGCCGGATCGTCGTGGTCTCCTGGGTGGTTCTGCTGATCGCCGTGTCGTTCGGGGCGCACGCCGTGGGCACCAGACAGGCGACCAATTTCTCGCTTCCCGGAACGGACACCCAGCGGGCGCTGGACCTGCTGGAGCGCGAGTTCCCGGCCCAGGCCGGCGACACCGACCAGATCGTGTTCCGCGCCACCTCCGGCCGCGTCGACGCGCCCGGCGTTCGCGCGCAGATCTCGCCGATGCTGCGGCAGGTGGCCAAGGTGCCGCACGTGAGCAGCGTGATCAGCCCCTTCAGCCCGGCCGGGTCCGACGCGATCTCCAAGGACGGCCGCATCGCCTTCGCCACGGTCAACTTCGACCAGCGCGCCAACCAGCTCCCCAAGTCGGCCATCGACCAGGTGATCTCGCTCGGCCAGGGAGCCCGGTCCAGCGACCTTCAGGTCGAGCTGGGAGGACAGGCGATCGAAACGGCCCAGCAGCCGGCATTCGGGTTCACCACCGCCATCGGGGTGCTTGCCGCCATCGTCGTCCTCCTGATCACCTTCGGCTCGCTCTTGGCGATGGGGCTGCCGATCATCACGGCCCTGCTCGGCCTGGGCACTGGCGTCGGGCTGATCGCCTTTGGATCCCAGATTCTGGACATGCCGGACTTCGCCACCGAGCTGGCGGTGATGATCGGCCTGGGGGTCGGGATCGACTACTCGCTGTTCATCGTCACCCGATTCCGGGAGAACTACCGCGCGGGCGCTGAATCGGACGCGGCCGTGCTGGCGGCGATGGATACCGCCGGGCGAGCGATCGTCTTCGCCGGCATCACGGTGATCATCGCCCTGCTGGGCATGTTTGCGCTCGGCGTGAGCTTCCTCTACGGCGTCGCGGTGGCCGCATCGCTCGCCGTGCTCCTGACGCTGCTGGCGGCGCTCACCGTGCTGCCCGCGCTGCTATCCCGCTTCGGCGCGCGAATCGGGCGCGAAGGTCGCCGCGCCCGCAAGCGCCCCCCGGAGGCGGGCACGGCCACGACGCCGACCGGATTCTGGTTCCGCTGGTCGGGATTCATCCAGCGCCATCCCTGGCCGGCCGCCGTGGTGGGCCTCGCGATCATGCTCGTCCTGGTCGCCCCCGTGCTGACGATCCGCCTCGGCTCGAGCGACGCCGGCAACGACCCACCCTCACAGACCACGCGCAAGGCGTACGACCTGCTCGCCGAGGGCTTCGGGCCGGGCTTCAACGGGCCACTCCAGGTGGTGACCACCCTCCCCCAGTCCGGCGCCAAGGCGGCGATTGCCCGCGTGTCCTCGACGCTCAGCGGTGATCCCGGCGTCGCATCAGTTACGCCGCCGCAACTGTCGCCCGACGGGCGCACCGCGGTCGTCCTCGCCTATCCGACGACAGCCCCCCAGGCCGCGGCGACGACCCAGCTCGTAAACCGCCTGCGTGACTCGACCCTGCCGCCGGTTGAGAGCGCGACCGGCACCACGGTCCTCATCGGCGGCGTCACCGCCGGACAGATCGACTTCAGCCACGTCCTGGCCGGCAAGCTCCCGGTGTTCATCGGCATCGTCGTGCTGCTCTCGGCGCTCCTGCTGCTGATCGTCTTCCGATCGCTGGTGATCCCGCTACAGGCCGCGTTGATGAACCTGCTCTCGATCGGGGCTTCGCTGGGCGTGATCGTCGCGGTCTTCCAGCACGGCTGGCTGGGCGGCCTGTTCGGGGTCGAGCCCGGACCGATCGACTCCTTCATCCCGGTGATGCTGTTCGCGATCGTCTTCGGCCTCTCGATGGACTACGAGGTCTTCCTGATCTCCCGCATTCACGAGGAGTGGACCCACGGTCGCGAGGCCACGCAGGCGGTCAGGTACGGGCTGGCCGCCACCGGCCGCGTGATCACCGCCGCCGCGACGATCATGGTCTGCGTGTTCCTCTCATTCGTCCTGATCGACGAGCGGGTGGTGAAGATGTTCGGCGTCAGCCTCGCCGCTGCCGTGTTCCTCGACGCGTTCGTGGTGCGCAGCCTGCTGGTGCCGGCCACGCTCGAGCTGCTCGGGCGCACCACGTGGATGCTGCCCGCCTGGATGGAGCGCCGGCTGCCGCACCTGGCGATCGAGCCGCCGGAGCCCCAGGTGGAGGCGCAGGAGGCGGGTTAGGCGTAGACGCCGCGGGCGTTAGGCCGCGGCCGCGACGCCCGCGAGCTCAGCGATTCGCTGCACCGTGTGCAGGCGCTGCTCGGGCTCGGGGCTGATCGGCGAGACGATCAGGCGATCCACCCCGGCCTCGCCGTAGCGCTCGATCCGATCGGCCACCTCTGACTCAGTGCCCACGAGCGCCGTCGCGTCGACGAGCTCGTCGGGGATCGCGGCGTAGGCGTCCTCGCGCTTGCCGTCTAGGTACAGCGACTGGACCTCGTCGGCCACCTCGCCGAAGCCGAAGCGGTGGGTGAGGTCGACGTAGAAGTTGGTCTTGCGGCTGCCCATGCCGCCCAGGTAGAGGAGCAGGCCCGCCTTGACGATCGCTCTTGCCGCCTCAAGGTCGCCGTCGATCGCGACCTGGACCGTCGGGGAGATCTCGAGATCGGACCGCGAGCGCCCTCCCTTCGCCAGCCCCGCCTCCACGTGCTCGTCCCAGGTCGCGCGGAACGCGTCGGGCGAGGAGAAGATCGGGATCCACCCGTCGGCGATCTCGGCTGTGATCTCGACCGACTTGCGCCCGATCGCTCCGAGGAAGATCGGGATGTGGTTGCGGACCGGGTGGAAGTTGAGCTTGAGCGCCTTGCCCTCGCCGCCGGGAAGCGGGAGCTTGAAGTGCTCGCCGTCGTGGGAGAGCCGGTCCTCGCGCGCCACGACCTTGCGCACGATCTCCACGTACTCGCGCGTCCGGCCCCACGGCTTCGCGTAGGGGACTCCGTACCAGCCCTCCGATACCTGCGGGCCCGACGGGCCGAAGCCGAAGATGAAGCGGCCTCCGGAGAGGGCGTCGATCGTGCAGCCGGCCATCGCCGCCGCGGCCGGAGCGCGCGCCGGCACCTGCATGATCGCGGCACCCAGCTGGATCGTCTCCGTCTGCGGAGCGAGCCAGGCCAGCACGCTGACCACGTCCGACCCGTAGGACTCGGCGACCCAGACGGAGTCGAAGCCCGCGCTCTCCGCGGCGCGGACCGCCTCCAGCGCCTCGTCGCCGCGCGGTCCGATCCCCCAGTAACCGAGGTTGAGGCCGAGCTTCATCGCGGGGAGCCTATATGGAGGCCGTCGGCCGGCGCCGGGGCCCAAAGGCCCCGGCGCCTGTCCGAGCCAAAGCTCTTTTTACTGCAAGTCCGCCGTCTACTTGATGTACCCGCTCTGCACCAGGTAGTTGTGAGCGACGGCGGCCGGCTCCTTCTTGTCGATGTCGACCTCGGAGTTGAGCTCCTGGATCACCGGGAGGGTCAGGTTCCCCTGCACCTGCTCGATCGTGTCGCGGAAGTCGGGCCCGGCCTCGTCGGCGACCTTCTTCGAGGCGAGGAAGATCACGTTGCCCGACGGGATCAGCTCCTTGTCGTCCTTGAGGATCGTGTACTTCTTCGAGTTCGCGAGCTGAGCATCGCTCGTGAACAGGATCGAGAGGTCCGCGTCGCCCTTGTCGAGGACCGTGTAGCGCAGGCCGATGTCCACGGGGATGAACTTCTTGAACTTCAGCCCGTAGTTCTTCTCCAGCCCCACGAGGCAGTCGATCCGCTCGCGGCACTCGGGCGACCCGGCGAGCGTCATGTTCTGCGAGAGACCCTTCAGGTCCGAGATGTCGGTCAGGTTGTCCTTCTCGGCCGTCGACGTGAGCGTGCCGACGGCGTTCGAATCGGCGAACGGCGTCGGTGGGAAGGCCTCGACGCCCTCCTTGGCCAGCTTGGTCTTGGCCTGCGCGTACGCCTCCTGGGCGTTCGCAGGGATCTGGTCGGCCGGCACGCTGAAGAGAGACCCGAGCGCAGTCGACGTGTACTCCGGATAACCGCTGATCTGGCCGTCCTGGATCGCCTTCAGCGCGATCTGCTCCGACCCGAGGTTCAGCTTCTTCTTGACGTTGTAGCCGGCCGCCTCCAGTCCCTGGGCATAGATCTCTCCGAGGATGTACTCCTCGGTGAAGTTCTTCGACCCGACGGTGATCGCGACCTTGCCGTTCGCCGGGTTGGAGACGATCAGGTTGTCGCTGTTGCCGGACGCGCTGGTCGACGAAGTGGTGCTGCTGCTGCCGCCTCCGCACGCCGCGATCGTGACCGCCAGGATCGCGGCAATCATCAGCGCGAACGCGGCGCGCACTCGAAGACCTCTCATCTCTCCCTATCCCCTTTCACCGTTGGACGCTAAGGCCAACTGAGCCCATCGCGAGAATCCTATGCGGAGCGGGAGGCCCGCTGCAGCTTCAGGCCCCGCGGGGTGACGAGCCGTTGCACGCCCGCCAGCGCGGCTTCGATGGAGGCGGCGAGCACCGCGATGACGATCGCACCCGCCACCACGCCATCGGTGCCGTAGACGTTCGTGCCCGTGACCAGGTCCCCGAGCGTCGAGAGCCCGACGAAGGAGGCGATGGTCGCCGTCGCGAAGATGTTGATCGCGGCGGTCCGGATGCCGGTCATGATCGTGGGAGCGGCGAGTGGCAGCTCGACCCGCAGGATGACCTGCCACGGGCGCATGCCCACACCCTCGGCGGCCTGGACGGCGGTGGGGTCGACCTGCCGGATGGCCACGAACGTGTTCGTGAGGATGGGCGGCAGACCCAGGATCCCGAGCGCGAGGGCAACATTGCCGAGCCCGATGCCGATGATGGCGGCGAGCAGGAAGACGACGGCGATCTCCGGGACGGCGCGACCCGCATTGCCAAAACCGACGGCGAAGTACTCGCCCTTGCCGATGTGGCCGAGTATGAGGCCGATCGGCATGCCGACGGCCAACGCGCCAGCGAGGGCGATTGCGCTCACCTCGAGCTGGGTGCGGGCAAAGGTCCAGATGAAGGGGACTCCGCCGACCGGTACGTCGGCGTGGCCGCTCCCGACTGCCTGGCGCGAATGCAGGATGAAGTCGAACGCGCCCGTGAAGGAATCGATGATGCCCGCGAGCAGGATCATCGCGACCTCGCCCGCTGCCACGGCATCAGGAACCGCTGGCCGAGGACCACGAGCAGATCCAGCGCCAGTGCCAGCGCGATCGTCAGGCCCCCGACCATGATGATGTTCGTCTTGAAGGCCGGCTGCGCGTAGAGCGGGTCCCCGAGCCCGCCTGCCCCGGCCAGGAACGCGAGCGTGGCGATGGCGACCGTCGACACGATCGCGATCCGCAGGCCGGCGACGATCTCCGGGGTCGCGAGTGGCAGCTCGACCTGCCGCAGGAGCTGGCGGTCGGACATCCCCATGCCCCGCCCGGCGTCCTTGGCGTCAGCCGGAACGTTCGCGAGCCCGGCGAGCGCGTTGCGGTAGATGATCTGCAGCGTGTACGCGGTGAGTGGGATCACCGCTGTCCACAGGCCGAGCCCGGTGATCGGAAGGAGGAGGAAGAAGAATGCGACGCTCGGGATCGTGTAGAGCACGCCCGTCGCGCCCAGGAGCGGGGGGACCAGCGCGCGATGGCGGTGCGAGTAGAGCGCGAGCGCCAGTGCGATCACGAACCCCGCGACGACGGAGATCGCGACGATCTCGAGGTGCCGGAAGAAGGGACCGACGTAGCGGTCGAAGTTGTCCACCGCCCAGCCACCGCAGAAGAGCCCGTTGCCGCCCACGCATCCGGTCGTCTCGTGGTGGTGGCAGAAGCTCGCGGGCAGCCCGGGCGCGCACTTGTTCGCCGCGTCGGCCACCAGCAAGCTCTTGGCGGCGAGCACGGTCATTCGGAGATCGGCCTCTCCACCGCCTCGTGCTCCTCGGCGAGCGCCTCCTCTGAACCCAGGAACTCGGAGATGATCTCGACCGAAAGGACGCCCGCAATCCGGCGCTCAGCGTCCACGACCGGCGCGTACATCGTCTCGTGCTGCAGGACATCCGACAGCGCGTCGCGCATCACGTCGTCGCGGTCGATCACGGGCTCCGGAGATATGTCGGGGGTGGGCGGAACCAGCTCCTGCCGGAGGTCGGACTCCGACAGCCAGCCCAACGGGCGCCGCTCGGAGTCGACGAGCAGGGCGTGCGGCACCTCCGCCCCCTCGAGCTTCGCCCGCACCTCGGCGGTCGCTTGCCCGACGAAGGCGAGTGGTGCCTCCCATAGGTCGATGTCAGCGACCCGCAGCAACGCGAGACGCTTCAGAGCCCGGTCGGCGCCCACGAAGTCCTCGACGAAGTCGTCCGCCGGCGCCATGAGGAGCTCGGCCGGGGTGGCGTACTGCGCCAAGACCCCTCCCTCGCGCAGGATCGCGACCCGATCCCCCATCTTGATCGCCTCGTCGATGTCGTGGGTGACGAAGAGGATCGTCTTGCGAACCTCGGCCTGGAGCCGCAGGAACTCGTTCTGCAGCCGCTCGCGATTGATGGGATCAACGGCGCCGAACGGCTCGTCCATGAGCATCACGCCCGGATCAGCGGCGAGCGCACGGGCAACCCCGACCCGCTGCTGCTGGCCGCCCGAGAGCTGTGCGGGATAGCGGTCCGCCAGGTCGGGATCGAGCGAGATCAGCTCCATCAGGGTCTTGACCCGCGCCTCGACCCGATCGCCATCCCAGCCCAGCAGGCCCGGGACCGTCGCGATGTTCTGGGCGATCGTGCGGTGCGGGAAGAGGCCGGTCTGCTGGATCACGTAGCCGATCTCCCGCCGCAGCTCCGACGGCGAGCGATCGCGCACCGAAGTCCCGCCGACGAGGATGTCCCCCTCCGTGATCTCGACCATGCGATTGACCATCCGCATCGCGGTCGTCTTGCCGCAGCCCGACGGGCCGACGAACACGCAGATCTCGCCGGCCTGGACCTCGACGTCGAGTTCGTTCACGGCGGGGTAGTCCGCGCCGGGATAGACCTTCGTCGCCTTTTGGAACGCGACCGAGAGCGCCTCGGCCTGTCCCACGTCTCCCTTGGTGCCATCCCCGGACAACTTGCAGCGCGATGCTATTCCCGCGGCGGCGCTGATGTGACGGTCCACCGCGCTCGGTAGGCGCTGCGCTCCGGTATAGATGGGTGGCGTGGAAGCCGCCTCACAAGCGCAGGGCCTAAGCAGCGCCGAGGCAGCGGCGCGCCTCAAGCGGCTCGGGCTCCCGGAGCCGGCGACGAGCCGCTCGGTGGCGAGCATCGTCGCGGGCAACGTCTTCACGCTCTTCAACGCGATCCTCGCCGTGTTCTTCGTGATCATGCTCGCGCTGGGGCTGTTCGCAGACGCCCTGTTCGGGCTGATCGCGGTGATCAACTCTGCGATCGGCATCCGCCAGGAGCTGAAGGCGAAGGAAACGCTGGATCAGCTCGCGCTGCTCGTCGCCCCCAAGGCCCACGTGATCCGGGACGGGCAGTACGTAGAGCTCAGCGAGGACGAGGTCGTTCCCGGAGACGTCGTGCGAGTCGAGCCCGGCGACCAGCTCGTCGCGGACGGCATCGTCCGCTCCTCGCGCGGCCTGACGATGGACGAGTCGATTCTCACCGGTGAGTCCGACGGCGTTCGGAAGGGCGAGGGCGACCGCCTGCTCTCGGGGGCGTTCTGCATCGCCGGCTCCGGCTACTACGAGCTCGACGCCGTGCGCGACCAGAGCCACGCCGCCAAGGTCGCCGGCGAAGCGCGCGCGTTCCGCCACCCACTCTCGCCACTCCAGGTCGAGGTGAACAGCGTGCTCCGGGCGACCACCATCCTGATGATCCCGCTCGCCGTCCTGCTGCTCCTTGCGCTCGCGATCCGCAGCGTCCCGATCGACCAGGCGGCCCAAACCGCCACCGCCGGCCTCGTCACGCTGATCCCGGAGGGCCTCGTCCTGTTGATGAGCGTCACGCTGGCGGTCGCCGCGGTCCGGTTGGCGCGGATGAACACCCTCGTCCAGCAGATGGCCGCCACCGAAGCGCTCGCCGCCGTCGACACCGTGTGCGTCGACAAGACCGGCACGCTCACCGACGGCACGCTCAGCCTGGTTTCGGTGGAGGTCGCCGACCAGACGCAGCCCAAGGTCGCGCACGACGCCCTCGCGCGGTTCGCGCACTCGGCCGGCGAGCGGAACCGCACGCTGGAGACGATCGCCGAGCGCTATCCCGGCAAGCCGGAGCGGGTCCTTGCGGAGGTCCCGTTCTCGTCGGTGTGGAAGTGGAGCGGGCTGACCCTCGACGGGCGCGGCGCGCGCGCCAGCTACGTGCTGGGCGCGCCGGACGTCCTCGCCTCCGCCGGCGCCCTGCAGCTATCGCCCTCGCTCCAGCGGACGCTCGAGCAGCACACCGCGGCGGGCCGGCGAGTGGTCGCCTTCGCCGAGGCCCGCGGACCGCTCCCGAGCGATCCGGGCAGCCAGCCGCCGCCGCCGCTCGAGCCGCGCGCGCTGATCGTGCTCGAGGAGCAGCTGCGCTCCGACGCCGCCGAGACGATCGAGTTCCTGCGCGAGCAGGACGTGGACCTCAAGCTGATCTCCGGCGACGCCCGCCAGACCGTGACCGCGGTCGCGCACGCTGTCGGCGTCCCGCGGGACGCCGGGGTCATCGAGGGGCCCGAGCTCCCCGACGACAGCGAGGGCCTCGCCGCCGCCGCCGAGAACAACACGATCTTCTGCCGCATCACCCCGGACCAGAAGAAGGCCCTTGTCCGCGCCCTCGCGGAGCGGGGCCGCTTCACGGGGATGATCGGCGACGGCGTCAACGACGTCCCCGCGCTCAAGGAGGCCCGGCTGGCCGTGGCGATGGGATCCGGCAGCCAGGTCACCAAGGGCATCGCCGACATCGTCCTGCTCAAGGACCAGTTCTCGATGCTCCCGCGCGCCGTCGGTGAGGGGCGCCGGATCGCGCGCAACATCCACCGCCTCGGCCGCCTGTACGCAACCAAGACGATCTACGCCGCGATCCTGATCCTGATCACGGCGATCTTCGGGTTCACGTTCCCCTTCCTGCCCCGCCAGCTCACCGTCGCGGCCCTGCTGACCATCGGCATCCCCTCCTTCGTGCTCGCACTCGCGCCGAGCGAGGGCCCCCTTTACCGGGGCCGCCTCCTCCGGGCCCTCGCGGCCTTCGCCGTGCCCGCCGGAGCCGGGATAGCCCTGGGCTCCCTGCTCTGCTACTTCCTCGTCCGCGTCGGAGGGACCCTGGACGAGGGACGAACGGCCGCGACCACGACGCTGATCGTGCTCGGCCTGTGTTTCATCCTGCTGTTGGAACGCGGCCCGGGCCGCGAGCACATCACCATTCAGAGTTACATGCTCGCCATGGTCGCCGGCCTCGGAGCCCTCTATGCCCTGATCCTCGCGGCGGCGCCAGTCCGCTCCTTCTTCGACCTCCAGCTGCTCTCGGCCGGCCAATGGTTTCTCTGCCTCCTGTGTACAGCGGCGGGACTGGTGGTCGCCGCGCTTGCCTGGCGGCTGCCATACATCCAGATGCTCGAAGCCCCCGTCCCGGCCGAGCCTGAGGTCGAAACATGACCGGGGAATCCGGAGCAGGCGGCGTGCCGCCGGTCATGCACCTCGGGCGGCGAACGAAGATCGTCGCCACGATCGGGCCGGCCACGCGCTCGGTGGACACGATGGCGGAGCTGATCGAGGCCGGGGCGGATGTGCTGCGGCTCAACTTCTCGCACGGAACGCGCGACGAGCACGCGGAGAACATCGAGATGGCGCGCCGGGCGTCCGAGCTGGCCGGTCGCCAGGTGGGGGTCCTCGGCGACCTGCCTGGCCCAAAGCTCCGCCTCGACGAGGTCGAGGGCGGTGTCGTTGAGCTCCACAAGGGCTCGGAGGTCATCCTCACGACCGGCGAGGTGGTGGGAGCAGCCGACCACCTGCCCGTGTCGTGGGACGGCCTTCCCTCGGCGGTCCACGAGGGCGAAGAGATCTATCTCGCGGACGGCAGGGTTCGCCTGCGCGCCCTGCGCACGTCGGCGGGCCAGATCGCGTGCGAGGTCGAGGTCGGGGGCCCGGTCGCCTCGCACCAGGGTCTGAACGTGCCGGGGACCGACATGCCGCTGCCGGCGGCGAGCCGCACGGACCTGGACTGGGTCGACTTCGCGGTGAAGGAGGCGGTCGACCTGCTCGCCGTCTCGTTCGTCCGGCGAGCGGAGGACCTGCTGCCGGTCGAGCGGCGTGTCAGAGTGGCCGGCGCGGACATCCCGCTGATCGCGAAGATCGAGAAACCGCAGGCAGCCGAGAATGCCGAGGCGATCATCCGCGCAGCGTTCGGAGGGATCATGGTGGCGCGCGGGGACCTGGGCATCGAGATCCCGATCGAGCGCGTCCCGACGGTCCAGCGACGCCTGCTTGAACTGGCCGGGCGCCACTCAAGACCGTCGATCACCGCCACTCAGATGCTCGCCTCGATGGTCTCCTCCCCCCGGCCGACCCGCGCCGAGGTCTCGGATGTCAGCGCGGCCATCTTCCAGGGCACCGACGCCGTCATGCTCTCGGAGGAGACGGCGGTGGGCGAATACCCGGTCGAAGCCGTGCGCGTCATGGACCGGATCGCGCGCGAGGCCGAGCCCGACCTGCCCTACGGGGACTGGGTCTTCAACCGGGCAACCGGCGACTCGAGCGACGTCGCCAGCTCGGTGGCCCGCGCCGCGGTCGGCTCGACCTACACCCTGGGTCTGACCGCCCTCGTGGTCCCCACGCGGAGTGGGCGGACCGCGCGTCTCGTCTCATCGCACCGCCCGCGGGTGCCCGTGCTGGCCGTCTCGCCTCGGATCGAGACCGTCCGCCGGCTCCAGCTCCTGTTCGGCGTGGGGTGCGTGCTCGCCGAGGACTGGACCAGCCTGCGCGCGCTCCTCGCGGATTGCGCGAAGTTGGCGAAGGACGCGGGCGTCGCCGAGAGCGGCGACCTGATCGGCATCACGGCCGGCCTTCCGCAGCAGGAGCTCGGCACGAACATGTTCGAAGTGCACCGGGTCGCCTGAGCGGGACCCGGCGACTCGCGTCTAGGCGGCGGCGGCGAGCTCGGCGGGCTCGGGGCGCGCCTCGGCCGCAGCGATCAGCTCGTTGACGATTCCGGCGAGGTTCTCGTGCACCTCGGCGTCGGCGAGGCGGTCGCCGGCGAACGCGGCCTCGGCGTGCGGAACCGGGAGCTCCACATCGACGACGCGTGCCCCGGCGGCCCCCAGGACCTTGCGGGCCTCCGCTTGAGCCCAGACGGCACCGAACATGCCCGTGCTCGCGCCGATCACGGCGACCGGCTTGTTGCGAAGCGCGTTCCCGGGAAACGGGCGCGAGGCCCAGTCGATCGCGTTCTTGAGCTGGCCGGGGAGCGACGAGTTGTACTCGGGGGTCGCGATCAGGACGGCGTCGGCCTCCGCGATCGCATCCCGCAGGAGCTTCACGGCCTCAGGCGCCGGATCCGTGTCCTCGTCGGCGTCGTACGGCGGGATGTCCCTCAGTCCGTTGAAGATCTCCAGCTCGTGGGGTGGCGACACGACCTGTGCCGCCACCCTGAGGAGATTGGTGTTGTGGGAGCCGCGCCGAAGGCTTCCGGAGATTCCCAGCACCCGCATGACTACTCCTCCTTCGCGAGCTCGAGGTGAACGTGGAGCGTGACCTCGTTCTCGACCGCAAAGCCGCCCTTGGGCAGCGGAGCGTTCCAGTTCAGGCCGTACTCTCGGCGGTCCACCGTGGTGGAGAGATCGATTCCGACGCCCTCCTTGCCGGCGATGTTCTCGACTGGCCCCACGATCGTGCCGCGGGCCACGACGGGCCGGCTGGTGCCCTTGATCTCGAGCTCGCCGTCGACGACCAGCTCCTCTCCCTCGGTCCGGATGTCGGTCGAGGTGAACCGGATCTCCGGCGTCTTCTCGACGTCGAAGAAGTCCGGAGAGAGCAGATGTCCGTTCAGCTTCTCGTCGCGAACGTCCACGCTGTCGACGCGTACCGCGCCATACAGGACCGGCTCACCGCCGGAGTTGTCGAGGGTCACGCCGAAATCGGTGAAGGAGCCGCGGAACGTGGCCACCACCATGTGCTTGACGGAGAACCCGACGCTCGAATGCACCGGATCCGACTTCCAGATGCCGGTGGGAATCGCCGTTTTCTCAGTTACCGTTGTCATTGAAGTGCCTCCTGTTGAGTGGCTATACTTGACTCGTCAAACAAAAACTATAGCAGATATTTGACCATGCAACAGTTGACTCCAAAAACATCTTTAAGGTCGACGGAGGCATTCGGCCACCTCATGGGGGCACATGCCACGCTCACCCGCCGGCTGGGCACCCTGCTCGAGGAGCAGTACGGGCTCGCGATGAGCGAGTACGAGGTGCTGTTCCTGCTCTCCCGCCAGGACGATCACGCGATGCGACGGATCGACCTCTCGCGGGAGGTGCGGATCTCGCCCTCGGGCATCACGAGGATGCTCGACCGACTCGAGACGACAGGACTGGTCAAAAAGGGTTCCTGCGCGAAGGACGCGCGCGTGACCTACGCCGTGCTCACCGACGCCGGCATGAAAAAGCTCCGCGAATGCTCACCGGCCCATCTCGCGGAGGTCGAACGGCTGATGGGAGAGCGCCTCAACGAGGAGGAGATCGAGTCGCTGAGCGCGCTGCTCGGGCGGCTCTCCGACCTAGACGACGACTGCTCGATCGGCGACTAGGCCCCCTCGCCTCCTAGGTATCGGAGCGCGGTGCGAGCACCAGCTGGGTCACGACCAGGTTGGCGACCAGGCGGTCACCGCGATGGACCCGCACCTCGACGACGTGCGTGGTGCGGCCCGCGTGGAGGTGCTCGGCGGTGGCGATGAGCTCATCGCCGGGCCGCCCTCCGGCGAGCACGTTCAGCTTCATCTCGATCGTCGTGAAGTCGTAGCCAGGCGGCAGGTGGCGGAAGGTCTGCCAGGCCGCCACCGAGTCTGCGAGCGCCACCCACGCCCCACCGTGGACCAGCCGCCCCGGGTGAAGATGCCGCTCGTCGACGATGATCCGCCCGCGGCAGCGCTCGTCGGTCAGCTCCAAGGCCTCGACGCCCATGTCGGCCGGGAAGCTGCCGGCGATCCGTTCCTGAATGTTCTCGGGCGTGATCTCGGGGTTGGAGGTTGCCATCGCGGCGGGGAGCGTACCGGCGCCTATCAGCTGAACGCCGAGTCGCCGAAGGGCTCGTCGCGCTCGCGAACAGCCTCCCGCCAGCCGGCCTCCGCGGCCCGCCTCGTGAAGCCATAGCCCTCGGGCGTGTGCCGTGCGGTGCCGTCGAAGAACGTGCCCAGGACCTGGGTCGCGTGAAGGCCCTGCGCGTAGGCCGCCTGGTTGACGAGCAGCTTGTGCATCACGAGTTGATTCACCGGCAGGCGGGCCACCCGCTCGAGCAACGCCTCGAAGCGATCGTCGAGCTCGGCCGCGGGCGCGGACTCGCTCGCCAGCCCCCACTCCAACGCCTCGGCGCCCGTGATCGAGTCGCCGGTCAGGAGCAGGCGCTTGGCGCGCGCGGGCCCGATGCGCCAGGCCCAAAGAGCGGTGGTCGGCACACCCCAGACCCGCGCCGGCGGGTAGCCGATGCGGGCGTCGTCGGCGGTCACCAGCAGGTCGGAGCAGAGCGCCATGTCGGTCCCGCCCGCGACGCAGAAGCCGTGGACCTTGCAGAGCACCGGTTTCTCCGAGTGGAACAGGCTCATGAACCCGCGCACATTCCGCCACATCATCTGGAAGTCGACGACCGGGTCCCAGGTCCCATCCGGGTCGTGATTCGCCGCCATGACCGCCGGATCAACCGGAGAGCCCGCCGGGACGTCGCCCTCGCCGAACTCGTCGGACATCCGGCCCTCCGCCGACGCGACGAGGTCGTAGCCGCCGCAGAACCCGCTCCCGTTCCCGGCCAGCGCGATGGCGTGGACCTCCGGGTCAAGGTTGGCGCGCTCGACGCACGCTGACAGCTCGCGCGGCATCTCGAGCGTGATGCCGTTTCCCCGCTCGGGCCGATCGAGCGTGATTCGCGCGACGCGCCCGTCGCGGGCATAGGTCATCGTCTCCAGCTCCAAGGCCACGATGCTATTCGGCCCGTCTGGAGCCCGCGAGCGCCCCGAGGGCGATCGCGAACACGGCACCCGACGCGGGCACGTGCCACGGCCAGTCGAACAGGTTGGCGAAGAGGAACGCGAGGACGGCGGGGCCGAGGAGCCAGGCCGCACTGCGCCCGGTGCCGCGACCAGACGAGGCCGACCGACCCCGCGTAGAGCGTGAGCGCCAGGAGGGCGCCGGCTGCACCGAGCTCGGCCCAGCTCTCCAGCGGAAGGTTGTGCGCGAACCGAACCGGCGGCGGCTCCTGATAGCGAAGCGACGCGGTGCCGAACGACAGCGCCCCCGAGCCCGCGAGCGGGCGATCCTCCGCGGTGTCGATCGCGGCACGCCACAGCCCGGTCCTGCCGTGGGCAAAGCCGGAGACCGGCTCGGCCTGGGGGCCGGAGTCCGGCGTGGCCGCCGCGGCGACCAGGCCACCCGCGAGGGGCACGGCGACGGCAACGACCGCAAGCGCGCGGGTGGCTCGGGCCCCGGATGTGGCCAGACGAAGCGTTCGCCGCTGGAGGAGCCAGAGCCCACCCGCGCCGGCGACGACTGCCGCGAGCCCGATCAGCCTCGGAGCGTCGCCTCCGGTCACGTACGGCGCGACATAGCTCCCGGCGATCGCATCGGCGACGCCCCCCGCGGCCGCTGTGAGCGCCGCCGCTGCCAGGATCGTGCTTCGCCGGGCGCCGACGAACCCCGCGCCGAGCACACACGCGGCGACCACGCAGAGCGCGATCGCGAGCTCCACTCGGGAGCCCGCCAGGGCCAGGATCGACCCGGCGACCGCCGCGCCGCCCGCGGCCAGCGCCGCGACGCGGGGATCGCGAGCGCGGGCCATGGCCCACCACAGGGCGGGTAGCGCCGACACCTGCATCAGCGCGAGGGCGGGCGAGTACTCGAGCGGCCCGCCGGGGCTCCACTGGCCGCCGAGCCTCTGGGCGAGAGGCTCGACTCTCGCCCCGGCCCCGTAGAGGCCCACCAGCCCGGCCGCGACGGCGAGCAGCGCGATCACGGCGGCGATCGGGACGGGCCCGACCCGGGCGCTGACGATCGACGCCCCGACGGCGATCAGCGCCAGACCTCCGATCACCGCCCCCCATCTGAGCGCGTCGTCGACCGAGGAGATCGTCCAGGCCGCGCTCAACGCCGACAGCACGGCGAGCCCGGCCAGCGCGAGAACGGCCGGGCTTCGCAGGGCCGTCGCGGACCAGCCCCCCAGGGACAACACGACCACGAACCCACCCGCTGCGGCCAGAGCGAAGGCCGTCTGCCCGCGCGGGAAGAAGCCGCCGTGTGCGATCAGCGCAACGACGACCGGCAGGGCCAGCGCGCCGAGCAGCGCGAGCTCGGTTCCGCGCGACAGAGGGGCCGAGAACGCCGGCGAGCGTGCCGGCTCAGCGCGGCCCGGGTCTACTTGACCTTCCAGGCGTACGAGTCCGCCTTCGACGCGTCCTGACAGGTCGAGCACTTGTCATACGCGGCCTTGACCTTGAACTTGTGCTTGCCCTTGTGGAGGTGCTTGTACTTCTTGGGCGAGTCGCACTTCTTGTAGTGCGAGTCGTCGAGCTTGCACACGGTGTGGACGTACTTGACCTGGGCTCCGTTCTTGCCCTTGACGTGGAACTTGAAGGTGACCTTGTTAGAGCGCGTCGAGGCCACCTTGCCGAACTTCACGTCGTCGATCTTGGTCGTGTAGCTGTAGGTCACCGGGTAGGCGGCGTCCCGCGCGCTCGTCCCGCCGTTCGCGCCGGCCCCCACGGCCAGCCACAGGCCGGCCATCGCGAGCGCACCCGCCAGCACCAGCGCGGCGACGCGCTTCCATGCTCGCCCGGCTGAATCAGTCATCCGTCTCTCCTCCCCGATCGGCGTCGACGCCAGTTTCCCGCAGATCGCACGTCTGTCAAGCCCGCATGGACGGGTTGTCAGCGATTCACCCGGCTAGCTGAGCTGGCCGAACGTGCACTCGCGCGGGTTCTTGTCGTCGCGCCAGCGCAGGAGCTTCGCTCCGTGGCGGATGCGCCCGCCGCTCACGTGGTCGAAACTCACCTCCACGACCAGCTCGGGCCGCAGCGACACCCACTCGAGCTCGCGGTCGGCCGCCCAGCGGCTCGGGTCCGCTGAACCGCGCTCGCCGGTCTCGTACGGCGCCAGCTTGTCGCGCAGCTCGCGCTTCTCCTTGGCCTTGAAGCTCGAGGTGTGGCCGACGACCCTCAGGTCGCCGCCGTCGTACAGCCCGAGGATCAGTGAGCCCACCGTGCCCTCCTCCTTGCCAGGCCGCCACCCGACCACAACGCAGTCCAGCGTGCGAAGGCGCTTGATCTTCACCATCCCCTTGCGCTCCCCGGGGCGGTAGGGCGCGGAGAGCTCCTTGGCGATCACGCCCTCTCCCGAGTCCAGGAGGGGGCGGGCCTCGTCCGCGTCCGTGACCAGCGGCGTCAGCTCGATCGATCCCGGGTCGTCGAGGCCCTCGATCAGGGCCTGGAGCGCCGCGCGCCGCGCCTCGAACGGCTCGGAGAGCAGCTTGCGCCTGCCCTCGGCGAGGAGGTCGAAGGCGCGAAACCGGGCCGGCGTCTCCTCGGCCAGCATGTTGACCCGCGACTCGGCCGGGTGAATCCGGTTCTGAATCGCGTCGAACGCCTCCACCCCGTCCGCGCCAAGGATCACGAGCTCGCCGTCCAGCACGTAACGCCCGCCGCCGAACCTGAGCTCGGGGAAGTAGCGCGACAGCGGCCTCCCATTCCGCGACTGCACGAAGACGTCGTCGCCATCCGAGAAGACCACCGCCCGGAAGCCGTCGTACTTCGGCTCATACGCCCACCCATCGCCCTCGGGCAGCTGCTTTCGCGACAGCGCGAGCTGCGGCTTGACCGGGGGTTTGAGCGGGAGGGCCATCAGAGGTGATAGGCCGGTGCCGTACGGCGCCGGCACAGGCAGGTGCGTTCACTGCTTCGGATCGTAATTACGATCGCCCGATGGCGGACCCCGGCCATCCCCCGAGTGAGTGCGACGTGGTCGTCGTCGGTGCCGGGATCGTCGGGCTCGCGACGGCTCGCGAGCTCGCGCTTCGGCACGACGGCATCCGGATCGCCGTTCTCGAACGCGAGGGCTCGATCGCCGCGCATCAGACCGGTAGGACCAGCGGCGTCATCCACGCGGGGGTCTACTACCGGCCCGGGTCGCTGAAGGCCCGCCTCTGCGTGGCCGGGGCTCGGGAGCTGTACGAGTACTGCGAGGACCGCGGAATCCGCACCGAGCGCTCCGGCAAGCTGATCGTGGCGACCGCGGCCGGCGAGCTCGACACCCTGGCGGAGCTCGAGCGCCGTGGGCACGAGAACGAGGTCCCCGGCCTGCGCCGCATCGAGGCAGCCGAGATCCGGGAGATCGAGCCACACGCGACCGGCGTCGCGGCCCTCCACTCCCCCGCGACCGGCGTCGTCGACTTCGCCGAGGTGGCGGCCTCCTTCGGCCGTGATCTCGCGGGAAGCGGCGGCACCGTCGCGACCGGCTGCCCCGTCGGCGCACTCCACCCGGCGGAGGACGCGATCTCGGTCCGGCACGCCTTCGGAACGACGCGCGCACGCACCGTGGTGACATGCGCGGGGGCGTGGTCGGACCGCCTCGCGGTCGCCTGCGGCGCACCGGCCGAGCCGCGAATCGTCCCGTTCCGAGGCGCCTATCTGCGGCTGCGCCCCGAGCGGCGCGACCTGGTGCGGGCGAACATCTACCCCGTTCCGGACCCCGATCTGCCCTTCCTGGGCATGCACCTGACCCGCAGGATCGACGGCGAGGTGCTGTTGGGGCCGTCGGCGCTCATGGTCGGCGCCCGTGATGCCTACCGGCTGACGCGGGTGCGCCCGCGGGACCTCACGGAGACCCTCTCGTGGCCCGGATCGTGGAAGCTCGCCGCCCGCTTTCGCCGCACCGCGTGGCGCGAGGCCCGTAGCGCGGCCACAAGGCGCTCCTTCGTCGCGAATCTGCGCAGGTTCGTCCCGGAGCTCCAGGTCGGCGACGTGCTCCCAGGCCCGGCGGGAGTCCGCGCCCAGGCGCTCGCGCGCGACGGCTCCCTGGTGGACGACTTCGTGGTCCACCGCACGGAGCGAGCGGTGCACGTCCGCAACGCCCCCTCGCCCGCCGCCACGTCGTCGCTCGCGCTCGCCCGGCTGATCGCCGACGAGGCCGAGTCGTTCCTCTAGCCCTTCGGCAGCTTCTCGGGGATCGGCTGGATGTGCTTGCTCTTGCCGACCACGCCGACCGTGCGCGCATACGACTCGCGCAGGAGCGTCGCGTCGCCCTCGCCCTTCTTCAGGGCCGGTCCGACCGGAAGCACCGTGTAGTCGGGCTGGCTCACGAAGACCGGCACGTATTGGACGTTCGTGACGCGCGTCTTGCCCCCCTGTTCGACGCAGTGCAGCAGCACGACCATCCCATCCTGGCTATCGGCCGGCAAGCCGGCCGCCGGGCTCTGGTTGGAGATCAGGTTGCCCTCGCTGAAGACGACGAACTTGTCGTTGATCTGCTCGATCGGCTGCACCGCATGAGGTCCCTGGCCGACGATCGTGGTGATCAGAGGTGAGGCGGTGAGCTCCTTGACCAGCTTGAGCTGGCCCGAGCTGGGCGTCTGCTGGTACTCGGGCAGGATCTCGCCGCCCCAGTGGATGTTCACGATCACCGCCTCGGCGCCCTCCTTGTGCGCCTTGCGGGCGTCGTCGAGGATCCGCTTGGGGCTGGCGATGTTCACCGACCACGGATGCGGCACGGGAATCCCGTTGGTGTCGGTCGTGTATGCGAGGAAGGCGACCTTCACCCCGTGGACGTTCTTCATCACGATGTCGTTGCGCTGGGCCTTCGCGGATGGGAAGGAGCCCGTGTGCTCGATCCCGTTCTGGTCGAGCGCCTTGCCGGTGTCGTCGATGCCGGACTGGCTCTGGTCGAGCGAGTGGTTGGAGGCGGTGTCGCACACGTCCCAGCCGGTCGCCTTGATTCCCTGCGCGAGCGCCGGGGGCGTGTTGAAGATGGGGTAGCTCGTCGGCGGCGCCGGGGTCATCGGCGTCTCCACGTGGCAGATACCCAGTGAGGCGTCGGCCACGTAGGGCTTGAGCTCCGCGAGCTCGGGGGCGAAGTTGTAGTGGTTCCCCCCGCCGAGCGCCAGCGCTCGCTCCCAGAGCGGCGAGTGGATGAGGAGGTCGCCGCTGGCGGAGACGGTGAAGTGGACCGGCTGCGCCTCCTGCTGGATGCGGACGACCTCCTGGGGACTCAGGGACTTCCCACCGCCGCCCTGCCCCACGAGGATCCCGCCCACCAGAGCGACCGCTGCGATCAGCACCAGGGCCGCGAACCGGCGCCGCCGGTAGGCGGCCGGGCGGGGCCGCCGGCGCGCGGAGTTGGGGGTGCGTGGGCGAATCGGCCCTGAGTTCATGCGCGAATTGTCGCGAAGCGACAGGTCGAAGTAGCGGGAACGCGCCCGGGGAAGTAGTTTCGAGGACTGATGGAGGCAGCGACGACAGCGCGCGCGGAGGACGAGCGCTCCGAGCAGCCCGCGTCGTCGTTTGCCAAGTCCCTCTTCTGCGGGGAGATCCACGAGGAGATGGTGTTCCCGTGGCCGCAAATCGACGAGGCCGAGCAGGACCGCGTCCGTGGGCTGATCAACGCGGCGCGCGAGATCGGCGAGCGCATCGACCCGCGCGAGCTCGAGGAGAAGCGCTGGATCGGCGACCGGCTGGTGCGCGAGCTCGGCGACGCGGGCCTATGCGGCCTCTACGTCCCGGAGCGCTACGGCGGCCAGGGCCTCTCCCAGACCGGCTAC
This sequence comes from uncultured Actinomycetes bacterium, assembly GCA_963710955.1. Taxonomy (GTDB): domain Bacteria; phylum Actinomycetota; class Thermoleophilia; order Solirubrobacterales; family 70-9; genus AC-56. The sequence goes on along the minus strand of CAVQCK010000001.1, from coordinate 285,335 downwards.
GCGCGGGTGTTCGAGACCTTCGCCCAGATCGACGCGACCCTGTCGATCGTCATGGGCGTGCACCAGTCGATCGGCTTCAAGGGCATCCACATGTTCGGCACCGAGGAGCAGAAGGAGCGATTCCTCCCCGACCTCGCGACGGGCCGCAAGCTCGCCGGCTTCGCGCTCACCGAGCCGAACGCGGGATCGGACGCCTACAACATCGAGAGCAGGGCGGTCCAGCAACCGGACGGCTCCTGGGTCCTGAACGGCGAGAAGCGCTACATCGGCAACGGCGGCACCGGCTCGGTCTTCACCACGTTCGCGCGCTGTGAGGTCGACGGCAAGGACAGGCACATCGCCCTGATCCTCGAGCGCAAGATGAAGGGCTTCGAGGTCGGCGAGCGGTTCGACACCATGGGGCTCCGCGCCAACGACCTGCGCCGCCTGTACTTCAAGGACGTCCGGGTGCCGCCGGAGAACGTTCTCGGCGAGCCCGGCGACGGCTTCCGGATCGCGATGCAGGTCCTGAACAACGGCCGCATCGGCCTCGGGACCGGCTCGGTGGGAGCGACCAAGGGCCTGCTCGACCGCGCCATCGCGCACGTCAAGGACCGACGGCAATTCGGCCATCCGCTGGCCGACTTCGAGCTCGTGCAGGACAAGATCGGCTGGATGGTCTCCTACCTCTTCGGGCTGGAGTCCATGTGCTACCTCACGTGCGGGCTGGTCGACGCGGGGGTTGCGGACTACTCGCTCGAGTCGGCCATCTGCAAGGTCGCGGGGACCGAGTTCCTCTGGTACGCGGCCAACCGCGTCATGCAGCTCAAGGGCGGCGCCGGCTACATGCGCGACGAGCCCTATGAGCAGATCCTCCGCGACATCCGCATCTTCCCGATCTTCGAGGGCGCCAACGACGTGATGCGGGAGTTCATCGCTCTATCCGGGATGAAGCCCGTCGGGGAACGGCTGTCGGAGCTCGGCGAGGTCGGGCTCGGCGATCCGATCGGCTCGATCGGCGTGCTCGTCGACTACGTCAGCGGCCGGATCCAGCAGGAGGTCCGCCCGGACCGCATCACCGCGGCGCATCCGGAGCTCTCCGACCTGGCTGACTCGGTGTCCGACCAGGTGAAGGAGCTCCGCGGCGTGACCGAGTCGCTGCTTCGCGAGCACAAGGGCAAGATCGTAGAGCGCCAGTTCGCCCAGAAGCGGCTCGCCGACTCCGTCGCCGACATCTACGCGCAGATCGCCGTGCTCTCGCGGGTGACGCAGATCTTCGAGGACCAGGGGGTGGAGCCCTCAGGCCAGGAGCGCTACATCGCGGAGACGTTCTGCACGCGCGCCGCCGGCAGGGTCAGCGCGCGCCTGAAGCAGATCTCGGAGAACGACGACGAGCGGATGTCGGCGGTCGCGAAGCTCGCCTACAAGCGCGGCAGCTACGGCTACGCGCTGTTCGAGGACTGAGGACTACTCGGCCGTCTCGATCAGCTCGACCGCGCGGCCGAGAATGTCCCTAAGCGCGCGCTGATCCTCACGCGAGAGATCGGCGATCGGACGTGGCGGCTCGGCGAGCCGCTGGCTGATCTCCGCGCGGAGCGCGCGTCCCTTCTCGGTGAGGACCAGGAGCCGGACCCGGCGATCGTGCGGGGCGGGGGTGCGGGTCACCAGGTCGCGCTCCTCGAGGCGGTCGGTGATCCAGGTGACGTTCGAGTTGTCGCACGAGAGCGCCTTGGCGAGCTCGCCCATCGGCTTCGGCTCGTCGAGGGCCTGCAGGGCGATCCAGTGCGGCGGGATCAGGTCGTATTCCCTGATCACGGCGATCCAGCGCGGGCGCTGCGAAAAGACGAGCTCCTGCAGGAGGGACCAGGATTCGCTCCCAGCGTCCTTCGCCGCGCGGGCTCCGTTCTTGGTCGTTGCACTTGTCACAGGAGGGATGATACTCCACCGGCTAGACCTTTGATATATTCAATCATCGTCGAGGTCAACGAATCGGTCGGAACGCACGGCGGAGGTCATATGGAGGCAAGCAACGGCATCGAGGTGAACGGGCTCATCCGTGAGTTCAAGAACGGGCCGCGCGCGGTGGATGGGATCGATCTCCGGGTCGAGCCCGGCGAGATCTACGGATTCCTCGGCCCGAACGGCGCCGGGAAGTCCACCACGGTCCACATGCTCACCACGCTCCTCCCGCCCACCGCGGGCTCGGCGACCGTCGCCGGCTACGACATCGTCACCGAAGGCGCCGCCGTCCGCGACGCAATCGGCGTCGCGCTTCAGGATGCGGCGCTCGACCTGCTGCTGACCGGTCGCGAGCACATGAAGCTTCAGGGCGGGCTCCACGGGCTGTCGTCCGAGGAGATCGTGACGCGCGGCAACGCCCTGCTCGAGCGGGTCGGCCTTGCCGAGGCGGCCGACCGGCGCGTCGGCGGCTACTCCGGCGGCATGAAGCGCAGGCTGGACCTGGCTCTCGCGCTCATCCACTCGCCGCGGATCCTCTTCCTCGACGAGCCCACGACCGGCCTCGACGTGCAGAGCCGCGCCGCCCTCTGGGACGAGGTCTCCGGCCTGGCGCGCCGCGACGGGGTGACCGTGTTCCTCACGACGCAGTACCTCGAGGAGGCCGACGCCCTGGCAGACCGGGTCGGGATCATCGATCGAGGCAAGCTGGTCGCCGAGGGGACCCCCGGGGCGCTCAAGGCCCAGATCGGCCGCCCGACCCTCGAGGCCGTCCCGGTCGACACCGCCCAGAGAGACCGGCTCGAGGCTGTGCTGGCGCGGTTCGGCGAGCCCCTGCCGGTCAGCAACGGCTCCGCCGCCGTCCGCCTCACCGACGGTACCGAGGAGCTCGCCGACGTCGTGCGGCGCCTCGACAGCGAGGGCATCAAGGTCGCCGACCTGCAGCTCCACGCGCCGAGCCTGGACGACGTCTTCCTGGCGAAGACCGGCCGTTCGCTCGAGGGCGCGGGCGACGGGGAGGGCGTCGAGCAGGAGGCCGGTGACGAACACCTGCGACGGCACCAGCCAGTTTCGGGGGCCGGCGCCCCCTCACCGGAAGACTCCGCCGAGGCGACCTCGTAGCGAGATGAGCTCCGCAGTCGCCACACCCACCCTGCGCAGCCAGGCGCCGTACCTGGCCTGGCGCTCCGTGATCCGCACGGTGCGCCAGCCCATCGTGATCGTGCCGCCGCTCATCTTTCCGCTGTTCCTGCTGGCGATCAACGCGTCCGGCCTGAGCGCCGCGACCAACATCCCAGGCTTCCCGACCGACTCCTATCTCGCGTTCGCGCTGGCCTTTCCCTTCATGCAGGGATCGATCTTCGCCACCAACACCGCGGGCACGAACGTCGCGCAGGACATCGGCAGCGGCTTCTTCAACCGGCTGGCGCTGACGCCGATGAGCGGCCCGTCGCTGCTCGTGGGCCAGCTCAGCGGCGTCCTCCTCATCGGGACGCTGCAGGCCGTCACGTTCCTGGCGGCCGGCCTCGCCGCCGGCGCGACCATCCAGTCCGGTGTGCTCGGCGCGCTGGTCCTGTTCGCGCTGTCGCTGTGCATCGCGGCCGCGTTCGGCGCCATCGGGCTGTTCGCCGGACTGCGCACGGGATCGGCCGAGGCCGTCCAGGGGCTCTTCCCGCTGATGTTCATCCTGCTGTTCTTGAGCTCGGCAACGCTGCCGCGCGACCTGATCGCGTCGGATTGGTACCGGACGGTGGCGACGATCAACCCGGTCAGCTACCTGATCGAGGGGCTTCGCAGCCTGATCATCACCGGCTGGGACTTCGAGGCGCTCGCGCTCGGCTTCGGGGTGGCGATCGCGATCTTCGTGGTGGCGATCTGGGCGTCGACGGTCGCCCTGCGCGACAGGATGGTGAGGACGTGACCCGGCGGGCGCGCTACCTGGCCGTGGTCCGGACGGTCGCGTGGCGGAACCTGCACTCGGTGATCCGGGCGCCGGCGCTCCTCCTGCCGATGCTCGCCTTCCCCCTTTTCTTCTACATGGCGTTCGCCGGCGGGCTCTCGGCGGTCGGCAGCCTGCCGGGGTTCGACTACTACAACTACGACGCCTTCCAGTTCGTCTTCGTGCTGCTTCAGTCGGCGGCGTTCGGCGGCGTCTTCATCGGCTTCTCCATCGGCGCCGACTTCGACTCCGGGTTCACCCGGCGCCTGATGCTCGCCGCGCGGGACCGCTCGGCCATCCTCGCGGGCTTCGGCGTCGCCGCTCTCATCCGAGCCGCCTTTGTCTGGGCCGTCGTCTTCGGGATTGCCCTTGCGACCGGGATGCAGGTCGGCGGCGACGGCATCGAGCTGTCCGGGCTCATCGGCCTGGCGGTGGTCGTGAACGTCGCCGCGTTCCTGTTCGCCGCGGGCATGATGACCCGGCTGCGAACCCTTCAGGCGGCGCCGGCAATGCAGCTCCCCCTCTTCATGATCCTCATGACCGCGCCCATCTACGTGCCCCGAAACCTGCTCGAGGGGTGGATCTCGTCGGTCGCCCAGGTGAATCCCTTTACCGCGATCGTCGAGTCCGGCCGCAGCCTGATGGCCGGCGACCCGTTCCACGTGCTGCTGGCGTTCGCAGCCGCGGCCGGGCTCGCCGCGCTGCTGTCGGTCTTCGCGCTGCGCGGTCTGCGCAAGGCCGAAGCGGCCGGCTAGTCCTTTAGCCGTCGGAGAGCCGGGCGCGGTAGGCGCGAGTCTTGGCCCGGTTGCCGCAGACCTCCATCGAGCACCAGGTGCGGGACCGGTTGCGCGAGGTGTCGTAGAAGGCCCACTGGCAGTCATCGGCGGCGCAAACCTTGAGCCGCTCCCACGTGCCGGCGCACTGGATGTCCGCCACCGCCGCCAGCAGCCTCGCGATCAGCGCTGACACGCCCACCCCCGCGGGACGCGGATACGCCTGGCCGTCGTCTTCGATCTCGACCCGGATGAGACCGGCATCGGCGGCGCTGCGCAGCCGGCGCAGCACACCGGCGTCGAGGTCGGCCCCGTTGTTCGACAGCAGCAGGAGCCGCATGGCCTCCCGGAACTCGATCGCCCGCTCGAGGTCCTTCGGGCCCAGGCGGTCTCCGGCCGGGATCCCCTGCGCGTCCATCCACGAGCCAAGCGCCTCGGGCGAATCGAGGCCCTCCTCGTCCGGTCGCGTCGTCTTCTTCTCGAGCGTGTTGACGAACGAGCTGACGAGCTCGATGTCGTCCGAGGCTCTGGTCTCAACGGTCTCAGTCGTCATGTTCTCGACACCACCAACTCCCTCTTGCCGGTTGACACCATCAAACCAGGTTTGCTAGTGTTGTAACCAGCTAATGTGCTTTACAGGTTAGCACCGACAAGGAGGTGGCCAGTATGCATCCCGCACTCATGATCGCCGTGATGGAGGAACGAGACCGCGAGATCGCGAGGCGGACGAAGGACGCCTGGCAGCGGCCCTCTCCGCGGCCGCGGCGCGCGGAGGCCCCGCGGCCGCGACGCCGCAGCCGGCTGTCCGCGGCGTTCGCCAGGACGACTGCGGCATTCTTCGGTTGAGCCAGGGACGTGCCGGGCCTCTGTATTGGGCTCGGAGCCCCGAGAGCCTCGGCGCCCGGTTGCGCGACGCCCTCGCTGCGGTCGAGCCGCGCGCCTAGCCTCTAATTCAGGCGCTCGACGATCATCGCCTTGCCCTGGCCGCCGGCCACGCACATCGTCTCGAGCCCGACCTGGTGGTCGTCGCTCTCCATGACGTTCAGGAGCGTGGTCATGATGCGCGCCCCGGTCATGCCGAACGGGTGGCCCAGCGCGATCGCGCCGCCGTGCGTGTTCAGCTTCTCGAGCGGGATGTCGCATTCGGCCATGATCGGGATGACCTGGGCGGCGAACGCCTCGTTCAGCTCGACGACGTCGACGTCGTCGATCTTCATGCCGGCGCGATCGAGCACCTTCTTGATCGCCCCGATGGGCGCGACGCCCATGTACTCGGGCTCGTTCCCGTACGTCGCCGCGGTCACGATCCGGGCGCGCGGCTCCAGGCCGAGCTCTGAGGCCTTGGTGTCGGACATGATCAGCACCGCCGCCGCACCGTCGTTGAGCGGGCAGGAGTTGCCGGCCGTGACGCCGCCGCCGCCGAAGGCCTCGGGCAGCTCGGAGAGCTTCTCGAGCGTCGAGCTGGCGCGGGGGCCGTCGTCCTTGGCCACCTCGGTGCCGTCCTCGAGCGTCACCGGGACGATCTCCCGGTCGAAGAACCCGGACTCCTGAGAGCCCACGGCGAGCTCCTGGGAGCGCTGCGCGTACTTGTCCATCTCCGGACGGCTGACCTCGTAGCGCTGGGCGACGTTCACCGCCGTCAGCCCCATCTCGATGTAGGCGTTCGGGGTGCCGTCGTTGCCCTGGAGCTTGGGGTTTTGGTCGGCGGCGCCCGCCGGCTCGGTGCGCTCGTTGTAGCGGCTCACCCACTCGACCCCGGCCGCGATGTAGGCGTCGCCCTCGCCGGCCTTGATCGCGTTGCCCGCGTGGCGAATCGCGTCGAGGCTCGACGAGCAGTAGCGGGAGACCGTGACCCCGTTCACCGACTCCGGCAGGCGCTCGGAGAGGAGCGAGATGATGCGGCCGATGTTGAAGGCCTGAAGCCCTTGGGGCATGCCGCAGCCGCAGAAGAGGTCCTCGACCATGTCTGGGCTGACGTCGGGGTTGCGCTCGAGCAGGCTGTCGACGATGAATGCGCCCATCTCGTCGGGGCGCTGCTGGGCCAGGCTGCCCTTGAACGCACGGCCGATGGGCGTGCGAACGGCGTCGACGATCACGGCTTCCGGCATCTGAGGATCTCCCTTCGGTGGGTGGCGGGGGGTGTGGAGGGTGCAGAAGGATATGGGGGACGGTGCCGGCGGCGCCGCAAAGGCGCGTGGCGAAGCTCGCAGGCCGTAAGCTGCGGCGGTGGCCGACAAGACCGCGACCGAGACCGACATCACGCCCCAGCGGGCCTCCGAGCTCGCCGAATCCGGCGCTCTGGTGATCGACGTCCGCCGCGACTACGAGTTCGAGGCGGGACACGCCCCGGGCGCTCGCAACATCGAGATGAACGACCTCACGGGCACCGCCGAATCGCTCCCGAGAGACCAGGCCATCGTCTTCTACTGCCGCTCCGGGAACCGCTCGGGGATGGCCGCCGCGGCCTTCAGGGAGGCGGGATTCGACGCCTACCACGTCGAGGGCGGACTGCGGGAGTGGGTGGATCAGGGACTGGACCTCGACCCTCCGGACGGCGACGTGGCCGAGCCCCGCACAGGCAGCTGAGCGGGTGGAGGCCTCGCCTCAAGACCCGCAGAGCCCGATCGACGGGCTTCGCGCCTGGTTGGCCCAGCTCGACCGCAGCCTCGGCGTCCGCACCTACATCCTCGGTGCGATTTCCGTGCTGGGGCTCGCGGCGGGCGTCGTGGCGGTCGTCCTCGTCCTCCAGCTGAAGCAGGACTCGGCCTCCAAGGACGACGTCGACGCCCTGAGCACACAGCTCTCGACGGTCTCCGATCAGGCGGCGCAGGCGGCGCAGGACAAGGTCAAGTCGCTCGACGACCGGATCTCCGCTCTGGAGACGAAGGTGGACGGCCTCTCCGGCGACCAGTCCAGCCTCCAGCAGGAGCTCGACACGCTGAAGCAGGAGGTCGCCTCGGGCGCCACCGGCGGTGGAAAGAAGGGGAGCGGGACGGGCTCGACGAATCTCGGAGGCGTCATCCCGGGCACCGGGACCGGCAGCGCCATACCGGGCACATCCGGGTCCGGCACGGGCGGCGGAACGGGCTCGGGCGGTGGTGGCGGGGGGACCGGGAGCGGCGGGACCGCGCCAGGCGGCTGACCGCAACTCGTAACAAACCGCACTAGACGCTCACGCACGCGTCCGGTGGTTGCTCTACGGTCGTTTTACGCCTGAGGTCGGAAAGACCCTGCCTGAGGCCACCACGACACGCGGTTCCTGAAAGGAGACCAGATGCCAACCGGCTACTGCGTGAAGGAACGCAAGAAGGTCGAGATCAAGGATCCCCAGCAGGTGACCATGAAGAATGGTCGCCCGGCGATCCAGGGCACCTGCCCCGACTGCGGCACGAAGATCTTCAAGATCGGCAAGCTCTAGACGGCCCTTTCAGTAACCGACTAGCTGCATGCGCCGGCTTCGGGCCAAGTGCCCGGGGCCGGTCGCAGTCGTTCCGGGGGGCCGTTTTCTCTGTCAGACGGCGGCCAGGCCCGCCTGGCGGCGCCCGAACAGGTAGCCGACCAGAGCCTGTGCGACGTCCGGATCGAACTGCGCTCCAGCGTTGGCCGTGAGCTCGGCCATGGCATCGGAGTGCGGCATCGCCTTGCGATAGGGGCGGTCGGAGGTCATTGCGTGGTAGGCGTCGCAGGCGAGGATGACCCTGCTGCCGACCGGGATCGCGGTCCCGGAGAGCCCGTCCGGATAGCCGCCGCCGTCCCAGCGCTCGTGCTCGTGGCGGACCATCCGGGCGATCGCCCCGAATCCCGGGATGGCGCGAAGTATCCGCTCGCCGATGACCGGATGCTGGCGCATGATCTCCCACTCGCGCTCGTCGAGCTTGCCCGGCTTGTGGAGGATCTCGTCGGGGACGCCGACCTTGCCGACGTCGTGGAGCAGGGCCGCGGTGCGGATCTGCTCGATCTCGTCGGAACCGAGCGCGAGCGCGTCGCCCACGCGAGCCGTCAGATCGACGACGCTTTCAGAGTGCTCGCCCGTGTAGCGGTCGCGCTCCTCGAGCGCCGAGGCGAGCGCGGCGATCACGTTTCCCTGGCCGAGCTCGGCAGCGTCTGCCCGCCGCCCCTCTGAGTGGAGGGCCGCTTGGTTGCCGCCCGCGCCGCGTGCCTGGTCGAGCGCAGCGCCGGCGGCTGCGAGCAGCGCCTCCGTCGGCTGGCCCGGTTGGAGCCCAGCGACCCCGACGGACACGGGAATGCCCCGGATCGTCCCCACCTCGAGCTCTTCCATCTTGATCAGGAGCCGCTTGATCGCGGCCAGTGCCTCGGCCGCGTCGGTCTCGCCGAAGAGGATCGCGAACTCGTCGGCGCCCATCCGGCACGCGAGGTCGTTCATGCGGGTCTCCTCCGAGATCAGGTGCCCGAGGCTCGCGAGCACGGCGTCGCCCGCGGCGTAGCCGTGCTCGAGGTTCAGCTGGCGAAACCGGTCCACGTCCAGGAGAGCGACGCTGAGCGGCCGGCTGTAGCGGTCCGCGCGCGCGACGTCGAGCTCGAGCTGGGTCCTGAAGGCGCGAATGCTGAGGAGGTTGCCCGTCAGAGGGTCCCGATGCTCGAGCTGCGACAGCCTGCCCTCGAGCTCGGCGATGCGCTGCCGCGCCGCCGCCAGCTGGTCACCGAGGCTGTTCCGGTCCCTGGCACGCACGTCCTCATCCCTATCGGCGCCCGCATGGACGCGCTTGAGGCGTGGTGGACGCATGCCGGAGGCGCGCCGCGGTTGAACCTGGCCCTGGTGGGAGGAGTATTACGGGAGGCGTGCGGATACTCAGCGAACACGGAACCCCCGATGGCTGACGGAGCCCTGACGAAGGACTCGGGCGTCCGCGAGGCCTACGCGGCCCATGCGGGCGAGCTGTACGGCTTCGCGCTGCGGTCGCTGGAGGACCCCGGGATGGCCGAGGAGGCCGTCCAGGACACGTTCCTTCGCGCGTGGAGGGCCGGCGACCGGTTCGACCCGCAGATCGGCTCGCTTCGCACCTGGCTCTTCGCGATCCTGCGGAACGTGGTGATCGACCTCGGCCGGGCGCGCTCGAATCGCCCGGTCGTGACCGGCGACGTCCCGGAGCAGGGGCACGAGCCGTTCGAGGAGATGCTCGTCAGCTGGCAGGTCGAGGAGGCGCTGCGGCGCATCGGCGACCAGCACCGCCGAGTGCTCGTCGAGACCTACCTGCGAGGCCGCCCCTACGCTGAAGTGGCGATGGAGCTGGGCGTGCCCGAGGGAACGATCAAGAGCCGCGTCTACTACGGCCTGAGAGCGCTTCGCAACGCGCTCGAGGAGATGGGCTATGACGGCTGACGAGTGCCGCATCTGGCGTGAGCGGCTCGGGGCGTTCGTCCTGGGACAGCTCTCCGACTCCGAGCGCGTCGCCACGGAGGCGCACCTCGAGGGATGCCCGGACTGCCGCGCCGAGGCCAACGCCCTCTCCCCGATGGCCGCCATGCTCGAGCGCGCCGATCCCGAGCGACTCTCCCCCGCCCCGGCCCCTCCGGCCGATCTCGGCGATCGGATTGCCCGGCGCATCGCGGCCGAGCGCGGCGCCACACGCCGGCGCCGCCTGCGGTTCGGCTTCGGCCTTGGGGCCGCGGCGGCGGCCGCGACGGCCGCGGTCCTGCTTGCCATCTCGCTCACCGGGTCGACCCCCACCCAGTCGAGCCCCGAGACAGTCGCCTTCAAGGGGCTCCCGCAGGGCGTCTCGGTCGACGCCAGCCTCGAGTCTCGCGCCTGGGGCAGCGACGTCAGCCTCCACGTCCGTGGCTTCCGGCCGGGCACGCTGTGCACCGTCTGGCTGCGGCGCAGCGACGGGACGAAGGTCCCCGCTGGCTCCTTCCGCTACGTCTACGCGGGCGAGAGCGACGAGGCCCAGCTGAGCTCCGGCCTGGATCCGCCCGACGTGAAGGCGATCGGGCTACGAGCGGGCTCCAGGACCTTCGTCGCGCCCATCAGCTCCCACGCTCAGGGCTCCGGCCCGGCGCGAAGCTAGCCGGGGAAGAGGAGGAGGGTCGCCGCGCCCGAGCCGGGCGCGGCCTCCCCCTCCACTCGGATCTGCGATAAACGCTGCGGTGGAGAGGCTCAGCCCCGACGATACGCGCATCCTCAGGCTCGAATCCGACGTGATCGCGGGCCACACCCTGAAGATGGTGCTGGTCGACCCGCCTGACGACGGGGAGCCCCTGACTCTGGACCTGGTGCGCCGCCGCGTGGCTTCCCGCCTCGCGGGCCACCGCCGAGCCCGGCAGCGCCTGGCCTCCACCCCGATGAATCTCGCGACCCCGGCCTGGATCGACGACACGAGCTTCGACATCCGCCACCACGTCCGGCTTGCCTCGGAGCCCGTCGGCAACCGGGCGGAGCTGATCTCCTTCGCCGGCAAGGCGATGGCCGAGCGCCTGGATCACGTGCGTCCACTCTGGTGCATGGACTTCGCCGGCCCGCTCGACGACGGCCGCACGGCGCTCGTCATCAGGATCCACCACTGCATGGCAGACGGCGTCACCGCCCTGCGCATGCTCTCGCAGCTCCTCTGGGACGACGAGTCGGGCCCGTATCCCGGCGAGGTGACGCCCTGGAAGCCCAGGGCCGAGCCGGGGACGTCCCGGCTCCTGGCGGCCGGCGCCGGGAGTCGCATGCGCGACCTGGGCGGCGCCGTGTCCGACGGGGCGCGCGCCGTGGTGTCGCCGCGGCGCTGGCGGGCAACGGGCCGCGAGCTCCGGGCGCTGCCCGCGACGCTTCGCCGCGAGCTCTGGCCGCTTGGGGCCGACACGGCCTTCGACCAGCGCATCGGCGGCGACCGGGAGCTGGCCTTCACATCGTGCGCCCTCGCGGACCTGAAGCGCATCGAGCACGCGGCGGGCGAGCACGTGACCGTGAACGACGTCGTGCTGGCGATCGTCGCGGGCGCGATCCGGCGCTGGCTCTCGACCCACGACGAGCCGATGGAGGCGATGCGCGTCCAGATCCCGGTGAGCATGCACCACCGCGACGAGGACGGCGACGCCCTGGGCAACCGCGACTCCTTCCTGTTCTGCGACCTGCCCATCTCCGAGCCCGACCCGCAGGCCCGCCTCGAAGCGATCAACTCGGAGACGAGCAGCCGCAAGGAGCAGCACGACCCCGACGAGCTCTACTCGTTCTTCCACAGCCTCTCCCACATCCGGCCCCTGTACCGGGTCGCCTCGGACTTCGCATCGGGGCCGCGGGAGTTCGCGCTGTCGGTCTCGAACGTCCCCGGGCCGAGGGAGCCCGTGAGCCTGCTCGGCGGCAACGTTGCCGAGCTCTACTCGGTCGCCGAGCCGGCGGACCGCCACGCGCTGCGCGCGTCGGCGATCTCGCTCGCGGGGCAGATGGGCCTCGGCTTCTGCACCGACCCGGGCGCCGTCCCGGGCGTGGGCGACCTCGCGGACGGGCTCGACGAGTCGCTGGCGGAGCTCCTCGAGCTCTGCTGAACCTGCGGTCCGCGAGAGGCGGCAGCAAGCGCGCGGGGAGACCGCTCCGGCTCGATCCGCGTGCCGATTGATTCAAGGATGGAAGAATGGAGGGGTGGCGGCTCAGAAACCCCTGGAGCTGATCCTCGCCCGAAACTTGCTGACCAGCATCTCGACTCCCGCCTTCCTCGTCGACCAGCACGCTGACCTGGTCTTCTACAACGAGGCCGCGGGCGCGCTGCTGGGCCGCTCGTTCGAGGACGTCGGGAGGATGAGCCCGGAGGAATGGACGGCGAGGTACGGGCCGTTCGACGCCAACGGGAAGCCGCTGGAGCTCGACGAGCTCCCGACCACTCGTGCCGTGCGGGACGGTCGGCCGGCCCACGCGGTGTTCACCATCAGGTCGGCCCACGGCGAGAACCGCTCGATCGAGTCGAGCGCGTTTCCGATCGTGGCCTCCGACGAGGGATCTTCGGGGGCGATGATCTTCTTTTGGCCCCGTGACGACAAGAGTGGAGAGGACTCATGAGGATCAAGGTCTGGGGCGCGCGCGGATCGGTTCCGGCCCCGGGGCCGGAGATGAACCGCTACGGGGGCAACACGTCGTGCGTGGAGCTCACGCTCGACAGCGGCGAGCACGTGATCCTCGATGCGGGGACGGGCATTCGCACGCTCGGTCTGGACATCACCGGGTCCATCAAGGTGAACATCCTGCTCACCCACCTGCACCTGGACCACATCCAGGGGCTCATGTTCTTCCCGCCGTGCTTCCGCGCGGACGCGGACATCGCGATCTGGGGGCCCGCCTCGCCGGAGGCGTCGCTCGAGGACCGGGTCGCCCGCTACATCTCGGCACCGCTCTCGCCGGTGGAGGTCCGCGAGCTTCCGTGCTCGGTCTCCTTCCAGGACACGCCGCCGAGCGAATGGCAGCTCGGCTCGGCGACGATCCGCTGCGAGGCGGTCAACCACCGCGGCCCGACGCTCGGCTTCAGGATCACCGAGGGCGATACGACGCTCTGCTACATCCCGGACCACGAGCCGGCGCTCGGCACCGCGCTCGCGGAGACCGAGCCGGAGTGGATCTCCGGCTATGAGCTGGCTCGCGACGCGGACCTCCTGATCCACGACTGCCAGTACGCGGACGACGAGTACCCGCTCCACGTCGGCTGGGGCCACTCGGGCATGAGCGACGCGTTGACCTTCGGCTCGCGCGTCGGCGCGCGGAGCATGCTCCTCTTCCACCACGATCCCCTGCACGCCGACGGCTTCCTCGACGAGCTCCACGCGACGGCCCGACGCCGCTGGTCGGAGCTCGGCGGTGACCCGGCGGTGATCTCGATGGGCATGGAGAGCGTGGAGCTCGAGGTCGGGCCCGCCACCGCGCCGGCAGGGCTCGCGACGACCGCCTAAGCGGTCGCCCTTCGCCCCGCCCCGCCCCGTTCATGCTCGCGAGCAGGGGCTTTCGACACTCGGGACAAGGCCGAGCCGGAAATTCTCGACACGCGGCCAGCGATTCCGCGCGCTTGGGCGCCTACCTTTGACTCAAATTCCGAGATTCGCCATTGTCGGCGCCACCTCGGCCGCCTAGAGTACGGCGCGCCGGTTAGGCGCTAGCTGGCTATTTGCCCGCCCATCCGGGACGTTCGGACAACGGAAGCAGACAAGGAGACAGACCACAGATGGCAACCACCGCCAGCACGCCCAGCACCGACCACAAGGACATCATCGCCCGCGTCGACGAGGACGGGGTCGAGTTCATCCGCCTCTGGTTCACGGACATCAACGGACAGCTGAAGAGCTTCTCCGTGGGCCGCGAGGAGCTCGAGGGCGCCCTCGCCGACGGCATGGGCTTCGACGGCTCGTCGATCACCGGCTTCAACGCGATCGAGGAGTCGGACATGATCGCGATGCCCGACCCGGACACTTACACGCTGCTTCCGTGGCGCACCCACGGCGAGAAGGGCAACGTCGCGCGCATGTTCTGCGATGTGCTGAAGCCCGGTGGCGAGCCCTATGAGGGCGACCCGCGGTTCGTGATGCGCCGCGCCCTGGCGAGGGCGAAGGACATGGGATTCGACACCTTCAACCTCGGCCCGGAGCTCGAGTTCTTCTATTTCGCGTCCGACGACCTCCCCGACGACGGGGTCCCCGAGATCCTCGACAAGGGCGGCTACTTCGACCTCACGACGCTCGACGCCGCCTCCGATCTGCGGCGGGACACCGTCAACGCCCTGAAGGCGGTCGGGATCCCGGTCGAGTACACCCACCACGAGGTCGGTCCCTCACAGCACGAGATCGACATGCGCTACGCGGAAGGCCTGAAGATGTCGGACGCCGCGATGACCTACCGGATCGTGGTCAAGGAGATCGCCGCCGAGCATGGCGTCTACGCGACGTTCATGCCGAAGCCTCTGTTCGGCGAGAACGGCTCCGGGATGCACACCCACCAGTCGTTGTTTTCCGAGGGCAAGAACGCCTTCTATGACGCGGAGGGCGACCATCACCTCTCGGCGGCGGCGAAGTCCTATATCGCGGGCCTCCTCCGCCACGCGCGCGAGATCGCCGCGCTGTTCGCCCCCAACGTCAACTCCTACAAGCGGCTGGTTCCCGGCTACGAGGCGCCCGTCTACTGCGCCTGGTCGCAGCGGAACCGCTCGGCGCTTGTTCGCGTGCCGATGTATCACCCCGGAAAGGAGCAGGCGACGCGGTGCGAGCTCCGCTGCCCCGATCCCTCCTGCAATCCCTACCTGACGTTCGCGGCGATGCTCCATGCTGGCCTCGACGGGATCGAGCACGGCTACGAGTGTCCGGAGCCGATGGAGCGCAACCTGTACGAGCTCTCACACGACGAGCGCATCGAGCGGGGTATCGAGCAGCTCCCGGAGACGCTCGGCGAGGCGATCGACGTGTTCGCGGAGTCCGATTTGATGCGTCGCGCGCTCGGCGACCACATCTTCGACCGCTACGTCGAGCTGAAGCGCGCCGAGTGGGAGGAGTATCGCGTCCAGGTCACGCGGTGGGAGCTCGAGAAGTACCTGCCGGTCCTGTAAGCCGCTTCGAAGTCCGTCCGAGCTAGTCGCCCAGCCGCGCCTCGCGGCGGGCGCGCTCGGCCGCCGCCTTGGCCTGCGCCTCCGCCTCCTGGTGGAGGCGCTCGGCAAGGTCGGCCTGCCGGCGCTCGGCCTCGCGGCGTGACTCCGCCTCGGCGGCGCGCGCCTCCTGCTGAATCTCTCGCTGGAGGCGGGCCTCGAGGGCCTTGAGGCGCTGCTCGGCCTCCGCCCGCGCCTTCGACTCGGCCTCCTGGCGGACCTTGGCCTCCTCCTCGCGGAGGCGCATCTCGAGCTGGGCCCGGGTGCGCTTCTCGGTCTCGTTGCGGGCTCGCTCCGCGGCCTCGGCGGCCTCCTGCTGGAGTTGCGCGACCTCGCCCTGCATCCTTGCCTCGGCCTGCTCGCGGGCGCGCTTCTCGGCCTCGCGGGCCAGGCGCTCGATCAGCGTCTCGAGGCGGCGTTCCGCCCGGGCGAGCGCGCGCTCCGCCTCGGCCCGGAGCGCGGCCTCGGCGCGCACGCGCCCGTCGGCCTCCGACGCCGCCTCGGCTGCCCGTGCCTCGGCGGCCTGCAGCTTCTCCTCGGCCTCGGCGAGGCCCTCGGCGCGAGCCTCCTCCACCGCTTCGGTGACCGCGTGGTCCAGCCTGTCGTCCGCCTGCCGCTCGATCTTCTCCGCGGCCGCTCGCAGCTTCTCCTCGGCCTGGGCGCGCAGGTGCTCGCGCGCCTCGCCGATCTCCCGCTCGGACTCAGCGCTCGCCTCTTCCGTGGCGCGATCCGCCCGCTCCTCGGCCTCGGCGATCCGGCGCCGCGCCTCAGTCTGCACTCGCCGCGCCCACTCGACGGCCTCGCGGCGCATCTCGACGGCCTTCCGCGCATGCGCGATCGTCTCCGCGCGAGCATGCTCCGCCTCGGTGGCGCGCTCCTCGGCGGACTCGATCGCGTCCCTCGCCTCCTGGAGCTCGGCCCGGAGGCGGCGCACGTCTGCGGCCAGCGTTGCGACGCTGTCCGCGCGGGCCGCCGCCACGGCGTCAGTGACGTCCTCCGCGGCCTCGCGGGCCTCGGCGGCCGCGGCGGCGGTGGACTCCTCCGTCTTCATGGGCGTCACCGCGCGCAGGCGCGGCGTTCCGGCCGCGCCCTCACCGGGCTCGGCGGCGAAGCGCTCACCAGGTCCGTCAGTTGTATCGGGCATCGATGCGTGGCGCCGTCCCTGGCGGCGCGGACCGTCCGGACGCAGCGAGAGTAGCCGCTTGTGCGGATAGGCGCGCTGTCATTCCAGGGGTTTGGGCGGCTCCATGCCCCACTTACGCATGCCGTCCTCGATTCGCTCGATGACCCGCTCGACGACCTTGACCCGCGCGTAGCGCTTCGAGTCGGCCTCGACCAACTCCCACGGGGCGTTCGGCTGGTCGGTACGGGCGAGCATGTCCTCCACCGCCTCGGTGTAGGCGTCGTGCTTGTCGCGGTTGCGCCAGTCGTCGCCGGTGAGCTTCCAGGTCTTCAACGGGTCGCTCTCACGCTCCTTGAAGCGCTTCAGCTGCTCGTCCGCGGAGATGTGCAGCCAGAACTTCACCACGATCATCCCCTCGTCGGAGAGACTGCGCTCGTACCCGTTGATCTCGTCATAGGCGCGCAGCCACTGCTCGCGGGTGGCGAGCTCCTCGACCCTCTCGACCAGGACCCGCCCGTACCAGGAGCGGTCGAACACGGCCATGCCGCCCCAGCCGGGCAGCGCCGGGGAGAACCGCGAGAGGAAGTGGTGGCGCTTCTCGTCCGGCGTCGGGGCGGCGAACTGCACGACCCGCACGTGACGCGGGTCGAGCTGCGCCACGAGCCGCTTGATCGCACCGCCCTTTCCCGACGCGTCCCAGCCCTCGAAGATCACACAGAGAGGCGGGCCGAGCTTGTGGTCGCCGATCAGGCCCCCCAGGGTCAGGCGCAGCTGGGCCAGCCGCTCCCAGCCACGGTCGAGCGCGCGCTCCTCCTCCTTGCGGCTGAGCGACTTGGACAGGTCCATCTCGTCCAGACGTCCCACGGTGCCGATCCTCTCAGCTACCGGCTCAGTAGGGGTTGGGGAGCGGGCCGGGCGCATCCGGCTTCTCCGTGGTGACGTTCAGTGCGAGGGGGAGTGCGAGCGTGGCGAGGAAGATGAGGATGATCCCGACCGCCACGAGCCATCGCGCGCGGAAGATGTGGCCGAAGATCGCGAGCGCGAAGCCCGCGATCATGAGCGACACGTAGGGACCGATCGAATGCGGGAGGATCCCGGCGGTCGCCATCCGCTCATTATCATCGCCGACATGGCCGACACCGCCGATCCAGGGTCCGTCGCCGACGTCAGGCAGTCGCTGGGCGAGGTCGGGTACCTCGCGGACGAGCCCGCAGCCCTGGTCGCCTATCTGGCGCAGCGGCTCGGCAAGCCCGTCCTCGTGGAGGGCCCGGCGGGCGTCGGCAAGACCGAACTGGCCAAGGCCTTGTCCCGCGCGACCGGGCGTGACCTGATCCGCCTCCAGTGCTACGAGGGCCTCGACGAGGCAAAGGCGCTGTACGAGTGGAACTACCGCAAGCAGCTGTTGCGGATCCAGGCCGAAGCCGCTGAAGGTGGGCAGCCGGCCTGGGACCCGGCCGCGCCCGGACGCGGAGCGGCGGACGCGGCCGGAGAGGTGATGGGGGACATATTCAGCGAGGAGTTTCTGCTGACACGGCCCCTCCTCCAGGCGATCGCGTCGACGGAGCCGGTCGTGCTCCTGATCGACGAGATCGACAAGACCGACCAGGAGTTCGAGGCGATGCTCCTCGAGGTCCTCTCGGACTTCCAGATCTCGATCCCCGAGCTGGGCGTGATCGAGGCCCGCACCCATCCGATCGTGGTGCTCACCTCCAACAACTCCCGCGAGCTCACCGAGGCGCTCAAGCGCCGCTGCCTCTACCTGTGGCTGGACTACCCGGAGGTCGAGCGCGAGATGGAGATCGTCCGCCTCCACACACCCGAGATCGACGAGCAGCTCGCCCGGAGGCTGGTGGAGGTCATCCACATGGTCCGCCAGCTCGACCTCAAGAAGCCGCCCTCGATCGCCGAGTCGATCGACTGGGCGCGCGCTCTGCTCCTGCTGGGCGCCGACGACATCGACGGCGCCCTCTTCTCGCGGACGATGAGCATCATCGTCAAGCACCGCACCGACATGGACCTCGTCGCCGAGCGGGTCGGGATGAAGCTCGGCGGCGTCAAGGGCCTCGGCGCGGAAGCGGCGGGATGAGCCCGCTCCCACCCGGGCTGGCGCCACGGCTCGTCTCGTTCTGCGAGGAGCTCCGAGGCGAGGGCGTTGCGATCGGGACCTCGGAGATCCTGGATGCCTTCGAGGCCCTCGACACGGTGCCCTGGACGCGCGAGGAGGACTTCCGCGAGGCGCTCGCGGCGACCGTTGCGAAGTCGCAGGAGGACCGCCGGGTGTTCGAGCTGCTCTTCGACCGCTACTTCTTCCGCGCCGCGGAGTCCGAGGCACTCGAGCGCGGCATCGGCGAGGACCGCCGGTACGAGGGCGGTGACGGCCTCGACCTGAACGAGCTTCGCGAGGCGGTCCGCCAGGCGATCGCCGACGGGCGCGACGGCGAGATGCGTGACCTTGCGAGGCTCGCGATCGCCGCCTTCGGCCGCCAGGGCGAGGGGTCGGGCGTGATCGGCGTCGACGTGCAGAGGATTCGCCGGACGCTCGGCCTGCAGTCCCAGGGCCGCGGAGAGAAGGGCGACGTCGCGCTCGACCGCGAGCAGATCAACAAGTTCGAGCGCCACCTTCGCCGCGAGCTCGAGCGAGACCTGATCGAGCGCACCGAGAAGCTTCCACCCTCTCGCCCACTCGCCGAGCTGGACCGCGCGCTGCCCACGAGCCCCGCCCAGGACCTCGCGGCGGTCCATCGCTCCGTCGCCCAGCTCAAGCGCCGCCTGGCGACGCTCGGGCACGAGCAGCGCGGCCGGCGCCGGGGCGCTGCCGTCGACATGCGGCGGACGATGCGGGCCTCGCTCGACACCGGCGGCGTCCCGCTGCGCCTGAAGTACCGGCCCAAGCATCCGCGGCGGCCCGAGATCTACGTCCTCTGTGACGTTTCGACCTCGGTCACATCGGCGAGCGTCTTCTTCCTCTCCGTGCTCCATGCGCTGCACGACTCATTCCGAAAGCTGCGCAGCTTCGTCTTCATCGAGCGCATCTCGGAGGTGACCGACGTCTTCGAGCACGAGCGCGACTTCCGCTCGATCTCGGAGCGCATTAGCCGCGAGGGCGGCGTCGCCGACGTGTCGGGCTACACCGACTACGGCCGGGTTTGGCTCGAGTTCCTGGAGGAGATCGTCGACGACCTCGGCCCGCGCTCGACCGTGATCGTGCTCGGCGACGCGCGGACCAACGGCCGCGAGCCCCACGCCGAGGTCTTCGCCCAGATCACGGAGCGCGCCGGCCGCACGTTCTGGCTCAACCCCGAGCCGCGCCTCTACTGGAACTACGGCGACTCGGTGATGGCCGCCTACGAGCGCCACTGCACGACCGCCTTCGAGTGCTGGACGACCCGCCACCTGGAGAACTTCGTGAACGTCGTGGCGGGCGGCACGCCGCTGGTCCCGCAGTCTAACCCCCTCCGGCCCGCGATTGTCGAATTCGACGGACACTCTCGATACGAATCCGACAATCGCGACCTTTCGGGCGAGGCGGCTGCGGCCGCCGGTGGCGGGTAGACTGCTCACCGTCAACGACAGGGGTGCTCGCGGGCTAGCGGGCTGAGATAGCGCCTCACAGAACACCTGGCGCTGACCCTTAGAACCTGTGCGGTAATGCGCGCGGAGGGAGCATGCGAACGACTTCCGAGGCTCCTGTAGCGGAGCCTCAATCTGTTGAGAGGAGCGCCGGGGCGGCGGACGAGCCCGGCGCGGGCGGTCCGCGCCGAAACCGGCCACCGGGCAACCCCGGACCGCGCGGTCGAGGTCGCTGGCCTGGGCCACTCCTTCGACGACCTCGAGGTGATCCGCCGGCTGGACCTCCGCGTCAAGCCGGGCGAGGTGCTCGGCATCGTCGGGCCTTCCGGCTGCGGCAAGTCCACCCTCCTGGAGCTGGTGAGCGGCCTGCGCGAGCCGACGGCGGGCAAGATCGAGGTGGGCGGCGAGGCGCTCGCCGCCGCTCGCCTGCGCAGCTGCGCCTACATGCCGCAGCGCGACCTGCTCCTGCCCTGGCTCCCGGCGATCGACAACGCCGCGCTCGCGCTGCGGAACCGGGGCGCCTCGCGCAGCGTCGCGCGGCGCGAGGCCCACCCCCTGTTCGAGCGCTTCGGGCTCGCCGGCTTCGAGCGCACGAGGCCGGCGGAGCTGTCCGGCGGCATGCGCCAGCGGATCGCGTTCCTCCGCACGCTTCTCGCCGGCAAGCCCGTGCTGCTGCTGGACGAGCCGTTCGCCTCGCTCGACGCCATCACCCGCGCCGAGATGCAGGAGTGGCTCGCCGAGGCGCTGGCGGCCGAGTCGCGGACCGTGATCCTGGTCAGCCACGACGTCGAGGAGGCGCTCTACCTCTCCGATCGGGTGATCGTGCTCGGGCCGCGGCCGACTCGAGCAGTCGGCGAGCTCGCCGCTCCAGCGCCGCGAGCCAGGCCGCGCACCGAGACCGTCACGGCGCCCGAGTTCACAGCCGCCCGCGAGCGCGCCCTGGAGGCGCTGTCGAGGGGCTCGCGATGAAGCGCTGGCTCCCGTCGATCGTGATCGTCGCCGTCCTCCTCGGGCTGTGGCAGCTGGCCGCGAGCCTCGACGTGATCGCCAACGCGCTCAAGATCGAGCCGTTCCTGGTCCCGTCGCCGAGCGAGATTGCGCAGTCGCTCTGGGCGGACCGCTCCCTGCTCCTCGACAACGGCTGGGTGACGCTCCAGGAGGTCCTGGCCGGCTTCGCCCTCGCGGTCGTGGCCGGCGTCAGCTTCGCCGTGGCGCTCCACCTGTCACCCACGCTGCGGCGTGCCTTCTACCCGCTGCTGGTCGCGTCCCAGACCGTGCCGATCGTGGTCATCGCGCCGATCCTGGTGGTCTGGCTCGGGCTTCGGGATCGGGCCGAAGCTCGTGATCATCGCGCTGATCTGCTTCTTCCCGATCACGGTCAACACGCTGGACGGGCTGCGCTCGGTGGACCCGGACCTGATGAAGATGATGCGGACGCTCGACGCCAGCCGTCTGCAGACCCTGCGCCGCGTGGAGGGGCCCTCGGCCCTGCCCTACTTCTTCAGCGGAGCGAAGATCGCCGTCGCCGTCGCCGTGATCGGAGCGGTGTTCGGCGAGTGGGCCGGATCGAGCTCCGGCCTGGGTCACCTGATCCAGCAGGCGTCCGCCCAGCTGCAGACGGCACGCACGTTTGCCGCTGTCGTCGTACTGTCCGCGCTCGCGATCGTCCTGTTCGGGCTGCTCGCGGTGATCGAGCGACGGGTCGCCTGGTGGGGGCCCGGCTCGACCAGAACCCCTTAACCGACATGAGGAGGCCAGTTATCAATCCGGGTCAGAAGTCCGTTCGCGCCATCGCCGTGGCCCTGGTGGTGTGCGTTGTGGCGATCGCCACGGGGTGCGGGGAGAAGTCCGAGTCCACGACGCCCGGCAAGCCGCAGCCCTTCAGTCTCGCGTTGGACTTCTACGTCAACCCCGACCACGCCGGGATCTTCGAGGCGATCGACAACGGGTATTTCAAGGACGCCGGGCTCGACGTGCAAGCCCAGGCACCATCCGACCCGTCGGCGCCGATCAAGGAGGTCGCCGCGGGGCGGGCGGACCTGGCCATCTCCTATGAGCCCGAGGTCCTGCTCGCGCACGACCAGGGCCTACCCGTAAAGGCGGTGGCGGCCCTGGTGCCCACTCCGCTGACGTCGATGATCTGGCTCAAGGACTCGGGCATCAAGAACATCAAGGACCTCAGCGGCAAGACGATCGCGACCGCGGGCATCCCCTACCAGGAGTCCTACCTGAAGACGATCCTCGACAAGGCCGGCCTCACTACGGGCGACGTCACCACCGTCGACGTCCAACAGAACCTGCTGCCCGCGCTCATCGGCGGCCGCGCCCAGGCGATGCTCGGCGGCTTCCTCAACGTCGAGGGGGTCGACCTGCAGCAGCAGGGCAAGGACCCGACCGTGATACCCGTGAACAAGCTCGGGATCCCGACCTACAACGAGCTGGTCCTCGTCGCGAACTCGAACACGCTCGACTCGGAGTCGCAGAACATCCGCCTCTTCCTGGACGCGCTGCAGCGCGGGACCGAGGCCGCCGTCGCCGACCCGGCCGGCGCGACCAAGGACATCCTCGAGGCGGGCCAAGGCCTCGATCCGACGACCACCAAGGCCGAGATGAAGAAGACCCTTCCGCTCCTGGCGCAGAAGGGCGCCAAGCGCTACGGCTACATGGACCCGAGCCAGTGGAAGAAGTTCGCCCAGTTCTTCGCCGACAACGGCGTGATCAAGGCGCTGCCCCCGACCGACGACGTGCTGACGAACGACCTGCTGCCGGGAACCCAGCAGCCCTGACCGAGAGCGGTACAGTCGGCCAAGACAAGCCGACGACAGGGGAACCCATGCTCAATCGGATCCGCGCCCGCCTGACCTTCGCCAACGTCGTCTCGGTGCTCGCGCTCTTCTTCGCGCTCGGAGGCTCGGCCTATGCGGCCTTCGTCGTCAACTCGAACAGCGACGTCGCGCCGGGCACGATCTCAGGTCACGCTCCCCCCAGCGGCGACCACTCCAACCTGATCGCCGGCTCGGTAACCACCCAGGACCTCGCGGTCGGGTCGGTATCCGGGGGGCGCATCGCGGCTGGCGCTGTCACCGGCTCGAAGGTCCAGAACAACTCGCTCACCGGCTCCAAGATCGACGAGTCAACGCTGAGCGGGGTCGGGACCGGGATCCTGGGGGGCCAATGGGACAAGCTCACCACGGGCACGGGCGAGTCGGCGCGCACGCCGGTCGGCCACGGTAGTGGCGCCTCAACCGTGCGCTGGCTGGCCCCGGTGAAGCTCGAGATCACCGACTTCCGCGCCAAGCTCGCGGCGCCGCCAGGCTCCGGCACGTCTCGGACCCTGGGAATAGGAGCCACCGACGCGCACAACAGCTCGGTTGGCGACCTCACATGCACGGTCGCGGGCTCCGCGGCGACCACGTGTCACAGCACCGGCACGCTCATGGTCCCGGCCGGCGGGGAGTTCAACGGCGTTGAAAGCTCCGCCAGCGCCACCTCGGCCAACACGGCCTGGTTCGGGTACCGGGTTGTGACGCCTTAGGGCACCTAGAAGTGCTTGAGGCGGGCCGTGAAGTCCGGCCCGGTCAGCGCCACCGGCGGCTCGCCGGGGAACGACGCCGTGAGGTCGCCCGTCCACTGGCCCGGCGCCGCGAAGTCGGCCGAGCCTGAGAGCGGGCCCTCCGACGGTTGGACGTGTGCCGTCATGTAGTCGGGGTTGAAGTCGAACACCGCACCGCGATAGTTCGACGCAGAGCGCTCGATCGAGACCCGCCCGGCCTTCTCAGCTTCCGATGCGTAGAGGTACGAGTGCCTGGCGTCGCGCTTGTAGTGGCTGGCAAAGAACTCCACCGACCCGGACTTCGCGGTGAGGAACGTTCCGTGCGCCCGTTTGCCTCCACGCGAGCACCTTGCCTTGCCGAGGAAGTACACCCCCTTCGCTTGGTCCGCGCCTATCGCCGTATATCCGTTCTCGCCCTGGAATCGGATCCGTCCGAGGAACGTCTTGCGCTCGAAGGGCTCATCGGTTTGGCACAGGAGAGCGCTCCTCCCCCGCTTGGCCGCGGACGCTGAGGCGGCCCGGTGTCCGTTTCCGGTGATTCGGAGATGGACCCGCCCGAAGCGGCCGAGGTTCGCCTCGAGGCGGCGCTTGGTGAAGACGGCTGGGGCGCTGTACTCGGCGTACTGGTCGTCCTTGTAGACCGTGACGTCGAGCTCCGCGCGCTTCCTCGGGTCCAGCTCGCGGGTCGCGAAGAGGTATGCCTTGTATCCGCCGGTCGCCTGCACCTTCATGCTCGCGGTGCGGAAGAGGTGCTGCGACGCGCTGGCTGTCGCCGGCGACGCGACAGCCGCCAGGAGCGCGACCCCCACACCGACGCTGATCCAAGTCTTCCTCATCTTTACCCCTGCTCTCAAGAACGACCTCGGCCTACTCATCGGCGCCACGCGGCAGCGGCGTGAGAAACGCCTCAGGCCGCCATCCGCAGCGGCGGGCCCTGCGCGATGGCCTTGTGGTGCGCGATCAGCATGAAGTCGCCGGCGAGGCCGCGGAATGGCTCATACGGCCGGAAGAACTCCTCAACCTCCTCGATCGTGGCGCGGCGCCCCAGGCCCGCAAGGCGACCGACGAGCTTGATGTAGCCGAGGTCGCCCGCGGGCAGCGAGTCGGGCTCGCCCCGACCGTAGAGGCCCAGGCACTGGATCGTCCAGGGGCCGATCTCCCGGATCCGCAGCAGCCGATGATCGTCGGTGGTGTCGGCCGGATCCACCCTGCCGTCGGCGACCTCGCGCGCGACGCGAATCATGGCGAGGGCACGCGCCGCCGACAGGTCCCTTGCCGCGAGCTCGGCCGGCGCACGTCCCGCGATCAGCGCCGGGGTCGGGACGTCCCTCAGCCTGACTCCATCAGCGTCCTGGTGGGTGACGCCCCACCGGAACACCATCCGGCGTTGGATCGCGGCCGCACGCCCTGACTCGATCAGCTGCTTGGTGATCGACCAGGCCAGGGCCTCCCAGGCCCATGGCCGCCGGCGCGGCCGGTGCCACGGCTTCTGGCGGATCGCCGACCCGAAGAGCCGATCGGAGCGAAACGCCTCATAGACCTCGCGGTAGTCGTCGTCGACGCCGAGCGCGAAGCGCATGCGCTCGATCGCGCGCTCTCGATCCTCCTCGGAGTCCGCCTCCGCCCGCATCAGCACGGTGCCGTCGCGCCGCTGGGCGGCGCGCACGATCGCCGGGCGACCCTCGACGTGGAGCAGCCGGGTCACGATCCCGCCCCGGACCCGCATCACCGCGTCGCCGCCACCGCCCGCGGGCAGCCGGTACGGCCACGGAGGGCTGATCTCGACGTCCAGGCACGCCGGCGCGCGGCGGGAGCCGCCGACAGCCTTTGCCGCCACGGCGGCTACCGGCCGTTGCCGAGGATGTGGACGTCCACGAGGAAGGAGCGGCTGGCGACGACGTTCGTCGGCTCCGTGCGCTTGCCCAGGATGCGGCGCCCGCGCTGGCGCTTTGTCTGGCCCACGGAGCGCACGGCCCGAACGGCTGCGACGGTCGCGGCGCCTGCGACGAGGCCTCCGGCGGCGGCGATCGCCGCCGTCCTCACCTCGCCGCGCCAAGCCTCCACGTCGACGCGGCGCGAAGGCTCCGGAAGACGGCTCGGCTGCGGAAGCTCCTGCGTGTCATCCGGCTGCGGCTCCTCGACCGCCTCCGCCTCCAGGACGACCTCGTCCACCTCGATTACCTCCTCGCGCGCCGCCAAAACGAACTCCCCTTTCATGAGCTGGCGCCCACCGGCCGGGCCAGTCTAACGGTGGCCCCAGAGGTCAGCGGTCGGGCGAGGATCCGCTCCAAGCCCTTCCCGCACTTTGCGGAAGCCCTATCCGGAAAGCGGCAGCTCGTAGAGCCGGTAGCGCTTGACGACCTTGCCGCCCATTCCCTCCATGGCCCGGTTCATGGGCTCGTTGACCTCGAGGATCCAGCCCATCTCGCCGCCCTTCTGGCGGACCCGGGCCGCCGTCTCCACATGCCTGACGTAAAGGGCGGCCGCCACCCCGAAGTGCTGGTACTCCGGCTTCACCCCCAACGCGAACACGCGCACCTGGTCGATCTTGCGACGCCCCGTGAGGAAGTGCCACCAGCCGAACGGAAACAGGTGCCCGTTCATCTTCGCGAGCACCTGGTTGACGTCCGGCAGGGTGAGCGCGGCGCCGACGACCTCCCCCTCGCGCTCGGCGATCATCGCCCAGTTCTCGTCGAGGATCGGCTTCAGGTTCTTGGCCTGGAAGGCCACCTCCTCCTCGGTGATCGGGACGAAGCCCCAGTTGGGACCCCAGGCCTCGTTGTAGACCTCCATGAAGCGGGTGACCTCCGCCTCGAGGTCGTTCTTTCGCATCTGCCGCACCGTCACGCCGTGCTCGGACTCGCGACTTCTCGGCCGCCTCGTGGATGAGCTCGTGGAGGCGGTCGCCCTGCTTCAGGGTGCCGAGGTATAGCTCCCACATCAGGAGGTCCATCGACTTCGTCATCCCGAGCGCCTCGAGGAGCTCGCGGTAGTACGGCGGGTGCCATGGCTCCAGCACCAGGGGATTGCGGTCGTAGCCTTCGATCAGGATTCCGCACTCGTCGTTGGTGGTGAAGTCCATCGGGCCGAGCATCCGCTCCCGACCGCGCGCTCGCAGCCAGCCGGTCGCGGCCTCCACGAGCGCCGTCGCGGTCTCCGGGTTGTTCTCCGACTCGAAGAATCCGAACATCCCGTCGTTGCCGCCCTGGAACTGGGTCCAGCGCTCGTCGACGTGGGCGGTGATCCGCCCCACCGGCTCGCCGTCCCGCTCGGCCAGGAAGTACTCGGCCTCCGCGTGGTCGAAGAACGGGTTCTTCTCCCGATCCAGGAACTCCTTGCGCTCCATGATCAGCGGCGGCACCCAGGGCGTGCCCCTGTGGAGGCGAAACGGAACCCGGATGAACGCGTTGAGGTCCCGCTTCCCGCTCACCGGCCGCACCGTCACGCTCGCGGACATCATCTGCGGCGGCTCTGCCGCCTTACCTGCCTCACTCGTCGCTAACGCTCCTCGACCACATACGGGGCACGGTATTCGGTCGGAGCGGGAAACGACGTCCTGGGACCTAGACTCTCGCCCATGGCAGAGACCACCCGCGCGCCCGTCGACGTCTTTGAGCGGGCCCGGACGCACGAGCGCAAGGAGCAGCTCGAGGCGGCGAAGGAGGCCGACCTCCTCCCGTACTTCCGGCTGATCGAGTCCCAGGCGGGGCCGGTGGTCGAGATGGAGGGGCGCGAGAAGATCATGCTCGGCTCCAACAACTACCTGGGCCTGACCGGCGACCCTCGCGTGAAGGCCGCGGCCCGCGACGCCCTGGAGCATTACGGGACCGCGCTGACGGGCTCGCGGTTCATGAACGGCACCATCCCCCTCCACGTCGAGCTCGAGCGAGAGATCGCCGACTGGATGGGCACTGAGGACGCCCTTGTGTTCACCACCGGCTACCAGGTGAACCTCGGGACGATCGGGACGATCCTCGGCCCCGGCGACACCGTCATCTGCGACTCGGGCGACCACGCCTCGATCCTCGATGGCTGCCGCCTCTCGGGTGCGAAGCTGCGCCCGTTCCGCCACAACCAGATGGACAAGCTCGAGCGGATGCTCGAGCGAGGGGTCAACGACGGCGGCGGGGTCCTGGTCGTGGTCGACGGCGTCTTCTCGATGGAGGGCGACCTCTGCCCCGTGCCCGACGTGCTCGAACTGACCGAGCGCTACGGGGTGCGGCTGATGGTGGACGAAGCCCATGCGGTTGGGGTCCTGGGCGCGACCGGCGCAGGCTCGTGCGAGCTGTACGGAGTCGCCGACCGGGTCGACCTTCGCATGGGCACCTTCTCCAAGAGCCTCGCCTCCTGCGGCGGCTTCATCGCGGGGCCCGCGGACGTCGTCGAGTTCCTGAAGATCACTTCACGGCCGTTCATGTTCACCGCGGCCGCGGTGCCGGCCGCCGTCGGCGCAGCGCTGGAGGCGGTGCGGATCTGCCGGGCGGAGGGCGGACCGCTCTTCGAGAAGCTGCTCGGCAACGCGAGCTACCTGCGGCGCGGGTTCGCCGAACTCGGGCTGCGGGTCATCGACCCGGGCCGACTGCCCGACGGCTCCGAGGCGACCACCCCGGTAGTCCCGGTCGTCGTCGGCGAGGACTGGCAGGCGGTGCTCCTGTGGAAGGCGCTGTTCGACGCCGGCGTCTACACCAACGTCGCCCTGCACCCCGCCGTGCCGCCCGGTGGCGCGCTCCTCCGGACCAGCTTGATGGCGACACATGAGCGAAGCCATCTCGATCGGGCGCTCGAGATCTTCGCCAAAGTCACCTCGCAGTTCCCAGAACTCCCCCGCGATGGGTAGTTTCGGCTTGTCCAGTTTCGGACAAGCCGAATTCGCGCAAGAAAAGCTTGCTCTTAGCGAACGACTTGGGCGCGGAGGCACGACCGCGAGTTGACGCTCGGCGCCCGACTCGCCTAGGTTGCCACGCACGCCGGACGTCACCCCGGGGCAGGGAGCGGCCGGAACGGACAAGACAAGAAGCTTTTCGTTCCGACCACCCCCAGGGCCTCGAAGAACGGAGGGGGGAGCGTCCGGCTCCATCCCCGGTAAGCCTCTACTCACACTCAGAGGAGGAGTGACAATGTCCGCTGCCTCGACGGTCGCCCCTGCGCCGCCACAGCACATGCAGGCCCTGGCCCACGCGAACCGCGTTCGCCTCGCTCGCGCGTCAATGAAGCGCGCGATTCTCGCCAACCAGATCGACGTCACGGAAGTAGTCCGGGACTGTCCCTGGGAGGTCGAGACGATGAGCATCGGCGAGCTCCTGCGAAGCCAGCGCCGGTGGGGTCGCACCCGCGTCCGGAAGTTCCTCACCTCGCTCGCTCTCAACGAGAATCGCGAGCTGGGCAGGCTGACCGACCGCCAGCGCAACGTCCTCGCGGTCGAACTCACCGCGAAGACGATCCGCCGGCGTTAATTCATCGCTGCAGCTGAGCCGCGCGCCCGGCACGGATAGCCATTCGGGGCGGCGCGCGGCTCGGTCGTCAGCGCAGCTTGAACGCGCGGCCCGAGCGCCGCTGGAAGACTCGGGTCAGGAGCACCGCCATCGTCACGAAGCCGAGCAGGGAGATCCCCATTGCGATCGGCAGCCACAGCGACGGCACCAGGAAGTAGAGGGCGGCCATCAGGGCCACGAAGACGGCCCCTGAGAGCACGAAGGTGTGGGAGCGGTACCCGCCGAAGTGCTCGCGGATCGAGAGCTCGAGGCCGGCGAGGGAGCAGAGGATGGCCCCGGCGGCGATCAGCGCGGTCCCGGTTCGCCCGCCGGCGATGAAGCCGACGACCAGCATGACGATGCCCGCCAGGACCACCAGCTCGACCAGCGGCACGTTCCCCCACGGTGCCGGGGGCCGCTCGTCCAGGCTCGCCGCGCGCCGCCTGCGCGCCGGCAGCGAGGGCTCCCTGGGCGCGCCCGACTCGCTCGCAGCGCTCTCAGCGGGCTGCTGCGGCGGCTTGCGAGGACGGCGCTTTCGCCGCTTCCTGGAGCTCACCTAGCACGTACCACTAGGGCGGGGGCCGCGAGCCCCGCGGCTAACGGACAACCGGAGGAGTGCTTGACGCGCCACCATCCGAGGAGCATCCCGAGGATGCCCCACCGCGGACGGGAATGCCAGTGCTGGCAGGGACGCTCGCCGACGTCCTCGGCGGCCACGCGGACCCACCGGTAGCGCTCGGGCTCGGCGATCATCGACTCGAGCAGGCCGCGATTGGTCTCCTCGATCTCGCCCTGGCGGGCCAACTCGTCCTCCGCATCGCGAAGCCGGACCGCGAGCGCGTCGCGAACCCGCTCCAGGTCCGCCACGCCCAGGACCCGCGGGCCGCCGACGGCGGGCACGCCCCACTCGATGCCGGAGCGCGGGAACGCAGAGGCGAAGAGCTCGCCCAGGCGCTTCTCCAGCACGGCGATCTGACGACGAAGCTCGTGGCGTGCCAGCCGATCGGCGGCGGGCCCTGCTGGGGCCTCGATGGAGGCGGACTCGGGTGCCCGAACCGGCTCATCGACTGAACCGGGGACTCGCTCGATCTCAAGCAGTTCCTCGGGCACGAAGCCTCTCCTTCCGCCCTAAGTGGACCCAGACAGTCTAAACCCAAGCTGCGTGCCATCCAACCCTTGGCGGCCGTCCGAGGGGCGGCCATGTTGCGCGAGCGCAAGTGGGCATGTAAGGCAGCCCTCGGCGGCCGTTTCAACGATTGTCGAATACCGGCGTCATAGCCGCCGTTTCTCGACAATCGTTCGAAGAACGGGCTTGGGCCGAGCCTCGGTGCCGCCGTTTTTTGCGCTACCTAGCCCCCGGCCCGCACGACACCCGCCGCCAGCCAGATCGCCTCCTCGACGGCGATGTCCGGGACGCCCTTCACCTGGATCGATGCGAGGAGCATCCGGCCGGTCTTCGGGTTCACGCCCCGACCCGAGGCGGTCGCCCCGAACAGCAGCGCGAGGGGGCGCACCTCGTCCGCGATCACGAGCGTCCCCGTCGGCAGCGCGCCCGGGCGGCCCTCCAGGCCCTCGCCCTCGGCGCTGGTGCGGATGCCCAGGCGGCCCTCGGCACGATCGGCGTCGAATGCCCTCAGCGCGACACCCGACTCGATGATCGCAATCGTCAGCGCGTCGTCGAGCAGGCTTTGGCTTACAAATCCGCCGCGCTTGATCCGCTCCAGGGCGACGGCCTCGACCGGGGTGGGCTGCTCGTCCGGATCGAGCCCGATCTGGCGGAAGAACACGCGGTAGGCGTAGGGAATCGGCTTGTGCCGAAGAGCGATCGCCTGTGGTCCCGAGAAGCGGTCCGACATCCGCGCGAGGCGGGCCTTCAGCTCTCGCGAGCTCCGCCCCGAGCCGTGCTCGATCAGCAGGTAGCGCAGCGCGAGCCCCGGAAACTCCTCGCGGAGGTCCGGCGCGACCCAGCCCGCCTCCGGAACCGCATCGGCGCTCATCAGCGGCTTTCCGCCTCCCGTTCCCGGGTCTGCCGGAGGAGCGTCTTGACGTCGCGCTCGATCCCGGCGCGCAGGCTTCCGGACTCCGTCGGCGGCTGCGAGAGCTCGGCGATGCTCGCCTTCGCGAAGTCGAGGATCCCGCCCGGGTACGCAAAGGCGACCGTCGGACACCCTCCGACCCGGTACAGGTCGCTCACAGCGCCGTCCCGGTCGTATCCCACGGGCATGGTCCAGCGGTGCTCGGAAGCGATGCTCCGTACGCTGCTCGGGTCGTCGCGGACGTCGATCGAGAGCACGTTCAAACGGCCCTTGTACTTCTCGTAGACCGCATTCAGCGCGTCCTGCGTCGGCAGGCAGTTCGCCCCTCGGGTGAACCAGAACGAGAGCACGAGAGGCCGATTGAACAGATCGCAGACCCGGATCGCCTTGCTCGGTGGGTAGTTGATCTCACATGCGGGAGTGCGTTTCGCATCCGACGGACACGGGTTCTCCGAGGTCGAGCAGTTGTCCTGGGCGATGTTCGCGTCGAAGTCGAGTGGCCCGGTGACTGCGTTCGGCACCGCGAACTCCGAGAGGGGGATGCCCCGCTCGGCGCCGCCGACGCCGAGCGTGCCTCCGCCCTGGGTGCGAATGGTGTTGAGCGTCGCGACGATGATCAGCACCAGGAACGCGATCCCGACGAAGGTCGAGTAGCGGCGGCCGGGGCCTCTCGAGGACTTCTGCGATGCCACTGGTGGTGCCGCTAGCCGGCGTCAGCCGGCGCCGGGCGGCCTCGGCGGCGCAGCCGCGCCGCGAGGGTCGTGAAGGGCTGGAAGCCGCCCTCGGCCCAGACCAGGGCCGCTGGTAGCACCAGGAGGACGCCAATGAGCGCGACGCCGAGGTCGAACACGGTCACGAGCCCGAAGTCGCGGAGCATCCTGATGTTGGTGAAGACGAGCACGGCGAAGCCGGCGATCGCCGTGATGCCGGACGCGGCGACGGCGGCGCCGGTACGTGAGAAGGCCCGCCTGAGCGCCTCGCCGAGCGACCCACCGGCCGCCCGCTCCTCGTAGTAGCGAGCGCTGAGCAGCACGCTGAACTCTGTTGCGATCGCGATGACGAGGGCGCCGAGGGTGGCCGACATCGGGTTGAGCGGCACCCCGGTTATCCACAGGATCAGCGACGACCAGCCGGTCGCGAAGACGATCGGGATCAGCGGCACGAGCGCGCGCCGTGCCGAGCGGTAGACGGCGATCAGGACCAGTGCGACCGCGAGCAGGCCGGCGATGGTGACGAGGTAACGGCTGTCGGACAGCGAGGAGTTGGCGTCGGCGGCGAGCACCGGGAGGCCGAGCACCTCCGCGGAGACCCCGGGCGGCGGGTCGTTGGCCGTGCCGGGAGGGTTGACCTGGTTGCGGATGTCGTCGATCAGGGCCTTCTGCTGATCGAAGGGCATGACCTTGATCCCGAACGTGATCACGCCGGTGTTGCCGGGCTTGCCGGTCGTGGGGTCGGTCGTGACCATCGCCTGCGCCACGTATTGGGGCAGCAGCCGGAGATCAGTCTTGATCCGCTGCTGACTGGGGGTGGCGGTCGAGTCGCCGTAGATGAAGTCGGGCAGCGAGATCTCGGGGCAGATCTCGGTCCCGGCCGACTGGCAGGACGGCGTCGCGCTCGTGTACCCGTGCCGCGCCAGGACCCGCTGCTCGAAGTCATGCATCCAGGAGATCACCTTCGGGTCCGTGAGGTCCGGCGCGGTGACCGTGACGTATGTGAGCCCCGATACCCCTGTCGCGTTCTCGAGCTGGTCGACGTCCTGAAGGGCGGGGAGGTTGCCCGGCACGAGCTGGCGGATGTCCGAGATCACCGGAATCTGCGTGCCAACCCCCCACCCGATCGCCGCGAGGACGGCGGCCACCGCCAGGACGCGTCCGGGCGCCGAGATGGACATCGCCAGGGCCCTCCGGCCGAAACGCCCAGCACCCGCGCCGACCCTGGAGGTGAACTCGGAGATCGGCCGGCCGGCCGCGCTCAGGCGCCGGCGAGGGCCGTCGAGCCGCCTGTGCCGCTGCCTGGCACCGCCCGAGCCGCCCCCGCGGCCGAGCAGCGACAGGGCCGCGAGGCCCGCAGTCAGCGCGAGCAGGAAGGCGGCCGCGATGCCTCCGACCAGGAGCAGCGCAAACCCGCGGACCATCGGGATCGGCGAGAGCAGCAGGACACAGAACCCGGCGGCGGTTGCAAGGCACGCGGTCGCGATCACCGGCCCACCGCGGGCGGCGGCCTCCACCGCGGCGCGCGGCGGCGAGGATCCCTCGCGAACCGCCTCGACGAAGCGCGCCTGGAACTGGATCGCGTAGTCGACGGACAGCCCGATCAGGATCGGGAGGACCGCGATCGACGCCATCGTCAGCGATCCGCCGAGTAGCGACAGGAAGCCGAACGTGATCCCGGCCGCACCGAGAGCAATCCCCAGCGGCAGCAGGCGCAGCGGCGATCGGAACACGAGGGCGAGCGCGATGACCATGGCGGCCAGCGCCGCCGCGAGCAGGATGAAGATCTGTGTCGAGAGCTCCTGGGCCAGTCCCTCGAAGACGACGGGGACGCCGCTGACGACGTAGCTCGGCTGGGTGGGGCCGAACGACGAGAACTTCCGCAGCTGGAAGGCCGGGTCCTCTGTTGCCTGCCGGAAGAGGGAGATCGCCTCGGATCTCTGCGTGTCGCTCAGGCCTGGTCGCAGCCTGACCGAGATCAGCGCCGAGTTGGCACTCGGCACGATCGCGGCAAGGCGTGCCTTCGGCGTGCAGCCGGGGATCCCCGGATTGCAGATCACCGATTCGACGTACCGCGGGTCGCTGATGCTGGGGAGACCCTGCTGCCCGTACTTGGCCCCCAATGTCACGAGCTGCTGCTGAAACTGCGCGACGACGGCCTGGCTCGCCGCCGTCGCCGCCTGCTTCTGCTGGGCCGGCGAGAACCCCCGCTTGGCCGCCAACGAGGCCGCTCGCCGCCCCGCCTGCTTCGCCTTGATGAGCGTCGCCTGGGACTGCTTCTGGTACAGGTCGTTCGCCTCGATCGCGAACTGGTTGAGGAAGGTCGCCGGCCCGAACACCACCGCGCTGGGATCGAGCTTCGAGATCGCCGCGCAGGGCGCCGGCGCCGGCTGCCCCGAGAAGACCTGCCCGCCCTTCGCCTTGCCCGACAGGCAGCTCTCGAGCGCCAGCAGCTTGCCGAGGTTGCTGGTCAGGAGCAGCTGGCGGAGGTCGCCCTTGACGAGTACCTCGACCGGCTCGCCCCCGAACTGCTTGTAGAAGCCCTGCGTCTCCGTGTAGGTGGACGAGCCCTTGTCGACCAGCGAGTCCGGGCTGCGATCCGCCTCGAGCTTGAGCGCGGCGACAGCGCCGATGAGCGCGAGCAGGACGGCAGCGACGATGACCGGCGTCGGCCGCTCAACCGCCCGCCCGGCGATCCGTGCCAGCAGATTCCGAATGCGCACGACGAGCCTAGGTTACGGACGCGGCCGGGTGGCCACGCCGCCTAGTCCATGGCGAGGGGGCCTTCAGTTTCGGCGTTGAGGAACTGTGCGACGAACTCGTTGTCGGAGTCGAACAGCTCGTCCGACGGACCCGACTCGACGATCCGCCCCTTCCAAAGCACGGCCAGGAAGTCAGCGATCCGCCGCGCGGTGCCGAGGTCGTGGCTGATCACCAGGTAGCAGCCACCGTTCTCCTCGTGAATTTCGCGGATCAGCTCGCACAGGAGCGCCGTCCGCACCGGATCCAGGCCGGAGTCGGGCTCGTCGAACATGACGATCGCGGGGTCGAGGACGAGGGCCCGAGCGAAGCCGGCCCGCTTGCGCATCCCGCCCGACAGCTCGTTGGGCATCTTCTCCATCGCCTCGGCGAGGCCCACCTCGCGAAGGCGCCGGTTGCAGATCTCGGCGATCTCGTCCTCACCCTTGTCGGTGTGCTGGCGCAGTGGGAAAGCGGTGTTGTCGAAGACGTTCATCGAGCCGAACAGCGCGCCGTCCTGGAACAGGAGGCCGAACTTCGTGCGCATCGCGAACAGCTCGTCGTCCGTCATGTTGGGCACCGACTCGCCATGCACCAGGACGTCGCCGGCGTCGGGGTACAGCAGGCCGACGATGTGCTTGATCAGCACGCTCTTGCCGGTCCCCGACGGGCCGAGCACCATCGAGATCTGGTTGTCGGGGAGGCCCAGGTTGAGGCCGTTCAGGATCCGCGTGCGTCCGAACTGCTTGACGACGTCGATGATCTCGATCGCGTCCTCGCCGCCGTGGTCGCGCTTCCTCCCAGTGTGCCATCGGTACGGGTTCGTCTCGTCCGAGTTGACGCCGGGGATCGTGTAGTCCCGGTTCAGCGTGCCCAGCTCGGGGGCGGGCTCCTCATAGTCCTCGCCGGCGTCGACCGGCACCTGGGACTGCCAGGCCGGCGCGTCACCGTCCCGCGGCGCCTCTTCGGTCTCCTCGGGCGCGTGCTCGACGTCCTGGGGAGCGTCCTCCGAGTAGGCGTCCTGCTCCTGGTTCTCTCTTCGCGTGTCTCGCGTCTCGTCAGCCATGGCAGCCGTTCGCCTCCTGTTTGGGCACTCTCATCCCCCGATTGGCGCCCGCGGATTCGCTCCCCAGAACACCAGGGTTCCCATCATCCCGATGATGTGGACTAAGACGATGTTAAGCACCATCGACTTCGCGGTCGCCGTACCGACCCCGACCGGGCCGCCCGCTGCGGTGTAGCCGTAGTAGCAGCCGACGAGCACGATCGCGGTCGCCATCACCATCGCCTTGATGACGCTGAATAACAGGTCGGGCGGGTTTTGGAACATCCAGAAGATGAGGAAGTAGCCGCCCGAGGAGACGTCGCCGATCTGCTTGACGACCGCAAGCCAGGAGGCGAAGTAGCCGATCCCGATCGCCGCCAGGTACATGAACGGAAGCGTCATCCAGGCGCCCAGCAGTCTCGTGGCGGCCAAGAAGGTCATCGGCGGCACCCCCATCACCTCGAGGGCGTCGATCTCATCGGAGATCCGCATCGCGCCGAGCTCGGCGACGATCCCGGTGCCGACCTTGGCCGCCATCATGTAGCCGAAGGCGTAGGGGATCACCTCGCGCAGGTCGCACCAGGCGGCAAAGACGCCGGCGTAGGCGGGGGCGCCGACGCTGCGGTTGAAGTAGGCGCCCTCGATCCCGCACTGGAGGCCGAGGATGAAGACCAGGCCCCAGATGACGATCGTCGAGCCCAAGATCAGGATCCCGGCCTGGCGCAGGGCCTCGCCGAAGAACTGCAGCACCCGACCCGAGTAGACGAGCCCCATCGTGCGCCCGCAAAAGCGGGCGATCTCACCGAGCGAGGCGAGCCAGTCCCTCGGTACTGCGAGCCAGCCGGGCATTACTTGATCACGTTCAATTCGGGATGGGTGGCGAGCAGGGTCTGGGTGAAGACGTAGTTGAAGGCAAAGACGCCTAAGAAGGCGATCACCACCGCCTCGTTGACGGCGCGGCCGACCCCGGCGGCGCCTCCGGACGCATTCATCCCCTTGTAGGAGCAGACGATCGCGATGATCGCCCCGAACAGGGTGCACTTGAGGATCGAGCCCCAGAGCTCGGTGGTCGAGGCGTTGTTCAAAAGGGTGGCGAAGAAGCCGCCGAGCGGCGCGTTGTAGGCGAGCTCGGCGAAGATGCCGCCGGCGATCCCGAACAGCAGGGCGTAGATGTCGAGCAGGCCGGTGATCAGCATCAGGCTGAGGAAGCGGGGTACGACCAGGTTCTTGATCGGGTCGACACCCAGGACCTGGAGCGCGTCGAGCTCCTCGCGGATCTTGCGGGCGCCGAGGTCGGCGGTGATCGCGGTGCCGGCGACCCCGGCGACCACGACCGCGGTCACGAAGGGGGCGAACTCACGCACCGAGGCGAGGATGAAGAAGCCGCCGAGGCGATCGAGGGCGCCGAACAGGGTGAGGAAGTTGGCTGCCTGAAGGCCGGGGGCTCCGAAGCCGAAGGCGACGGTACTGATCAGCATCGGAAACCAGCACAGCTGCAGGGCGAAGATGAACTGGCTGATGAACTCGCCGCCGTAGGGGTAGGGCGGGCGCACCGTCGCCGTGATCGTCTTGCCGGTGAGGATCATCATGTTCCCCACCTGCTCGAACAGGCTCTTTGCGGGCAGGAACGCTCTGTCTGCGACGGATCGGACCATCTCTCCTCAGTGTCCGGGCGCGCTCAACGGACCAACAAGGAAATGTAATCCATGCAGACCACGGCCGCCACCCTTAACCATTTCTGGCCGGTTGGCCAGGATTTTGCGCGCCACGGAAGCGGCATTTCCAGCGCCTGGCAGGTGGTATGTTCCCGGCGCCTTGGGGGAGAGCGCAAGAAACGCCTGCAGGCGGCTACTCCGGGGTCCGGACGCGAGGATCGCAATGGGGTTCGCCCTGCTCGCCCTCGGGGCCGGTCTCGGCGTCGCGGGCTGCGGCGGCGGCCAGAGCCAGGGTGCAACCGAGCCCACCGGAAACTTCCCGGTACAGGTCACCACGGCGAAGTTCCCCAACCACCAGAAGCTCGCCGAGTCGAGCTACCTCGTGCTCGCCATCAAGAACGCGGGCAGCCAGGCGATTCCCGACCTCGCCGTGACGATCAACACCGTCGCCAAGGGGACCCCGAACCTGAAGTCGCCGGCGACCTCGACCGGCTCGGGGCAGGGCTCCTTCAACATCCGCGTCGACGAGCCGAACCTGGCGAGCCACTTCCGCCCGGTCTGGGTGCTCGAGCAGCATTACCCGAAGCTCATAACGGACAAGTTCCCGCTCAGCAAGATCGAGAAGGCACCGACGGCGGGCGCCGAGGCCGCGCAGACCGACACCTTCCAGTTCGGCTCGGTTCCCTCGGGCGACAGCAGGGACATCGCCTGGCGCGTCACACCCGTCCGGGCCGGGACCTACACGGTCCACTACCAGGTGGCGGCGGGCCTGACCGGCAAGGCGAAGGCGGTGACGCCCGACGGCAGCCCGGTGAAGGGCGAGTTCGTTTCCACGATCTCGGACAAGCCCCCGAACAGCTGCGTGACCGGCAGCGGCAAGGTCGTCAATTGCAGGCCTGGGGAGTGACCGCCGTGGGAGTGACAGCCGTCTGAAGCTTGCGGCCGCCCTGCTGGCCGCAACCGTCGCGCTTGCTGGGTGCGGCGGCGGATCCTCCTCCACCACCGGAACGACGCCGCCGCCCCCGCCGCCCGTCACGCAGACCCATTCCGGCAAGCCGCCCGTCGGCGACGGCGAGGGCGGGGTGCGCCTGCAGAAGCTCGGCGACTTCGACCAGCCGCTCTACGTGACGCAGGCGCCGGGCAACCGCAGCGACCTGTTCGTGGTCGAGCAGACCGGCCGGGTCGAGGTCATCACCCCCGAGGGCACCAGCTCCACCCCGTTCCTCGATCTGCATGACCAGGTGTCGTGCTGCGGCGAGCAGGGCCTGCTGTCGATCGCCTTCGCCCCCGACTACGAGCGATCCGGACTCGTCTACGCCGACTACACGGACCACGCAGGCGACACGCAGGTAGTCGAGTACCGCAGGTCGAGCAAGGACCCGCTCACCGTCGATTCGTCGAGCGGCCGTGTGGTCCTGCGGGTCCGGCAGCCCTTCCCCAACCACAACGGGGGCCTGCTCACGTTCGGCCCCGACGGGCTGCTCTACATCGGCCTCGGCGATGGCGGATCCGAGGGCGACCCCGATCGCAACGGTCAAGACCTTGGGACGCTGCTGGGCAAGATCCTGCGCATCGACCCGCGAGCCCGTGGCGGGAAGCCGTACTCGATCCCCGCCTCGAACCCGTTCACGAACCAGCCGGGCGCCCGCCCCGAGATCTACTCCTACGGCCTCAGGAACCCGTGGCGGTTCTCATTCGACCGCCTGAACGGCGACCTGGCGATCGGCGACGTCGGCCAGAGCCGATTCGAGGAGATCGACCTGGTGGGCCGCGGCCAGGGCAGCGGCGCGAACTTCGGCTGGTCGGCGCTTGAGGGGTTCGCGCGCTTCAACGCCGACCAGTCGGCGCCGAACGCGGTGCCGCCGGTGCTCGCCTACAGCCACGACCGGGGCTGCTCCGTCACGGGGGGGTACGTCGTGCGCGACGCGTCACTCGAGTCGCTCTACGGCCGCTACCTCTACGGCGACTTCTGCACCGGCCGGCTCCGGAGCTTCCCGGCGGTGCCGGGGAAGCGGGCGACGGACGACCGCCCCCTCGGCCTGGACGTCCCGTCCCTGACCTCGTTCGGCGAGGACGACGCCGGCCGCATCTATGCCACCTCGCTCGACGGCCCGGTCTATCGCCTCGACCCGGCCCCCTGACAAGCCGCCCCAACCTGAACCCTGACGCGAGCCCGTCAGTACCCTGAGTTGGAATGGCGGGAGTGAGCGGTCATCGGCGACGGTGGTCACTCGTGGCGGGTGGCGCAGTCGCCGCTGCGGCGGCCGGTCTGGCGATGCTCGGAGCCACAGCGTCCGGCGGCAGCCCCACGCTCGCCCTGCGTTCGATGGGGACGTTCGACTCGCCCATCTACGTGACTGTCGCGCCCGGCGCGGGCGGGTTCCTGTACGTGGTCGAGCAGGGCGGCACCATTGGTGTCATCGATCACGGCACGGTGAAGTCCCAGCCGTTTCTCAACATCCAAAACCGTGTCCTGTCGGGCGGCGAACAGGGCCTG
This sequence comes from uncultured Actinomycetes bacterium, assembly GCA_963710955.1. Taxonomy (GTDB): domain Bacteria; phylum Actinomycetota; class Thermoleophilia; order Solirubrobacterales; family 70-9; genus AC-56. The sequence goes on along the minus strand of CAVQCK010000001.1, from coordinate 245,736 downwards.
CTCTCGATGGCCTTCGATCCCAGGTACCGGTCGAACCACCTGTTCTACGCGGCCTACACGAGAGGAGACGGAGCCCTGGAGGTGGACGAGTTCCACGCGGGCTCGAACACCCAGGCGAACAAGTACTCGCGGCGGCAGGTGATCGTCGTCCCGCATCCGGACGCGGGCAACCACAACGGGGGGCAACTCCAGTTCGGACCGGACGGTGACCTCTACATCTCCACCGGAGACGGTGGAGGCGGGGACGATCAATTCGACAATGCGCGGCACCTGAACGTCCTGAACGGCAAGCTCCTGCGAATCGACCCCCACAAGCACGGAAGCTCGCCGTACGCGATCCCCCCGGACAACCCCTACGTAGGCAAGCCCGGGCGCGACGAGATCTTCTCGTACGGGCTCCGGAATCCCTGGCGATTCTCGTTCGACTCCGCCAACGGCGATCTGGCGATCGGCGACGTCGGCCAAAGCGCCTGGGAGGAGGTCGACTACGTGACGCGAGCGCGCGCCAAGGGCTCCTACTTCGGCTGGCCCACCTGGGAGGGCCGTCAGGTCCACGACTCCAGCCGTCCGGATCCCAACCCCGGCCACCGGCCACCGATCTTCCCCATCGAGGTGAAGAACCACGGCTCCGACGGCTTCTGCGCGATCATCGGCGGCTACGTCGTGCACAACCCGGACCTCAGCCTGCTGAACGGCCGCTACGTGTACAGCGACAACTGCAACGGCACGATTCGAAGTCTCATCCCGCAGACGCCAGCCACCGGCGATCGCAGCACGGGCCTCAGCGTCTCCGGTCCAAGCGCATTCGGGGTGGGCGGTGGCGGCCAGCTCTACGTCGCCTCGCTCGGCGACGGCCACGTCTACCAGATAGTCCAGCACTGATGCGGGCGGTCGCCGGTGCGACCGCCGCCCTCCTGGCTGGCACGGCCATCGTCTTGGCGGGCGCGGCAACGGGGACGGCGAGCGGCCACGGACCGGGGCACCACGCCAGGGGCGGCATCGCCAAGCACCGCATCGGCACCTTCGACGCGCCGATGTATCTGACCCATGCGCCCGGCGCGGCGAACTTCCTCTACGTGGTCGAGCGTTCGGGCCGGATCGAGGTGATGAAGAACGGCCACCGGATGAAGGGATCGTTCCTCGACATCCACGGCCGGGTCACCACCGACGGTGAGCGCGGCCTGCTGTCGATGGCGTTCGACCCGCATTACGCGCGCAGCAAACTCTTCTACGTCTACTACACGAACTCCGACGGGAACCTCGAGGTGGATCGCTTCCACGCGAAATCCAACTCCAGGGCCCAGGGTGCGTCCCGCCACCGGGTGATCGTGATCCCGCACCCGAGCTTCTCCAACCACAACGGCGGCACGCTCGCGTTCGGCCCAGGGGGCGACCTCTATCTGGCGACGGGGGACGGCGGCTTCGGCGGCGACCCGCACGAGAACGCGCAGAACCGCCACGTCCTGCTCGGCAAGCTGCTGCGGATCGAGCCCCACGCCCACGGCAAGAGGCCGTACAGCGTCCCGAAGAGCAACCCGTTCGTCGGCAAGCCCGGCCGCGACGAGATCTACGCCCTCGGCCTGCGGAACCCGTTCCGCTTCTCCTTCGACGCGGGACGCATCCTGATCGGCGACGTCGGCCAGGACCGGCCAGGACAGCTGGGAGGAGGTCGACTTCGAGGGGCGCAAGGCCCTTCGCGGCTCCAACTTCGGGTGGGACCACTTCGAGGGACGACACCGGCTTCACTTCCCCGGCGACAACGAGGCCCCGCGGCCCAAGCACCGGTACCGGCCCCCGATCCTCGAGTACGCGCACAACAAGCCGAACTGCGGCGGCGGCGCCTGCGCCATCACCGGCGGCGTGGTGGTCCGGGATCACACGCTGGGAGCGCTGCGTGGCCGCTACATCTACTCCGACTTCTACAAGGGCGAGGTCCGCAGCCTGGCCCCCCACCACCCCCGCGCGCGGCACGACCACGCGATCGGCCTCCACATCGACAACCCGAGCTCGTTCAGCGTCGGCGCGCACCACCACGTGTACGTGACCTCCCTCGACGGCCCGGTCTACCGGCTGATTCGCCGGTAACGACCCGGGCGGTAGAGTCCCACGGGCATGGAGCGCGCCACAGCGACCCCCAGCGCCCCGCCGGCTTCCGGCAACGGACCCTCCGCCGGTGACTCGGTCATCGACGTGCACAACCCGGCCGACGGCTCCGTCGTCCGCCAGGTTCCCGTCGACTCGCCCGAGCGCGTTGCCGAGGTCTTCGCCCGCGTCCGCGCCGCGCAGCCGGAGTGGGAGGCGATCGGAGTCGCCGGACGCCGTCGCTGGCTCGAGCGCCTTCGCGACTGGCTGATCGCCAACGAGTCCCATCTCGCGGACGTCATGCAGGAGGAGACCGGCAAGGTCCGCGCCGAGGCCGAGCAGGAGGGCCCGTTCATCTGCCAGACGATCAACTACTACTGCGAGAACGCGGCCGAGTTCCTCGCCGAGGAGTCCCCCACCCCGCACATCCTGCCGCTGAAGGTGAAGCGGCTGCGGATCGTCTATCGCCCCTTCGGCGTGGTGGGCATCATCAGCCCCTGGAACTTCCCCGTGATCCTCGCGTACGACGATGCGATCCCCGCCCTCCTTGCCGGCAACGCTGTGGTGATCAAGCCGTCCGAGTTCACGCCGCTGTCGGTCATGGAGATCGCCCGCGCGTGGAAGGAGGAGATCGGCGGCCCCGACGTCCTCGACGTCGTCAACGGCATCGGCGAGACGGGCGGCGCCCTGGTGGACGAGGCCGACTACGTCCAGTTCACGGGGTCGGACCGCACCGGCAAGGTCGTGATGAAGCGGGCGGCCGACACGCTCACCCCGGTGAGCCTCGAGCTTGGCGGCAAGGACCCGCTGATCGTGCTGCGTGACGCGGACATCGAGCGGGCGGTCAACGCGACGGCGACCGGCGCGCTCGCCAACTCCGGCCAGATCTGCATGTCGATCGAGCGCGTCTATGTCGAGGAGCCGATCTACGACGAGTTCGTCAGCAGGCTCACCGAGCAGGTGCGGAAGTTGCGCCAGGGCCGCGATGACCGCTCCTACAAGGCGGACATCGGCGCAATGAGCACCCCAGCGCAGACGAAGATCGTGGAGGACCACGTCGACGACGCGCGCGAGAAGGGCGCCCGTGTGCTCACGGGCGGCAAGCGCAAGGACGGGCCGGGCGACTGGTACGAGCCCACCGTGATCGCCGATGTGGACCACTCGATGAAGGTGATGACCGACGAGACCTTCGGGCCGGTGATCCCGGTGATGAAGGTGAGCGACGCCGACGAGGCCGTCGAGAAGGCGAACGACAGCCGCTACGGGCTCTCCGCGTCGGTCTTCGCCGGCGACGTGAGCGAGGGCGAGGCGGTCGCGCGGCGGATCGAGGCGGGAGCCGTGAACGTCAACGACGTGCTCACGACCTACTTCGCGATGGGCGTCCCCATGGGCGGCTGGAAGGACTCGGGCATCGGCTTCCGCCACTCCTCGTACGGGATCAAGAAGTTCGTCCACCCCGAATCGCTCGTGATCCCGCGGGTCAAGCAGGGCAAGCGCGACCCGCTGTGGTTCCCCTACACGTCGGTGCGCCGCGGGATGGTCAACCGCGTCAACCGCTTCATGAACGCGCGCGGCATCCGCAACCGCCTCGGGCTCTAGCTTCCGCCTCTACCGGGTCGGCGCCGGACGAATCCAGAGCTTGCGGTGGGACACCGCGGGTGAGCCGCCGCAGCCGCAGTCGGCGTACTCGAGGCGGAACCTGCGCTCGCCGGCCGTCACGTGCAGCAGCACCGGCCCGGGCGGCCCTGTGGTCCCCGAGCAACTGAGGGTCTGCAGGGGCGTGCCGTAGGTGCCGGCGTCGCCGTCCAATGTCATGAACAGGTCGCCACGCAGCGGTGGCGTTGCCATTTGGGCGCAGAACTCGTCCTGGCCAGGAACGAACGTGCGCGCCCCACCGGTCACGTCGAAGAGCCCGATCGCCGTCTGCGCGTCGTTGGCCTTCACCTGGGCCCAGACCTCGATCCAGCCCTTCCCTCCTCCGGCGTTCGGGACGTCGACCGTGAGCCCCGGACCGGGGCTCGACGGATCGGTTCCGTAATGCCCAAGCGTCTGCGGAGCGATCCACTCCGGGGCCTGGGCGTACGAGAGACGAGGGGTGTCTGCCGTCGCGGGGACCGCCCCGACGAGGCCGAGTGCCAACAGCAGCACGGCGAGGAAACCCAGATGGCCTCCCCTGCCGCCGAATACACGCCCGCCCTGGCTCCTCACCGTGCGTCCACCATAGCCAAGCGCAGGTTCAGACCCGGTTCGGGAGTAGCCTCGCGGCTGGATGGACGAGGCGCTCGAGACCCGGATCCGGGAGCTCGCGGAGGAGCTGTGGCGCGTCGAGCCGTCGTCGTGGAGGCGGCCGGCGGTGGCGCTCGGGCGGCGGCAGCTGGGCAGCCTCGACGGCCGCCCGGCGCTGCGCTCGGCCATGTTCCGGTTCGTCGACGCAGCTCCCGCGTGCCATGGAGCGCTCGATCGCGGCGCGCACCTGCGCGCGTTCGTGCGCGCGGTCGACGGCGAGCCGATCCCCGCCACCCTGCGTCCGCTCCGTGCGGGCGTCGCGCCGCGTCCGCTCCTCGCCGCCTACGGCCTGGCGAGCGGGCCGGCGACTGCACTGCTGGCCCGGCAGTTCATCGCCGGCCGGGACGTCCGCTCCGCCACCCGGAACCTCAGGGCGATGTGGCACCGCGGCCAGGCCTTGGCGCTCGACCTGCTGGGGGAGTCGACGGTCTCAGAGGCGGAGGCCGAGGCCTACTCCGAGCGCTGCGCCGGGACGCTCCGCGTGCTGAGCGAGGTGACGAGGGAGTGGCCCGAGCAGCCGCTGCTCGACGCGGACCTCCACGGCACCCTCCCGCGCGCCAACCTCTCGATCAAGCTCACAGCGCTCACTCCGCTGCTGCGCCCGCTCGCCCCGGAGGTGGGCGCCGCCGACGCGGCGCATCGCCTGACCCCGCTCTTGCACCTGGCGCGCGAGCTCGGCGCGCACGTCCACCTGGACATGGAGGACTTCGACAGCCGCGAGACGCTGCTCCTGGCCTTCGAGGAGGTGCTATCGAGCGAGGAGTTCCGATCCGCTCCCTCGGTCGGAGTGGTGTTGCAGGCGTACCTGCGCGACGCCGACGAGACGCTTGACCGGATCCTGTCCTCACCAGCTCTGACGGGCCGCGAGGTGCCCCCGACGATCAGGCTGGTGAAGGGGGCCTACTGGGACCACGAGAGCGTCCTCGCGGGCCAGCGCGGCTGGGAGGCGCCGGTATGGAGCGAGAAGCGCGAGTCCGACGCCTGCTTCGAACGGCTCACCCGCCGCCTGGTGGATGCCCGCGACTCGGTTCGCCCAGCGATCGCCACGCACAACCTTCGCTCGCTGGCCCACGCGATCGCCTACCACGAGCGCCAGGGTGGCGGGCCCGCCGAGCTCGAGCTGCAGGTGTTGCGCGGGCTCGGAGACGAGCTGGCCGAGGGCGTTGCCAGGCTGGGATACCGGGTCCGCGTCTACACGCCGATCGGCGACCTGGTCGCAGGGATGGCGTATCTCGTTCGGCGGCTCCTGGAGAACTCGTCGAACGAGGGCTTCCTGCTGCGCCAGCGCCACCAGTCGCTGGATGAGCTCCTCGAGGCGCCCGCGTGACCGGCTTCCGAAACCACCCGATGCTGGAGCTCCGCCGGCCCGAGGTCCGTGAGGACCTGACCGGCGCCCTGGCGGCTCTCGACCGCGAGCTGCCGCTGCAGCCGGAGACTCTCGTGGGTGGCGAGAGCCGGCGCGGCGAGGGCACGACCTCGACCGATCCATGCGCGCCGGAGCGGGAGGTCGCCCGCCTGGGTTGGGCTGGGGTCGATGCCGCCGAGCGCGCCCTCGACCTCGCGCTCGGCTCGGCCTGGCCTCAGCGTGCGCCCGCCGCCCGGGCGGGCGTGCTCGAGCGCGCCGCTGACCTCCTGGACGAGCGTCGCCGCCGCATGACGGCGCTCGTGGTGCGTGAGGTCGGCAAGCCCTGGGAGGACGCGGACGCCGAGGTCTGCGAGGCAATCGACTTCCTGCGCTTCTATGCGCTGGGCGCGCGCGGGATGGCGGAAGGGCTGGTACAGGCGCCGGGCGAGCGCAACGAGCTGCGCCTGCGGCCTCGCGGGCCCGCGGCGGTGATCAGCCCGTGGAACTTCCCGCTGTCGATCCCGTGCGGGATGGTGTCGGCGGCGCTCGTGATGGGCAGCCCGGTGCTGTTCAAGCCGGCCGAGCAGAGCCCGGCGTGCGGCTTTGAGCTCGCCCGCCTGCTGCTGGATGCGGGCGTCGACGACGACGCGCTCGCGTTCCTGCCCGCCGCGGGCGACCTCGGTCGTTGGCTGGTCGCCGAGCCGCGGATCGCCACCATCGCCTTCACCGGGTCGGTGGCCGTCGGGTTGGAGATCCAGCGCCGCGCCCACGAGGCGGAGGACCAGCGCCAGATCAAGCGGATCGTCGCCGAGCTGGGCGGCAAGAACTGCGTGCTCATCGACTCCGACGTGGACCTCGACGAGGCGGTCCCCGCCGTGGTGCGCTCGGCCTACGGCTACGGCGGGCAGAAGTGCTCGGCCGCGTCGCGCGCGCTCGTCCACGAGGGGGTCGCCGACCGGTTCGCGGAGCGGCTGGCAGGCGCGGTCGAGCTTCTGCGCGTGGGCCCGGCCGAGCACTTCGCGACCGAGGTCCCCGCCCTGATCGACCCGGACGCAGTGGCCAAGTACGGCCGCTATGCCGAGGCCTCGATGGGCGCGGAGCTGGCCCACGCGGCGCCGGCTGACGGCCCGCAGTTCGTCGCTCCTTTGCTCGTCGACGGCGACCGCCTGCCGGCGGACACCCCGGTGCTCCGCGACGAGATCTTCGGCCCGCTCCTGACCGTCGAGCGGGTGCGCGACCTGGACGAAGCGGCCGACCGCGTGCGGGACCTTCCGCAGGCCCTGACCGCGGGCGTCTTCAGCCGCCAGCCGGACCGGATCGACGCCCTGATCGAGCGCCTTCCGGCCGGCGTCGTCTACGTGGACCGAGCGATCACGGGCGCCATGGTGGGACGCCAGCCCTTCGGCGGCAACCGCCTATCCGGGACCGGCGCACACGCTGGGGGCTCCGCCTATCTGCGCTACTTCGCAGACGAGCAGGTCGTCTCGACCAACGTCGTCCGGCACGGGGTCGTTCTGTAGCGACTACGCCTTGGCGTCGGCCAGCTGCCGCTGCAGGCCGTCCGCCTGCTGGCGGTACCAGTCGGCCACCGTCCGCAGCCACTCGACCTCGGCGCGGGTCCGAACCTCCACGTACTCCGTGTACTCGTCCCCTGCCAGGTCCGCCGCCTCGGACACCGAGAGGTTGGAATGCCGTCGGCCCAGGCGGCGCCACTCGGTCCGATCCTCGCCTGACGCTCCATCCAGCATCAAGCGCGAGCCATCGCTCAACTCCAAGCGCTGCGGCTCATCTCCTCGCAGGGCAAATCCCCGCACTCGCTGGTCAGCCATCTCTCTCAATTCCCCTCTGCCCGCCGTGACAGGCTGCCGCATTTACTCCGAGAGATCAGGCTAGCAAGCGTTCGGCAAGCGTTGTGTAAAGCACCGCTAAGAATGCGCGGCTCGATCGCCGAGTGAGTGATTCGACCGCATATAGCGGCTCAGTCGTTCAGTCGATCGTCGGAAAGGAGCGCCGACCGGCCCCGAGCTACCCGGCGGGGACGAGCTCTTCGCGCAGCTGCTTCGCCGCCTGCACCATGTTGCGGAGCGCGGCCTCGACCTCGGGCCAGGCCCGGGTCTTCAGGCCGCAGTCCGGGTTGACCCAGATCTGCTCCGGGTCGAGGACCTTTGCGGCAGCCTGGAGCAGCTCGACCATCTCCTCGGTGGAGGGGACGCGCGGCGAGTGGATGTCGTAGACGCCGGGGCCGATCTCCTGCCCGTAGCCGGTGCGCTCCCAGTCGTGGAGCAGCTCCATGCGCGAGCGCGCAGCCTCGATCAGGTTCACGTCGGCGTCCATCTGCTGGATCTGCTCCATGATGTCGCCGAAGTCCGAGTAGCACATGTGCGTGTGGATCTGGGTCTCGTCGCGCACGACCGTCGTGGCCACGCGGAACGAGTAAACGGCCCACTCCAGGTACTCCTCCCAGCGGTCCCGGCGCAGCGGTAGGCCCTCCCGGATCGCCGGCTCGTCGACCTGGATCACCTTGATGTCCTCCGCCTCGAGGTCGGAGACCTCGTCGCGGATCGCCAGCGCGAGCTGCTCGCAGGTCGCTGAGCGCGGCTGGTCATCACGGACGAACGACCACTGGAGCATCGTCACCGGGCCGGTGAGCATTCCCTTCACGGGCTTCTCCGAGAGAGACTGCGAGAACGCGATCCAGTCCGTCGTCATCGGGCTGGGCCGGCTGACGTCGCCGTAGATGATCGGTGGGCGCACGTAGCGCGACCCGTAGGACTGAACCCAAGCGTTCTGCGTGAAGACGTAGCCCTCCATCTGCTCCGCGAAGTACTGGACCATGTCGTTTCGCTCGGGCTCGCCGTGGACGAGGACGTCCAGGCCGATCTCCTCCTGGAAGCCGATGACCCGCTCGATCTCGGAGCGCATGCGCTTGTCGTAGTCATCGCGATCGATGGCGCCCTCGCGAAGCTCCTTCCGCGCCTGGCGGATCTCCGCCGTCTGCGGGTAGGACCCGATAGTCGTCGTGGGGAACAGCGGCAGGTTCAGGCGAGCGTGCTGGGCTTCGCGGCGCACCTCGAAGGGGCTAGACCGGCGCGCGTCGTCGTCAGTGAGGGCGGCCACGCGATCGCGGATCGCCGGGTTGCGCGTGCGGTGCGACTCGCGCCGGTCGTCGAGCGCCCGGTCGTTCGCGTCAAGCTCGGCCGCGATCGCCTCGCGGCCCTCGCCCATGCCCGTGGCGAGCGTCACGACCTCGCCGACCTTCTGCTTCGCGAACGCCATCCAGGAGCGCAGCTCGTCGTCGAGCACGTCCGACGGCGGCTCGTTGTCGAGGTCGAGCGGCGTGTGGAGGAGCGAGCACGACGTCGAGACGACGAGCTGCTTGCAGCGGTCACGCATGCCACCGAGCAGGTCGAGGCTGTGCTCTAGCTCGTTGATCCAGACGTTGCGACCGTCGACGATCCCAGCGAACAGCCACTTGTCCTCGAGGCCACCCTCGCTGGCGACGAATTCGATGTTCCGCGGTCCGCCCTTGCGAACCATCTGCCGGTCCAGGTCCGGCCCGCCGCGGTGGAAGTCGAGGCCGATGCCCTCGACCGGAAGGTCGCGGAGGACGCCAAAGGCATCGCCAACGTGGTCGAAGTAGGTCTTGACGCAGATGCGGGTGCGCTCGTGGACCTTGGCCAGCTCCTCGTAGGCGAGGCGTAGCGCGTCGAGCTCGTGATCGGAGCGGTCCTGCACGAAGCAGGGCTCATCGAGCTGGACCCAGGTGGCGCCCTGCTCGGCGAGCCGTTCGATGACCTCGCCGTACACGGGGAGGATGGCCTCGATCAGGTCGAGGCGGTCGAACTCCGCGGGGACGCCGTCAGCCGACTTGCCCAAGAGCAGGAACGAGACCGGCCCGACGATCACGGGGACTGTGTCAATCCCGAGCTCCTCCATCGCCTCGGCGTGCTCGTCGAACGGCTTCGTCGAGGACAGGGAGAACTTGGTGTCGGGCCCGAGCTCGGGGACGATGTAGTGGTAGTTCGTGTCGAACCACTTGGTCATCTCCATCGCGGTGACGTCGATGCCCTCCTCCTGACGGCCGCGGGCCATCGCGAAGTAGGTGTCGATGTCCAGCGGGCCGCCCGAGTGCTCGTAACGGTCCGGCACCGCGCCCACGAGGGCGATCGTGTCGAGGACCTGGTCGTAGAGCGAGAAGTCGTTCGACGGGATCAGGTCCACGCCGGCCTGCTGCATGAACTTCCAGTTGTCGACGCGAATCTGCTTCGCCGTCGCCAGCAGGTCATCCCGCGAGACGTCGCCACGCCAGTAGCCCTCCGTCGCGAACTTCAGCTCGCGATTGGGTCCGATACGCGGAAAGCCGGCGATGTTCGAAAGGGCCATCGATTCTCCTCGTCGTCTGGGCGGGCGGCCTAGGTTAGTGACCGCTAGCTCGCCTCGGTCGCACCGGGTCTGGACTTCCGCGGCGACAGGCGAACGGGCGCCGCGCTCAGGGCGCGCAGGCGCATATCGGACCAGGTGAGGCCCTCGCGGACGAGGGCCGGAAGCCCGAGGACCACGGCCGTCGCGACCTCGACGGCCTGGAGAATCACCCCGTAGGCCAACGCGTCGGCGGCCGCGACGCCGAATCCGGTCGTAAGCACGCTGATCACTGCCAGCTGGAACACGCCGATGTTCGACGGCGTCGCGGGCACGACGGCGGTCACGTTGACCGCGAAGAGGACCGCGGCCGCGGCACCGATCCCGACGCCGCTCATGCCGAGCGCCTTGAACAGAACCGCGCACGCCAGGAGCTGCACGGCCCAGGCGGCGAGCTGCGCGGCGGCGGCGAACGAGCCGAGGCGCGGGTTGCGGAAGACGCTCAGGCCCGTGCGAACGCGGAGCAGCGCCGCACTCATCGCAGCCGAGATTCTTGCCAGGCGACCGCTCCCGTTCTGCTGCCGGACGATCACCGGAGCCAGGAGCACCGCGATCAGGATCAGCAGAGGCACGAGGCTGAAGGCGAAGAGCTTCGTCGACGACGAGTGGAACAGGTCAGTCGTCGAGACGATGATCACGCCCAGCAGGACGAGGGCGGCGATGTTGAAGACCGTCTGCGAGACGAGCGTGCCGAGCAGTACCGGGAAGGTGGAGCGCATGCGCCCCGTGCGCCGCGAGAGCACCATGGCGCGCGCCGGCTCACCGAGGCGCGCCGGCAGCGTCGCCGACATGAGCACGCCGATCATCGTCGCGGAGGTGACGTCGCGGCGGCGAAGCCGGCTGTGCGGCAGCGCCGCACGGGCGATCGCGTACCAGGAGGCGGCTCGAAACATCATCGCGGCCATCATCAGGCCGAGGGCCATGAAGACCAGCGAAAGGTCGGAGCGCACGATGCTCGCGACGACGTTCTGAAGCCCGATCTTGTTGGCCGCCAGCGCGGTGAGCCCGAGGCCGAGGATGGCGGCCACGCCGAGCGCCACCTTGCGGGCGAGGCCGTGCCGCTGCATCGCGCGAGCCGGCTCCGGATCCAGGGAGGGCAGGCGCTCCGCCGGGGCGGGACGGCTGCCGTCGATCGGGGCCAGGCCGCTGGTCCGGACGATCCGCTCCGTGCGGGTCGCGGGCTCGGGCGCGCGCAGCGCCTGTTCGTAGACCTCCTCGACCTCCGCGGCGACGTTCGGCCAGGCGTAACGCTGGGCGCTCTCGCGGGCGGCCATGCCCATGCGCAGGCGCCGCTCGGGCTCCACGTAGAGGCCCTGGAGCTCCTCGGCCAGGCGCTGCGGGTCGGCCGGCGGCACCAGGATGCCGTCGACCCCGTGCGTCACCACATCGGCGTAGCCCGCGATCTCGGAGGCGATCACCGGCGTCCCGGCCGCGAACGCCTCGGTGAGCACCATCCCAAAGCTCTCCCCCGCGAGGGAGGGGGCGCAGAGGACATCCGCCTCGTGCAGCCGGCGCCACAGCTCGGACCCCCCGATCGTGCCCAGCGCATCGATGCGCTCCTCGGCTGCCGGGTCGTTCAGATAGCCCTTGACGTCGGCTTCGGTCGAGCCGATCACCGTGAGGCGGGCCGGGACATGCTCGACCAGGCCCTCGAATGCCTGAAGCAGAACGGGCAGCCCCTTGCGCTCCTCTGGGCGGCCAATGAAGAGCACGCGCAGTTCATCGGACTCGGGCTTCGGCCCGACCGGCGGGGCATCGACGTCGACGCCGTTCGGGATCACGCGGTAGGTGCCGCCGAACCAGCGGCGCCCCGTCCAGGAGGCCGCCTGCGAAACGGCGATCCTCGCGTGAAGCTGGTTGAACTTGCGCCGCGCGCCGAGCGCGTTCGCGATCCAGTTCGGCAGCGGCTTGGTCGAGTACGAGTGGAAGGTGCCGACGACCGGAGCGCCGCGGAACGAGCAGGCGTCCCAGCCGATGACCGGCGCCTCCGGCGAATGGGCGTGGACGACGTCGAAGCCACCGGCGCGAAGCTCGCGGCGCATCGTGTTGATCCCGTGGGGAAAGACGCCGAGATTGGAAACGGCCCCATTGGCCCCGAACCCGACCGTGCGGCCCAGCGGCACCAGGTAGTCGGGCGGCGAGCGGTCCTCGGCGGGTGCGCGATGGAGCACGCGCGAGACCCGGTCCGGCGGGTCCCAGGGCGCCATCACGCGGACCTCGTGCCCACGCGAGAACAGGGCCCCGGTCAGGGCCTCGACGTGCCGGTTCACGCCGCCGGCGTAGGTCCACGAGTATGGGCTAACGATTGCGATGCGCATAGGAGTAAGCGCTAGGGGTGACGGCCCGCCTGAGCTCGGGTCGCCAGGCCGATGTCAGGTTACCGGACCGGAGGGTCCCCAAAAGGTCGGCGAACGACGCCCCTCGTGCGTAGCCCAGGCGACCCCGACCATGGCCGCGCAGAGCACCGCGCCGATCATCAGAAGCAGCGCCCCGGAGTCGTTCGCGAGGGTCCCCGCGACCGTCGCCGCGATGGCCCCGACGAAGCCCGCCCAGGCTGTCCGCCGCCCGCCGAACCACCCCTTGATCCGCCGCCATTGGGTGAGCCCGGCCACGATCAGCGCCACCACGATCCAGAAGATGAGGTTCTGCGCGTAGCGGGCGAAGCTGTGGGCCGAGAGCTGGAGGCGGCGCTGGAAGACGTCGCCCAGGTTCCCGAGCCCCCCCGCGTCGAGAACGCTCCGCGTCAGATGGGCGTTCCCACCGGTCGCGAGGTCGATCGCGATCAGCGCGGCCACCGCCGCGAGCGGGGCGACGATCACCCAGATCCAGCCGCTGCGCCTGACGCCTAGGCAGATGCCGATCGCGACCGCCGCACCGATCGGGATGCCGATCGCCGCGCCGACGTCGGCCCCGAAGCTTCCGGGGGCAAAGGCGGCCACCGCGAGGACCGCCGTGATCCCGAACGCCGCGGCCGCGCCGCGGGCCGACGCGCGGGGCGCCCACCCCGCCAACGCGGCGCCCGTCCCGATCGGGACAAGGGCGGCCGCCGTGGCCTCGATCTCGTTGCCGATGCCGTAGAAGCGGACGCCCGCGATCGGGTTTGGCCCGATCAGCGACAGCTCGGTGAGATGCGACCCAGCGATCACGTCGACGCCGTAAACGAGGACGGACGCCCCCGCGCAGAGCGCCAGGCCGCGCATGCCCGGCGCCAACCACAGCACGAGCGCCGCGCCGAGAGGGCAGCCGGCGCCGACGATCAGGCGCTCCGCGAGCTCGCTCGGCTCGAGCGCCGCCGTGAGCAGGAGGAGCGCCGGCACCAGCGCCAGCGACGCCGCCAGGATCGTGAGCGCGACCCGCAGTCCTTCGCGCCGGAACGCGATTGCCGCGATCGCGGTGAGCACGACCCAGATCAGCACGCTGATGCCGATCACTGGCGCCCGCCGGGGCCCGATCTCCGCGAGGCGGTCCTGCAGGCCCTGGACGGACGACGTGTCCACGGCTCCGTCCGTACGGATCGGCTCCCCCGTCATGTCGCTGGGCTTCGGGATCCCGAGCCGCGCGAGAATCGTGGGCGCGAGATCGGTCGAGAGGACGAAGCCTCGCATCCGGGTCGAGTCGGAGGTGAGCGTGCCGTCGAACCCGCTGCCGGCGATCCCGAGGGCGAGCGCGCGATTGGACGCGGGCGGCGGCCGCTCGATCGCGACGACGAGATCGTCGCCGTGCGAGTGACCGGCAAGCCGGCGGACGGCGGCGAGATTCGCGGACTCGACGCTGACTATCGGGCAGCCTCCATGACAGCCAGCACCTCCAAGCGCCCCATGCTCATCGACCAGCATCAGAGCCGCGCTGCCCGCACTCGAGCCGGCGCCCATGGCCACATGCGCCTGCTCCAAGGTCGTACCGAGCAATCCGGGCACGATGTCCGCGGGGACGGAGTCGGCCCGCTGGCGAACCGTCCCCCACTCGGGCGGCGGCACCTTCGCGGTCCCACCGTGTCCCGAGGAGACATCGAGCCGAGGTAACGAGCCGTCATAGAGCGATTCGGTGACACGCGCGCCCTGCCCGACGTCGAGGTAGGTCTGATCCGCGGGAACGTCACCGATCCCGGCGGAGAGAAACCCGACGCCCATCCCGTGGACCCCGGCCAGCTGGCCTACGGTCACGTGCTGGGGGAGCACCACGATCGTGACCCGCGGCTGCTGCTTCCCGTCTGCGGCCGGGGCAGCCAGAAGGGCTACCGCAAGGGCTACCATCGCGACGGTGCCCGATCGCACTTTCGCCAAGTTCACGTTCTTCAAGGTCGACCCCGCGTGGCAGCGCCGCGATCCCGAGGCGCGCGCGGAGGATAAACGGGAGTTTCGCGCCGCCTGCGACGATTTCGCCCAGGACCGCTCGCTTCGCGCCTACTCGACGGTAGGTACCCGCGGCGACACCGATCTCCTGCTCCTGTCCCAGAGCCCGCGCCTCGACGACATCCACACCTTCCATGTGGTCCTCGCGCAGAGCGGGCTCGCGAAGTGGATGTCCACCCCCCACTCCTATCTCGCGATGACGAAGCGCTCCCCGTACTCGGACTCCGAGGCGCGGCCCGAGATCTGCACCTCGGAACGCAACTACCTGTTCGTCTACCCCCTCGACAAGAAGCGGGAGTGGTACACGCTCCCCGCCGAGGAGCGGCAGCGGATCATGAAGGCCCACATCGAGGTCGGTCGGCGCTATCCCGAGATCACGATCAACACCGCCTACTCGTACGGCATCGACGACCAGGAGTTCGTGGTGAGCTTCGAGGCCGACGACCCGGGTCAGTTCCTCGACCTGGTGCAGGAGCTCCGGGGAACGGAATCGAGCTCCTACACCCTGCGTGACACCCCGATCTTCACCTGCGTGGCGATGTCCGTCGCCAGGGCCCTCGACGCACTCGACGGAGCCGCTACCGCGCGCTCCGAGCCGGCACTGGCCTAACCTTCTGCGCCCCATGACGCCCCCACCCGGCACATCCGGCAACCCGCTGCGCGTCGCCGTCGTCGGCTCCGGCCCGGCCGGCTTCTACGCGGCCGAGCACCTGCTGCGCTCCGAGGACCTCGACTTCGAGGTGGACGTCTTCGACCGCCTTCCGACCCCGTTCGGCCTCGTACGGGCCGGCGTGGCGCCCGACCACCCGAAGATCAAGTCGGTCATCCGCGTCTACGAGAAGACCGCGGCGCGGGAGGGCTTTCGCTTCTTCGGCAACGTCGAGGTGGGAATGGACGTGAGCGTCGCCGAGCTCGCCGACCACTACCACGCGGTCATCTACGCCTACGGCGCCCCCACCGACCGGCACCTCGGGATCCCCGGCGAGGACCTCCCCGGAAGCCACGCGGCCACCGAGTTCGTCGCCTGGTACAACGCCCACCCGGACTTCGCCGACCACGAGTTCGACCTGTCCTGCGAGCGCGCCGTGGTGATCGGCAACGGCAACGTCGCCACCGACGTCGCGCGCATGCTGGGGCTGAACCGGGAGGAGCTCGAGGCCACCGACACCGCTGAGCACGCGATCGACGCCCTCGCCGAGAACGGGATCAAGGAGATCCTGGTTCTCGGCCGCCGCGGCCCGGCGCAGGCGGCGTTCACCAACCCCGAGCTCCGCGAGCTGGGCGAGATGATCGACGCCGACATCGACATCGACCCGGCCGAGGTGGATCTGGACGACCTCAGCCGCGAGTTCCTCGAGTCCGACGACGCGGACATCACGACCCGCAAGAACGTCGAGATCTTCACCGACTTCGCGCAGCGCGAGCCGGAGGGCAAGCCGCGGAAGATCGTGCTGCGCTTCCTCCGCTCCCCCGTCGAGCTCCAGGGCGACGGCAAGGTGGAGCGCATCGTCGTTGGCCGCAACGAGCTGCATCGTGACGAGTCCGGGGCGATCCGCCCGCGCGACAACGGCGAGCGCGAGACGATCGAGTGCGGCGTCGTCTTCCGCGCCGTCGGCTACAAGGGCATCGGGCTCGAGGGCGTCCCCTTCGACGACCGGCGCGGCGTGATCCCGAACCAGGCTGGCCGCGTCACGGACCCCGAGAGCGGCGACCAGGTCGCCGGCTCCTACGCCGTGGGCTGGATCAAGCGCGGGCCCTCCGGCGTCATCGGGACGAACAAGAAGGACGCGCAGGAGACGGTCGACAGCCTCGTCGAGGACGCGGCCGGGAAAGGGCTTCCCGAGCCCGCGACCGCCGACCGGATGGCGATCGTCGAGCTGCTCGACGAGCGCGCCCCGGACCATGTGACCTTCGAGGGCTGGCAGGGCATCGACGCCGCCGAGCAGGAGCGCGGCAAGCCACTGGGCCGCCCGCGCGTGAAGTTCGTGCGCGTCCACGAGATGCTCGACGCGGCCCGCGGCGCGACGGTGTCCGGCTAGGCCCCGTGGCCGATCTCACCGAGATTCAGCGCATGATCGTTGAGGCCCTGCCCGGCTCCGAGGTGCAGGTCCTCGACGAGACGGGGTCCGGCGACCATCTCCGGGCGGTCGTCCGCGCGCCCCAGTTCGAGGGCAAGAGCCGGGTCGACCAGCACCGGATGGTGCGCGCCGCGGTCCAGGCCCGCATGGACGACGGCTCGATCCACGCCCTTTCGATTACAACAAGGCCGAGTCGCTAAGGTGAGTCCAATGGCTGCGAATCCAGAGCTCAAGCAGAAGGTGGAAGAGGTTCTCCGTGAGAACCACGTGCTGCTCTTCATGAAGGGCACTCCCGAGACGCCGCAATGCGGGTTCTCGATGCGCGTGGTCGGCGTGCTGGAGCAGATGGGAACGGAGTACGGGGCGATCGACGTCCTGCCGATCCTGGACCCGCTCCGCGAGGTGACCGGCGAGATCTCCGACTGGCGGACGTTCCCTCAGCTCTACGTCGACGGCCAGTTGGTCGGCGGAGCCGACATCGTCGAGGAGATGTTCGAGTCCGGCGAGTTGGCCGAGACGCTCGGCGTCGAGCAGCCCAAGGCTGCCGCCGCGTCGGCACAGCCGGACGCTCCCGCGAACCCGCAGCAGAGCCCGCCGCTTCAGGTCGACGGCGCGTAGCCGCCGGCCGGTCGCTACCTAGCGCCCCACGTACCGCGCGAGCGCGAACTTGCCACGCGCATACCCGGCAGCCACGATCCGGCCCGTCCGATCGACCGCCACCCCGTTCGCGGCCTGGACCTCCTTGGCACTGCCGAAGGTCGTGATCGTCTTGCCGTCGTGGGAGAAAGCCGGGTCGAGTTCCCCGTCCGGCAGGTATCGCGCGAGAGCGAACTTCCTGTGCCCGGGACTCGAAGCGCGACCGGCGACGACGATCCGTCCGCTCTTATCGAGCGCGACGTCCTGCGCCACGCTGCTATCTGGGAAGTCGGTGGTCACCACGCCGCCGTCGCCAAACGAGCCGTCCAGCGAGCCGTCCTCGGAGTAGCGGGCGACTGTGAACCGGCGGACCTTGTCCGGCTCCCGCGAGTCCACCGTCGCAACGATGCGCCCCTGCGAATCGATCGCAATCGAGTTGGCCGAGGCCTGTCCCGGAAAGTTGGTCCGGACCTTGCCTCCGTCGCCAAATGAAGGATCGAGCTTTCCGTTGGGCTCGTATCGGGCGAGAGCGAGGTCCCGCTTGGCAAACCCACCAGCGACGATCCGCCCCTGCGAGTCGATCGCGATCGACAGGGCCCCGTCGTAATCGGTGAAGGGAGTCGCGATGGTGCCGTGCGCGCCGAACGACCGGTCCAGCTTGCCGTTCGGCTTATAGCGCGCCAGCATCCAGGAGTTGCCCGGGGGGCCGGTGCCGGCGACGACGATACGACCGTCGGGGTCGATCGTGACCGCCTGAGCCCAGTCGCCCCCGTACTTGCTCCCGATCAAGGTCCTGACCTCGCCGTGGTCGCCGAAGGACCGGTCCAGGTGACCGTTCGGCTTGTAGCGGGCGAGGCCAATCCGCTCTCCGAAGAGATCCCCGAAGGCGACGCCCGCCGCCAGGATGCGCCCGTGGGAGTCGATCGCACCGGCGTAAGCCCGGCTCAGGCGCTCGTCTCGCTTGTGATTAGCGCTCACCTGCGTCGTCACCTTGCCGTTCCCCGAGAAGGAACGATCCAGACTGCCGCTTGGCTTGTAACGGGCCAGCGCGAACTTCCCGTCAGCGGTGCCGATGGCGACCGCGCGATTCTTTGAATCGACGAGAACGGCGTTTGCGCGCGGCACGAGGTTGTGGTGGCCGAAGCTCTGGCGACCGTTCCGGTGCTTGAACCGCGTCAGCACCTTGCCGTGATGGCCGAAGGACCGATCGAGGCTTCCGGCGCCGCCGGAGGCAAGCGCCGTCGCGGCGCTGGCCGCGGCGATCCCGACACAGATGATTGCGGCAACCCGCCTGAGCCTGACTCCCTGCATGCCCACTAAACCCCTCCCCTTCCGCGAAGTTGCGTCGCCCGTGTCGGGCGGAGGGCCTAGACGGCCGCTTGCTCGGCGGCGTCTTCGCGGACCTGGAACGAGGATCCGCAGCCGCATGCGGCGACGACGTTCGGGTTGTTAACCACGAAGCCGGCGCCCTGGAGGCCGTCGACGTAGTCGACCTCCGAGCCGAAGACGAACTGCATGCTCACCTTGTCGACCACCACGGACACGCCCTGGTGCTCGAAGACGTGGTCGTCTGACTTGGGCTGGTCGAGGGCGAGCGCGTACTGGAAGCCGGAACAGCCGCCGCCGCGAACCGCGACGCGGAGTGCCTGCTCATCGGCGCTGTCGTTGGAGCCGATCAGATCCTTGATCTTGCCGGCGGCCTTGTCGGTCAGCTGAACTGCCGTCTCAGGAGTATCCATCGCTTCAGATTGTATAGGCCAGCTCAACCGTCATCGTTGCCCGCCTTCGCCTTACGTCTGTGGAGCACGCGCCTGCGCTCCCTCTCCTTCCCCTTCCTGGTGGGCTTTTCGGGCTTTTCGGGCTTTTCCTTCTCCGGCTCCTCCTCGTCGGAGCCGTACTTCCACTCGAGGTACTGGATGATCCGCTTGGAGTCGCTGACCACCTCGTCTCCGTCGACGAGCACCGGCACCCGGCGCTGGCGGGTGAGCTCCTCGATCTCGGGGCGGGAAGCCC
This sequence comes from uncultured Actinomycetes bacterium, assembly GCA_963710955.1. Lineage (GTDB taxonomy): Bacteria > Actinomycetota > Thermoleophilia > Solirubrobacterales > 70-9 > AC-56. The sequence goes on along the minus strand of CAVQCK010000001.1, from coordinate 226,525 downwards.
GCTTGTAGGGCACTCGCTCCGTCCGGTAGGAGAGCTCGAGCTTTCCGAGCCGCCGCGCGACCCCGCCGCAGGGGCAGAGGACGTTCGTGCGGGTGGGACAGCGGTAGAGCACGATTTCCGTCATCGCGGGAGTACCCGCTCGCCGAGCCGCATGAACGGGGCCATCGCAGCCAAGGCCACCTCCTGCGGGCCTCGGCTCCTCCTGACGCGGTCGCCGAGCTGGTCCATCTGCCAGCGGACCGCGTCCTCCAGCGTCTCCTCGTGGGGGCGGGGGGCGAAGCCGAGCTCCCTGCGGGCCTTCGCGTTCCGGTAGGTCCACCAGCAGTTCGCCGAGCGCACCTCGTCGGGGGCAATTGGAATGGGAATCCCGGCACGGACCATCAGCTCGACCGCGAGGAGGGTGGATGCTCCGGGGAGCTTCACCGGGGCATGTTCGCGGCCCGAGAGGCGGGCCATGTCGGCGAAGAGGCGGTCGAACGTGAAGTTGCGCGCGGCGAGAATGTAGCGCTCCCCCGGTTCGCCCTTCTCGTCGGCCAGCAGGTGACCGGCGGCGACGTCGCGGACGTCGACGATGTTGAGGCCGCCGTCGACGTAGGCCGGGATGCGGCCCAGGAGGAATCTCCGCACCAGCTCCATCGACGTGCCCCTGGGATCGTCCGGGCCGAGGACGAACGACGGGTTGACGATCACCACGGGGAGCCCGTGCGCGGCGAGCCGAAGCGCTTCCACCTCGGCCTCGTGCTTCGAGTTCACGTACGTGATGCCGAGCGAGCCCGCGCGAAACGGCTGCGTCTCGTCGGCCGTGCCGCGCGGCCTGGCGGGGCCGACCGCCGCGACCGAGGAGGTGAAGACCACCCTCTGGACGTCCGCGGAGAGGCTCTCCTCGAGGACGATCCGCGTTCCCTTCACGTTCAGGTCGAACACCTTGTCGCGATGCTGGGGGCGCATCGACGTGCTGCCGGCGATGTGAAAGACCCGATCGACGCCCTTCACCGCCCGGCTGACCGCCCGGCGATCCATGACGTCGCCGCTGGAGCGCTCGAAGTCGAGGTCCGACAGGTGATCGAGGCCCGAGCCGCGCCGGACCAGCAGGCGCAGGTCGTCGCCACGCTCGGCCAGCGCGCGGACGACGTGCGAGCCGACGAAACCGCTCCCGCCGGTAACCAGAGTCTTGCCCACGGCCCGATGGTAGAGGCGGCGGGCAGGCGCTCGCTCCGGGACCTTCGGGAGGAAGTGATAGAACCGGCGCATGCCCGCCGACGCGAAGACCGCCGTCGTCACCGATACGACGGCCTATCTCCCGGAAGAGCTGGTCTCGCAGCACGACATCAAGAGGGTGAGCCTCTACGTCTCGCTCGACGGCGAGCAACGCCCGGAGATCGAGATCGCCGGAGCCGACTATGCGGAGTTCTTCGAGACCCTGCGCGCCAGCGCCGAGGGCGCCACCACCTCGCAGCCATCGGTCGGCGACTTCTGCGCCGTGTACGAGCCGTTGCTGACCGATGGCAGGGACGTCGTCTCCATCCACCTCTCCGCCGGGATCTCGGGCACCTGCGAGTCCGCGTCGCAGGCAAAGGAGCGACTGACCGCGGAAGGAAAGGGCGGCGAGCGCATCCAGGTCTACGACAGCCGCTCCGCCTGCGGCGGCCAGGCCATGGTGGTCCTCGCCGCGGCCGCGGCTGCGGAGCGAGGCGCAGACGGCGCCGGCGCACTGGCGGCGGCGGAACGCGCCCGCGACGAGCTGGAGATGTGGTTCGCGATCGACACGCTGGAGTACCTCCGCAAGGGCGGGCGGATCGGGGCCGCGCAGGCATGGCTGGGCTCGGCGCTCCAGATCAAGCCGATCCTGACCCTGGGCGAGGAGATCACGCCCGTCGAGCGGGTGCGCACCAGGCGCCGCGCGTTCGAGCGGATGGTCGACTACGCGCGCCAGCGCCGCGACGACGGCGCGGACGGCTGGGTCGTCCAGCACATCCAGGACCCGGAGACCGCACACCGCCTGGTGGAGCAGTGCCGCGAGCTGTTCGGCACCGAGCCCATCTTCGTCTCGGAGGTCGGGCCGGTGATCGGCGCGCACGTCGGCCCAGGGCTGATCGGCACGGGCGGCGTGCCGCGAGCGCTGCTCAGCTAACCCCCGCTTCGAGCTGATGACTAGCCGAGGCCCGCCCGGCGCTCACGTCGCTCACGTGTTATCTTGACTAACTTGCTCAACAAACTTAGGAAGGAGCTGAAGATGCGGGTGACAGGTGGCCAGCTGAACCAGGAGATAGCCGGCCCAATCGACCACGGCGTGGCGACGGTCGGCCTCGACACGCCCCCCACCCAGGAGCTCCCGATCGAGCTCTCCGAGGTGGCTCCAACCGGCCTCAGCCGGGCGCGACGGCGATATGGGGCGCTCGCCGCGGCCATCCGGAGCCACGAGCGCTCGAGCTCCCACCCGGCGGTCCCCAAGCGGCCCGCCGACCATGCCCTGTACGTCGCGCTGAGCGAGATCGAGGCGAGCGCGGCGGCGCCCGGGGACCAGCTCCGCTAGCCGGCCTCGGCCGGAACCTCGGCCGGCGAGTCGCCGGCCGCCGGTGGCTCCTGCTCGGGGTGCTTGAAGCGCCAGTAGTCGCGCACGACGGCCTGAATCCCCGCGGCGGTGGGGATGGCCATCAGGGCGCCCAGCACCCCGAGCAGCGCGGCCCCGATGAGGATGGCGACGATGACGATCAGCGGATGGAGCTGCACCGCCTTGCCGTAGACGAACGGCTGGATCAGGTTGTTCTCCACCTGCTGGTAGAGGATCAGGACCGCGGCCCAGACGATCAGCCCGATCGGGAAGTCCGCGGCGAATGCGACGACGATGCCGACGAGGATCCCGCCCAGTGTCGCGCCCACGAGCGGGATCAGATCGAAGAACCCGAACAGGATCGCCAGCGGTAAGGCGAACGGAACCCCGAGTATCCGCAGCGTCACGTAAGTGACGAGCCCCGCGAGGACGCTGATCACGAAGTTGCCGAACACGTAGCCCGAGATGGCGTCAGAGATGTCGCCGGCGATCTTCCGGAACCGGCGCGCTCGCTCCTCGGGGATCTGTTTGTAGAAGAACTCCAGTAATCGATTCCCGTCCTTCACCAGGAAGAAGGCGATGACGAGGATCGAGAAGAGCTGCACGAATCGCGAGAAGACCCCGACAGTGACGTCGCGCAGGGTCCCGGCGGCTTCTCCAAGCTTGTTGGGGAGCTGCTTCGCCTGCTGCTTCAGCTTCTGGGTGATGTGGTACCGATTGTCGTAGTCGCGGAAGGTCTGGTTGTTGCGCAGGTCGTTGACGTATCCCGGGAGGTTGCTCGAGAGGCTCTCAACCCCGGTGACGAGCGGCGGGATGATCAGCAGGCCGATGCCGAAGATGCCGGCGGCGATACTCAGGTAGACGAGCAGGATCGCGACCCACCGAGGCACCTTTCGCCGGTTGAGCCAGTTCACGGCCGGCGCGATCGCGATCGCCAGAAAGGCCGCGATCAGGAACAGCCCGATCACGGTTCGGATCAGGTACGAGAAGTACAGAACGGCGACCACGGCGGCCGCGACCAGCACGACCCTGGCAACCGCGCGGGACGAGACCTGCGACGTGTCCATCAGGGGTGTGAGGCCGGTGCCGTACGGCGCCGGCAGCAGCAGGTGCCGTTCACCTGCTTGACACTAGGCGCGGAACCGGACGCGCTGAGTGAGCGGCCGGGCTAGCGCCGCCGGCGGCGCAGCATCATCCTGGCGCCGATCGTGAAGCCCACGATCGCGGCGCCGATGGCGAGCTCGCGCTGGTGCTCGCGGACCTGGCGGCGCCAGTCGGTGAGCTCGGCGACGCGGTTCCGCAGCGCCTCGACCGAGTGCCCGAGCTCGTTGCGCTGGCGCTCGATGTCCGAGCGGATCTGCTCAGAGCTCCGCCCCGGGGCGCCGGCGGCCGCGCGGCCGACCGGCTCCCCGGCGCCGGAGACGTAGACGTCCGGCTTGTCGCTCACCGGGTGCCGGCCTCCAGGGTCTCCTTGGTCCGCTTCGCCTCCTCGATCGCCAGGTCCGGCGTCGGCGGCGCCCCGGCCTCGAACGACCGCTTGGCGATCAGCCCGGCGATCGCGGCGACGATCAGCCAGAAGGCGGCCTCGATCAGGAAGCCGGCATAGACGTCGCCGGAGAAGAACAGGTGGTTGAGGAGCCAAGCGATGCCGTGCATGAACATCGCGAGCGCCATGAGCACGAAGACGCCGGCAGCGATTCCCACGACCGAGCCCTGCAGCAGCTTCTGGATCTTCTCGCGGACTTCGGTCTTCGCGAGCTCGATCTCCTCGCGGATGAGGGTCGAGGTCCGCTCGGAGACATCGATGACGAGCTCTCCGAGCGCCTTGTCCTCGCTGGAAGGCGGTGTCCGAGGGGGCGGGGGCGGCTCTGGGGTGCTCACTCCGGCGGGTCCTCCCCGAACACCCGGACCCAGATGGCCGCCGCGATGCGATTTGCCACGACGGTGGCCAGCGCTGCGGTCGCGGCCATCAGGCCGGCCCAGAGCAGTCTTCTGACGATTTCGTTCTCCATCTCCGTTACCTGGCGGCGGAGTAAATCAATTTGTCCGCCCGCTCCGGGCGCTCATCGCCCTCCCGGGCGCCCGCGCCCGGCTCGTACCCGGCCCAGCGCTCGAAGAAACCGCGCGTGACCGCGTGGAACCACGTGCGGTCGACCGCGTCGATCGCGCCATGGCCGCCGCCCTCCAGGACCCAGACGCGCACGAGTTCGTGCCGGTCGCCGCGGCCGCGAGCTCCTCGGCCTGCTCGACCGGGACGATCTCGTCGTCCTTCGGGTGGAGCACGAGGACGGGCACCTTTGCGTCGGCGATGTGCTCGCGCGCAGCGGCACGGCGCCAGAGCTCCTCGGGCTCGACCTCGTAGTAGGGAGCGGAGATCCGCTCGATCGGGTCGACGAAGTCGTCGACGTCCTCCCAGCCCTCCTGCCGGATGCGCGACGTGAGCATCGCCCAGAAGCCGCGATTGAGGGCGTACGCGGGATGCGTCGGCGGGAGCTTCACGGACAGCCGCTGGGCCATCGCCCGAGGGTCGCTCGGAGGGGAGATCGCGAGGATGCCGCCGTCGAGGCCTTCGTCGGCGCCCTCGAGATGGCAGGCGCCGAGCACCGACGAGCCCCCGAGCGAGATTCCCAGAGCGCCGACCGTGGTCGAACCAAGCTCCTTGAGGTACCGCCCGCAGGCGAGTATGTCCTCCCCCTCCTTCCAGCCGGTGCTGGTGGGCGCCGGGCTGGTGAGGTTGGTCAGGCCGAAGCTGCGCAGGTCGATGGCGGCGACGTTGAAGCCCCACTCGAAGAACGCGCGCACCGCGATCTCGCGCACGTAGTCGAACCGCCGCGACGAGAAGAGGCCGTGCACCACGATCAGGCCGGGGCGGCGGACGCCCTCGTGCAGCCCGATGCTCGACGCGATGCGCTCGCCGTCCGCCCCCTCGAACACGTGGTCCGAAAACTGGGCCGGATACGCATAGCCGAGGTTCGCCGCCTCCCGCTGCTGGGCGAGGACGAAGGTGGACATGTCGGGAACGCCCTTGCGCAGCAACGCAACCTCCGAGTGGTGGAGGCCGCTTGGGATCGACTCGAGATCCTCCATCAGCGCGGACATGGTGCGCTCGCGCGGCTGCGCGACGGGCAGCTCCGCCGGGGACGGGTCCAGGCGCCCGAGCGCCGCGCGAAGCGGCTCACGCAGGCGCTGGCCCACCAGCCACACGGGGAGCGCGACCGATCCCACCGCCACGTTGAGGGCCTTCGCCGCACCGTGCAGCGCGCGATCCTGCCGATACGACGATCCGAGCGATTCCCACATGGCCGTGCGAGCCCTACGAAGGGCGGTCGCGGGCCTCGAGGCCGCCGCAGATCGTCTCGACCAGCATCTCGCGAGCGCGATCGAAGTCGCCGTCGCCACCGGGGATCAGGCCGAACACCCAGCCCGACAGGAGCTGCTCGATCGCGCCGTAGAACCACATCGACGCGAACTCCGGATCGACGTCGTTGCGGAACTCGCCGGTCGCCTCGGCGTCAGCGACGATCTTGGCGATCAGATCGTAGGCGCGGCGGATCTCGGGAAGGTGAGTGCGGCCGAAGGAGTTCGCCGCCCGGGTCACCTCGACGATGATCACCTTCATCAGCTCGGGCTCATACCGGTACGAGTCGATGATGAAGCCGGCGACAGCGTCGAGCTTCTCGCGCCCCGTCAGGGACTGTCCGTCGACCTCCTCGATCGCGGCCAGGAGCAGCGACCAGCGCTCGGTGAAGAGCTCGTTCAGGACCTGGTCCTTCGACTTGAAGTAGTGATAGACGAGCCCGTAGGCCACACCGGCCTCATCCGCGATGTCCGAGACCCTGCAGGCGTTGAAGCCCTGCCGGGCGAACACCGTGATCGCCGCGTCGAGGATCTGCCGCCGCTTGTCCACGGCCGGCGCCTCCGCGCTCATCGGGTGGTCACCTCACGCATGGCTGGGACCTCCAGCTCGGCTGCCCCCGGCCAGCGGTACGCGCCGGGACGCCGGTTCGCGAGCGAGGGAAGCGTCGAGCGCACGCGATCCTCCTCCGAGAGGTCGAGGTCGGCCGCGACGAAGCACTCGCCGTCGGGGGCCACGGCGAGGACCGTGCCCCACGGGTCGACCAGCATCGAGTGTCCGTAGGAGTGGTACTTCGGCGGTGCCTCGCCCACCTGGTTCGGGGCGATCACGAACGCCTGGCTCTCAATGGCGCGGGCGCGAAGCAGGACCTCCCAATGGTCCTTGCCGGTCTCGAAGGTGAAGGCCGACGGCACGCTGAGCACGGTGGCCCCGCGCACGGCGAGGATCCGGTAGAGCTCGGGGAAGCGCAGGTCGTAGCAGACGGTCATGCCGAGCGTGACCCCCGGCAGCGAGCCGCCGATCACCGCGGCGACGATCTCCTCACCCGGCTCCTCGGTCTCCGACTCCCGATAGGACACGCCGCCCACGTCGACGTCAAACATGTGGATCTTGCGATAGCGGGCGTGAAGCTCCCCGTCCGGGCCGATCAGAACCGACGTGTTGAAGAGCTTCGGCTGGCCCTCGACGCGCTCGGGGATGCTGCCCGCAAGCAGGTGGATCCCCAGCTCCCGGGCCCACGAGGCGGCCGCGGTCAGCGTCGGGCCGCCGAGCGGCTCCGCTCCGCCGTGAAGCGCCTCCGCGTCGCCGAGGACGTTCCACTTCTCGGGCAGAGCGATCAGCTCGGCACCGTCCGCCGCCGCCTCGCGCACGAGGCGCTCGGCAGCCGCGAGGTTGCGGCTCTTGTCGGCCGTTGAGTTGAGCTGTATCGCCGCGGCTCGGATCTCCATCAACCTCTACCCCGCTCGTCAGTTGACTGACCAGTCAATCTAGGAGTATAGGTTCGAGGCAGGGCAGGAGAATCAGCCCGGTCCCGTGTGACGAGAACCACACCGGAGGGACGTGTAATGGCGCCTCGAACGGGCAAATGACGGCCGATGTTCGGCTTGGGACGGTTCCGCCGTGCACGCACGGCTTTTGAATCCAGGACCGAGCTCTGGCGGCAGGTGGGGCTCGGCTCGGAGGTCGACCGCCGCGAGGCCAAACGCGCCCGCGGCACCGTCGTCGTGCTCGGGGCGCTGATCGCCGGCGTCCTGGTCGTGTTCGCGAACCGCGGCACGCTCTTCCCCGGCCTCGGCACCTATGTGCGAATCGGGACCGTCGCCGCCCTGGTGATCCTCGGCTGGTGGCTGGCGCGCTCTCTGGGGCGCGGTCTGGGCCCCGCCCTCTTCCGTCGCCTGGAGCCCGGAACGGCCGGGGTGGTCGGGTTCCTGATCCGCCTGCTGACGATCGTCGCCGTGGTCGTCGTCGCACTGCGGATCGCGGGGCTCCACGCGAGCACCCTGGCGGTCGGCGGAGCCTTCACCGCGGTCATCGTCGGTCTGGCGGCCCAGCAGACCCTTGGCAACCTGTTCGCGGAGCCTGGTGCTGCTCAGCACCCGGCCGTTCCGGGTCGGCGAGCGGGTGAAGCTCGTCGGCGGCGCCCTGGCCGGCTCCCTCGAGGGCATCGTCAGCTCGCTGGGCCTCTTCTACACCGACCTGATCAGCGGCGCCGACCGGATGATGGTGCCGAACAGCATGCTCCTGAACGTCGCCGTGATCCCGCTGCGTGAGCCGGAGCGCGTTGACCTACGCGCCCGCTTCAGCGCCGACACGACTCCACAGGACGTCCAGGATCTCCTGGCACGCTCGCTTGAGATCCCCACGCGGTACGCGCCCCACGTCGAGCTCGAGGAGCTCGACCGCGACGAGCTGGTCGTCCGCATCGTCGTCACGCCCCTGCGGCCGTCCGACGGCTCGAAGCTGGCGAGCGAGGTGCTTGCGGCGGTGCGCAGAACAAACGGCGCGCACGCGGCTGCGGCCTGACCCGCGGCCCGCTCAGCCGGACAGCACGGCGGTCGCCACGGCGATGAGGACCAGTCCCCCTGCGCCGGCGGCCAGGAGCCCGGCGCTGCCGGCAAGCGAGTCGCCGGCGAAGTCCCCGGAGGCTCCGATCAGGGCGCCGACGACCGTCACGATGAGCGCGATCCCGCCCCAGATCGGGATCGCTCGGTCCCAGCGCGCGTCGCTGTCGGAGTAGGACCCGCGCAGCCGCGCCTCGAGCACGAACGGGATCGCGATCAGCGCGGCCAGCAGGGCCGCCGCGAAGACGATCAACCAGCCGTTGATGCCGGAGAGGCCCAGGTAGGGCGGCCCGGCGATCGCGGCGAGGACGAGGGACAGGGCCGCGACGAGGAGCCCGATCAAGCAGATGAGCGCGCCGGCTCTGTCAGCCGTCGCGTCCGACCGCATGGTGCCTCAGCCGCGCGACGAGCAGCTTCGTGTGAAGCGCGGACATCAGGTCGTTCAGGGGCCCGATTCCCGCCTCGATGATCTCCAGGGCGCGGTCGGGGTCCACGTCGCCGGCCAGTCGCTTCGTCAACACCTCGACCTCCTCCGCGACGACCGGCTCCAGCGCCCGCTTGTAGCGCAGGGTGTCGTAGACGGTGAACCCGATCCGCTCGTCGTAGCCGCCCGCGCGGAAACGGCCGATCGCCTCGATGATCCGCACGTCGGAGGGCGAGTAGCCCTGCTCGTCGGGCGTCAGCACGCCGAGCTCGGCCAGGCGGTCCAGGACCTCCTGCGGCACGTCGTAGCGCTCGCGCACCTCGCTCGCGTCGATGCGCTCGCGCTCGCCGGCCAGGGCGCGCTCGAGGATGCGGTCCTCCAGTTCGATCATGGCCCGCAGGCGCTCCGGCTGCGCGTCCTCGCGCTCCAGCAGGTCGCGGATCACGCGCAGCGGCATAAAGCGCTCCTCCTGGAGCTGCTTGATGACCCGGATCCGCTCGACGAACTCCGGCGGGTAATACGCCATGTTGCGGCTCGTCTTCACCGGCTCCGGGAGGAGGCCCTCCCGGAGATAGTGCCGCACCGTCGCCACCGGCACCCCGGAGCGCTCGGCGAGCTCTGAAATCTTCAAGAGACCACCATTGCCGGCCGCCTCCTCTGCTCCGCGTTCGGGGGCGGCCGGGTCGCTGGTCGATGCCTTCAAGTTATGGCTCATCCCATGAACCTCGCGCCCTCGGCTTCGGCGTTCGTCCCCGCCGCGGCTCCGGCCTCGATCATCGTTTCGACCTCGTCGTCCGAGAAGCCGGCCTCCCCGAGCACCTCGGCGGTGTGCTCGCCAAGGGCCGGAGCGGGACGGGTGGCGTCGCCGGGTGTGCGATCGAGCTTGATCGGCACGCCGAGCAGGCGGACCGGCCCGAGCTCCGGCTGCTCCATCTCGACCACCATCTCCCTTTCGGTGACGAGCTGGGAGGAGAGCGCCTCGTCGAGGTCGAGCACCGGCTCGATCATCGCGTCGTGCTGGTCGTTGAAGGCGAGCCACTCGTCGCGGGTGCGCTCCGCAAAGACCGCCGCGATCGCCTGGCCGTCCTCCGAGTCCGGGGCCGCGAACTGCTTCTCGATCAGGTCCGGGCGGCCAACGCCCTCGCAGAAGTTCCGCCAGAACTTCGGCTCCAGCGCTCCGCATGTCACCCAGCCGTCTGACGCCTCGTAGGGCAGATAGCAGGCGATCCCGCCGTTGAGGCTCCCCCGCCCACGCTGCGGAACCTGGCCGTCGCACAGGTACTGCGCCGCGACCATCGCGAGCCACGCGAGGGAGCCGTCGGTCATCGAGACGTCCACCTGCTGGCCCTCGCCGGAGCGCTCGCGCTCGCGGAGGGCGGCCATCACGCCGAAGGCCGCCATCAGCGCCCCGCCGCCGAGGTCGGCGATCTGCCCACCTGACTGGATCGGGCGCCCGTCCGGCTCGCCCGTCAGGCCGAGCAGGCCGTTGAGGCCGAGGTAGTTCATGTCGTGGCCGGCACGCTGGGTGTGCGGGCCCGTCTGCCCGTAGCCGGTGATCGCGCAGTAGACGATCCGCGGGTTGGCGGCGCGCAGTGCCTCGTAGCCGCAGCCCAGCTTGTCGAGCACGCCGGGGCGGAAGCTCTCGAGCACCACGTCGTAGTCGCCCGCGAGGCGAAGCAGCGCTTCGCGGCCCGCGTCCGACTTCAGGTCGAGGCGGATCGAGCGCTTCCCGCGGTTGAGCGAGAGGTACAGCGCGGAGCGGGTGCCGAGAGCCTGGTGCTCATCCGAGCCGTAGTAGGGCGGCGCCCAGCGCACGTAGTCCCCCATGGCCGTGTCCTCTACCTTCACGACGTCGGCCCCGAAGTCGGCGAGCAGGAGCGAGCAGAAGCCGCCGGGCAGCAGCCGGGTCAGGTCCAGCACCCGGACGTCGGAGAGCGGCGCGGTCATCGCGGCTCCACCTCGACCGGGCAGTTGAGCGAGTTGGCGATGAAGCAGGCCTTGTGGGCGCGGTCGTGGAGCCGGGACAGAAGCTCCGCCGGGGGCGCGCTGGAGGACCCGATCGCCGGGCGCAGCACGACGCGGACGAAGCGGTGCCCGTCCATCACTCCCTCGGGCTCGTCCTCGTAGGAGACCACCCGGAGCCGCTCCCGGCGCGAGAGGTCCAGAAACCAGAGCATGTGACACGCCGACGCGGCAGCGACCAGGAGCTGCTCGGGATCGGCCTTTGCCTCTTCGCCTCCCCGCTGGGGGCCGGATGAGCCGGGCAGTCGCTGCTGCGAGAGACCGATGGTGTAGGCCCGGAGATCCCCGCGATCAGCGTCCCAGGAGACGCTCGCCCGGTAGATCTCGTCTGCCACGGCCGGGGCCTCATGCCTCGACTCGCCGCGGCAGGCCCAGCAGCTCGCGGGCCTCCGCCACCGTCGCGGGTCGTCGGCCGATGTCCTCGGCCATCTGGCGCACCTTGGCGATCAGGTCGCCGTTGGAACGGGCCATGTCGCTGTTCGGCAGGTAGAAGTTGTCCTCGACCCCCGCGCGCGCGTTGCCGCCCAGCGCCAGCGCGGCGCCGATCAGCCGCCACTGGTCGCGGGAGATGCCGATCACCTGCCACGCGTTGCGTCCCTCCGGGCCGCCGGGGATCTGGTCGGCCATGAAGCTCACGTTCCGCGCGTTGGGCCGAATGCCGCCGTTGACGCCGATCACCAGCGAGACCTGGAGCGGCTCCTTCAGAAGCTCCATGTCCAGCAGCGGGTCGAGGTTGGCAATGTGGCCGGCATCGAAGCACTCGTGCTCCGGCTTGATGCCGATTTCGCGCATCGCTTTCAGAAACTCGATGATCGTGTCGAAGCTGTTCTCGAACACCGCCTTGAAGACGAAGTCCTTGCGGCGGCGCGAGTACTTGGCGTAGTTCATCGAGCTCATGTTCAGCGCCGCGACGTCGGGCTTGAGCTCGCGCAGGTACGCGATCCGCTTGTCGATCGGGATGCCGATCGCTCCTGTCGAGTAGTTGATGATCACGTCGTCGACCTCGGCTCGGATCGCCTCGGTGATCGCGCGGAAGTCCTCGATCTCGTAGCTGGGCACACCGTCGGGCGTGCGGGCGTGGATGTGGATCTGCGACCCGCCCTCGTCGACGATGCGCCGCGCCTCGGCCGCGTACTCCTCCGGCGTGTAGGGAATCGCCGGGCACTGGTCGCGGTTGGCGATCGCCCCGCTGATCGAACAGCTGATGACGACGGGATCCTCAAACCTGCTCATACCGGCATCACCCCATGCTTCTTCCACGGGCGCTGCACCCGTTTGTTGGCCGCCATCCGCAGCCCGCGGATGATCGTCGGGCGGGTCTCGCGCGGGTCGATGATGTCGTCGATCAGGTCGTTGTGGGCGGCGATGTACGGGTCGATGACCTTCCGCACTTCCGCGAGCATCGCCTCGCGGGTCGCCTCCGGATCGTCGGATGCCTCGATCGCCGAGCGGCCGATGATGTTCACCGCACCCTCGGCCCCCATGACGGAGATCTCGGCGCTGGGCCAGGCGACGATCAGGTCCGGCTCGTACGCCTTGCCGTTCATCACGTAGTAGCCGGCGCCGTAGGCCTTCCGAATGACGACGGTGATCTTCGGCACCGTCGCCCGCGAGACCGCGTAGAGCATCTTTGCGCCGTGCCGGATGATCCCGGCGTGCTCCACCTTGGAGCCCACCATGAATCCCGGCACGTCCTGGAGGAAGACGAGGGGAATGTTGAAGGCGTCGCAGAGGTTGACGAACCGGGCCGCCTTGTCAGCCGAGTCGTTCTCGAGGATGCCGCCCAGCTGCTTCGGCTGGTTGGCGACGATCCCGACCGGCTGGCCTCCGAACCGGGCCAGGCACGTGATCAGAGTCTTGGCGAACTTCGGCTTGATGTCGAACCAGACCCCGTCGTCGACGATCTCGCGGATCACGTCGTACATGTCGTAGGGCTTCCGCGACGACTCGGGGACGATGTCGAGCAGGGTCTCCGACATCCGGTCGTCGGGATCGTCGGTCGGGCGCAGCGGCGGCTTCTCCTCGCAGCTGGCGGGGAAGTGGGAGAGATAGTCCTTGACCGCCTGGATGCACTCGGCGTCGTCTTTGACCTCGAGGTCGCCGACCCCGGAGACGCGACAGTGAACGCGGGCGCCACCCAGGTCCTCCATCGAGATGTCCTCGCCGGTCACCGCCTTCGTGAGGTGCGGCCCGGCGAGCGCCATCGCCCCCTGCCCGACGACCATCGGCACGAAGTCCGACAGGCCGGGGATGTACGCCGTGCCGGCCGCGCACGGGCCGAGCATCGCCGCCACGAGCGGGATGACGCCCGACATCGTCACCTCCTCGCGGAAGAGGTGGCCGGAGCCGGCGAACATCGAGCCCGCCGCCTCCTGGATCCGGGCGCCGGCCGAGTCCAGCAGCCAGATGAGCGGCATGCGCTTCTGCAGGGCCATCTCGCGGAGGCGGCCGACCTTGAACTCGCCGGTCATCCCCATCGAGCCGGCCATGACGGTGAAGTCGTAGGCGGCGATGCAGCAGGTGCGGCCCTCGACGTCGCCCCACCCGGTGATCACGCCATCGGCGGGCGCCTCCTTGCCCTCCATCGACCGCTGCGAGGAATGGGGGCCGGCCTGGATGCCGAGCTCGACGAAGGTTCCGGGATCCACCAGGAGGTCGATCCGCTCGCGCGCGGTGAGCTTGCCGCGCTCGTGCTGGAGCGCGATCTTCTCCTCGCCGCCGCCGAGCTTGGCCTTCTCGCGGCGCCCGTGGAGGTCCTCCACCAGGGACTTCATCCCGGTCTGCTCGCCGGCCTGGACCTCGGCCGGCGCCTCGGGCGCCTCGGCCTCCTTGGCGGCGTCGGCGACCTTCTTCGCCTCCTGGCGGGCCTTCGTCTCCTCGGTCGTCATCAGCGCCCCTTCCACTGTGGCTCGCGCTTTTCAAAGAACGCCTGGGCGCCCTCGACGATGTCCTCGGTCGTGAACGTCAGTGAGAGCTGGGAGCGCAGGTATTCGAGGGCGTCGTCGAGAGCCATGTCCTGCTGGCGGTACATGGCGTCGTGGCCGAGGCGCATCAGCACCGGGCTCTTCGACGCGAGGCGCCCGGCCCAATCGGCGACCGCGTCGTCGAACTCGTCCTCGGGGACGACCTTGTTGGCGAGGCCGTAGGCGACCAGGTCGTCGCCGGAGACGCGGTCGCCGAGCAGGATCATCTCGTTGACCTTCTTGCGCGGAACGTTTCGGTAGATGATCGACATGATCATGTAGGGGAACGCGCCGATGTTGATCTCGGGCGTCCAGAAGTCGGCGCCCTCTTTCGCGATCACGAGGTCGCAGGACAGCGCCAGGCCCATCCCGCCGGCGACCACGTGGCCGTTGGCCGCGCAGAGCGTCGGCTTGCCGAGCCGCGGCATCAGGCGAAAGAACTCGAGGAAGAGGTCGGTGCCGAAGTGCTTTTCGATCGTCGCCGCGTCGGAGCCGAATCCGCCGAGGTCGGCACCGGCGCAGAACGCCTTCCCGGCCCCGGTCAGGACGACCGCCCGGGCCTCGTTGTCCTCGCCCGCGCGCTTGATCGCGGCGACCAGCTGGGTGAGCATCTCGCCCGAGAGGCGATTGCGCTTCTCGGGGTCGTTCAGGGTCACGGTCGCGACCCCGTCGCTCACCTCGTAAAGGACCAAATCCTCCGCCACGGCGCCACCCTAGCACAAAGTATGAAGTAATACTCTATGCTGCGGGCACCGACCCGCCGCAAGCGTCGACAAGGAGCCCCAACGTGGAAGCAGCGACCGTCATCAAGCCCCAGCACGAGGGAACCCGCAAGCACCTCCTCTTCACCGACGAGCACGAGGACCTGCGCGAATCGATGGAGGCGTGGGTGAAGAAGGAGCTGTGGCCACACCGCAACGAGTGGGAGGAGACCACCTGGCCGAACGAGGCCATGCGGCGCGCCGGCGAGCTCGGGTTCCTCGGCCTCTGCTTCCCGGAGGAGTACGGCGGGCAGGGCGGCGACTACTACTACTCGATCGTGCGCGCCGAGTGCATGAGCCACTCAGGCTCCGGCGGCACCAACATGGGCTTCGCCGTCCAGACCGACATGGTCCTCCCCCCCGTCCACCTGCTGGGCACCGAGGAGCAGAAGCAGCGCTACCTGGTCCCCGGCATCAAGGGCGAGAAGATCGGCTGCCTGGGGATCACCGAGCCCGGCGCCGGCTCCGACGTCGCAGGAATCCGCACCAAGGCGATCCGCGACGGCGACGAGTACGTGATCACGGGGTCGAAGACCTTCATCACGAACGGCGCTCGCGCCGACTTCATCCTCCTGGTGGCGAAGACCGACCCCGACGCCCGCCACGAGGGCATCACCCTGTTCCTGGTCGACCTGCGTGACGACGACGGCAACCACGTGCCCGGCTTCGAGGTCTCGAGGAAGCTCGAGAAGATGGGCATGCACTCCTCCGACACCGGCGAGCTCTCGTTCAACGAGGTCCGCGTCCCCGCCGACGCGGTGCTGGGCGAGATCGGGAAGGGCTTCTACCACATCTCCTGGGAGCTCCAGAGCGAGCGGATGGTGGCCGCCGCCGGCTGCGTCGCCGGCGCCGAGCGGATGTTCGAGAAGACGCTGGCCTACGCCAAGGAGCGCGAGGCCTTCGGCCGGCCGATCGGCCGCTTCCAGGCGATCCGCCACAAGTTCGCGGACATGGCCACCAAGATCGAGGCGGCGAAGCAGTTCAACTACGTGGTCTCGTGGCGCTACGCCAACGGCGAGTACCCCGTGCGCGAGATCACCGAGGTGAAGCTCTTCACGTCGCGCATGGCCTGCGAGGTAGCCGACGAGTGCGTCCAGATCCTCGGAGGCTACGGCTACATGAAGGAGTACGAGATCGAGCGGGCCTACCGCGACGTGCGCCTCAACCGCATCGGCGCGGGCACCGACGAGATCATGCTGGATGTCATAGGCCGTTCGTACGGCCTATGACATGTGGTGAGGGGCTTTAGCCCCGAAAGCAGCATGTGTAAGGCCGGCGAAGCCGTCCGCAGGTGATTCATCGGCCATTCCTACGGCCTTAAGCCCTAGCGTCGCTCGAGCAACCGACCGAGGTCGGCCAGCCGCTGGTCCCACTCGGCGCCCACTGTCGCGATCCAGCGAGCCGCGTCGCCGAGCGGCTCCGCGTCGAGGCTGTAGCGCGTCTCGCGCCCGACCCGCTTCGTATTCACGAGGCGGGCACGGCGCAGGGCGGCGAGGTGCTTGGCCACCGCCTGTCGTGTGATCGGCAGCTCGGCCGCAAGCCCGCTCGCGGTGACCGTCGAGCCGCCGGCCAGCGTCTCGACCATCCGGCGGCGCGTCGGGTCGGCGAGCGCCGCGAAGACCGCGTCTACCGCCACTAGGCGAGGACCAGTGAGAGCGCGTGTCGAAGGGCGGAGAGGCGGGTTCCCCACGCGCTCCCGGCGAGCGCCATAGGCGTCGCGGCGCCGGCGCGCTCCACGACGACGAGCCGGGTGCCGCTGACCAGCGGGACCAGCGTCAGCTCTACCTCCGTCTCGGGCTCCCCGGGCCGCGCCCATGTGAACGCCAGCTCGCGCTCCTCCTCCACGCGCAGGACCGTTCCCTCCTTCTCTGTGCCGTCGGCGAAACGGAAGCTGGCACGGCCGCCGGGCTCGGGGTCCAGCTCAGCCTCGTCGGCAAGCCACTCGCCGAGCAGCCGCTCGTCGGTCAGGGCCTCCCAGACCTCCTCGGCCGGGGCGTCCAGGACCGTCTCCCGCTCGACCTCTTGCCGCTCATCGTCCATCTGGTCCTCCGCTCTCGATGGTTCGCAACCTTTGAGTTGCGCTTCTGCTAGCCTCGCTCAAAGAGCAACCGCACGGTTGCACTTTAGCAACGAAGGAGGTTCCGATGGCGCTGATCCCGATGGTCGTCGAGCAGACCGCCCGCGGCGAGCGCTCCTACGACATCTACTCCCGCCTCCTCGGCGAGCGGATCGTCTTCCTCGGCCAGCCGGTCGACGACGAGATCGCCAACCTGATCGTCGCCCAGATCCTCCACCTCGAGGCCGACGACCCCGACAAGGACATCTCGCTGTACATCAACTCCCCGGGCGGAGCCGTCTACGCAGGGCTCGCCATCTACGACGCGATGCAGTACGTGAAGCCCGGCGTCCAGACGATCTCCTTCGGCATCGCGATGTCCATGGGCGCCCTCCTCCTCGCCGGCGGCGCGGAGGGCAAGCGGATGGCGCTCCCGAACTCCAAGATCCTCATCCACCAGCCCTCGGGCGGCTTCGAGGGCCAGTCGACCGACATCGACATCCACGCCCGGGAGGTCCTCGCCCTGCGCCGCCGCATCGACGAGATCTACGCCCACCACACAGGTCGTCCGGTCGCCGAGGTCCACGACGACATGGAGCGCGACCGCTTCTTCACCGCCGCCGAGGCGGTCGAATACGGGCTGGCCGACCGGGTGGTGAACCGCCACGAGCTCGAGCGCACCCCGACCGGGTTCGGCTCCCGGTGAGGAATCGGGGACAATCGTCGGCCTGAGCTCCCTCGACCACATCCGCTCCTACTACGAGGCCCTGAACACGGGCGACGTCGACTTGGTGGCGTCGCACTTCACCGACGACGCGACCCACTACTACACGCGACTCGGCCCGCACGAGGGCGCGCGGGCGATCGCCGAGAACGCGAAATGGGGCGTTGACCAGGTCGACGGCCAATGGTGGCTGGAGCACGGGATCGAGAGCCCGAGCGGCGACGAGGTCGTGATCGAGTGGACGATGACCTGGCGCGATCCGAAGTCGGGCGAGCGGCGCCTGAACCGCGGCACGGAGTGGTTTCGCATCCAGGACGGGAAGATCGCCGAGGTCCGCGCCTACCACCACGGCGACGCGAAGAACCCGCGCGGCGACCTGCTCGGCTTCGACTTCGAGGGCCGCGGCTACACCACGATGGAAGGCGAGTGAGCGTCGTCAAGGACACGGGCGCGCGGGCGATCCTGCCCCCGTTTGGCGAGGAGCACGAGGAGCTCCGCGAGAGCGTCGGCCGCTTCGTCGCCGCCGAGGTCGCCCCGCACGTCGACGAGTGGGAGGAGGCGCGTGAGTTCCCCCGGGAGCTCTTTGCCCGGTGCGGCGAGCTCGGCTTCCTCGGCCTGAAGTTCCCGGAGCGCTACGGCGGCCAGGGCGGCGACCTGCTCCACGACGCCGTCTGGATCGAGGAGCTCTCGCGGGCCGGCGGCTCCGGCGGAGTCGCGGCCGGCCTCAACGCCCACGCGCAGATCGCGATGCCGCCGGTGTTCAACTTCGGCACCTCCGAGCAGCGCGAGCGCTGGATCGTGCCGGGCATCAAGGGCGAGCTCATCGGGGCGCTCGGGATCACCGAGCCCGGCGCCGGATCGGACGTGGCGAGCCTGCGGACCTCAGCGCGAAAGGTGGCGGGCGGCTACGTCGTCAACGGCGCCAAGACCTTCATCACCAACGGCGTGCGGGCGGACTTTCTCGTCTGCGCCGTCAAGACCACCGAGGCGGGCGGACACCACGGCATCTCCTTCCTCGTGCTCGAGCGCGAGATGCCCGGCTACGAGGTCTCCCGGAAGCTGGAGAAGATGGGCTGGCACGCCTCCGACACGGGCGAGCTCAGCTTCACCGACGTGGAGGTGCCCGAGGAGAACCTGCTCGGCGTCGAGAACGATGGCTTCTACCTGATCATGGCCAACTTCCAGTGGGAGCGGCTCTCGATGGCGGTCGGGGCCGTGGGCGGGATGCAGAAGGTCTTCGACGTGACGCTCACCTACGCCAAGGAGCGCGAGGCCTTCGGCCGGCCGATCGGCCGCTTCCAGGCGATCCGCCACAAGTTCGGCGAGATGGCGACCCGGATCGAGGCCTCGCGGGCGCTGACCTACAGCGCATTGCGGTCATTCGCCGCCGGGCACGGCGCGAGCGCCACCGAGGCCGACCCGCGCAAGGTGATCGAGGCGACCGCGGGGTCGCTGCGCGAGGTGACGATGGCGAAGCTCTTCACCCAGCGTGCCCTGCTCGAGGTCGCCGACGAGTGCCTGCAGATCCACGGCGGCTACGGCTACATGCGCGAGTACGGCATCGAACGCGCGGTCCGCGACGCCCGCCTCGGCCCCATCGGCGGCGGCACCGACGAGGTCATGAAGGAGATCCTGGGCAAGCAGCTCGGGCTCTAGGGCGCAAATTCGGGGCGCCGCGACAGGCAAAATTCCGGTCGGTTTGACGATTTGCGGCTAAGCTGCTGTCCGCGGCGGGCCTGGAATTTCACGACGTCGCCCCCTGAGCCCAACTCGCCCTCCCCGAAGACTGAGACCCTTCCCTGAGTCCATGCCCGACGGCGCCCACAGTCAGTTCGCGATCGGGTTCGATCGCCGCGACCTTCCCCGGCTCCACGATCTGTGGGACGACATCGTCGCCTCGGAGCGCTGGTCCGAGGGCGAGATGACCAGCAGCTTCGAGGACGCGTGGGCCGGGTGGAACGGCCTGGGCTCGGTCGCCTTCGGAGGCTGGACGGGCGCGGCGCTCGCCGCGCTGGACTTCGCCGGCGTCGAGGGCGAAGCCGTGCTCTGCCCTTCGAACACCTTCATGGCCACGCCGCTCGCGATCACCCGCGCCGGGGGCCGGCCGGTGTTCGTCGACTGCAACCGCGACGACCTCTGCATGTCCGCGGAAGACTTCGAGCGGAAGGCGAGCGAGCACAGGCCGCGGGCAGCCGTGCTGGTCCACATCGGCGGCCATCTGGCCTTCGAGACCGAGCGGATCGCCGACTATTGCCGCTCCGAGGGGATCTTCCTGCTCGAGGACTGCGCCCACGCCCACGGGGCCGACTGGAACGGCCGGCGGCCCGGCAGCTTCGGCGACGCGGGCGCCTACTCGTTTTACGCGACGAAAACGATTTCGACCGGCGAGGGTGGGATGCTCGTCTCTCGCCACGATGAGCTCCTCGAGTACGCCCGGGCGTTTCGCAACTACGGCAAGCCGGACCACGAGGTCGCCGGGCTCAATTTCCGGATCAACGAGTTCACCGCTGCGATCGGGCTGGTTCAGACGGAGCGCCTGGATGAGATCGTCGCCGCCAAGAACCGTTTCGCTCACGAGGAGCTCGACCCGCGGTATCCGAACCGGGTGCGGCTCCCACAGGGAATGACCTCGGGCCTCTACAAGTACATCGTCTTCGACGAGATCGAGCGCTCGACCGGCAAGGTCTACGACCAGCCGTGCCACCGGATCATGGGCACCGGCGATGTCCTGCCCAACAGCGACTGGGTCGCCGAGAACCACTGGTGCGTGCCGCTCTACTACCACGCCGGCATGGATGCCGGCCCGGAGCCGGCAGGGGTCGGCGCCGCCGACGAGGGGAGACTGTCATGAAGGTTCTGGTGACCGGCGGTTCGGGGTTCATCGGCTCGCACGTGGTTGACAAGCTGCTCGCGGCGGGCCACGAGCCGGTCGTCTTCGACCTGCGCCGCTCCCCCCACCACGACCCCGACGAGGTCCCGACGATCGTCGGCGACCTGCTCGACGCCGGGTCCATCGAGGACGCAATGGACGGCTGCGATGCGGTGATCCACCTTGCCGCTGCGGCTGATGTGGGGATCGTCGCCGAGCAGCCCGAGGAGTCCGAGCGCGTCAACGCCCGCGGCACCCTGATGGTCCTCCAAGCGGCCAGGGCCAGCGGCATCGGCCGGGTGATCTACGGCAGCACGATCTGGGCCTACAGCGACTCCGGCAACGGAAACGGCAACGGCGTGATCGACGAGGACACGCTGCTCGGCCTCCCCAAGCACCTGTACACCGCAAGCAAGGTCGCAGGCGAGATGTATTGCACCTCCTACGCGGAGCTCTACGACGTGTCATGCACGATCCTGCGCTTCGGCATCCCCTACGGGCCGCGTGCCCGCCCCGCTGCCGTGATCCCGATCTTCGTGCGCAAGGCCCTCGCGGGCGAGTCCCTGACGATCGCCGGCGACGGCAGCCAGGGGCGCCGCTTCGTCTACGTCGAGGACCTCGCGGACGGCGTGGTCAAGGCACTGGACCACGCCGCCGACAACCGCGTCTACAACCTCGCGAGCGACACGACGGTCACGATCCGCGAGCTCGCCGAGACGGTCCAGGAGCTGGTCGGCGACGTCGACATCGTCTACACCCCGGGCCGCAACGGCGACTTCGACGGGGCCGAGATCTCGAGCCGCCGGGCCGAGCGCGAGCTCGGCTGGCGCGCCTCAACGCCGCTCCGCGAGGGAGTGAGCCGATACATGACCTGGCTCGCCTCGGACAGCCAGCCGGAGCCGGTCGCGGCGCCCGAGCCGGAGGTTGCGCTGCAGCCCGTCGTGGAACCCGAGACCGTGCCCGCGCGGGGCCGTCGTAGCTTCAGGCCGTCGCTCAGCTGGCCATCCGGAGTCTTCGGCGACGGCCCGACGGTCGCCTTCGCGTGCGCAATCGCGACGGTGATCACCTACTTCATCGCGCTTCGGACCAGGAGCCTCGACGACGCGCAGACCCACGCCGTCGGCCTCACCACGGTCGTCTGCACGCTCGGCGGCCTCATGCTGCTGCAGAGCGCAAGCGTGCGTCGCATCCGCATGGGGATCACCTGGGCCCTATGGCTGGTCGCGCTCTACGTGGGGCTGATGACCCTGCACTGGACCAAGCAGAAGTTCGAGCTCGCGGTGCCGGGGGTCCACACCCTGGTCTTGAGCGGGTTCGGAGTGCTGATCGCGCTCGCGGTCGCGTGGGGCATCACGAGGTGGCGGCGCGAGTCGACTGCCTCGGACGAGGTCCTTTGAGGCCCGTCGGGACCAGTCCGGCAGCCTCGATCCTCCTCAGCACCTCCGGCAGCGCCGCCGCCGTCGCCCGCCAGGACTCTCGCGCGTTGTAGTGGTCCGCGTCGTGCAGGAGCAGCACGTCGCCGCCGCGCAAGCCCTCGGTGACCTCGGCCGCGATGCTCTCCGCCGTCGCGGTCCCGCGCCAGTCGTGGCCCCAGCGGGACCACAGGATCGGGCGCAGACCCAGGCGCCGGACCACTGCGAGAGCGGCCGGGCTGTAGATCCCGTAGGGGGCACGGTGGATGTCGGGCGCCGATCCGGTCGCCTCGGCGATCGAGGCGACCCCCCGCACGACGTCGGCCTCGAAGGCCCGTGGGCTCAGCCGCAGCGAATTTCGGTGCCGGTAGGCGTGCACGGCGATGGTGTGGCCCGCGGCCGCGACCTCCGCGGCGAGCGCCGGGTTCCGTTCCACCTGCTCTCCGACGAGAAAGAAGGTTGCGGGGGCGCCGGCCTCCCGCAGGGTCTCGAGGACCGCCGGGGTGCCCTCGGGGTGGGGTCCGTCGTCGAACGTGATGGCGACGGCCCCCTCGTTCCCGTGGCGCCTCGGGAGCCGGAGCGCCCTCGCGACCGGCGGCACCACGGGCGCGAGCGCGGGTGAGCACCACCACGCCGCTACGGCCGTAGGTGCGAGCATGATCTGCCTGCTCATGGCCGGATGGTGCCAGTGATCGGCGGATCGGAGGCGGTCGGGTTCCTCATCGCCGTCGCGGCGGCCGCGTGTTACGACACGGGCTACGCGCTCCAGGCGCTCGAGGCACGCAAGGCGCCGCGCCGGTACGCGATGCGCGTTTCGCTGCTGGGACACCTGCTCACGCGGCGCCGCTGGCTCACGGCCACCGCGCTCTCGCTCCTGGGGTTCCCGCTCCAGGTTCTGGCGCTGACGAAGGCGCCGATCACCCTGGTCCAGCCCACCCTGGCGCTCGGGCTGCTCCTCCTGCTCGCGCTCGGGCGACAAGTCCTCGGGGAGCGCGTGGGCGTTCGCGAGGTCGTCGCGGTGCTGATCATCATCGGCTCGGTCGCCGTCACCGCCCTGGCGGCACCGTCCGAGCCGGGCGAGGTTCCGCGCGACGCCGCGCTCGTCGTGGCGCTGGCGCTGCTCGCCGCGATCGCCGCGGTCCCGTTCGCTCTCAGCCGCCTCGGGCGGCACCCGGTCGTGCTCCTCGTCGCGGGTGCGGGCGCCGCAGACGGCCTCGCGGGCTTCTCCGCAAAGCTCGTGGCCGAGGACGCGTCGAGCGGGCTCTGGCTCGCCGTCATCGGGTGGGTGGCGCTGATCGGCGCCGTGGTCGCGATGGGCCTGATCAGCGAATCGACGGCGCTTCAGCGAGCGCCGGCCACCCGCGTCGCCCCGACGGTGCTGGCGATGCAGATCGCGATTCCGGTGGCGTTCGCGCCCCTGGTCGGCGGCGAGAGCTGGAGCTCGACGCCCCTCCACGGAGGCGTTCTGGTGGGCGCCCTGCTGGGCGTCGTCGCCGGAGTCGGGCTCCTCGCGAGCTCGCCGGCGGTGGCCGGCGTGATCGCGGAGGCCGAGTCCGAGCCTCGCTCAGCCGAGCCCGCCGGCGCGGGCGGCGCCCAGAACGAGTGAGGCGGCCTCCGGGAGGGACTCGAACGACCGGTCCGGCGCCCTGGGCTCGGCCAGCGCCGCGGTGAGCGCACGTCCGAGCTCCTCGCGGTCGGTCGCGACCCGCGCCAGGCCGAACCTGCGGTAGGCCTCGTTGTTGACGCGCACGTGGCCGTGCCCCCAGCCGTAGGAGATCACACGGCAGCCCTCCATCAGCGCCTCCAGGACGGTCAACCCGGCGGTCGAGTGGACGAGCACGTCAGCGGCCGCCATCAGCTCGGCCATCCGGTCGCTGAAGCCGAGCACCACGACCCGGTCGTCGCCGGCGAATCGCCCGGCCAGGGCCTGACGCACCTCCTCGTTGCGGCCACACAGGCAAACGGCGGTCGCGCCGTCGGCGATCGCGGCCTCAGCCGCGCCGGCCAGGTCGCCCACGGCCCAGCCGCCGCCGGACACCAGCACGACCCGGCGCTCGGCCGGCAACTCCAGGGCGCGGCGGGCCTCGGCCGGGTCACGCGGCTCGTAGAAGCTCGGGTCGGTCAGCCCGCGAACGCACACGATCTCGCTCGCGGGGGCAATCGCGCGAACCTCCGCGTCCGACTCCGGGTGGGTGATCAGGTGCAGGTCGACCGCGGGGTGCGCCCAGTAGCGCAGCGCCGCGAGGTCGGTGATCACCGAGACGACCGGCACCTTGACCCTCCCCCGCTGCCGCAGCTGCCCCAGGATCTCCGTGGCCCCGGGGTAGGTCGAGACAACGACGTCGGGCCGCGCGGCGGCGACCGCCCGCTCGGTGCCACGGCCGCCGAGCGCCCTCCCCAACGTGCCCCCGATCCAGATCGTCGGCCGGACCTCGGTCATCAGCTTGAACTCGAGGTCGAACATGCGCCCGCCCCACTCCGAGTGGAACTGCGAGCCCCCCATGATGATCCGGCGCAGGATCGGGCGGATGAACCCGAGGAAGTCCTGGATCTCGACCTGCGCGCCGGGCTCGGCGTCCCGGATCCCGTCCGCGAGCACACGCGCCGGCAGGTCATGCCCCTCGCCGATCGACGCCGACAGGATGAGGATGCGGGGGGCCCGGTCGGACATCGAGCCGCGGAGGATAGGCGGCGGGCTAGCGGGCGCGCAGGATTGAGGGCGACGGCGCGCCGTCGCCCCCCGGGTCCGGTGCCGGCTGGACGGTCGCCGACCAGTCGAGCCGGCCGGAGTCGCAGTTCGTGGCCGAGTCGCCGAAGTCACCCAGCGACCGCACGGTGCCGGAGACCGAGCTGTAGTCGTCGGTGAAGACCCCGTGCCCACGAAGCTTCCCGTGCAGGGCGGGGTCGATGGTCTTGGCCCGGATCCGGACGTGTCCGTCGTCGACCCACAGGTTGGAGACGATCGTCACGTCGATCGGCGTCGCTCCCTGATCGCAGGTCATCGGCAGCTCGGTGAAGGTGATGCCGCTCGGCGGTGGCCCGGCGTTGCCGAGGATTCGCTTCACCTTGCCGTTTCGGACCTTCGCGTCGAAGGCCACCGAGCCGCTCGGCGTGATCGCCCCCTGGTAGGTGGCGGTCGAGACGGTCGCGGCAGGCGTTCCGCCCGGGAAGGCCAATGCGCCCACCAGCGCGCTTGCGACAACGACGGGACCCAACCTGAGCACGAACCGATTTTCCCGGCCGGGGCTAGTCATGGCAATCCTCCGATCGGCTCCTTCTTCCTCATCCGATCGGAGGCGTCCTCAGAGGCCGACGACCACGTCCCGCGCCTGGTCCATGTTCGCCCCGGTCAGCTCTCGGTAGCGCTTCATCGCCTCGAGCTGCTTCCCCTCGCCGGCCAGGGCGACGACCTCCTCGGGCACCTGCGACCACGAGGGCGTGTACGCGAACCCGCCGGTCTCGGAGATCCGCACCAGCTGCTCCTCGATCATCCGCAGCCGTTTGTTGATGCTCTCGAAGTGCGCCTGCAGGGTCGCCTGGCTGTATTCCCCTGGCATCTCGAATCCTTTCCCTTCGTCTTGCCCGTCCGTGGCTCGGGCCGAGCGATCGGGAGCCAGCCTAACCGGCGCCGCTGGATAACCTGCCTGCGATGGCCACCGCGACGGAGCCCACCGCCACGTACTCCCTCCCCCAGGAGTTCCTCGACTTCCAGGAGACCATCCGCAAGATCGTGGTCGACCGCGTCGCCCCGCGTGCGGCCCAGATCGACGCCGACGCCGAGTACCCGCGCGACCTGCGCGAGCTCTTCGCCGAGCACGACCTGTTCGGGCTGCCCTTCGACACCGAGCACGGCGGCACCGGGACCGGGACCCTGATGCTGAACATCGCCGTCGAGGAGGTCGCCAAGGCCTGCGCCTCGAGCGCCCTGATGCTGATGATCCAAGAGCTCGGGACGCTCCCGATCAAGCTCTTCGGTACCGACGAGCAGAAGCAGCGCTTCCTGCCCAAGTGCGCCTCGGGCGAGTGGTCGCCGGCCTTCGCGCTCTCGGAGCCCGACGCAGGCTCGGACCCCGGCGGAATGCGCACGAAGGCCCACCGCGACGGCTCCGAGTGGGTGATCGAGGGAACCAAGAACTGGATCACCAACCTCGGTGTCGCGGACTTCTACGTCGTGTTCGCCGTGACCGACGCCGAGGCCGGCCACTCGCGGGGGATCTCCGCATTCGTCGTCGAGGCGGACCGCCCCGGCTTCTCGGTCGGCAAGCTCGAGCACAAGATGGGCATCCGCGGCTCGCCCACCGGCCAGCCGATCTTCGATGAGGTGCGGGTGCCCGAGGAGAACCTGATCGGCACCGAGAACGAGGGCTTCAAGGTCGCCATGTCGACGCTCGACCGCTCGCGGCTCGGCGTTGCGGCCCAGGCCGTGGGCATTGCACAGGGGGCGACGGACTACGCGGCCGCCTATGCGCAGGAGCGCCAGCAGTTCGGCAAGCCGATCGCGGCTTTCCAGGGCATCCAGTTCAAGCTGGCCGACATGGAGTCGCGCACCGCCGCGGCTCGCGAGCTGCTCTACCGCGCCTGCGCGAAGGTGGACGCCGGCGAGCGCGACATGGGCAAGTACTCCTCGATGGCGAAGCTGTTCGCCTCCGACAACGCGATGTGGGTGACCACCGAGGCCGTCCAGGTACTCGGCGGATACGGCTACGTCAACGAGTATCCGGTCGAACGCATGATGCGCGACGCGAAGATCACCCAGATCTATGAGGGCACCAACGAGATCCAGCGCCTCGTGATCGCCCGGACGCTGTCCTAGCCTGCGTCGGCAGCCAGGAACTCGTCGAGGCTCTCGCGAGCGCGGCGCCTGACCGGCCTCTGAACCAGTGGGCTCCAGCCCAGTAGGAGCCCTGGAGGCCCGAGCGCCTGGCGCGTCCAGCTGTGGAGGCTGAAGCTGTCCCGGTGCTCGGCGATCAGCCCGTCGCGGAACCGCATAGCGGCCCGGACGTCGTTGACCACCGGCCTCCCAGTCTGGGTGAACGTGTAGCTCGCGACCCAGTTGGCCCAGCCGTCGTCCCCCTTTGCGCCGTGGTCGACCAGGTCCACGGAGAGGTCGTCGCTTCGCTCACAGAGCATCCGCCACATGGCGCCGACCTCGCGGCCCTCCAGGTCCCCGAACACCGGGTCGGTGAACTGCGCGTCGGGCGTGTAGCAGGCCGCCATGGCGTCGCCGTCGCGAGCATCGAGGGCCTCGTAGAGGCGGCGGATGACCTCGGCGTTCTCCTCGCCCACGCGCCGACGCTACCACGGGGATGCCGCACCGATACGGTTCCCGCCGACCTCAGACAGTTTCGGAAGGAGAAACCACACAGATGGGACTACTTGACGGCAAGGCCGCGATCATCACCGGCTCGGCGCGGGGCATCGGCCGGGCCACGGCCGAGCTCTTCATCAGCGAGGGCGCCAAGGTGCTGATCAACGACATCGACGGCGACGTCGCGGAGCAGGCCGCCGGCGAGATCCGCGGCGACACCGCCGTGTTCGGGGGCGACCTCACCAAACCGGGCGTCTGCGACGAGCTGGTCGCCCGGGCCTACGACGACTTCGGCCAGGTCGACATCGTCGTGAACAACGCGGGCTACACCTGGGACGGCGTCGTCCACAAGATGAGCGACGAGCAGTTCCAGGCGATGCTCGACATCCACACGATCGTCCCCTTCCGGATGATCCGCGCCCTGGCGCCGCACTGGCGCGAGGCGGCGAAGGCGGAGCGCGGTGAGGGCCACGAGGTGTTCCGCAAGATCGTGAACGTCACGTCGATCTCCGGGACGATGGGCAACGCCGGCCAGGCGAACTATTCGGCCGCGAAGGCCGGCGTCACCGGGCTCACCAAGACGATCGCCAAGGAGTGGGGCCAGTTCAAGGTCAACGTCAACGCGGTCGCGTTCGGCTTCGTCGAGACCCGCCTGACCGCGGCGAAGGAGGAGGCCGGATCGATCGAGCGCGAGGGCGAGAAGATCGAGCTCGGCATCCCTGAGCAGCAGCGCGCGATGGCGGCGATGATCATCCCGCTCGGCCGCGCCGCTCAGCCCGGCGAGGCAGCGGGCCCCGTCCTGTTCCTGGCGTCAGACCTGGCGAACTACGTGCACGGGCAGATCCTGAACGTGACCGGCGGTCAGTTCGGCGGCATGACCACCTAGCCCCATCCCGCCTAGGGGGAGGGGTTCTTGCGCTCCTCCGCGAGCGGCTCGCCGGACTCGCCGGTCGCGCCTGGAGGTGGCCACGGGCCGAACCAGTTGTCCCGGGCGCCGTCGATCGTGATCACGCAGCCCGAGAGGAAGTCGCCGGCGGGCGACGCGAGATAGGCGATCATCCAGGCCATCTCCTCAGGCGTCCCAAGGCGTTGGAGGGGGATCGTGCGAGCGACGTTCTCGCTCACTTCCTTTGGGTACTTCGTGCGGATCACCTCGGTGTCGAACTGCCCGGCGGCGATCGCGCAGAGCTTGATGTCGAACCGGGCCCACTCGATCGCGAGCGTGCGCATCATGTTCTCCACCGCGGCCCGCGCGGCGCCGGAATGCGCCATGCCGGGCATCCCGTTGTGGGGCGAGAGCGTGACGCTCACGACCTTCCCCGAGCGTTGTGGGATGAACGCCTTGG
Organism: uncultured Actinomycetes bacterium; assembly: GCA_963710955.1. GTDB lineage: Bacteria > Actinomycetota > Thermoleophilia > Solirubrobacterales > 70-9 > AC-56. Next base: position 198,173 of record CAVQCK010000001.1, on the reverse strand, counting down.
TCGCGGCCGCATGCGTCATCTGCCAGGTCCCCTGGACGTTCAGCTCGATGACGGTGCGAAAGCCCTTGGGCGTGATCGCCTCCGCGGGGCTCAGGAACTGACCGCCCGCGTTGTTGACGAGCACGTCGACCCGCCCGTGGCGCTCCAGGACGCCATCGAACAGCGCGTCGACGGCCTCCGCATCCCGGATGTCCATTGACTGGGCCTCGGCGGTCCCGCCGGCGTCGCCGATCATCTTCACGGTCTCGGTGAGCGGCTCCGGGCGCCGTCCGCAGCCGATCACCGTGGCGCCCAGGGAGGCGAGCTCGAACGCGCTTGCCCTGCCGAGGCCCGTTCCTGCACCCGACACGACGCAGACCTGGTCCTGCAGCAGGCCCTCGCGGAAGATGTGCATGGGTTCTGGTGAGGGGACGCCAGTCCCCGAAACTGGCAGGTGCGGTTTCTTGGTGATTTCTTGCTCAGCCATCCGGGGCGAGCTTAATGTGAATCGCCCCCCGCTACGCTGACCGGCCCATGAAGGTCACGGCAGAACCGAAGTGGCTCAGCGAGCCCCTGCCCGGCGGCAACGCCAGGGCCAGCGTCACCGTCGAGCCCCTCTCGGGCGGCGAGGTGCACTGGCCGCTCCAGGCGATGGAGGCGCCGGGCGGGCCATTCGAGAACCTGAAGGCGATGGGACTCTTCACGCCGCGCTCCAAGTGGCTGTGGGTCCCGTGCCCGGCATTCCTGATCACGCATCCGACCGCGGGCCACATCCTGGTCGACACGAGCCTCCACTCCTCGATCGCTGCGAGCCCGAGCGAGAACTTCGGCCGCCTGGCGGCCCGGGTCGCCGAGCCGCGCGTGGAGCCGGGACGCGACCTTCCAGCGCAGCTCCGCGAGCGCGGAGCCGACCCGCGCTCAATCCGCCTGGTCCTGATGACCCACCTGCACATGGACCACGCGTCGGGGATCCAGGACTTCTCCGGCTCTACCTTCGTGCTGAGCGACGCTGAGTGGCAGGCGGCCACCACCGGCTCGCGGCCAATCCTCCGCGGCTACAGGCCCGAGCACTACGACTTCGCCTTCGACTACCGGCTGATCGACTTCAACGGCAGGCACGTCGGCTCGTACTCGACCTTCGGGCGCACCTTCGACCTGCTGGGCGACGGGAGCATCCACCTCGCGTTCACCCCCGGCCACTCGATGGGCCACATGTGCGTGATCCTGCGCCTCAAGGATCGTGACTTCGTGATCGCCGGCGACGCCGTCTACACGGTGAACCAGCTCGAGGGCGGCCCCGGCCAGCCGCGCCCGGCTGATCCTCACCTGTGGCGCCGCTCCCTCCAAGAGCTCCGCCTCTTTCACCGCGAGTACCCGCAGGCGGTGATCATTGCCGGGCACGACCCGCAGCAGTGGTCCGAGCTCGAAGCGAAGTACGAGTAGACGGACTGCACGCCGCCTCTCAGCCGGGCTTACCCGGTCGCTTGACCCGCCCTGAGGCCCCTTAGCGGGACTGCTCGGCCGGGAGCTTCTGCTCGGCCGGACTCGGGATTCCCTCGCGCAACGCCTTGATCACGCCGCGGCGCCCCTTTGCGTCGAGGGTGTCGTACATCTCGCGGACGTGCTGGAAGATCTCCGTCGCGACCCCGATCTGCTGGTCGCGGGTGGGCTCGGAAACGACGTCGAAGGTCAGGGGCTCGCCGTACTGGACCGTCACCTTGGGGAACCGAAGCTTGCGCCAGCCGCGCACGCCCGCCGAGCCATGGATGGCCACTGGGATGACAGGAACGCCCGACTGCAGCGCAATCCGGCCGACCCCGGGCCGCGGCTCGGCGATCCCGCCGGTCCTCGAGCGCCCGCCCTCCGGGTACATCAGCATGCAGCCGCCGCGATCGAGGATCGTGAAGGCGGTCGTGAACGCCTCCTCGTCGTGGTGGCCGCGCCGGATGGGGAACGCGCCGCCGTGCCTGAAGATCCACTTGATGATTGGGTTCGTGAAGAGCTGCGACTTGGCCATGAACCGCACCTTCCGCCGGATGAAGACGCCGGCGAAGAAGTGGTCCCACTGGCTGAAGTGGTTGGGCGCCAGGATCACGGGGCCCGTCGTCGGCACGTTCTTCTCACCGATCGCCCGGAGCCGGTAAGCGAGGAGGCAGGGAGGCGTCAGGATGACCCGGGCCACGTCGTAGATCCAATCCGGCTCGCGGGTACGAGCGCGCTCGTGGAAGCGGTCGAAGTACTCCGCGGGGCGGGGGTCCTTGTAGACCTGTGGCTTGAGATCGGGCATCGCGAGCTTGCCGGCGTTCGGCTAGTCGCTCCTACCCCGCCGGAACAGGGGGGTTACGGGGGTGACGGCGCCCAATTTCAAGCCCTATTCCGGGCACGCCCAGCCCTTGGCTCGCTCGAGCGCCCGCGCCCAGTCGGCGAGCAGGCTCTCCCGTTGGTCCGCGCTCATTCGAGGCTCGTACCGTGCCGCCTCGCGCCACATCGAGTCCAGCTCGCCGGCGTCCCACGTGCCCGTCGCGATCCCGGCGAGATACGCGGCGCCGAGCGCCGTGGTCTCGGTGATCTCCGGCACCACCACCGGTGCGTCCAGCACGTCGGCCTGGAACTGCATGAGCCAGCCGTTGACGACGGCGCCACCGTCCGCCTTCAGGAGCTCGAGCGCCCTGCCCGATGCCGCCTCCTGGGCTCGAACGGCGTCGACGGTCTGGTACGCGATCGCCTCGAGCGCCGCGCGCGCAAGGTGCGCCCGTGACGACCCGCGCGTCAGCCCGACGATCGTCCCCCGGGCGTATGGGTCCCAGTGAGGCGAGCCCAGGCCGGTGAGGGCCGGCACGAAGTAGACGCCGTCGTTTCCCTCCAGCGAGGCGGCCAGCTCCTCGGTCTCGGCCGCCGCGTCGATGATCCCGAGCCCGTCACGCAGCCACTGGACGGCCGCGCCGGTGACGAAGACGGCTGCCTCCAGGGCGTAGTCGGTCTTGCCCTGGATTCCCCAGGCCACGGTGGTGAGCAGCCCCTGCCCCGGCTCGGGCGCCTCGATTCCCGTGTTCAGCAGGACGAAGCTGCCCGTCCCGTACGTGTTCTTCGCCAGCCCCGGCCGAGCGCAGCGCTGTCCGAACAGGGCGGCCTGCTGGTCCCCCGCGATGCCGGCCACGGGCACCTCGCCGCCGAACTCCCGGGTGGTTCCGTAATCGACGGCGGACGGAGCCGGCTCCGGCAGCGAGCCGGGATCGACACCGAGAAGGGCACAGAGCTCCTCGTCCCAGACAAGCCTGCGGATGTCGAAGAGCATCGTCCGCGACGCGTTCGAGTAGTCGGTGACGTGGCGGCCCGTGAGCTTGAAGGTGAGCCAGGAGTCGATCGTCCCGAAGACGGCGGTTCGGGCTCCCTCGACGTTTCGCAAGAGCCACTCGATCTTCGTGCCCGAGAAGTACGGGTCGATGACGAGGCCCGTCCGCTCCCGCACGAGGCCCTCGTGACCGGCCTCGCGAAGCTCGTCGCAGCGCGCCGCCGTCCGGCGGTCCTGCCAGACGAGGGCGTTGTGGACCGGCTCCCCGGATCCCGGGTCCCACGCGACGACGGTCTCGCGTTGGTTGGTGATGCCGATCCCCTCGAGGCTCGCGCCCTCGATGCCGGCGTCGGCGATCGCCTCGGCGGCGACCCCGCGCGTCACCTCCCAGATCTCCGTCGCGTCGTGCTCGACCCAGCCGGGCCTGGGGAAATGCTGCTCGAACTCCGAGTAGGCGCGACCCGCGATGCGCCCTTCGCGGTCGAAGACCAGGCACGTCGTGCCGGTCGTGCCCTGGTCAATGGCAAGAATCACGCCAGCAACCTATCTGCGACTCCACCACACGCGGGCGAAGTCGACGAGCTGGCGCGCCCGGTGAGCGAAGCCGCGGGCGCTCCGTCCCGTGGCCCGGTGCTCCAGCTCGAGCTCATACTCGCGGACAGTGAATCCCGCCCGGACGGCGTCGATCGTCATCCCCGTCTCCATGCCGTAGCCGGGGGCGAAGGGCACTACGGCTCGGAGGACCTCGCCGCTCATCGCGCGCTGGCCCGAGATCGGCGCCCCGGCGCGATACCCGCAGCGGCCCTCGATCGCCCAGCGCGCGAAGCGCAGCGCGACACCGAAGCCCCCGCCGACGCGCCTCGAGAAGGCCCCGATTGCCAGATCGCACTCACCGGCGTCGACGGCGTCGACGAGTCGCCGCAGCTCACCGGCCGATGCGGCGAGGTCTCCGTCGCAGAGCGCGAACACTGGCGGGTCGTCGAGCTCGGCCAGCCGAGCGACGGTCGCGGCCGCGGCGGTCATGCTGCCTCCCTTCCCGTGGGGCCTGCGGCGGCTCACCACTTCCCCGCCGCGGGCGAGCGCGAGATCGGAGGTGCCGTCGCTGGAACCGTCGTCGGCGACGATGACGCGGCCGCCAGGGAAGGCCTCCTTCAGGGCATCGAGCGTCGCCGCGATTCGATCCGCCTCGTCGCGTGCGGCGACGATCACGACCACCTCGCTTGTTCCCTCCTCCGGCAAGGCGGTTATTCTGCCGCGCCATGGCGATCGAGATCCCCGCGCACATCACTGGCACCGTGTGGAAGATCGAGGTCTCGCCCGGCGACAAGGTCGACGAGGGCGACACGGTCGCCATCCTCGAGTCCATGAAGATGGAGATGCCGGTCGAGGCGGAGGACCCGGGCACGGTCAAGGAGATCCGCTGCGAGGAGGGCCAGTCGGTCCAGGAGGGCGACGTCCTCGTCGTCCTCGAGTAATGCCGCCCGACGCGGACGGCGAGCGCACCGAGCTCGCAGGCGGCAAGCTCGTCCTGGACCACCCGGCTCCCGCAGTCGCCCGCCTGACGATCTCCAACCCCGAGCGCCGCAACGCGCTCGACCACGACATCCTGAACGCGCTCGCCGAGACGATGCCGAAGCTCGATCGCGGCATCGAGATCCGCTGCGTGGTCATCACCGGCGACGGCGATCTCTTCTCCGCCGGCTACGACATCGCCGGGATTCCGGACGACACGTTTTCGACCGACGCCGAGGCCCTCGTGGCCCATCCGTTCCACGACGCGATGGAGGCGATCAGCGCGCATCCCTATCCCGTGGTCGCCGCCATCAACGGCCATTGCCTGGGCGGCGGACTCGAGCTGGCGGTCCGCTGCGACCTCCGCCTGTGCGCGGTGAGCGCCAAGCTCGGTATGCCCCCGGTGAAGCTCGGGCTGATCTACAGCCACACCGGACTGCAGAAGTTCATCGACGTCGTCGGATATGGCCGCACGAAGGAGCTCTTCCTCACCGGCCGCAACATCAGCGGCCCGCGGGCGATGGCGATCGGTCTGGTCAACGACACCGTCCCCGACGACAAGCTCCCCGAAGAGGCCGTGGCGCTGGCGTCGGAGATCGCAGCGGGCGCCCCCCTCAGCGCCCGCGGTAACAAGGTAGCGATCGAGACGCTCAACTCCTATCCGCGCCTCACCTCAGAGCAGGAGCGCGAGCTGATCGAGCTGCGCCGCTCGTGCTTCGAGTCCGAGGACTTCCGCGAGGGCATCCGGGCATTCGCCGAGAAGCGAAAGCCCGAGTGGCGCGGGCGGTAGCGACGAGCCCCATCCGGCTGGTGGCGCCGACATGGCCTCGGCTGGGTAGGGAGGCGGATCCGCCAGATCACTGCAATCCGCGTCCGTTTTCCGGACGTGGATTGCGTTGACCCGGCACTCCTGCCGGGACCGCTCCCTACTTGCCCAACCCGGCCCGGAGCCTGAGCACACGATTCACGGAGCGCTCGGCGGGTGCCCGCTTGAGCTTCCCGGACTTCAGCTGCTTCTGGAGCGCCTGACTCGCCTTGGCCGCATCGCCGTCGTCGGTGTAGAGGAGCAGGTCGGTCCCTGCCTTCACGGCGTCCACGCCCACTGGAACCGGGCCGCCGAAGTGGTCGACAGACGGGGTCTCGAGCGCGTCCGTGATTGAGACGCCCTTGAAGCCGATACGGCGGCGCAGCTCGCCGGTCGCGATCTTCCTCGTCGCGATCGCCGGCTGGTGAGAGAAGTGCGTGTAGACCGCGGTGCTCAGCATCACCACGTCTCCCCGCTCCTCGGCGAACGGACCGTAGGGGCGCTCGTCCACCTTGCGCAGCTTCGAGCGCGAAAGCTTGATCTTCTGGACGGCGACGTCCGTGTTCTGCTTCGCCGAGCCGAGGCCGGGGAAGTGCTTGCCGGTCGCGGCGACGCCGTGACCCTGCATCCCGATCGCGAACGGGACCGCCGTGTCGATCACGCGACCGGGCTTGGAGCCGAAGCTGCGATGCTCGGCGCGGATCGCGCTCCCGCGCCGGCCGACGTCGAGCACGGGCGCGAGGTTGACGTTGACCCCCACGCTCTTCAGGCTCTCCCCTGTCTTCACCCCCTGCAGGGCGCTGTAACGCTTACCCCTCTTGCCCATCTCCTCCGCCGACGCGTTCGGCGGCCCGGCTAGCCGCTTCACCAGCCCGCCCTCCTGGTCGATCCTGATCAGGAGCGGGCTGCGGAGGTGATGCGGGCGCTTGATCGCCTGCAGCTTGCGGATGAGCCGCCGCGCGTGGTGTCTGGACCCAAGGTTCTCGCTGAAGAGGATCACCCCGGCCAACTTGCCCTGGCCGATCAGGCGCTTGACCCGTTGCGGCGGGCTCCCTCCCGAGAAGCCCGTGACCAGGCGCTGGCCAGCCAATTCGGTCAACGAGAGGTTGTCGGCACGCGATTCGCGCTTGGGCGTGCCGTCCGCCAAGGCGACCCACACGGCAGCCGCGATAGCCGCCACGAGAAGGATGGCGGTGATGCGTCGCCTCCAGAACGTGAGCTTCCCCGGCAAGCCCGGGCATCGTATGCACTGAGGCCGTCCGAGGCGATTCCTAGCCTTCGCGCGTGCCTGTCACCGGGGCCGTCGAGCCGACCTTGAGACACACCGCTCTCGAATGCCTCCGCTGATCACGTTCGAGGAGGCCATGGACCTCGCCGTGATCTCCACGCACGAGGAGATCACGACCCTCGTCGAGCGCGCCTGGGAGGTGCGCACCGAGCGCTTCGGCGACTCGACGGACATGTGCTCGCTGGTGAACGCGAAGTCGGGCGGCTGCGCGGAGGACTGCGGGTTCTGCGCCCAGTCGCGCTACGCCGAGGCCGACACGCCCATGCACGCGATGATGGAGCCGGACCAGATCCTCGAGCACGCCAAGGCCGCCGAGGCCGCGGGGGCGCATCGCTTCTGCATGGTCACCCAGGGCCAGGGCCTGTCCCGCCGCGACTTCGAGAAGATCATCGAGGGCGCGCGGCTCGTCTCCGAGAACACCAATCTGAAGCGCTGCGTGTCGATCGGCCACATGTCGCCGGAGCGTGCCAAGAAGCTGAAGGACGCGGGCGTCCAGCGCGTGCATCACAACGTCGAGACCGCGAGCTCGTACTACCCCGAGGTCTCCACGACGGTCCGCTACGAGGGCCGCATCCGCACGATCGACGCCGTCAAGGAAGCGGGCCTCGAGAGCTGCGTCGGCGGGATCCTCAACCTCGGCGAGACGCCCCGCCAGCGCGTCGAGATGGCCTTCGAGCTCGCCGAGATCGACCCCACCTCGGTGCCGATCAACCTGCTCAACCCGAGGACCGGCACCAAGTTCGGCGAACGCCCGTTGATGGACCCGTGGGAGGTTGTGAAGTGGGTCGCGATCTTCCGCCTGATCCTGCCCGACGCTCTGTTTCGCCTCTGCGGCGGGCGCGTGGAGAACCTCGAGGAGCTCCAGCCACTGGCCGTGAAGGCCGGCCTCAACGGCGTGATGATGGGCAACTTCCTCACCACGCTGGGAGCCGAGCCCGCCGACGACCGCGCGATGTTCGAGGACCTGGGCCTGAACGTCGCCCGCCAGCCGGACAACGGAGCCAACCCGCGCCCCGATAACCGCTCCGGCCACCTCGACGGCGAGACGCCCAGGACGCCGATGCAGGAGCTCGTGGACAGCCAGGCCGAGGCGCCCTTCTGGGATCCGTCGACGCAGCTGCGCGTCATCAAGAAGACGCAGAAGCCGCCCCCCTATCCAGAGCCTGATCCCGCCACGCAGCCCGCTGGCTGGGGGGACTAGGCGTTGACCGACGTCGGCGAGCGCCTCGACGACCTCCGGTCGGCCGGGCTCCATCGCCGCCTCCGGTTGATCGAGAGCCCGCAGGGCCCGCGGGTGACGCTCGACGGGACCGAGGTCCTGCTGCTGTGCTCCAACAACTACCTGGGGCTCGCCGACCACCCGCGCGTCCGCCAGGCGGCCGCTGACGCCGCCGAGCGCTTCGGCGCCGGCGCGGGCGCCTCCCGGCTGATCTCGGGGAACATGTCGCTGCACGACCGTCTCGAGAAGCGCCTTGCCACGTTCACGGGCTATGAGGCCGCGCTCCTGTTCGGCTCCGGCTACCTCGCCAATCTCGGCACGGTCGCGGCGCTCGCGGGCCGCGGGCAGGTCGTGTTCTCGGATGAGCTGAATCACGCGAGCCTCATCGACGGCTGCCGGATCTCGGGCGCCGAGCGATTCGTGTACCGCCACTGCGACACCGAGCACCTCGCATGGGGACTCCGCAAGGCCGGCGATCGTGCGGCATTGATCGTCACCGACTCGATCTTCTCGATGGACGGCGACGTGGCCCCGATCGCCGAGATCCAGGAGCTCGCCCGCCGCCACGGGTGCCGGCTGCTCGTCGACGAGGCGCACGCCATCGGGTCGCTGGGCCCAGCCGGTCGCGGCGCGGTCGCGGAGGCGGGACTCTCGGGCGAGGTCGACGTGGTGGTCGGCACACTCGGGAAGACCCTGGGCAGCTACGGCGCCTATGTGTGCGCGACCTCGGAGATCGTCGAGCTCCTGGTCAACGTCGCGCGGCCCCTCATCTTCTCGACCGGCCTGCCGCCGCCCGCGGTGGGCGCCGCGATCGCCGCGCTGGCAATGCTCGACAGCCAGCCGGGCATGGTCGAGCACCTGCGGCGAAACTCCGCGACGCTGCGTGAGGCGCTCGTCGAGCAGGGGCTGGACGCCGGGCCGTCGCGGACCCAGATCATCCCGGTGGTCGTCGGCGACGCCGAACCCGCGATGGCGCTCTGCGAGCGCGCCCTCGAGGGGCGCGTCTTCGCGCAGGCCATCCGCCCCCCGACCGTTCCGCCCGGGACATCCCGCCTGCGCCTGTCGGTGATGGCGAACCACCGCCAGAACGACCTCTGCGCGGCGGCCCGGGTGATCGCGCAGGCCGCCTACGAGCTGGGGATCGGCGCGACCGGCACGCGGGCCGAGACGGGTCCGGCGCCGGCGCAGCTTCGCCGGGCCGCTTAGCGGTAATTGCGCGGCGTCTTCGTCACCGGCACCGGTACCGAGGTGGGCAAGACCGTCGCCGCCGCCGTCATCGCACGGACGCACGCGGACGCCGGCGAGCGGGTCGCGGTCTTCAAGCCCGCCGTCAGCGGCCTCGAGGAGGGCGGCGAACCGGACCACGCGCTGCTGCGCCGCGCCTCCGGCTCGGAGCAGTCCGACGACGAGATCGCCCCCTACCGCTACGGCCCCCCGGTGTCACCGCACCTCGGGGCGGAGCTGGCCGGGGAACGGATCGAGCCCCGCCGGCTGGTGGACGCGGCAAACGCGGCCGCCGCCCGAGGCGACTTCCTGGTCGCCGAGGGCGTGGGCGGGCTCCTCGTTCCGTTAACCCTCGGCTACCTGGTCCGCGACCTGGCTCGGGAGCTGGCGCTCCCGCTGGTGATCGCCGCGTCGCCGGGCCTGGGAACGATCAACCACACGCTCATGACCGTCGAGGCGGCCCGGGCGGTCGCGCTCGACGTGCCCGCCGTCGTCCTGACGCCGTGGCCGGCCGATCCCTCGCCGGTTGAGGCCTCCAACCGCGAGGCGATCGAGCGACTCGGCGCGGTGCGGGTCGAGACCCTCGTGCGGATCGACATCGCGCAGCCGGAGGGCTGGCCGGTGCTGAGCCTGCCCTAGGAGCTGGCGACGCTGTGTTCGCCGGTGCCGAACTCGGCGGCCGGAGTGACCCCGCCCGCCGGAGCCTCGGTCTCGTGCTTCCGGCTTGGGCGGATCAGGACGATCGCGGCCACCACGCCGGCGACCACGACTGCCGTCGCGACCTTCATCGACGTCGCGAACGCGTTGATGAAGGCGTCGTGGGAGGCGGACGCGATCTGTGCGGCCTGATCCTGGCTGACGCCCTTTGGCACCGTGGAGACACCGCCGCCGAGGCCATGAGCGATGTCGCTGCGCTGGCTCGCAGTCAGGCCTGTGCCGGCGAGTGAGGAGTCGATGTCCGAGCGGGCTGCCGCCTGGAACACCGCGCCGATCACGGCGATTCCGAGAGTGCCGCCGATCATCCGGTTCATGGACAGAATCCCGGACGCGATCCCCGCCTTGGCGTCGGCGACGGCATTCATCGCGGCGGTCGACATCGGCGACATCACGAGCGCCATGCCGATGCCCATGAGGATGAACGAGGGCCACAGGTCGCTGTAGGTGGTCGACGGGTCGATCTGGGTGAGCCAGACCAGCGCCCCGGCGGTAAGGGTCAGGCCGACGGTGATCGGGATGCGCGCACCGATCCTGTCGGTGAGGCGCCCGGAGATCGGCGCGATCAGGACGATCATCAGCGTCGCCGGCAGGAACCTGATGCCCGCCTGCAGCGGCGAGTAGCCCAGGATGTTCTGCATGTAGAGGGCGACGAAGAAGAACTGGGCCATCATCGCGAAGGTCACGATCAGGGCGATCACGTTCGAGCCGACGAAGTTCCGGGTGCCGAAGAGCGGGAACTCCACCATCGGCGCCTTCACTCGCTGCTCCACGAGCACGAAACCGGCGAGCATCACGACCGAGCCTGCGAACAGCGCCAGGATCGACGTGGAGCTCCAACCCCAGGAGTTGCCCTCGATCAGCGCCAGCACGAGCGCCGTCAGAGCTCCAGTCAGCAGCGCGACGCCGGCGTAGTCGACCTCGCGGCCGACCGTCTCGTCGCGCGACTCGCGGACCGCGAACAGCGTCGCCAGGACCGCCCCGATGCCGACGGGGAGGTTGATGAAGAAGATCGCGCGCCAGGACACCGCCTCGGTCAGGAAGCCGCCGAGAACGGGCCCGATCGCCAGCGCCAGGGCCGAGACACCGGCCCACGTCCCGATCGCCTTGCCCCGCTCGGACTGCGGGAACGCGTTGGTGACGATGGAGAGGGTCGCGGGCATCATCAGGGCGCCACCGATCCCCTGGACCACCCGGCTGCCGACCAGCCAAGCCGTGTTGGGGGCGAACCCGGCGGTGGCCGAGGAGATCGAGAACATCGTCACTCCGATGAGGAAGGTCCGGCGCCGCCCGAAGATGTCGCCGAGACGACCGCCAGTGGCCAGGAAGACGGCGAAGGCCAGCGTGTAGCCGTTGACGATCCACTCGAGGCTCGAGAGGCTCGAGCCAAGGTCGCGCTCGATCGACGGCAGCGCCACGTTGACGACCGTGTTGTCGAGCATGAGCATGAACAGCGCGAAGCACATGGCTCCGAGCGTCCACCACTTGCGGTTGGCGTCGGTGATGAGGCGGGTCTGGTGGCGGGTCATGCGCCGTCGACCTCCTTCAAGCCCTGGGCGACGACCTGAATTTCCCCCCGATCGAGCACGGCCTCGAGCCCCGCGTCGAGCTTGCGCCTCTGGGCGGACGTGAGGCTGGCGGCAAAGGCCTCCATGTCGGCCATGCGCGAAGCGACGATCTCGCCGGCTAGCCGCCGGCCCTTGTCGGTGATCGTCAGACGCCGCACGCGGCGGTCATCTGGATCCTCGACTCGCGTCACCAGGCGGCTGCGGACCAGCTCATCCACCGCTCGGCTGACCGAGGCAAGCGAGATCTGGAGCCGCTCCGCGATGTCGCGCCCCGCGTAGGGCTCGTCGGCCTCGGGGCCGGCGAGCATAAGCAGCGTCTTGACCTGGGTGAGGGTGAGGCCGCTCTCTTCCATCTTTCGCAGGTGCTCCCCACCGGAGAAGAGGAATACGTGGCGCATGAAGGCCCCGAGCCGTGTCGCGGTCTCGCGGAGCTCGGCTGAACGCTCTCCGTCCCTGGTCTCAGTCGGGCTGACGCTTGGCACTCATTAATAGTTGCACAGATGCAACTATTTCGCGCATGAAATAGTTGCTCGTGTGACGCACATCACACACTCGCGTAGTGTCTCGGTGGTGTTTGTCGAGGAGCGTCTAGCGACGAGTCAGGCAGGTAAGGCGGCGCAGCCGCCGCAAGAGATGTGAGCGCGCGCCGACTCTTCGGCCCCTTCTTCATCTTCGCCGGGGTGATGCACTTCGTCATCCCCCGCGCCTACGCCGCGATCGTGCCGCCACAGCTGCCGAACAAGCGAGCGGTCGTCTATGCGAGCGGAGTGGCGGAGATTGCCGGTGGAGCGGGCGTGCTGCACCCGCGGACGCGGAAGGCGGCGTCGGCGTGGAGCGTCGCGACGCTACTCGCGGTCTTCCCCGCCAACGTGCACATGGCGCTCAACCCGGAGCGCTACCGGGTGCCGGGCGGCCGCCTGGCGCTCTACCTGCGCCTACCGGTGCAGGCGCTCTTCATCGCCTGGGCGATCGCGGCCGGCCGCGACTAGCCGACTCTGAAGCGGCGAGTCCGCTTCTTGCCGGTGTTGTTGCTCGTGTCGCTGGCCCGGATGATGGCCATGTAGCGGCCCGGCTTCGCGTCGAAGTGCTTGCTCTTGCCGCCGAACTCCGCGTCGTTGAAGCCGACGTGGCCCTTCCAGTCGTCCCATCCGGCGAACTTGCCGCGGTGCCCGTGACGGACCTCGTAGTACTCGGCGTCGAGCTTCGACTTCTCGTTCGTGCCCCATTGAAGGGTCGTGCCCTTGCGCCCGAACTTGTTCGAATGGAGCTTGACGCCGTTCAGGTGCGGCGGCTTCAGGTCGATGTTGATCTTCGGGACCGGGTCGACCTCCTTGTTCGGATCGCCGGGTTTGTCGGAGACGATCACCGAGCCGCGGACGCCCGAGTGGAGCTTGCACTGGAAGGTGTAGGTGCCCGGCTGGTTGAAGGTGAGCTGGTAGGTGTCGCCGAGGTCGTGCCGCGGCGTGCTCAACCCGGGATCCGAGTCCCAGCCCTGGTCGTTCGGGGAGGTGCCGGTCACCGAGTGCAGGGTGTCCGGGCCCACCCAGTACCAGGTGACGTGCTCGCCGAGGTTGAGATGGATCTGCGGGATCGACCACTGGTAGTGGCCGATCGCGACGCGGCGGTTCGCCGCACCGGCCGTCGCGGCACTGAGCAGCATCGCGGCGACGAGCAGCGCGCCCACCCCGAGGCCGATGCGGCGCCGTGTGCTCAGCTGACGAGGTACCACCCGTTCATCCCCATGTGAAGGTGGCTGAACACGTGGCAGTGGTAGAACCATCGCCCCGGGTTGTCCTCTGTGAACTCCGCAGTGAACGAGTCCCCCGGTCCCATGGTCTTCGTGTCGATCACCGTCCCGTCCGAATCGACCCAGCGGTGGCCGTGGACGTGGAACGTGTGGAAGTCGTTGTCGAGCGCGATCACGTGGAAGGCCACCCGGTCGCCCACCTTCGACTCGAGCGTCGGAGTGTTGCCCGCGTAGGCGCGGCCGTTCATGCAGCCGAACTGCTGCGGCAGGTTGGTGGCCACGGGCTGGAGCGCGTGCATGAAGATGAAGTACTCCACGTCGGGCTTGGGTTTCGCCGGGTCGCGGATGATGAGCGGGCCCATCAGCCCCTTGTAGAGCGGGATCGGGTCCATCGGCCCGTGGTCGTGGTAGAGCCAGATCCCCTCGGTGCCGGGATGAGCGTCCCAGATATAGGTGAACTCCTCGCCCGGCTGGACGAATCCCCCCGGGTCCGTGTACTTGCCCTTGTAGGCGCCGTCCATCTCCTGCGTGTAGAAGATGCCGTGCGGGTGGATGGTCACCGGCACCTTGAGCTTGTTTCGGAAGTGAACGGCGACCGTGTCGCCGATGTTTGCCTCGATCAGCGGGCCGGGGATCTTGCCGCGCTTGAGCGGCTCCCCGAAGTTGGGCGAGTAGGCGCGGTAGGTGTAGGCCTTGAACTGCGTGTCGCCCTTGACCTTCTTGTCCATCATCTCGTCGAAGCCCGTGGGCACGATGTTCCAGCCCCGTTCCTCGGCGCTGATCCAGTACTGACGCTGGGCACGCACCGCGGCCGAGGCCGTCGTGTCCGAGACGAACTGGGTGCCGGCGGGGCCGCTCGCCGCGGCGACCTTCGGCGGGACCTTGACGTTGCCCGCGAGCTTGGGGAGGTCAGCCGGCTGGTCGACGAAGAGCTTGTGCCCGGCCAGCGTGCAGACGAACGCCGCTCCACCGCCGGCCAGGAACTGGCGTCGATCGAACGGCCCGAAGTCCATCGCGCCCTAGGAGGTCGGTACGACCCTCACCCCTTGACCTTGACCGTCATCTTCATGACGTCGGGGTGAATCGTGCAGTAGAAGTTGTACTTACCGGGCTTCTTGAACTTCTTCGTGAACTTGAAGCCCTCTGCCGAGCTCGTCTGTGACGTGAACTTGCTCTTCTTCACGCCCTTCGGGCCCTTCTTCAGCGTCACGTTGTGAGAGTTGAAGTCCTGGCCCCACTTCCACGTGACCTTCTTGTTCTTCTTGATCTTGACGTTGGTGGGCTTGTAGAAGTCGTCGAGGACCTTGACCTTCTCCGGCTGCCCCCCCTTGCCGAACGGACTCGCGACGCCGGTGGCGGTCAGAGCGCCGACGCACAGCGCCGCCAGGGCCACCAGGATGCCGATGCGGGTCAGCGTTCTCATGGCTTCGGCTTCGCGCACTTGCCGAAGTTCTTGGTGTCGATCGGCGTGATCCCCTTGAAGTCCGGATGCGAGTGTCGCAGCCACAGATCCTGCTGCGAACACGCGGGATCCGCGAGGACCAATGAGGCGAGTGCCCCGACCTGTCCCTTGAGATTGTTCGCGCCGTCACCCTGGTTGGTCCCGGTGCCGGCGCTGTTCGGCGCGGGACAGTTTGGATACAGGAACGACTGCGGGTGCGACGCGGTCGGACTCACATAGAAGCTCGACGACGAGTTCCCCTTGAAGCAGGTGCCCTTCCCGGAGCCGTCGTTGAAGAAGTCGGACTGGTTCTTGTCAGTCCCGTTCTTGCCCATCTTGTTGTCGACGAAGGTGTTGTTCATGTTGACCGCCGCGGTGTTGAACGGATCCGAGAAGGACGCGGCGCCCCACATGAAGTTGCCGAAGATGTTGTTGTTCTTGACGAGCCAGCCGTTGGAGCCGAACAGGACCACCCCGACCCCAGTCGGGTAGTTGACCGTGCGGTTGCCGATCATTCCCAGCCCACCGGAGACCGTCTTCACCGGCGACTTCGGCAGGAAGTAGTCGAAGTTGTTCCAGAAGATGTCGTTGTTGCGGATCTTCCCGTCAGCGTTCGGCTGGAACTCCTCCGAATCGAGGGTGTTGGGAACGACGCCGGCGCCGTTGTTGTAGAACATCGAATCGTGGATGTCGACGTACTTCGAGTTCGTTCCTGAGTAGCCCAGGACGTTCTCAAAGACGTTGTCGTTGCCGATGTCGGTCCACTTCGGGTCCTTCTGCGGCGGGGTCTCGCCGATGTAGATCCCGGAATCGCCCTGGCCCCAGGCCTTCCCGTTGGTGATCTTGCCGCCGGTGCAGTGCTTGGCGAACAGGCCGTAGGAGCCGTTGAACGACGCCCAGTCCTTGTCCATTGCGAAGCCGTGGCAGTGGTCCCCCGGATCGGCGTGGATGAACAGGCCGTTGGTCGGGTAGTTCTTGGCGTAAAGCTTCTTGATCTTCAGGCCGTCGACGTTGACGGCGTCGATGCCGTTCTGCGCCGGCTGGCCCTGGATGCGGGCGTTCTTCCCGTTGAGGACGGTCTTCTTCGGCTTCGTCGTGCCGGTGATGATCAGGTTGTCGTACTTGTGGCCGCCGAAGATCACGCCCTCGTGGTAGGTCCCCGGCTTGATCTTGACGATCGACTTCTTGCCCTTCTTGACCTTGTCGACGGCCTTCTGGACGGAGCTGTACTTGCAGCCGTGCTTACAGACCTTGAAGACGTCCCTGCCCTTTGCCGAGGCCGAGGCCGAGAAGATCGCGCCCCCCACCGCCAATGCCGCGATTACCGCTACCAGCCTGAACCTCATGCCGCTCCCTTCCCTGGATGCCCCGTTACGTCGGTGTGCCGCACGTCCATAGCGTGGGCCAACCAGGAGAGCCTAGTGCAGTCGGGGCGCGCGTGCAGGCTTCCGCCGCCGGGGGTTCTATGGTCGCCGTCGATGTCGCAGGTTGCCGACCTCGACCACTCCCACCTCTGGCACCCGTTCACGCAGCAGCGGGACTGGTGCCTGGAGGAGCCGCTCGAGATCGAGCGGGCCGAGGGCACTGACCTGATCGACGTCGAGGGGAATCGCTACATCGACGGCGTCTCGTCGCTGTGGTGCAACGTCCATGGACATCGCCATCCCCTGATCGACCAGGCCGTGCACGACCAGCTCGAGCGGGTCGCACACTCGACGATGCTCGGGCTGACGCATCGGAGCGCCGCCGAGTTGGCCGCGCGGTTGGTCCAGATCGCCCCGCCGGGCCTCAACCGTGTCTTCTACTCCGACTCAGGCTCCACCGCGACCGAGGTGGCGCTGAAGATGGCCTTCCAGTACTGGCGGCAGCGCGGCGGGCAGCACGCCAGGCGCACCTCGTTCGTCTCGCTGCGGGACGCCTACCACGGTGACACGCTGGGCGCCGTCTCGGTTGGCGGGATCGGCCTCTTCCACTCCGCGTACTCGCCGCTCCTGTTCGAGACGCATCACGTCGAGCCCGGCGACGCGGAGCAGCTCGAGTGCGTGCTCGACTTCCACTCCGAGGAGGTCGCGGCAGTGATCGTCGAGCCGCTGGTGCAGGGCGCCGCCGGCATCCACGTCCAGCCGCCCGGCTACCTGCGCCGGGTGCGCGAGCTTTGCGACCGCCACGACGTATTCCTGATCTGCGACGAGGTCGCGACCGGCTTCGGCCGCACCGGGACCATGTTCGCCTGCGAGCAGGAGCGCGTGGCGCCGGACTTCCTCTGCCTCGGAAAAGGGCTCACCGGCGGGTACCTGCCGCTGGCCGCGACGCTCGCCACCGAGCGGGTCTACGAGGGCTTCCTCGGTGCGGCGGAGGACGGGCGGACCTTCTTCCACGGCCACACCTTCACCGGCAGCCCGCTCGCCTGCGCGGCCGCCCTCGCAAGCCTGGACGCATTCGAGAGCGAGAGCACCCTGCTGCGGCTGCAGCCCAAGATCCGTTTGCTCGGCGAGCTGCTCACCGACGTCGCCGAGATGCCCGAGGTCGCCGAGGTGCGCGGCCGCGGTTTCATGGTCGGCATCGACTTGGGCGAGCACCACCCGTCGCTGCGGCTCGGCCATCAGGTCGTCCTCGAAGCTCGGAAGCGGGGCGCCATCGTGCGCCCGCTCGGCGACGTGATCGTCCTCATGCCGCCGCTGTCGATCAGCAAGGCCGACCTGCAGCGGTTGGTCGACATCGTCACCGAGTCGATCCGCGCCGCGTTCGCGGGCGCCTACGGCGAGGTGACCGCGATCGAGGCGCTCCCCGAGCCGGACACCGAAGAGCTGCCGATCCCGCGCGCTGCCTAGCCCGTCGTCGCTGGGCGACTCGCCGCCCAATGCCGATATTGGGTGTGATAAAGAGTGCGCGCGAGCGTAGTAGGGGTGTGACGGGGATGGCGGCGACAGCCACACAGGCTCCGAGTGACGTCGATGCCGAGTTCGAGGAGCTGTACAGGCGAAGCCGGGATGACGTCTACGCCTACGTCGCGGGGCTCCTGCGCGACCGGTCCGCCGCCGAGGACGTCACGGCACAGGCCTTCGAGCGCGCCTACCGCCGGCGCCGAACCTTCAGGGCCGGCCGCGGGAGCCGGCGGGCCTGGTTGTTCGGGATCGCGCGCAACGCCGCGCTCGACGAGCTCCGCCGGCGACGCCGGCGTGCCCGGCTCGTCGCCGAGCCCGAGGACGAGAGCCTCGTCCCCGCGCACGAGGGCGCCGAGGGCGCGATCCGGCGCGCGGCCCTGCGCACCGCCATCGCCGAGCTGGCGCCGCGGGAGCGCGAGCTGGTCGCGCTCAAGTTCTTTGCCGGGCTCACCAACGCCGAGATCGCCGCGGTCATCGGAGTCTCGGAGACCAACGCGGGCACGAAGGTGCACCGCGTCATCCAGAAGCTGAGGAGGGCCTGCAATGAGGCTGCGTGACCAAGACATGCCGCTCGATCCGGACGTCGAGCGCGAGCTGGCCGCGGTGGACGCCGGGCTGCTCGGCCTGGACGTCGCGCCCGACCTCCAGGACCTGGCCGAGCTCGCCCATGACGCCCGCGAGGAGGCGCCCGCACCCGAATCCGGCTTCGCCGCGAAGCTCGACGAATGGGCTGCGGCGGGCTTCCCGCGGGACGGCCGGGTGAGCGATGGCGGCGAGGGGGAGCGCAGGACCGCACTCGGGGGCCTTCGAGAGCGGCTCAGGACCGTTCCCCCTCGCCGCCTCCTGCTCCCTGTCGGCACCGTTGCGACCCTCCTGGTCGCCGGCGCCGTGGGCATCAGCGTGAGCGACCAGCTCGGCGGGTCGAGCCAGTCGGGGCCGACGATCCAGGCGCTGCCAGGGTCGGCGCCTGAGTCATCGCGTGCCCGCACCGGAGGGGCCGGGGGTAACGCAAGCTCGGCCGAACCGGCAGGCAGTGCGAAGCGTCCTGACGCGAGTCAGCTGAGCTTCAAGAAGTCTCTGCCAGACCTGACGCCTGCTTTGCCGGGCTCGCGGGCGCCCGTCGGTGATTTGGCGCTGCAGGGCGGGCCGCGCAAGGTCGCGCAGACGGCCGACCTCGTCCTCAGCACGGAGCCGCAGGACGTGCGTGACGTCGCCGACGGCGTGGTGGGCGTGGTCGACAGGTACGGCGGCTACGTCGTCTCGTCGAACGTCACGAGTGGAAAGGCTCCGGCGCCGACTCCGGTGCCGCTGGGCGGCAACTCGAAGGGCGGGAGCTCACAACAGGGCAGCGGAACCTTCGAGCTCAAAATCCCGGCGCAGCACCTCCAGGCCGCGCTCGGTGACCTGTCGAAGCTCGCGCACGTCACCTCCCGCACTGAGGGCGTGAAGGACATCACCAAGCACTTCGACGCGGCAAAGAACCACCTCCACGACCTGAACGTCCAGCGGGCGGAGCTGCTTCGAAAGCTCGGGAATGCGATCACGGTCACCGAGGAGGAGAGCCTCAAGGCCCGCCTGCAGGTGGTGGAGAATCAGCTCGCGGCCGCGCGGGACCAGTACCGGCAGGTGCAGAGCCGCATCCGCCTCGTGCCAGTGAGCGTTGAGATCCGCGGTCAGGCCGGGGTCGACTCAGGCGGTGGCGGTGCCTGGAGCATCGGCGACGCCTTCCACGACGCCGGCCGGGTGCTCACTGTGATGGCCGGAATCCTGCTGATCAGCGCCGCGGTGCTGGTGCCGATCGGGCTGATCGTCGGCGTCGCCTGGCTCACCGCGCGAGCGGTGGTCCGCAAGCGCCGCGAGGACGCGCTCGAGTAGCGGCGGGGGCCTTAGCCGCCCTCTCCGCCGGTGGTCGGCTCCCGCACCGTGTCCCACTGCACCCGCTCGCCGCGAGGCCCGAGGATCACAGCCGGGAGCTCGGCGGTGAGCGCGGAGAGCGCGTTGAGAAGCCAGAAGGCTGCTGGGTAGAGCGGCCCGGTGACGAGCGCCAGCGGCGCGGTCCGGTCGTAGCGGTGCTCGATCGCGAGCGCCACGAGGAACTGGATCGTCGTGATGATGGCGACGGCCACCCCCCACGCCGGTAGCAGAAAGATCACGGCGGACTGATCGCCCACGGCGATGCGCACGCCGGTCACGACGATGACGATGGCGGCGACGGCGATCCAGGCGAGCGACAGCAGGCTCTCGCCGAATACCGGCCACAGATGGTGCTGCCGCGGCCTGACCAGCTCACGGGCATGGGTTCTGATCACCTCGCCTTGACCGCGGGCCCAGCGACGGCGCTGGCGCCACAGGGGGTGTATCGAGGTGGGCACCCGCATTCCCACGAGTCCACGCGGGTCGTACGTCGTCTCCCAGCCTGCGAGCAGGAGTCGATAGGTCAGTTCGATGTCCTCGGTGGCCATGCGCTCGTCGTAGCCGCCGACCGCGACGAACGCCTCGCGCCGGAACAGGCCGATGATGCCGGCGACAACGCCGACGCTGGCCCGCAATGCCTGCGTGCGCCGGATCAAGCCGATGACCGCAGAGAACTCAAGCGTCTGCAGTGCCGCATACAGGGACCCCCGGTTGGTGACGCGGGCGTCCCCAGCAACCGCCGCAAGGCGCGGAGACGTTTCGAGCCGGGCGGCGAGCACCCGCATGACCAGCGGGTGAACGTCCGCGTCGGCGTCCTGGACCATGAGGTACTTGCCGCGCGCCTCCAGGGCGCCGGAGTTCAGCCGCCCGGCCTTACCACGATTCTGCTCGTCACGAAGTACGCGCAGGCGGGGGTCGCCCTCGCCCGCCTCCAAGGCCCGCGCCGCAGTCTGATCGGTCGACCCGTCGTCGAGAACGAGGACCTCGAAGTCGTGATAGTCGATGCGAAGCGCGGCGCGCACGGCATTTCCGATGTCGACCTCTTCGTTGAAGGCGGGGATGAGGACCGAGACCGGCGGCCCTTCGCCCGGAGCGAGCTCGGGTTGAGCGCCGCGCTCGTGCAGCGCCGAGAACAGCACGCCCCCGGCAATCCAGACCGCCGCGCTCGCGATCGGATAGAGCGCCACGAATACGAGCAGGAGGTCTGCGGCGGCCCTCATGCAGGGTCCGATCCGGGCTCGGGGTGCTCCGAACGGTCGCGGCGGGTGGTGAGCCAGGCCGACCAACCAAGCCATGCAAGTGCGATCAGGAAGACGCCGCCGGTGATCCCCAGCGCGATCAAGATCATGTCGTCCGTCACCGCCTGCCAGACGACGATTGCGACCGACACCGGCCAGATCAGGAGCGCGAGGGCGATCGCGGCATGCCGACGCCGGGCATCAGCACGCTGAGCGGGCGTGAACTCAAAATACGCCGGGACGTCCGCGCCGGCCCGTCGCGAGGCCTACTCCTCGTAGGGCTCGAAGTCGGACTTGCGCGCGCCGCAGACGGGGCAGAACCAGTCGTCCGGGATGGACTCGAATGGCGTGCCCGGTGGGATGCCCCCGTCCGGATCGCCCTCGTCGGGGTCATATACGAACCCGCATGAGGTGCAGATCCAGAGCTGCGCGGTCTGGGTCTCGGTCGGCATCGGCGGCGAGGTTACTGAAGCGGCTCGTACACGTCGAGCCACACCGGGTTGCCCCGCTTGTTGATGTAGCCGCGGGTATTCCGGTTGGGCTGCTTCTGGCGGCGGCCGTCGAGGGACATCCAGGCTGCGGGCCTGATCTTGCCGCGGCCTGGGATCCACACCCGCTCGGCCCGCCCCGCGAAGTTGAACTGGGTGTCGACGTCGCACTTGATCTCGGGGCCGCCCAGCGGGTCGCGCGAGAGCTTGCCGTCGGGCAGCACGTAGCGGCCCTGCGCGACCTTCTCGGGCTTGCCGAACTTCTTCTGCAGGATCCCGACGAGCGCCTGGCCGGCGATGTCGCTGGTGTGCGAGCTCGCGGCCTCGGAGTCGTCGGAATGGCCGCAGCCGAAGCGGTCGGTGTCGTTGCCGCCCGGGTCCTCGCCCGGCACACCGACGCCGTTGCCCACCGGGAAGATGTAGCCGGCCATGTCCTCGCCGAGCCCGTCGATGAACCGGTACGGCGTGTGCATGTACGGCATCGGCCAGGGCGGCAGCGCAGGCCCGGGCTTCGGCATGTCGTTCGGTCCAAGGAAGCCCCGCAGATAGGTGAACGGGAACACCTCTCCCGGCACGGACATGAACGTCCCGTCGCCGATCCGGAATGCCGCGACCTGGCTCTTCACCTCGTCGCCGGAGGTA
The DNA here is from genome assembly GCA_963710955.1 of uncultured Actinomycetes bacterium. Classification (GTDB taxonomy): domain Bacteria; phylum Actinomycetota; class Thermoleophilia; order Solirubrobacterales; family 70-9; genus AC-56. Next base: position 176,217 of record CAVQCK010000001.1, on the reverse strand, counting down.
CTGCCGTTGGGCGCGACCGGGAACTTCTGGGTGCAGTTGTCGGTGTAGCCGGGCCGGGCCGCGAACACGCCGAGCTGCGCGCCTAGTGCGAAAAGGGTGTTGGTGAGCGGGACGCAGATGTCGGAGCGCTTGCCCCAGACCGCTCCGGTGCGCGAGGGCTTCCCCTTCGACTTGAGCGCGTCGCCGACGGCGCCCGCGAGCGAGTGGCCGAGCGCCTTCGTCTCCTGGTCGTACCCCACGGGCGCGGGCTGGCCGTTCGGGTCGAACAGGGTGCGACAGCCCGCCGGGTGACTCTCGTCGATGAACTGCTGCGGGATGCGCGAGATCACCTTCGAGAACACCTCCGGCGTCTCGACGCTCCCCACCGACCCGGCCATCTCGATGGCGACACCGCCGAAGCGCTGCTGCAGCTTCGCCCGGAAGAAATGGATCCAGTCGGCGCTGATCCAATTCTTCTGCGCCTCGTCGGGGTTGAACCCGAGCGACTCGGCGTGCTGGCTCACGTTCGCGAGCGTGGCGATCACCTTGCCGTTCGTGCCGACCGCCTGCAGGCTCGGCATCTGCTGGTCGTCGACGAAGGGATACGACGACCAGCACTGGCGCAGGTTCGACGGCTCCTTCGCTTCCGCGTAGCGGATCGTGGCGCTTCGCTGGTTCGCCACCGCGTCCTCGATCGCCTTCGCGGACTGCTGAACCATGTACTTCGAGAAGTAGGCGTTGACGCTCGACGTCGCCGCGTTGACGCCGGAGATGCCGATCGTGTCGGGCGCCGACTCGTCATGGTTTGAGCTGATGTAGATGCCGTCCAGGTGGACGCCGTCGGCGCGGACCTGGCGCCGGATGCGCTGGAGGTACACGTTGAAGGCGCCCTCGTTGTCGAGCACCTCCACCGCGATCGTCCGCGAGCCGTTGGAGACGACCATCGCCCGCGCGCCAACCTTGTCGGCAACGTGGTCGTAGAAGCGGGGCGAGTCCGAGCCTCCGCCCAGCAGGTTGCCGTCCCAGCGCCCGTTGCCGTTGCAGTCCACAAAGGGATCGCCGGAGTCGAAGTGTCCGGACCCCTGAAGGTCCTGGTAGGGCTCCTCGAACGCGAACTTCCGGGGCCCGTTGAACTGCCCCGTGTGATCGCAGTTGGCCGGATCGTTTGCCAGCTGGCCCGCCCTCGGCGGCGTGTAGCTGACGCTCGCCGCGCCGACCTGGAAGCTGGCCGCGCGGTGCGCCGCAGCCGCGCTCGCCGTGGTGGGAACCACGATCGCCACGAACGCGAGCGCGGCGGTCGCTAGCGAGGCGTTCACAGCTCTCCTGCTGCTCACGCTCTTAAAACTAGACCTAATCGCGCCCACGTGCACGGGCGTCTAGGGTGCCGAGGGATGAGCGTGGAACCGCGACCGGCTGCCTCGCTGATCCTGCTGCGGCGAGGCGGAAAGCACCGTGAGAGGGGTGTCGAGATCCTGCTGGTGCGGCGCAGCACCGAGGCGAGGTTCATGCCGGGCGTCTGGGTCTTCCCCGGTGGCGGCGTCGACGCCGAGGACGGCACCGACGAGGACGCTGCCCACCGCTCCGCCGCGGTCCGGGAGCTGCAGGAGGAGGCCGGGATCGAGCTGGCGCCCGACGCCGAGCTCCTCGCCTGGTCGCGCTGGATCACGCCGGAGTTCGTGCCGGTGCGCTTCGACACGCGGTTCTACGTCGCCCTCGCCCCGGCGCACTCCCCCCCGCGCCCCGATGGCGAGGAGACGACCGAGGCCGCCTGGATCGCCCCCGGCCAAGCGCTCGAGCGGCATCGCTCCGGCGACCTCGAGCTCGTCTTCCCGACGATCAAGCACCTGGAGGCGCTGCTTCCGTTCTCGAGCTCCGACGAGGTGCTCGAGGCCGCTCGCGATCGCGTCGTCGAGCCGGTGCTCCCGCGCGTCGTCGGTGAGGGGCAGGACCGTCGCGTGGTTCTCCCCGGCGAGCCGGGGTACTGACACGCCGTGATCGCGGTCCAATCCCTCACCAAGCGCTACGGGAGGACCGTCGCGGTCGACGGCCTCAGCTTCGAGGCGCGGGGCGGCTCGATCCTCGGTTTTCTCGGCCCGAACGGTGCCGGCAAGACGACGACACTTCGGATCATCCTCGGCCTGGCCCACCCCACCTCGGGCGGCGCCACGATCGACGGCCGCCCCTACCGCTCCCTCACCGATCCGACCCACAGCGTCGGATCGATCCTGGACACCTCGGGATTCCATCCCGGGCGCCGGGCCCGGGACCACCTGCGGATCATCGCCCGGGCCGCCGGGCTACCGGTGAGTCGCGTGGACGAGGTCCTGAAGCTCGTGGAGCTCTCCTCGGCGGCGCGCACGCGCACCAAGGCGTACTCCCTGGGAATGCGCCAGCGACTCAACTTGGCGGCGGCGCTCCTCGGCGATCCCGAGACGCTCGTGCTCGACGAGCCCGCCAACGGCCTCGACCCCCAGGGGATTCGGTGGCTCCGGGACTTCCTGCGCTCGATGGCCGCGCAGGACCGCACGATCCTCGTGTCCAGCCACGTGCTGTCGGAGGTCTCCCAGACCGTGGACGAGGTCGTGGTCATCCATCGCGGGCGGCTTCGCGCCCATGCCACCCTGGCCGAGCTCACGGGTCAGGCGGAGGGGGTGCGAACCGTCCGGGTCCGCAGCCCCCAGGCCGATCGGCTGGCTGAGCTCCTGGGGCCGACGGCGAGCGCCGCGGAGCCTGGCCTGATCAGGGTGTCGGACACCACGCCCGAGAAGGTGGGTGATCTCGCCGCCGCCAACGGCATCACGCTTCACGAGCTCGTCGCCGAAGGGATTCACCAGTCGCTCGAGGAGGTGTTCCTCGAGCTCACTCGGGATGCGGAGGCGGAATCACCGTGACCCGGCTGATCGCGTCCGAGTTCCTCAAGCTGCGCACCACGCGCACGTTCTGGTGGCTCTCCCTGGTGGCGGTAGCGCTGCCCGTGGTGATCACTGTGATCACGCTGGCGACGAGCCACACGACGAGGAACAACGACGCCCGCGCCCTGCTCAGCAACATCGGGATCGCCGGCCTGTTCATGATCATCCTGGGCGTCGTCGGGGCCGCCGGCGAGTACCGCCACGGCACGATCACCTCGACCTTCCTGGTGGCGCCCGATCGCCGCCGCGTGCTCCTCGCCAAGGGCATCGCCCACGGGCTCGGCGGGCTACTGACGGGCGTCGTGACCGCCGCCCTCGTCATCGCGATCTCGATCCCGTGGCTGTCCGCCCAGGGACACGCCGTCGGCACACTCGGGGTCCCGACCGGCGACGTCGTGGCGATCGCGGCCGGCTCGATCGTCTACGCGGGGCTCGCGGCCGTCTTCGGAGTCGGCTTCGGATCGCTCGTGACCAGCCAGGTCGCCGCTGTGGTCGTCGTCCTGATCCTGGTCTCGGTCATCGACCCGGTGGTCGCGGGTCTCGTGAACGGATACGGGAGGTTCAGCCTTCAGGGCCTGGCGATGGGCCTGAGCGGCGCCACGGACAAGAACGCCGGTTACGACCTGTTCGCGCCGGTCGTTGCCGGGCTCATCTACCTGGGCTACGCGACCGTGCTCCTCGCCGCCGCTGCAGTGGTGGTCCCTCAACGCGACGTCGGTTAGCCGCGGGTTATCGTTCGCCTGTGACCGCGAGCCTGCCGCAAGAGGTCCGCGAGGTGTTCGGGGACTTCGTCACCTGCGAGTACACGACGATCGACTCGCGCCAGCAGCCCATCGTCTGGCCGGTGACGCCGTACTACGAGAACGGCGGGCCGTGCATCGACGTCACGACGGGGCTCGGGTATCCGAAGAAGGCCCGCGACGCGCGACGCAACCCACATGTCGCGCTGCTCTTCTCCGACCCGACGGGCTCCGGAATCGGGAGCGGGGTCAAGGTGCTCGTCCAGGGCATCGCCGATGTCGACGACCGAGACCTCGCGGCCAACCGTGAGCGCTACTGGCGCGAGTCCGGGGAGAAGCTTCCGGCGACCAAGGCCATGCATCCGCCAAAGCTGGTCCGCGGGCTGTTCGACTGGTACTACACGCGCATCTACGTCCACGTCCGCCCCGAGCGCGTCTTCGTGTGGGAGGGCGGGGACGTGACGAGCGCTCCCGAGCTGCTCGACTCCCACATGGACGAGGTCCGGTCCGGCCACATCGAGGAGCCCCTCGAGCCGCATGAGCACGAGGCCGGCGGACGCGTCGCCTGGGACGGCCGGATCGAGGAGCTCGGCCGACGCCACGAGACCGCGGTCCTCGCCTGGGTCGCGCCCGACGGCTTTCCACTCGCCGTGCGCGTGCCCGTGAACCTCGACCGGGGATCGCGTCGTATCGCACTGGGCGCGGTCCCGGCCGAGCTCCCATTGACCCCCGGCCCGGCGTGCGTGACGGCTCACGCTCACAGCCCCGACTTCACCTGGCAGGAGAACTTCCAGGTCCGCGGCGATCTCGTCCGGGATGGCGGCGGATGGGCCGTGGTGCCGCACAAGCTCGTCGGCGGCTTCGAGCTCCCGGACGAGAGCGAGCTCGCGCGCTACCGCCGCAACCTCTCCAAGTCGATCCGCTTCTACAGGACCGCCAGGCGCTACCGCAAGAGCCAGTAAATGCCTGCGGCGGCTCCGCCGCCTGACATCACATGCTGCTGCGGCGACAAGTCGCCGCCTTTCACACCTGAGCCGAGGGGTCAGCTCGCGGGGAAGGGCTCGAGCCCGGCGTGCCACGGCCCGGCGGGGTACGTGTGGATATTCGTCTCCTCGACCTCCTTGCGGATGCGCTTGAACAGGCGACCGCCGTTGTCAAGCGCCGCCTCCAGCTCCTCGCGCGTCCGTTCGCGCAGCATCCAGAGGAACCACAGCTGCTGCTCGGAGACGCCGAACTCGATCTCGTTGTCCATCGTCGTCACCCACCCGAGGAAACCCGGGCTGAACGTCTCCCGGAGCGCGACCGGGTCGTACTCGCTGGGGACGGTGGCGAGGAAGCGCTTGTTGAACTCGATGCTCTCGAACTCGACCTTGCGCCGCGACGCCTTGTGCATGATCAGCTCCTCGGGCGTCTTCTCGATCGACTCGACGTTGAACGGGGGCATCACCTTGGCCAGGTCGGGGACGTGCGACTTGGCGAGGACCGCCCGGGGAAGGACAGCCTTCGAGAACAGCCCGCCCTCCTCGTGCTCGTCGGCGTCGCATGAAGCGCCCCAGAAGCCCTCGCTGAGCTCGCCGGTCAGGCGGTTGGTGCCGCCCGGGCAGAGCGCGGCGGGCTGACCCACTGGATTCAGGCCTCCGATCGGGTCGTAGCGAAGCCCGCGCTTGGCGGCCAGCGACTTGACCGTCTCGGCCCAGGCCTGCTGCTCGTCGCCGGCGCTCACTCGACCCGTGTGCCTCAGGCCTCGGAGACGTTGATGAGGTCGTCGCGGCCCTGGGCTTCCAGCTCGGCCTTGTAGCGGGGGAACACCGGCTTCGTGAGCGGGACGAGCTTCAGGATCTTCGCCACCGGCCCCTTCGCCTTGATCTGCCCGCGGGCGAGAGCAACGGTGATGTTCACCTGCCCGAGCCAGAACCTGTGCGCGGTGTCCGCGGCCATCGACATCGTCACCTCGGGCTCCATCTGCGACTCGCCGAGGTCGACGTCGCCGGGCTGGCCCTCCTGAAGCCGCACCGTGATGGCGGAATCCGGATCGGTGAACTCGTAGCGGACGATGGTGTTGGCCTTGCGGAACTTGGGCGCCAACTCGTCATCGACGCCGAGGTCCTGGAACAGCTTGCCGAGCGTGGCATAGACCTCGTCGGCGTCCTTGAAGTACGGCAACGGCTCTCCTCTCAGCCCGTAGCGTGTCGCCCAAATCCTATGCGGCGCGGGCCAACGAACAACTGGCAAGTGGGGCAGTCACATGCGAGTGTGCATTTTTGGTTGCTATAGCCGCCCTAAATGCACACTCGCCGCCGAGGAAGAGTCCCCGGCCCCCTCGGTGCTGCCGTTTTGGAGCCTTACGGCTCCGCGTAGAGGTTGGGGGCCTGGCCGCCGCCGAACGTGTCCGGGAACTTGGGCGCCACGAAGCAGTTGGCGTTGGCCGGGTCTGGCGGCTTGTTGTTGATTTCGCCGCCGCTGGGCTTGCAGTCGAAGTTGGGGAAGATCCCGTGCTTGACGGCCTGGTAGCCGGCGAGCGCGTTCGGCTGCGGGTAGCCGTTGCCGCGGTTGGTCGACAGGCGGGTCGGGAAGACCGAGAGGCTCTCCGGGCTCGTGTAGCCGAGCTGCCGCAGGGCGTGCATGGGCGCCGGCAGGCAGCTGGGCGGCGTGCCGCCGGTCTGCGAGCACATCGGCTTGTTCGTGCTCAGAGCGAGCGTGTCGCCCAGCGCCGCGGGCGGACCCGTGAGGAAGCCGGTGATCTCGGAGCGGTAGAAGCCGAGGTACTTGATCACGGGGTTCAGGCTGGCGAGGAAGGGGTCGAGGGCGCTCAGGACCGGGCGCAGGCCTGACAGGACCGAACTGGTCGCCGGCAGGCCCTTCTGGGAGGCCTTGATCAGCGGCTTGAGGTTGATGAACAGCGACTTCAGGTGCGGGGAGAGCTCGCGGACCGATCGCAGGGTCGGCGAGATGTCGTTGGCCACCGGCAGGAGCTTCTGGATGAGCGGCCGCGTGTTCGCCTGGAAGCTGTCGAGCCGCTGGAGGGTGAGGTGGGACTCGTGCTCGAAGACGGGCAGGATCTGGAAGGTCTCGGCGAGCGCCTTGTTCTGATTCGCGAGCGCCGCGAACGCCTGGTTGGAGTTCGTGATCGCGCCCGACAGCTCCTGGTTTCGCTCGCTCAGTGCATTGAAGACCGTGCCCGTGTCGCGAACGAGCCCCTGGAGCGAGGTCCTCTGCGAGCGCAGGACGTGAAGCACGTTGGTCGCGTCGCCCAGGAACGGGCCGAGGTTGCCGAGGGAGTCGTTCAGGTCCACGCTGCGGCCGTTGATGGCGACGGCGGCGCTCGCCTGCCACTTCTGGAACGCCGTGCGCGTCTTCTTGTCGAGCGCGTTGAAGATCTCGTCTATCTGGGTGGCGTCCTTGGTCTGGCCGACTCCCAGGGTGCCGCCCTCCGCGACTGCGTGGACGTTCTGGGTCTCGTCCGAGGAGCCACCGCCGGACGACCCGAGTGACACCGGCGTCCCGGGCTTGTTGCCCGCCGTCAGCTCTATGTACGTCTCCCCGAGCAGGGTCTTCTGGCGCAGGATCGCCCGCGCGTCGGAGTTGATCGGCGCGAACTGAGGATCGATCTCGATCGTCGCCTGGGTGGTGTCCTGTCCGTTCACCCGCTTGTCCTCCGGGGCGAGCTGGATCGACTTGACCGTGCCGACGGACACGCCGCCGATTCGCACGTCGGACTCGGTGGCCAGCTGGGTGGCCTCCGGGAAGTAAGCGGTGATCTCGTAGCTCTTCGGCTTCAGCGGGATCGGGCCGCCGAAGGCGATCCACAGGAAGAGGATGAGCCCGAAGCACGAGAGCGCGAAGCCGATCGCGACCAGAATGCGCCCTATGGAGGGAGCCTGCTTCTGCACTACTTGCTCCCTCCGACGGGGCACGCCGTCTGGAACACCGCACCGAAGGGCGTGACCAGCGCGGCCAGCGGGGACGACTCGAGCAGGCTCTGGACCTGCTGGCAGCTTGCCGTGAAGTAGACGCGGCGGTAGAGGCCGTTTGCGTCCTGGTTCTGGAACACCGTGTTCGCGTCGTGACCGAGCCAAGACGCCCAGTACAGGTAGCCCTCGTCCCGGGCCGGCTTGCCGGCCGGCTGCGGGTCGCACTGACCGCCGGGGCATCCCTGAGCGCCGTGCGGGTTGTAGGCCGCCATGTTCGCCAGGCGGTTGACCTCCTTGCCCAGCGTGGTGAGCTTGGGCGACGCCTTCGAGTAGCGCTGCGCCGCCTTGTTCAGGGGCGGGAGGTCGGGACGGGCGGCGCGGACGAACGGGCGGATCTGGTTCTTGATGATCGGGGTGTCCGCGATCGCCGTCTGGCGCACCGAGGTGTTCAGCGCGTCGAGGTGCCGGGCGAACGGCCGCAGCGAGTTGAATGCGGGACCGAGCTCGTGCGCGAGCCCGTTGACCTTCCCGAACGTGTTGGTGGCCGTCGAGAGCGTCGAGGGAAGCAGCGAGAGGGCGCGCTGCACGTTCGGGTCCTGAGCGCCGATAGCGCTCAGGGCGGCATTGTTCGCCTTGACGAACGAGGTGACGTCGCCCTTGTGCTGGCCGATCGTCTTCGTCAGGACGCCGAGGTTGTGGACCAGGTCAGCGAGCTCGTGACGGCGCTGGGCGACCATCGAGTTCAGGCGGTCGAGGTCCCTGTTCAGGGGACCGAGGCTCCCGAGGAGCTTGCCCAGGTTCTGGCCCTGTCCCTTGAAGCCCTGGCCGGCGCCGATCAGCAGCAGGCGGAGGTACGCCTGGGTGTCCCCGTCGAGGGCCGAGAGGATCTCGTCGATGTTGACGTCGGGAGCCGTGTTCTTGGCCGGGATCGTCCCCCCGTCCGGGATCACCCCCGCGGACTTGGTCCCCGGGTCGAGCTGGAAGAACATGTCCTGCAGGCCGGTACGCGGGCGCAGCAGGACCGTGGCGTTCTTGTAGACCGGGAGAAACTGGCGGTCGATCCCGAACGTGACCACTGCGACGCCGTTCTCGAGCTGGACGTTCTCGACCTGCCCCACCTCGACGCCGGCGACGTTGATCGTCTGGCCCTGGCCGGGGACGACCGCCTGGGCCGACGAGAACTCGGCCTTGAGCTCGAACGGCTTCGACTGGAGGATCGGGATCCGGAGCCGCTGCTGCTCGACGATGATGTAGGTCGCGGTGAGGCCGACCACGATCAGTACCGCGATGGCGATGAAGTCGCGCAGGTGCTTGCGGATCGCGGTCTTCACTTCGAGCTCCCCTGGCTCTTCTGGTCGAGTTGCGCGCGGAGCTGCGGGTCGGACTTGGCCCTCGCCTGGAGCCACTGCGTCATCGCCTTGCCCATGAGCGTGCTCGCCTTCGTGGCGTTCCCGCCCTTGCTCAGCTGCTGCGCCTGTAGGTAGGACCTCGCGTAGTTGGCGGATGCCTGGGCGATCGACTCCTGGTTCGACGAGTTCTTGCTCGTGGACTTACCCGAGAGGGGCAGTGGGAGCGACTTGGGCGTGACCTGCGTCGGCGCGGGGCCGTTCGACGTCTGCAGGTTCGGCGGCTGCTGCTTCTCACACGGGGCGTCTGGCCGGAACGGAGGCTTCACCGAGTCCTCGTGACCGAGGGCCAGATTCGGCTGCGACCCGAGGATCTGGCTCTCGGCGAAGCCGACGAACGGAACCGTCTGGTCGGACGGCCGGGAGCCCTCGATCACCTTGCCGACGGTTCCCTGCAGCGGCCCGGGGATCTGGGGCGTGTTCACGCCGCCGCCCGCCTCGACCCGGATGTACTGGCCGTTGGCGTCGCCGGAGCGGCTCTCGCCGCCGATCCCGACCAGCCCGTAGCCCGTCTCCTCCGCCACGGTGGCCGGGTGCGTCCCGGCGCCGTCGGTGACGGTCGGCGGCGGGAAGTTGTTGTCCGGGACGCTCGAGTTGGACCACGGGATGATCGTCTGGTTGAAGCAGCTCGCCAGCGACCGCGACTGGTCCAGGAACGGGATCGTCCGGTGCGAGAGCTTCGTCAGGTTGGGGATCGTGTGGCGGAGGTCCTGGCTCAGGCCGCGAAGCTCGGGCTTCGAGACCAGCTTGCGGATCTGGTTGAGCAGCGGAGTAGCGGCGTCGAGCGTCTCGGGTGTGGAGCGGACGCCCGGCAGGACCTCGCGCGCGAACGCGCGGAGCGGCGGGAAGGACTGATCGAGGGCCGCGAGCGCCGGCCTGCCGACCTCGAGCAGGCGCGGGAGGCGGGCGATCGCCTCCGAGAGCGCCTGGTTCTGCGCCGCGAAAGAGCCCGTGACGACGCGCAGGTTCGTGACCAGGTTCTGCAGGCCCGTCTGGTCGGCGTCGAGAGCCTGGACCGCGGAGTCGAGGTTGACCACGAGGTTCGAGAGGTCGTGCGGCTGGGTGCCGAGGAAGGCCTGGTTGACGAGCGACGTGTACTTGTAGGCACCCGGTGAGGTCTCGAACTGCTGCCGGAGGCCCTCGGCGCCGCCGTACTTGACGAGCGCGTTGCCGAACTCCTTGAGGAAGATCTGGAGGTTCCGCCGAACCCCCGACTGGAGCGTCGTCAGGACCTGGTCGAGCTGCACCGACGCCGACGTCTGGGTGACCGGGAAGGTGTGGTCGGAGGGCGCCGTCGGCGACTCCGGGCTGCCCGGGTTGACGTCGATGAACATGTTGCCCTCCAGGAATAGGCGCGGCCGCAGCTTGAAGGTCGAGTCCTCCTTGATCGGCTGGCCCTCGGAGTCGATCTCCATCGTCACGATCGCCGCCTGCACCCCGCTCGCGCCGCTTTGGGGCGGATTCCCAGTCGTGGAGGCGGTCGTGGTGTCGCCGCCGTCGACGCCGCCGCAGGCCGGGTTGTCGTTCGTGCACGGCTCGACGCTGATGACCTTGCCGACGTTCACGCCGGCGATCCGCACCGGCGAATTCGGCACAACGTTCTGCGCGGTCGTGAACACGGCCTTGACCTCGTAGCCGTGGGACCAGGGGAGCTTCTTGGTGTACGCCAGGAACGAGCCGACGGCCACGAGCACGATCAGGATCAGCCCGATCACGTAGTTGGGGAGGCGCTTGTGCTGGCCGGGTCTCATGGCTGATGCGAGGGGATTCGCGTGTCCTTGATCACGCGTTGGCCGTTCTTGTTCCAGAAGACGTCGGTGATGCCGCGAGAACCGGGCAGGTTCGAGAGCACCTGGGCCGGGTTGGACGGTGCCTGGCCGGGTGCCGGGAAGTTGCCCAGCGGATAGCCGGTCTGGCCGGGCTGGCAGTCGGGGTATTCGTGGTAGTTGGGCGAGAAGCCCGACAGACCGAGCCTGCTCGCGTAGTTGCGAATGACGTTGTTCGGCTGGCCCGTTGGGGCGTAGGAGTTCCCATGGAGGATCGGAATCTGATGCGGCGCGAAGGTGTTGGGCGGCAGGCCCTCCAACGGATCTCCGGCCGGCCCGGTCTGACCGTTGGCCTGAATGCCCGAGTAGCCGGCAAGGCTGCCCTGGACGAAGTTGCTCTCGGACGGCCCGACCGTCCCGCCGACGATCCCGACCCGCTGGCCGAACCCGATCTGGTCGCGGTCAGACAGGTGCTCCGGGAGCATGGTCCAGAAGTAGTTCCAGTAGTTGCAGACCGTCTGGGAGGGAGCCACCCACTTCGCGAGCGGGGTCGCGCTGTCGAAGGTCTCCTGGAGGCGCTGCAGGCTGGTCTTCGTCGCCGGCTGCTGGACGAGCTTCTTGAGCTGGACCATGACGCCGCGCAGCTTGTGGTTCATCGACGGGGTCTGGTTGAGGACCGGTGTGCCGATGGTGATCGCGTCGTTCAGCGTGGGGATCGCCACGCGCAGCTGGCGGACGCCCGGGTTGAGCCGACGGGAGAGCTCGGTGAACTCGGTGAGGAACGGTCGCTCGCGGCGCAGCTGACCCGGTCCCTGGGTGACCACCGGGACGCCCTCGGTGATCGCCGCCTGGAGCGCGGCGGGATCGGATGAGATTGCCGCGAAGGCGACCGAGGCGTTGCCGAAGAAGTCGGCGTTCTGGACAGCGACCGGAGCGACGATCTCCGCCGTGTGGCCCAGCGCCTCGATGAACCGGCGGAGCTGGGTGTCGGGGCTCGCCAGCATCTTGGAGACCGGCTTGAGGTTGGTGAAGAGCGGGCGGAGCTTGGATATCGCCTCGTTCAGCGAGGCGCCGCGCCCGGCGAGCGCGTCGCCGTACCCGACCAGGTTCTTGCGGACGTTGTTTCGCGTCCGCGTGTCGAAGGTGTCGTTGATCGCGTCGAACTCGGTCTGCTTCTGGAAGCAGCCGTTCCTGGCGGAGGCGGGGATGTTGGAGGCGAACGTGGCCGGATCCGTGGGCAGCTGGCACTTGCTGCCGTCGTCGAGGCCGTCGAAGATGTAGCCCTCCGGCGCGGCCTTGCCCGTGCCGCGGGTGATCTCCAGGTACTTCAGGCCGAACGAGGAGCGGTAACGGACCCTGAACACCGAGTCCTCGGGGATCGGCGACGCCGACTTGTCCAGCTTGAGGTTGAGCTCGGCCGCGGCGCAGCAGGTGTTGTTGCTCGATGGATTGGTGCTCGTCGGAGTGATGGAGCCCTGGGCACCCTTGGCCAGCTCCTTCGGGTCGACGTGCGTGATGTCGATCGACTCCACGACCCCCACCTGGGAGCCGCCGATTCTCACCTCGTTGTTCTTGATCAGGCGAGCGGCGTCCGGGACGACCACTGACACGCGGTAGGTGGGGACGAACGGCAGCCCGTTGTTCGCGTTGTAGGCGAGGAAGACAGCCACGAGCACGATCAGGGTCGTGACCGCCCCGACCATGGTCGGCGACGCTGCGATCGACTGTAGGGGGGAGCTTCCTCTTCTTCTCATGGCGAGAACAGGTAGTTCAGGAGGTGGTCTGCCTGGTGCCCGACGTTGCCGCCGACCCGGCCCCCGGGCTTGGGCGTGTGGCGCCGGAGCGTGCCGCCCACGTTCGGGACGTGGTGGTGGCCGAGGCCGAGGATGTGCCTCAGGTTGTCGCCGATATGGCCGGTGGTGCCGCTCGGCGGCTTGACCGGAAGCGGCGGGCCGCCGGTCGTCCCGGAGGGGCCGGTGGCCCCGGTTGCGCCGGTCGCACCCGTCGGGCCGGTCGCACCCGTGGCGCCGGTATTGGGCTGCGCGGCCCCGTTGCTCTTCGGCGCGGCGACCGTGCTCTTGCCGGCCGGATTACAGAGCTGGAGGTCGGTGGAGCCACCGGGACAAACCGAGGGGTCGTACGGCGGCGAGCCGATGTTCTGGTTGATACCGGGCTGGTTGGCGCCGAGCCACGACACGCAGGAATTCGCGTCGGCGAGTTGGGTCGTCGTCCCGTCGCCGGCTGCGTTCGGCACACCGATGTTGTGGTTGCCGGGCGGCGGGTTGTTGTCCGCCGGGTTGTCGCCCGAGTTGTAGCCCTGGACGCAAGGGCCGGCCAGGTCGTAGATGGGAACGTGCAGCACGTGCCCGTACTGGTCGTACTGGTTGATGGCGCCCGCCTGGTAGTAGAGGTAGTTCAGGAGGCCCTCCATGCCGGTGTAGCCCGTGGGGGCCTTGCGGCCGGTGGACCAGCACGGCGCCTGCTTGTTGTTGCAGCTGCGGGCGGCGCGCTGGTCGATCTCGACGCTGCGCTTCGGAGTGTCGATGTCGAGCAGGAACTTGTCGAGCGTGTTGGTGGCCGGGTAGGCGTTCTTGCCGGACCGCGCCAGCGCCTGGATCTCGTCCTTGCCCTGAGTGAGCGCCTTGCGACCGGGGATCGCCGCCTGCCCGAGGCTGGTGAGCGAGCGGTTGGTGGCGTCATTGAACGCCGGCAGCTTCAGGGCGAGCGTGTTCAGCCCCGGCGCCGCCAGCTTGAGATTGGTCAGCAGCGGCGTCTGGGCGTCGGCGAGCGTGCCGAGCTTGGCGAGGGTCGGTTTCAGCTGCGCCAGGAAGTCGTCGAGCCGGTTGAAGTCGGTGGAGAGGTCGTTCCGGCGCGAAGCCGAGATCGCCGCCACGTCGCGGGCGTGCTGGATGAAGCTGATGACGTCCTGGCGCTTGTTCGCCAGCTGGGTGATGATCGTGTCGGAGTTCGCGTTGAGGTCCCGGATCGTGCGGTTCTCGGAGGCGAGGATTCGCAGTGCGGCCTGGAGCTTGCGAAGCGCCGGCGAGCCGAGGGAGATCGCCTGGTTCAGCTCCTTGGGGTTACCCGCGAGCGCAGTCCCGAACTCGTTGATCAGGATCGACAGCCGGTCCTTGTAGGGCTCGCGGAGCGTGTTCTGGACGAGGTCGGGCTGAACCGTCTCGGTGACGTGGCTGGCCGGGATGGTTCCGCCGTCGGGGAGCGTCGGGCCCTTGGGGTTGCAGGTGATGAAGTACTCGGCGATCAGCGACTGCGGCTCAGAGGCGCAGCGCGTGTCCTTGCCCAGCGTCCCGAGAGGCCCGGAGGTCTCGATCGTGACGTCGGCCCGCTTCTGCGGCGTGATCCCGAGGCCGGTCACGGTGCCCGTGTCGACGCCCGCGATCCGGACGTTGGAGCCGTTGACGATGCCGAACGCGTTGTACATCTCGACGTGGTACGTGTGCGAGTCCGAGGCGCCGGCCAGCGAGGTGACCCACGCCACGACGGCGCCGAGCAGGACTGCGATGAGGGCGATCCTTCTCATGGCCCCAGCGGCACCTGGGACGGATCGCAGGCCAGGGTGCCGTTGTCGGTGAACGGGGTCGAGTTGTCGCCGGGGTTGCGCTCGTTGGTGCCGGGGCAGCGGTCGTTCTTGCCGGTGCCGCCGAGGCCGGCGAGCTGGACGATCGGCGACAGCGGGTCCTTGAACAGGTCGGGGAGGCCGGGGGTGAAGGCGTTGAAGGTGGTGGAGATGCGCCCGATGCCGCCGTTCGCGTCCGCGATTCCGGAGGTCCCGAAGTCGTTGAACCACGAGACGAGCTCCGGCGTGTAGGAGCGGAAGAAGGAGAGGCTCGGGAGGCCGTTTTGAAGCGAGCAGACCGACTCGCCGAAGGCGCCCTGGGTGAAGTTGTTATCGGCGGCGGAGCGGTAGTCGGTGTTGGGGTTCTTGCCGCAGTCCGGCGAGCCGGAGCCGACCGCGGCCTGGGCCAGGGGCACGGCGTCGCGGGTCAGCTCGACGAGGTCGTTTTGGTTGCCGGGCCTGCGGATCGTCTTCTGCAGGTCGGTGATCGTCGGCACCGCGTCTGAGGCGGCGCGGCGGAAGTCATGAAAGAAGGGCCCGAGCTTGTCGGCGACCGGCTTCGAGGCGTTGACGAGCGGGGTCAGGTCGTCGAGCGTCGCCCGCAGGTTGACGAAGGTGGTGTTCGACTGGCGCATGAAGTCGGGCAGCTTGATCAGCGCCTGCTGCAGCGCGTTTGACTGCGAGGCCAGCGCCCCCATCATCAGGTTCGCGTTGTGGACCAAAAGCGAGATGTCGGAGGAGCGCTGGGCCAGCGCTCCCGACAGGTGCGAGGTGTCGACGATCAGGTTTGAAAGCGCCGGCGTGTCGCGGGTCAGCTCGCCGAAGACCTGGCGCGAGGTCGACAGGAACGGGTTCAGGTACTTGTAGCCGGTGTTGGCCTGGTGGGCGACGCCCTCATAGGAGAGCTGGAAGCCCTCGATCACGTGCTTGAAGTTGGAGATCGTCCTGGCGTTGAGGGTGTTGAAGAGCTGGTCGAGGTCGACCTCGGAGGTGGTCTGGGACTCCGGCAGGGTCGATCCCGACTTGATCTCGGGGCCGGCGACGCTCGGCGCCGGCAGGTCGAGCTGCACCTGGCGGTTGGCGATCCCCGAGAGCGAGTAGGAGCGGATCGTCGCCGTCGTTCCCTGGCGCAGCGGGGCGTAGGGGGAATCGACGCTGAAGGTGACCAGCGCCTGGCCGTGGTCGCCTAGGGCGATGTCGGAGACGGTGCCGGAGGGGACGCCGGCGACCACTACCTGGGAGCCGGGGACGAGCTGGCTGGCGTTCTGGAACTCAGCGGTGATCTCGTAGCTGGATCCGCCACGGAAGAGCAGCAGCGCGACGACCACCGCGGCCACGCCCAGCGCCACGATGGCGGCAATCCGGCCAACCGCCGAAGACGTCCTCACTGTCTTCCAGTCCTCTCCATCCCGTAGCGCCCGTGACTCCCTCCACAGACGCCGGGGAAGCTTCGCGGTGCACGCCTGGACTTGTCAAAGGACAACCGTGCGTGGACAGGGCCTCAGCAGGCACGAAACAGGGTGCCTTTCTTGACTTCGTGTTAAGGGGCGCTAGTGGGAGCCGAACCCGCCCGAAACGGCGGGGGAGCCAGCCCGGACCGACTGGAATGAGGCAGCGCATTGCTCAGCGTGGCAACCGCCTCCCTTTCTTTCCCTTGACCATCCGATACCCCGTAAGAGGCGGGCCAAGGTAACAACGTGTCTTCAGCGATGCGCCGGTTCGCCCTCCCGGCTCACTGGCCCCCGGGTCAACGCAATCCATGTCCGGTTTCCGGACGCAGATTGCGTTGACCCGCCGGTTACGCCGCGGGCGCCCCCCTCATTGCCCCGGGGGAGCTACGCAGCGGCAGAGAAGCGGCTCGCTACCTCCGGCCAGTTCACGACGTTCCACCAGGCGTCGATGTAGTCCGGGCGCTTGTTCTGGTACTTGAGGTAGTAGGCGTGCTCCCAGACGTCGACGCCGAGGAGCGGGGTCTTGCCATCGGAGATCGGCGAGTCCTGATTGGCGGTCGAGACCACGGCGAGGCCGGAGCCGTCGTGGACCAGCCACGACCAGCCGGAGCCGAAGCGGCCGACGCCCGCCGCCTTGAACTCGTCCTTGAAGGCATCGAACGAGCCGAACGCGTCGTCGATCGCGGAGGCGAGGTCGCCGTCCGGCTCACCGCCGCCGTCCGGGCTCATGATCACCCAGAAGAACGAGTGGTTCGAGTGCCCGCCGGCGTTGTTGCGCACCGGGGTCTTGATGTCGTCGGGAAGCTGGTCGAGGCTGCGAAGAACGTCGTCGACGTCCTTGTCCGCCCACTCGGTTCCTTCGAGCGCGGCGTTCGCCTTGTCGACGTAGGCCTGGTGGTGCTTGTCGTGGTGCACGCGCATCGTCTGCTCGTCGATGTGCGGCTCGAGCGCGGCGTAGTCGTAGGGAAGATCGGGGACCGAATAAGCCATCTACCGCTCCTTCGTCTCGGAAATTGGATGCTGAATTCAGCCTATCCAAGAGCCTCGCGAAAGCCTGTGCGCCAGCTCGGATACCGCGGCTCCCAGCCGAGCTCGCTCCTCGCCTTGGCGTTCGAGGCGCCGCGGAGCCCGACGGTCATGCGCGCGGCGGTGCCGCCGAGCAGTCGGCCGATGAAGCCCGGCATCCTTCCACGGCCGCTTCGCGCCGAGCGCCTCGGCATACGCCGGCAGCCACTCGGCGATCGTCGCGGGCTCGTCGTCGACGATGTTGTAGATGCCCTGCGGCCCGCGCTCGCAGGCGATCCACGGTCGCGCCGGCGGCGTCCTCGATGTGGATGAACGAGAACAGGCCGTCGCTACCGCCGAGGACCGGGAAGCGCCGCTTGCGGACCATTTCGGCGATGCTCCCATCCGGCGCGTAGTAGGTGCGCGGGCCCGTAGAACCACCCGTAGCGCAGCACCAGGCCTCGATGCCCGTCCGCCTCCAGCACCGCGCGCTCGTGCGAGACCATCGCCCGCACGCCGTCGCCGAACGGCGCCGGTGCGTCAGTTGACGGCCGGCCATCCTCGTCCTTGACCATCTCGCCCTCGGGCGCGTAGAGGAAGGCGATGCTCTGGGTCACGAACCGCTGCGCGCCGGCTGCGTCGCCGCCGCGAGCAGGTTGCCTCCGCCCTCGGTGCGAATCCGGTTGGTCGGCGCGTAGAAGCGCTCGTCCATGTTGCGCGTGTCGTAGTCGCGGGGGAGCTTCGTCAGCTCGTTGACGACGACGTCCGGCCGCGCGGATCCCACGGCCTCCTTGACGGCGTCCGCGTCGAGGGCGTCGCACACGACGGCCTCGCCACCGCCTCCGTGATGGCGGCGGTGCCCGCCTCCCGGCTGGTCATTCCGACGACGTCGTGGCCGGCAGCGACGAGCTGGCGCACCAGCGGCCGCCCGA
Organism: uncultured Actinomycetes bacterium; assembly: GCA_963710955.1. Taxonomy (GTDB): domain Bacteria; phylum Actinomycetota; class Thermoleophilia; order Solirubrobacterales; family 70-9; genus AC-56. Next base: position 158,538 of record CAVQCK010000001.1, on the reverse strand, counting down.
TGACGCCGGAGGCACCCGCGACGAAGACCTTCATCGCGCGAAAGTTACCTCGGTCATGACGCGGCGAGTGTCGAGGCCGCCACGCGTAACGAGGGCGACCGGAGCCTTACCTAGGCTCATTGCCGGCCCCCATCCGACACGGAGGTTTACGTGAACAACCGAACGATCCTCACCGACAAGCAGATGGAGATGGTCGAGTCGAGCGAGACCGACTACTCCGACCTGCGCGCGTTCTTCATCAACTGCACGCTGAAACGCAGCCCGGAGGTCTCGAACACTCAGGGGCTGATGGACATCTCGATGGAGATCATGAGCCGCAACGGCGTCGAGGTCGACTGCATCCGCGCCATCGACCACGACATCGCCACCGGCGTGTGGCCCGACATGACGGAGCACGGCTGGGAGAAGGACGAGTGGCCCGCGATCTTCGAGCGGGTGATGGCCTCCGACATCCTCGTGATCGGCATGGCGATCTGGCTGGGCGAGAAGACCTCCGTCGCGACCCAGATCATCGAGCGCCTGTACGGGAACTCCAGTCTGCTGAATGACGCCGGGCAGTACGCGTATTACGGCCGGGTGGGCGGATGCCTCGTGACCGGAAACGAGGACGGCGTCAAGCACTGCGCGATGAACACCCTCTACTCGCTGCAGCACCTGGGCTACGTCATCCCGCCCCAGGCCGATGCGGGGTGGATCGGCGAGGCCGGGCCCGGGCCCTCGTACCTGGACGAGGGGTCAGGCGGGCCGATGAACGACTTCACCAACCGGAACACCACGTTCATGACCTGGAACCTGCTCCACCTCGCGCGGATACTCAAGGACGCCGGCGGCATCCCCGCCCACGGGAACCAGCGCTCCGAGTGGGACGCGGGCTGCCGCTTCGACTTCCCGAACCCCGAGCACCGCTGAGCGACAGGCGCGCCTCTAGTCGCGGTCGTAGGTCGCGATCGCCCGCAGCGACAGTGCGGTCAGCACGGCGGTCAGGGCGACGATCACGCCCAGGCAGACCGCGAGCTTGTCCCAGACCCAGCCGTCGATCACGAGCGAGCGGAGCCCGACGATCACGTAGCTCACCGGGTTGATGCGGGCGAGCGCCTCCATCACCGGGGTGAGCCGGTCGAACGGGACGAAGTTCGGCGTCAGGAAGAGCAGCGGGAAGAAGAGGAGGAAGCTCGTGTTCGTCGCCTGGACGTTGCGGGTCCGCAGCGCGACGAGGATCCCGAAGCCTGCGTAGCCGACGCCGAACAGCGCGGCGAGCACGACGAGGACGATCGCGCCGAGGATGCCGCTCTCCATGTGCACGCCGAACGCGAGCCCCGCCAGGAGGACGACGGTCGAGCCGAGCAGGCCGCGGACCAGGTCGGCGGTGAGCCGGCCGAAGATGATCGAGGAGCGCCGGATCGGCGCCGCCAGCAGCTTGTCGAAGTAGCCGTTGTCGATCTCCGTCACCAGCGCGAGGCCCGAGGTGGCGGTGGCCACGGCGAACATCAGCGAGACCGGCATCTGGAAGGCCGCGTAGCCCTGGCCCTTCAGGAACGGCGTGGTGTCCGGGAAGGTCTCCGACACCTGGCCGATGTTGACCGCCAGGAAGAAGAGCGGGATGAACAGCGCGGGGATCGTGGCCTCGGGGTAGCGCACGATCTCGCGCACGGCCCGCCGGCCCAGCAAGCAGGGTCTCGGTCATGCGGCTTGCTCCTCCTCTTCCCTGCTCTTCCTCGGCGCCCTCGAGCCGGCGCCCCGTAGCCCGCAGGAACACGTCGTCGAGCGTCGGCCGCGAGACCGCGATCGCCCCGACCCGAACCTGCCGCGCGGTCGAGCCGCCGCACGATCTCGGCGATTGAGCCGGCGCCGTCCTCCAGGTAGAGCGCGAGCGCGTCGGCCTCGGGGACAACCCGCTCGAGCCCCGGCAGCCCGGCCGATCGCGGCCTCGACCCGTGTGGCGTCGGCGCCGTCCAGCTCGACCCTGACCACGTCGTGGCCCATCTGGGCTTTCAGGCTCTCGGGCGTGCCCTCGGCGACGATCCTGCCGGCGTCGATGATCGCGACCCGGTCGCAGAGCTGGTCGGCCTCCTCGAGGTACTGGGTCGTCAGGAAGACGGTGGTGCCCGTGGCGTTGATCCGGCGAACCTCGTCCCAGACCGTCAAGCGCGAGGCCGGGATCGAGCCCCGTGGTCGGCTCGTCCAGGAAGAGCACTTCCGGTGAGTGAACAAGCGCGCTCGCGAGGTCGAGCCGCCGCTTCATGCCGCCCGAGTAGGTCTTGGTCCGCCGGTCGGCGGCCTCGGTGAGCCCGACGAGCTCGAGCAGCTCCGTCGGCCCGGGCGTCGGCGTCCGTTCCCCTGATCCCGTACAGGCCGCACTGCAGCTCCAGCAGCTCACGCCCGGTCTGCACGGGATCGAGCCCGATCTCCTGGAGCGCGACCCCGATCCGCCGCCGCACGTCGGCCGGATCGGCGACGACGTCGATACCGGCGACGCTGGCGCTCCCGCTGGTCGGCGGCAGGAGCGTGCACAGCATCCTGACCGTGGTCGTCTTGCCGGCGCCGTTCGGGCCGAGGAACCCGAAGACCTCGCCTCGACTGATGTCCGAGGTCGATGTCCCGGACGGCCTCGACCCCGCCCTTGAACGTCCGCCGCAGCGAGCGGACCCCGACTGCCTGATTGCCATCCTCAATCACGCCGCTGGACCGTAGTGACCATTTAGGTCAGAACCCGTCCGCATTACCTCAGTTCATATCGGGGCGACTGGATTTGAACCAGCGACCTCACCGACCCGAACGGTGCGCGCTACCAGGCTGCGCCACGCCCCGAGAGCAAGTCATTCTAGGGACAGGGGGCCGGAGGTCAGGAGCCGCTGACCTGGGCGATGGCGGCGTCGACCTCGGTCTTCGATGGACCGTCCTGCAGCACCTTGGTCCCGCCCGGGCCGTCGACGACGATCGACGGTGCGTTGATGCGAAGCCCGTACTGCGCGGCGAGCTTCTGGTCCGCGTCGACGCTGTCCTTCACCTGTGGCGAGTCCATGTCCTGGTGCCACTGGCCCACGTCCAGCGTGCTGAACGAGTCGATCGCGTTGCCGATGTCGTCAAGGAACTGGGTGGTGACCGTGCCGTTCGGCGCCGCATCCTGGTTGCGGAAGAAGAGGTCGGCGAACTGCCATTCGACGTCCTGCTGCCCGGCGGCGGTCGCAGCGTAGGCAGCCTGCGTCACCTCGGCCTGGCCCAACGAGTAGTTGTGAAACTCGAAGCGGACCTCGCTCTCGCGCGCGTACTCCTCGATCAGCGGGTCGACGGTCTCGAGCTCGTACGTGTCGCAGGTCGAGCACTGGAGGTCCGTGAAGAGCGCGACCGTCACGGGCGCGTTCGGGTCGCCGAGGGAGGCCCCGTTCTGCTGCACCCCGCCGAGGAGCTCCTGCACGGCGTCGCCGCCGGTGATCTTGATCACCTTGGGCCCGCCGGTCCCCACCGACAGCGAGATGATCGCTCCAACGAGAGCGGCGAGGCCCACGCCCAACAGGACGCGGGGCACCCAGGGGCTGGACATCTAGCCGGCGACCGCCTTGTAGTAACGGACCGCCAGGCCCGTCAGCAGCGTCTCGAAGCTCTCCTCGATCGGCCCGCCCGCCTCGCTCGCGTAGGCCTCGAGCCCACGCCGCTCGATCTCCTCGCTGCGGGCGACGACCTCGTCCACGAGGTCCGGGTGCTCGTCGCAGAAGAACGCCCCGATCGAGTAGAGCTCGGTGTCCATGAGCGACTCGAGGAACGAATCGGGGGCGGCGACGTCTGGAGTGGTCTCGGCCACCCGCACATCGTAGGGCTCGCGCCTTCGGTGCCAGGCGTTCCCGCTATTTGCGGCGAAAGCCATTGACACATCCGTCTCATGGGATAAAACTCATTGCCACAACCAACGGGAGGAGGACACCGAGTGGCAGTACACCTGACGCCCACCGAGCTCGCCGACGAGGTCAACATGAAGCGGCGCGAGGTGATCTCGAAGTGCATGGAGATGGGCGTCCCGATCTTCAACGGCAGGATTGACAAGACACTGTTCGTCTCATCGCTGCGCCGCCTCACGGGCCGCCAGGTCAAGCAGCCCGCCTAGCTTTCGCGCCCCGCAAGGGCGCGCTCCCTCGCTGAGATAGCCTTCTTCGGGCGCCGCGTTTCGCAGCGCTCATCGCACCCCACGAAGGAGGAGAGAGACGCATGGAGACCGCCACGGTCCAGGCCGGTCCGGCAGCCGGAGTCACTTCGAGCACGGTGGCGGACCTGCTTCCGATCGCAGCCCGCGAGCACGGTGGCCGACGCGCGGTCATGTACAAGCCGGACGGCGCCTCGAACTGGGCCGAGAAGTCCTACACGGACGTCGGCGAAATCGTCCAGGGCCTCTCTCTCGGCCTCATGGACCTGGGGATCGAGAAGGGCGACAAGGTCGCCATCCTCGCCAACACGCGGCCCGAGTGGACCTACTTCGACTTTGCGGCGCTCACGGCCGGGGCGACCGTGGTGCCGATCTACCAGACCAACTCTCCCGACGAGTGCCAGTACGTCCTGGAGAACTCCGACACCAAGGCCGTGATCGTGGAGGACTCCGAGCAGCTCGCGAAGATCCGCCAGGTGCGGGACCGGTGTCCGGCCCTCGAGCACGTGATCCTCATGACGGGCGAGGCCGACGAGGCCATCTCGGCGGCCGAGCTCGCCGAGCGCGGCGCCTCGCGCGACGCCGCCGAGTGGGAGCAACGGTGGAGCTCCGTGACGCCCGACGACATCTGCACCTTCATCTACACGTCGGGCACCACCGGACCGCCGAAGGGCTGCGTCATCTCCCACGGCAACTACCGGTCGATGCTCGACATGGTTCTGGACGTCGGCGCTCTCGGCGACGACGAGCTCACCTACCTCTACCTCCCCCTCGCGCACTCCTTCGCCCTGCTGATCCAGTTCGGCACCGTGGCGCTGGGCGCGACGATCGCCTACTGGCAGCGGGACCCGCTCAAGATCATGGCTGACCTCGCCGAGGTCAAGCCGACCTACTTCCCGTCTGTCCCCCGGATCTTCGAGAAGATCTATACGGCCGCCACGGCGGCCGCCGAGAAGGCCGGCGGGATGAAGAAGACGGTCTTCAACTGGGCCGTCGGCGTCGGCCGCAGGATGCGCGAGACCGAGCGCGCGGGCAGGGAGCCCGGCTTCTTCCTGCGCCGCCAGTACGAGATCGCCGACAAGCAGGTGCTGTCGAAGGTCCGCAATCTGTTCGGCGGGCGGATCAAGCTCGCCGTCAGCGGCGCCGCCCCGATCAATCCTGAGATCCTGCGGTTCTTCGACGCGGCGGGCGTGCTCATCGTCGAGGGCTGGGGCATGACCGAGACCTCGACCGCGGCGACGATCGCGACCGCCGAGGACTTCAAGTTCGGCACCGTCGGCAGGCCCTTCCCGGGCTGCGAGGTCAAGATCGCCGAGGACGGGGAGATCCTCGTCAAGGGGCCCAACATCTTCCAGGGCTACTACAAGAACCCCGAGGCGACGGCCGAGACCCTCGTCGACGGCTGGCTTCACACCGGCGACATCGGAGAGATCGACTCCGAGGGCTACATCAAGATCACCGGCCGGAAGAAGGACATCATCATCACGGCCGGCGGCAAGAACATCACCCCCGCCAATCTGGAGGCCGAGATCAAGCAGCACCCGCTCGTCTCCCAGTGCGTCGTCATCGGCGACCGCCGGCCGTATCTGGTCGCGCTCGTCACCCTCGACCCCGAGGAAGCCGCCGCGTTCGCGAAGGAGCAGGGCCTGCCACCCGATCCCGAGGCTCTCGCCTCGAACGATCAGGTGCGCACCGCTCTCGAGGAGCACCTCGAGAAGGTCAACTCCAAGTTCGCCCGCGTCGAGCAGGTGAAGAAGATCGAAATCCTCCCGCACGACCTCTCGCAGGAGGGCGGCGAGCTCACGCCGACGATGAAGGTGAAGCGCAACGTCGTCGCAGACAAGTACGCTGGCGAGATCGACGCCCTCTACGGATAGGGTGACGGGCGGCGACTTCGTCGCCGCAGAGGCGTGTAACGCGGCGGAGCCGCCGCAATTGATGTCAGCCGGCTTCCTCTTCGGCCTCGCGCTGGCGGTCGCTGCGAAGCAGCACGGAGGTGGTCTGCTCCAGGACGCGCCGCCACGCTGACTGCGGCTCGTGCTCGCGCTCGACCTGGTCCAGGACGTGGCGGACCCGCCGCGCCGAGATCTCGATCCCATGGCGCTCGGCGATCGACTTGTAGCGCTCGTAGTCGCGGGCCAGCTTGAGCGTCACGGACTCGAAGCCATGCTTGGCGATCTCGAGGCGGGCGCTGTAGTCCATGATCGACGTGCCGAACATGAGCTCGTCGTCGAACTCGGGCTCGATCAGGATGATGTCGACGCCCGGGTAGCGCTCCTCCCAGTGCTGGACCGCGATGTGAAGGCGCTCGTGGGAGAGCAGGCGGAAGGCCTGGTTGCCGATCGCCGTGAAGCCCATGTCGGAGACGCGACGGGCCCGGGTGCCCATGATCGTCGGGATCCGCTTGCGAAGGTCGTTGACGTACGGGACGACAGGGTTGATGACGACGATGAACTTCGCGCCGTGCTCGACGGCCACGTCGATGTTCGTGGTTGAGCGGATGCCGCCGTCGATGAACTCCCGGCCGTCGATCCTGACCGGTTCGTAGAGCATGGGGAGTGCCCCGGAGGCCGCCACCGCCGTGGAGATCGGGACGTCCATCCACTCGCCATCGCCCATCACGACCCGCTCGGTCGAGTCCAGGTCGGTCGCGGTCAGGTAGAGCTCGTGGTCGAGCAGCCGGAAGTCGTTGGTCCGGTCCGGGTCCGCCAACGCCTCCTCGACGTAGGCCTCGATACCGCGGCCGCTGTAGACGCCGCTGGGCAGCCCTCCCGCCAGGCCGTTGACGATGTCGACCGCGGAGACCTCGCTCAGATGGCTGAGCAGCCCGCGTGCCACGCCCGCGACGCGCAGCGGGAAGGTGAGCGACTTGCGCAGGAAGCCGCCGTAGTTCGGGTGCAGGAGCGTGCCGAGCGAGATGTCGGAGAGGGGCGACGGAAGGTCGCTGTTGATCACGCGCATCATCTCCTCGGGCGTGATCCCGTTGGCGACCATGCTCGCGATGAAGGCGCCGGCGCTGGTGCCGACGTAGACGTCGAACTCGTTGATCGTCCGGTTGACGGCGAGCAGGTCCAGCGCCCGCAGGGCGCCGATCTCGTACACGCCGCCCGTGAACCCGCCGCCACCGAGGACCAGCGCGGTCTTGGACTGACGGCGGCGACTTCTCTTGGCCCGACCCCCGCGCGACTCCGTCCGTGGTGTGTCGAGCTCGACGACCTTCCCCATCTAGCCCCTCATTATTACTGGCCAGGCAGCTAGGCTCCCCTCTTCGTGCAGGGAAGGAGACTGCGAATCGTGGCCCTGGGCGCCGCGTGCGCGCTCTTCGGCGGGGCTGTACCGGCCGCCGCGTCGATCTCGCGCGCTCACCTGGAGCACGGGCTGGCCAAGCAGATGCAACGGGTCGGAGGCGCCAGTGGCGCCTGGGTCTACGACCTCGACGCGTCCGGCCACGGCCTCCTGTTCAGCTGGGCGTCGAAGACCCCGCGCGTGCTCGCCTCGAACTCGAAGCTGTTCACGACGGCGGCGGTGCTCCACCGGTTCGGGGCGAACGGGCGGCTCGAGACCACCGTCTATCCGCAGAAACACTCGGACCTGCACCGGCATGCGATCCGCGGCAACCTGGTGCTGGTCGGCGCCGGCGACCCGGCCCTCGCGAGCAGCGGCTTCGCCAAGCACAACAACCTGCCCGTGACGCCGCTGGGCTTGCTCGCCAAGGAGGTCAAGAAGGACGGCATCAAGCGGGTGACAGGCAAGGTGCTCGCCGACGACAGCGTCTTCGACCGCCAGCGCGGCGTCCCTACGAACGGGGTCGACGCATCAGGCGACCTGCCCCCGCTGTCGGGCCTCTCCTACGACTCGGGCTTCCTCCACGGGCACTATGCGCCCAGCCCTGAGCTGGTGGCAGTTCGCGCGCTCACCGACAAGCTCCGCCATTACGGCGTGCGCGTCAAGAAGGGCACGGGCCACGGTCAGGTCTCCGGCTCGGCGCTCAGGCACCGCCCGCTGGCAAACGTCACCTCCCCCAGCATGTCGTCGCTGATCACGGCCACCAACCGCCCCTCGAACAACTTCTTCGCCGAGATGCTCCTGAAGCGCCTGGCCGCCAACGACAAGCACGTCGGCACGACGAGCCGCGGCGCTCACAAGGCCGAGCGCTACGCCAGCAAGCTGGGAGCGAAGGTCAACATGGTCAACGGCTCGGGCCTCTCGCGCTCGAACCAGGCCTCGCCGAACTCGGTGGGCCATCTGCTCCGGGCCATGAACACGCGCACCGACCACGCGGCGTTTCGCAACTCGCTGCCCCTCGCCGGACGCGAGGGAACGCTCTCGGACCGCATGGGTGGGACCCCGGCGGAGGGCAACTGCCGCGCGAAGACCGGGACCCTGAACGCGGTCAGCGCCCTGTCGGGCTACTGCCAGGCCGGCCACGGCACGGTGGCCTTCTCGATTCTCATGAACTCGGTGAGCGTCACCACGGCCGAGAGCGCCCAGGACAAGATGGCGGCGCTCATTTCGCGGTATCGGCGTTAGCCGGGAAGCAGCTCTCGCAGGCCCGCTTCGTCGATGACGGTCGTGCCCAGCTCCTCCGCCTTGGCGAGCTTTGAGCCCGGGCTGTCGCCGGCGACCACGTAGTCGGTGCTCTTCGAGACGGAGCCCGTCACCTTGCCGCCCGCGCGGCGGATCATCTGGGTCGCCTCCTCGCGGGTGAGGTTCGCCAGCGTGCCCGTGAGGACGAACGTCTTGTCCTCCAGCGGGCCGCCCCGCGTCCGACGCTCGGCCTCCGAGAGCTCGAAGCGCAGGCCGTGCTCACGGAGGCCCCGGATGAGGTCGAGCGTCGGCTCCTCCGACAGCTCCTCGACGACGCGCTCGGCCACGATCGGGCCCACCCCCTCGACCTCCTCGACCTCCTCTTCCGACGCCTCGATCAGGCCGTCGATCGTGCCGAAGTGCTCGGCGAGGGCCTGAGCGGTGACGAAGCCCACCTCGGGCAGCCCGAGGGCGAACAGGACGATGCCGAAGGGCTGCGCCTTGGAGGCCTCGATCGCCTCGACGAGGTTGCCAGCCGACGTCTCCCCGAACCCGTCGAGGGCCGCGAGCTTCTCGGCCGTGAGGTCGTAGATGTCCGCCTGGTCGCGGATCAGCCCCTCGTCCAGGAAGCGCGCCGAGAGTTTCTCCCCGAAGCCCTCGATGTCCATGACCGCGGCGAAGTGCTTGATGTGCTGGAAGACCTGCCCGGGGCACCCGCGCCGGTTCGGGCAGATCGTGAACACGCCGTCGGCGGGCTTGACGGTCGGCGTCCCGCAGCGGGGGCACTTGGCGGGCGGCTTGGGCTTCCGGAGGCGCTTTCCCTTGCGGCGCTGCACCAGCGGCGAGATCACCTGAGGGATCACGTCACCCGCGCGGGTGACCACGACCTCGTCGCCCTCGCGGACGTCCTTCCGCGCGAGGTCCTCCTCGTTGTGGAGGGTCGCGGTGGAGACCGTGACGCCGCCCACGCGCACCGGCTCGAGGGCGGCGAAGGGGAACAGCGCGCCGGTCCGCCCCACGTTCCAGAAGATGTGGTTGAGCTTCGTCGTCGCGGTGATCGGCGGGAACTTCCAGGCCACCGCCCACCGTGGCTCGCGCCCGGCGACGCCGAGCTCGCGCCAGAGCGTCCGCTGGTCAACCTTGATCACGACGCCGTCGATCTCGAAGTCCAGCGACTCGCGGCGGTCCTCCCACCACTTGCAGCGCTCGACCACCTCGTCCGCCGTCTCGTGGACGGCGGTGTCCGCATTCACCTTGAATCCGCGGTCGCGCAGCCAGGTGAGCTCCTCGGCGTGCGTCGGGAGCTCGACCTCACGGTGGGCGCTCGTGCCGTAGCACCAGATCGACAGCGGCCGCGACGCCGTGACGTTGGGGTCGAGCTGACGCAGCGAGCCGGCCGCCGCGTTGCGCGGATTGGCGAATGCGGCCTCCCCCGCGGCGCTACGGGTCGCGTTCAGCTCCTCGAAGGCCGACCGCGGAAGGTAGACCTCGCCACGAACCTCGATCAGGCCCGGGGCGTCGTCGATCCGCATCGGGATGGCCCTGATCGTGCGGATGTTCTGAGTGACGTCCTCGCCCACGATCCCGTCCCCGCGCGTCGCGCCGCGCGTGAACACACCGTCCTCGTAGGTCAGCGAGATCGCGAGCCCGTCGATCTTCGGCTCGGATACGAACCGCAGGTCGCCCGGCTCGATGTCGAGCTGGCGCAGGCGGTTGTGGAGGCGGTTCTCCCAGCCGCGGAACTCCTCGGCGCTCCGCGCGTTGGCCAGCGAGAGCATCGGCTCGGCATGGCGGATCTCGCCGAACTTGTCCAGCGGCGCCATGCCTCCCGCCACACGCTGCGTGGGCGAGTCCGGCGTCCGCAGGTCCGGGTTGTCCTCCTCGATCTGGCGCAGCTCGCCCAGCAGCCCGTCGTAGGCGTCGTCGCCGATCTCCGGGTCGTCGAGGACGTAGTAGCGGTGGTCGTGTCGCGAGATCTCGCGGCGGAGCTCCTCCGCGCGCTTTGCCGGATCCCGCGGGCTCACTGCGGTGGTATCGCGACCGAGGGGCTACGGCGCGACACCGGCGAGCACCTCCCTGAAGATCCGGTCGAGATCCCACTCGCGCAGCCGCGTCAGCTCGTCGCGGTCGGTCAGGTCGAAGTGAACGGGCGTGACCGAGATCCGCCGGCGCGCGACCGCGGCGAGATCGGTCCCCGGCTCGTCCTCGAACGAGGGCTCGAACCCGTAGATCTGGTACCGGCGGCGGCCGTCCTCGTCCTCGCCGACGAGCCGGAGCTTGTCGTTGTAGAGGCGCTTGCCGAGCCCGGTCACCTCGATCCCCTCGGGCTCGCCCGCGGGGACGTTCACGTTCAGCAGCGTCTCCGCGGGCAGGGGCGAGCCGGCCAGCATCCGAACCAGCTGGGCCCCGATCCCGGCGGCGACGGCGAAGTCGAAGCTCCGGCCCGGAAGGAATCCCATCTCCTGCGCGCTTCCCTGCTGGGAGATGGCGATCGCCGGAATCCCGAGCACGATCCCCTCGAGCGCGGCGGCGACCGTCCCCGAGTAGGTGATGTCGTCGCCCAGGTTGGAGCCGTGGTTGATGCCCGAGACGATCAGGTCGGGCCGTTCGCCCACCAGGCCGAGATCGGCGAAGCGGACGCAGTCGACCGGGGTGCCGTCGGTCGCGTAGGCGATGAAGCCGTCGTCGAGCTCGACCTCCTCGACTGAGAGCGGGGAGCGCGTCGTGATGCTCCGGGCCGTGGCGCTGCGATTGGAGTCGGGGACGATGACGTGGACCTCGATCCCGTCGATCTCCATCAGCGCGCGCCGAAGGGCGTGCATCCCCTCGGCGCCGATTCCGTCGTCGTTGGTGAGGAGGACACGCATCGCGTCGATTCTAGGGACGCGCCTTGTCGAGCACAGGAGACCCTCGCGCTCCATTAGGGTCACCTAATATGCTAGAAAGCGCACCTCGCTCATCGGGAATACGCCGGCCGCAGGAGATCGACGTGACCACAACGATCAAGAGAGACGCCCTTGTCCTTCACTGAGACCGTCCTGCTCGGCGCCCTCGCCGGCTTCACGATCTACCTCGGGCTCCCGTTCGCCCGTCTCCGGCTTCTCGGGCCGCGGGCCAAGGTCGCGCTGGCGATGTTCGCCGTCGGCGTTCTGGCGTTCCTCTTCGTCGACGTGATGGAGCACGGGTTCGCAGATCGTCGAGAGTGCGGTCAGCGGGCTCAAGGACGGCGGCGACAGCTTCGGTCACGTGCTCTGGCTGGCCCTCCTGCTCGGCGGCGGGTTCGCGCTCGGAAGCGCGGGGCTGAGCATCCTCGAGGCGTGGATGCGCCGTGGCTCGGGCACGCAACCGCCGATGTCCGGCGCCTCGGCCGAGATCACGATGGAGGACGCCGCCGCCCTGGAGCAGCAGGCGCGCGCCCGGGCCCTGCGGACAGGCATGACCATCGCCGCTGCGATCGGGCTGCACAACTTCGCCGAGGGCCTGGCGATCGGGGTCTCCGCCAACACCGGCGAGATCAGCCTGGCGACCGTGTTGATCGTGGGCTTCGCCCTCCACAACGCCACCGAGGGCTTCGGCATCGTCGGCCCACTCGGATCCGTGCGCCCGACGTGGGGCTGGCTCGCCCTGGCGGGCCTGATCGGCGGCAGCCCCGTCCTCCTCGGCTCCATCGTCGGCTACAACGTCACCTCGCAGCCGCTTGAGCTGGCGTTTTACGCCGTCTCGGGCGGCGCGATCCTTTACGTGATCGGCGAGGTATGGACGGCCATGCGGCGCTACGGCTACCGCGAGCTCGGCCTCTGCCTCCTCGCGTTCGGCTTCTTCGTCGGCATCGCGACCGACCTGATCGTCGCCTACGGCGGCGGCTGAGCGCCCGACGCCGCCTCCTCAGACCGCCAGCAGATAGCTTGGCGCCGATGGAGCGCGCGGAAGCCCGGGAGGCCGTGGAGGTCTGGCGCGAGCCGGTGCGCGGCGGCTACCCAGACCCGCGCCTGATGGCCTGGCCCGGGCGACGTCGCCTGGAGTGCTGGCGCCGCGGCATCATGCCGCCCCCGCCGCTCCGCCATCTGACCGGCGCCATGCCGACCGGATTCGGCACCGGCACCGCCGAGGCGAAGATGCCGGCGTCGCCGTGGCTTGCCTCCTCGAGCGGCCTGATCAGCGGCGGCGCCCTGGCCATCCTGGCGGACATCGCGTTCGGGCTCTCGATCGAGACGGAGCTTCCCCCCGCCACGCCCTACACGACCGCCGAGCTGTCGCTCTCGTTCCTGCGCCCGGCACGGATCGGCGCGACGCTGCTCGCGGGCGGGCAGGCGATCCACGTCGGCCGGTCCGTCGGCCTGTCGGAGGTGTTCGTGATCGACGAGGAGTCCGACCGGCTGATCGCCCACGGCACCTCGCGGCTGACCATCTTTCCGCCGCTGGAGCAGGTGCCGGACCCGCCCGAGACCATCGAGCCGTACGCCGCGCCGCCGCACGAGTCCCCGGATCCCTACCTGCGACCGCCGCCGGGCGGGGTGATCCCGCAGGAGGTGTGGGCGGAGCTCTCCGGCGCGGAGATCCTCACGCGCCAGCTCGCCGGCGAGCTGCCCCCGCCCCCTCTTCACCACCTCACCGGCCTCCGGCTGACGGAGTTCGACGAGGGCACGGCCACCTTCGCCATGCCCCGAACCGAGTGGCTCGCGAGCCCGTCCGGGAGGCTCCAGGGCGGCACGATCGCGATGCTGGCCGACTTCGCGATGCTGGGTGCGGTCGAGACGACCGCGCCCGCGGGGCTCGCCTTCGCGGGCCTCGACCTGAAGACGAACTTCCTGCGGCCCGTCGAGCCGGGTGAGGGCGAGCTCGTGGCGCGCGGCGAGGTCGTGCACGCCGGGCGGACGCTCGCGATCACCCGGGCGACGGTGACGAACCCGGAGGGCAAGACCGTGATGCTCGCGACGGGATCCTCGATCTACCTCCCGGGCCGCCCGGCGAGCCTCGGCGAAGAGGTCGAGCTCAGTGAGCCCGGCGACGACGAGGACGAGTAGCTAGTAACGGACCGACGCCAGGTAGAGGCCGTGCGCGTGCGCGGTCTCCCCCGCCCGGTCGCGCGGCGCGCCCTCGAGCAGCGACTCGAAGTCCTCGAGCGAGCGCCGTCCGCCGGCGACCTCGAGCATCGTCCCCACCAGCACGCGCACCATGCGGCGCATGAACGCGTCCGCCTCGATCCAGAACTCGAGCAGCCGGCCGGGGAAGGGCTCCCCGAGCCCGTGGGCCAGCCACTCGGCGCGGAGGATTTCCCGCTCAAACCGGACGTGCTCGGTCTGCGTGGGCGTGAAGGCCGTGAAGTCATGGGTGCCGAGGAGCAGCGAGCCGCATTGATCGAGGGCATCGGTGTCCACCGGGTAGGGCCACCAAAGGGCGCGGCCCAGCTGGAGCGGGTTGCGAACCGGACCCGCGATCACCCAGTAGCAGTAGGTCCGTGAGCGGGCGTCCCGCCGTGCGTCGAAGCCGTCGGGCGCGGGCTGGGCCTCCAGCACGGCGATCTCCCGCGGCAGCATCGAGTTGATCCGCTGCGCGAGCGCGTCCGGGGGATCGCCGTCCATTTCGAAGCTTGCCACCTGGCCCCAGGCGTGCACTCCGGCGTCGGTCCGGCCGGCGACGGCGAGCGTGCAGGGCCGCTGGAGGACCTGCCCCAGCACCGCCTCGAGCTCGCCCTGGATCGTGCGCAGGCCGGGCTGCGCCGCCCAGCCCGCGAACGGCGTTCCGTCATAGGAGATCGTGAGCCGGATGACGCTCACGGCGTGAGGCTAGTGAGCGGGTCGCTTAGACCAGTTCCAGGAAGACCATCTCGGTCGAGTCCGACCGCCGCGGGCCGAGCTTGACGATCCGCGTGTAGCCGCCCGGGCGCTCCGCGTAGCGAGGGCCGATCTCCTCGAACAGCTTGTGGACGAGGAAACGGTCCTGGCCGAGCGCCGACAGCGCCTGACGCCGGGCGTGCAGGCTCCCACCCTTGGCGAGGGTGATGAGCTTCTCGACCTCGGGCTTGACCGCCTTGGCCTTGGCCTGGCTGGTCTTGATCCGCTCGTGCTCGATCACCTCGCGCGAGAGGTTGCGCAGAAGCGCCTTGCGGTGCGCGGAGTCACGGCTGAGCTTGTGTCGCTGCTTGCCGTGGCGCATCGGCTACTCGTCTCGGAGCGAGAGGCCCAGAGCGTTCAGGGCGTCCTTGACCTCGTCGGTTGAGCGCTTGCCGAAGTTCGGGATCGCGTTCAGCTCCGACTCGGAGCGCTGGACGAGATCGCCGACCGTCTGGATGCCGGCGCGCTTCAGGCAGTTGTACGCCCGAACGCCGATCTCCAGCTCCTCGATCAGCCGGTCGTCGCCCTCGGCCGCCGCCAGCGGGGCGAAGGCCGCCTCGGCGGCTCCCGCGCCGTCGCGGCTGGTGAGCTCCTCGACCCGGTCGGCGTCGGTGAAGATCGCCAGGCTCTTGATCAGGATCTCGGCCGCCTCGCGCAGCGCGCCCGACGGCTCGAGGGAGCCATCCGTCTCGATCTCGAGCGCGAGCTTGTCGAAGTCGGTCCGCTGACCGACGCGGGCGGTATCGACCGAGTACGAGGCGCGCCGGATCGGCGAGAAGATCGAGTCGATCGGGATCACGCCCAGCGGCTGGTCCTCGGTCTTGTTCTCCTCGGCCGGCGAGTACCCGCGGCCGCGGCCGATCGTGAGGTACATCTCGAGCTTCGTCTTCTTCTCGAGGGTCGCGATCGGGGCGTCCGGGTTGAGGATCTCGACGCCCGCGGGCAGGTCGATGTCCTTCGCCTTGACTTCGCCGGGGCCGCTGGCAACCAGCGGGGCCTCGACCTCATCTGCGTCCGTGTGCATGCGGACGACGATCTCCTTGAGGTTCAGGACGATGTCGGTGACGTCCTCCTTCACCCCGGGGACGGTCGAGAACTCGTGGGCGACGCCCTCGATTCGGACGCTCTTGATTGCGGCACCTCCGAGCGACGACAGCAGCACGCGGCGCAGGCTGTTGCCGAACGTGTAGCCGAAGCCCTTGTCGAGGGGCTCGATTGTGAAGGTCCCCCGGTTGTCGTCTTCCTTATCGGAGGAGATCTTCGGGATCTGGAATTCGGGCAGGGTGGTCATCGCTTCCTTCGTTGTCGCTTTTTGAGTGCGAGCCCTACTACTTCGAGTAGAGCTCGACGATCAGCTGTTCGGCGACCGGCGTGGTGATCTCGCCCCGGTCGGGCAGGCGAAGTACCTTCGCGGTCAGTGAGTCGTGGTCCGCCTGCAGCCACGGCGGCACCGCCGCCGTGAGCTCGGTAGCCGAGCGGACGACATCGGCGGCGCTGGAGTTGGGCTTGATCGAGATCACGTCGTCGTGGCGGACCTGGTAGGAGGGGACGTCGACCCGGCGCCCGTTGATGTACCAGTGACCGTGGCTGATCAGCTGGCGAGCCTGGCGGCGGGAGGCCGCGAAGCCGAGGCGCACGAGCACGTTGTCGAACCGGCGCTCCAGGAGGCGGAGCAGGTTCTCGCCGGTGACGCCATCCTGGCGCGAAGCCTTGTCGTAGTAGCTGCGGAACTGCTTCTCGAGCACCTGGTAGTAGCGGCGCGCCTTCTGCTTCTCGCGGAGCTGCTGCCGGTACTCGGACTGGCGCATGCGCCCGCGGCCGTGCTCTCCCGGCGGGTAGGAGCGGCGCTCGACGCCGCACTTCTCGGTCAGGCACCGCTCGCCCTTCAGGAAGAGCTTCTGCCCCTCCCGGCGGCACTGCTTGCACTGAGGTCCGGTATCGCGGGCCATCCTAGACCCTCCTGCGCTTCCGCGGCCGGCAGCCGTTGTGGGCCTGCGGGGTCACGTCCTTCACGGTCGTGACCTGGAGGCCGGCGGCCTGCAGCGAGCGGATCGCGGTGTCGCGGCCCGACCCGGCGCCCTTCGCGTGCACCTCGACGCGCTCGAGCCCGTGCTCCATGCCCTTGCGCGCGGCGGAGTCGGCGGTCACCTGTGCGGCGAACGGCGTCGACTTGCGCGAGCCCTTGAAGCCGGCCGAGCCGGCGGACTCCCAGCAGACGACGTTGCCTTCGGTGTCGGTGATGGTCACGATCGTGTTGTTGAAGCTCGTCTTGATGTGCGCCACGCCGTACGGGATGTTCTTCTTGACACGGCGGCGCGAGCCCGCCTTTCCACGGCTTCCTCGCTTTGGTTGTGGCATGGCCAGCTAACCCCGTCCCTACTTCGCCGACGGCGGCTTGCGCCTGCCGGCGATGCTCATGCGCTTGGGGCCCTTGCGGGTCCGCGCATTGGTCTTGGTCCGCTGGCCGTGCACAGGAAGGCCGCGGCGGTGCCGGGCGCCCCGGTAGGAGCCGATCTCCGACAGCCGCTTGATGTTTTGAGATCGATCCCGGCGGAGGTCACCCTCGACCTCGCGGGACTCGACCGCCTCGCGCAGCTTCACCACCTCGTCGTCGGTCAGGTCCTTGACGTAGGTGTTCGGATCGACGCCGATGTCCTTGACGATCTTCGACGCCGTGGACTGGCCGATGCCGTGGACGTAGGTGAGCCCCACCTCCACGCGCTTATTGGTTGGGACGTTGACGCCAGCGATTCGAGCCATCAGCCCTGCCTCTGCTTGTGCCGAGGGTTGGAGCAGATGACCAGCACGACGCCGCGCCGCCGAATGATTCGGCAGCGCTCACACATTGGCTTTACGGATGCTCGTACCTTCACCCTCTACTCGCTGGGTCGTATCCAATCACCTTCGGAGAAGGCCCACAGGCCCCATGAATCGGGCCCACAGGCACACAAAAACGGCCCTTCGGCCAACGGGGAATGGTAGCAGGGCACGCCTGATTTCACGCCTGGCCACGCACGATCGGCCCAGGGAGCCCAGCGGGACCGGATTTGGCAATGACGGGCTTCGGGCGCCTCCAGCCGCCGATCCGCCTCACCAGGGCACGCACCAGCAGGAGCGGCCCGATCACGACCGCGGCGAGGAGCCCGCCGGCGAGGCCTAGGGCCAACAGCGGGATCGCGGCCACCAGGAGCAGGGCGATCCCGGGCAGCGCCAGCGGGGCCAGGGCCATCGTCACGATGCCCCCGCCCACGAGCCAGTTCGACGCCTCATCGATGATCTCGCCACGCGTAGTCCCGTTCATCACAGCTCCTTTCGTCGTCTCGTCTACTGACATGACCCGACGACGGCCGGATATGTGACGGCTCTAGTCCAGGTTCTCGACGATCTCGTTCGCCCGCGACCACTGGTCGGGCGGGACGACGAGGAAGACGTCGCCCCGGCCGAGGCGGTCGAGCGGGTGATCCGCGACGCAGGCAGCGTCCACGCCGGCGCTTCGCAAGTGGTCCCGCCAGGCGACCGCGGTCTTCTCATCCTCGAGCGTGGCCACGGTCTCCCAATCGGCCAGGCGCGGGTCGCCGATCGAGATCGCCGGCTCCCCCGCCGTTCGGGATCTGAATGGGCGCCTCAGGGACACGGATCCGAGGACTGTACGGCGCTCAGGGCAGGTTGCGCTTGACCGAGACCGTCTGCTGGAACGTCGGCCGGTTCTGGAACGGCGCCGGCGGGACCGCGATCGCCGAGGTGATGATCGAGCGGTTCTGGTCGTAGCACTGCGGGTCCGGGTCGCCGGCGCAGTCGCCGTGGCCGTAGAGCGTCCGGGGCGTGACTTTCAGCGCCTGCTTCAGCGAGGAGCGCAGCGCGGCCCGGCACTTGGACTTCGAGCCGCCGCCACAGTAGGTGC
Source organism: uncultured Actinomycetes bacterium (assembly GCA_963710955.1). Taxonomy (GTDB): domain Bacteria; phylum Actinomycetota; class Thermoleophilia; order Solirubrobacterales; family 70-9; genus AC-56. The sequence continues at coordinate 140,141 of CAVQCK010000001.1, read as the reverse complement.
GGCTCCACGCGCCGCGGGGCCTGGGGCCGAAGAGGTCGCGAAGGTCCTTGGAGACGTAGCCCCACCAGCCGGCGAAGAAGTCGGGCGCGGTGGGCTCGCCGCGGGTGTGGTCGCCCACCGGCAGCATTCCCTGGGTCTTCTGGAACAGGCTCTTGCCGAGCGTCGGCTCGAACTCGGCGCGGACCAGGAGCGGCCACCAGGCGTCCATGATGGTGATCGCGCGGGTGTGCTCGTCGTTGCCGTTGAGGTCGCGGCGATGGCCGCCGTCCCGCCGCCACTTGTTGAGGATCGACAACGCCTTGCGCAGCTTGGCCGACTGCGGGTGGCCGATCGCCCGGTCGATGATCGGCAGCAGTGTCACCGCCCGGAGGTCCTCGGTCGCGGGCTCCGCCATCGACTTGACGATCTGCGCCAGAGACGCCTTGCGGTTGCCGCGGATCGCGCTGCGGACGCGGTCGGCGATCATCTGCTGGCGGTGGATCGGGCCGTAGTCGTACTGGTCGTCGGCGGCCGCCCACCCAGGCGCCTGCTTGTTGTTCCAGGAGACGAGGAAGCGGGGATCGACGGCGTGCGGGTGCTTGTCGATCGGCAGCCAATCCGCCTCGTGGGTGCTCGGGTTGAATCCCTTCCAGTCGTACTGCCCCGTGCCGAGGATCGGGAAGTCGGGCGAGGTGCCGCGAGCCCGCTGCGGATACCAGCCGGTCAGGTAGTAGGCGATGTGCTTGGAGTCCAGGTAGGACCAGTTGAAGGCGAAGTTCATGTCCTTCGCGGCGCGCCGGAACGAACTCGGGCCGTTCCGCATGAAGTGCGGGTTGTTCATGTGAGTGAAGAACAGGGCCGAGTCCGCCTCGTGGAAGTAGGTCGAGCGCGACTGGACGAAGGCCACCTTCTTCCCGTGGACCTTGCCCCGGGCGTAGACGATGCCGTGGACCGTCCGGTAGGCCTTGAGGGTCTCGCTGCCGGGCGGCGTGTTGTCGATCGCGTTCGGGGTCCACGTGTTCGTGCGGTCGAGCTCCTGCATGGGCAGGCATCTGCCCTTGTAGAGGTAGTGGAAGTCGTCGTGGCATAGGACCTCGGCGAAGGTGTCGACGTTGTCGGAGGTCGCGGTGGTCGCGCTCCAGGCGTAGTCGCGCCCGTGACCCAGGAGGACATAGAGGTTCACGCCCGGGAAGGTGGCGCCACGGGCGTCGATGCCGGGTCCGTGGACGTCCATCTCCATCAGGATCTGCGGGTCGTAGTAGCCGACCTGGGGCCCGAGAACGCCGATCGGATGGCCGGTCCTGGACTCGCGCGCGGAGACGAGCTCCCAGTTCGAGGCGTGCGGCATGTGGAGGTCCTGCATCAGCTCGGCGCCGATGTTCCCGAACTCGCCCTGGGCGCTCGGGGATTCGGAGGCCTGCACCGGCGGCGCGACCGGCGCTGGCCGTACGGAGCCCTTGTCGGGCAGCGCCAGGCCGCGCTTCGCGAAGGCGCTGTTGGTCTCGTAGGGGAAGCGCTGCGAGAGCGTGGTCGGCGCCTCGGGGTCGTTCTTGGAGCGGAAGCCCAGCCAGGCTTGACGGCCCGCCTGGCGGCCGAAGCGCTGCTCGAAGGTCTGCATCAGCTGAGCGGAGTCGAGCTCGCGGCCGCCGCCCTTGCCGAAGATCCCGCCGATCAGCGACGCCTCGGCGACCACGTCGGTGGCCTTCCACCGCTGCGGCAGCTTGCCCAGCGCCGCGTACTCGGCCGGCATGAGGCTCGGGTTTCGCCTCGCGGCCGCGATGTAGGCGTTGATGCCGGCCACGTACGAGTTGACGTCCGCGACGAGCTGCCGGCCGGCCTTGCCGTAGAACTTCCCCGCCTCGTTGATCTGCTTCTGGAGGTCCGCCTCCGTGTAGGGGGCGAACTGCCACTGGGCACGGTCCATGGCCCGGTTCGACGGCGACCCGCCGACGAACGAGGAGAGCTGCGCCCGCCCGGTGTGGCGGAGGATGTCCATCAGGAAGAGGCGGTCCTGGGCTCCCGCGTAGCCCGTTCCGAACATCGCGTCAGCGCGCGTGGTCCCGTAGATGTGCGGAATCCCGTACTGCTGGTCGCGGATGATCGTGACGCCGGGCTTGGGCGTCGTCGTCGACTCGACGTCTCCCGGCTTCACGCCGAAGGTGGCGTCCTTGAAGTAGTCGGGGATGGTCGCGTTCGTAAGCCCATCCGCTCCCTGGATCAGGTTGTCGTAGAGGGGCTGCTGGTCGGTCCAGTGGGCCGGGTAAGCACCCGTGGTCTCGAACTGCGCGAGCTGTGTGACGTTGTCGGTGCCCGCCTCCCCGGGGGGAAGCACGTTGCGAAAGCCCCCCGCGTCGTGGGCGCCGTATGGCTCGACGGCTGCGGCCTTCGCTGCCGGCGCGCCGGGCGCGCTCGAGGCGGTCGCGAGCGCGATGGCGACTGCGAGCGCAAGCATGCCGGCGCCGATGCGCAAGACTTGCGGCCGTATCTGAGCCCTGGTCCCCATCCCGGTCTCCGCGCGGTGGCACCGACCGCCCACGAAGCCGCGCGAGTATAGGAACGGCCGGGCGCCCTTGCGCCGGTTCTAGAGGCGCGGACTGCAGCGCCCGGTGAGCGCTGAGCTCACCAGACGCCCGGAATGAGGCGGTCGGTGCGCTTCATGTACTCGCGATAGGGCTCCCCGAGCTCTCGCGCGAGCACCCGCTCCTCCGTCAGCAGCCGGATGGAAAACGCGATCAGCGGCGGCAGGAGGCAGGCCGGAATCGAGAGCCAGGTTCCGAGCTCAATCCCCAGGCCGAGCTCGATCATCAGCAGCCCGGTGTAGCTGGGGTGCCTGATCAGGCGGTACGGGCCCGTGTCGACCACCTGGTGGTCCGCCTGCACCACGACCGTGAACTTGAAGAAACGGCCCAGCTCGCGCACGGCCCAGGCCCGCAGCGCCAGCCCGAGCGCGAACACGACCACCCCGAGCGCCACGGGCCACCAACCCGGACCCGGCAGCGCCAGTCCCGCCCGCCTCGCCACGAACTGCCCCAGCGCCATCCCGCCGAGGACCGCAAGCGTGAGCGGCACGAAGCTGCGGTCCCTGCCACTCGCCCCCCGGACGTGAATCGCCAGCCCGAGCTCGAAAAGAGCCCACGCGGCCGCGCAGACGGACCAGATCGTTGTCGCCACCCCGCCATGGATCGCGAGGGGCTTCATCGCGCCGGCCTACTCCTCGTGCCAGGGGGTGAGGATTCGCGGGCCGTCCTCTGTAACGGCCACCGTGAACTCGAAGTGGGCCGCCAGCGATCCGTCGGCCGAGTAAACGGCCCAGTTGTCGTCGCCCACGCGCACGTTTGGTCCCCCGGCGTTGACCATCGGCTCGATCGCGAGGACCATGCCCGGCTCCAGGCGAGGCCCGCGGCCCGGCTCCCCGTAGTTAGGGATCTGCGGGTCCTCGTGCATGTCGCGGCCGATGCCGTGGCCGACGAGGGAGCGGATGATCGAGAAGCCCTCGGACTCAACGTGCTCCTGGATCGCCGCCGAGACGTCGCCGAGATGGTTGCCCGGCCGGACCTGGTCGGCGCCCGCGAAGAGCGCCCCCTGGGTCACCTCGAGGAGCCTCCGCGCCTCCGGCTGGACCGGGCCGACCGACACGGTCGTCGCGGCGTCCGCCACCCAGCCGTCCTTGGTGACGCCGACATCGAGTGAGATCACGTCGCCGCGCTTGAGCGCGTACGGGCCGGGGATGCCGTGCACCACCATCGAGTTCGGCGACGCGCAGATCGACCCCGGGAAGCCGCGATAGCCCTTGAACGACGCGTCGGCGCCCTGCGCCCGGATGAAGCGCTCCGCGGCCTCGTCGAGCTCAGCGGTGGTGACGCCCGGATGGCACTTGGAGCGCAGCATGCGCACGCACCGGGCCTGGATCGCGCCGGCTTTCGCCATCGCGTCGATCTGCTCTGGGGTCTTGCGGATGATCACCGGGTCGAGGTTAGAGGCCTAGAGCTCTTCCTCCATGCGCAGCGTGGCCAGCATCGCCCTGATTCGGTCGCTGACCTCATCCGGGGCGGGCAGCCCGTCGACCCTGCGCAGGACCGAGCGCTCCTCGTAGTAGCCGACGAGCGGCTCGGTCTTCTCGTGGTAGGTGCCCAGCCGGCGCCGGATCACGTCGGGCTTGTCGTCGTCGCGGATCTCGAGCCGCGAGCCGTCGATGTCGCAGACGCCCTCGTTCTTGGGCGGATCGAACTCCATGTGGAAGATGTGGCCCTCCTTGACACAGACGCGCCGGCCGCTGAGGCGCCTGACGACCTCCTCGTCGGGAACCTCGATCAGGATCACGGCAGTGAGCTTCCTGTCGAGCTCGCCAAGCTTCGCGTCGAGCGCCTCGCCCTGGCCGATCGTGCGGGGAAAGCCGTCGAGGATGAACCCGTCCGACGCCTCGGCGCTCGAGACGCGCTCGGCGATCAGGCCGACCATGACGTCGTCGGGCACCAGGTCGCCGCGGTCCATGTACTCCTTGGCCTCCTTGCCGAGGTCGCTGCCGTCGCGTACGGCCGCCCGCAGGATGTCTCCGGTGGCGTAGTACGGGAGGCGGAAGTCCTCCTGGAGCCGCTCGCCCTGAGTCCCCTTTCCGGAGCCGGGCGGGCCCAACAGCACGAGATTGAGCTCGGACATAGGCCGGAGAGCCTAGAGAGTCGGAGCCGCAACGGCACTTCGGGCGGCGCCCAGCAGAGCCCCGAGCGAGGCGACCACCCAGTCCCGCTCCTGCTTCAGCTGCCGGTCGGTGAGCGGAAGCACTTGGTAGCCGGCCATGGTGAGGCGACCGAGCTTCGAGTAATCGCGGTCGAACGCCTGGCGGTGAGCGTGATGCTCGTAGCTCTGGAGCTCGACGACCAGCCGCGCTGGGGGCCAGTACGCATCCACGAGATAGCCCTCCACGAGCACGTTCAGGCTGGGCAGGGGCAATCCGGCCTCGCGGACGAGATCGAGGAGGGCCGACTCCAGGTCGGATTTCGAATCCATGGCTGTCTCAGGGTCGTAGTCGAGCAGGGCAGGTAGGGCGGCGACGGCGCGGCGCCCGTTCGAGCGAGCGATCAGCTGATTCAGGGCGCCCACATCGAGGAGCCCATGCCGTTCCGCGGCTTCGTAAGCGCGTCGAAGCTGGGTGGGGGCAACGACCTCCGCGATGTCCAGCAGGGTTCGGGGGATGGAGGTGACCGGAATGCCGTCGACCTCGGCGCGGTCATCGGGGTGGAGCTCGACGGCGGAATGGATCGTCAGCCTTCGGCGCGAGCGCCGGCCGGTGCCCACGACCGTCACGTCGATCGCCCTCCGATTGGTCTCGCGGAGATCCCAGAGCATCGCTGCATCCCGGTGACTGAGAAGAGCGCCCTCGCCGCACGCAAGCACAGCCGCCATCCAGTGAGCCTTGCGCCCGCTTGGGCCAACCGCAAAGACGCCGCGATGCACGCGCCGAAGACGGCCCTCAGCCAGACGCCGATCGATCGCGGTCTCACCGACGCCCAGCGCCATGAGCTGCCAGCGAGCGACGACGCCGTGCTGACGAGTCGCAAGGCGCTGGATCACGGTGTCGATCACGCTCATGGAGGGGTGCCTGACGTTTCCGTCCAATAAGAGGGCAAACCTCAGACACCCCTGAAGGGTGGCGGCGAAGGCGCGCGCGGGGCGCGGGGAGTGCAACGAAACGGTCGCACGACCGTGACGTTGCCGTCCTACGTGCCCGTAGCCGTCGGCGTCACGACCACGCCCGGGCGGTCGCGGGCCCGGCCGGGGGTTACTTCAGGAAGCCCTCGTAGTTGCGCATCATCAGCTGCGCCTCGAGCTGTTTCACCGTGTCGAGGGCCACGCCGATGACGATCAGGATCGATGTCCCGCCGAAGAAGAAGTTCGCCGAGGTCTGGTTGATGAGGATCGTCGGCAATGCGGCGACGGCACCCAGATACAGGGCTCCCGGGAAGGTGAGCCTGGACAGAATCCTGTCCAGGTATTCGGCGGTAGGTCGTCCCGGTCTCACCCCTGGGATGAAGCCCCCGTACTTCTTGAGGTTCTCGGCCTGGTCGACCGGGTTGAACGTGACCGCCGTGTAGAAGTAGGTGAAGATGATGATGAAGAACACCTCGCCGACCACGTAGGCCCAGCTGTTGGGGCTGAAGAAGGCGGCGAAGTCGAGGGCGGCCGGGGTGTTGAGAAGCTGGCCGATGGTGGGCGGGAAGGCCATGATCGACGCGGCGAAGATGACCGGGATGACGCCCGCCATGTTGACGCGCAGCGGCAGGTAGGTCTGGCCGCCGGTGGTCATCCGCCGGCCGACGACGCGCTTCGCGTACTGGACCGGGATCCGGCGTTGGCCCTCCTGGACGTAGACGATCCCGACGATCACGGCCAGCGCGATGAAGGGCATCATGACCACGAAGACCTGGTCCGGGTTCGTCCACCATGCCTGGATGCCCGCCGGGATGCGGGAGGCGATCGAGGCGAAGATCATCAGCGAGATCCCGTTGCCGATACCCCGCTGGGTGATCAGCTCGCCGAGCCACATCAGCAGCGTGCAGCCCGCGGTGAGCGCGATCACGATCATCATCAGCTTCGGGAACGTCAGGGTCCCGACGACGCTCGTGCCGCCCGCCGAGAACGACTGGAAGAGGTAGACGTAGCCCAGCGACTGGGCGAACGCCAGCCCGACGGTCAGGTAGCGCGTGTACTGCGTGATCTTCTGCTGGCCGACCTCGCCCTCCTTCGACAGCCGCTCCAGCGACGGCACCACCACCGTCATCAGCTGCAAGATGATCGAGGCGGTGATGTAGGGCATGATCCCGAGCGCGAACAGCGACAGGCGCGACAGGCTGCCGCCGCTGAACAGGTTCAGGAAGGGCAGGATCCCGTTGCCCGAGAAGTTCGACTCGAGGTCCTTGACCGCAGCGGTGTCGATACCCGGCGCGGGGATGTAGGCGCCCAGCCGGTACAGCAGCAGCATCGCCGCCGTGAAGGCGAGCTTCATCCGGATCTCGGGAACTCGGAAGGAGTTGGCGAGCGTCTGGAGCACGAGAGAAGAAGTTACTCGGCCGGCTGCTCCGGCTCGGCTGCGTCGCCGGCGGGCTCGGGGGCCTTGGCTGCGGCGGGCTCGGTTGAGAGCACCTCGACCGTGCCGCCGGCCTTCTCGATCTTCTCCCTCGCGGCGCCGCTGAATGCGTGGGCGCGGACCGTGAGCTTCTTGGTCAGTTCCCCGCGCGCGAGCACCTTGACCGGGTGGCGGCGCTTGGCGAGGCCTGCCTCGCGAAGGGTGTCGGGGGTCACCTCGGCACCAGCGTCGAAGCGCTCCTCGAGGTCGGCCACGTTGACCGGCTGCGTGTGGGTGCGGAACTTCTCGAACGGCATCGACATCTTGCTTGTGCGGCCCACGAAGCTTGCGCGTGCGCATGTGGATCGGGTTCTGCCCGCCCTCATAGCCCGCCTTGCGCTTGTTGCCCGACCGGGAGCCGGCGCCCTTGTGGCCGCGGCCGGAGGTCTTGCCCAGCCCGGAGCCCGCGCCGCGACCGACGCGCTTGCGGGCACGGCGAGACCCGGCCTTCGGCCGCACCGAGTGGAGCCCGACCTCCTCGGGAGCGAGCCGCGGCATCAGGAGCCCTTCCCATCGTCCACCTCGACGAGGTGGCTCACGACGTTGAGCATCCCCCGCAGCTCGGGGCTGTCCGGGCGCTCGGTCGAGCGCCCGATGCGTCCAAGGCTGAGCGAGCGCAGCGTCTCGCGCTGCGCCGGGCTGGTGCCGTTGACGGAGCGCACCTGCTTGATGACGAGGTCAGCCACCGTCAGAGCCCTCCTTGGGGGCCTCCTCGGCCGGCTTGTCCGGCTCGCCGGGCGACGACTCCGCAACCACCGCAACCGGGTCGGCGGTGCCGTTTGCGCCCACGGTCGCGGTGGGCTTCGGCTGCTTCTGGATGCCGAGCACCTCGTTGACGCTCAGACCGCGCAGCTTCGCCACCTGCTCAGGGCGGCGGAGGCTCGTGAGCCCCTCCATCGTCGCCTTCACGAGGTTGATCGGGTTCTGCGTGCCGATGCTCTTGGTGAGCACGTCGCGGATGCCCGCCAGCTCGAGCACGGCGCGAACGCCGCCGCCCGCGATCACCCCGGTACCGGGGCTTGCCGGGCGCAGCACGACGTGGCCGGCGCCGAAGCGGCCGATGATCCGGTGGGGAATCGTCTGGCCGTACATCGGGACGCGGACCAGGCTCTTGCGGGCGTTCTCGACCGCCTTCTGGATCGCGAGCGGCACCTCGCGCGCCTTGCCGTAGCCGATCCCGACCACGGAGTTCTCGTCGCCCACCGCCACCAGGGCCGTGAACGAAAAGCGGCGCCCGCCCTTGACGACCTTGGCGACGCGGTTGATCTCGATCACCCGCTCCTGCAGGTCGAGTCCCTGGGGGCTGACCGTCTCGATGTCTGGATTCACTTTCAAAGCTCAGGTCACGGTAGCGAGTTAGAAACTCAAACCACCCTCGCGGGCGCCCTCGGCGAGCGCCTTCACGCGGCCGTGGTACTGGTAGCCGCCGCGGTCGAACAGGCACGCCTCCACCCCGGCCTCCTTCGCACGCCCGGCGAGCAGCTCGCCGGCGTGCTTGGCCTGCTCGAGCGGGCCGAGCTTCCGGAGCTCGGGCTCCGTCCACGAGACGGACGCGACGGTCCTCGCCGCGTCGTCGTCGATCAGCTGCGCTGACATCCCGCGGTTGGAGCGGAACACCGACAGGCGCGGCCGCTCGGCCGAGCCGCGGATCTTCGCCCGCACCCGGCGGCGCCGCGCATGCGGCGCTGCGGCTTCGTCTGGACGGTCATGCGCGCTTGCCGACCTTCCGGCGAACGTGCTCGCCCGCATACCTGACGCCCTTGCCCTTGTACGGCTCCGGCGGCCGCGTGCGGCGGATGCGCGCGGCGATCTCGCCGACGAGCTGCTTGTCGATCCCCCTGACCACGACCTGCGTGGGTACGGGGACCTCGAAGTCGATGCCATCGGGAGCGCTCACCGCAACCGGATGGGAGTAGCCGACGCTGAGCTCCAGGGCCTTGCCCTGAAGGCGCGCCCGATAGCCAACGCCCTGGATCTCGAGCCGCTTCTCGTAGCCGTCGGTGACCCCGGTGACCATGTTGGCGATCAGGCTGCGCGTGAGCCCGTGGAGGGCGCGGTGCTCGCCGCGATCGGTCGGGCGGTCCACGGTCAGCGTGCCGTCGGACTGCGTCACCTTCATGTCCTGGCTCACGGCCTGGGTCAACTCGCCCTTGGGCCCCTTGACGGAGACCATTCCGGGCTTGATGTCGACGGTGACGCCGTCGGGAACGGTGACGGGCTTTCGTCCGATTCGACTCACGTCAACTCACCACACATAGGCGACGACTTCGCCGCCGACGCCCCTCTGCTTCGCCTCGTGACCGGTCATCACGCCCGCCGACGTCGACAGGATCGCCGTGCCCATGCCGCCCATCACCCGCGGGATCTCCCCGTGGGCGACATAGCGCCGCCTGCCGGGCCGCGAGACGCGGCTCAGGCCGGTCACGACCGATCGCCGGCCGTTCGTGTACTTGAGCTGGATCTTGATCACGTCTCCGACCGGGGTCGGCTCGACCGAGAAGCCCTCGATGTAGCCCTGCTCGGAGAGGATCCGCGACATCTCGCGCTTGAGGCGCGAGGACGGGATCTCGACGTCGGCGTGCTGCGCCGTGATGGCGTTGCGCACGCGCGTCAGGTAGTCGGATATGGGGTCGGTGAGCATCAGGGTCATCGGCGTGCCGGCTCCGTTACCAGCTGGACTTGGTCATCCCGGGGATGTAGCCCTTGTGGGCGAGCTCCCGCAGGCACAGCCTGCAGAGGCCGAACTTGCGGTAGTAGGCGCGCGGCCTCCCGCAGCGCCGGCATCGATTGTAGGCCCGGGTCTTGTACTTCGGCTTTCGTCGCTGTCGAACTCTCTGTGAAGTCTTTGCCATGGGTTACTCGCTTGATTCCTCCTCGGCGGGGGCCGCCTCGCCGCCTTCGGCGGGTGCCTCTCCCTCCTCGCCTTCCTCGCCCTCCTCGGGGCGCTCCGGCTTCGCGTATGCCTCCGGGTTCTCCTCCTTGAGCTGCTCCAGCGCGGCCTGTTCGGCCTCGGCGCGCTGCCGCGCCTCCTCGCGCCGGCGCTCCTCCTCCTCGTCTTCATGCTCGACCTGCCCGGGGCGCCCCTCCTCTGAGAACGGGAAGCCCAGCCCGAGAAGGAGCTCGAACCCCTCCTCGTCGGTCGGCGCGCTCGTCGTGATGGTCACGTCGAGGCCGCGCACCTCGTCGATCGAGTCGTAGTCGATCTCGGGGAAGATCAGCTGCTCGCGGATGCCCAGCGAGTAGTTGCCGCGCCCGTCGAACGAGCGCGGATTGAGGCCGCGGAAGTCGCGGATCCTGGGGATCGCGATCGATACGAGCCGGTCGACGAACTCCCACATGCGGGCGCCGCGAAGGGTCACGGACACGCCGACGGGCATGCCCTCACGGATCTTGAAGTTCGCGATCGACTTGCGCGCCTTGCGCACGTTGGGCCTCTGGCCGGCGATCACCGCCAACTGCTCGGTGGCGGCCTCGAGGACCGACGTCGTCGTCTTCGCCTCGCCGATGCCCATGTTCAGGGTCACCTTCTGGAGGCGGGGGACCTGCATCGGGTTCGTGTAGCCGAACCGGGAGGTCAGCTGGGGCGCGAGCTCGTCCTGGTACCGCTCCCGCAGCCGGGGCGGCGGCGCTGCGCGTTGGGTTTCTGTGACGGTTGCTTCCATGTCTCGACCTAGATGTCGACGGCGGTGCCGGTGCGCTTGGCGTAGCGCTCGCGCTTGCCGTCCTTCACCCGCACGCCTACGCGCGTGGGCTTGTTGTCGCTGGGATCGAGGAGCATCACCTTGGAGACGTGGATCGGCCCCTCCTTCTCGATGATGCCGCCCGCCTCCGCGCCCTTCTGCGTGTCCTTGATCGACCGCGGGCGCTGGTGCTTCTTGATGATGTTGAGGCCCTCGACGAAGACGCGCTGCTTCCGCGGCTCCGTGCGCAGGACGCGGCCGGTCTTCCCGCGATCCTTGCCGCCGGTGACGAGAACCGTGTCGTCCTTGCGGATCTTCATCGCTAGATGACCTCCGGTGCGAGGGAGACGATCTTCATGAAGTTGCGGTCGCGCAGCTCGCGGGCAACCGGGCCGAAGATGCGGGTTCCACGCGGGTTGCGCTGCGGGTCGATCAGCACGGCGGCGTTCTCGTCGAACGAGATGTAGGTCCCGTCGGGGCGGCCGAGCTGCTTCTTGGTGCGGACCACGACCGCCTGGACGACCTCGCCCTTGCGAACGCCGCCGTGCGGCGTCGCCTGCTTGACCGTCGCGGTGATCACGTCGCCGACGCTCGCGTAACGGCGGTGGTGGCCGCCCTTGACCCGGATGACCAGGATCTCTCGCGCGCCCGAGTTATCGGCGACACGAAGCTTTGTCTCCTGCTGGACCATCGCTAGCGCGACCTCTCCACCACGTCGAGCAGCCGCCAGCGCTTGGTGCGTGACAGCGGCCGCGACTCGACCACTCGGACCACGTCGCCCTCCTGGGCGGTGTTCGCCTCGTCGTGGGCGTGCAGCTTGCTGGTCCGGCGCACGACCTTCTCGTAGGTCGGGTGCCGGCGGACCACCGGGATCTCGACTGTGATCGTCTTGTCCGCGGCGGCCGACACGACGGTCCCCTGGCGCACCTTCTTCGAGCCGGGCTCGCGGTCGGGCTTGGGCGTTCCCTCGCCGGGCTCGCCGCGCTTGGCGCGACGGGCGGCGCGGTAGCGCCGCCGGCTCACGGAACCGCCGCGCCGCGCCTCCGCACGCTCGCGCGAGCGCTCCTCGGCGGTGCGCTGCGGCCTCGCCGGCTCGCTCGCACGGGATCGCTTGCGCCTACGGAGCTCCTTGGGCGAGAGCACCTCCTCGGAATCATCGCCGTCCGCCTCCTCCGCTTCGCGTCCGGGGGCGGCCGGGTCTGCTTCGGCCTGCTCAGCCTTCGGCGCAGCCTCCTCGGAGGCCGCGGCCTCTGGAGCCTGCTCCTCCGCGGCAGCCTCTTCGGCGGCTGCCTCTTCAGTTGTCTCTTCGGTCTCTTGCTTCTCTTCCTCGGCCATCAGTGCCTCAGTTCCTTGTCCAGGTCGATGCCGCGCTGGCGCGCAATGGTGAGCAGCCGGGCGACGTCGCGCTTCGCGTCGCCGAGCGCGGCGGAGTTCTCGAGCTCGCCGGTCGCGTGCCGGAAACGCAGACTGAACGTCTCCTCGCGGGCCTGCTTGAGCCGCTCGACCAGATCATGGTCGTCGAGTGCGTGGACTTCGGAGCCCTTCACTCCGCCACCCCCTCGCGCCTCACGAACTTGGTCTTGATCGGGAGCTTGTGCCCGGCCAGGCGGATGGCGTCCTTGGCGAGGTCCTCGGGGACGCCCGCCAGCTCGAACATCACGCGGCCCGGCTTGACGACCGCGACCCAGCCCTCGGGATTGCCCTTCCCGGAGCCCATGCGGGTCTCGGCCGGCTTCTTGGTGTACGGCTTGTCGGGGAAGACGTTGATCCACACCTTCCCGCCACGCTTGATCTTGCGGGTCATCGCGACTCGGGCGGCCTCGATCTGGCGGTTTGTGATCCAGCCACGCTCGAGCGCCTTGAGCCCGTACTCGCCGAAAGCCACCTGGCTCCCGCCCTTCGTGTTCCCGCGCCTGCGGCCCCTGTGGACCTTGCGGTGCTTGACGCGCTTCGGCATCAGCATCAGCCGGACTCCTCCTCGGGCTTCGCGACTTCCTCGGCGGGCGGCTGCTCAGCGGGTGCAGCCTCCTCGGCGGCCGGCGCGGCCTCCTCGGCGGCGGGCGCCTGCTCGGCGGGCGCGGCCTCCTGCGCTGGGGCGGGCGGCTGCTCGGGTGCAGGCGGCTGCTCGGCTGCGGGCGGCTGCTCGGCTGCGGGCGGCTTCTCGGCTGCGGCCGGCTCGGGGGGCTCCTCGGCGGGGGCCGGCTGCGTCGGTGGGGACTCGGCGGCCTTGGCGGGAGCCTGCTGGGGCGCCGCGCCAGCCTTGGCGCGAGCGGGGGCTGCGTCGCCACCGCGGCGGCCCTGGCGCTGGCGGCCGTCTCCGGACCCGCCGTCGCGGCGATCGCGCCGGCGGCGGCGTGGGCCCAGGCCCTCCTCTTCGTCAGTCTGCCCGGAGCGGTAGCCCTCGGGCATGACCTCGCCCTTGTTGATCCAGCACTTGACCCCGATGCGGCCCGTGGTGGTGCGGGCCTCGACGAAGCCGTAGTCGATGTCGGCGCGGAGCGTGTGGAGCGGGACGCGGCCGTCGGAGTAGCCCTCGGTCCGCGCCATCTCCGCGCCGCCCAGGCGGCCGGAGACCTGCACCTTCACGCCCTTGGCGCCCGAGCGCATGGCGGAGGTGAGCGCGCGCTTCATCGCGCGCCGGAAGGCGACGCGGTTCTGGAGCTGCTCGGCGATCGACTGGGCGACCAGCTTCGCGTCGAGCTCCGGGCGTTTGATCTCGCGGATGTTGACCTTGACCGGCTTGTTGGTCAGCTTGTGGAGATCGCGCCGCAGGGCGTCGACCTCGGAGCCGGATTTGCCGATCACGATGCCTGGCCTGGCGGTATGGATGTCGACCGTCACCTCGCCGCGCTGCTTCACGATCGTGATGTCGGAGAGCCCGGCGTGCGCCAGCTTGTTCTGGATGTGGTCGCGGATCGCGATGTCCTCGAGCAGGTAGTCCGAGAACTCGCGCTCGTTGAACCACGTCGACTTCCAGTCGTGGATATACCCGACCCTGAAGCCCTCCGGATGAATCTTCTGCCCCACTACGCCTCCTCGGTCGAGGTGAGGGCCACCTTGACGTGGCACGTTCGCTTGTCGATGCGGGTCGCCCGGCCGCGCGCGCGGGCGCGCCACCGCTTGAGCGTGGGGCCGTCGTCCACGCTGATCTCGGCGATCCGCAGCTCGTCGCCGATCAGGTCGTGGTTCGCCTCGGCGTTGGCCGCTGCCGACGCGACCAGCTTGTCGAGGTCGGCCGCCGCGCCGCGAGTCGAGAACCGCAGCAGCGTCCGGGCCTCGGGCACGGACAGGCCGCGCACCTGGTTGGCCACCAGGCGCGCCTTGCGGGGCGCCATGCGCACGTACTTCGAGCTCGCCCGCACCACCGGGGCCTCCCGCTCCTTTTCCTTCGCCTTTGCCATCAGCGCTCAGCCGCCGCCCTGCTGCCGGAGTGGGCGCGGAAGGTCCGCGTGGGCGCGAACTCGCCCAGCTTGTGCCCCACCATTGACTCGGAGACGAACACGGGCACGTGCTTCCGCCCGTCGTGCACGGCGATGGTGTGGCCCACCATCTCGGGGAAGATCGTCGAGCTCCGCGACCAGGTCTTGACCATCTGCTTGTTGCCGCTCTCGTTCATCTGCTTGACGCGCCGGAGCAGTCGCTCCTCAGCGTGCGGGCCCTTCTTGGTCGAACGTCCCATTACCTGTTGCCTCCCTTCCGCTTGCCGCGGCGTCTTCCACGGACGATCACTGCGTCGGAAGCCTTGCGCTTCTTGCGCGTCCGGTAGCCGAGCGTGGGCTTGCCCCAGGGGGTCTCGGGGTGTCCGCCGGGGGTGTGGTGCGCCTCGCCGCCACCGTGCGGGTGGTCGACGGGATTCATCGCAACGCCACGCGTCTGCGGACGCACGCCCTTGTGGCGCTTGCGCCCCGCCTTGCCGAGCTCCACGTTCTGGTGCTCCGAGTTCGAGAGCGTCCCAACCGTGGCCCGGCAGTCGGCGCGCACCATCCGCATCTCGGACGACGGCAGGCGAAGGGTGACCATCGGGCCCTCCTTCGCGGCAACCTGGATCCCGGAGCCGGCGGCGCGGCCGAGCCGCCCGCCCTGGCCGGGCACCAGCTCGACGTTGTGGACCATCGTCCCCGTGGGGATTGCCTGCAGCGGCAGGGCGTTGCCGGGGCGAATGTCGGCGCGGTCGCCGGACTCCACCTGGGCGCCAGGGCGCAGGCCCTGCGGGGCGAGGATGTAGCGCTTCTCGCCGTCCGCGTAGTGCAGGAGCGCGATGTAGGTGGTGCGATTGGGGTCGTACTCGATGGTCGCGACCTTGGCCGGAACGCCGTCCTTGCGGCGCAGGAAGTCGATCTGGCGGTAGCGGCGCTTGGCTCCGCCGCCGCGATGGCGCGAGGTGATGCGGCCGTGCGTGTTGCGCCCGCCCGACTTGGGCTTGCCACTGGTGAGCGGCTTGTGGGGCTGCTTCTCCGTCAGCTCCTCGCGAAGCTGGAAGGTGGCGAACCGCCGCCCCGGTGAAGTTGGCTTTGACTTTCTGATCGCCATGGTGTCTCGCTATTCCGCGACCGCCGCGCCCTCGAACAGCTCGATCCGGTCGCCCGGCGCGAGCTCGACGATCGCCTTCTTCCAGGCGCGCGTGCGGCCCGAATGCACGCCGCGCCGCTTCGGCTTCGCGCGAACCTTGGCCGTGCGGACGCCCGCGACCCGCACCTCGAAGATCTCCTCGACGGCGCGGGCGATCTGAGTCTTGTGCGCGCGGTCGTCGACCCGGAAGGTGTACTTGCCGTCAGACATCAGGGCGTAGCTCTTCTCGGAGACGACCGGCTCGATGATCACCTGGCGCGCGTCCACTATCGCTTCGCCTCCGTGGCCCTATCGGAGACCTGCTCGAGAGCGGCCTGGGAGAGCACCAGCGACTGGTGGCCGATCACATCGGCCACGCCGACCTCGCTGGCCTGGAGCACGTCGACGTCCGGCAGGTTGCGGAAGCTCTTTAGCGCCGCCACCTCCTCGGCGTCCAGCACCACGAGCGTGGGCGTGCGCGCGCCCCACTTCTCGAGCCACTGGGCGGCCTGCTTGGTGGCGGGCCCGTCGATGGCCGAGCTGTCGAGGACGGCGATGCTGCCGCGGTCGGCGTGAATCGAGAGGGCGGCACGCAGGGCGCGCCGGCGGGCCTTGCGGTTCACCTTGACGTCGTAGTGGCGCGGCTTGGGGCCGAAGGCGACGCCGCCGCCGCGGCGGTGGGGCACGCTCAGCGCGCCAGCCCGGGCGCGGCCGGTGCCCTTCTGGCGCCAGGCCTTGGCGGTGGTCATCGCCACCTCGCCGCGGCCGAGCGTGGACGCCGTGCCGCGGCGTTGCGCAGCCATGTCGGCGCGCGCCGTCTCGTGCACGAGCGACTCGTGGAACTCCTCGCCGAACACGTCGGCCGGCAGGTCCGCCTTGGACTGCTTGCCGAGCACCGGCGCCTTGGTGGCGGTCGCCGCGGGCATCAGTCGGACCTCACCTCGACGGTGCCGTTCTTGGGGCCGGGGACGGCGCCCTTGATCAGCAGGAGGTTGCGCTCCGCGTCCACCTCGACGACCTCGAGCCGCCGCTGGGTGACGCGCCTGCCGCCCATCCGGCCGGGCATGCGAACGCCCTTGAACACGCGGGCAGGATCGGCGCTCGCGCCGATCGAGCCCGGGGCGCGAACGTTGTGCGAGCCGTGGGAAACGGGGCCGCGATGAAAGTTGTGGCGGCGGATGGTGCCCTGGAAGCCCTTGCCGACCGCGACGCCGGAGACCTTGACGCGCTGGCCCGGCTCGAACTGCTCCACGGTCAGCACCTCACCGATGGCGTGCTCGGTGTCCGGGTCGCGGAACTCGACCAGCGTCTTGAGCGGCCCGGCGTCGGCCTTCTTCAGATGGCCGAGCTCACCCTTGGTCAGCTTGTGCTCCGGCGCCTCCCCGAAGGCGAGCTGGACGGCCGAGTAGCCGTCGCGCTCGGGGTCGCGCACGCTGGTGACGGGACACGGCCCGGCCTCGATCACCGTGACCGGCACGCGGGTGCCGTCCTCGGTGAACACCTGGGTCATCCCGATCTTCTTGCCGATGAGAGCGGCCACGGCGATCAGGTCTTGATCTCGATGTCGACGCCCGCGGGGAGCGCGTCGAGGCGCTGGAGGGAGTCGATCGTCTTCGGCGTGGGCTGGTGGATGTCGATCAGCCGCTTGTGGGTGCGGATCTCGAAGTGCTCGCGCGAGTCCTTGTCCTTGAACGGGGAGCGGATCACGCAGTAGACGTTCTTGTCCGTGGGCAGGGGTACCGGGCCGGCGACGCGGGCCCCGGTGCGCTGCGCCGTCTCGACGATCTCGCGGGCAGCGCGATCGATGGCGTCGTGGTCGTACGCCTTGAGACGGATTCGGATCTTGTTTGCGGCAATTGAAGCCATTTCGTCTTTCTGTGCTGCCTACTGCGATCTGTCCTTATCGCGCAGATGGGGCGTCGCCCCATGCTCGTGTGGGGCGCCGCCCCAGGTTTTATGTCCTTTCAACGCCCGCGTATCGCGGGCGAACTAGGGCCGGCCTCGCGGCCGGCCCCTGGTCGCTACTCGAGGATCTCGGTGACGACCCCTGAGCCTACGGTACGGCCGCCCTCTCGGATGGCGAACCGAAGGCCCTTGTCCATGGCGATCGGGTTGATGAGCTCGATCGTCATCTCGACGTTGTCGCCCGGCATGACCATCTCCGTCCCCTCCGGGAGGTTCGAAACCCCCGTCACGTCGGTGGTGCGGAAATAGAACTGCGGGCGATATCCGGAGAAGAACGGGGTGTGGCGGCCGCCCTCCTCCTTCTTGAGGCAATAGACCTCGGACTTGAACTTGGTGTGAGGCGTGATCGAGCCCGGCTTGGCGAGCACCTGCCCGCGCTCGATGTCCTCGCGCTTGGTCCCGCGGAGCAGACAGCCGACGTTGTCGCCGGCCTGCCCCTGGTCAAGGATCTTGCGGAACATCTCGACCCCGGTCACGACGGTCTTCTGCGTGTCCTTGATGCCCACGATCTCGACCTCGTCGCTGGTGTTGACGATGCCCTGCTCAACCCGGCCCGTGGCGACGGTGCCGCGCCCGGTGATCGAGAAGATGTCCTCGACCGGCATCAGGAACGGCTTGTCCAGGTCGCGCTCCGGCTCCGGGATGTACGTGTCCAGCGCCGCGGCGAGCTCGAGGATGGCGGCCTTCGCCTCCTCGTCGCCCTCCAGCGCCTTCAGGGCGGAGCCCTTGATCACCGGGGTGTCGTCCCCAGGGAACTCGTACTCCTTCAGCAGGTCGCGGACCTCCTCCTCGACCAGCTCGATGATCTCCTCGTCGTCCACCATGTCCACCTTGTTCAGGAAGACGACGACGTAAGGCACGTTCACCTGGCGAGCCAGGAGGATGTGCTCACGCGTCTGCGGCATCGGGCCGTCGGCCGCCGAGACCACGAGGATCGCGCCGTCCATCTGGGCGGCGCCGGTGATCATGTTCTTCACGTAGTCGGCGTGCCCAGGGCAGTCCACGTGGGCGTAGTGGCGGTTCGCGGTCTGGTACTCGACGTGCGAGGTCGCGATCGTGATCCCGCGCTCCTTCTCCTCAGGAGCGTTGTCGATCTGCTCGAAGCTCTCGGCTTCGGTCCCGGTGCCGGCCTCGGCAAGGACCTTCGTGATCGCCGCTGTCAGCGTCGTCTTGCCGTGGTCGATGTGACCGATGGTGCCGACGTTGACGTGCGGCTTATCGCGCTCGAACTTCTCCTTGGACATCTCGCTCCTTTTTCAAGTGAGGGGCTTTAGCCCCGAAACTGGCTGGTGCAGTTTGTTGGTGTCTGTGCTTTCAGTGATCTCGATTGAAGTCTTTGTCTTGGTTGTGCTGGTCTTTCCGCGGATTCGCCAGAACGCGGGCGAACCTGGGGAATATAGGAGAAACTACGCCGCCGCCACGGGCTCCGGGCTGCGGTGCTCCACGATCTGCTCGGCGATGCTCGCCGGCACCTCCTCGTAGCGCTCGAACTGCATCGTGTACGTCGCGCGTCCCTGCGTGGAGGAACGAAGGTCTGTCGCGTACCCGAACATCTCCCCGAGGGGCACGAAAGCCTGGATTGCGACGGCGTTTCCGCGGGGCTCCTGGCCCTGGACCTTGCCGCGCCGCCGCGAGAGGTCGCCGATGACGTCGCCCAGGAACTCCTCGGGCGTCACCACCTCGACCGACATCACGGGCTCGAGCAGCGTCGGGTCCGCGCGGCGGGTGGCCTCCTGCACGGCCATCGAGCCGGCGATCTTGAAGGCCATCTCCGAGGAGTCGACGTCGTGGTAGGAGCCGTCGACCAGCGTCACCCGCACGTCCACCATCGGGTAGCCGGCGCGCACGCCGCTGCCGAGCGCCTCCTCGATCCCCTGCTCGACGGCGGGGATGAACTCGGTCGGGATCGTGCCGCCCTTGATCTTGTTGACGAAGTCGAAGCCCTCGCCCGGCGCCGGCTCGGCATTGATGACCACGTGGCCGTACTGGCCGCGGCCGCCGGTCTGGCGCACGAAGCGGCCCACGATCTTGTCGACGGGGCGCTTGATGGTCTCGCGGTAGGCGACCTGCGGGCGGCCCACGTTGGCGTCGACGCTGAACTCGCGGAGGAGGCGGTCGACGATCACCTCGAGGTGGAGCTCGCCCATCCCGTGGATCAGGGTCTGGCCGGTCTCGTCGTCGGACTGGACCTGGAAGGTCGGGTCCTCCTCGGCGAGGCGAGCGAGGCTGGCGGAGAGCTTCTCCTGGTCGGCCTTGGTCTTGGGCTCGATCGCGACGGCGATCACCGGTTCGGGGAACTCGATGGTCTCCAGCACGATCGGCGCGTCGGGAGCGCACAGCGTGTCGCCGGTGCCGGTCTGCTTCAAACCGACGCCGGCGCAGATGTCGCCGGCGTAGCACTCGTCGATCTCCTCGCGGTGGTTCGCGTGCATCATCAGCAGGCGGCCGATTCGCTCGGTGCGCCCGTTGGAGGCGTTGAGCACGCGGCCGCCGGCGCTGAGCTTGCCGGAGTAGACCCGGAAGTACGTGAGCTTGCCTACGTAGGGGTCGGCCATGACCTTGAAGGCCAGCGCGGCGAAGGGAGTGTTCTCGTCGGCGGGACGGTCGGCTTCGCGGCCTTCGCCGTCCTCGCCCTTCTTGGGGGGCTCGATGCCGACCATCGGCGGGACTTCGAGAGGCGACGGGAGCAGCTCGACGATCGCATCGAGGAGCGGCTGGACGCCCTTGTTCTTGAAGGACGAGCCGCAGAGCACCGGCGTGACCTTGATGTCGATCGTCGCCTGGTGCAGCGAGGAGACGATTCGCTCATGGGGGATCTCCACCTCGTTGAGGTAGGCCTCCATGAGCTCGTCGTCGTAGTCCGCGCAGGCCTCGATGAGGTGGGTGCGCGCCTCGTGCGCCGCGTCCTGGAGGTCTTCGGGGATCTCCTGGTGCTCGAACTCGGTTCCGAGCTCGTCCTTCCAGACGAGGGCCTTGTTCTCGATCACGTCGACGACGCCGGTGAACTCGCTCTCGGCCCCGATCGGCAGCTGAATCGGGAGCGGATGCGCTCCGAGCCGGTCGCGCATGGTCTGGACGGCCTTCGCGAAGTCGGCGCCCGTGCGGTCCATCTTGTTGATGTAGGCGATCCGTGGGACCTTGTACTTGTCCGCCTGGCGCCAGACCGTCTCGGACTGAGGCTCCACGCCCGCCACGGCGTCGAAGATCGCGATCGCTCCATCGAGGACGCGCAGCGAGCGCTCGACCTCGACGGTGAAGTCCACGTGGCCGGGAGTGTCGATGATGTTGATGCGGTGGCCCTCCCATTCGGCCGCGGTGGCGGCCGACGTGATCGTGATGCCGCGCTCCTGCTCCTGCTCCATCCAATCCATGACGGCTGCGCCCTCGTGGACCTCGCCCATCTTGTGGGTGCGCCCGGTGTAGAACAGGATCCGCTCGGTCGTCGTCGTCTTACCGGCGTCGATGTGAGCCATGATCCCGATGTTCCGGGTCTTTTCGAGTGGGAATGTGCGTGGCATTTGTGCGTAAAGTGTCGGTAGTCGTCGCGGCGAACCGAGCCGCGGCACCGCTTAGGAGGAGACGTTCGGGCCGGACACTGAAAGCGCCCACAAAAAAGGCCCGCACGGGCCTGGCGCTAGTGCCGAATCAGCCCGAATACGTCTATATCGTGCGGCTCTCCATGGATTGGATCTCCGCTCGGAGGCAGCACATCGCTGACGCCCGAGCGACGGCTGAATATAGCAGGTGGATGCTGCCCCTCAGGCAGGCTGAATGAGGCTTAACCGGCGCAAGAATCGCGGGTCCGAGAGCCGCCAGAAGCGGTCGTCCGGCGACGCCACGAAATCCCCTCCAACCGGCGGCGAGGGCAAGGAGGAGAAGCCCCGCAGCTCGCTCGCCCGAAGCGTCGAGGAGGTGAGGTCCGAGAGGGACACGGAGTTCGAGGAGCGGTCTGCCCGGGAGGAGCGCGAGGAGCGTCGCGCGGCGCGGCAGAGCCGCAAGAAGGGCGAGAGCTCGAAGGGACGCGAGACCCGCAAGCGGCCGCGTATCCGGCTCCGTGGGAAGCGCGAGGGCCGCAAGCCGCGGGAGCGCCGCAGCCGGGGCGAGAGCGCGGCGGAGCGGCGCGCGAAGCTGGTCCGCGCGGCGAAGGCGGTGGGCGTGGACGTCCTGGGCATCGTCCGGGAGCTCCTGCGCTGGCCGGCCCGGATCTGGATGACCGTCGCCGAGGCGGTCGGCAAGGTCATCCTGGCGACATGGATGCGGGGGGTGCTTCCCGCATGGCGCGTGGCCCGGCGGGCCCTGCGCGTGGCGCTGGCGTTCGGCGAGCGCACAGTCACCCCCGCCCGCGGCCTCGCGGTCGTCGCCCTCGCGGCGACGATCACGCTTGGGGCGTCTCAATTCGGGAACTACCGGGCCGTGGAGGTAGGGAAGCCCGCATACACGAAGGTCGAGGACGTGGCCCAGGCGCCTCAGGTCGCGAAGGCGATGCCCCGCTCCGCGCACGGCATCTGGGTGTTCGCGATCGCCGTGGGATCGCTGTTCGTCACCGTGTTCGCCGTCTGGCGCAACTACCGGCTCGCCCGATTGCTCTTGTTCCTGGGACTGGCCGTGGTCGCGATAAGCCTGTTCACGGATCGCCCCGAGGGCCTGCGCCTGGGAACGACGGGTGAGGCGTACGCGGGCGCCCAGGCCTTGCTCCTGGGCCCCTTCTGGGTGCAGCTCTTCTCGGGCGCGACCCTGGCGATCGTGGGGCCCCTGCTCGCGCTTCAGCTGCGAGCCGAGCGGGCGGTGCGCCGCGGTCGGGCCGGCACGGATGACGAGCGCGCGAAGTCTCGCCGGGCGCCCAGGCTGAGGCCCGGGGTGGGGACGTGAGCGCCCGCAAGTACGCGTCGGCGGTCCCGACGCCGATCGGCCTCGCCGTGGCGGCGGGGATGCTCTTCTTCGTCATCTCGCTGATCTCGGGGGCCTCGTTGGGGCTGGCGCTCGCGCTTGCGGGCGGTGGCGGCGTCCTCGTCGGAGCGCTGTTCTCCGCGCGCCGTAACCCGGAGCGGCTCCTGCCGCTCGCCTGCATCGCCGGGGCCGCGGCCCTGTTCGCGTCCGAGTTCATGAACACGTTCCAGCTCGCGTCGACCTCCTCCGCAGGCCCGGAGTTCTGCAACGTCGAGGCCGCCGGGCGTCACCACTTCGCGCTCGGGATCCTCGCGATCTTCGCGGTGCTCGCGGTGATCGTCGCGGTCACCGCCGGCTCCAAGCCCGCCGCGATCGCGGTGGGCATCGCCGGCGTGGCGGCCCTGATCCTGTTCCTGACGATCGACCTGCCCCACGCCAACAACACCGGGACCCTCGGGCCCTGCAACGCGACGGCGGAGGCGAACTTCTTCGACGCCAAGGCCAACCCGCAGGCCGGCTTCTGGCTCGAGATGGTGGGCGCTCTTGCGCTTGCCCTGAGCGGCGTTGCGCTCGCCACCCTCAGTCCGGGCCAGCTGCGGGCCATCCGCCCGCGCTGGCTGGGCGGGGCGAAGGAGGACGAGAAGGCGGCATCGACGCCCGCGGCGAACGCTCCACTGAGCGATCTCGACGCGGAGCTTGCGGGCTCGGACAACGACGGGCGTGAGGCCCGGGCCGCTCGTCGGCGCACCAAGGCCAGGAGTGGCCGGGGCGGCTAGCCGCCGTCTCGAGGGAAGCGCGCCGCTACCAGCGGTAGTGCGCGAAGGCCTTGTTGGCCTGGGCCATGCGGTAGATGTCGTCCTTGCGCTTCCAGGCGCCGCCCTGCTGCTGAGTGGAGTCGAGTATCTCGTTGGCGAGGCGCTCGGACATCGACTTCTCGCGGCGGGCCCTCGCGTACTGGACGAGCCAGCGGACGGCGAGGGTGCGCGCCCGGCGCGCCGGAACCTCGACCGGGACCTGGTAGGTGGCGCCACCGACGCGGCGGGAGCGCACCTCGAGGACCGGGGTCAGCTCCTTGATCGCGTCGTCGAGGACGTCGACCGGCGGGCGGCTGGTGCGCTCGCCGACGACCGCGAGGGCGTCGTAAGTGATCTGCTCGGCCAACGACTTCTTGCCGTCGGTCATGACCTTGTTGATCACCTGCTGGACGAGCCGGCTGCGATGCGTGGCGTCCGGCTCGACCGGGCGGATGGGTGCGCGGGCGCGACGGGGCATCGCTACCTCTTCACGCCGTAGTGCGACCGGGACTGCTTGCGGTCCGACACGCCCGAGGCGTCGAGCGTGCCGCGGACGACCTTGTAGCGAACGCCCGGAAGATCCTTGACCCGGCCGCCGCGGACGAGCACGACCGAGTGCTCCTGGAGGTTGTGCCCCTCGCCCGGGATGTAGCAGGTGACCTCCATGCCGTTGGTGAGCCGGACGCGGGCCACCTTGCGGAGGGCCGAGTTCGGCTTCTTCGGGGTCACCGTGTAGACACGCGTGCATACGCCCCGCCGCTGGGGTGCCGCGATGCGGCGCTTCCGCCCCTGGCCGGACTTCAGCCCGGGCGTGGCCACTTTCTTCGTTGGCCTGTTGCGGCCCCTGCGGATCAGCTGACTGGTCGTAGGCACGGCGGGGAATGGTACAAGGCGCCTGATCTCGGGCCTGCCAACGCCCCGTTACGCTGAGGTCGTGGCGCAGGAGCATCCCGTACTCGCCCTCGACGTCGACGGCGTGATCAGCCTCTTCGGCTTCGAGGGGCCCATGGGCGAGGCCCCTGGGCGGTTTCACCTAATCAACGGCATGGCGCATTGCATCCCCGACGGGATCGGCGGGATGCTCGAGCGGCTGGCGGCGTTCTACGAGATGGTCTGGGCGACCGGCTGGGAGGACCGGGCCAACGAGCGGCTTCCCGAGATCCTGGGGCTTCCGGGCGAGCTCCCCTTCCTGACCTTCGACGGCAGGGCACGCTTCGGCACCGCCCACTGGAAGCTGGACGCGATCGATCGCTACGCCGGCAAACGGGCGCTGGCGTGGGTCGACGACTCGATGGACGAGACCTGTCGGACCTGGGCGGACGAGCGCTCCGCCCCCACTTTCTTGGTCGAAACCGACTCCGATGTCGGCCTCACCGAGAACCATGTCGAGGCCCTGATTGAGTGGGCGCGCGAGGGGTACACTGCCTGACGCGTGGAAGGGTTCTGGCCGATCTTCTTCCTGGCGGTGATCCTGAAGATCCCCGTCGCCGCCCTGCTCTATCTCGTGTGGTGGGCGATCAAGCAGACGCCGGAGACCGAGGAGGCCCCGCCGGAGGCCGAGGACCGTGACCTCCTGCACTGGCGCCGCGAGCCCAAGAGGCCGCGCGACCCGCGCCGCGGCGGCCCGCACGCACCGGACGCCCTGCCGCTCCCATCCTGCCCGCCGGGCGGCCGCACCCGCATCTTCACCCCGCCTGTCCCGGCCAGGGCGGCGACGGCCCACGCCCGCGGCTCCGCGGAGCCTGCGGAGCGCGAGACCGTCTAGCGACTCCGCGCGCGTTCCGCGAGCGCCCCGGCCAGCAGCACCAGCGTCGCCTCGGGCTCGGCCTAGAGCCGCCAGGTGATTCGGATCACCTGCAGCCCGCGGGCTGCGAGCGCGGCATCGCGCCGCCGATCGGCCTCGAACGAGTCGCGATCGCCATGGAACGCATAGCCGTCGATCTCGACGGCGAGGCCCTCGTCCCGCCAGTGGAAGTCGAGCTCGTAGCCGTACAGCGGGATGTTGACTTCAGGCGCCGGGAGCCCCGAGCGCCGGATGAGCCTCAGGAACCGCTCCTCGGCCTCGGACCGGGCGAGGGCGGGGTCGACGGGGCCGCTGAGGAGCTCACGCAGCTTCGGGGTGCCGGGTCGAGCCGGGTAACGGGCAAGCAGGGCAAGCAGCTTGCCTCGGGTCGTGAGGTGGCGCCGCTCGGCCTGCGCCACCGCCTGCTCGAGCTCCCGCGCTGAAGCGCATGCAGCGAGATCAAGCAAAGTTCGGGCGGGCGTCGTGACGGGAATGCATCGGAGCCTCGTCACCTCGTCGTGGTGGAGCGGGCTTCTGTGAACGCGGATGCCCCGTCGACGGGGCGCGTGAGAAGCACTGACGGTCACCTCTAGGGGGCCGTGGCGCTGCCGCGGGATCACGCGCCAGAGCGCGCCGGCGCTCCGGTGACTCAATACGGCCCGCTCTCCGCATGCAAGTACGGCGGCCATCTCCGGTGCCTCATCGGATTGGACGGGGCCCACCGCGTACACGCCGCGGTGCATCGGCCGCAGCCATCCGGCCTTGACCCGGCGGTCGATCGTCTCGCGGCCCAAGCCGGCGCTCAGCAGCTGGCGCCGGCCCACCACACCATGGGGCCGGGCGAGGGCCTCGATCCTTCGCTCGACGGCCTCACGCGGAGATAACCGCACACTCACGCGCTGGACCTACGGCGATTGGTGCATTGACCGCGCATACGACGGTCAAGTCACCAAACGGTGTTCCCGCCCCCGCGATTGGTGAGTTAGCGCCGCCTGGCAACGTGCCGGCAGGCCAGGGCCGCTGCGCTACTTGCCCTTATTCGGTTGGGGCCCGCGGTAGGGCCGGGGGGGCGCCCGGCCCTACTTGTCCCCATCGCTGTCCGAGGTCTCGATCTCCTGGGCGAGCTCCTCGAGCTCGTCCGCGAAGGAGGGGCCGAAGCCCTCGAGCTCCGTGACCTCGTCGTCGTCCTCGGTCAGGCCGAGCTCTGCGGCGAGCTCCTCCTCGTCCAGGAGGTCCTCCTCGGGCCGCTGGGCGGGCTCCACCGGCTCGATCTCGAGCGACCGGTAGTGCTTTAGGCCGGTCGCGGCCGGGATCAGCTTGCCGATGATGACGTTCTCCTTCAGGCCGACCAGGCGGTCGCGCTTGCCCTCGAGGGCGGCGTCGGTGAGCACCTTGGTCGTCTCCTGGAAGGAGGCCGCCGACAGGAAGGACTCCGTGGCGAGCGAGGCCTTGGTGATCCCGAGGATCGTCTCCTCGGCCTTGGCCGGCGTGCCGCCGTCCTCCTTGACCTGCTTGTTGAGCCGCTTGAGGCGGTGACGGTCCTCGAGGGCGCCCGGGAGGAGCGTGGTCGAGCCCTTGGAGTCGATCCGCACCTTCTTCATCATCTGGCGCGCGATCAGCTCGATGTGCTTGTCGTTGATGTCGACGCCCTGGGCCTTGTAGACCTTCTGCACCTCCTTGACGAGGTAGAGCTCGGTCTCGGTCCGGCCGCGGATCTCCAGCAGCTCGGCGGGATACAGCGAACCCTCGTCCAGCTGCGTGCCGGCCTCGATGCGATCGCCGTGCTTCACGTTCAGCCGCGTGCGGGCCGGGAACGAGTAGCTCTCGTCCTCGCCCTTGGCGTCGGTGACGATCAGCTTGAGCGCCTTGTCGGTCTCCTCGACCGCGACCTTGCCGGCGGCCTTGGCCATCTGGGCGAGGCCCTTCGGCTTGCGCGCCTCGAACAGCTCCACGACGCGCGGCAGACCCTGCGTGATGTCCTGGCCGGCGATGCCGCCGGTGTGGAACGTCCGCATGGTCAGCTGGGTACCGGGCTCGCCGATCGACTGCGCGGCGACGATTCCGACGGCGTCGCCGAGCTCGACGATCGAGCCGGTGGCCATCGTGCGGCCGTAACACGTCTGGCACACGCCCGACTCGAGCTCGCACTTGAGCACCGAGCGGACCGGCACCGTGACCTCCTCATTGCCGTATGCCTCGGCGATCGCCTCGAGCTCCGGCTGGTCGATCTCCTGGCCGCGCTTGAGCAGCTCGCGACCGCGCTTGGTCCCGAACTTCTTCGCCGCCATGCGACCGATGAGGTTGGTGTTGAGGTTGCCGTCGTCGAGCCGCAGCGGAGCCTCGATGAACTCCTTGGTCTTGCAGTCCTCCGCCCGGACGATCACGTCCTGGGCGACGTCGACCAGGCGCCGCGTGAGGTAGCCGGAGTCGGCGGTCCGCAGCGCGGTGTCCGCGAGGCCCTTTCGGGCGCCGTGTGTGGAGATGAAGTACTCCAGCACCGACAGGCCTTCCATAAAGTTGGCCTTGATCGGGCGCTCGATGATCTCGCCCTTCGGGTTGGCCATGAGGCCACGCATCCCGGCCAGCTGGCGGATCTGCTTGAACGACCCGCGGGCCCCGGAGTTGGCCATCATGAAGATCGGGTTCAGCTCGTGGAGGTTGTCCTCCATGGCCTGCGCGACCTCCTCGGTGGCCTTGTCCCAGCGGTCCGTGACCGCCTCCTTGCGCTCCTCGGCGGTGATGTAGCCGTCCTCGTAGTTCGACTGGATCTCCTGCGTCTGCTTCTCGTAGCCCTCGAGGATCTGCTCCTTGTTGGGCGGCGAGACGATGTGGTTCTTGGAGATCGTGATCCCGGCCTGGGAGGCGTAATGGAAGCCGAGGTCCTTAAAGGCGTCCAGCACCTGCGCAACCGCCGCCGCGCCGTAGGCGTCGACCAGGTCGGTGACCATTGTGTTGACGTTGTTCTTCTTCAGGTTGTGGTTGACGTACTCGAACTTCTCCGGGTCGTACTCGTCGCCCATGGCCTCCTCGAAGGCCCGCTCCACCTTGTCGTTGAAAATGATCCGCCCGACCGTCGTCAGGAAGTGCTCCTGCCCGGTCCGCCGGTACTGAGCCAGATCGTGCAGGTCGACGATGCCGTTCTCGTAGGCGAGCTCGGCCTCCTGCGCGGTGCGGAACGGGTGGGAGGCCTTCTTCAGCTTCTTCGGGTCGATCTTGTCCACGTCCTGGTCCGCGTAGGTCAGGAAGTAGAGGCCCAGGACCATGTCCTGCGTCGGCGTCGCCAGCGGCTGGCCGTGCGCGGGCGACAGGATGTTGTTCGAGGACAGCATCAGGATGCGGGCCTCGGCCTGCGCCTCGGCTGACAGCGGCACGTGCACGGCCATCTGGTCGCCGTCGAAGTCGGCGTTGAACGCGTGGCAGACCAGCGGGTGGATCTGGATCGCCTTGCCCTCGACCAGCACCGGCTCGAACGCCTGGATCCCGAGGCGGTGGAGCGTCGGCGCGCGGTTGAGGAGCACTGGATGCTCCTTGATGACCTCCTCGAGCACGTCCCAGACCTCCGGGATCATCGAGTCGACCATCTTCTTGGCCGCCTTGATGTTCTGGACGGCCTTGCGCTCGACCAGCCGGGCCATGATGAACGGCTTGAAGAGCTCCAGCGCCATGAGCTTCGGAAGCCCGCACTGGTGCAGCTTCAGGCTCGGGCCCGAGACGATCACGGAGCGCCCGGAGTAGTCCACGCGCTTACCGAGCAGGTTCTGGCGGAACCGGCCCTGTTTGCCCTTGAGCATGTCGGAGAGCGACTTCAGCGCCCGGTTGCCGGGCCCGGTGACGGGCCGGCCACGGCGGCCGTTGTCGAACAGAGCGTCGACGGCCTCCTGAAGCATCCGCTTCTCGTTGTTGACGATGATCTCCGGCGCGCCGAGGTCCAGCAGCCGCTTGAGGCGGTTGTTCCGGTTGATGACGCGGCGGTAGAGGTCGTTCAGGTCCGAGGTCGCGAACCGGCCGCCGTCGAGCTGCACCATCGGGCGCAGCTCCGGCGGGATCACCGGCACGCAGTCCAGGACCATCCACTCGGGCCTGTTGGTGGAGTGCAGGAAGGACGATGCGACCTTGAGCCGCTTGACCGCCCGGGCCTGCTTCTGGCCCTTGGAGGTGATGATCGTCTGCTCGAGCTCCTCGCACTCGGCCTCGAGGTCGACCTGCTCAAGCAGGTCGCGCACCCACTCGGCGCCCATGCCGCCGCGGAAGTACTCACCCCAGCCGAACGAGGAGCCGAAGCGATCCTTGAGGTCCCGGAAGACGGCCTCGTCGTTGATGACGTCCTTGACCTTCATCTCCTGGAAGGTCTTCCAGACTTCCTCCATCCGCTCGGCGGCGTCGTCGAGGTAGGCCTCGGTGTCGGCGATCTCGCCCTCGAGCCCCTTACGGGTGTCCTTGAGCAGCTTCGTGCGCTCGGCGTCCTCCAGCTTCTTCGGATTGACGCCGAGGGCGTCCGCCCAGAGCTCGTCCTCCTCGTCGAACTTGTCCTTGGTGCCCTCGCCCTCGATCCAGGCGATGCGCCGCTCGATGGACTCGTTCAGCTGCTGCGTGCGCTGCTCGCGCTCCGCCGCGTAGCTGTCGAGGACCTTCTTGACCTCCTTCTCGAGCTTGCCCACGTCCTTGGCGCGGGCCTCCTCGTCGATCCAGGTCACAAGCGACGCCGCGAAGTAGAGGACCTTCTCGAGCTCCTTCGGAGCCATGTCGATCAGGTAGCCGATGCGGCTCGGGACGCCCTTGAAGAACCAGATGTGGGAGACGGGCGCGGCCAGGTCGATGTGGCCCATGCGCTCGCGGCGCACCTTGGAGCGGGTCACCTCGACGCCGCAGCGCTCGCAGACGATGCCCTTGTAGCGGACCCTCTTGTACTTGCCGCAGTAGCACTCCCAGTCCTTGGTGGGACCGAAGATGCGCTCGCAGAAGAGACCGTCCTTCTCGGGCTTCAGGGTCCGGTAGTTGATCGTCTCCGGCTTGGTTACCTCGCCGTGGCTCCAGCTCCGAATCTTCTTGGAGGAGGCGAGTCCGATCTCGATTGCGTCGAAATTATTGATGTCCATCATTCCTCTACCTTCGTCTCCTCTTCGGCGCTGGCGCCATTAGTGCTGCCCGCTTCTCCTTCGGTCACGACCTGCTCCTCGCGCTCATCGGCGGCGCCCTTGGCGCCATCGCCCTCCGCGCGCACTCCGGAGAGGTCGATCCCGAGCTCCTCCGCGGCGCGCAGCAGCTCGTCGTCCTCCTCGCCCATCTCTACCGCGCCCTCCTCAGCGACGAGGTTGACGTCCAGGCCGAGGCTCTGGATCTCCTTCAAGAGGACCTTGAAGGACTCCGGGACCGACGGCTCGGGGATGTTCTCCGACTTGACGATCGACTCGTAGGCCTTGACGCGGCCGACGGTGTCGTCGGACTTGACGGTGAGCATCTCCTGGAGCGTGTAGGCGGCTCCGTACGCCTCGAGCGCCCACACCTCCATCTCACCGAACCGCTGGCCGCCGAACTGCGCCTTGCCGCCCAGCGGCTGCTGGGTGACGAGCGAGTACGGGCCGGTCGAACGAGCGTGGATCTTGTCGTCGACCAGGTGCAGCAGCTTGAGGATGTACATGTTGCCGACGGTCACGCGGCCCTCGTAGGGCTCGCCCGTGCGGCCGTTGTAGAGCTGCGCCGTCCCGAACGAGCGCGTGCCGTCGCGACGACTCTTGTCAACCCCGAGCTCGATGCCGCGGTCGGCGTGCTCGTCCTGCCAGCGCACCAGGGCCTCGTCCACGTCCTCGACGGCCGCGCCGTCGAAGACCGGCGTGGCGACGAAGACCCGTCCGCCGTCATCCTGGGACTCCTTGTAGGCCTGCGTTCCGTCGTCGTACCAGCCGTTGGCGGCCGCCCACCCGAGATGCGTCTCGAGGATCTGGCCGATGTTCATTCGGCTCGGCACGCCCAGCGGGTTCAGGATCACGTCGATCGGCGTGCCGTCCTCCATGAAGGGCATGTCCTCCTCGGGGACGATCCGCGAGATGACGCCCTTGTTCCCGTGGCGGCCGGCGAGCTTGTCGCCCTCGGCGATCTTCCGCTTGGTCGCGACGAAGACTCGCACCAGGTTGTTGACGCCCGGCGGCAGGTCGTCGCCCGCCTCGCGGTCGAACGTGAGGACGTCGATGACGACGCCGCCCTCGCCGTGCGGGACCTTGAGCGAGGTGTCGCGGACCTCGCGCGCCTTCTCCTTGAAGATCGCGCGGATCAGCTTCTCCTCGGCGGTCAGCTCGGTCTCGCCCTTCGGCGTGACCTTCCCGACCAGCAGATCGCCGGACGACACCTCGGCGCCGATCCGGACGATGCCGCGCTCATCGAGGTTGCGCAGGCTCTCCTCGGAGCGGTTCGGGATGTCGCGGGTGATCTCCTCGTCGCCCAGCTTCGTCGTGCGGGCGTCGATCTCGTACTCCTCGATGTGGATCGAGGTGAGCTCGTCGTCCTTGAACAGGCGCCGGGAGATGATGATCGCGTCCTCGAAGTTGTAGCCCTCCCAGGACATGAAGGCGACCGTCACGTTCTTGCCGAGCGCGATCTCGCCACCGGCGGTGGAGGACCCGTCTGCGAGCACGTCGCCGGCCGTGACCTTCTCGCCAACCGAGACGATCGGCGTCTGGTGGATGATCGTGCCCTGGTTCGAGCGCATGAACTTGAGCAGCTCGTACTCGTCGCGCTTGGACCCGTGAGTGATCACGATCTTCTCGGCGTCGACGTGAGCGACCTCGCCGTCGTTGTCGGCGATCACGACGTCGCCGGTGTCGACCGCGACCCGGCGCTCCATCCCGGTGCCGATCAACGGCGCCTCGGGCTTGAGCAGCGGCACAGCCTGGGCCTGCATGTTCGAGCCCATCAGGGCACGGTTGGCGTCGTCGTGCTCGAGGAATGGGATCAGCGCCGTCGTCACCGACCAGATCTGGGTCGGTGAGACGTCCATCAGGTCGACCGCCTTCGGCGAAACCGAGACGAACTCGCCGTCGGCCGAGCGGCACATCACCTGCGGGCCTCTGAGGCGCTTCGTCTTGGGATCGATCTCGGCGTTCGCCTGAGCGATCGTCTGCTCCTCCTCCTGGGTGGCGTCCAGGTGGACGATCTTGTCGGTGACGACCCCGTCCTTGACCACCCGGTAAGGGGTCGTGACGAAACCGAACTCCGAGATCTGGGCGTAGGAGGACAGCGAGCCGATCAGGCCGATGTTCGGGCCCTCCGGGGTCTCGATCGGGCACATCCGGCCGTAGTGGGTCGGGTGCACGTCGCGCACCTCGATCGGAGCGCGCTCGCGCGTGAGGCCGCCGGCGCCGAGCGCCGACAGGCGGCGCCGGTGCCTGAGGCCGGCGAGAGAGTTCGTCTGATCCATGAACTGCGACAGCTGCGAGGAGCCGAAGAACTCCTTCAGCGCCGCCACGACCGGGCGGATGTTGATGATCGTCTGCGGCGTGATCGCGTCGGAGTCCTCGGTGGTGAGGCGCTCGCGCACGACGCGCTCCATGCGATAGAGCCCGACACGGAACGCGTCCTGGATCAGCTCGCCGACCGTGCGCAGGCGGCGGTTGCCGAAGTGTTCGTACTCGTCGAGGTGGTCCACGATGGGATCGCGGGGATAGGTCTGCGCCTCCGCCGCGTAGTCCTTGATCGGGTTCTCCTCGTCGATCTCCTCGGGGATGCCGAGGAGCTTCGGGATGCCCACTAGCTCCTTGATCAGGGCGACGATGTCGTCGCGCGTCAGGACGCGGTTGTCGAGATCGACGTCCAGGTCCAGGCGGGCGTTCAGCTTGTAGCGGCCCACCCTGGTGAGGTCGTAGCGCTTGGAGTCGAAGAACAGCTGGTCGAGCAGCGTCCGCGCAGCGTCGACCGACGGCGGCTCGCCCGGCCGCTGCTTCTTGAACAGCTCGACCAGGGCGCCCTCCTCGGTCTTCGTGGGCTCGGTGTCCGCCTCGATCGTGTGCCGGATATAGACCGAGTCGTCGAAGAGCTTGAGGATCTCCTCGTCGGTGAAGTAGCCCATCGCGCGAAGCAATACGGTGACCGGGAGCTTGCGCTTGCGGTCGATGCGGGCGTAGACGCGGCCCTTCTTGTCGATCTCGAGCTCGAGCCACGAGCCGCGAGCCGGCATCAGGTTCGCGATGAAGATCTGCTTCTCGCGATCCTTCGGCTCCATGACGTAGGCGCCGGGAGATCGGACGAGCTGAGTCACGACGACGCGCTCGGTGCCGTTGATGATGAACGTGCCGCGATCCGTCATCCAGGGGAAGTCCCCCATGAAGACGGTCTGCTCGCGGATCTCACCCGTCTCGCGGTTCTGGAACGCCACCTTGACGTTCAGCGGGCGCGAATAGGTGATGTCCTTCTCACGGCACTCGGCGATCGAGTGCGTGGGCTCGTCGAATGCGAAGTCCTGGAAGACAATCGCCAGATTGCCCGTGTAGTCCTCGATCGGCGAGATGTCGCCGATCGTCTCCCGCAGCAGTCCATCCTTCGCGTTTGTAAGACGCTCGAAGGAGAGACGCTGAATATCTATTAGATGTGGGACTTCAAGCGGGTTCTCAAGACGGGAAAAGGTCCTCCGGGTGACAGGGGCAGCGTTGGATCTGGCCAACTGGGCGACTCCTCAGATGGTCGTGGGACGCGAATCTGCGCGAGTAGATTCGGGGCAGCAAGGCTCAAGCGGCGCGCGACCCTGCAAAATACCATAGAAATGCACGCCTAGGCAAGCCTAGCAGGCCCATGCTCCACCGCTCGTGCGATTGGGGCTGATCGGGCTACTTCAGCTCGACTTCGCCGCCGGCCTCCTCGAGGTCGGCCTTCAGCTTGTCGGCCTCCTCGCGCTCCAGGCCCTCCTTGATGGCCTTCGGCGCCG
Organism: uncultured Actinomycetes bacterium; assembly: GCA_963710955.1. Classification (GTDB taxonomy): domain Bacteria; phylum Actinomycetota; class Thermoleophilia; order Solirubrobacterales; family 70-9; genus AC-56. The sequence goes on along the minus strand of CAVQCK010000001.1, from coordinate 106,474 downwards.
AGTCGACCAGAGCCTTGGCTTCCTTGAGCCCGAGCCCGGTCGCTGCGCGGACGGCCTTGATGACCTGGATCTTCTTGTCGCCGGGAGCGGTGAGGACAACGTCGACGGTGGTCGACTCCTCCGCCGCGCCGTCGGCGCCATCGCCCGCGGCTGCCGCCGGGGCCGCCGCAGCGACCGCGGTCGCCGACACCCCGAACTCCTCCTCGAGCGCCTTGATGCGCTCCGAGAGCTCGAGCACGGAGATGTTCTTCAGCTCCTCGATCCACTCTTCGGTGGACATCGCCTTCGTTGCTGCTGCCACTGACTATTCCTCCTTGGCTTCTTCCGAGCCCTCGGAATCAGAGCTTTCGCTCGCGGATCCCTCAGGAGCCTCTTCGGTTTCGGTTTCTGAAGTCTCTGCTGCCTTCTCCTCGGCCTGCACGTCGCTCGGGGGCTCCTCCTCGGCCTGCACCTCGGCCGGGGGCTCCTCCTCCGCTGATTCCTCGGCGGCAAGCTCCTCCTGGGCGCCGTCGCCGTCGGCCTTCTCCTCGGCGGCCGGCTCCTCAGCTTCGTCGGCCTGCTCCTCAGTCGGCTCCTCGGCCTTCTCGTCGGCGGCCGGCTCCTCTCCCCCGCCGACGAGGCCCTTCTCGGCGATCTGGCCGAGCCCGACCGCGAGGCCGGAGAGCATTGCGGCAAGCCCGCGGGTGAGCCCGGTCAGCGGGCTGGCGGTGACGCCGACGAGCTGGCCGTGCAGGACGTCGAGGCCGGGAAGGCGGGCGATGACACCGAACTTCTCGGGGGCGAGCGGCTCGCCGTCCATGATCCCGCCCCGGTACTCGAGGACGTCGTGCCGGCGGGCGAATGTCGCGATCGCCTTGGCGGCGACCACAGCGTCGCCCTTGACGAAGGTCAGCGCGATCGGCCCTTCCAGCAGGTCCTGAAGCTCGTTGGTCCCGGCCTGCTCGGCGGCTCGCTTGGCAAGCCGGTTCTTAACCACGCGGAAGGTGGCGTCAGCCTCACGCAGGCTGGAACGAAGCTCGGCCGCCTCGGTGACGCTGATCCCGCGGTAGTCGACCGCGAAGATCGCCTCGGCCTCGCCGAGCCGCTCGGCGATCTCCTCCACTGCTGCTGCCTTCTGTTCCTTGTTCACGTATCGGTCCTCAAATGAAAGAGCCCGCTCGCAGGCGGGCTCGAAGCATCAGCAGCGAACCTCGCCTACACCGGTCTTCCGGGCCGCTTGGTCGCGGACCCCGCCGGCGGTCTGGGGCAAGTCGACGGACGATGTTAGCTGAGGAACGGCTCAGCGCAGACGCCTGAGCGTGACCCGGCCGTTCCGACCGGGGCCGTGATCAGCGTGGCGTGATCGCCGGCGGGTCCCAGCCGGAGCCGTCGAGGATCCCCGGGATCGCCGAGGGCTTGGCCGCGTAGACGCGCATCAGCAGGCGGAAGGCTCCGGTCGGAGCGGGCAGCCAGTTCTGGCGCCCGACCGGCGACGACGGCTCGTTGTGCTGGATGTAGACGTCGAGCGAGCCGTCGGGGTTGAAGTGGAGGTCGCTGCGGTCGTTGATTAGGTAGCGGTCGATCGGGTTGGGGACGAAGAAGCCGTCGAGGTCGTAGAGGCTCACCGACCAGAAGGCGCGAGCCGGGGGCAGTTGTCCGGGATCGAAGTGCATGACGTAGCTCTTCGCCCCGGTGAGGTCCTGCCCCGTGTGGTCGACCTGCGCCAGGGGGTAGATCGACTCGTCCGGTGTGAGGGCTCCCAGGCCGATCTGCGCGACGCTCGCCCGCAGCTTGTAGTTGGTGCCGTAGCGCCCGGCCTTTGAGACCAGCCAGCCGTTGTGAGCCACGAAGCCCGCGGCGTAGGCCTGCCGGATGTCGCCGAGGATCGCGTCGGGGCCGTCGGCAACCGCGTTGCGCAGGCCGCGCCGCTCGTCCGCGGAAAGCTTCGGGTCCTTCGAGGGCTCCATGCCCGGGCCGATGCCGACGGTCGCCAGCTTGGCGAGGATCGGGGCGTCCCGCTCGGGCGGTGGAAAGCGGTCGAGCAGGCTGCCCAGGCGGTCGAAGTACCGCAGGCCGGCCGGCACCGAGTAGTGAGTGGGGTGCTGGCGCTCCGGATGGGCGGAATAGCGCTGGCGCCACCCCGTCCCGTAGCGGGACAGCGGGGTCAGCCGGAAGCGCTTCATGAGCTTGACCACGTTCGGCACGTCGTCAGGGCTTCGGACGAGGGCCCGGGCGATCACCCAGACGCGGTCGTAGGGCGCGTTGATGCGGTGCACGCCTTTGGGGAGGTTCACGTGCTCACCACGCGGGACGACGGCGTAGTCGCCCGGCTTGGTGTCGTTGACGGTCCCGAGGTTGCGGAAGTTGGTCGTGTACGGGTCCACCAGCTCGAAGACGTAGTAGCGGTCCTTCACCTTCGGCACGTGGATCACGACGGGCTGGCGCTTGAGATTGAGCCAGCCGATCGAGTAGAGGGTGTCGTGATTCGGAGCGACGACCGTCTTCGCGTTTGGATTGGCGAGCTTGTGGGCCTGGCTGAAGCGGTTGGGCGGCGCGTAGGCCCGATGCGTCGGCTTGTTGACGCTGGTCGCCGTGCGGTAGGTCTGCTGCGTCTCCAGCAGCGGCAGCCCGTACTTGTAGGCCCGCAGGCCCAGCTTGTAGGCGTGCTGATAGTCGGACTGCGACGCCGAGGCCGTTTGTGCGCCGAACCCAGCCACCGCCGCTACAGCGAGAAGCACCGCCGTGCTCATCCACTTCGGCCACCTTCCCTGGCGCCCGATGCCAGTCACGTCAGTCGCCGCGCCTACCCCGTAGCAGCCGCTTCGCCGGCCTCGGCGGCGACCGCCTCATCTCCACCGTCGGCGCTTGCGCCATTGCCGCCCGGTGCCCCGGCCAGGATGTCGCCCTCGCGGGTGCGGGACTCGTCGATGCGTATGCCAGGGCCCATGGTCGTCGCCATAGTGATCGAGAGCAGGTAGCGGCCCTTGGCCGCGGCCGGCTTGGCGCGGACGATCTCGTCGACCACGGCGGCGTAGTTCTCGAGCAGGGCGCGCTCCTCGAAGCTCGCCTTGCCGATCGTGAGGTGGATGACGGCCTGGCGGTCGGTGCGGTACTCGACCTTGCCCGCCTTGGCTTCGCCCACTGCCTTGGCGATGTCGTTGGTGACCGTGCCGACCTTGGGGTTCGGCATCTTCCCCTGCGGGCCGAGGATGCGGCCCAGCTTCGAGACGACCGGGCCCATCAGGTCGGGCGTCGCGATCGCGACGTCGAAGTCAGTGAAGCCCTCGTTGACCTTGTCGGCAAGGTCCTGCGCGCCGACGAAGTCGGCGCCGGCTTCCTCGGCTGCGCGGGCGCCGTCGCCGTCGGCGAATACCGCGACCTTGACGTCCTTGCCCAGGCCGTGCGGCAGCGCGAGGGTTCCGCGCAGCTGCTCCTCGGCGTGGCGGACGTTGACGCCGAGCCGCAGGTGCACCTCGACCGTCTCGTCGAACTTGGTAGACGCCGTCTCCTTGATCAGGGCGACCGCCTCGGCCGGCTCGTAGTGGCGGGCGCGGTCGACCTTCTCGTAGGCGGCGCGGTAGCGCTTGCCGTGTGCCATGGCTACTCCAGCCCCTCGACGTCCACGCCCATCGAGCGGGCCGTGCCCGCGATGATCTTCGACGCGGCGTCGAGGTCGTTGGCGTTCAGGTCGGGCATCTTGCGCTCGGCGATCTGGCGCACCTGGGCGGCCGAGATCTTTCCGACCTTCTCGCGGTTCGGCTCACCGGACCCCTTCTCGATCCCGAGCGCTTCCCTGATCAGGACGGCGGCGGGTGGCGTCTTGGTGATGAAGTCGAAGGAGCGGTCCTCGAAGACCGTGATCTCGACCGGGATGATCGTGCCGGCGTCCTGCTGCGTCTGGGCGTTGAAGGCCTTGCAGAACTCCATGATGTTGACCCCGTGCTGGCCCAGCGCGGGGCCCACCGGAGGGGCGGGGTTCGCCGCCCCGGCGGGGATCTGGAGCTTGATCATCGTGAGGACTTTCTTGGCCATGGCGTCGTTTGAGCTTAGGGGTTGGGGCTAGACCTTCTTCACCTGGTCATAGCCGACCTCGACCGGGGTCTCCCGGCCGAAGATCGAGACCAGCACCTTGAGCTTCGCCGCGTCCTCGTTGATCTCGGCGATCTCGCCGGAGAAGTCGGACAGCGGCCCGGCGATGACCTTGACCGTCTCGCCGATCGTGAACTGGGCGCGGGCGCGGGGGCGCTCGGCGGTCTCGCGGTGGAGGAGGCGATCGACCTCGGGCTGCGAGAGCGGGATCGGCTTGTTGCGAGAGCCGACGAAGCCGGTGACGCCCGGGGTGTTCTTGACCAGGCCCCAGGCGTCGTCGGTCATCTCCATGTTGACCAGCACGTAGCCGGGCATGGTGCGCTTCTCGACCGCGATCCGCTGGCCGTCCTTGAGCTCCGATACCTGCTCGGTGGGGACGACGACTTGGCGCACGCGCTGGCGCTGGTTCATCGTCTCGATGCGGTGCTCGAGGTTGTGCTTGACCTTGTTCTCGTGGCCTGAGTAGGTGTTGATTACGTACCAACGAAACATGAAAATGAAGTTCGCTTTCAGTGAGGGGTGGGCGAGGCTTTCGGGCTGTGGATCAAAGGAGGCGCCCGACGAGCCAGCTGAAGAGCGCGTCGAGGGCTCCGAGGTAGGCGGCCATCACGGCGATGAAGATCACGGTCACCATGGAGGCCTGAATCAGGGTCTCGCGGTCGGGCCACTGGACGCGCTTCAGCTCCGCCCAGCAGGAGATGAAGAAGCCGATGACCCGGCCGCGCTGGCGCTCGGTGGGCTGCGAGGGCGCCTCGCGGCGCTTTGCGGACTCCTTGCGCCGGCGATCTCGCTCCTTCTCCTCGCGCCGGCGGGCGCGGCGGCTGATCTTGTCCTCGGCCGGAGCCTCTCCGCGACCGCTCCGTCCTCCGGCTGTGCCGACGTCCGCGCGCGAGGGGGCCGGCGCAGCGAAGCCTGCGTCGCTTCTCCTTCTTGGGCGGCGCCTCGGCGGTCTTGTCGCCGTCGGTCTCCGGCGCGCCGGTCAGCTCGTCGAGGTCGGCGCCCTCCTCCGCGAGCTCCGCCTCGATCACGTCGGCGGTCTTCGGGACCTCGGTGTCGTGCTGGGCTTGCGAGTCCGACGTCGCGCGAGCGCTCGGCCTCCTTGGCGGCGCGCTGCTCCCGCGCCCGCCTCTCGGCCTTTCGCTGCGCTCGCGTCTTCGCCATCGCCAGGCAGGGCCCCGCTCAGCGGGTCTCCTTGTGCGGCGTGTGGCGGCCGCACCAGTGACAGTACTTGCGCAGCTCGATGCGATCGGGCGTGTTCCGCCGCGACTTGTTGGTCTGGTAGTTCCGCCGCTTGCAGTCCTCGCAAGCGAGCGTCACTGCGATTCGAACGTCTCCACGGGCCATTGGCTGCTGATGCTTTCCTTCTCGAGTTCGAGCGGGCGGTACTCCGGAGCGGCAGAACCCCCCCCTCAGAAAAAAGACCCCGCCCCCCGCTTGTGGCGAGGGACGCGAGGTGGGGCGAAGGATAGCGCCCGAAGCGTGGTCGATGGCCTCGGATGCAGCTCACTGGCGGCGGGTTCGTATTGCGATCCAAGGGCGTAATCGTCAAGAGCCCCGCCAAATGGTCGCCGGACGGTGGACCAGTCATGAGCCGAACATTGTGTGGCTGCGGCGATTGGAATATGGTCGCGCCAGGGATAGCGGAGCGAGGAGCGATCTATGACGCGTCGGGTGGGTTCTGTGGCCATGGTGATCGGAGTGGCGGCGTTCATCGCCTTCGCGGCCAGCTCCGCGATGGCGAGCAGCGCACCACGGTGGGTAAAGCATGTCCGCGGGTACCCGGGTGGAATCTCCAACGGCGTGCGCGCTTACATGGATCCCGGCCTGAGGAAGGCCCAGCGCCAGGCTCGCGCGCGCGCCGCGCTCAGCGGGTCCTCCCCCGCAGCCATCGCCGGCCCGCTGCAGAACCAGCAGGTCAACACGGCGGACTCGAGCCCTCCCCTCCCCCAGAACGAGACTCAGGTCGCGCACAGCGTCTTCGACGACAACGTCGCCGTGGCGGGGGCGAACGACTACGTCAACGGCGGCTCGCAGATCTATGCCACCAACGACGGCGGCCAGACCTGGACGACGCAGTACCGGTCCTCGGCGACCGCGGAGACGGGCGACTTCTGCGGCGGCGGGGGCGACCCGGCCGTCGCCTACAGCCGGCGCGACCACGCGTTCTACTTCGCGCAGCTGTGCTTTTTCCGCGCCTTCCTGCCCTCGGAGATCGAGGTGATCCAGTCCAAAGACAACGGCCAGACGTGGACCGGGTCGCGCACGGGCGCTTATCCGGTCAGCAACTTCAGCCCGAACCTGGGCGACTTCAACCCGGCGCTGTTCTACGACAAGGAGCAGATCACCGTCGACAACAACCCGTCGAGCCCTCACTACGGGCGCATCTACGTCACCTACATCAAGTTCCACATGGAGCCCGACGGCTTCAGCGACTACTGCCCAGTCCAGGTCGCGTTCACCGACAACATCGACCCGAACGGCGACGGCGACCTCACCGACTCCGGTGTGGCATCACCGCCAGGTGGTCCCGGACAACCCGGGCGGCAACGGCAAGGGGCCGTCGGCCAACCAGGGCGCGCAGCCCGTCGTCGACAACCAGGGCGGCCTCGACATCTCCTACATGACCGAGGAGTGCAACACCTCGATCGACCACGGCATCTTCATGCGCCGCTCGATCAACGGTGGCAACGGCTTCGGTCCCGCGCTGAAGATCAACAAGGACGGCCAGTGGGCCGACAACCCCAATCCCGACGATCTGCTCCCGAACAAGAAGGGGCGGATCGCCGCGTCGACGTCCGCCCCGCTCGTCTTCAACCCGGTCGACAACTCCCTGAACTACATCGTCCAGAACGACGTCAACCGCAAGACGACCGGCGCCGACATCTCGTTCACGAAGTCCAAGGACTACGGGCAGACGTGGTCGAAGATGCAGCTTCGTCGCGGTCAACGGCGCCGGGCAAGCCGGCGCTGAAGGACCAGTTCTTCCCCTGGATGGACGTCGATCCGCAGGGGAACCTGCACGCGATCTGGTACGACAACAGGAACGCGCCGAAGAACGTCCGCATCGAGACGTTCCAGGGCGCCTCCGGGATCGGCGGCCAGAACTGGACCAACACGGACATCAGCACGAAGTCGTGGAACCCGAACTCGAGCTTCTTCAGCTCGGGCTCATTCTTCGGCGACTACAACGGCTTCGCCGCCGGTGACGGCGTGATGTACCCGCTGTGGACCGACGGCCGCAACACGCCCGGAGCGCCACTTGGCCAGACCGACATCTGGACCAACGTCGAGCTGAATACGTCCCCGTAGAGCGGCTCGCCACATTTATCGGCCTTGCCCGCAACGGCGCCGCCGGGTTCGGTCGCGGGCCACGGTGAAGCTCGGTCGAGATTCGCGTCGCCGCCGATGGATCGGCGGTCTGGTGGCAGTAATGCCCATGGCGTTGCTTTTCGCCGCCGTTGCGGCGGCTGGTGCGAGCTCGTTCGACCGCGGGGCCGGCGCTGCGGCGGCGCCCCGCGGCGCGGGACTAAAGCTGAAGGTCCTGACCTCGAGCGACAAGGCCGCCCTGTCAGCGGATCGCGTGAGGGTGCAGACCGACTCGTCCGCGGCTCGCCGGGTCGAGCTCTCCACGACGGGGATCGCCAACGGGCCTCTGCTGACGATCCCCACGACCACGGGGCTTAAGTTCGGAAAGAACGGCATCGACCTCCCCCTCTCGGGCGCGGGGCGAGAGCTGCTGAGCGGCTGCGGGGCGACCAAGCTCATTGTCACCGCGTTCGATCCGAGAGGCGGCACCGTCCTGGGGCGGGGGCTCGTCTCGCTCCAGCGCACGGTGCCGCAGTGCGGCAAGCTCGCCAAGGCATCGCGGTGCGAGACGATCGCCGCGCCCGACTCCAACTGCCTGTTCCCATGGCCGAGCGACCACTTCACCGTCTCGGACTCGAGCACCGGCACCGGTGAGCGCGTCGACCTCAAGCGGCTCTCGATGCCGGAGAACAAGGACGGCGTGCCGGTCGACCCCACCGAGCTCAACCGAAGCGACGGCTTCAGCCCCGGGGTCAGCATCGTTACCCACGTGCCGGGACTGACCAGCAGGAAGGCCTTCAACCGCACGCACGCGGTCCCGGTGACCGACATGAACAAGGCGTTTCGCGCCGATCAGCCGATCGTCCTGATCGATGCGGCCACCGGCCAGCGCCAGCTGATCTGGGCGGAGCTCGACTCAAACGCGACCAGCCCGCGGGGCACCGACCTGATCATCCGGGTGGGCAAGAACCTCAAGGAGGGCCACCGCTACATCGTCGCGATGCGCGACCTCCGCAATGCGAACGGCCGGAAGATCCCCGCGCCGCCCGGGTTCGCGATCTACCGGGACGGCCTGAAGACCACCGTCCCGGCGATCGAGAAGCGCCGGCAGCACTTCGAGTCGATCTTCAAGAGGCTCGAGGACGCCGGTATCCAGCGCGGGAACCTCTACGACGCCTGGGACTTCACCGTCGCGAGCACGCAGAACATCACCTCGCGGATGCTGCACATCCGCGACAACGGTCTCGCCCAGCTCGGGGACAGCACGCCCGGCGACGAGATCGAGCAGGGGCACGCGCCGAGCTTCACGATTACCGACGTCAAGACGGTCGATGAGCCCTCGCCGGGGCCGGGGCACGAGGACCTCGCTGTGAGCGACCCGAGCCACGCGGTGGAGAACGTGCGCGAGGTGACCGGAACCTTCCAGGTGCCGTGCTACCTGAACCGGGTCGGATGCCCGTCGGGTTCCAGGTTCAACCTCGGCCCGAACGGCCTCCCGAAGCAAATGCCGGGCAACTTCTACACCGCGAACTTCACCTGCAACATCCCGCGGTCGGCCGTCCACGAGCGGACCCCCGGAGCCGGCGACTGGAAGGTGGTCCGCCAGGACCGCACCTCAATGTACGGGCACGGGCTCTTCGGCGACGCCGGCGAGGTCCACACCACCAACGTCCGCCAGCTCGGCGACGACCACAACGTGATCACCTGCGCCACCGACTGGATCGGGATGGCGGAGGAGGACATCATCCCCGAGGCGGTCCCGGCGCTCAGGGACCTGTCCAACTTCCCGCCGCTCCCCGATCGCCTGCAGCAGGGCTTTCTCGACTTCATCTACCTCGGGCGCCTGATGAGCATGCCCGACGGGTTCGCCAGCGACCCGGCGTTCAAGTTTGGCGGCCAGCCCGTGATCGACCCGAGCAAGGGCGTCTTCTACTACGGCAACAGCCAGGGTGGGATCGCCGGCGGCGCGCTGACCGCGGTCGAGCCGGACGTGACGCGGTCGGTCCTCTACGTGCCCGGCATGAACTACTCGACCCTGCTGACCCGAAGCGTCGACTTCTCGGACTACGCGCTAATCCTCTATCCCTCCTATCCGAACGAGGGCGTGCGCCCGTTGCTGCTCTCGATGATCCAGATGGAGTGGGACCGCGGCGAGCCCGACGGCTACGCGAACCACATGACGAGGAAGCCGTTGCCGGGGACGCCCGCCCATCACGTGCTGATCGACATGGCCTACGGCGACCACCAGGTCACAAACGTCGCCACCGAGGTCGAGGCGCGGACGATCGGCGCGCCGCTGCGCCGCCCGGCGCTCGATCCCGGCCGGCCGCCCAGCGTGTTCACGAACTTCTTCCCGCAGCTGCCCACGCTCGGCCCCCTCTCCGGCCCGGCCGCCCACGGCAACGGGTTCTTCGTCTGGGACATCGGCCCGAAGCGCCCGAAGCTCTCGGGCGGCTACCTCGGCACCGCCTCGGCACCGATCACCAACACCGCCCCGAACGACTCCTACGGTGTCGACCCGCACGACACGGTGATCGACACCTCGCCCGAGGTCCGCCACCAGATCGCCGCGTTCATCAGCCGCCAGGGCAGGATCATCGACCCCTGCGGCAACGCCCCCTGCTACGCGGCGGGCTGGCATGGGCACCGGCCGTAGCCACAGGGGCTCTCCTCAGCGCGGCCGGCGCCCGAGCGCTCGCGCCAGCCTCGCCCGCAGGCCATCGGGATCGACGGCCGGGAAGCGATACAGGTGGTCCTCGATCCGCTCGAAGAGCTCCCACAGGCGCCCCGGCTCGACCAGGCCGCTCGAGATCATCGCCTCGACAACGCCAAGATCGAGATCGAAGCCGCGCTCGATCTTCGACAGCGCCTGCGAGTAGTAGTCGAAGTCGTAGACATCGAGGGTGCCGGCGCGGAAGCGAAAGCGCGAGCGGTCTAGCCTGGACCCCTCCAACGTTGATGCCATGAAGGAGCGGGCCGGGGTCTTTGACGAGATCTGGCGTCAAGGACTGCTCGACTACGACCAGAAGGTGGGCATCGATTGGGCCTGGCTGGCTGCCGACGGGGCGATGACCAAGGCCCTGCTCGGCGCCCCGAAGACGGGGCCGAATCCCACCGATAGAGCGAAACAGGGGCGAAGCGCTCGCTCCTCACCGAGGCTGCGGGGATCCCGGTCGGGATCGCGCACAAGGGCGCGCAGCGCCACGACCTGAAGCTCATGAAGCCGACGATCGAGTCGATCCCGATCGAGCGCCCGAAGCCGACGCCAAAGCGGCCCCGGGGCCTCTGCCTTGGCCGTGCCTACGACGTGCCGCCCATGCACAAGCTCGCCGTCGAGCATGGCTTCACGCCCCACATCCGCGCTCGCGGCGAGGAGATCAGGCTCAAGGCGCGACGCCAGGCTGGCGGGCTCGCCGCTGGGTGGTCGAGCGCACCCACTCCTGGCATCCGTCGCCCGGCTCGAAGATCGGCCGCTGAATCGCGACTCCTTCGGCGACCTCCTACACGACAGCTTGCGAAAGGGACCAGTCGAACCCGGCGCCCTCCGTACCGGTGGGAGCGATGTGGTCGATCCGCTTCGGCACGATGTCGAGGCCGGGCGACGTGATGCTTTTCGACGAGCTCTTCCTACACGCGACCGGAGCCGATGTCTCGATGCCGAACACGCGGTACGTGATCGAGAGCTGGTGTTTCGGCCCAGCGAAGTTCCCAAACGACTACTCCCCCGTCACCTTCTAAGCCGCTCGGCCTGCGGCTTCAGGCCAGTGTCAGACGTCGTAGCCGAACATGGGGAGCTTCCCGCCCATTGCTGACCTCGTGGATCCCGCACCGTATGCGCGCGTCAGAGGCCCCGGGGGCCGATCCGCTGAGCAGCGCAAGCGGCTCGCGACGCCGCTAGATCAGCCCATCGAGTCCGCCTGCCTAGGGCTGGTTAGATGAGCGAGCGATTCTGTCGTCTGGCAAGCTGGCGCATCGGCTTCGAAACTCGACCTCGCCGATAGGCTGCGCTGAAGCTGAATAACGGCGTTCATGCGCGCGACGCGAGAAGGAAGACGAAGATGCTGATCCGCCGTCGGCGTACGGCACCCAAGTTCGACTCCGAGGAACTCGAGTCGAAGCTCGTTTGGATCTATGGCTCGCCCCGGACCGGCAGCACGTGGATCCTGGAGATGCTGTGCCACCCGCTGCAACTGGATCCGCGTTCTGATCTCGGATTCAAGTGGCGCGCAGACTGGGAGGGCAAGGCCACCGCACTGCCCGTGAACGGGCTCGAGATCTCGGGGCATCTCGTTCCAGGCATCTGGGGCAGCCTCACCGGGAGCGACACGGTCGAGGTCGAGGATGGGACGATCGCTCCCCGCACGCTCAACCGCGAGATGGGCGCGTTCTCGGGCTATGCGTTTTCCGCGGCGTACGCGGACGTCTGGCGCCCGGAGGTACGACACCTCACCCTTGTCCGCCTGCATGCCGCCATCGAGCGAGCGCGCGATGCCGGCCTGCGGCTACCGGCGAGACTGCCGCTCGTCGTGATCAAGGAGGTCGACGGCTCGCACGCGGCGGACGTGGTGATGTCCCTGTTTCCCCGGTCGCGGATGCTCTTCCTGGTGCGGGACGGGCGCGACGTTCTCGATTCGCTGCTCGACGCCAACAGCCCGGCCGGCTGGCTGACGAAGCTTGGCTGGGGCAGAGGCCCCTTCGAAAGCGACCAGGAGAGGCTCGGCTGGGTGCGTGAGAATTGCCGCAACTGGGTGGCGCGGATGAACGTCTGCACGCGGGCGTACGAGGCACACCATCCCGCGTTGCGGCGGCGGCTGCGTTACGAGGACCTCCTCGCCGACACCCCCGGCTACTTGAGAGGTCTCGCCAACTGGCTCGATCTCCCGGCCGACTTAGGGCGGACGGAGAAGATCGCCGAGCGCCTCTCGTTCGCTGCGATCCCGGAGGAAACCAAGGGCCCGGGAATGATGCACCGCGCGGCGACTCCGGGCCGGTGGCGTGAGGGCCTGACGCCGGATGAGCAGGAGCTGGCCCAAGAGATCATGGGCGACCGCCTGACGGCGCTTGGGTACGAGCCGTGAGCGCTGGATCAAGTGTGGCGAAGGTACCCCACGGGGCTCGCGGTCAGCAGGGACTTCTCACGCGAATGATGCACATCGAACGGTGCCCTTCGGCGAGCCATTCCTCGAGCGGCGGTTCCTGCTCGCTGGGCTGTCTGAGCGTGGGCTGCTCGGTCTCCTCCACCGCACGGACTGTCACGTCGGGCATAGCCATGTGGGCGAGCGCCTTCGACAACCATCTCGCGGCCGATCGGCCGCGCCTGTTCGACGTCGGTGCCCGTGGCGGGATCGATCCGCGCTGGCGCCCGTTCCACGACTACATCGACGCCGTCGGCTTCGAGCCCGCACCCCGCCGAGTGCGATCGGCTGAACAGCGAGGCCGCATCGCAGGACCCGCCGATCCGATTCCTCCCCCAGCCCTAGCGGGGGCGACGGGAGGTCACGTTCTATGAGGCGACTGGCCGCCCGCCTCCAGCATCTACCCACCGTACGACGAGTTCCTGAAGCCGTTCCCGTACGCGTACATCTGCTCGGGACTGCTCGGGACCAGGGCCGGCGGCAGATCAGCGCCGTCTCGCTCGACGAGGCGTGTCGAACCCAGGACGTCTGGCCCGACTACCTCAAGCTCGACGTGGAGGGGAGCCGAGCTCCAGGTGCTCGAGGGCGGCGAGCGGGCGACCAGCGGGGCGCTGGTTCTCGAGCTCGAGGTCGAGTTCGCCCCTGCGGACAGGCCAGCCGCTACCTTGATCTGGGTCTTCTCGATGCGCTTGACTTCGGGACCGAGTCCGGCGGTTGCGCCACCGGTCAGGTAAACCCGCGTGCGGACTCGCCGCACGACCGGCCAAACTCCCTGGCGCGCCCTAGAGCCCCAGCGTCTTGGCGATGATGTTGCGCTGGATCTCCGAGGTGCCGCCGTAGATCGTCGAAACCAGCGTCTGGCGGACGAGGCGCTCCATGTCGTACTCCGACGAGTAGCCGTAGCCGCCCATCATCTGCATGCCCTCCAGGGCGGCCCTTTGCGCGGTCTCGGTCACGAAGAGTTTCACCATCGAGGCCTCGCGGGGGAGCATGCGATCGGGGTCCTCGTCGACCTTCGAGGCTACCCAGTGGGTCATCAGGCGGGCCGCCTCGAGCTCGGTCGCGAGGTCGGCCAGGCGGTGCTGGAGTGCCTGGAACGAGCCGATCGGGCGGCCGAACTGGCGCCGCTCCTTGACGTAGGCGAGCGCGTCGTCGAAGGCGCGCTGGCCGATGCCGAGCATCGTCGCCGCCAGAATCAGGCGCTCGACGTTGAGGCCCGCCATCAGCTGCGTCCACCCCTGGTCGGCCTCGCCGAGGAGCGCCGACTCGCGCGCCTCGACCTCGTCGAGGTATAGCTGCGCCGTCTCGCGCCCGCCGAGCGTGTCGATCGGGTCGATCTGAAGGCCATCGGCGTCCGTCGGGATCCAGATCATCGACAGCCCCTGGTGCTTGTCGTCGCCCCTGGCGGTGCGGCAGACGACGAGGATGTGGCGAGCGATCCGGGCGTTTGAGCAGAACACCTTCTGGCCGCGGAGCACGAAGCCGCCGTTGACCCGCTCCGCCGAGGTGGTGAGCGAGCCGACGTCCGAGCCGGCCTCGGGCTCGGTCATCGCGATCGCCTCGACCTCGCCGGTGGCGATGCCGCCGAGGATGTCGGCCTTCTGCTCGTCGGTCCCGAAGCGCTGCGTGGCGCCGGCGACGATCAGCGTGGTCGCGTAGCCGCCCATCGGGACCAGGCCGCGCGAGGTCTCCTCCATGAACAGGCAGGCTTCGGACATCCCGCCGCCCGAGCCGCCGAACTCCTCCGGGATCGTGACCCCGAGCCAGCCGAGCTCGCCCATCTTGCGGTAGAGCTCGTCGTTGTGGGCCTCGCTGTAGCCATTGGTGAGCGCCTCCCGCTGCTCCTGGGTGCCGCACTCGCGCTGGCAGAAGTCGCGAATCGCGGCGACGAAGTCGCTCTGGGCGTCGGTGAGGACGAAGTCCACGGGGCGGGAGTCTAGGTGGCTCAGCGCCACCGGGCGGAGGGGTGCTTGGCCAGCTCAGCCAACCCGGCCTTGGCCGGGCACGGCGAGCGAGCGGATCCGGTCCAGCCTGGCGAAGGCGACGATGCGCTGGGCCGCGCTGTACAGCGGATGGCAGGCGGTCAGGACGAGCCGCTGATTGGAGACGCGGCGCAGGACCGCAAGGTCGCTTGGCTGGACGACCTTCGTCCGCTCGACCCGGTACTCCAAGGTCGCGTACGGCATCTCGATCTCGACCGGGTCGCCAGGGCTCAGCGAGCCGAGGTCCCTGAACGGCGCCAGGTAGGTGGTGCGATGGCCCGCGATCGCCGTCGTCCCCGGCTGGCCGGGAAGCGGCGTCGAGGGGTAGTGGCCGGGCCCCTGCTCGAGGTCGGCGGCATCCGTTCCCTGCACGAAGACGATGTTGAGCCCGATGGTCGGGATCACGAGCCGCCCGATCGCTTGGCCGTCCGTCACCTGGTTTCCGAACCTCCTCGCCAGCACCGCCACCCCGCGCGCGGTGCCTCGAACATGGGGGGCGGCCGCCCGGTCCGCCCCGCCCCGGTACTTCCGCTCGAGCTTCGCGAGCGCGGAGCTCGCGTCGTCCTGCCTGACCGACGCGTAGAGGCTCGAGACGGGCTCTCGCCAGAGGAGCGTCGTGACGACGTCCGCGAGTACGACGATCCCGGCGGTGATCAGCATGACCGATGCGGTACGAAGCACCCTGCGCACGACGATTGCCACTCTCGCCGCTCAAGCGCGCGGTCACCGCCCCGCAGCCCGCCCGGCGGCCCGGCTGCATTGCGCCGGGCCCGAACGCAGTCCCGGAGGCCGCCTCACGCTTGGGCACCTCAGCTGCTGCCACGCCAGGCTGGTCGTCTTGCCGACCTTGCCGCGGAGCTCGGCGCTGCCGCGCAGCCGAAGCGAATCGGTGAAGAGCTTGCCGCGGTGGGCTTTCAGCTTCTCGATCGTGCGCCAGCCCCCATGTCCCTGCTCTTGAACCTTCAGCTTTCCCGAGGCCGGCGCCTTGCCCCAGATGCCGACGCGCTTCTTCGACTCGCGGTGACCGACGAACGGGAACTGGAAACTGCGGTAGGAGGGCTTCTTCTTGCCGCTGTAAAAGAACACCCCACTCGTCGTCTGTCCGTGGCCTCCCTGGTTCGGATCGAAGGCGGGGTCGCGGATCTCGAAATTGACGACGGCGCTCACGCCCTGCTTCCAGAGCAGGTAGAAGGACTGCTCCAGCCACCGCGCCTGCTTGTCGGGAGAGATCCCGAGCGGGTTGGGCGGGTCAACCAACCACCAGATCTCCGTGGCCCAGAGCGGATGGTGGCCGGCGGGGCGCACGTTCTTTGCACGCTCTGCGGCGCGAAGAACCCGCCGCACATTGTGAACGTCGGCGACCTCAACGTCGTCGGGATCCTTGGCGCTATAGCCGGGCGGGTTGAAGATGTTGACCGGATGATGGGAGAGGACGTCCAGATGCGGTTTCTGCTTGCAATTGGCCGGCTTCAGGTTGTTGTGAAGGCAAAAGAGCTTGCGAAGGAACTCCAGCGGTCTTATTCGCGGCTGCCCCGGAATCAGCGGGTGTCCGCGGTCATCGCCGAACGGTGCGGTCGCCCCGCCGATCACCTTGGCGCCTGGCTGTGCCTGGTGGACGCCGGCGTAGAAGCTGTTCAGCATCCGACGGTAGCGCTCAGGGCTGGCTTCCCTCTTGCCCTCCCATTGCGGCGCCAGGTAGCTGGTGAGGTTGGGCTCGTTCCAGGCCTCGAAGTAGCGCACGCGCGGCAGGCCGGAGAACGTTCCCGAATAGCGCTTGGCCAGCGCCTGCCCGAACTCGCCGAGCGCCTTCGGGTCCGGCTTCCAGGAGCCCGGCCGCACGTTGCTGGGCGGGTTCTTGCCCGCTGCCCAGACTGGCGCGTCGAGCGCAGTCAGCATTACGGTGAAACCCCGAGCGCTCGCGTCCTTGACCGCGGCGTCGAGGCCCGAGAAGTCGTAGGCGGGGTCAGCGGGGTCGGTCGGATTGCTGGGGGGTGTCGATCCCACGACCTCGGACCAAAAAACGTCGATCCTGATTATGTCCGCGCGGTCACTCGCCGCATGATCCAGCCAGGTGGTCCGCGTCGAGCGGTCCGGCGAGGTGAACAGCGAGTGGTCCATGAAGCCGGTCTCGAGCCCGCGGGCGGGGGCACCGGCGCCGCGAGCGCCTCGGCCCAACGCCTGGCTTGCCGCAGGCGAGACCGCTGATGGCGAACCGCCGCCACCAACGCTCCGCGAACCGTCGCTGCCGGCGCGCGAGCGCAGATCGCCGCCATCGGTCTTCGGCGCGCTCTCGAAGTACTGTCGGAGATCGGGCCTGGTCGGCACTCCGCTTGGGCCGTCGCCGGCCAACCCCTGAGCGGGAAGCCACAGGGCAAACATCAACGCGACGATCACCGAAACCGTGCGCATGCCACTCCATCCTGGGCCCAGGATCCATCGCCGAGACATGATTCGCGCACGGCCCCGCCGCCCACTGGTCCCACCCGCATGACGCACTTAGGCTATCGCTTGTGAGTCGCCCCGACGCCGCCGACCTCCTTGAGCCCTCCGAGATCGCACCCGGGCTGCTGCTGGGACGCGACGTCGATTTCGGTCCCGAGGTTGAAATAGGGGGCAACGTGGTGATCCACTCCGAAGCGACGATCGGTTCGGGGGTCGTGATTCAGGACGGCGCGGTGATCGGAAAGCGCCCGCACCTCGGCCCCCAATCCTCCGCGCCGCGAGCGCTCCGTCTCGCACGATCCTCGGCGACGACTCGGCGGTCCTCGCCGGAGCGATCATCTTTGCCGGGGCCGAGCTCAAGTCGGGGGCAATCGCATGTGATCAATGTCAAATCCGCGAGCGAGCCATGATCGGCGCCGGCGCGGTGATCGGCCGCGGCTCGGCGGTCGACAACGACGTGCGGATCGGCGCCCGCGTCCGCGTGCAGACGAACTGCTATTTGACCGCCTACATGGAGATCGAGGACGACGTGTTCATCGGCCCCGGCGTGACGACGACGAACGACCACGCGATGGGCCGAGTCGATCGCCGCCAGCCGCTGAATCCTCCGCGGCTGAGGCGGGCGTGCCGGATCGGCGGCGGGGCGGTCCTCTGCCCGGGCGTCGAGATCGGGGAAGAGGCGTTCGTCGCGGCGGGAGCCGTGGTGACGCGGGACGTTCCGCGTCGAGCCGTGGTGATGGGTCTGCCCGCGAGACAGGTTCGAGAGGTTCCCGATCCTGATCTGCTCGGCGGCCAGCCATAGTCCGTCGCCGATGATCCCGCTCTTTGCGACCAGGGCGGCGGTGGAGCCGCTGCTCGAACAGATACTCGAGCGCCAGCGGGCGGTGGTGGAATCGGGTCGTTACATCCTCGGGCCGGAGGTCGAGGCCTTCGAGGGTGCATTCGCGACCTACCTGGGATGCCGGCACTGCGTCGGTGTCGCCAACGGGACCGACGCGCTGACGATCGCGCTCCGGGCCCTCGGGATCGGGCCACAGGATGAGGTCGTCGTGCCCGCGCTGAGCTTCTTCGCCACCGCGGAAGCCGTCGTCAACGCCGGCGCGACGCCGGCATTCGCCGACATCGACCCGGACACCTATTGCCTGACCGCGGAAACCGCCGAGCGGGCGATCGGGGAGCGGACGAGGGCGATCGTGCCAGTGCATCTATTCGGCAACGTCGCGCCGATGATCGAGCTGAACGAGCTCGCCCGCGGGCACGACCTGGCCGTGCTCGAGGACGCCGCGCAGGCGGCCGGTGCGAGCCTGGAGGGCCGGATGGCCGGGAGCTTTGGCGCACGCAGCGGCCTTCAGCTTCTACCCCAGCAAGAACCTGGGGGCGCTCGGTGACGGCGGGGCGGTCGTCACGGACGATGACGAGCTCGCCGCGGCCGCGCGGCGGCTGCGAAACCACGGCACCGTTGCCCCATGGGTCCACGCGGAGGCCGGCTACAACTCGCGTCTCGACGAGCTGCAGGCGGCGGCGCTGGGGGTCATGCTGCCTCACCTCGACGCGTGGACCCGTCGCCGCCGCCGGGTCGCTCGTGACTACTGGGAGGCGGGCCTCGGCGAGCTCGTGAAGCTGCCCTCCGAGACCTCGGGTGCCGAAGCCTCCTACCACCTGTTCGTGGCCATGACGCCGGAACGCGATGAGCTGGCTGGCGCGCTCACGGCAGCCGATATCGAGGCTCGCCCCTACTTCACGACCCCCTTGAACCGCCAGCCTGGTATGGCCGGCTACGCGGCTTCGGTGCCGGTGCCGAACGCCGAGCGTCTTGCAGCGGAGGGCCTGGCCTTGCCCATGGGCCCGGCGCTCGATCGGGAATCCGTGGAAGTGGTGGTTGACGCCGTGCGGCGAACCCTCGCGACATGAGGGTCTGGATCGACCTCTCCAACTCGCCTCATCCCTTGCTCTTCGCGCCGTTGTCGCGGGCCTTGGAAGAGCGCGGTCATCTGGTGGAGATCACCGTGCGTGATCACGCGCAGACGCTGGCGCTCGCGAGGGGACGGTGGCAGAAAATCGACGTGGTCGGCGGGGGAAGCCCTAGGGGTCGGGTGACGAAAGCGAGGGTGCTCAGCGATCGAGTCCGGGCGTTGCGCGCCTGGGCTCGCGCACACGAGCCGGATCTGGCTCTTTCGCACAACTCCTATGCCCAGATCGTCGCCGCGCGGTCGACCGGAATTGCCGTTGTCACCGCGATGGACTTCGAGTACCAGCCCGCCAATCACGTCGCGTTTCGGCTCGCCGACCGGGTGCTCTTGCCGGAGTCATACCCTCGCAGCACCGCCCGCAGGCAGGGAGGCACGGCCCGGAAGATCTGGCGATACCCGGGGCTGAAGGAGGCACTGTACGTCGGCGATTTCGAGCCCGACATGGGCGTGTTGGAGCACCTCGGGGTGGAGCCGTCTCCGGGAGCGGCGCTCGTCGTCGCGCGCACGCCCCCCACGCGGGCGCTTTATCACCGCCGCGAAAATCCCCTGTTCGCCGACTGCCTCGACGAGCTCGCCCGCCGCGAGGCTCTCCACTGCGTGATCCTGGCCCGCTATCCCGAGCAGCTTCGGGCGCTCGCATCAACCCGCGGCAATGGCTTCACAGTTCCCGAGCAGGTGGTCGATGCGAGATCGCTGATCTACCGAGCAGACCTCGTTCTCGGAGCAGGGGGCACGATGACCCGGGAAGCGGCGTTGATGGGAGTGCCCGCCCTGAGCGTGTTTCGCGGACGCATGCCCGCCGTCGACCGGTGGCTCGAGGAACGAGGATCCCTGCGACGCCTGACCAGCGCGGCGGAGCTCCCCCGCGTAGGGCCCAAGGTGTCGCCTCCCCTGGACCCACACGACCTGCGCGCGAACGGCAAGCCGGCCCTCGATCGATTCCTGGCGGCGGTCGAGGCTCCCATCGGCCGCTAGTCCGAGCGGGGTCGCAGGGCGACCGTCAGCCCGATGGCCAGGCCGGCGAGCACGACGGCCGTCACGATCAGGATCACGGTGCCACGCGTGCCGATGTGGAGATCGGCGTCCGGATCGCGGACGATGAGCCACAACGCGACCACGAGGGCGCCGGCGCCGCACGCGATCGCCCCGGTGATCGACGCGAGCCGCATCGATTCCGGCGTCCCGGCGGAGCCCGCCCAGAGCAGGTAGGCGAGGGCGAGCATCGCGGCGCCGCCGAGCTGTGCGGTCAGTGCAGGCAGGGCCTGCGGGAGATCCAGCGCCCCGTAGAGCCCATCCCAGGTCCCGAGAAGCAAGATCACCGCGATCACGAGGGTGGCCGCTGCGGTGGCTCTCATGAGCGCGCTGTAAGCTCCGTGACCCACCCAGCGCCACGATAACCCATTGCGTCTAAGGTACGGTCAGCACATGGACGCAGGTGGCGAGGGGCACGGCATCGAGCAGGGCGTTTTAGGTGACTGACCCTGGGACGCTGAGCCTGGCCTTTGCCATCGCGTTCGCCGTCACCGCGGTGGCGACGCCGATCGCCATCGGGATTGCGCGGCGCACGTCGTTCTACGACGTGCCGGTGGGCTACAAGCTGCACGCCGCCCCGACTCCCTACCTGGGTGGGGTCGCCTTGATGCTCGGGATCGTCGCAGGGTCTCTCGCCGTCAGCGCCGAGGTCGGAGAGGCCAGAGCCGCACTTGGGATCGCGGCGTGCCTGCTGGTGGTGGGAACAATCGATGACCGCGTCGGGCTGGGAGTCGGCGTGCGGATCGCCGCCCAGATCGCGGCGGGAGTCGGCCTCTATTACGCGGGCATCGACTGGGCCATGCTGGACGCTGGGGCGGCCAACCTGCTGCTCACGGTCCTGTTCGTGGTCGGCATGATCAATGCGTACAACCTGATGGACAACCTCGACGGTGCGGCCGGCACGGTCGCCGGGGTTTCGGCTGGGATCATCGGAATCTACGCAGCGGTCGCCGGCGACCCGGTGCTCGCTCCACTTGCGCTCGCGCTCGTTGGTGCGTGCGCGGGATTCCTCCCCCACAACCTCGCGAGGCCGAACGCTCGAGTTTTCCTCGGCGACGGTGGAAGCATGCCGATCGGCGCGTTGATCGCCGCGGTGATCCTCACTGCCCCGGGGACGACACAGCTCGGGTGGGCGCTGGTGCCGGTGACGGTCGTGATGGTCGGCCTGCCCGCGTTCGACACCACCTTGGTGATCGTGTCGCGCCTGAAGCAGGGCCAGATGGTTTTGAGCGGCGGCCGTGATCACCTGACGCACCGGCTGCTCGAGCAGCTGGATTCTCCGCGCCGCGTTGCGATCGCGCTCGCGATCGGGCAGGCGGCGGCATCCGCGCTCGCCATCCTGTTCCTGGGGCTTGGCACCGCCGGCGCGGCGATGGGATCGATCGTCACCCTGCTCGCCGGATCGGCGCTCGTTGCCGTCGTGGTGTCGCGCCAGGGGGAACCGGCGCGGGAGCGGGCGGAGCCCGAGCCGGACTTGACTCGCCCTCCGCAGACCGTGCAAGAGAACTCCCCCGCCTAGGAGCTGCCGGCGGCAGGGCCGCCGTCAGCCCCGCCCTTATTCGGACTCGGTCGGTTCCGACCGCCCTCCGGACGACCGGACGCGCCGGTCATCCGCGCCCGCCGGGTTCCCATTCTCGGCGGAATCATCCGCGGCTGCGGGATCCCGCTCGGATCGCCCGGGCCGGTGGGCGGCGGGGACGGATTGGACGGCTCCAGACGGTGTCCCTTCCGGCGCGGGCATCGTGTCGCTTACGGTCTGCTTCACCGCGGCCTTGTCATCGCGGATGGTGTAGTCGTACCGTCCATAGCCGTAAAGCCCTGCCGCGCTTCCCCCGGTCGCAACCACGCCCAGGAGCTCGCCCGCGCGCAATGTCGATCACCTGGCGCAGCCGGAGGAGCGCTTCGCGATGGGTTGAGCCGACCTTGGCAACGGCAACCACGCCGGATACCCGCTCCACCAGAGGGATGGCGTCGCTCACGTGCAGCAACGGTGGCGTGTCGACGATCACGATGTCAACCATCCCGGAGAGCTCGAGGAGAATGGAATCCATCCGCGCGGAGCTGAGGAGCCGCGTGGGGTTCGGCGGCGGCGCGCCCGCGGCAAGCACCCGCAGGCGGCCGTCCCCCACATCCACGTCGGCGAGCGCTTCCGAAAGCGCGACCTGGGAGGCCAAGACCTCGCTCAGCCCGGCTCGCGGCTCCACACCGAGCCGCACGGCGACCTGCGGATGCCTGAGGTCACAGTCCACGAGCGCGACATCCTGGCCGTCCCGCGCAAGCGCGATCGCCAGGTAGGTGGCAACGGTGGTCTTCCCGTCGCCCCGCGTGGGGCTCACCACAAGGACCTCGCTCAAAGGCCGCTCGACATTGAAGTAGACGAGGCTCGCGGCCAGGGTGCGAAATGCCTCGCGCACGGCTCCGGGGTCTGGGTGGGCCCCGGGGAACGCCGCGCCGGGGATCACCGACAGAAGCGACGCGCCGAGAATGGGCTCGAGCTCGTCGGGCTCCCGAATGCGCCGATCGAAGCGCTCCAAAATGGCCACCACCCCAAGACCGAGAAGCAGGGCCACGAGCCCCGCCAGCGCGGTGTTTCGCCTCGGATGGGGCGTGATGGGCGTGTCGGGCGGGGTTGCCCTCTCCACAGTTTCGATCGCGTCGGCCTGGGACGCGGCCGTCCCTCGAAGCTGCTGGACCTGCGACTCCATTGTCGCCCTGGCCGACGGGTCGCTCGTCGAAGCCAACTGCTTTTCCAGATCGTTGATCGACCGTTCCAGCTGCCTTTTCTGCTGTCCCGTCATCCACCTGGTTCACCGCGCGGGCGTACGCGTTGGCGAGGTCGGCGGCGCCCGTCGCGCTGTCCGACTGGGCGGTGAGGAGATAGAACGACGACGACGACCCGGTGGACGAGACGACGGGCTCCGCCGTGACGTTCACGGACTGGGCCTTCGACGCCGGCTCGTCCAGCTTCTGCAGTGCCACCTTGGAGGTCTTGGGGTTGACGATGAAGAGCGCCTGCGTGGAGGGATCGGTGACCGGGGCTGAGAGCCCGGGCACGGTCACACTCACCGGCTGGATCTTGACCGTGGCGCTCGCCTCGTACGTCTTCGTGACCCGAGTCGAAATCGCGTAGACCGCGGCAGGGATCGAGATCACGATGGCCAGGAACAGCCACTTCCGCCGCCACAAGGCACGGGTGTGTGACCTGAGGTCGCCTTGCTCCCTGGCCGGACGCTCCATCTGGCGCCGATTATAGGTCGCGCGCTCGGCGCGGGCCTACAACTTTCTCCGCGCCGAGACTCTCCAGGACGCGATCCCATGCCTCGAGCAGGCGATCGTCGCCGTACTCGCGCTCGGCGAATGCACGACCCGCCGTCGCGGCCCGCTCGCGCTCCTCGGGGTTCTCGATCAGGCGCAGCAGTACCTCCGCCCACTTCCCCTCGGAATCGCAGTGCAGGTCCTGGCCGGCTCCCCGCATCGCGCGAATGTAAGCCGGGGTCGAGGAGGTCACCGTCGGCAGCCCCATGCGCCAGAAGCTGACCAGCTTGCTCTCGGGCTTGCCGCGCTCCAGGGGGCGATCGAGCGGCAGCGGGATGACGGCGAGATCGCAAGCCGCCGCGATCACAGACACCATCTCCTCGCTCCACTCGTACACGCGGACATGATCGAAATGACGCGTGGCAATCCGAGACGTGTGGCGCCGCCAGAAGCGCTGCGCCAGCTCGCGGTACTCGATCGCCGTGATCAGATGCAGGACTATCGGATGGCGGCCATCGACCGCGCGAAGCGCCCGCTCGATCCGCCCGAACCAGCGAACGTTCTCTCCCAGACCCTCCCAGACCAGGTGAAACGGAGAACCGGATCGATAGTCCTCCTTGACGCGGCGGATCAGCCGGGACTGAAAGTCCAGTATCGGGTGCACGTTGGGACAGAGCGCCTCGATCTGCCTCGCCTGCTCGGGGGTGGCGCAGGTGACGGCGTCGGCTCGCTCGAGCATCGACTCGAGGGCGTGGCGATAGCTGAAGAGCGGCTGACGCGCTTCGCCGGCAGCGAACTTTGCCGGACCCCTCAGGATCGCCTTGAGGTTCGTCCGCGGGATCGACAGATAGGAGTCGACGATGTCGAAGACGAGCTTCGAGCTCTGCGGTCGGTAGCGACTCCATCTGCCAAGGTCTGCCCGCGGCGTGACGACGACGAGATCGTAGTCGCGGCTCGGGTCCGCGAGCTCGAATGGGATGCCGCGACGCTCGGCATAGAAGGGAAAGCGGCGGCGATCCCCGGGCGAGCTGAGGCTGCTGTCGTAGGGCGCGTAGCCGACCCTCACCGTACCCCCGATAGGCCATCTCCGGCCGCCTGCGCTAGCCGGCGGTAGAGCCGGTCGTAGCGGGGGATCCCGACCTCCTCGAGCGAGTACACCTCCCGCGCCACCTCGCGACAGCGGGCCCGGCAGGCGGGATCGGCGGCCAGCTCTCGGACCCGAGCCGCGACGCGCTCATAGACTCGTTCGGAAAACCCCTCGACGACCACGCCAACCCCTCGGCCGGTTGAAGAGCTCGTCTAGGTCCCCGACACCAGGCCCTGAGACCACCGGCAATCCCGCGGCGAGGTACTCGCCGACCTTGGTCGGCGACATGGCGATTCGCGCAAAGCCGGGACGGGAAAAAGCAATCGCGAAGTCAGCGGCTCCGATGTACGGGCCCGATCTCCTCCGGCTCAACCCCGGTAATCCGATAGTCCGACTCCGGTATCCGCGCGCGTGTGAGCTCGGAGACGATGCTTGCGGTGGGCGCCTGGGTGATGACCAGGAAAGCAAGGTTGGGATCCTGACGCCGCGCGACGGCGAAGAACTCCGCCATCTCCCGATCCATATAAGGCTCGGTGAGCTTTCCCACGTAGACCATGATCGATCGCCCGTCGAGTTCCAGCTCGGGCACGGGTCCGCTCGGCCTCGACCGGATGCTCGCCCAGGCGGTTGAGATCCACGCAGCATGGGATCACCGTGGCCTCTCGGCCGGGCCCCGCTGACCCGAAGAGGTGGTCCCGAACCCGCTCGGTGAGCACCACGATTCCATCCGCCCGGGCGATGGCGGCGCGCTCGATGCGCTTCGTGATCCTGAACGCGACGCCGCCGCAAGGCCACCTCCCCGCCTCCACGTACTCGTCGCCGAGCAGCCCCCGGATGTCGAAGATCAGCAGGCACCGGGTCAGCCACCTCACGATCAACCCGATCGCGGCGGGCACGTGGCTTCGAGCGTGGATCGCATCGAGCCGGTGACGACGCACGAGCCGGGCGGCCACCACCGCCCCGACGAGCGCGTCATACAGCGTGGCGGGAAGGGACGGTCGCTTGTGGTAGCGCAGCGAGCGCCACGCGATCCCGCGTCGCTTCAGGCCGGCCGCCAACGATCGCTTGCGTGCGGCATCGAGCCTCGGCTCGAAAGTCAGCAGATGGATCGTGTGCCCGTGGTTGGCGAGCCCCTCGAGGTATGCGACGACCTGCGTCTCGACGAGGGGATCCTCAAGTGAGAGGTAGCAGACGTAGAGCGAGCGCAGCGAGCCCGGCATGAAAGGGCGTTGTTCAGCGAGCCACGGACTCAGGCTGGTATCAGTCTCCCATGTCTGCGATTCGTGCTCGACCTTGCCCTGCCTGTCGGGCGACGGACAGCCGCGCCCGCGGTGAGGTGAACGGGTTTCGCATCGAGGCCTGCAGCCGCTGCAAGACGCTATTCACCGAGCACCTCCCAACGGCGACTGACTCTACCGACTACGGGGCTTATTACCACGACGGAAACCTCGAGGTCCCCGCCTTCGTCCACGGGCGGCTCGATGAGCTCGTCCGCGGTTTCGACGGTGATCGACAGTTGAATCGGTGGCTCGACGTTGGCTGCGGGGCGGGGGCACTGCTTCATGCCGCTCGGCGACGGGGATGGCAGGTGACCGGGACAGAGATCGCCGAGCGCGCCGTGAAAGCGATGCGCTTGGGAGGCCTTGATGTGAGGCGCGGCGAGCTCGGCGAACTCGGCCTAGCCGAAAGTGGCTTCGATGTCGTCAGTATCGTAGAAGTCCTCGAGCACGTCCGGCGGTGGGCGCGCTCCTTACCGCAGAGTCGGCGGCTCCTTCGGCCCGGTGGCGCGCTCTACGTCACCACACCCCACGCGAGGGGCATCTCGGCGCGCCTCCTCGGGCTAAGTGGAGCGTGGTCTCTCCGCCAGAGCACCTGCAGCTCTTCTCGGCTCGTGGCCTGCGCGGCGCGCTCGAGGCCTCCGGGCTGTCCGTGCGAACGCTACGCACCCAGGCCGTGAACCCCAACGAACTCCTCCAGGCTGCCCGCCCCGGGATATCAGCCCATGCGACCCGGCGGGCGCGTCGAGAGCGCGTACCGCCTGAACGAGTCGCTGTCGGGTACCCCTGCCGGCGCCGCCTTCAAGGGCGCGACGAACGCGGCGCTCGGTGCGCTGCGGCTCGGAGACACGATCAAGCTGATCGCAGCGCGGACTCGCTGAGCAAATGGAGATCGAGGGTTCGATACCCGGCTCGCGCGCCCGGCCGACGCTAGTTGGTCTCCAAAAGAAGCCGTGACCACCCCTCGCGCCGCAGGAACTTCTCGAGCGTCAGAAGTGCCCACGGCGTGTCCGTGAGCCGGAGAAATCATGGAGAACGCGAGCGCCTCAGACGTCCTGCGGCACATCCCGCCAACCCGCATTGGCATACCGTTGGGGTCCCCGACTTCTCCAAGCGCCAGATCCTGGTTTTGGCATCCGATCGCTCAGGTGCAGCACGTCGGGCTCGTTCCTCTTGGCCGTATTCGGCGACTCAGGGGCGGTTGTTGTGACCAGTGTTGGCCTTCTCTGTTTACCTGGTCATCTTCCACTTGGTGCTCCACGTCGAGGTACGGTTCAGCGTGCCAGCGAAGCCAGCGCTGATCGCACTCAGCGCGATCGGAGTCGCGTATCTCTGGAGAGCACAGAGATCTTGAATCCCGCGAAGCTCCATCACCCAGCATCCTTGCTAATCGTGATGGCGATCAAACTCACACTGTGCTCGTAGGGCCGGCTCGCGGGGACCTGCTTACTTAGCCGTCCACCCCGGGTGGACCACCCAGCCGAACACTGAGCCCCTGCTTGGTCCGCTCGACAAAAACGGTGGGCCGACCAAGACGTTCGCCCTGCTCCCTGCCAGTCCCGCCGTTGACGCGGGATTCGCCGGTGGCGCCACGACCGATCAACGTGGGCTTGCATGCACCGTCGACTGTCCGGGTGGTGTCGACAGCCGTGGGCGACACCTCCGACATCGGGGCCTTCGAGCTGCAGGCGCCGTAAGCGCTGGAAGCCGCCGGGTGGAGGAGTAGGCGAGCCACCGTTCCGCCCGGAGCACCGCTCAGACTGCGGGAAGTGGCTCGTACCGACACCGACCGCTTGAAGCTGCTCGACCGGCTCGCCGATAGGGCTCCCGAGCTTGACCTCGCGCAGAACGAGGTCGAGTGGACGACGCCCGATGACGGCCACCGGGCGCTGCTCGTCAACGGTCGTGGCTTCGACGGCGGCACCGGCGCGTTCTTCGCCAACTACGGCGACGACGTGCACGCGGTCGGCTCGTTCGCCCCGACCGTTCCCGGCCACGTCGGCCTGATCGTGATCAAGCCGGACGGCAACCGCTACGTCGCCCGCGCGGTGCCCGACCCGCTGGCGGAGTAAGCCGTAGCGAGATACTGCGTAGGCGATTGTCGGAGGAAAACGTGGGAGATCGTGCCGCATCGCGACACGTAGGTCTCGTTATGGTCGCGTGCCAATGGATACGACCCCCTATCTTGACCTCCTCGAAGACAGCCTGCTCGGCGTAAACGCGCAGCAACCAAACCGACGACTGGTGCCGCTCGATAAACCCCAAGGCGTGATCCGACCATTTGTCCAGCGCGAGTTCGAGCGGCGAGGATGGATCATCTCGCGTTGGGTGCGTCCGAACCGCGACCAGATCGAAGAGGGAACGACTTGGCCGGAGGTCGGGGTAACGATGATCGGCCGGGCGCGAATGCGAAACATTCGCGAGTGCGTCGAGCGCGTGATCGCTGACGACATCCCGGGTGACCTGATCGAAGCCGGAGTGTGGAGGGGGGAGCCTGCATCTACATGCGCGGCATCCTCGCCGCTCACGATGAGGACCGGGAGGTCTGGGTGGCCGATTCCTTCGCCGGCCTGCCCGAACCGCATCATCCGGCCGACGCCGGAAGCCATTGGCACACCTTCGACGAGCTGGCCGTCTCGCTCGATGAGGTGCGTGAGAACTTCGCTCGCTACCACCTGCTCGATGACGGTGTGCATTTCGCCAAGGGGTGGTTTCGCGACACGCTCCCGGCGCTCCGTGACCGAACCTGGGCCGTAATCCGACTCGATGGCGACATGTACGAGTCCCAAATGGACGGACTCGCCAACCTTTATCCCGGGCTCTCGCCGGGTGGATATCTGATCGTTGACGACTACGGCTGGATCTCTAACTGCAAGAGGGCCGTTGAAGACTTTCGGGCCGAGAACAACATCTCGGATCCAATCGAGACCATCGACGAATCAGGGGTGTTCTGGCGCAAGTCCTAGGCTCAGGATGGTCGCGTAATCCAATGCCCTGGAGAGCCCTCAAAGCCGTAGGCGGCGCAACTCTTAGGGGCCGGGCCCGGCTCACTGCGCCGCGCTTCCGGAAGCGAATTGAGCAGCTCGCCTCACCACCCCTCGCGTCGCAGGAACACCTCGAGCGTCAGCAGGGTCCACAGCGCATGTCCGTGGTTGCGCCGCTCGCGCCTGGTGCTCGGCGATCAGCTGGTCGACTGCACCCGCGACCAGGTGATCCTTGACGCGGGCGTCCGGCGCCCCGAGCGTGGCGGCCACGTATCCGCGCAGATCCTCGCGGAACCAGCGGTCGAGCGGCACGCCGAACCCCCGCTTCGGCCGGTGGAGGATCTCCGCGCGGCAGCAGGTCCGCCACCGCCGCCTTCAGCACCCGCTTGAAGGTCAGGCCGCGGGCCTTGAGCGCCGGCGGCAGGCGGGCGGCGAACGACAGCAGCTCGGTGTCGAGGAACGGGACAGCGGACCTCGAGCCCGTGGGCCATGCTCATCCGGTCGGTCTTCACCAGGAGGTCGTCGAGCAGATAGGTGCGCAGGTTGAGGTCGAGCAGGCGGTCGAGCGTGCGCGCGCCCTCGGAGGCCTTCCAGATCGCCCGGTAGTCCTCGAGCGCCCAGTCGTCCCGGCGCCCGTCGAGCAGCGCTTCGCGCTCGGGATCCTGCACGAAGCTGATCCAGGAGCGGTAGGCGTCGGGCAGCCCCCGCTCCGCCACCCCGGCGAAGCGCTGCAGGCTGCCCGCCCGCCCGCGCAGAGCCCTCGGCGGCAGCAGGCCGACGCGTCCCGCGCGCCGCCGCCCGAAGCGGAGCCGGCAGCGCCGCGAACCGGCGCGCCGCGAGCCCGGCCGCGAAGCGCTCGTACCCGGCGAACGCCTCGTCGCCGCCGTCGCCCGAGAGCGCGACGGTGACGTGGCCGCCGGTGAGCTCGCTCAGCAGGAACGTCGGCACCGCGCTCGAGTCGCCGAACGGCTGGTCGTGATGCCAGACGAGCCGCTCGACGAGGTCGACGGCGTCGGGCTCGACGACGAACTCGTGATGCTCGGTGCGGTGCCGCCTTGCCGCCAGCCGCGCGTACGGGCGCTCGTCGAAGCCCTCGCGATCGTCGAAGCCGATCGTGAACGTCTGGACGGGGCGGTCGAGCTGCGACGCCATGATCCCGACGACCGCGCTGGAGTCGATCCCGCCGCTGAGGAAGGCGCCGAGCGGCACGTCGGAGATCAGGCGCCGCCGCACGGCGCCCTCGAGCCGCGACCGCACGCCCGCTGCGGCGTCTCGCGAGCGAGACGTCGGCACGGGGCACGCCGTCCACGCCGGCGACCGGCGGCTCCCAGTAGCGCTCGACCGAGCGGCTCGCCCCCGGGCTCGAAGGTGAGCACGTGGCCCGGCGGGAGGCTGCGCACGCCGTCGAAGAACGTGCGCGGGGTCGGGACGTAGCCGAAGGTCAGGTAGGCGGGGATCGCGCCGGGGTCGAGCCGGCGCGGCACCGCACGGATCGGCGAACAGCGCCTTGATCTCGCTCCCGAATACGAGCCGGCCACCCGAGCACCAGTAGTAGAGCGGCTTCTTACCGAGTCGGTCGCGGCCGAGGACCAGCCGCCCCCGGCGCTCGTCCCAGACCGCGAAGGCGAACATGCCGTCGAGCCGGCGGGCGAGCTCGACCGGCGGGAGCTCCTCGGCCAGGTGGGCGATCACCTCGGTGTCGCCGCGCGAGCGGAACTCGTGGCCGCGCGCGACGAGCTCCCGCCGGAGCTCGCGGAAGTTGTAGATCTCGCCGTTCAGGACGACGGCGACGGTGCGGTCCTCGTTCGTGATCGGCGGGTCGCCGGTGACGAGGTCGATGATCGCGAGGCGGTTCTGGGCGATCGTCGCGTGGCCGGTCGGCGAAGCTTCCGTGAGCGTCGGGGCCACGGTGCTCCAGGGCGGCGAGCTGGGCCTCGACGACCGCGCGGAGATCACCCGGCTCCGGCGCCACGACTCCGGAGATGCCGCACATCAGCGTTCTCGGCGTGAGAAGGGATGAGGGGATCACGGGATCAGGGTAGGTCACTCGCCCCGGGCGGTCTGCCCGGACCCGCGCCCGCACGAATGACCGATACTCCATCACCTGATCCCGTCAACTACACCATGTCGGAGCCTCGAATGTGCCGTCGACCATCCAATTGCGATGAATCAGGGAACGGGGGAGCGCCCGCTCAAGTGCGCCTATCTGACCCACTACCCGTACTGGCCCGGGGATGCATTCCTGGCCTGCGCAGGGCTCGAACTGGTGGCGCTCAATCCATCGGTACTTGGCCTCCCGAACGATCTAAACCCATTCGGCTTGCCCGAGGACGACCGGGCGGACGTGGCATTGGTCACTGCATGGTGGCACCGGTGGCTAGTAGGCCAGCATCCCGACCGTGCCGATCGAGTCATGCGCGAGCTGGAGCGCCGCGCAACTGTCCTGGTCGGCGTGGACGGCCCAGACCGGTTCGCACTTACGTTTCCTCCCTCGAGCCCTCAAGCGATTTGAGATCATCCTCAAGCTCCAAGGCGTGTACCACGATCGTGATCTTTACAACTACGTCGTGGGTCCACAGTACGCAGGCGCAATTTGGACCGAAAAAGTGCGCCCTGCTACGGTCACGGTACGACAGCGCGGATCTCGAGAAGCTGCGCCTATCGGTGCCGTGTTACGTGACCGGAGTTCCCCGCTATTCGGCGCCGCTCTCGGGCTATGCGGCCCGCTAGCGATTCCGCGGTTGGGCGCCGCATGTCACCGGCAGAGCGACTCGGTCGAGACCTCGGGGAGAGTCTGCTCGCTCACGCCTTAGGCGTCGCCGGCCAGCACGGCCGAAGGCTCGAGGTTCATTGTCTGGTCGCGCTCACCCATGTGCAGCGGATCCAAGCGATGCGAGTGCTCGAAGGCTTCTCGGGTACGCGCGGGATCGTCCCTACCCATGGCGCCGGCCCTGCCCTGATCTCTGGAACGGAGTACGGCGGGGCTTGGCTCCCGAACGAGGCTGGCGCGCGAACTTGACAGTCTCCGCAAGCCAGTTCTCGCGAACGCAGGTGGGCAGATTTCGCTTCCTCCTCGATCTCCGTCGTCACCGGGTGGCCTTCGCGCCCACGGGGTACGGGGAACTGGGCATACCGACACGGCTGCGGTGATGTTGTCCGGCACCGCGCTCGTCTGCCAGGACCTTAGCCACGTAGAGATGATGCTTCACATGCGAGACGGCGAGAATGTCGTCTTTTGCCGTCCCGATCTCTCCGATCTGCGATAAACGCGTCGAGGAGCCTGCTGTCCGATAACGCCCTGCGGATGCGGATCGCTCGGGCCGGGAGACGGAACTACATGGACTGGGCCCGTAGCTGGCGGGACCACCTGTACAAAGGCATCGAAACGCACATCCATGAAGCCGTTCGGGCTAGATAGGCGCTGATATCCGCATGAGCCCTCAAACTCGTGGCCGCAGCACGCATGTCGCTGCTAGGCGCCGTGGGCCTTAGCGAGCACAACAAACACCGCTGCGTCGTCCGAGTCGGTGCCCGTGTGGGCGACCAGCCGGACGATCCACTGAGTGATCAGATGCCACGCCGTGCCGAGGGGTGCTGGGAGGGTATCCCCGCCATACTGAAACACCAACGTCAAGGCCGCAGCGGGCGCGGACACGACCGGCATCAGTTCTGTTACGGCGAATCCGCAGCGCTCGATTTGTTGCCGCAGGCCCGGGCCCGTCCATCGCCAGTAATCCTCGGGCATTGGGTGGTAGCGATAAATCCCGTGCGTTGACAGGACGAGCTGACCCCCAGGCTTGAGCACCCGGTGAGCCTCTTCGAGATACGCATCAGGGTCCGTGACATGCTCGAGTACCTGTGTGGACAGAACCGCATCGAACGTTGCGCCATCGATCGGCAGGTGTCCGTTCTGGATGACGAGTTCAGCTCCCTCGCCGGGCAGATCAGCCGTCACGTAACGGTCGAATCCGGTGAAAAGCGTCCGATACGGGGAGGACCCAGATCCGAAGTCGAGCACCGCGCTTCCTCGTAGGTTCGCGGTGGCTGCTCGCATCGCCCGAGCGAGGTCTTCGAGGATCACTCTTGCGTGATGGCTCCTCGGTGGGTCCAACCGATTCACGCTGACCTGTCTCATCGCGACTCGACGCTAGCCGATTTCAATCGGGGCCTCGTTGGTCGTCGCTCTCGGACCGATCCGATCTGCGGAAGCGATAGCTTCGGTGCTGGCCGGCGCAAAATCAAACTAGCTGGGGCTGCTCAGGGCATGGAATCGATCGACGCAAGTGGCTTCTACGACGAGTACGTCGGCCGCCAGACCGACGTCGGGATAAACGCCCGCCACCGCGCCATCTTGGGCTGGCTGCGGCGCTCCGGCCTGCGCCCGGACCACCGTCTGCTGGAGATCGGGTGCGGGGTCGGGACCCTGACGGAGCTCCTCGCTGAGGCCCTCGAGCCGCGAGGCTCCGTGGTCGGCGTGGATTTCAGCCCGAAGAGCATCGAGGCCGCGACAAGAGCGCTTGGCTCGATTCACCAACGTGCGGCTCGAGGTCGGCGACGTTCTCGAGATTGAGGTGGAGGGGCGCTTCGACGTCGTTGTCCTCCCCGACGTCATCGAGCACATCCCCTTAGAGCAGCACCCAGCGCTCTTCGAGCGGGTGGCCTCCTGGGTAAAGCCCGACGGCTTCGTGCTTCTCCATTACCCAAATCCACACCACCTGAGTTGGTGCCGGGAGCATCGTCCGGAGCTCCTGCAGATCATCGACCAACCGATCCACGCGGACGTGCTGCTCTCGAACGCATATCCCCACGGGCTCTACCTGGACTTCCTCGAGACATACTCGATCTGGATTCGCGAGGGTGACTACGTCGTCGCGGTGATGCGTCCCACGGCCGGCGCTGTGACCTTCACTCCGCTCCCCGAGTCGCCACCGTCGCTCCTCGCACGTATCCGGAGCCGAATTCGGAGGCTCGTCGGTTGAGCGCCGCCGCGGAGGTCGTGCTCCTCACGGCCGCGTACCCGTTCGGTGACAGCAGCGAGCCGTTTCTTGAGCCGGAGATGGAGGTGCTGGCGGAGCGCTTCTCGCAGGATCTATGTCCTGCCGTCTCATCGCCAGGAGGGGACGCGGGCAATGCCAGCCAATGCCGAGCTCGTAGAGATGGACTGGCTCGAGGAACCTGCCCGCCGCTCGAAGCAACGCGCGCTGGCATCGCGCGAGGCGGCGCGGGTGCTCCTCTGGACGCTCCGGACCCCTGGCGACCTACGCACCTACCTGGCGTCGCGAATGTACCTGGACATCCTCGCCAGGAACATCCTCAAGCTTCGCTCACTGAGACGCTTCGTCCGCGAGCGTCGCTTGAGCGACTCCATTTTCTACGACTACTGGTTCGAGAACAGCACCCTGGCCTTGGCGCTGCTGCGGCAGTCGGGCGAGATTCGAACCGCTGTCTCGCGAGCACACCGATTCGACGTCTACGACGAGGTCTGGGATGGACGGCCGGTCCCGTTTCAGGTCCGCGAAGGCGCGGGGGCTCGACGCGGTTTTCCCAGTCTCGGACTTCGCCGCCGCATATCTGACGAAGCACGTTCCCGCCCGTGCGGGGAAAGGTGAGCCGTCCAGCGGCTCGGCGTCCGAGACCCTGGCCACGCCTGTCCCGAGCGCACGGACACCACCCCGCTCGTCGTGACCTGTGCGAGCCTTCTGCCGAGAAAGCGCGTGCATCTGGTCCCGGAGGTGCTGGCCCGCCTTGACCGGCCCGTGCGCTGGGTCCATCTGGGCGACGGGCCTGAGCGCCCCCGCGTGGAGGAGGCCGCCGCGCAATTGGACGGCAGCGTGACGTGGACGCTCGCCGGACAACTCCCGAACCGCGAGGTCCGCGGGTTCTATGAACGGAATCATGTGGATGCCCTGCTCTCCCTCAGCCTTTCCGAGGGAGTACCGGTCTCAATGATGGAGGCGCAGAGCTACGGGATCCCGATCGTCGCATGCGGAGTGCACGGCATCCCAGAGATCGTCAATGAGAACACCGGGGTCCTCTTGCCGCCCGAAGCAACACCGGGCGAGATTGCCCTAGGCCTAAGGACTGCTCTGGAAGCCGGCGCGTTCGACGCCGCGGCGGTGCGCGCGTTTTTCCAGAGCCACTTCGAAGCCAGCACCAACTACAACGCGTTCGCCGATGCCCTCATCGAGCTTCACGAACGTCGAGCTCCGGCTGTTTGACTCTGCGCTGTGCCGCTGACGCTCAGTCACGTGCGGCGGCGACGGCAGCGAAGCACTACGCGCAGTCGCGAGCGCCGTCACCAGCGCTGGGCGGAACTGCAGGATCGAGTCGTCCTCGACGACGGCGGCAGGGGGCGGATACCCAGCCTGCACCGGTCCACCACCCCACGCGCGCCGTCCACGGGCTGGTCCGCGCCGCCTTACGCCTGAATTCCTCCTCGGACTTGGTGTAGTAGTGGTTGATCCGCAGCAGGTCGGTCGTGGCGGGCTCGCGGGCGTGCCTCAGGAGCGGGAGCATGTCCTCGCCGACGGGGTTTCCGCGATGGCGAAAGAGATGTGCGGGCATCCCCATGGGGTGGGCGCCAGCGTCCGTCGCGGATAGACGATCGACTTCACCAAGCGATTGGCCGGATGGTCATCCGGGGCGCGCAACGGATAGTTGTCGATCACGAGGCCCTCCGGCGGGTGCTCCCAGCCGTTGGTCCCGTAGACGCGCCAGTTGACCACCACCCCGGGATGGGTGTCGAACTCCCGCAATACCTCCGGCAGCGGTCTCGCCGGTCGGGGAGAACAGGAACTCGTCGATGTCGATGAACGCGATCCAGCGGGTGTCGGTGCGGTGGCGCCGAAGACAATCCTCGTAGGCGCTCGCCTGTCCGGGCACGTCCGGCCAGTGGCGAACCTCGACGATCCCCGCCGCGATCTCCGGCTCCAGCTCGGAGCGCCAGTCATCGGTGCTCAGGTTGTCGTAGAGGTAAAACCGCTCCACTCCCTGGACGCGATGGAAGGTCACCCACTCGGCCAGGTAGCGCGCCTCGTCTCGAAAGATCGCGCACACCGCCAGGGTTATCGGCGGGCGAGTGCCGAACGGACGCGGCCACCGGGCGCGGAGATAGCCGATCCGGCGATACGCCTCCCTGACGACGCGGGCGATCTCCAACAACGGCCGCGGCGCGAGCCGGATCAATTGCTGCCTCACGGCGTGCCAGCGCAAGTTCGACACAGCGGGTGGACGTTACAGTGCTCACACATCGCGCGCCTTTGAACACCGTCGTCACGCGCGCCAGGCGGTGATGGCAGCGGCCGCCTCGGGTCGCGAGCGCCGTCACCAGCTCTGGGCGGAACTGCAGGATCGAGTCGTCGTCGACGACGGCGGCAGGGGGCGGGAACCGGCATCCGTGATGACCCCGTGGTCGGCATCGGGACGTGCCGCCTTACGCCTGAATTCCTCCTCGGACTTGGCGTAGTAGTGGTTGATCCGCAGCAGGTCGGTCGTGGCCGGTTCCCTGGTGTGCTGAAGGCGGGCCGCATGTCCTCGCCGACCGGGTTACCGCGCAGGCGAAAGTAGTGTGCAGGTTGCGTGGTCGCGCCGAGCGTGTTGCGCGGGTAGACGATCGACTTCACCAAGCGATTGGCCGGATGGTCATCCGGGGCGCGCAACGGATAGTTGTCGATCACGAGGCCATCCGGCGGGTGCTCCCAGCCGTTGGTCCCGTA
This sequence comes from uncultured Actinomycetes bacterium, assembly GCA_963710955.1. Taxonomy (GTDB): domain Bacteria; phylum Actinomycetota; class Thermoleophilia; order Solirubrobacterales; family 70-9; genus AC-56. The sequence goes on along the minus strand of CAVQCK010000001.1, from coordinate 70,221 downwards.
GACGCGCCAGTTGACCACCACCCCGGGATGGGTGTCGAACTCCCGCAATACCTCCGGCAGCGGTCTCCCGGTCGGGGAGAACAGGAACTCGTCGATGTCGATGAACGCGATCCAGCGGGTGTCGGTGCGGTGGCGCCGAAGACAATCCTCGTAGGCGCTCGCCTGTCCGGGCACGTCCGGCCAGTGGCGAACCTCGACGATCCCCGCCGCGATCTCCGGCCCCAGCTCGGAGCGCCAGTCATCGGTGCTCAGGTTGTCGTAGAGGTAAAACCGCTCCACTCCCTGGACGCGATGGAAGGTCACCCACTCGGCCAGGTAGCGCGCCTCGTCGCGAAAGATCGCGCACACCGCCAGGGTTATCGGCGGACGAGTGCCGAACGGACGCGGCCACCGGGCGCGGAGATAGCCGATCCGGCGATAAGCCTCCCTGACGACGCGGGCGATCTCCAATAACGGCCGCGGCGCGAGCCGGATCAATTGCTGCCTCACGGCGTCCTCACCGCTCGTTCGTTCGGCAACGCGCGCGTTTCAGTTGATCTTGGCACCCTCGCCGAGTCCCCCTTGACCGCCTTGATGGCGATCAGAAGCTCGTACTTCGGATCGCGCCTGTCCAGCTCCTCGCGCCGCAGGTCCTGAGCGCTGAGCCCGTAGAGAAATGCCGCCGAGGCGAGGACGTTGCCGTAGGTTTCAATCGTCGTATTCAGCGGATCGAAGACCTCCTCCAGGAGGCGCCTCGCTGAGACGGACGTGAACCGCCAGTGGTCGCCCCAGGTGACCATCTCCGGGGTGGCCGGCGAGATACCGGGCACCGTGGCCAGCAGAGTCCCACCAGGCTTCAGGATCCGGTGGAGGGTCTTGATCGCTGCACGCAGCTCGTAGATCAACAGCAGGGTCTGCGTGCAGATCACGCAGTCATAGGTATCCGACGGGATTTGAGGGGCGTTGGTGAGATCGGCGATCACGGTCGCGCGCGGGTTCGCGCCAGAGGGATCCAACACATCGACCTGATCCAAGTCCCTGCTGGCGAAGCCTGACGCGTACCTGTCTTCGCCGATTTCGAGCACCCGTCCGGATATCGCCCCCGGTGCGGCTTCGTCCCCACGGCCATGGCGGCGCATGAAGTCGGCGATGTAGTAGCGATCGATCGGCTGCCCGCGGTCCCAGCCGAAGTCGGAGCTGATCGGGGTCAGGCGGCGCAGGCTGCCGAAGCTCACCCGTCCGACCGGCGGCCACCGCGTGAGGCGCTCGGATAGGCGCCGTGCTATGCGCCGAGCTTCGGAGCGAAGACGGCGGACTGTTGGACGGGATGTCCCGACTCGCGCGCGGCTCGCCGTGCCGACTTTTCGCTCCTCGGCGACCTCCGTCCGAAGGCTCCGGGCGATCCCAAGGGAGAATGTCCCGTGCGCAGCCAACCCACCGCCTGCTCGGTCCTGCGGAGTAACACGTCCGACCAGGAGCGGATCGTCGTCAGCGGTCGCCGGCAGCCCACTCGTGGTGAACCCCGACTCGAAATCCTGCCGACCGTGCCGCGGCGCCCACCCGCTCATCAGCGCGTCCATGCGGATACGCGATCGTGTCGACGGGACGCCCGATCAGGCGGCCGAGGTCCTCGCGACCGTCATGCAACGCTCTACCAAGCGCCGCGTCGTCGAGCGCTGGCAGCGCATCGTGGCGGCGGGTGTGAAATCCGATCGTGAAGCCCGCCTCGGCCAATGCTCTGATCTCGTTCTGTGTCAGGATCGGGTGGGCTGGGTCCGGTCCAGCGAGCTCGGATAGACGCGCGCACAGGTCGTCGCGCTGAGCCGGGGCGAGCCGGTCGATCTTCGCGGCGACCTGATGGATGTCCAGCCCGAGAGCGTCCCGATCCTGAATGATCCCGGCCGGCAGGAGACCCAAGACCTCCGGCGCCCGGTAACCCCGGTCGAACGCTCGCTGCAAACGATCCCACCACGGGCTGCTCCGGTTGGGCCCCAGCGCGGTACCGCAGAGGAAGAACGCCGCCGGCAAACCCTCGTCGCGAAGGATCGGCATCGCATGCTCCACGTGCTGGGGTGCGTCGTCGTCGAACGTCAGGCAAACCGGAAACCGCTGTCCTCGGCGCCGGCGGGCGACAGCGGGAAGGAACTCATCGACGGAGACGACGTCGTAAAAACGGCGCAGGTGTCGAAGCTGGCGCCTGAAGCGTGAGCGCTCGAGTGGCGGCACAAGGTCCCGACTCGGGATCGCCCTGTCGGGCGATCAATCGTGTGGTACACGAGTGCTGCGCCAGCCCGGCGGCGAGTGAGCCGGAGTCTCAGGTTGAATATCGCGGCGACGCATACCGCGACCAGGCCCTTGACGGCGGGCGGCGACACGCGGCCGCACGATAGCCCAACGGCCCATTCGCACGCGGGCCGGCGCGCCGCTCGAACTGCGCTATTCAGGAAGCTGAGAGACTGCCGATACCGGATGAATCCCACCGCCGACACGCCCGAGGTCAGCGTCGTCATACCCACCCACGGCAGGTGGGACCTGCTGCGCACCACGCTCGGCGGCGCGCTTGGCCAGCGAGAGGTCGAGCACGAGGTCATCGTCGTGGACGACGGCTCGCGCGACGAGACGCAGGAGCGTCTGGCCGAGCTGGCCGATCCCAGGCTGCGCGTCGTCCGACATCAGAGCAGCGCCGGGCCCGCTGCCGCCCGGAACCGCGGGCTCGCCGAGGCGCGGGGCGAATGGGTCGCCTTCCTCGACGACGACGACCTCTGGTCGCCGGCCAAGCTAAGGGCCCAGATCGATGTCGCAACCAGAGAAGGCGCTGACTTCGTCTATGCGGGTGTCATTGAACTGAACGAGCAGGGGAGCGTGATCGAAGTCGAGCCTGCGCCGCATCCGGACGAGCTCCGCGACCAGATATTGGTCAAGAACGCGATCCCGGCGGCCTCGTCGAACGTGGTTGTCCGTAGGGACGCAATGCGGCGACTCGGCGGATTCGATGAGAGTTCTTTCCACCTCGCCGACTGGGACCTCGGGTTACGCCTCGTGGAAGCGTGCAACGGTGCGGCCTGTCCTGAGTTCCTGGTCGGCTATGTCAAGCACTCTCGCAATATGCTCAGCCTTCGTGATCACGACCGCGAGGACGAGCTCGACGCTCTTGATCTCTAAGCACGGCACGAATGGCGAGCAGTCGCTCGGTAGCCCATGTCGACCGCGCCGCGATGGCTCAACTGGGTCGCATTCACGCACCGCCGATCAGGCCGGCGGGTAAGCGCCGCGCGAGCCTATTTGCGGAAGGCCGATCGAGTCTCGAGACCTCGCAAGCGCTCGCACTGCACTCGTGGTGCTCCTCGACCCCTTTGCGACCGCCCGGAGTCGGCAAGTGCCAGATGGCACGGTAGCCGATTCGTCCGTGGCTCGAGGGCTACCGCGACGCGTTCCCGATCCAGAATCGTCGGCGAATCGCCCACGCACAACCCAGGAGCTTCACCGCGAGTGTGATGGACGCAGGAAGTTCCGACTGACCGCCGGCTCGTGACGCTCGCGTGCATCGTGTTGGCGCACCGCGCACCGGAGCAACTCGCGCTGCTCTTCTCGGCCCTGCGTCACCCCCACGTACGGGTGTACGTTCACCTGGATCGCCGGACTCCCGTGGACCCGTTCTCCAAGGCGCTCGAGGCGACCGGGCCCCACGATGTCGTCCTACTTCCCCGACACGACGGCCGATGGGGTGGCGTCGGCATCGTCGACGCTGCATTGAGCGGTCTCGCCCAGGGCATCGCGGACGGGTGCGACTACTTCGTCCTCCTGAGCGGTCAGGACTTTCCGCTGCGCCCGATCGGAGGAGATCCTCGAATTCTCGCGTGAGGCTGGGCCGCGCAGCTACGTCGAGAACTTCGCATTGCCGACGCCCCGCTGGCGCTTCGGCGGGCGCGATCGCACCGACTTCTACACATACGACCTCCTGGGTCGGCGCGAGACCTGCATCCCGCGGGGTGAGGACGTGAGCTTCCTCAATCGGAAGGGCTTGATCCTGAACGAGCTCCTCAGGATGCGCACCGCCATCAAGCCCCCGCGCCGCTTTCCACCGTACGTGCGTCCATTCGGAGGATCACAGTGGTGGAACCTGAGTCGCGCGGCGGCCGACTACATTCTCCGCTTTCGTCGATGAGCACCCCGACTATCGCCGCTACCACGAGCACACCATCCTCCCCGACGAGATGTTCTTCCAGAGCATCCTCCTGGGAACCGAGTTCACCAGCCGGCACGAGATTGTCAACGACGCTCAGCGGTTTGCGATCTGGCCCGAGGGGTCCAGTCATCCCCGCACGCTGACGATGGACGACCTTCCGGCGATGCTCGAGAGCGAGAAGCTGTTCGCCCGCAAGTTCGACGCATCGGTGGACAGCGCCGTACTCGGCAGAGCTCGCGGAACGGGTTGGGGTGCGAACCACGGTCATGGCCGACTCCGCAAGGCGCGACTAGGCATGCCCCAGTCCGATTACCGCGCCCTCGTCGCCGTCACCACCTGCCAGCGACTGCGCTACCTGCGGCGATACCTACCGCACCTCGCTCGATTTTGCGCGCGGGACCCTCGCTTCTCCCTGCTCGTCGCCCTGGACGGAACCGAGGCCGACACGCTGGGCTTCTGCGAGGAGTGGGAGGTGCCGTTGCTGTACGCGGACGCCCGCGAGGGCGTTGGGATCTCGAAGAATCGCGTCCTCGAACGCTACCCCGACTTCGATTACTACTTCTTCCTCGAGGACGACGTCGAGCTGGTCGACGGATCCGTCTTCCCTGCTCACGTGGAGCTCTCGCGGGCAAGCGGAATACACCACTTCTCGCTCTTCGAGTGCGGGGGCGTCCGGAAGCCGACGAGCGAATCGGATGTGGCCGGGCACCGAGTGGTCCAGGGCCTGTTCGGCAGCGCGGACTTCGGCTTCTACACCGGCGCCGGCCTGAGCCAGGTGGGGGGATGGCACCCGCGGTTCGCCGAGTATCGGCGCTGGGGTCACACCGAGCACAGCTATCGCTTCTACCGCGCCGGGTTGGCGCCGGCGCCCTTCACCGTGGCGAAGGACATGGCCGGAGCGTGCATCTGGCACTACCCGTCGGCGGTGACACGGGTCCAGGGCGTACCCGTCGACGGGGATGAGATCGCCGCTCCCGAACGCGAGCTGATCGATCAGGAGCTCCGTTACGTCCCGGTTCAGACGCTCGTCCCCGCACCACGTCAACGATGTCCCGTTGGGTCGTCCCAGCCGGCTTGCCGCCGTCCTCGATCGGGGAGAGCGGTATCCGCTCGTCGACGGCAGGGAGCGCCGCCAGGCTCGCTCCGACTACCACCTGTGGCGCTTCGGGCGCGCCACGACGCTTCGCGAGCGCGCGCAAGCCCTTATAGCTGCGACGTGGAACTGGCCCGGTAACCCGGCGTTGCGCGACACGGTGAAGACGGCACTGCGGACGTGAACGGCCGCCCGCTGGTCTCGGTCGCGCTTCCGTGCTTCAACGCCGAGCGCTTCCTGCCCGCGGCCCTCGACTCACTGCTCCGGCAGACCTACCGAAACCTCGAGGTCCTCGCGCTTGATGACGGATCCCGCGATGCCACGCCGCGCATCCTCGAGCGCTATGCGGCCCAGGACACGCGCGTGCGCATCCTGGCGAACGACCAGAACCTGGGGCTGATCCCGACGCTCAACCGCGGGGTGGCCGAGGCTCGAGGGGATTTCATCGCCCGCATGGACGCCGACGACGTGGCGGCGCCCCGCCGCATCGAGCGTCAGGTCCAGGCCCTGACTGCTCGCCACGAGATCGGCGTTGTCGGTACTGGCATCGAGCTGATCGACGAACGAGGGAGGCCGTTCTCGGCGCCGGGCGCCGGTGCGCTGCCGAGAGCCGGGAGCGGCCCGGTTCATGGCCCTCTTCGCCACCCCACTGGCCCACGCGACGATCCTCGCGAGGGCGCCCGTGATGAGGACGCATCCTTACGGCACCTCGCCCGACAGCCTTCACACGGAGGACTACGACCTCTTCACCCGCATGCTCGGCGGCCGGCGTCGAGTTCCTGAACCTCGACGAGCCACTCGTCGACCGTGCGCGTCAACGAGGAGAGCGTGTCCCGCCGCCACGAGGCGCTCCAGGTGAGCCAACTTCGTCGCCTGCGCCCGTCGCCACCTGGAGCGGACGCTGGGCCTCGAGCCGGACCCCAGCGTCCACAAGGTGCTCGTCAACCGCATGGACGATACGGTGAGCGCACGCGGACCTAGAAGAGGGATTGCGCTGTCTCGACCGCGTCGAGGAGACGTTCCTGGCCCGCGAACCGGGCTCATCGCAGGAGGTCACCGGAATCGCCGACGAGCAGCGCGTGGACATCCTCGTGCAGGCGGCCCTCAAGGGGACGCCCGCGCGTCCGCCTGGCCGCTGGGCGCCTGGCGGCTCGCTACCGCCGCCGGCTCCGCTCACGCAGGGCGCGCCGATATCTGGCCGGGAAGCTGGGGCACTCGGACGCCGCGCCCAGTCAGTGCTCGACGCCCCCGTGCTCACGCTCATATGCCTCGAGCACCTCGGACGTAGGGCCGTGATCTCGCACCGACCCCCCTCTCGAGCCAGATCACGCGCTCGCAGACCTCGGCCACCTGGTTCCGGTTGTGGCTGACGAAGATCACGGTGCGACCTGACCGATGCAGGCGCTTGATCTCCTCCAGGCATCGGGCCTGGAACTCGCCGTCGACCACAGCGAGCACCTCGTCGAAGATGTAGATGTCGGCCGGGAACATCACGCCGATTGCAAAGGAGAGCCGGGAGATCATCCCGGTCGAGAATCGCTTGACCGGGGTGTCCATGTGCCGCTCGAGCTCCGCGAACGCTGTGACCGCATCCATCCGATCGCGGATGGCCTGCTTCGGGATCCTGAGCGAGGATGCGAAGAGGGTGACGTTCTCGCGACCCGTGAGCTCGGGATGAAACCCCTGACCGACGGCCAAGAGGGGCAGCACCCGACCCCAGATCCGCATCTCGCCGCTCGTCGGGAGGGTGGTGCCGGCCAGGATCTGAAGCAGGGTCGACTTCCCCGAGCCGTTCATCCCGACGATGCCGAGCGCCGCGCCGCGGTGACAGGTGAAATCCACCCCGGCGAGCGCCTCCACCATCGGCGGCGCAGCGCGGCGCAGGAGCAGGCGCCTTGCGGTCAGCTGCAGGCTCCGGTGCTCGCCAAGGCGGTACCGCTTTCGCAGGCCCTGGGCCGAGACCGCGACTGGTCGCGCGCCGTCCTGAGCGATCGGGGGAATCAAATCTCGTCCGCCATCGTCGGTCTCGCGACGGGAGAACAACCGCCACCCGGCGATCGCGATGACCATCGTTGCGGCGAGCGAGAGGAGGATCGGCCCGACGGACGGCTGATAGCCCGACAGCACCATCCACCTCGAGGCCTCGATGATGCCCGTCAGGGGATTGAGATAGACGATCGCGCGCACCGTGCGGAGAGCTGAGCGAGGGAATAGCCCACCGGGGCGAAGAAGACGCCGACCTGCAGGAGGAAGGGCAGGGCGCTGTTGACGTCCCGGTAGCGGACGGCGAGCGACGATGCGATCGCCGACGACGCCCAGCGGTGAGGAGCAGCAGCCAGAGCAAGCGCGAGCGGCAGCAGCGCGACCTGCGGGGAGAGACGGCCCGTGGCAGCCGCAGCCACCACGGCCCCGCCGGCTGTGACCGCGTACGCCGGCAGTGAGGCGATGACCGCGGCGAGCGGGAACGCGGGTCGCGGGCACGGCGTAAAGCGGATGAAGTTGATGTTGGTCATCAGAGACGCCGTGCCGATCGTCAACGCTGCCTGAAAGAACGACCAGACGCTCAACCCGACGAGCGCGAACAGCGGCGTAGGGGACCCCGGACGTCTGCACCCCCGCCAGCCCCTTGAAGGCGAGCAGGAAGCCGGCGAGCAGGGCCAATGGCTGGAACACGAGCCACAGCGGCCCGAAAACGGACTGCTTGTACTTCACCTTCAGGTCGCGTGCTGCGAGAACCCGGACGATCGGGGCGTCCCTGACGAGGTCGCGAAGTCTCAGACGTCGCTTGGTCGGCTTGACCACCCGCTCGACCGGCCACTCGAGAGGAATCGAGGTGCGTCGACTCGACGGTCGCGTGCTCCTGCAGGCCTGTGTTGCTCAACGTCGCCCTCGTGTGTCGGTAGGAAGCCCCGCTCGGCTCCCGCCAAGATAACGCAGCCCGCGAATGGGGATGATCACTTGGCACGCGCCGCCGGATCGGTTATGGTGCACGGTGCAGGCGGTAATCCCGAGGGAGCATTGAGGTGGAAAGTGGTCAGTAGGCCGACTCGCGCGTTCGCAGAATCTGATCGTTGAAGAGCTCGGCGAAGAGCTTCTTGTCTATGACGACGGAGGCCGATCGCGGCCACTGCCTGAGCCCCGACGCGGCGCGGGTGTGGCGGCGCTGCGATGGCCGCACGCCGGCCGACGGACCTGAGCGCGCAGCTCGACCTGGACGCGGACACCGTCGACCGGGCCCTCGACGAGCTCGAGTCCTGCGAGCTGCTCGAGGCACAGCCACAGCTCGAGCACGCGAACGGCGGTTCCACGCGCCGCGAGCTGACGGTGAAGATGGTCCAGGTCGGCGCCGCGGTGGCCGCAGCGCCCATGATCGTCTCGATCGTCGCCCCGTCGGCCGCCTCGGCGCTGACTATCCCGCCGGGCTGCGAGGCTGGTGGGCCAGTGTCTCTGCAACTGCGGGGGAAACCTTCTGGCTGCAGGAACCGACACGATGCTCTGCTAGTTTGCTGCCAGATGCGCCGAAATCAGCTGTAGTTCGACGTCGAGAACGTCTTTCGTGTCGGCGGACATCAAGTTCTGCGCACCGAATTCGTCTGGGACGCCGTGCCCGGTCGACACCGGTGATCGGTGCTGCCCGCCCCTGCACGACCCCATGCGGCCAAACGGATCCGTGCGGCAACACAGAATCGCAAGCCGCGAACAGCCCGCAACTCCAAGGCCACCCAGGAGACCCACGACCACGACTCCAACGACCACGACTCCAACGACCACGACTCCAACGACCACGACTCCGACGACCACGACTCCGACGACCACGACTCCGACGACCACGACTCCGGCCCCGTCCGCCTCACCTCCCGCCCCGAGCTCCGGCGGGACGACGACGACTCCCACTCCCTAGCGCCCGGCGCGCCGCTCCCGGCGCCGGTAGCGCCAGGCGCGCGCCGCCCACGCGGCGCGCGGAGCACATGCGCGCCGTACGCCGCGACGAGCCGCGCCCTGCCTGCATCTCCGCCCACGGATACTCCCATGTGATCCACTCGCGGCGGGGCAGCAGCGACCGGCGCAGCACGTCGAGGCGCTCTCGCGCCCCGCGCGCCCGCGCGAGCGCCTGGAGGTGGAACGTTCCGCGCGGCCGGGCGTCGCGGTTGAGGATCGCCCAGGTCAGCTCGTCGGTCGGCGGCAGCTCGAGTTCGCGCGCAAGCTCCGCACCGGCCGGGACGAGACGCAGCCCGGCGGCGAAGGCAGGTGTACCGCCCAGCTGCGTCGGCAAGCTGCGCGGCCGAGCGCCAGACCTCCAGCGGCCCAGCGCTCGATCCCGCGGGCGAGGTCGGCGAGCGCCTTGAGGTTGTCCGGCCCGTGCTGGGCGGCGTGCGTGGCCAGATGCAGGGCAAGCCCGTCGCGGGCCAGGACGGGCGCGGCGCGGCCGTCGAGCTCGATCCAGGCGCGCCGCGCCCCCAGCACCTCCCAGATGACGTCGGCGGGCGCCTCGCAGCCGGCGCAGGCGCCAGTGGAGGTCGACCATCAGCGGCAGAGCCGTTCGCTCTCTCGGGCTCGCAACCATATCTCGGCGTGCAGGATGCCCGCGACATCGTCGACGCCCGATCGGCTCGCTCGCGTTCGCGTACCCGAGCTCGACGAGCGCCTGCCGGGCCGGCGCGAGGTCCCGCGGCGCGACGAGCAGATCGATGTCGCTGTAGCCGCGATGCTCTCCGGGCGGTAGAGCATCCGCGCCAGCGCCGGGCCCTTGAGCAGCAGCGGCTCGACGCCGGCGAGCCGCGAAGGCGTCGAGCACCTCGACCGCGGCGGCGTCGAGCTCGGCCTGGCGACGGAAGGTTGCGAACGCGCTCGACGAACTCGTCGAGCTCCGGGCGCCGGCTCAAGTCGACCGGCGGCGCGGCTCGTCGCCGGCCGGTCACCGCAGCCGTTGACCGCGCCGCAGGGCGAGGCGGATCAGCGGCTCGATCGTCGACGTGTCGACACACGACCGAGCTGCCGATCGCCCCGTCCGGGGTCACGATCAGCGGCGGCAGGCGTCGCGCCGGACGCGATAGGCGCTCATCACCTCCATGTCCTCCTGAAGGAGCAGATTCGCGATGCCGTGCTCCTCGGCGGCCGGGCGGTTCTCCGCTGCGGTTCCCGCGGCTGATCACGGCAACCGTGAGGCGGTCGGCCAGCGCCGCCTGCCAGCGGCCGAGCTCGGGAAGCATCTGCTGACACGGCCCACAGCCCGGCGCGACGAAGACCAGGGCGACGGGTCGCCCGCGGGCGAGCAACGACTCGAGCGTGTGGGTCGCTCCGTGCAGGTCGGGGAGCGCAAAGCCGGGCGCCGTCGCGCCGACCGGAAGCCCCGCCGGGAACGCTGCGATCTGTCGCCTGTGCGTCCGCAAGGGCCCGCTGCAAGCTCCGCCGCTCCCGCCACAGCCGCAGCGACAACCGCACCCAGACACGAGGGCCAGCTGCGACGGCGCCGACGGCGACCAGCTCGGCCGGTGTACGGGCCGACACCCAGGCGGCGACCGACGGACCCGGCCCCTCCACAAGGACAACCGCCGCCAGACCCGCGAGCGACGGCGTTGCGCGCCAGAGCGCGACGTCCCGCCGGCGCCGAGTGAAGCTGACCAAAGCAGTGACAATCCGGGGCCTGGCCGCGCCGGAGCGCGTTGGCGATCCCGCCGATGAAGCCCAGCAGCAGCAGCAAGCGCCGCCAGGCGCACCCCAGCGGGCCGAGCCCGGAGGGAATCAGGGCGACCGCCGTCGCGAGCTCGAGCAGCGGCAGCAGCATGCGCTGCGATCGGCACGCGCCGCGGCTCGGAACACCGAACTCGGCGAGCGAGCGCCGCGATCCCGGCTGGTCGAGGAGCTTGGCGACGCCCGCGACGGCGAACACCGCCGCCAGCACGACCCTGATGCCGAGCACGAGCGGAGCCCACGGCGGCAATCTTACCGGTCGTTGGCGCCGGCCTCGCCGAGCCCGTCGCGGCCGCCTCGCCTATGATCCCGGCCGTGGGCGGGTCGCAGCGGAGCCGAACAGCGAGCACGAGATCGCCTTCGAGGCGTTCGGCGTACGGGCGGCTTTGGGCACGAACCGCCCCGAGCTGCTGGAGCGGCTGCGAGCGGCTGCTGCCGCCCGGCTGGCAGCCCTGCCCGCCATCGGCGGTCCGACCGCCGGTTCGCGCTCATCGCCGAGCGACGCGGGGACATACGAGCTGGTCGTCAACGAGTACACGCTGAGCTCAGGGCCTCGAGCTCGAGCTGGCGCTGACGATGCTCGACGCCCAGCTTCGCCTGCATCTCGGCGTCAAGTCCCCCGACACGGTCTTCATCCACGCCGGGGCGGTGGCCCACACGGGATCGTGCGATCGTCATGCCCGGACAGAGCTTCGCCGGCAAGACGACGCTCGTCGCGGCCCTGGTCCGCGCGGGCGCGACCTACTACTCGGACGAGTTCGCGGTCATCGACGAGCGCGGCCTCGTCCACCCCTACGCCAAGCCGCTCTCGGTGCGCACCGACGGCGTCGAAGCAGACCGACCACACCGATCGAGAGCCTCGGCTGGACGGCGGGCTCCGAGCCGCTGCCGTTGGGCGCGATCGTGGTTACGAGTTACCGGCCGGACGCCGAGTGGCGATCCGCGGCGGCTCTCGGCCGGCGAGGGAGCGATGGCGCTGCTCGCAAACGCGGTCCCCGCGCGTGAGCGGCCCGCAGAGGTGATGCGGGCGGTCTCGCGCGCGGCCGCAGAGCGCGATCGCGATCGAGTCAGAGCGCGGCGAGGCCGACGAGCTCGCCCCGCTGCTGCTCGCCGAGCTCGAGCGCCTGACCGTTTGAGCGACACCGCCAGCGCGATCGCCGGTCGTCGCTAGGTCGGCACGCGCTGCGTCGTCGGCACGCCCTCGTGGCGCTCGGGAACGTCACGGGCCGCGCCGCCGGCTGCGTTCGCCACTCCCGCAGTGCGGCGATCAGGCAGAGCGCGACCGCCAGCAGGTGGGTCCGGTACCGGAAGCCGGTGCCGGCGTTGCCGGTGCTGAGGGAATAGGCGATGAGCAGGAAGAAGAACAGGTAGACGAGCGGGCCGGCGCGGGCGAAGATCTCGCCCCGGCGCCTGATCATGGCGGGAACGAGGACCGCGAGGATGATCAGGGTGACCAGGCCACCGAACGCCCCGATCCGCTGGCTCGGGCTGCCGAGTTGCCAGACGTAGGGCTTGAACATCACATCCCACGCCCGGATCCAGACGTTGGTGAGGATCGCCTCGCGGTTGGAGAAATCCACCTGTTCCAGTGACAGGTTGGCGCTGGTGTTTTCGGCGTTCGCCGTCTGCGACCCCTGCACGTTCTGCTCCAGGTTCTTGCTCGATGACGCCTCCCACACCGTCGGGGCGGCGATCGCGGCGAACAGGACGACCACCGCGATCAGCCCCAGGGCGCCGACCTGCCCCTTTCGGGTCTTGCGCAGTCCCGCGTGCAGGGTGACGGCCGCTCCCGTCGCGATCAGGAACCATCCGGCATACGGCCGGGTGGCGACCGCGACCAGGCAGCCTGCGGTGATGATGAAGAGCGAGGTGAAGTCGCCCCGCTTCCACATGCGGGCTCCGCCGAACGCGACCAGCCCCTCGGCGAGGAACATGTTCGGCTCCTTGTGGAGGATGCCGGCAAAGAAGATTCCGCTCGGCTCGAGCGCCAAGAGCCAGGCCGCGATGATCGCCGCCCGGGGTCCCACGAGCTCATACACAGAGGCGGCAAGGAGGACGAGGCCCGCGACGGTGATCCCGATCTCAGAGATCCGAAGCGCGAAATCCGGCGAGTTGAAGACCGCGATCTGAGCCGCGAGGACGAACACGTGAAGGCTGCCGGTCAGCGCGCCGGTCCAATCGGACGACCCGAACGACGCTCCGGCGATCGAGTGAGCGTCGCTCAGGAACGTGAACTCGTCGCCGCCGCGAAGCTCGGAGCCGATCGAGGTCAGCGAGACCCCTGCCGCGGCACCCACCCGCAGCACCAGCGCCACCCCGATCGGGTAGCCGATGAGGAAATCGGGGCGCCCGCGTTGCAGCAGGCGAAGCAGGAGGGCGATCCCGTAGGCAACCAGGAGAAGCGTCACTGCCGCGACGAGGGCGCTGTAGATCTGCTGGTCGCTAGAGAGGTCCATCGCCTACGTCGTTCGCGAGTAGTCCAGATCGCTACCCGGCCGCAAAGCCTAGTCTTGTCGCCCCGGCGGGGACTCGTCGTCTATGGTGGCCCGCGCCCGCGGGAAGCCCGCACCTCGCGCGCATGGCACGCCACGCGGGTCTGGAATCAGTCAAATGAGCGATGCCTTCGTCCAGTTCTACGAGCAGAACCTCTCCGACGTGTACGGGTACCTCGTCTACAGGACCGGATCGCGCGCCGAGGCGGAACGGTTGACGCAAGTCGACGTTCGAGCGCGCAGCCCGCGAGTGGGAGTCGCTTGGCTCGGATCACGATGGCGCCAGGGTGTGGCTGTTCGCCATCGCCCGGGAGGCGGCGAATGGACGCCCGGGAGGCGGCGACCGCGACGATCCGGGGCTGCCCGGGGACCTGGCGAGGGCGCTCAGAGGGCTCGACCGATCGGAGCGATCGGCGATCGCTCTGCGCCTCGGTGGGCGACTCGTGGGCCCGCAGATCGCTCGGGTGCTCGACGTGAGCGAGAGCACCGTCCGCCGCCGGCTCTCGCGCGGGCTTCGCCGGCTGCGAACCGAGCTGCACGGAATCGATGAGCGCCCCTCAGCCCCCGCCCAGCTGACCCGTCAGGATGACGGCGACGACGAGCAGGGCCACTCCTGAGACGAGGCAGACCGCGGCGCCCAGGCGCCAATGCCAGGGCTTGGGTCCGTGGATGCCCGCCGCGAGCTCGCGTACACGCCCGTCGAGTTGAGTCCGGAAGGCCGGGTCGGGGGAAGGCCGTTCATCGAGCAGGCGCGTCGCAACCTGCTCGAGCGCGCGCATCTGGCGCGGCATGATGTTCGGGTCGAGCTCGTCGCGCAGCCCCGCCGCATCCTGCGCGCTCTGACCGACGCTCATCGCGGCATCCTCGCAAACCGCCGGCGTTCGAGAAGCTCCTCGTACAGCGCCTGGATGTCGGCGAGGAGCCGCGAGGCGGAGTGGCGCCGAAGAGCGCGCTTCACGGGCGTTCGCGCCGAGCCGGGCGCGCAGGTCGGGGTCGGACGCCAGCCGCGTGACGGCCGCCGCGAGCGCCTCGGGATCCCCTGGCGGGACGGGGATGCCGGTTTCAGGCGTCACGACCTCGGGGACGCCGCCCACTCGCGTTGCGATCGCGGGGCGGCCCGCCGCCGCCGCCTCGATCAGCGACACCGGCGTTCCCTCGTTGGCGGAGCTGAGAACGGCGACATCGGTTGCCGCGGCGATCGCGGGAAGGTCACGGCGATAGCCGAGGAAGCTCACCACGTCGCTGATCCCGAGCTCGCGGCTGAGCGCCTCGAGTCCGTGCCGCGGCTCGCCGTCGCCGACCACGACCAGACGCAGCCGGGCGCTCGGGCGGGCCAGCGCGACGGCGCGCAGCAGCAGGTCCACGCGCTTGATCGGGACGACCCGGCCCACGAACGTAAGGACCACGTCCCCCTCATCGGCACCGATCTCGTCGCGGACCGCGAGTCCGCCGTCCGCATCCAGGGACGCGAAGGGCTCGAGGTCGAGCCCGAGGGGGACGACCCGAAACCGCGCCGCGGGTGCGACGCCGAGGCGCACCAGGTCGTCGACCGTTGCCTGGCTGACGCCCACGAGGCAGTCGGTCCGCCGTGCCAGGAAGGCTTCCAGCGACCGGTAGGCGCGCGCTCTCGTGGGGCCGAAATAGCCCTCGAGGACGTGGCCGTGATAGGTGTGGACGACGACGGGCCGCGGGCGCACTGCCCCCAGGGCCGCCCACCTGCCGACAAAGCCCGCCTTCGCGGTATGGGTGTGCACGATCTGCGGGCGGAAGCGCCTCGCGATCGCTGCGACCCTGGCCAGGGCGGCGGCATCGAGGTGTGGGCGCGGGGGTTGCACCAGCTGCGGCACGTGTTCCATCCGCGCGCCCTCCGCTGCGGCGAGGTCCGCCATCGATGCCTCACCCTTCGGCAGCGAGCCGTGGACCAGGAGCGTCTCGTAGCGCTCGGGATCGAGGCGCCGTCCACTGAGGAGTGCCGCCTGCTGCGCGGGTCCGCCGAGATTCAGTCGTCCGATGACCCGGAGGACCCGAATCCGGCTCAGGCCGACCGCACTCCCTCGGCGACCGTCGGGCGGCGAGTTTGTCTGCGCCATTCCCCACGCTCATAGGCGATCAGGTCGTCGATCGCGTCGTCCACGCTGCGAAGCGGCCGCCACCCCGTGAGGTCCCGGAGCCGCCGACAGTCCGGGCGGCGTCGTCCGAGCTCCTCGAAGCCGTTCCCATAGGCCTCGGTGTAGGGCACGAACCGGATCCCCGCATCCGAGCCGATCCGCTCGCGAACCCGCCGCGCGAGATCGATGATCGAGATCGGCTCGCCACCACCGACGTTGAAGACGTCGCCGATCGCATGATCGGACTCTGCAAGGCCCACCAGGGCATCGACCGTGTCGTGGACGTGGGTGAAGCACCGCGACTGCGTCCCGTCCCCGTACACGGTCAGGTCGGCGCCTTCGAGGGCCTGCCGCACAAACCGGGGCAGCACCATCCCATAGGCGTCGGATTGTCGGGGACCGACGGTGTTGAAGAGGCGCGCGACCGTCATTCGCGCACCCTCACCCTGGGTGTAGCCGTAGGCGAGGATCTCCCCGAACACCTTGGCGGTCGCGTACGACCAGCGCGATTTCGTGGGCGGTCCGACCACACGATCGGAATCCTCATGGAGTGCCTCGCCGCCATTCTTCCCGTAGATCTCCGACGTCGACGTGAACACCAGTCGGGTGCGATGGAGGGCCGCGCTCGCCATCACGACGTCCGTCCCCCTGACCATCCGCAGGATCGAGTCCAGCGGCTGGCTGACGATCAGCTTCACGCCGACCGGTGAAGCCAGGTGAAAGCAGGTCTCGGCCGTCGCCATCAACTCGTCGACCAAGGTCGCGTCCAACATCGATCCCTCGATCAGCTGCGCCTGCCCGGCGTCGATCAGGTGCTGGACGTTCTCGTACCGGCCGGTGCTGAGATCGTCGAGGATGACGATCTCGTCGCCGCGATCGGCAAACGCGTCAGCCAGATGAGAGCCGATAAATCCCGCCCCTCCGGTTATCAGATGTGCCACTGGACCTCGTTACTTGCGACAACCCGGGAAAGCGCAAGCCTATCCGCATTCGGGGCGGTACACAATTCGGAACGTCACTGCCGTCCCGAAACCGCCGCTCGGGTCGCCCGGTAGATCGGGCGGAGCACGAAGATCGCAAATGCCTGCATCAGCGCGATCAGCGGGGTGAGGGCGCGCGCCCAGCTCGGCACGGCGGGGTCGCTTCGTAGTCGCTCCCGCACCCGGCGAGCGGCGAGCAGCATGATAACGGCCGTTTGAGCATCGGCGAGGGAGCCACCACGCACCTGGTAGAGAAGCCCGACCCGGCGGTCGAGCCGGACCCGGCCCCGAAAGGCCTGCGAGACGCCGAGGATCCAATCCTCGGGTCCGCTCAGGTCGGCGTAGCCGCCGCATTCCCTCACCCAGGCCGTTCGGAAGATCGCGCAGCCCTGGGTCGAATAGAGCGACCAGACTGCATTGGCGAGCGCGAAGGCACGCGGGAATCGCACGAGCGCGAACGCGAAGCGATGTGGAAAGCGGTGGCGGCGGCCTGTGTTCGGCTCCAGGAGCGACATCGCGTACACCGCGAGCCCCGGATCCGAGGAGATCTCCCGCCGAGCGCTCTCGAGCGCGCCCTCGAGCAGCTCGTCGTCTGCGTCGAGGAACATCACGAACTCCGTCTCGACGTGGCCCATCCCCGCGTTTCGGGCCTCCCCGGCGCTGAGTCTCTTCGGCGTCCTGACGACGTCGGTTCCCTCGAGCGTCGGCACCGGGACGGTGGAGGCGTTGTCCACGACCACGATTCGCACTGCTCGGTCCTGCGCGCGAACCGCCTCGACGGCGTGCGGCAGCAACTCCACGTAGGGGGCATCCCACACGGGGATCACAACGGTGACGGACGGCCGAGCCTGAGTCGAGTTCACCTGTGGCGCCCCACCCTAGCCCGCAACGTCCGCCGTCATCTACGTCGAGACTCAACGTCCCCGTATGAGTGCTGCGCCGTGTCGACCGCAGCGACGTCTAAGCCCGCGTCGGATACTCCGGGAACCGATACCCGCGCCCCGACCCCCCGGCCCGGGAGCGACCAAAGGGAACCGACACCGGGCGTTGCTGGGTCGGCCGGACCCTCCGCTCGCGGCTGGTCGCAAGTCGCCCCCGACGCTCGCCCTCGGCGACAGCGAGAGCGAGGACCGTCCAGACCCCGACCACGCCGATCACGACGGCCTCGACGACGATGTCGATCATGTCGCCGACCGCGGGCTGGAAGCTCGGCTGAGCATGTTCTGCCTCTACCCGCGCGAACGCGGCCGAAGCGCGAATCAGCTGACTTTTTCATCGGTCACGGAAGCCGAGGGGCGCCCGAGGCCGACCGCCAGGGTGCGGTGGTCAGCCCGTTGCAGCCGTCCGGCGCCGGCGTGCCAGCCAGTAGGCGAGCCCTGCCAGGAGGGTTGCGCCGAGGACGAGCGGCAGGATGATTCCCGCACCCCCGCTCCCGCCGAGCGCGTCAACAAGGCCGCTGAGAAAACTGCCGTCCGACCGACCGCCGGCGCTCGAGCCACCCTTGGCGCCCGACTGCGAGCCATGCGAAGTGGCGCCCTGGCCCTCTCCCCCGGTCCCCGGCCGCGCCTTGCCGGCCCCTGCTGAAGGCGGAGTATTCGCCTCAGCGAGCCCGGCCGCATTCACCCCGGCCGGACCCTGCGACTGGAGCTGCTGCAGCGTCCCTGGCGGAATGGAACCGTCCGACGGGCCGCCCGGGCTCGTGCTCGAAGATGGGTTGGGCGTCTGAGAGCCGCAGTCTCCCGGGATCACCTCGGAGTATTGGGCGACCTCCGAGTTGTGCGGGATTCGGTGATGGTGGTGGCAGCCGGGCTTCGCCGCCGCGAGCGCCGGCAAGGCAAAAAGGAGCACAATCGCACCCAGGATCGAACCGCAGACCCGCACCGCCATCCACTTAGTTTACGAGGCTCCAGCGCGCGCCGCCACCCCGATCTCGAAACAGCGTCTCGCGGTCACGCAGGTATAAACCCAGACGATGGAAGCGATCACCCTTCGCCGTGAAGCCCTCCGCATCGCCGGGATCGGGGAGCTGCGGATCGACCCCGCGGCGTTCGTGGCATGGCTCCTGCCGATCCTGCTCATCGTCTACCTCGGCCTCCACAACGGCGGGTTTGACCCGATCGAGCGCGACCAGGTCGGAATCGCGGTCTGGTGGATCGTCCTCGTCGGGACGCTTATCGGGGCGCTGCCCGCCGCGGGTGGCACTCGGTACGGCAGGGCGATGCTGTGTCTTTTGCTCGCGTTCGCCGCCTGGAACGCGCTGTCCTTCATCTGGACCGACAGCGCCGAGCAAACCGCGACGGAGGTGGCCCGGGTGTTCACCTATCTGGGCGTGTTTGCGCTTGCCCTCGCCGCCCAGGGGGGCGGCCGTTGGCGGTACCTTCTCCACGGAGTCACCGCCGGGGTCGTGATCCTGTGCGGGATCGCCGTCCTCTCGCGCCTCGAGCCGACGTGGTTTCCACGCCAGCGCACCGGCCAGTTCGTGCCGGGAATCGGCATCGCGGCCCGGCTCGCATACCCGCTGAACTACTCGAGCGGCCTCGGAGCGCTGGCTGCGATCGGCCTCCCACTTGCGCTCGCTGCGACCTCGTCGGCGCGAACGATCGTCGCCCAGGCTCTCGCCGCCGCGGCGCTTCCACTCCTCGCGCTGACCCTGTGGCTGACCACCTCCAGCCTCTCCGTGCCGGCCGCCGCGATCGCCCTCCTCGCCTTCTTCATCCTGGCCCCCGACCGCATCCCCAAGCTCGCCACGCTTGCGGTCGCCGCCGGCGGCTCGGCGATCCTGATTGCGGCCGAGGACCGGCTGCACGCCCTGGATCGTGGCCTTCCCACCGCGGCGGCGCAACACCAGGGAGACGAGCTGCTCGTGATCCTGCTCGTTGCCTGCGCGGGCGTGGCGATCGTCCAGGCGGGAATGGGACTCGCGGTCCGCTACGGGAAGCGTCCACGATTGCTCCGAATTCCGCGCCCCGCAACAGCCGTCGCGGCCGTCTCCACGCTGGTCGTGATTGTCATCGTCGGGGTCGCTGCCGGGCTGCCGGGGACGATCTCGGACAAGTGGGACAACTTCAAGGCGCAGGGCAGCGGGAGCGCGAACGACTCACGCGGAACGCAGATCCTCGACTTCAACGGCAGCGGCCGCTACCAGTTCTGGGAGTCGGCGATCGACGCCAACAAAACGGATCCACTGATCGGCATCGGTCCGGGTACGTTCCAGTTCTGGTGGGCCCAGCACGGGAGCTATGCGGCGCCGGTCGTGGACGCACACTCCCTCTACATCGAGACGCTTGGCGAGCTTGGGATCGTGGGCCTCGTGCTGATCGGCGGCTTCTCGATCGCACTGCTGGTCATCGGGACGGTTCGAGTGCTCAGGGCACCACCGCAGACGAGGATCGGGATCGCCGCCGCCACCGCGGGCTGCGCGGCGTTCATCGCGGTGGCGGTCGTGGACTGGGTCTGGGAGCTCGGCGTCCTGCCGCTGATCTTCTTCACCCTGGCGGCGATCGCTGTCGCCGGCGGGATCGAGCCGCGCAGCCCGGACCGCATTTCCTCGCAGCTGCCGAGGTGGCGACGCTACGGCGAGCGCGCGGTCATCGCCGCACTCTCGATCGCCGCCCTGCTCGTGATCGCCCTCCCCCTTGCCGGAGCCGCTGCGATCCAGCGAAGCCAGGAGGCCGTCGCGGACGGCGCTCTCGGCACGGCGCTCTCGGACGCCCGCCAGGCAGTGGCCGTGCAGCCATACGCCGCCGCTCCCCGGATCCAGGAGGCCCTGGTCCTCGAGGATCAGGGGAAGCTCGGCCCCGCCCTCGACGCGGCTCGGGAGGCGACCAGGAAGGAGGCCACCAACTGGCGAAACTGGTTCATCCGGTCGCGACTCGAGGCCCGAAACGGAGATGCCGAAGCGGCGCTTAGTTCCTACCGAAAGGCGAAATCATTGAACCCACGTTCGGGACTGTTCTCCCAGTGACCTGAGCACGCAGCGCGGGGCGCTACTTCTTCTGCTTCCAGGTCAGGCTCTTCTGCGATCCCACCTTGGCCCGCAGCTTCGCCTTGCCCTTCAGCCGCAGCGACTTCTTGAAGACCTGGCCCTCGTGCACATGCCGGCGCTTGACCGTCTTCCATCCTCGATGCTTCTTGTGCACCTGGATCTTGAGCCTCCCCGCCGCCGGCGCCTTTCCCCACGCGAGCACCTTGCGGTGTGAGCGGCGATCGGTGACGAACGGGAATCGGAAAGCCGTGTAAGCCGGCTTCGGCTTTCCGTTGCTGTAGATGAGCCCGGCCCCGGAGAAGGGGTTCCCGGGACGATCGCGGAGCGGCTCCTGCAGCACCACGCTCGCTCCGGCCTTCCAGTAGAGATAGAGGCCCTGCTCGACAAACCGTGCCTGTTTTGGCGGGGAGACCCCTCGTCGGTTTGGCGGCTTGCTCAGCCACCAGGACTCCGTCACCCACAGCTTTCTGTGTTTTCCCTTCGGCAGGACCGTCCCCTTCCGTTGCGCGGCGCGCACGACGCGCATGACCCTGCCCAGGTCGGGCGCGGCCGCATCGTCCGGATTGATCGCATGCCGGTTCGGTGGCAGTTGGCGC
Organism: uncultured Actinomycetes bacterium; assembly: GCA_963710955.1. Taxonomy (GTDB): domain Bacteria; phylum Actinomycetota; class Thermoleophilia; order Solirubrobacterales; family 70-9; genus AC-56. The sequence continues at coordinate 49,111 of CAVQCK010000001.1, read as the reverse complement.
GGGTGCGTTGAAGTGAACGGGTGGTGCGAGATGACGTCGAGCTTCACCGGATCCGGGCAGGGCTGCTTCTTGAGCTTCCGCCGATCCTTGAGGCAGAAAAGCTGCCGGAGAAACTGGATCGGGCGCATCCGGGGCTGAGCGTAACGCGGGTTGTTGGGGGGATCGCCGTAGGGCTCAAGCGCCGGGCCGATCACACGGTTGTTGCCGTGAACCGACTTGACGCCCGCGTACACGGCGTTGGCCATCCGCCTGTACATCTCCGGGCTCGCGGGCTTGCCGTGTTCCCACTGCGGGGAGAGCAAGGCCGGCAGGTTCGGCTCGCTCCAGGGCTCGAAGTTTCGGACCCGCGGCAGGTGCCGATAGTCGCCCGAGTAACGCATCGCGAGAGCGTGTGCGAAGTCGCCCAGGGCTTGGGCGTCGGGCTTCCAGGTGTTCGCGTACAGAGCGTGCTCCTTGCCCGGCCCCTCGGCCCAGTCAGGGGCGTACGTAATCGTTATCAGCGCCGAGAGCCCTCGCCGCGCCGCCCCCTTCACAATCGGATCGACTGCGCTCCAATTGTAGGCGGGATCAGCCGGGTCTCGCGGGTGCGCAGGCCGAGTAGGGGCGGTTGTCGCCCAACTGATGCCGGTCCCAACCATGCCGATGTTTGCGCCGAGAGCCGGACCCCACTGAATGCGGTATGCGGGGTTATAGAGGTCAATTAGGCCGGTGGTTAGGGGGCGTGTGGCGCCCGCGTCGGCGGGCGCCCCGAGGGTCAACGCCAGGGCCAGCACGCAGCCGAGGATCCCAACAGCCCAACGCAGCGTCCCAAACGTCTTCGCCGAAGCCCAGACCGTATGCCTCTGTGAGGCCACTAGTTCGGGCCCGGACGCACGGCGACTGCGGGAATCATTCTCAGCCTAAGCCTGTCGTCCGTCCAGAGCGAGCGGCTCGAGACGTGGATGAAGTCCAGTTTGACCATCTCTGGGAAAGGTATGCATTCCGCCCCAAGGACTTGCCACAGACGTGTGATGCTTCGATCAAGGTGCATATGCGTGCGTGCGTATCCCTTATCGCGCGTTTCCGAGGGGATGAGAGGCGTTGGTCCCGGACCCGTTTCCCTACCGTCGCAGCCCATCCTAATAGGCGCGAGTTTCCCTCGCCTTTGCCGCGTGCTGGTCCTGATAGTAGCGATAGGTCCGCTCGAGTCCGGAGCGAAAATCGACCGCCGGCTGGTAGCCGAGCATCGCACGCGCGCGGGAGATGTCGGCGAGCGAGTGCCGGACGTCGCCGGGGCGGGCTTCGCCATGGATGGGGTCGAACTCGGCACCAGACACAGCCCGCAACTCCTCGATCACCTGGTTCAGGGTGATCGCGTTGCCGCAGGCAATGTTGAAGATCTCACCGCCTACCCCGGAGGCGCCGGCGGCGAGCAGGTTGGCATCGACGGCATTGTCGATGTAGGTGAAATCGCGTGACTGCTCGCCATCGCCGTGGATCACCGGCGAGCTGCCCGCGAGGATCGCGGCCGTGAATCGCGGGATCACTGCCGCGTAGCTGGAGGCCGGGTCCTGGCGCGGACCGAAGACGTTGAAGTAGCGAAGCGAAACGGCCTCCAGCCGGTACACATGGAAGAACGCGCGGCAGTAGCCCTCGGCGGCGAGCTTCGAGACGGCGTACGGGGCGATTGGGATGGTCGCCATCCCCTCCCGCTTCGGCAGCTGTGCGTTGGCACCGTAGAGCGATGATGACGAAGCGAAAACCACCCGCCTGACGTCCTCGTCGCGCGCAGCCAGCAGCACGTTCAGCGTCCCCGTCACATTCGACGCGTTGCTGGTGAGCGGGTCCTGAATCGAACGCGGGACCGATGGCAGAGCGGCCTCGTGAAAGACGACCTCGCATCCTCGTACCGCGTTGTGAACACGCTCATAGCTTTGTATGTCACCCTCGATCAGCTCGACCTCGTCCCAGATCTCGACCAGGTTGTCGCGACTTCCGGTCGCGAAGTTGTCGAGCGCGCGGACGCGATATCCGTCCCGGATGAGGCGCTCGACGAGGTGAGATCCTATGAATCCCGCCCCGCCGGTGACCAAGACACGCGTGTCCGTAGCTCCCATCCTCCTCACCGTACGCGGTCGAGCTCCGATCGCTCGCTGAGTCACCCCGCGGGCGTTTGGGTCAGTTCACCCCGCGGCGCGAGACAACCGCCGGAATGGTCCTCAGCAGAAGCCTGATGTCGGTCCACAGCGACCAGTTGGAGACGTAGACGAAATCCAGCTTGACCATCTCCTCGAAGGGAATCGTCGTCCGCCCGAGGACCTGCCACAGACCGGTCATGCCCGGGGCGAGGTGCAGCCGCATCCGCGCGTACCCGCGTACCTGCTCGTCCTCGGAGGCGATCAGCGGCCTGGGCCCGACCAGGCTCATGTCGCCGCGCAACACGTTCCAGAGCTGCGGCAGCTCGTCGATGCTCGTTCGGCGAAGGAGGCGGCCGACGCGAGTGATCCGAGGGTCGTGATCGAGCTTGAGCCAGTGGCGGTCCTCGCTGCGCGCCCGGAGCTCGTCATGCCGCTCCTCCGCATCGGCCACCATCGTTCGGAACTTGTTCAGTTGAAAGAGTCGGCCGTCCTTGCCGATCCGTGGCTGGCGAAACAGGACCGGCCCCGGCGAATCGAGCTTGATCGCCACCGCGGCGAGCGCCATCAGCGGGGCGAACAAGACCAGTCGCGACCGAGGCGCCAACGACGTCCATGCGTGCGCTTCATGATCCGCGATGATCGCGGAAGAGCCAGCGGCGGCAGCGCCAGCACGGTGACACCCTCGATGTTGTCGACCTGCACCGACGGGCCCATGGCGTCGACGTATTCCGGCAGGATGCTGACCTTGATGCCGAGGGGCGCGGTTCCCTGAAGCAGCTCGAGCACCACATCGTCGTCGACATCCGCCTGGATCACGATCACGCGCTCGACCCGATTGCTCCGCGATCGCTCGTTCCAGATCGACCTCTCCCAACGTACCCAGGGCGGGGAGCACCGAACCGGCGTGCCCGAGAGTCGATTCCCCGGCGACGCAGCCGGCGATCAATCCAACCGGCTCCAGCCCATACTCCGGATGCGTCCGGATCTTGCGGAGCAGGGGCCGAAGGACTGGAGAATCGCCGACGAACAGCACGCGCTCGCAGCCGAACCGCCGCAAGCTCATCCGCCTGACGAAACTGCGCATCAGGATCGATAAGGAGAAGCCCGCCAGGCCGAGCGTCACCAGTTCGCCGAAGACCAGTTGATGTGCGGGAACCACGCGGTACCAGGCCCAGCTGAGGAGGATGCCGATCAGGAACGAGTGAAAGAGGGCGGGCACCTCGTCGAGGGCGTTGTGCGTGATCCGCTTTGCGTCGAGCCCGTAAAGACCGTAGGCGCGGAACAGCACGAGCCACACGGGAAGCATGGGCAGGAACCAAACGAAATCATCGAGGCTCGAGCATCGACCGGCGAGATCGAGAACGCGAGCAGCACGGCGATGCTGAGGGCAACCGCGTCCGAGATGGCGAGCGCCCGGCGCAGGACGTAATCCCGCCGCGAGCTCGGTACGAGGACCTCACGACGGTCCTCGGCGTGAGCACGCTTGCCAGGCCCGGTGCTTCCGCACCTGGGGCAAGACCAAATGTACGTTGGGGGGTGCTGTCAGCGCGATCCAACGTCAATCCCTACCGGTACAGGTCCTCCGCTTCCGTTGAGTGAGGCGTCAGCGGCCTCGATCATGCGAACGACGTCCCGGCAGAGCTCGACGTGGCCATCCGGGGCCCGACCGCGGTGAATCGCGCGAATGAACTCGTCGAGTTCGAGCGCGAGTGGCTCCTCGCCCTCGACCTTCGGTGAGATGACGTCGCCGGTCCGGTAGGAGAGTTGATACTCGCCGAACGTCTCTGGATCCCGGTATACGACGCCGTGATCGAAGATGCGAACCGGCTCGGGCGCTCCCTCCTCGTAGACCACCATCTTCTTGCTCCCCACGAGCACCGTCCGCCTCAGCTTGCTCGGGGCGAGCCAGCTCATCTCCAGGTTTGCGACGGTGCCGACGCGGATACGCAGGCTCAGGAAGGCAACGTCGGGGATCCCCTCGACGATCGAGTCACGGCCAGTAGCGGAGATCGACTCGGGCAGCTCGCCGAGCCAATACCTGAGGATCGAGAAATCGTGCGGTCCCAGATCCCAAACAACGCTGACGTCAGGCTGGTGCAGCCCGAGGTTCACCCGGCTTGACGAGACGAAATAGATCTCGCCGAGCTCCCCACGATCGAGGAGTCCCTTGATCATCCGCACGGGCGGGCTGTATAAGAACGTGTGCCCGCACATCAGCGCCGGCGCCCCGGTCGGTGGCCAGCGCCAGAAGCTGGTCGACCTCCTGCTTCGAGGCCGCGAGAGGCTTCTCCACGAAAGTGTGCTTGCCCGCCTCGAGGCTCTGTGACGCGAGCTCGAAATGGGTGAAGACCGGAGTCGCGACCATGACCGCATCGAGTGCGGGGTCCTCAAACAGGTCCATGCTGTCTCTGGTGGGGCGGGAGGTCGGATGGCGACGGGCAAAGCGCTCCAGCCTGTCCTCTCGGAGATCGCAGATCCACCTCGTCTCGACATCCGGCCGGTCAGACAGGAGCCGCAGCAGATTGGGCCCCCAATACCCGAGGCCAATGAGACCGATCTGTGTGCGGATTCCCGGCCCGCGCCCGGAAATCACGCCGTTACGAGAGATTTCGACCCTCCTGGTTGCGTGACGGACTTCCCTCCGCGCGGAGCGTACAGCCTTTCCTGATCGACCGCGCAAGCGTGCTCGCGAGGGCGACGGCAGGCCTGGTCGAAACCCGCCTACGATTCCTAATGTGCTCGGCAAGGTGAGAAGAGTTGGAAAGCGGTTCGGCGCAGCCTTGAACCTCACCGCAGTTGATCCACTGGCCTCGGAGCACACCCGAATCATGCGGGAAGCTGGAATCGATCCACCGGTTCCTCCGATCGCCGGGGCGAAGACCTGACCCTCAATGTCAATCGTGAACTGGGCGAACGGCTACGGTCAGCTCCTTTGTGGAGCCCAATGAGTGGCTCGTGTGCGTGATGACCAAACGAGTGGCGCGGTCAGGGCGCATGGGTAACCTGCCCCAGTGAAACGCTCGCTGCTGACGCTCGAGCACACCGATCCCGACGCCCGCGTGCTCGTGGTCACCAACATGTGGCCGACGAAGGAGAGGCCGAGCTACGGGATCTTCGTCAAGCGGCAGGTGGACTCACTGATAGCCGCCGGTCTCCGGTGCGATGTCCTCTTCATCCGCGGCTACCGGTCGCCACTCGCCTACCTGCAAGCAATCCGGCGCCTGACCGCCGCGAACTGGCGACATCCGCGCTACGCGCTCGTCCACGGACATGGTGGCGAGACGGCCATCCCGCTGCGCTTCTACATGCGGGGACCGGTGCTGGTTTCCTATTGCGGCAGCGATCTCCTGGGATCGCCGCGGGCGGATGGCACGATTACCCTCTCCCAGCGTCTACGGCGATCGCTGCTCCGCCAGCAATCGCGGATCCTCTCGGGCACGCTCACGAAGTCAGGCCAGATGCAGGAAGTCCTGCCGCCCGGGATCCGAGGGCGAAACGCGGTGGTCCCGAACGGTGTGGACATGAGCCTGTTCGCGCCGATCGCACGCGATTCGGCGCGCTTGCGACTCGGCTGGGACCAGCGCGACCGGATCGTGCTCTTCGCGGCCGACCCGAGCGTCGCGCGGAAGCGCTATTGGCTTGCGAAGGCGGCCTGTGATCGCGCCGCCGAGACGGTCGGCGACGTGCGTCTTCACGTCGCGACACGGGGTCCCTCCGTCGGAGATGCCGGTCCTCATGAGCGCGGCTGACTGCCTTCTGCTCACCTCGTCGATCGAGGGCTCCCCAAACGTCGTCAAGGAGGCGTTGGCGTGCGACCTGCCGGTCGTCTCGACGGACGTCGGGGACGCTCGTGAGCTTCTGGCTCGTGCGGAGCCATCTTGGCTGTGTCCGGATGACCCCGATCGGCTCTCGCGTGCCTTGGTCGAGTGCCTCGGCGATAAACGCCGAAGCAACGGTCGCGAGGTCTCGGCGCAGTTCGGCCTGGAAGCGATTGCGGAGCGCGTTCTTGCCGTTTATCAGGCGCTGGCGCCGGAGTCGGTGGACGGCCCGCATAAAGGGAAGCGCGAGACGCAAGGAGACGGCCGGCAAGTCGCGCCGCTGGGCAATGCTTCCTCGCCGTCGTAGAACTCCGACAGCGGGTTACTACGCAGTGGATATGGCGACCTGCTCGGGTCGCTCGACGTCGACATAGGTGCGGATCCAGAGCTCGAGCTGCAGCAGCGCCCAGAGCCTGTTCGACGTGTCCTCCACCCCGCCGAGGTGGCGATCGATCAAGTCTCGGACGGCACGCTCGCGGAAGTAGCCGCGTCCCAGAGAGCGGGGATCGAGCAGGACCTCTCCCGGAAGGTCGCGGAGCGGACCCCGAAACCACTCCGCGAGTGGCACCCCGAAGCCCATCTTCCTGCGATCGAGAATCTGATCGGGGATCCAGGGACGCATCGCGCGCTTAAAGATCAGCTTTGTGCGTCGGCCGGCGAGCTTGGTCGCCGCCGGAAGTCTCGCGGCCACCTCCATGAAGCGATGATCCAGGAGCGGCGAGCGCACCTCGAGCGAGTGCGCCATCGTGGCGATGTCCATCTTCACCAGCAGGTCTCCGGGCAGATTGGCGTTGACGTCGACGTCGAGCAGGCGGTCGAGGTACGCGCTCGCGTCCGATTCAAGCCAAGGCTTCTTAATCACCGTTGGCGCCGTTCGGTCTCCGGCGAGGCTCGCTCGTAGCTCCGGGGTATAAAGCTCGGCGCGATCGCGTTCTGTGAAGTACGCGACCCACATCGCGTAGCGGTCGTAGGGGGCCAGCGAGAGCCCGCGCGCCAGCCGGCGCAGGCGAGTCCGCAGGCTCCGGGCTGCTGGACCGGGACCGATTCGGTCCAGGGTCGATGCAGCCGCCCGCGCCAGCGGCCGGGGAGCCCAATCGAGGCGATCCATCAAAACGTTCGCGGCGTAGCGCGGGTAGCCCGCAAAGTCCTCGTCGCCACCGTCGCCGTTCAGCGCGACGGTCACGTGCCGGCGGGTCAGCTCGGCGAGATAGAAGCTCGGGATCGCCGATTGGTCTGCGAATGGCTCGCCGTAATGCCAGACGAGGCGCGGCAGAATCTCCATTGCCTGAGGCTCGACTCGGAACTCGTGGTGCTCGGTGCCGAACAGCTCCGCTACCTGACGCGCATGCTGCGGTCTCGTCGAAGGACTCGACGTCGAACCCGATCGAGAAGGTCTTCACGGGGGTCGCGCTGAGGCTGGGCCATCGCGGCGACGACGGCGCTCGAATCGACCCCACCGGAGAGAAAGGCGCCGAGCGGGACGTCGCTTCGAAGCCTGAGCCTGGTCGCCTCGAGCAGCTCGGCCCGGATCCGCTCCCCCATCTCGTCCTCGGAGGCGTAGTGATCGTCGGGGCTGTAGGAGAGCTTCCAATAGCGGTGGATCTCGATCCTGCCGTCCTCCCAGGTCAGCAGGTGCGCCGGGGGGAGCTTTCTGAGGGCGGTGAAGGCGCTCTTCGGATGGGGGACGTACTGGAATTGGAGGAATGAGTCGATCGCGTCGAGGTCGACATCGCGCGGAACCTCGGCATCCCGGAGGATCGACTTCGCCTCTGACGCGAACCAGATGCTGCCGTTGCGGGCGGCGTAGAAGAGCGGCTTCTTGCCGACCCGATCGCGCGCCAGCAGCAGACGGCGCCGGCGGCGGTCCCAGACGGCGAACGCGAACATGCCGCGCAGGTGATCGACGCAGGCGTCTCCGTGATCCTCGTAGAGGTGGGCGATCACCTCCGTGTCTGACCGGGTCGAGAAGCGATGCCCGCGCGCCTCCAGTTCGCTGACGAAGCTCGCGGTAGTTGTAGATCTCGCCGTTCTGGACCACGACGATCGTCCCATCCTCGTTGGCGATCGGCTGATCGCCGGTCTCGAGGTCGATGATCGCCAACCGCTGCACGCCGATGCCGACCCGGCCCTCGCAGAAGGTCCCGCGCGAGTCCGGGCCACGGTGCTCGACCGCTTCGCACATCCGTTCGATGAGCTCCGGGTCGACGACCCGGTCGAGCGAGAGCTTCCCCGCTATCCCACACATGGCCGGCCGACCCTACGCTCGGAGTTCCCGTGACCGGGACGCACCAGTGTTCACTTGGTCTGGTGTGCGACCGTCCTCCAGCGGTCACCGCCGACGCCGACTCCCCGCGGAGCGGCTGCGCCTCCGGTCACTTCCCCGGCCGGTCCTCCCAGGTCGAAACACGCTTGAGAGCCGAGAGGTACGCATGGGTCCCGAACTCCCCCCGCGCCTCGGCTAGGCGCAAGGCTCGATGCAACGCAAGCCCCGCGCCCAGCAGCGCGATCGCGATCAGGGCGAGGACCAGGGTGTTGGATCCGGTCATCGGCAGCTCGCTGCCGGTCCTCCCGCCCGCCGAGGAAGTGCTTGTTGCGGATGCCGTCGTTGAGGTGGTGGTGGACGTGGTCGCGGCGCTCGAACTTGCCGTCGTCGGCGTGGTGGAGGACGCCTGCGGAACCGTGCCGCTTGTGGACGTGCTCGGGGCCGGGGTGGTGGTCGATGTGTCACCGTTCCCCCCCGCGCTCGGAGGGGACTCCCCGTAAGCGCCGACGCCCGAGTTCCCCTGCGCCATGGCCCCCGCCGGAGCTGCAAGGGCAAGTAGCAAGAGTGAAGTTGGAATGATCCGTCGCATCATCGTGTACCCCTTCCGCCTCCTAGCCAGTCCGGTCGGACATCCTAAGCGATGAGCGGGGCCCCCAGCACGTTTCAGGTGGAGCGGCGCGTGGAGACCGCGGACGCATCCCCAACCCCGTCGAACCGCTCGATCGGGGCGATCCTCGCCTGGCTGCTTCCGTTCGCGCTCGTCACCTACCTGGCGCTCCGCGGCGGCGGCTACGACCAGGCGATCCGCGATGAGGTGGGAGCGATGCTCTGGCTGGTGCTCCTCGTGGGTGCTGCAGCCGGAATTCTCCCGGCGACGAAACTGACCCGCGCATCCTGGATTGGGCTGGGGCTGCTCGCGGGCTTTGCGGCGTGGACCGCATTGAGCGCAATCTGGTCCGACAGCGTCGAGCGCAGCACCGACTCTTTCGCCCTCGTCGCCACCTACCTCGGCGCCTTTGCGGTCGTTCTGCTGACGCAAGGTCGCAGAGGGCTCGAGCGGATGCTCGGCGGCGTGGCGGCGGCGATCGGCCTCATCGCGACCCTCGCTGTGCTCTCGCGCCTGCATCCACAGTGGTTTCCCAACAATCCGGCGGTGGACATCCTGCCCCACATCCGGTCGCGGCTGAACTATCCATTGAACTCCTGGAACGGACTTGCGGCCCTCCTGGCCATGGGGGCCCCGCTGCTGCTCTCTGCTGCTATCGATGCCAGAAGCCGCATCGCTCGGATAGCGGCCTCCGCGGCGCTACCGGTGTTGGCGTTGGGGATCTTCTTCACTCTGTCGCGGGGAGGCGCGGTCGCAGCCCTGGCGGGCATCGCGCTGTTCGTCGCGGTGCGATCCCGTCGTGCCCAGGCGCTGCCGGTGATCGTCCTGCTCGCTGCCGCGAGCGCATTGGCGATCGCGATCGCCGCTCAGTTCCGCGACCTCGATCACGGACTATCGACATCCCTGGCTCATCAGGAGGGCTGGGTGATGGCCGGCATCCTGGTCACGATCTGCATCGCCGTCGCGTTGCTCAGGGCCATTCTCGACGACGCCGAGCGCGAGGGAAAGTTCGACCGACTCGAAGTCACTCCTAAGGTGACCAAGCGGCTGCTGGCCGTCGCGGCCGTCCTGGTGGTGATCGGTGCGCTGGTAGCCGGCGGGCCGGGGAGGCTCTCCAGCGCCTGGGAGAATTTCAAGGCGGCGCCAAGCCCTGGTAGCGCCGCGACACGCCTTCAGGACACCAGTGGCAACGGCCGGTACCAGTATTGGCAATCCACCGTCGATGAGATGCAGACGGCGCCGCTCCTGGGTACCGGGGCAGGAACCTTCCAATACTGGTGGGCGCAGCACGGGACGATCTATGGATTCAGCGCCTATGCCCACTCCCTTTACTTCGAGACACTGGGTGAGACTGGAATCGTGGGCTTTGCCCTGATCGTCGCGTTCCTCGGATTCATCCTCTTGATCGCCATTCGCCGCGCGACCCGTGCGGCCGGGCGCAGAAGGCGTGGGTGGTTGGCCGGGACGGCAGGGAGCGTGGCGGCATTCGCCGTCGCGATGGCATTCGATTGGGGTTGGCACGTCCCGGTGATCCCGGTCGCCTTCCTGCTGATTGCCGCGGTTGCCCTCCAGGCAGGAACGGGTGGTGACCGAGGTGCGCGTGGTGGTGGACCAGCCGGGTGGATCCGCGGTAACGGCGGGCGGTGGCCGGTGCGAATCGCGATCGTCTGCGTGGCGCTTCCGATCATCGCGTTGACGACGGCATCGGCGATTGGGGCAAGTCTGATCGACTCGAGCCAAGCGAACGCCAGGGCCGGCAACCTGGATTCCGCGCTCGACGACGCGCGCGACGCGGCGACGTTTATGCCGTGGGCGGCGTCTCCTCTCCAGCAGCAGGCTCTCGTTCTCGAGGAGCAGCGAAACTACGGGGACGCCGCCACCGAGGCAATGCGGGCAATTCGCAAGGAGCCGACGAACTGGCAGCCCTACTACGTGTGGGCGCGAATCCTCGAGGAAAAGGGGAATCTCCGCGGGGCGAGGGCCGTGTATGCGCGAGCCAAGTCGCTCAACCCGCACACCTCCATATTCCTCGCCCACCCGAACCGCAGGATGCCGTAGTCAACGCCCGAGCAAGCTCTCGTAGACGGCTAGGGTTCGCTCGACCATTTGACCTACGCCCAGTGCGCTCGCCGCCGCGCGGCGGATCGCGTCCCGATCGGGCTTCTGATCGAGCGCCGTGTCCATCGCGCGAGCGAGTGCTTCGGGGTCGCCCGGTCGCACCACCTGACCTCCGCTCATCCGGACGACCTCGCAATGATCCCCGCAGTCCGTGGTGACCACAGGCGTTCCGACCAAGAGGGCCTCACCGGCGACGTTCGAGTTGCCCTCGGCACGAGAGGAGATCGCAACGAGGTCGGCGCCCCTGAACACATCAGCCGGGTCAGTACGCCACCCGTGGGCCTCTACCCAGTCGGGTAGCTCGAATCCCCTCGCCAACACCTCCCCTCGGGTTGCGCCGATCACCGCCAGCAGCACCGCCGGCCGCCGAGCGCGGAGTGCTCGCGCCGCGGCGAGGAGTCCGGCAAAGTCCTTCTGCGCGACCGCCTTCGCGTCGCTCAGCCTCCCGGCCCAAAGGACGACCTCGCGCCCCGACCAGCCCAGCTGGGCTCGGAGACTCGTACGATCGCCGTGGACTTCGACGCGGCTCGAAGGGATTCCGTTCGGGATCACCGAGATCCGTTCGTCCGGCATCCCGAGATTGGCCAGCATCTCGGCCCCTGCGCGGGAGTTCGAGATCGCATGATCGGCACGGGGAAGCAATAGGCGCTGGAGGCGAACCAGTCCGCGATGGCAGAGCTCGTTCCACGAACCGCGCTGAGTGATCACCACCCGCGTGTCCGGCCATGTGCGGGCCGCGGCGAGACCGATCACATTGCCCTCGAGCAGCCAAGTGTGAAGAATCTGCGGCGGGTCCGTGACATAGGCGCGGCGAAGCCTGCGGACGCGCCCGTAAGCGTCGACACGGAATCGCCCCCGGCGCGGCACGTGCAGCATCGGCACGCCGAGATCCATGAACTCGTGATGAGCTCTGTCGGCGCCGAAGTAGGCGAGTTCGAGCTCAATGCCGTTTCGCTCGCGAAGGCCCTCGAGCAGGTAACGGGCCTGATTCTCAGCCCCGGCGTCGCGCGTATCGGGCACGAGGTGGACGCAATGGAAGGGACTGGATGGGGCTGTGACGCTCCGAAGCCAAGATCATCGCGTCGTCCACTCGAGGGTCCGAAGCGTGATTCGCTTGAGAGGACCGGGGATGTCCAATCGCGAGATCAGGTCCAGGTCACTGCGGTCGAATGGTTTCGCGTACGCGACGACCATTGCCGCGCAGGCCGCCGTGGCGACAACTGCCACCGGGACGGCGAGAGCGTGCGTCAGTAACAGTGCCGGGATCAGTCCGGCAACGCACGGGAGAAGCGACGTTATCGGCAGCGCGACCTTTGCCGACGTGCAGTCACGAACGATTGCCGTATATCCAATCACGATCGTCGCCATCGCCACCGCCGTTGCGATGGCCGGCCCTGCCAAATGGAGTCCGACGGGTCCGACTAGAACGATGTCGCCGACGACGTTGATCAGCGCGGCCCCGATGTTGACCACACCGATCCCTTTCGTTCGCTCGTGGAGAACGATTACCGGGCCGAGAAGATTCGTGACAAACCCAAGAACCGTGGCGAACAAGAGGATCGTCAGCGGGTCCGAGGCTCCGGCGAAAGCATCGCCGAACACCGCAGGAACCGCGATTCCGACGAATGCGACGGCGAGGCCCATGAGGGTGGCGGCGATCAGCGTGAGTTGCGGGATCGCCCGTTCGACGTAACGATCGACGAGCTCCTCCTGCTCGGCCATCTTCAGGGACACGAAGAGCGGGGTGAGCACCGGGCCGGGTACGGACGTGAGCTGCTGGAGAACGCCATAAGACTGGTAGGCGACGGCGTAAACGCCCACCGCGCTGGCGCCTGCGAATGCGCCGATCACGATCAGGTCGACGGATCGGATCGCGTACTGGCTGAGCGTGAAGGCGATGAGCGGTACCGAGAAGCTCAGCATCTGCCGCCTCAACTCAGGGTTCGAGCTCGGCGGCCAGAGTGAGATCCGAGTGATACGGCTTCCGAACACGAGCGCGGCGATCGCGGCTCCGGCAACAAGGATCGGGGCGACGACCTCGGGAGAGTGCCCGACCCCGGCGACAAGGATTCCCGCCAGCCCTGCCAGCACGAGCAACTGCCTCGTCAGAAGCTGGGCGGCACTCGTCTTCATCCGACCGATGGCATCGAGCGAATAGATGATGTGCTCGGAGACCACGAGCACGGCGCCGAAGGCGATCGCCAGCCAGGTCAGGCCCCAACTGAGCTGCGCTGGAAAGCCGCCGGCCAGCTTGATCGAGACGACGATGAGCGCGGCGATTGCGAGCAGGGGAGCGGTGAGCCTGACGCGGCTCCAGGTGACCTCGACCGTCGATCCGCGGTCCTCGAACTCCTCGCGCCCGTAGCGGCTGACGGCGGTGCTCGTCCAGGCGGAGGTGACCGTGAATATGAGGAGCGCGATCACGCTCACGTATGCGACGACGCCGTACCCGTCGGGGCCCAGAATCCGGGTCATCATCAACACCGACACCAGTGACAGGAGGGCGGCGGCCAGGCGAGCACCGAGGACGGACGCGTAGTCGCTGAAGACCGTGGCGGCACCCCGCACCTGCTGTCGCTCCATCGCTCGGGTCATTGGTTACCCCCGGGGGCCGACCCCGGCCCGGCCGGCCATGCTACGGCCTATGACTATGCTGTCGCGGGTGACAGGCGGGGTCACCGCAGAGCGTCCCCCGGGCGAGGCGGTCGGCGCCGTCGTCACGGGCGAGAGGTTCAAGCTCCGGATCGCTTTCGGGAGCGCGCGTAGCTACCGCCAGACATCGATCGACGTCGGTTGCGTCGCCGTGCTGGTGATCGCGGTGCTCGTGCAGGGCATCGTCGTGGCGCTGGGGCTCCCGCACCGGGTCGAGCTGCTGGGTGATCTCGCCGCGGCGGCGCTGCTTGTCTGGATCTTGGCCATCGTGGTGCGGAGCCGAACGACGATAACGGTGCCATATCTGGCGATCGCGTTCGGGGCGCTGCTGATCGTGGCGGCGCTGCGATCGGACGATTTCCCGCGCCTGGTCGCCTCCGCACACAACTTCGTACTGCTGCCGTTGCTGGCGCTGGCGCTCGCGGTCCTGGGGGAGCGAGAGCGCCGCAATCGGCTGGTGGTTTTGACCGTGATTTTCCTCGCCGTGGTGGAGTTCGCCGTCACGATTGGGCAGGCGCTCACCATCGACAACGTGGATCTAGTGGTCGGGACGTTCGGCGACTACTCGGGGCAAAGCACCGCGCTCGCGATCCTCGCCGGAGCCTGGCTCGCACTTGGCGTATATGCCGCTCGCGTAGGCGGCGCGTGGTGGCTCGGATTGGCCATCGTCCTGCCTCTGTTCGCGATCTGGGCCTCCATTCGTTCCGTGCTCCTAATCGCCCCGGTCGCCGCGGCTGCCGTGGCGGTCACAGCCTGGCGGGTATCGGCTCGGTCCCCGGCGCGCCGCCGGCGCGGGCGACGACCGGTGGCCGTCGCGGCCGCGGCGCTTCTCAGCGGACTAGCCGTGGTGGCCGGGTACGCCGTCGCACGGCCGCAGGATTTCAATCTGTTCACGAACGCGTCAGAGCGCAGCGCCTACCTGCACAGCGCCAACGTCTCCTCGCGCTCAGGGCAGTGGATCAGCATCGATGCACAGTCCATTCGCTCGAGCGGTCGCGTGTTCGGCCGGCGAGCGTCGCTCTCCGTAGTCCCATTCGAGAGTGCCGTCTACGTCGGGGGGAGGGCGAGCTTGGCCGCCCAACTCCGTGCCGGCAGAATCTACTCGTTCAGTTCGTACGTGCGAACCTCGGCCTCAGGGAGGTATCGGTTCTGGGCCGGGGCGTATCGGGGATCGAGTGAGCGCGGCGCGGTAAGCCGCCTGCGTGCCGGCCACTGGACTCTGTTGCACGTTCGGAACCTGAGGATGAGGGTGGGAGGGTCGCTGCTCGTTGCGCTCTTCAGGCCGAACGGGAGCTACGCGGGCAACGAGACGATTTCGTTCGACTGCATCACCGTCGTCACAGAGAGGTCACCGCGCACACGGGGAACGCCCAAGCCCGACTGCAACCCTGGCGCCTCGCCCCCCAATGCCACGACCTCCCACCGGGGGACGAGGCCGTTGAGCGTTCCCGGGCGGGAAACGCAATACAAGACCGCGGCACGGCTAATCGATGGCAACCCCGCGAGCTTCCTGTTCGGGAACGGCCTCGGCGCGACGACCTATGCGGAGAACCTGGGAGTCGAGCAGCCTCCGCGAGCGGAGACGATCGCGGGTTACAGTGACTTCGGCACGCTTATCGTCGAGCTCGGCTGGCTCGGCGTTTTGGTGGTTGCTGCGTGTGCCATCGCGCTTGGACTCGGGTCGTTCGCAGCGGCGAGGCGCGCGGCGCCTGCCACCTGGACGCGGGCGTTGCTCATCGGGTATCCGGGAGTGCTGGTCACGATGGCGGCGCTGGCCTTCTTCGGTACCCCGTTTCGCAACGTCGGCTCCGCCACGATTTTTTGGCTGCTGACGGGGCTCGCGCTCGCCTCGATCTGCAACCACCGTGGGAGTTCCCGCGCGGTGACGGCGGGGCGAGCTCGAGCGCCGTCCTAGCGAACTCTTGCGTCGATCGCGGCCGAGGGCCCTCGCTCCTTGTAGTAGCGGTGTGAAGTCTCGAAGCACGACTCGAGCCGGGCGATCATCGCTTGCGGCTCTCACCGGTGAAGGGCGGCGTGCCGGTCGCCACCGCGCGCCGGGCTTTGGCGTGAGCCCGCAATGCGGCCGGAAGCTCGAGCACGAGCGCGAAGGGTCGGTACGCATAGGCAAGCGCCAAGCCGAGCTGACCGCGTCTGGCCAAAGGCGACCAGGTCCGCATGAACGACCGGGTCGGAACCAGCTCGCGGGCCAAAAGCCGCACACGTGGCCAAACGCCGTGAGTTTGTCGCAGTCGTTCGAGACCCCCCGCAACCGGCGGAACGCCTGCCGCACGGAGCGCCGACAGGACATCCATCTCCCCACCGAGATGGAGGCGATCGATCAGCTCCAGTCCGTCCGCACGCATCATCAAGCCTGCGATGAAACGGGGTACCGCGTCGAGCCGCAGCGCAAGCTCATGCGCCGAACTCCACGTCTCATCCGCCAGGCGTTCGAGTCCGCGCTCCAGGTCCGCGATCGCTTGCCCGGCGGAAGCGCCAGACGTGGCTGCGTGAAGGGAAAGCAGGAGCGTCCGAGTCGGCTCGTTCGGAACGTCGACGTCCACCCCCGCGATTCCCATGCGCTCGGCGCTACCAGCGACCACCGCCCAAAACTCATCGTCGGATGCGCCGATCCCGTGAAAGGTCCAATGGAGGTCGACCGAAAGTCCGGCGGGGAAGCGGTCGTCGGCTTTAGAGCCAGAATGCGGCTCGAGCGCGAGTGCGCGGGCATGTGGAGGAGTCTCGTTCGGGGGTCGATCGGCTTGGGTGTCCCGGTAGCCGAGCCCCTCGAGGATCCCGAGAGCTCGCGCCAACTCGACCTGCGCAACGAGCAGGTCGACGTCGGTGTAGTCGCGGATGCCCTCGCCCGCGTAGAGCCATTTGGCGGTCACCGGGCCCTTCAGGAGAATCGCGCGCACGCCCTCGGTCCGCAGAGCGGATACGCACTGGACCGCCGCCGCGTCGAGCATCAGGGTTCGGGCGGCGGCAGCGAAGGACGGGTTCGCCGTGATCTCCCCGGACGCCATCCCCAGGAAACCTTACTCGGCGGGATCCGAAGTGAAGGGCCACCGCTGGCCTGGCGGCCACGCATCGCTCTGCGCATCGGTGAGGGCGAGGTCACGCGGGACAGACCGACGTCTGGACCAACGTCGAGTTACCGACACCGTGGCGGTGAGATCCGCCGAGCGAACGATTGAGGAGAACGACGTGCCACTCAGCCCTTCGCATCGCCCCAGGCATGCACGCCGGCAAGCTCGAGGGCCTCGCGGAAGTACCGATCATCGACTGCTAGCTCGCTCGGCGCAGCCAAGGAGGCGATCCGGCCCGAGTCGATGACCGCGATCCGGTCGCAGGCGTGGATCGTCGACAGCCGGTGCGCGATCACGACTACGAGCGCATCCCCCCGCAGCTCGCCGAGGGTCGTGCGGACCGCGGCCTCGGAGTGGGCGTCGAGGGCACTCGTCGGCTCGTCGAGCACGAGCAGGACCGGATTGCCCGCCAGCGCTCGCGCGAGCGCCACCCGCTGCCGCTGACCGCCGGACAGTGCAGCGCCCTCCGGCCCGGCGGGATGGTCGAGCCCGAGCGACCATTCCTCGATCTCGGGGCCGAGCCCCGCCGCGTGTGCGGCGCGGATGACGGAGGCGTCCTCAAGGCTCTCACGCATGAAGCGGATGTTCTCCCTCACCGTTCCCGTCAGCAGGTGAGGCTCTTGGCCGATCCATGCCGTCCGGCGGTGCCAGTCGGCTGGGTCGATCTCGCTCAGCGGCACGCCATCGACGAGCACCTGCCCCGAATCCGGTCGTATCAGGCCGAGCAGCACTCCCGCCAGCGTCGACTTGCCAGCCCCGGTGCGCCCCACGATTCCGAGTTGCTCTCCACGTCGTAGCTCGACGCCGACCTCGGCCAGCGCCGGACGGTCTGCGCCAGGATACCGGTAGCCGACCGACCGCAGGACGACTTCCTCGATGCTCCGACAAGGGCGGGTTCCCCGAGGGGCCTCGGGAGCCCAGGCGCGAAGGGCTTCCCGAATCAAGGCGAGGTTGGCCTCACGCTCACGGAGGCTGTACGCGACCCCGGAGAGAGCCTGGGAATGGCTGAGGGCACGGAGCATCAGCACCACCGCCGCTCCCAGCTGGGCTAGCGACGTGTCGCCGCGGGTGACTACGAGCGCAACGCCGACGACGAGCGTGGCTACCGCCGCGTCGCGGGTTAGAGAGGGTGCGGCCTGAGCTGCAAAGCCCAGCGCCGCGCGGAGGCGCGCCACCACGGCGATCTCCTCACGCAGTCGAGCGCGTGCGGAATCGATCACACCGAAGACGCGCAGGTCGCGCGCCGCCCGCGCGGACTCGGTCACCTCGACGGCTAGATCCGCGGCGCTGGTCGCCGAGTGCTCGGCAACGCGCCGCACGTAGGCGCGGAACTGAAAGCTGATCAAAGCGGCGAGAGCGACAACCGCGACCAGCGCGCCGGCCGCCCAGGGACTCACCGCGATGGCGGCGGCGACCACGGCCAGAAGGTTGGCGGCAGCTGTCAGAGCCGTCGCCGCCTGCTGTGTCCCAATGGCGACCAGGATCGACTTGACGGTCACGAGGTCTTGCAGCTGACCGGTCCGGGCGGCCGCCTGCCGTGCCCACGACGCCGAGAGGTAGGCGTCGACCAGCTCGCTCTGCAGGCGTCGCTGGGCGCTCCCCTCCGCACGGGCGGCGACCAGGGCGGAGCCCAGGTGGGTGAGCGCAAGGATCGCGACGGCGCCGAGGGCCAGGCCTGCAAGGGCCCAGCTCGAGTTGGCCAGATCGTCGACGAGCGGCAGCCGGCCGGCATCGGTCCCAGCGGCGAGGCCGACCAGGAGCACCACCACCGCGACCTCGGCCAGCCCGGTGATGACTCCGAGAGTCACCAAAGCCACCAACCTGCGGGCCGGACGATCGGTGCCGAAGGTAATGCTTCGCCACCAGGCCACGACGCGCTCCGACACCCGGCGCCCGGCGCCGATCATGCCCTTCATCGCTGCTGAGTACGCTCGGAAAGCAAATCGATCATGGGCCCATGCTCGAGCCCGGTAATGGTACGAGCGAACCGTAGTGTGCTCCTGCCCGGCGCACGAGCGTGGCTATCCTTCCGCTCCGTGTCGCCTGGCGAGATAGTGAAGGGGGGGCGGCTTCCAGGGAAGCGCGCCCGCTGGCTTCAGAGGCTCATTCTCGAGCGGCGCTACGGGATGCGCCCTGGCGCGCTTCGCGATGTGGACTTGCGGGAGATCGGATTCGACGCGCCCGGTCGGGTGTACGAGCACATTCCCTCGCCCTGGGGCGTGCTGGGACGCATCCTGCGCCGGGGCGAGGTGACGGACGACGACGTCTTCCTGGATTTCGGCTGCGGCATGGGCCCGGTCATGATCGAGGCGGCGGCGCGTTACGACTTTCGCCGGGTGATCGGGGTCGACGTCGTCCCGGAATTCACCGCGGTCGCCGAGGAGACCATCGCCAGGGCCCGGAATCGGCTGCGCTGCCAGGACATCCAGGTCGTGACCGCCGACGCGCTCACCTTTGAGGTCCCCGACGACGTCACGATCGTCTTCATGGCGGACCCGTTTCGGGCACATATCTTCGACACCGCGATCGGGAACATGATGGCCTCCGTCCAGCGCAACCCCCGGAAGCTGCGGCTCGTGTACAGCATGCCGGTCGAGGGGGCGCGTCTGGAGAGCATTGCCCGGCGCGCGGCTTGTGCGCTACGGTCGCCGGCCGGGTCGCCCATGGGCAACGGCGCCCGACCTCGCCATGTATGAGATCAGCCCGCCGGGCTCCGGGGACGAGCCGACCACGCCGCGACCACCGGGCACAATCGGACGGCGCTTCCTCGGTGGCCACGCCCGAAACGGGGTGAGACGTTCGGCGAACGAAGGCGATGGCGCCGAGGTCCCCAAGGGAACGATCCAGCTCGTGGCGAGCCGTCGCTCGTCCGGCTCGGGAGTCAAGCTCGCCGGGACGAGCGAGCATCTGGAGGCGCTGCGCGCCGCCTTCGAGCGCCAGCACTGCGTCCGCTTGCCGGGCTTCCTGGCCGACTCGCTTCTGGAGCGGATCCAGGGCTACGTCCGCGACGGTAAGTTCTCGAATCGCGCCCTGCTCGGTGGTCGGCGCGAGCTCACCATGGACGAGGGCAAGGCGCCCCAGCTGTTGATGCTCTTGATGAACGATGCTCGGCTATTCGAGCTAGTGCGAGCGATCACCGGCTGTGGGCGGATCGGGTCCTGCGATGGGGGCGTGTATCGAGTGGTGCCGGGGCGTGCCCAGGCTGACCCCTGGCACGGCGAGATCTTCGGGCATCGAATGCTCGCGATCAGCCTCGACCTGAGTGAGCGGCCGTGCCCCGGCGGGATCCTCGAGATCCGCGACCGGTACTCCCAGCAGGTACTTCATCGCGCGGCGGACACCGAACCAGGCGATGCGATGCTGATGCGACTGGCTCCGTCCGTGCAGCACCGGGTCACACCGGTGGAGGGCGATGTCGCGCGGACTGTCTACGCGGGCTGGTTCATGCGGTTGAAGTCGAACACTTACTCCAAGCTCGCTCGACCCCCGACCAATAGCTGAGTTCGGACCTGGTTACGCCTCGGATCGCTCCTGGACGAGCAGGCCCCGGGACTCCAGATCGGCCGTGAAGGCATCAACGTCGGCGGCGGCGCGTGACCGCTCGACCTCGACGGCTCCCGTCAGCCGGTCGACCAGCTGATCGCGCGTCGCCCCCTCGGTAAGGGCTGCCCACAGTATCTGCCCGGTGCGGTTGACCGCCAGATAACGCGAGTCCCGCAGGTCGAGAGCCACCAACTCTCCCTCGACCTCGCGCCAGTCGAGGTCATCGTCTCGCAGCTTGAACCGGACTTCAGCCATGCAAAAAAGAATGGGAGATGCCCGCGCGCCCCGCTATGGGGCGACAACGGGCACTCTCTCCCTGTTCAGTGCTTCGCTCTAAGACTCAGAGAGAGCCGACAGCCTTCGAGCCGTCGTTGGCCTTGCCGCTGCTTAGCTGAGTCAGGTCAGTGAACGAGCCGAGGTCAATGACCTTCGGCGCCTCGTAGCTATCCATTTGTCCCTTTACCTCCGGGGGGGTTTGCCTGTACTTCCGGGAGCATATACCAGATATCCCGCGCATGCCAAGGCCAACTGCCGGCCAACTATCGTGGGATTAGGCTTGGGCCTCGAGATACTCGGCCACCCGGACCGCGTAGACGAGCAGGTACCCGTCGATGAAGGGAAGATCGTCCGGCGGGATCGGGAGCCAATCGGGACGTACCATCGGCTGGGCCACGGCGGGGATCTCACCGTCCATCCGCCAGTTACCCGGAGTGTGATGCCCGCTCCAGAAGCCCCGGTCCGGGCGCATCAGGTTCCGCTTCGGAACGTCGTCGCGGAGCGCTTCCCGCAGGAGCCGCTTTGGTCCGGGACCGAGAAGCTCTGACGGGTGGCATCGGAACGCGAGCTCCAGCACCTCACGATTGAAGAACGGGAGCAGGGGCCGCACACCCAAGGGGGCGGCGCCCTCCCAGTACATCGCCACCCAGGCGTCGGCGTCGGCTCGGGCGGCGAGCTCCCTGAGCGGGCGGCGGTCACGCGCCAGCGCGGCGCGGTGGCGGCTCACCCATTCCTGGTACTCGGCCCGGACGTCGGGCGGTGCCCACGCCGGCAGCTCCATCGCCGGGATGAGCGGGCGACCGATCGCTTCGCGAAGCCTGCGCCGGACCCATCGCAGATAGTCGCGGCGCCCAAACGGTGGAGGTGCCCCGTCCAAGATCGACCGGAGCGGAGTGTGGAGCACCCAATCGTTCATCCGCTGCCGGTGACCACAGACCTCGTCCGCGAACATGCCGGAGACAAGCACGCGGACCTCATGTTTCGCGCAGACGCTGCCGAGATCGCATAGCGCGGGATGCAATACCTGAAATGGCAATCCGGGAGCAGTCATCGTCCAGCGTCGATCGGTCTCCTCGGTGTGGTCGCGCTTGTAGGCCGGTTCGATGCCGAAGGAGGAGACGATCGGGTCGATGTACGAGAGCTCACGAGAGCGCTCCGGCTCCGAGGCGGGGATCAAAGACCACGAGGAGAGCTTGCGGCCAAGCGTCCCGCCGATCAGCGCCGCCAGCGAGGACGAGTCGACTCCCCCGCTGAGGGCGAGGAGGTTGCGTCCATTGGGATCGAGCTCCCGAGAGAGGGCATCGATCAGGATCCTGCGAAGCTCACGCGGGTGCTCGGGGCTCGGCTCAAGCTTGTCACCGAGATCCGGGCGAGGATCCCAGTAGATCACCGTCCGTGGCGCTCGGTCTGAGGAGAGCTCGGTCGCGCTTGCCCGCGGGACAATCGAGACCCCCTCCACGAATGTGCGGCCGTCGATGAACCTCAATGGGGTGCGATCCCAGCTTGCGTTGATGAGGGGATCAGCGCGAAAATGGGTGTCGAGAAAGCGGGCGAAGTAGCTGAGCCGAGTCCCGACGGCGAGGCGCCCGCCCTCGCCGCGATACAGGTACAGGGGGACCCGCCCGCCGCAAGAACGCACCGCCAGCGCGGTGCCGTCGGACCGAAAGCGAAGGAATCCGAAGTCGCCCGGGAGCTCCGCCAACCGCTCGGGTGTGCGATCGGCGAGCTCGGCTGCCCGCTCGAGACGATCGACCCCGCCGGCCTGGATCCGGTCCCGCCCCTCGGCGAAGGCGAACCCTCGCGCGCGAACCGCATCGCCGTCCGGCTCGGACTCGGGAAGCAAGGCCTGAGCGGCGACCCATCCCGGGGCCGGCCTCCACACGGATTCGAACTCGCCGGTCTGCATGAGGCTCTCCGCCAAGTGGTCGAGAAAGCCGGGATATCGATCGGCCACCGCGAAGATGTTCGCCATCGGCGGCAGCATCAGGTGTCTGTCTGGGCCCCACCCGCCGAGGTAATGCGAGCGGCGGCCCGGGCGCCGCCGAGACCGATGCATACCAGGAGATCCTCGCCGAGCCGGGGCGAAAACGGGGGGCCCCAGGGGACGGTCGCCCGGTACACGGGCAGTTCCTTTGCGAGCTCCGCCGTCCGGTCGAACAGACCAGCGATAACGTCAGGCGCCTGCCATGCCGTAAGCCGTGGATGACGAAGCAGCTCCTGGAGACCCTCCATGGCTCCGAGGCGCCGAACCTCGAGCTCCGTCGCCTCCCGGGAGACCTCAGGCGCGAGCGCAGCTCGTATCCTCGTCGGGGAGCCGGTCGGACGTGTGAGAACCAGCTTCGTCCGCTCATCGGCGGTCTCTTCGATGACCGCCCCGTCGATCGAGCCTCCGAGGCTCGCGGCCGCCCGCCTCAAGCGAAGCCCTTGCGTCCCCGGAAAGCAGAGCGGCCCCACATCGGTGACGTCGACGCGGAGAACGTCATCCGAGACCAGCCGAGCGCCCGCCGCGCACAGAAGTGCCGCAATTGTTGACTTTCCTGTTCCTGAGGGTCCGATGATCGCCAGCGCCTCGCCTCCGACCTCGACAGCGCTCGCGTGCAGGCCGAGGAGCCCCTCCGCCGCCAGAGCGTGTGCCAGCACGTTTCCCTCGACGAGGATGGGGATCATTCCCGGGTCGCCCCCGAAAGCACGGTGCACGGTGATCACCCGCGGTCCACGATCGACTGTCGCGTCGCATATTCCCGCGAAACGCAGCGCCCACCGGCGCGGGTCCCGGCGGGTCTCCGTCGCCCAATATGCGTAGCTCTCGTCCTGGTACTCCGCGAGGATGCGGCCGGGGGGTGGAGAGCGCGGGCAATCGCGACTCTCGCCCAGCACGATCCGGTAGTCGAGGACCGGGGCGCCCGATTCAGGACTGGCACCCCATCCGTTGCCCTGATCGATTGGCGATGCCGCCAAAGGGATATCCGAGACCACCAGCAGGCCGTGGATTCGGTAGTGAAACTGCGGAGTTGCGCTCAACGGGATTGCGAGGACGGCACGCCGCGGTAGCGGGGTGCAGGGCGACGCAGGATCTCGGTGAAGGTAGCCGTCGTGGCGTTGGCCCCGTCGCGGCGAGTCGCTCCTGATCCGTTCAGCCTCTGCCCAGACGCCGGTAAGCGGCTGCTGAGCCTCGAGTTGAGCATCGAAACCTCGATCGCTTCGTCATCGACGGTCGGCACAGGATCCCCCTCGAGCCAGGCGTGGGCACGGAAGCGGTCAGGTCCGGTGACGCCCACCACGAGATCCCGCCGGCGACCATGCGCCGCTTCCCAGGCTTGAAGCACGATCGAATTCACGAGGCAGGTCTCCTGCCGGCGACGCAGCGCGGCCCTGACGCCGCGCTCGGCCTCGGGCGGCAGTGGAGGTGGAGGTGGAAGTGGCGCGAGCGCGGCGTCTAGGCCGCTCTTGTTGAGTAGCAGTCGCGCTCGTCGTGCGGCTCGAAAGGCCCACGCGGCCGCACGCAGGTTTGCCGGATGGAAACGCCCCACCGGCTGCAGCTTAGTGCTTTCCTGACGCAGTACGTCCGAGCGCATGGGGACGCCCACAGACGGTCGCCGGCGCCACCGAGACGCTCGGCACCGAACGACGTGAAGGCGGCATCCGCGGGTCGGGCTCAGCTTTGCGCGAGAAGCAGCGGTCAGGTGCGAGGGCGCCTAACGTGTCTTGACGCCCTTGTGACGGCGGAAGGGGGCCCTGCTTGGTCAAGCGCGGGGCATCTGCGTCGCAGCCCTGGTACATGCCCACGCCTGCGCGTCCGCCTCTCGGGGACTGGCACGGGCCATTGAGGGCGGAAGATGCGGCTGGCGGTCGGAGCACTGGCCTCCGCGCCGCGGTGGTCCGTGCTCGTCCGATAGGCGGTGCGGCGAGGCCCGCATCCAGGTTCCATCCGCCTCGTCTTGCCTAGGACGTTGCGACTAGAAGAAGTGGGGGTCGTGCCGAATCGTGGCATCGCCGGGCTGAGGCGCATCGACGAGAGCCCTCCGCCGCTCGGCATCGAGACGGCCCGAAAGCCGCCGGGCCAGCCTGAGGAGCGCGTTGGGCCGCTCGAGGACGAGCCGCTCCAGCTCGGCGAGCTCTCGTCGGCGGAAGTCTTCGCAGGGGAGACCCCGGCGCTCGGAGCAGCTCCACCGCCACGTCCGCCTGCCGATAGGCGGCGAGGACCAGGACCAGCTTCACGGCCCTCGTCTCGGACAAACCCTCGCTCAGGAGGGACTCGTTCAGGTAGAGCGTGTCGGCCTGTATCAACTGTCCACCGTATCCCGTGCCTCGACGGTCGAGCCCTCCGCTGCGCCGCCAGTGGACGCGCCGCAGCCCGAGCAGGGTCCACCCTCGCTCGCGCAGGTAGGCATCCACATCGGCGAACAGCGGCTGGCCGCTGCGAAGCGGCGCGAACTCGACCTCAAGCTCGAGCCCAAGGTGCCCCCGGTCGCATGCTCCCCCCCTTGAGCACCTGAAGTTCCGCCCCCTCCACGTCGAGCTTCAGGTAGTCGGGCCACAGTCCCGCCCTACGACAGGCATCGTCGAGCGAAACGGCCTCGACCCGGCGCTCTTCGGGCATGGCTCGAGGAGCAGGGCCACCAGTTGCGACCGCTCGAGGAGCGTCTTGCCTGACCCGCAGCAGGGCCAGCACTTCGCCGAGCCTCGCGCCGACCCACGCCAGCGAGCTCGCTCGGCGAGCGCCCGTCCTAGCGACAGACCTTGCACCCCCGCCAGCACTATTTCGATAACGGGAGGTCGCTGTCTCGTAACGGAATTGACAAGCGTCATTGACAGCGATCGCTTAAGGGATAGTGTTCCGCCGGCAAGTCGATGGGCTCTAGGTGGGCTGTAGGAGGAGGCTGATGAAGAGAATCCCTTGGGCGCTTGTGGCGAGTGCAGTGGTGGCGCTCGTACTTGCAATTCCGGCGGCGGCGAGCGACACCAGCGGGCTCGTCTCGGTCGGCAGTCCGCAGACTCCGTTTTCGCAGAACAAGCAAAACGAGCCCGGGCTTGCCGTCGATCAGTCGAACCCGAACGTCCTCGCGCAGGGCGCCAACGACAACATCGACATGGAGGCCTGCAACGCGGGTGCCGACAACACCTGTCCGTTCACCCCGGGTGTCGGCAGTTCCGGCCTCTCGTTCTCGCTGGACAGCGGTTCCAGCTGGACCCAGCCGACCTATTCCGGCTTTAGCGCCCGCACCTGCCTCGGGGCCGTGGGTCCCGCCGATCCCGGGTGCACCCCGCTCACACCCGCCCAGGGCGGGCAGATCGGAACCCTGCCGTGGTACTACGAGAGCGGCGCCGTCTCCGACGGCGACCCGGCTCTGGCGTTCGGGCCGAAGCCCGACTCGAGCGGCAACTTCTCTTGGGCGAACGGCTCGCGCCTCTACTACGCGAACCTGAGCTCGAACTTCGCCTCCAAGCGAAACGACTTCGCGATCAAGGGCGTTGAGGGAATCGGCGTGTCGCGCACGGACGACGTGAACGCCGCGGCGAACGACACGAAGAGCGCCTGGAAGCCGCCCGTGCTGATCCCCAGCACCAGCGGTGCGGCGTTCGCCGACAAGGAGCAGGTCTGGGCCGACAACGCCTCCTCGAGCCCGCACTTCGGCAACGCCTACCTGTGCTACGGGAACTATCGCGGCGGCCCGAGCGCGGGGTCTGCCGCACACGACCTGCTGGTCGCGACGTCCACGACGGCGGCGACAGCTGGTCGAGGATCCAGGTGGCCAGCATTCCGGGATCGGCGTCCGGCACCCAGTTCGGGGCGTTGAGCGGCGCCAGCGGCTGCACCATCCGCACCGCCAGCGACGGGACGGTCTATGTGTTCTGGCTCGGCTGGGACCAGAAGCTGAAGCAAAACGGCATCTACATGGCAACCTCCAGCGACGGCGGGGCGACGTTCAGCGCCCCAGATCGCCTGTTCCAGGTCGTCCACACCGGGGTCTTCGATCCGGTTCAGGGCCGCTTCGAGATGGACGGCATCACCGGCGCGCGGGACGACCTCTCCGACGCGCCGAGCGTCGACATCGCAAACGGAGCGAAGACCGGTACCGGGGCCACGAACGAGATCGTCATGACCTGGGTCGACGGCGGCGACGGCTTGAACCACGAGCACGTGATGTTCACCAAGTCGACCGACGGGGGCGCGAGTTGGAGCACGCCGCGCGCGGTGGAGAGCACGGTCAACGGCGTCCATGACCGCGGCCTCTACTCGGCGGCCGCGATCTCGCCCGACGGCCGCGACGTCTACCTGGTCTATAACGCCTTCCTGCGGCGCTACCAGACCGACACGAGCAGGTCTCGGCCGCTCGTCGGGTCGTGAAGCATGCGAACGTGGGGCCCAACGGAGGCGTGGGGACGTTCTCGGAGCTAAACCGCGGCGCCGCCGGGGATGCGCGCGCGGCGAGCGCGAACGCCCTCACCGATGAGTTCCTCGGCGACTACGTCTACGCGGTCGCGACCAACGGCTATGGCGCGGCCGTCTGGAACGACGTCAGGCGGGGAGCCGATTGCCCAGCCGTCGATGCCTGGCGGATGTCGCTCGAGGGAGGCCCGAGCGCACCGCAGCCGGCGCCCGAGCAGGACTGCCCGGCCCGCTTCGGGAACACCGACATCTTCGGTGGCGCCTGGGCGGATCCGACGACGCCGTAGACGCCTGCACCGATTGGGAGGAGGGCTGGCGAACAGCCGGCCCTCTCCCGCTGTCCACGCATTAGCGGGGCCAAGCAGCGGGGCCCGAATTCGTCCCTCGCCAGCACGTAGGATAGTGGAGCTAAGACGATTGCGTCGCCTCGCCGGGCGGAGTGCGGGCGTCCACGTGGACACGTTAGGCTGCCAGGCGTGAGCAGGATTGGCGGGCGTCGAGGCAAGGGGCAGCACCGCTGCGCCCTCACCTTCCGCTGGCCCAGCCGGCGTCTGCGCGATCCCGGCGTGGCGCTGCTGCTCTTGGCGGCGTTCGCCGCGGTCCTCGTGGGGTGCGGGGGATCGAACGGCACGCAATCCACGTCCACGTCCATCGCGCGGCCGCCAGGCGTCAACTTTGCCGTGGCGAGCAAGATCAAGTCAGGAGTGCCGCGGGCTGAATTGCTCCGCCAGCTTGGCGATCCCGTCCTCACATCGAAACCGCAGAAGGGGACGCCCGGGGGGTGCCTCTTCTTCCAGATGGATCAGCGCCCGCTCGGCGACGTGTGGATGTTTTGCTTCGACCAACACAACAAAGTCAGCGCGGGCGCCACCCTCTATTCGCTGGGAGAGCCCGCGCCACCGCAAGGCGTGTCCGCCGCGAGGGCAGTCTTGATAGCCCGCGGTGACTCGATCTGCAGCCTGAGCGGGCAGCAGACCGGTCCGCCCGAGCAGCTCGTTCATCAGATCAAGCAGGTCACGACGAGGTCTGCGCCCGCGGAGCGCCGCAAACTCGCCGCCCTCATGCGCAAGTTCAGTGCCAGCGCCGAGAAGACCCGTGCGCAGCTCGAGGGGTTCAACGCCCCGCCCGACCAGCTTTCGGAGCTGAACGCCTACGAGGCCGCGCTGCACGACCAGTCCGCTGCGATCGCCCGTGCCGCGAAGGCGCTCGCCGCCAGAGACGCGAAGAGCTACCACGAGCAGCTGCAGCGGGCCAAGAACCTCGGCGACGAGGCCACTGCGCATGCGCGCCAGTATGGCTTTGTGACGTGCGCTGGAATAAAGCTCTCCTGACCGCCGGCGCTCATTGGCCAGATAGGGCGGTAGACCCCGGTGACGGTGACGCGTTGCCACCGCGAGCGTCTTGATCTCGCGGTCCGGGTTCTAGTTCGCTGAGCGAGCGACTTGGAGGTGTCCGCCGCGGCACGCTTAGGGCGGCTACGAGCGCCGTCCTATCAGAGGGCTATTCGCCCTTGTCGCTCTTTCTTCCAGGCGAGGGCCACACAGTTGGAACGTGGGCTCGTTCAAGTTCCAGCGGGCGCGGTTACGTCCTCGGGATCGAGGGGCGGAAACTGGGCCGACTCATATGAGGAGTGGACGAGTGGGGACGACCGGCGCGAGGAAGTCGAGTTCTCATTGTCCTGCAAAAGCTTGTCCCCGCTTTCGTTGTCGCAGCTGGCCTCGTCCTTGTCTTGGCGATCGCGAACATGCTGGACGGCGCGGCTGCCACAGCCGCTCAGCCCACCCTCTCGCCGCTGTGCCCCGCGGCGTCGCCCGCTCGCGAGGATCCGGTCGACCGCCTCACGCCGAGGGGAGCGCGCATAGCCGCTCCGGCCGCGGCAATCGCTCCCCCCAAGCGAACATTCGACCGCCTGGCCTGGACAGCCGTTGAGCCCTCGCTCACAGAATCGGGAGGCTCAAATGCGCTCGTCGTCACGGGCTCGCTTGCGACGGGCTCGCTCGCTACGACCCCTGCCGGGGGCCTCGAGCTCGACGGCGTCCTGTGCATGGTTCCAACGCAAACGACCTCGGCCGAGACCCCGGCGACGATCGTGAACGGAGATGCGGCGCTGCATGCGAACTCCGCACCGGATACGGACACGATCATCCGCCCCACCGCAAGCGGCGTCGCCGTCGTTGAGAGCCTGCGCGGCGCCGACGCCCCAACGACCTTCAGCTGGAAACTAGGGCTGCCTTCTGGGTACAGACTGCGGGCGCTCGCCAACGGCGGCGCCGCGATCGTTAATCCGTCGCGTGCGGCGCCCGCGACTCAGAGGACTCCCAAGGACCCTGTCCCCGTCGCGTGGGCTGAGGTAATGATGGACGCCGCCACCCAGCTCGCCCAGGGCCGCTACGAGATCGCGCGAGCCGAGCGTGAGACCGGACGCAGCGTGCTGGGGGTCGTGAGCCCTCCGTACGCCGTCGATGCGAAGGGGAACACCTCACCCGTGCGGCTCAGCAATGGCGGCACCCAAACCCTAACGGTCGCCACGCCACCCGACGCCGAGGCGGTCGTTCTCACTGTCTCGACCCTGCCGAGTACTTCCCAGGTACCTAAGCCTCCCCAGCCGGTGAACGCCTACCCCCTGATCGCGGTACCCGACGATCTATCGACGGAGGCAGCGAACGCAGCATGCGGCTTCGCGCAGAGCCAGCCGCAGTGGGCAGAGGCTGATGCTCCTCAACTTCGGCCGGGCACACGTGCAGGCCGGGGAGTTCGGAGCCGGGCACCGACCGTTCTACTCCAACGCCGACATCCTTGCCGCACTGAGCGAGGCTGCGTTCAGCTATAGACGGGATGGATGCCACAGGAAGGGGAGGAGCGCGACCATCGCCTACGGCGTCGGCAACTACAAGTTCTCCTCGACCGGTAACGACGGTTCCCCGATTTCTCCGCAGCTCGCCGAAGCGGCGGGCGCTGCCCAGCTCCAGACCGCCCGGAAGCTGCGGCAAAGCGAGAACGCCCGGGACTACGCGGCCGTCGCGGGCGACCTTGAGCCGGGATGGGACCCGACCCCGGCCGGTGTAAAGGTCGGGAAGGCCCTGGCGCGCGGAGCCGACAGCGGCGACCTCCCCTACTACGACTTCGGCACCGCCGGCCACTGCCCGCCATATAGCGGCCAGGAGCCTGGCTGTGGGAGTTGGAGGTTGAAGGTCCTCGGCAACGTCTCGCAGAAGCGCATGGCCGTCGCGCTTCCTGAGATCTATTACGACTACCAGGCCGAGCAGTGGGCAAGGGTCCGCAAGCGATGGGACCGCCGCCACGCCGGCGCCCAAGAGTGCTCCCGTGACTGGACCTCGAAGTGCTACGCATTCGCGGGTGCAACCTCGGAGCCGACGGCGTGCGGGGCTGACCTCTCGCCGTCCGGTAGCTGGAACGCGCTCTGGAATGCAAACCCGGTCGGCTCCGTCGCCAGGGAGCTCATCTACTACAACCCCGATCAGATCTCCTGCTGAAATGCTGGCCGGGCTGGTGGCAACGTGAGTCGCCCGGACCGCCACTGGGCAAGGCCGCGGGTGCTGATCGCCACCGTGTTCCTAGCGCTCGCGGTTGGCACACTGGCAGCCTGGCTGCTCGCGCGAGCGTCCGACGACGATCCGCCCGGCCAGTGGCAGACAGCCGCTCATTTGTCAAGTCGGTCGCGGCCGCCCAAGCCACCTGCAGCCGGGGAGCGCCCCGCCGCCACGGCGCCTGCACCGCGACACCATCGCGTCGTCGCGCGACCGGCACCGCGGCAGAGGCACGAGACGAGGTCCCGCCGCCGGTACACCCTGCTGCCCCGGATCGAACCCGCCAGGCTCGTCCCCGACCCCGATCCCATCGCCCCCGCCGACGTGCTGCAGCCGATCGCGAACGGCTGGCGAGTGGGGGATCACCGTGGGCTAATCCTCGTCGAAGCGGGCCTGGCGGGTGACGACCCCTCCGGGACCAGGGGGAGGTTCATAGTCTTTCGCGAACGCGAGCGGCCCTTCGCGCAGAATATGGACGTGGTCGATGTTCCAGGAGCCGGTGTGCTGCGAATCACGCGGGGCTCAAGCGGGAGCCGGGCCGGACACAGGGTTCTCGCGCGCGGAAAGATCGAGTTCGCAGGCGAGACAGGGGTCACTGGGACGCTCAACCTCAGAGACGACACGATCATTCTGGACTCCGGGTGATTCGCCCGCCCCGAAGGCTCTCGTGACCGCGCGATACAGGCGACTAAACCTCGCCGCGGAGTCAAACGGCGACAACGTGGACGCCCCCGAGGCGGCGAACGAGCGGCTGGGATCGGTCGACTCGGTGGATTACGGGCGCCTGGTTTTCGCCTGACACCATTTCTTGTAAAGACCGAACGGTGGCTTATCCATGCGGTGCGGGTTCCGTCTCGCGTTTGGTATGCCGAATGGGGATTGAGCTGAGACTTAGGTTCGTGCGAGAGCGTGCCGGCGCGCTCAAGGAGGAAGCGGAGAATTGGGAGGTCAGGATGCGCGGTTTCGTCCGTCGGCAATGGCGTCGTAGTCCACGGGGTGCCCTGATCATGGTCGCCACGATGGGATTCATCGCGGTCCTTGCCGCCTCTGCCTCCGCCGCCTTCCTCAACCTCGACGGCCGCGTTGACAGCGACAGCGCCGCCGGGATCAGCCCGAACCAGGATGCCGGGGCGCTCGACGCCGTCGGCGGCGCCACCACCGCGGGCGCTCCGAACGTCCCCTGGACCGACTTCGAGAAGCAGACATCCGGTAGCCAGCAGATCTTCTCGCGGGCCTTCAACGGCACCGCCTGGGTGACCAAGGGCCACGGGACCGTGGGCGGCCGCTCAAGCGCCAACCCGAAGTTCGCCTCATCGCTCAACTTCGACCAGAACCGCGACGGCGAGGCGCCGGCGATCGACTTCGCCGGAACCGGCCGTGCGGTGCCGTGGGCGACCTGGTACGAGGACAACACCAGCCCCTTCGGCCACAAGGAGATCTTCGCCTCGCGATTCGACGCCACCAACGACGTCTGGGTGTTCGCCGGCCAGGGCCGGCCGGGAGCCGCCGGACCCGCAAACCCACCGTCGCTCAACATCCACACCAACAAGGACGCCGAGGATCCGTCGATCGCTGGTGGCAACGCGGCCGGAGATCCGACCAAGCCGGGTCCGTGGATCATCTGGATGGAACAGGGGCCGCAGAAGGACCAGATCTTCGTCGTCAAGCCGATCGGCCCCAACACCACGGTTTGCCCACCGGGCACGAAGCCCGCCGGCGGCAAGCCGGAGGGTGGGTTCTGCTGGCAGCAGGTGGGGGTCGAGCGCTCGCCGATCGGCACTCCGAGCGAACCGTCCCTTGACATCGACCCCAACCGTCCCGGAATCGAGCCCGACATCGCCTTCACCGGTCCGAAGGACTCGGTTCCGTGGGCGGTCTGGTACGAGGTCAATACGGGCAAGTTCGGGGTCAAGAACGAGCGCGTGTTCGCGGCCAAGGCGGTGACGCCGGCGGCGGGCACCAAGGGTAAGGTCGACGGCGGCTTCGCCTGGGAGGCGGTCGGCGCCCGCACGAACGGCGGCCAGATCCTCGACACGTCGGGGGCCAACCATGCCGGGCCGTGCCTGGCCTCGAAGCCTGCCGAGAACCGCTGCACGCTGAACAGAAACGCCGGCGCCGACGCGGAGGACCCACGCGTTGCAGCGGGCACGATGACGCCGCACAGCGACACCGTTCCGTGGGTGGTCTGGGCCGAGGACGTCAATGGCACGACGCGCATCTTCGCCTCGCGGCTCGTAAACGGCACTCACTTCGCGCTCGTCAACGGCGGCAGGCCCCTGTCCACGGGAGCCGGTGATGCCAGCGTGCCCGACATCTCCTTCGCTCGCCACACCCCGGTCGTCACCTGGCACCAGAAGATCGGCGGCACGACGAGGCTCTTCGTCGGGCACCTGACGAACCCGGCCAATCCCACGTTCGTGCTCGACACGCCGAACGGGATCAAGCGCTCGACGGCCGGCCTGACGCTGGGGACCAAGTCGCCGATCTCCTCCGACTGCACCGCGAACCCGTTCAACAAGGACGGCGATGCGTGTCAGGGCGGGGCAAGCGGGAAGGCATTCTTCCTCTTCAACGACGGTGCCAAGGGGTCCCGCAAGATCTTCGGCGAGCGCCTCAAGTAGATAGCTATCCTCCGCGCGGGTCCGGTCAGGATCACAGAGCTAACACCGAGGCGAGTCTGCCCGCAGTGGGTGAATGGTGCTCCCGCTATGGCGTGGAAGGAGCCATCCCGCTTCAGGCTCGCGTGACACTCGAATTAGGCAAGGAGGAGAAGCTAAGCGGACCTCGCCGCTCACCTTCGCAAGCGCGTGAAGAGGGGTATCTAGTCCGTAGCCCCATTTCGCGCTCCGCGCCGGAGGAGGGTCAGTGTCTACCCGTGCGTTTACGAACTGCGGTGCGTCCAAAGCGACTTCGTCAGCTCGGCAGTCCGGTGAGCGCGCCGCCGATCAGCTTTGCGCGAAGACAGGCACAGGATCGCTATTGCGGCACCAGGACGAGCGACAGGTCCGGCGCGACTGTTCCGAGCAGCACGAAGACTGCAAGCCCGCCCAGCTGTGCGCTTACGGCCAAGCCGGCCCTTGGCGCGTCAAACCGTCGATCTTTCGCATCCAAGTCGGGAGCTCGGCCTCCACGTCATCGAGCAAGTGTCCGTGCCATTGCCGCACCGTCAGGACAACGAGCAGAACGGCGAGGGCGCGAGCTGCACGCTATGACCTAGTCCGCGGGGGCCCCCGTCTTGACGAGCGTCTGCACCGTCGGCTACCAGCAAGACTGCCGTCCCGACCGTTCCCAAGCTCCGTACCGCACCGCGCAAATGAAACCTGTGGGCGTTTGTTGTGCGTCAGCACGGCCGAGCGCCAAAATGGGCCAGTGCCGCAGCAGCGAGGCGCCGCTCAAATGGAACGCCCCCGAGGCCAGGGTCCAGCGCGAGTCCGCCGCCGAAGATCAAGCGCACGATCTCACTGCACCTGTGGCGGCCGTGACCCGTCGTGCCTTGCTTTCGAACGCCGCCGTCGGGTCCTAGCGCGGCGCTACCTGGAGGAAGTGTGCGCGAACGCCCCTGCCGAAGCCGCTCGGATGCCCGGAGAAGTAGGCCGCCGTCGTCGGTCCGAGCAGCGCGTTCGCGCAGCCGCCGTAGTCCGCCTCCGTGTTCCAGGTCCAGGCGAGGTAGGAGATCCCGAGGCCATCGGCAAACCGCATCAGCTTGGTGCTGTAGTCGGAGTTGCAGTCGGTGTCGCCGAAGCCGCCGATCACCACCGGGTGCGTGCTGGAGACGCGCGTTAGGTCCGGCTTGGAGCTTGGGAAGTTCCCCGAGTAGTCGAAGCTGTTCCAGCCGGCAATCAGCTGGTGTCGGGGGTCGTTCGGCATGACCTGCTGCCAGCGGTCGAGGGTGCCGGCGAAGTCGATTCCGGAGATGATGATCGGCTGCGTGGCGCCGGTCGAGCGGATCGCGTTGACGATCGCCTGGTGCCCGACGGCTCGGTAGCGGCCGAACCGAGGCTCGCCCTCGGAGCCGTTGGCGTTGACGGTGCAGCCGTTCAGGGCACAGGACCAAGAGATCTTATGTGGCTCGTCGTAGGCGTGGAAGAGGACGCCGTGGTTGTCGCGGAAGCGGGTTGCCACCGAGCGCCAGAAGGCGAGCGCGTGGTCGGCATCGGCCATCGGGCTCTCCGAGTCGCCGGGGGCAGCGCCGTAGACGTGGTTGCCGGGTCCCGCCCCCGAAAGCCGCAGGACGACGAAGATCCCATGGGCGTTGAGTCGTTTGACGTAGCCTTGGATCGCGGCCCGGTAGCGCTCGCCCGTGAATTTAGGCTTGAGGCCGCCGTAGCCGCCGAGCCAGCAGGCCTCGTTCAGCGGCAGCGCCACCGCATTCACCCGCCACGTCTTCAGGGCTTCGATCGAGCGATCGTTGACCGGACCCTGGAAGAAGCCGAACCCGTGGCCGCCCTGACCATCATCTGAGGCGCAGGCATACTCGGAGCCGGAGCGGTTGACGCCGATCAGCCGCACGGTCTGCGAGTGGCTGCCGCTACCTTCCACCAGATGGTTGCCGGAGACCCTTATCGTGAGGGCCTGGGCCGAGGGGGCGGAGAGCGCGAGCACTACCACCGTCGCGGCGATCAACGTCGAGCGGCGCTTCAGGCGTCCATGCCCCACGGGCCCAGACTAACCGATCGGCGGGGCTCCCCGCTAGGCCGTGAGCGCGGGGGCGGAACAACAGACGACCGTCGGTGCTGATCGAGAGCCGCGCCTGCAACACTCGGCTGACCTCAACCCGGCACCCCGGTTCGCCCTGGGGGACCTTCAGTGCTGCTGGGCGCAAGAAGCGGAAGCGACGTGGACCGAGCCGCCGGGGGCAGCATGTAGGCGCATTGGAGCACCAGCTCGGTTCCAAGTGTCTAAATCCGCATCGCCCGACATTCACCGACGTTTCCCTTTACCCCGCCGCCGGGGCGGCTTGCGGTGCTTGGCTAACTGCGCCCTCGACGCTCACGCGGAGGTCGCGCTTCACTCCCGCGTCCGGGGCTTGACCTCGACCTTCTTGGCCTCCTTCTCGGGGGGTATAGGGGGGATCGAGACCTCGAGAATCCCGTCCGCATAGTCGGCCTCGATCTGGTCCGGATCGACGCCCTCGGGAAGCGGCATCGAGCGCGAGAAGGAGCCATAGCGGCGCTCCCGGCGCACGAAGTCCCTTTCCTTCTTCTCCTCGGTCTGTTTGGGGTGGCCGGGAGATCGTCAGAACGGCGCTCTCGACTGAGATCTCGACCTCCGCGGGCTTGATCCCCAGGAGCTCGGCCGGGAGCACGATCCGTTCCTTCTCACGAGCGACGTCGATCCGCGGCGCCCAGGTCCGCCGTATGCGTGTGGGCCCGGGTTAGAGCAGCGGCCGCGAGCGGGGAGTAGCCTCAACACCATCGAGTCCTCGCTGTTCAAGAGATCGCTGCTCGGCTATCGCCGCCGCGATGTCGAGGCGGCGCTTGGTGCGCACTACCGCGAGGTGAACGCGCTCCACAACTGCCTCGCGGGCGCACAGGCCGAACTGGCGGAAGCGGCTGCCGAACTGGAGTTGCGCCAGCGCCAGCTGGCCCGACAGTTGGAGCGGATCGTGCTCCTGGACCGGGTCGCAACGCTGCTCGCCGACCGGGTCATCGAGCGCCAGCGCGAACTGCGAGCGGTGCGTGCCGAGCTGGCCGAGCGACACCTTGACGGCGGATCGCGCCGCGCCGAAGCCAGCCCATCCGATCAAGTCTCGCCGGAAAACAGCGCCCCCGGGGCAAGGCCTGCGACGAGTGCAAATGGCAGGCCGAGCGCGACCCGCCGAGCAGGCTAACCGGGCAGACCTACCGCCTTTACGCCGCTACGCGTCCACGCCCCGATGCAGCAAGCCCGTTAGGGCCGCGGGGTCAAGGCCGGTGAGGTAGGCAAGCCCCAAGGCGACCCGACGCGCCTATCAGGCAAGCGAGGCCTGGATATGCGGCAAGGCCTGCTCGACGGTCAGCATCACCTTGGAGTCGTACTCGACCCACTGCGTGTAGTTCTGGAGGTTCGCGTAGAGGCCCTCCACGTCGTCGGTTTCTGAGATCACCACGCCGTGGCTGCCGTCGGCGGCCACGTAGTGCGCTGTTGCGCCGGGTCCCGCACCCTCTTTGGCGAAGACGCCCAACAGTTCGCGTGCCTCGTCATTGCTGAGGAACGGCTTGAGCTTGTAGGTCGTGACTAAGAGCATGATTCCCCTCCTCCGTTTATTCAGTGCCTGTCCACCCTACGCCTATCCAGCCGGGCCCGCGGCCGGCGCTTCGTCTGTGACCAGTGGGTCGGAGCCGAGAGCTACGGGTTGCCGGCGGGCGCCTGGCAGGCTTGTGCCGGCGGCTGCCTCGCTTGCGGCGTGCTGACGCGGCTTTTTCGCGCTACTTGCGGCCACCGCGACCCTCCCCCTCCCTCCCGGTTCCAGCGGCTAGAGGGATCGCGACCAGATCGTCGCGACCCTCCCATTGCCTCAAAGCGTCCAATCAGCGGATCGAACTCTGGCCAAACGGTGTTGCCGCCGACCCGTAGCCTGGTGAGCGTCGCGGGAGGACTGAGGAGGAGGGTCCCCGGATTTTGGCTACTTCGATTTCGGTGCGAAGGCACGGCCCCCTTACGATTCGGGTCGAGCAAGATCGAAACTCGCTTGTGCTTCGGGCGGTCGGCGAGCTTGACATCGCCAGCGCCCCTGGGCTTGAGCACTCTCTGCTACACGCCCTGGAGAGCGGCGCGTCCTCGATCGTCCTCGACCTCACAGCGGTGAGCTTCATCGACCCTGTGGGTTTGCGAGTGCTCCTCTGGGCGGCTGGGCGCTCGCCCGAGGATAGGGATCGCCTCCGCATCGACTGCGGATCGCCGGTGGTTTCCCAGCTGATCGACTTGACTGGCATCGGGGGCCGCCTACCGCTGATCGCCTGAGCATCAGGACCCTGTGTGCGCCAAGACTGAGCTGGACACCCTGTTCATCGAAAAGAACGCGAGGCGGCATGAGCTCCGATGCGTTCTGCCTCGTCACGGTCAGGCGAAGCGGCTCGCACCGCCGGACCTCCTGGCGAAGGCGGGTGTCCAGAGCACGGAATACCGCGAGAGCTCGGGTTGGGGCGAGACTGCACGCCGCAGACGCGGCGAATACGCGGCGGCGGGTGGCGTGGGCGCTGGGGGATGAGTCCTTCGTGATCGGAGACGTTTCGCCTGGAGGCCGATTCCGTCACGTCGCGCTCCTAGCTTTCCTGCGTGGCTGATCGTTGCCGACGCTGCGGCGCCCCGCAACCGTCGCCTCCACCGGCCTCCGAAACTTAGGCCCCCATGACCGTGTTGCAACGGTTGGCGGCTCCATCCCCTTCGTGAGTCGCCGTTACATCGGGCAGGGCCCCGGCGGCGGGACCAACGGGCCGGGGTCCTGCGCCCAAGCTGTCGGAATTGTGATGAGAACCTTGTGAAGAGCGGGGGCAGGCGCTGAATGATCCGGCGTTTCCCTTTGGACCGGATCGTCTCCACTCTCCTAAGGACAACCTGCCCCCGCGTGGTCGGGGTTTCTATCGAACGGCGCAGACCGGGTCGCAGCGGCCACCTTGGAAGGCGTTATTGCCGCAGCGCGGGGCGATCCCGACGACCGCCACGACGATGCAACGCATCCTCGTCGTCCGCCAAGGGCTGGAGCGAGCGACGTACACGACCGAGCGCTGCCGCTGCGACTGGCCGCTGGCGGCGATTGACGAGGACGGGGTCTGGCGCTGCCTGAAATGCGCGAGGCCAATGGCGCCGAGCGCCCCCGCGCCACGCGCTGCCGCCGGCGGCGTGACTGACGAAGAGGGGGCGCTTCAAGCAGCGCCGGCTGGGTCTTTAAGCGCCTCGAGCGCCCCCGCCCTTCGTAAACAGACCCGCGCCGGCGGGGTTGCGCCACAAGCTGCCGCCTGGCGGCGGTCAACGAGCGAGGGGATTTAGCGGGCGTCTGTGCGGTCGTCGGCCCGCAATCTCGGGACTAGTAGCAGCAGGCACCCGACGACCGCCACGCAACCCCACCGCGAGCAGGAGGATCTGTTTCCAACGAAGCCGCCGCTGCCGATCCCGATCGGATCGGCCAGCGCAGCGAGCAACGCAGCGGCGAGGCCGACTACTACCAAGAGCAAGCCTGCTCGCCCAACAGACATAACCTGGGGAGCCTACTCCCGCAGCCCTGGGCTCCGACCAACTAGCCGGGCGCCGCCACAGGCCCCACGAGACTGCCGCCGCGAAAGCGGTACGCGATCTGCAATAGGAGCATGCGCTCCCTTTCACGCGAAGCAGAAGCGCCCGAGGTCGGCACGCCGCCACCGACGCGCTTGAGCAGTGAAACGCGCCGTTACGAAGTC
The DNA here is from genome assembly GCA_963710955.1 of uncultured Actinomycetes bacterium. Lineage (GTDB taxonomy): Bacteria > Actinomycetota > Thermoleophilia > Solirubrobacterales > 70-9 > AC-56. Next base: position 10,317 of record CAVQCK010000001.1, on the reverse strand, counting down.
CGCCCACCGTAGGTACTTTCCGCACGGACTCAGCCCGAAAACCCGGCACCGATCTCATTGATCCGACCGAGTCCACGTAGTTGTGACCGCGGTGCCGGTTAGGTCGTCTTCACGACGAGGACGGAGCAGGGAGCGCTGTGGGCGACCGTATTCGGCACGCTCCCGAGCACCCGACGCTGCATGCCCTTGTTCCCGATCACGAGAAGGTCGGCCCCGCACTCGGATGCAAGCTGGACCACGACGTCCGCGGCGTCACCCTCCTCGACCCGGGTCGTGCAGTCGATTCCCTCACGACGCATCTGGTCCTCCGCTCGGCTCAGGATCTCCCGAACCCGGGCAGAGTTGCTGGTAGCCCATTGAACCTCGAGCGAGTCGGCGGGCGCTTGGCGGCCTGAATCCTTGAACGCGCTAAGAAGGACAAGCTTGGCATCGAATCGCCGCGCAAGGTCCCGCGCCATATCGACGGCCTTGCTGGCGGTCGCAGAGCCGTCTGTCGCCACTGCGATTGTCGAAATCACGTTGCGCTGACCCTATACCGTGCCCGGCAATGTCGCCGCAGAACGTCGAGATGGTGCGCCACGTATACGAGTCGGGGCTGATCGATCGGGATCCTGAGGAGCTGCTGAAACTCGCGACTCCCGAGATTGAGTACGTCAATCCTCCCTATGCGGTTGAACCGGGGGTGCGCCGTGGGCTCGGCCCCGTCGCGCAGGCCATGCGCCGGTTCGCCGAAGTCTGGGAGGAATCCCGCCACGAGCTTCAGGAGCTGTACGACTGTGGGGACGTTGTTGTTGCCGCCGTCAGCTGGCACATTCGCGGCCGGGGAAGCGAGCGGGAGCTCGTAAACCAGGAGGCACACACCTGGACCTTCCACGAGGGCAGGATCGTCCGTTTCGAGTGGGGACAGGATCTCGGGCAGGCGCTCAAGGCCGCCGGCGTCCCGGATTAGACCGCTCCCAGCTCCTTCGCGAGAGCTGGCCGACCCGAGGACCTGAAGCCGCTAGGCCACCGTCTCGTCACGGGGCCAGCAGAACACTTCAACCCGAATGCCGTCCGGGTCGAAGACGAAGAGCGCGTAGTAGCACTTCGTGAACATGAAGCCGCTGCCGCCCGTATCTCCGTCGGGTGAGAGGGCAGGGCAGACAGCGGCCACTGCCGACTCTACCGCTGTTGCAGAAGAGCCCCGGCCGCGCTTTGACAGTGGAACCCGCCGATCGGGGCTGAGATGGTTCGTAATGACCCTCGCACCGCCGCATCCGGGGTTTCCCGCGGAGATCAGCGGGAAAGCCAACAGAAGCCCCGGAGAAGCCCCGGCCGACGCGCCGGAAGTCATCCACAACACACGCCGACCGGGGTCACCTCACGGAAGGCCCCGACCCTACCCGACTTGGGACTGGGCCGGGAGGCCTTCCGTGGACAGTAGGCCGCCGCAATAACTGAGGGCCCACCGAAGTGAGCCCAGTCCTGGGAGGAAGTGGACGATGGAGACATCACTGTCCACCGTCAGCTCGCTCACTTCCCCAAGTCGCCGCCATCAAACCCTCTCCCGCGGGAAGGACCTCGGCCGAGTGCCGAGAGGGGAGATCGCCGGGATCGCGATCGCCGCGCCGCCCCAGAGAAGAAGCCGGTGCCGCTCTGCGAAACCATGGGAGAGGCAAGAGCGGCAGCGGCGGGGACCCCCTTACCCGGAGGGGAGGGACGAGAACAGTGTGCAGATACATCCACAGAAGAGAGGCCGCTGCCGCCCACAAGCAGAGAACAAGAGCGGCAGCGGCCTCGTCCGTGCCTCGCTCTCCGGTACCCGGAGAGGGGGAGGGTTGAAACCGCCGCGACCGCGTTTGAAATTGCGCGCCGTAGCAGCCTGCTCGCGTCGGAGAAACAGCCGAAATGACCACAGCGCATGAGTGACACGGAGAGCATCTCGATTCGCATCAGCGCCGACGAGATCGGCAGGGTCGATGAGCTTCGCGGCGAGGGAGTCAGCCGCTCGGCGTTCGTCCGTCAGCTCCTGCGTCGAGCCGGACCGCTCGATGACGCGCCGACCTACGCGGAGGTGGTGATCCTGCTCGCCCGGAGTGCGAGGGCCGGCAAGGTTGAGGCCCAGTCGCCCTTGAACGCGCGCTCCGTGGCGCGGATGGCGCTGATGAGGACGACTGGCTCGCCCGGACCCTGGGCGATCGCGATGAGTGAGCTCGACCGCTTCCCCGCCCGTCGGCAAGGTGCAGTTAGTCCACCTTCTCGACGATCTCTTCAGCCTCGTCCTGCTTTTCGATGAGCCAGAAGTTCGGATTCTGCTCGACCACGACTTCCACGTCGACCGCGACGTGCTCCGGCGCTACCACGAAGCGGTCCGATGCTGAATGGAGCTCGTCCCACTGCTCTAGCGAAAGGGGTAGCCGCGAGTCGCAGTTCAGGCGTCCGCACTCGCATCGAAAGCCGGCGGTTGGAAGGCCGGAGGTCATCCATTCAGCCTTGCGCTCGTTCAGATGTCGGCGCCAGGCCTCGTTGAAGGCGATGCGCTGTGCACGCGAAATCCCGTCGTGCCCCTCCATTCACGGGAGGTTAGCGGCGGATGGTTGAGCTCGCGCCATTTCGCCGCTTCGCCTCCGAGGTCGGGCTCGACCTGGAGCCGTTCCAGCTCGACGTGATGGAGGCCGTCCTCTCGGACCGGCGCGAAGTGGTGATCAGCCAACCGAGGGGCCCGACAAGACGACGCTCCTCGGCTGCTACGGCCTGTGGGAGCTCGTCCTTCACCCCGAGGCGACGATCATCGCCGCGGCGAGCGCACGCGACCAGGCCCAGCACCTCTACCGGGCCGCGTCCAGGTTCGCGAGGCAGATCCCGGCGCTTCGCAAGCGCCTCACCTTCACCCTTAGGGGGATCCGTGCCCCCGAGGACGGCCGGCTGATCGTCGTCTCAGCCGACGCCGAAAAGCAGATGGGCCACGACCCCTGGCTCGTGATCGTCGACGAGCTGGGATCGCACGCCCGTGACGACCTCTACGTCTCGCTGCGCTCAGCGCTGATCAAGAACCCGGCGGCAAAGATGCGGATCATCTCCACCATGGGCGGCCATGAGGAGGCCCCGATGCCGACCATGCGCCGGCGCATCCTCGAGCAGGGCACGTCGCCCGCGACGGCGCCGTGCTCCGGGCCGAGACCCAAGGACTCGCTATGGCTTGAGTGGTCGATCCCCGAGGGCGCCGACACTCCCCTGTCTTCAACTGCCACGATGAGTCTGTCCCCGCCGCTGTGCCTTCGGAGCGCCATAGCCCGTCATCGTGGGTGCCGTGGTCGGCGACCAAGAACAACGTCCCGGCGACGTTCGTGAGCTGAGGTCGCCGAGCCTTTCGGCGCCTACGGATGAACGGCTCGGGCGACTAATCGGCGCCATCCCCGTCGGCTAGCCTCGCGCCCGTTCAAACCTGCTTCCGCGCGGCGGCCCAAGCTCACGCATCGATGTCAGGCCGTTGGGTACTGGCTGACGCGATTGAAAATCTCGGCCGTCCCCAAGCCCGGCTCAATCAGGTGTGCGTAGGTGCGCATCGTAAACGCGGGATCCGCGTGTCCGAGCCAGCGCGAGACCTGAAGCGGCGTCTTTCCCGATGCAAACAGGATCGCGGCGCAGGTGTGCCGGAAGGTGTGGAAGCCGATCCATTCAAGTCCCTCGTTCGCCGCGGCAGGTGCTAGGACCCGGCGGATGTTTCGCTCCCAATGGCGGGTTCCATTCGCGGTCGCAAAAACGGGCTCATGAACGGCCTCCTCGCACGAGGCACGCAGCAATTCGGCGAGGCCCGACGAGAGCGGCACCTGGCGGCGACTGGCGCGCGTCTTCAGCGGACCGGTTGTTCCCCGGTAGTGCTGGCGGCGAACCCAGATCCTCGGCCGAGATTCCAGCTCGACGTCGCTCCAGTCGAGCCCCAGCGCCTCGCTGACGCGAAGGCCCGTCTCGAGCAACAGCCGGTGAAAGGATCGCCACCGCGGCGGCAGGGCGAGCAGTAATCGCCGGCATTGATCCGGCGTCATCGCGCGTTGACCCTCAACGTCGTGGGGCCCGCCGCCGTTCACGCGCAGCCCAGATGCCGGATGCTTTTCGATCACGCCGTCTTCCCAGGCCGTCGCGAGCAGCGCCTTCACCGGCGTCAGGTACTTGACCACCGTCCCCTGGCTTAGCCCCTTGTCGTCAAGCTCCGCGACGAACTCACGGACGTCGCGCGGCTCGATCGCGCCGACCGGCTTCGATCCGAAGAACGGAATCGCGTGCAAGCGCAGGGCCCGCCCGTATTCGCGGCGAGCGTTCTCCGAGAATCCCCGGCCCGTGCGGCCCTGATACAGCGCCAGCCATCGGATCGAAAACTCATCGAACGGCTCGCTTCCCGTCCCGAGGGCTCGAGCCCGCCTGCGACGGCTCCGCGCCGATCCCAGTGCCCCGCGAAGCGGAGCCCGCCAAGACCCAGCCCGCGGCGTCACGGTCACCGGCGCCGGCGAGCGCATCAGGCGGACCGCTCCTTGGCAGCCCTGGATTTCCCTTCGGGCTGACTTACCTCGCCCTGCTGCCCCGGCCTTGCGGCATCGTCGGTGGCTCGCGCGCCGATCATCCGTTCATCCTCTCACCCCGCCCACCCCGCGTGATCGCCCGCCGCCTCTCTATTCATGCCTCAAAGGTCGCTGCCGCAGGCGCCCACGTCGGCGCGTCGGGCCGCGCTCCTCGGATGCAGGGTCGGCGGTAAGCCGACCGCCCGCGCACCACCGATGACTTGACATCTCCGGCAGGAGAGCGGGAGGACTTCAAGTGTTGGCAGCGAACCGGTTGCCGTCCGGTCCAGCCCAAAGGGGGAACCCCGTGATTACGAACCGACTCCGTCCGTCACCAGCAATGCTGGCCCTCGCACTGATCGCGGTGTTCGTTTCGATCGGCGGCATCGGCTATGCCGCCGCTACGATCGGCACCAGCGACATCAAGGACGGCGCCGTGACGAAGGACAAGCTCCATGACAATGCCGTCAACGGCGCCAAGGTCAAGAACGACTCGCTGAGCGGCAGCGACATCGACGAAAAGTCGCTAAACCAGGTGCCATCCGCGAGCCACGCGGTGAGCGCGGACCGGGCTACTATCGCGAGCACGGCGGCCAGGGCGAACAATGTCCTGTCGGCCGTCGTCGGCAAGGGAGCCGGGGGTTGCACCCTGCTTCGAGCCACGCAGCCCGGCACGAGCGCGAACATCGCCACCGGCCACCACGGCAGCCCCAAGGCCAGCGCCTGTTCGGTCGCCTTCCCGAGGGACGTCAGCCACTGCACCTACGTCGCGGGGATCGGAGAGAACAACGCGGGCGAAGCACCAGCGGGGCTCACCACCACCGCCCCGGCGGTCGGCAACCCCAAGGCCGTCTTCGTGCGAACGATGAACATCTCGGGTCACAACGCGGTTCGCCCGTTCCACCTGCAGGTGGTCTGCTAGCCACGATGATCCGGTGCCGACTGCCCGGGAGGTAGCTCGGATCAGCGGAGCCCACGGAGCCACCGCGGGCAGCGATGAGCAGAGCGACGGTCGCCAGCGTAGGCCCTTCGATCTCAAGGCCGGGTGCCCGCAAGGCTCGCCTGACGCCAACCTGCGGCCCTCGTGTGCCCGCTGCAATCGGGGTTGGCGTTAACCGGACCCGGTAAGTGAGGCAGACCTGGCCAAACCGCTGCTCCGCGAGACAGGCAGCTACGGCAGCCCCGCCTGCGCCGCGAGCCAGTCGATGCCGCTTTGCATGTTGGTCTGGTAGGTCGCGGTAGTCGGGCCACCGCCAAGGTGGCCCCCGGCGACCTGCCAGGTGGTAACGAGCGGGTCGCGCAGGTCCCACGCCACCGCGAGGTCGTTTGGCGCCGTCGTGTCGTCGATGCCGCTGATGTCGATGATCGGATCGGTCGCCGAGTACTCGCCGGGCGAGACGGTGTCGAGCTGCTTGTCGGAGAAGTGGCGCTGACAGTCGAGCGTCGATGCGTTGGGGTGCGAGCGAACGAAGCCCGACCAGTCGAGAACCGGCGAGTAGCCGACCGCGGCCTCGACCTTGTTCTGCTCCGCCAGTCGTGCCGCCAGCATTGCCCCGGAGCTATCGCCGTAGGCGTAGACGGGAGAGCCGCCCTTGGCGGCGGAGGTGGCGGCGTTCACCGTGTAGCGCATCGCCCGCGGCGGGTCGCAGAGCGGGTAGTCGAGGTTGCTGGTCGCAAAGCCATGGGCCTGCGCGTAGGCGACGGCGTTGTTCTCGGAACTCGGGTCGCCGCCCGAGAAGGCGCCGGCGTGCATCAGGAGGAGCTTCGGCTGCGCTGCCGCGCTCGCCGGTAGCGCCAGCGCGACCAGGGTTGTGGCGAGAATCGCCCGTAGCCGGCCGGGATCAAGAAGACCCATGCGCCGACTGTAGGTCCGCGAGTCGCCCCGGCCAACCGTAGTTTGCCGCTCAGGCGATGCGGCATTGTCACGATCGGAATAGCGTGGGGCAGGTCGGACAAATGGAACGCCGCCCCGTCAGGAGCGGCGTTGCCAGCTTTGAGGCTCACTCGCAAGAGGCCGATGAGCGATTCCCAGGCTAACGATCGCCCCGGATCCTGCCCGGGTTCCCGGATCCCTGTAAGCGCGTGTGAGGCCACGGACCGAATGTCCCGCAAAAGAGGACACGAGGAGCCCGTGAGCGGCTACGGAGGCCGTGGAACAGGTGTGGAGGAGGAGATAGGCTACCGGCTTGCCGTAGGAGGCCGGATATGGCCCGGGAGTGCTCCAGGAGACAGGAAAAATGGCTCGTATTTCGCGCCCGCGTGTAGCCGGGTCGGGACGAGTGACAGAGGGCAGGGCCACTGTGATTGGCACTTGGGGATGCGGGATTGACTTCACACGGGCTCTGCGTGCGTTCAGCGCTGTCATACGCGCCCTTGGCCCGGACCAGCCTGACGCGCTCCTGAAGGCTCACAATCCGATGCCAGTGGTGGGGAACGACCCCGTGGTGATTGGTGCGGGGGGTGCCTGAGAGTCCATGGGAGCGCGTAGGGAAGCCACCTGGGCTCTCGGCTAGTGGTCAAGGGTTGGGATTGACCGAATGTCCACCGGGCGGGCTTGTTGCCAGCGACCCACGAGGAGCCGGGCAGCGCGCGGAGATGGCTCGCCACCCCCGAAACGACCGGGGCCCGCCGAAGCGGGCCCCTGGTCGAGTCAGTGGCAGGAGGGTCCCTGCCGATCTCCTAAACGGCTAACTAACCGATGCCCTTGATGGCCGAACCCCAGACCGCGCAGTCGGCGGTCGAGTTCGGGGGGGTGTCCTCGGTCGAGTACTGCATCGTGAGGACGCGGTTCTGGTTTCCGTTCACGAACTCCGTGTGCCCGGTGACCTCTCTGAACCCCGGGAAGAAGTTCAGCGGCAGGGTGTCGCCGTTGTCGAGATCATCCTCGGACGGGGTCCGCGAGGTATTGCCCTCGTCGAAGTAGTTGGCCTTCGCCATCCCGTTCGACGCGGTGCCTTGGACGGCGAGCTGCACCTGCCCGCTCGTGCACTGCAGTGCCATGGCGCCACCCGGGACACCGACCAGGGCGCCCTGGAAGCCGTTATCGACGAACGCCCTGATCCCCAACGTGGTCGTCGAGGACGTGTTGACCGACTGCGCCGAGGCGATGCCCGCAAACGCGATCATCCCCACGATTCCGGTAACAAGCAGCGCAATCACGCTGCGACGTCTTGATGTCATGCGATGTACTCCCTCCTGAGTCGATCAGATGATCGACTCGACTGTGTCTAAGCGGCCGGACCCTCTCACAGCGGTCGGATGTTGTCAAGAGGGTGTCAGTTTATGCACCAGACGGCCCGCGAGGGCGACGGATCCGCGGGTTAACCAGCGGCTTGCGGTCGTGCCCGACGCCCCGGCGCCGCCCTCCAGGCTACCCAGGCGAACTCGACCGGCAACGGTCATCGCTCGCCCGTCCGGACCGCCAACGCCCCGGGACGGCTTACCGGCCCCCCAGGTGGAGCGGGCCGGCAGCGTGAGATCAGCCAGCGTCTCGATTCGTGATTCTTGTGCCCCACAACGACCGGGACCCGCCGAAGCGGGTCCCAAGTCGTCGTTTAGGAGGGAGTGCCCCCCGTACGAGTATTGCGAGGACTAACCGAGCCCCTTGACGGCCGAACCCCAGACCGAGCAGTCGGCGCTGCTGTTGTCCGGGGTGTCCTCGACCGCGTACTGGATCGTGATGACGCGGTTCTGGTTTCCGTTCACGAACTCCCCGGTCCCGCTGACCTCGTTACCAATCCCGGCGTCATTCAGCGGGATGGCGTCGCCGTTGTCGAGGTCGTCCGCCGCGAATGCGCGCTCCGAGGGGGGAGCCCCGCTCTCGTTGACGTAGTTGGACTTCGCCTGCCCGTTCGACGCGGTGCCGACGATGGCCAGACTCGAGTCGTTCCCCGAGCACTGTTCGGCGACGACGCCACCCGGAACGCCCACCAGGGCCCCCGAGAAGCCGTTATCGACGAACGCGTGGATCCCCAGGGTGACCGTCGAGGTCGAGTTGACCGCCGCCGAGGCGCTGGCCCCAAACGCGATCATCCCCACGATTCCGGTAACAAGCAGCGCAATCACGCTGCGACGTCTTGATGTCATGCGATGTACTCCCTCCTGAGTCGATCAGATGATCGACTCGACTAGGTCTAAGCGAGCCGACCCTCTCACAGCGGTCGGATGTTGTCAAGAGGGTGTCAGTTTATGCACCAGACGGCCCGCGAGGGCGACGGATCCGCGGGTTAACCAGCGGCTTGCGGTCGTGCCCGGCGCCCCGGCGCCGCCCTCCAGGCTACCCAGGCGAACTCGACCGGCAACGGTCATCGCTCGCCCGTCCGGACCGCCAACGCCCCGGGACGGCTTACCGGCCCCCCAGGTGGAGCGGGCCGGCAGCGTGAGATCAGCCAGCGTCTCGATTCGTGATTCTTGTGCCCCACAACGACCGGGACCCGCCGAAGCGGGTCCCAAATCGTCGTTTAGGAGGGAGTTCCCCCGTACGAGTATTGCCAGTCCTAGCCGATGCCCTTGACGGCCGTACCCCAGACCGCGCAGTCGGCGGTCGAGTTCGGCGGGCCGTCCTCGGTCGAGTACTGCATCGTGAGGGTGCGGTTCTGGTTTCCGTTCACGAACTCCGTGTGCCCGGTGACCTCCTCAACGATCCCCGACGAGGTTCAGGGTCAGGGTATCGGTGTTGTCGAGGTCATCCTCCGAGCGCGTGACCGGGGTGTTGCCCTCGTCGAAGTAGTTGGCCTTCGCCATCCCGTTCGACGCGGTGCCCTGGACGGCAAGGGCCACGGTCCCGCTCGAGCACTCCATGGCCATGGCGCCACCCGGGACGCCCACCAGGGCCCCGCTGAAGCCGTTATCGACGAACGCCCTGATCCCCAGGGTGGTCGTGGTGGACGTGTTGGTCGACTCCGCCGAGGCGATGCCCGCAAACGCGATCATCCCCACGACTCCAGTCACAAGCACCGCGATCACGCTGCGACGTCGTCTTGATGTCATGCGATGTACTCCCTCCTGAGTCGATCAGATGATCGACCCATTCGTTTCATGTGCGACCATCTCATAGATTCAGACGTTGTCAAGGGCCTCTTCAGGACGCCACTGACCGCCGGGCGACGGATGCGGGCGAACAGGCGGCTTGCGCTGGTGCCCGACCCCCGGCGGCGCCCGACCCGCGAGGAGCCGAGGGGCGCACGAAGACGGCTAGGAGGTCGATGGCGAGGCGCCCGGACGGCGATTCGGCATCGCGCCCTCCGCTTCGACTGCACTCCCTCCACCTTGATGTGGACCGAAGTCGCCCACGCCTTGGAGCTTTTCCCAGGTCTCATCGCTGGCCTTGACGATCGCCAGCTGCCGGCGACCGTGTTCCTCGACTAGCAGGACGAGATCTTCTTCGCGGTCGCTCACGCCGCGCTGATCAGGTCCAGGCCGCTGAGATCCCGGATGTGGCAGAGGGCCTCGAACTCCAGCCTGGCGTCCGTTGTATCCCTAGGGAATCTCGAATACGGATCGAGCGAGAAGCTGCGCGCCCGAGATACAGGACGCCCGCCAGCTGCGGGTCTATCAGCAACGGGTCGGTCACGGGCGAAGCCGGGCGGACCCGAGCCCCGGGGCATGACCTAGTGCGCGAGGTCTCTAGCGGAGCTTGTGCGGATCGGTACGAGGCGATTTGGATCCCCGGAAAGGCCCCTTTTCCCCACAATCACGCACGAAATCCCAAGTTGAACTTGGCCTGTTAACCCTTATATATGTAGTCGCGCCAGCTCCTCCCGAAAGCGCACCGCCTAAGCCC